>NZ_AUYB01000168.1 GCF_001625655.1 Pseudoalteromonas luteoviolacea DSM 6061 | reverse complement strand
AGGTGATCAACACGATGAATAGGCTAGGTATGCCTGAATATAGGTAAAAATGACAAGGCCGTCAGTAAAGGCCTATTTGATCAACAAGGCCCCTCGTTATCGTTGTTTTATTCCCTACCAGCTGCATTTCGATGATTAGCCACATGCAATAAAGCGTTGCTCTGATATACATCAGGGCTTAACTGTTCTTCAGCGCCCCTTATGAGCTACGAGCCTACATACCTAGGCTTGAAAACACACAACAGGCTTTAATAGTACTAATATCTGTTATCTAATTTATTTACACCTTTGATTTTTGATTGGTGACCTAGCTAATAAACCACACCTATTTAGCAAAAGTTGGCGACGTCTGTGTCTTTTGCTTAGTTGGTCACGGTTAGAGCCAAGCTCTGAATGGGTTGGCTAACATGTCGGGTAGCTGGGCGGTTGTTGTGTTATGTTAAAACAGGGCATCTTGCAGATTATAGCGAGCAATAATTCTATTAAGAGTTTGTAGCCGTAAATGGCTATTAATAATGACAAAGGCCACCTAAGAATAAGTTATTGTTTATCAATTGTTGATCTGCCTGTTTTTTGAACATTATCCTACTTAACTAAGTAAAAATATCCCGTTATAAAACTATTAAAATATTTATTTATTAAACTTATTAGTAACTAAAACAGGTGCTTGTGCACTCTTTATGTTTCTTTTCTTGTCTTGGTGTTAATAGTGTATGAAAAAAGGTGTTTGTTAGTTGTTTATATTTTTGAGATAATCGCGAAAGTTTGTGTTCATAGAAATCAAAGATGCGATATTTATTCACTTTTATTTTGCTGTTAGTTTTATCGTCCAAATCGATAGCTAACCAGAGAAGCTTCGAGCAGGCGTATGCTCCTATTAGTGTAAATAAAATTACTATATTTATTCCTATTGAGAACCTCCCTTCAAATTCAAGACTGGTTTCTTTAAAAGAAACAGATAATGGTTATTTGATTGAATGGGATCAAGCCGATGGCGCTACTTTTTACTATGTCGAACAACTAGTAAATGGAGTTTGGCAGCAAGTCGGTGGTGATGTAACTGGCTTAAGTATGTCAATCTCAGGTAAAAGCAGTAGCCAATTTAGAGTCGTAGCTTGCGGCAGGTATGGGTGTAGCAAACAAGCAACGCATCAAAATGTGATCGCTAATGGTGACTTACAACTTTCTCAATTTTCATTGTCCAAGCCAGAAGTAACGCTTGGTCAAGCGAGCCTTTTAAGCTGGAAAGTAAAAAATGCCAGCAGTGTAACAATTACTGGCAGTAATGGTTCTGTATATAAAAACCTTCCTTTGTCTGGTTCTTTTAATATTATTCCTAGTGAATTCACAAGCTATACATTGGTTGTTAAAGGGTTTGGTCAAACACGCAGTGCTACGCAAAACCTCGTTGTTAACTCGACCAGAAAAGTTATCCAAACGCCACTGACAAATTACATCGAGCCTTTAAGAAATCTTGGTTATGACCTAATCGCAAGGTCCCTTGTTGCAGTACCACAAGGTGTATTGTTTAGCACCTATGACGAGAAAATCGTTTTAGTTAATAAGTCTGGTGAGGTGATCTGGGAACAACCTTTAGAGGGGGTCGTTGCAAATAAAGGTAACTATGTTGCTGAGGAAGGCAAAGTTTATATCAGCGTAAGTAAAATGGAAGGTAGTGGGCAGGTATGCTCTATTAGAGTAAGTGATGGTAGTAATTTAAGTTGTAATACTACAAGTGTATCGATGATTTCTAAACCAGTAGAGATTGAGCTTCAAACAAAGACTGGCAATGAAGTTAGTATACCTAAAAAGTTGATTGCCGCGGTAGATATGAAAGGCAACCTTTATGTTATGGATAGAGGTTCAATGGAGTTAACACACTCTGTTGTAGAGCTACCACCACAAGTATTAAAAAATAGCGTTACCGCCAACATTGCCGCTGTACCAAATACGAACAACCTCATTATGCGAGTCTCAGAAACAGAGTACACATCGCTTTCGATTGAAGAAGATACCAGCACAAGCTGTAATAGCTTTTCCAACTGCTTGCAGTCTGCATTTTCTCTATTTTCAGATGATAGTGGAACTGATGAGGAAACCCCTCCCAAACTAAAAATTAAAGTAAACTGGGTTAAGGAGCATAAAGAATAATGAAAAAGTCGATTTTTATAGGCTTAGCCGGTTTACTGTGTAGTTTATACGTTCAGGCGCAAGAGACGCAGATAAGCGTCAATAGCCCAGAGTCAAGCAATATGCCATCAGAAGGGTTTGACTGTGGTGTGAATGGTATTGGTGATCCTTTAGTTCAATCCATTGACATATCAAAACGATGTGATGACGAGCCAATTGATAGGCCTCCTGGCGATTTAAGCATTTTTAAATGTGCGATCGGTGGTGAAATAACCGTGTTTAAGGGGGTTAGCACAACAATCAACTTCCACAACTCTACAACTGAGGTTAAAAACCAGGCAGCTAAATTAGATGTTACCAAAAAGTACATTTACGATGGTCAGTCGTATAACTTTAACGGTAAAAGTATTGCGAGCTACAGTGGGGCGAAGTATACGAGAGGGGTTACATTTAAGCCTGATGTTGTAGGAAAGCGAGAAATATACCTACACCACTATATACACGTGCGTAGAAACGGTGTGGCGGGGCAGCACTATGCAACCAACACCTGTAAACGAACAATTAATGTTGTTCAATTAACACCCCCTGAGGTGAGCTTAGTTACGCCATCGCAAGATAAAACTTTGTATGTTGGGTCATCTCAGACAGTTGAGTTTTCGGTAAGTGACGCGGCAAAAGATGTTACTAGTTTTAAGATAACGAGTGATGCTGGTGCAGATATAGAGTGTAGCAATAGTGGCCATTGTTCTACAACTTTTACGCCGACTAATGATCATATTGGTACCGTTACATATACCGCAATAGCGAGAGATAAATATGGTCAAACTGATAACGCAAAGGTCACATTTACCGTCAAACAGGCCAATGTAAAACCGACTGCAAGGCTCACTGTTCAAGCCGGAAATAAATCTGGTTCCAGTATTACCGTAAACAAAGATACAAGGGTTACTTTTTACGCTACCTTTGAAGATGCCAATAGCGATTCAGGTTTCCAACTTGGATCAGGAAGCCTATGTAGTGGTAATAAGTGTGAGACATTTGCACTGTCTAATTGTACAAAAACAAATGGGAGAAATAAGTATACTTGCTCAACAACAAAAACAATTACACAAGGCGTTACCTATTATGCAAAAGCAACAGACAAAGGGGGGATGGAGTCAGAGAAAGCTTATGCTTCTGTGAGTATAAATCCAGCGCCGAATATTGCACTTAGTATCAATACTAAAACAAATCATTTGTTTGCGGGTCAGGATTACACTATTTCTTTAAATGGTACTGACAGCAATGGTTTTAGCGAAGCTGTCATTTGCCTTTTCCCTGGTACAAGCAAAAATAAAACTGATACCACCAATTGCGCGAACCCCAGTGTCACCCATTTTAGATGCCCACTCGGAAGCAGCACAGCTATTCAAAATTGTAATTGGCCTCGAACCGCACCTTTAGTGCAAAAAGAGTATTTTTACTATGCCTATGTAGTAGACAAAGCAGGCGAGCCTTCAAAAGCAGTGCTTGACGTTAATGTGAGGCCTCCCTATGGTATAAGGCTGGAAAATATCGGTTCAAATGTTGAGCCAAATGCAGACGTTAATTTTAATATAAAAATTGGTGGGTTCACTTCTCAAGTACATTACCTAACTCATCTTAGATTAACTGCGAATGGGTCGATCAATCAGGCATTTTCTTTTACTTACAACGGTAAAGTTTATACCGTAGACGGTAACGGGCTTATTAGTTCAAGATTGAAGTTACCTGAGGTTCATGAAAACGAGAGTGGGGGCGTTATAACGCTTAACGCAAAATGGCCGGCAAGAATATCTGGTCAGGTAAGTTTGCAATTGCACGGTACAACAAGTAATGGCAAGCAATCGACGTCAGCAGTTTTTAAAACCTCTGTAAAATACCCCAACGTTAACCCTCCAACTTCGGTTTCTGTAGGGGCTCCAGTGAACGGTAAATACCCAGTTACGGTAAGCCAAACTGCCAATGTAACCCAATACAAGTGGCAACTGTTCATCAAAGATGAGTCAAATCGTTTTGTTGAAAAAGTGAACTATGAAAGTGGTGTAACAAATGTTGTGCAGTATTTTCAAACTGGTTACAGCGACAACGGCCGCTCAGCTAAAGTATGCGTAAGTGCGATTAATGTGTATCAGAACCATAGGCAGGAGTCAGCCCCGACTTGCGCTGAGTTTACAATTGTTAATACCCAACCGTTGCCAAATGCCCCACTATTCAGTACCGCATTTAAGCACCAGTTTTCAGCTCCTTACCGTGTTAACTGGCAGCTAAATGGTAATTCTTATACTGACCAATACAAATTATATGGCTGGATGGGAAGTGTTGCAGATAAGCCGGTAAATCCGACACTGCTAAAAGTGGCAGAAAAAGCGGATGGTGAATATCTTGCAAACGCTCCTCTAGTAGGAGATTACACCTATCAAATTTACAGTTGTAATAGCCAAAATGTGTGTGTTGAAGGGGCATACCAAACTGTAAATCACTCTCGAGCAATTATTGGTTCAGTTGAGCACTTCGTTTCGAGTGCAAAGAAAGGCGATACATCGGACCTTTATGCTCAAAAAACGCAGGCTAAAGTAAGCACAACATGCCCAGGGCACTGTTTCAGAATTAAAGCTGCGGGCATAAGTGATACCCATGGCTATATAGATATGCGTGCCAAATTAAATGCATTGACCTATCGCGCCCAAACGAACTCTGCTACTCGAATAGATGCAACTACCATTGAGGTGGTAGTAAATAATGACATGGCAAAGGGGTTTTATGAGGGAGGCTTGACGCTCAAAGCAGCCAACGGCATTGCAAATGCACCGCGAGGGCTATTCCATGTGTTTGCTGACTCGCCAAACAGTCATTTAGCGCTTATCAATAACCCAATTGTTGACAGTATTTCTGGGCGTGCATATACAACCCAAAATAATTCTATTTTGGCGTTAACACCAGAAAGCATCGAGGCTTGGTCATATGAATCTGATGGTATCGCTGCGACACCATCGATATTACCTAAACCCTATACAGCCATAAATGGCTCTGAGCAGTGGCATGATGAAATATACTTTGGTACGACCGCAAACAGTTTCTACAAAATAAACCATGATGGGCATAAGGTTTGGCAAGCAAAAACTCGAGGTGCCATTACTGCAAGAGCTCAGGTTAATCAAGATGGGGAGCTATACGTCGGTTCCCATGACAAAGCGCTCTATTCGATAGACCCTGAAACTGGGGCTATTTTGTGGAGCTACTTGTTCCTGTATCCATTGACTGAACAAGTTAAACTAGTAGGAAACGATATTCATGTCACAGTAAAGGCAGAAAAAACTGATCCTAGTGACCTAGGTGACACCATACATTATATCCTCTTCAGAGAAGCGATTGACGCAAATGCCTTACGTTTTGATGATATCAACGGCACTGCTACGCACCCAATACGTGACTTGTTAAATGGCGACAATGCAGGTTGGATACCTGGTGCAGAGCATCCTCAATTGCAAGCGCTCGCTCGTGTCTACTATGTTTTATTTAATCGTCTACCTAATAAAGACGAACTAAGCTTTATGGCATTTGCGTACAGCCAAGGGATCTCAACAACAGAGATTATTACAGCTTTACTAACGTCTGGCGAAATGAAGCTCGCGCTACCAGGCAGCATGACAAATGCTGAGTTTGTGGCAGATATGATTACCCGCATATTCCCATCGGGTGCGCCTAGTCCGATTGCTGATAAAACACAATCACAGTGGATCGCATTTCTAAATGAAGGTGGTAAAAGAGCAGCCCTAATTGAAGCTTGGCTAAATACAGTGCAAGCCAACGCAGTGCATGCACAGTTAGCGCAGCGAGCAATATTTTACTATTACGAGCACTGTACGGTTGATGTCAACTGCGATCAAAACAAAAATGCAGATAGCGACAATGACAATGTGAGTGATTACATTGAAGTATTGTTAGGTACTGACCCTTTAAATCCGGAAGATGGAATTACAACTCCTCATTTAGCACTTGTACAAGACAATGGTCTTGGTATTTTCACACTTCAAGCGAGTGAGTACGATAGCAAGCTCAACTATTATCTAAACGAAACGCTTGCAGACAGCTCCGAACGCACGATTGATTTCAAAGCGCAAGAGCAAACATATACTCGTGCACCAGGTCTATATGCTTATAAGTTAAAAGCTTGTATTTCAGCTGATACGGACTCTGGTACAGTTGAGAGTTGTACTGGGTTCTCAAATGTACAAAATATTAACGTAAGGTCATCTTTGCCAGAGGACGCAAGCTTTGCAGAGATTAGTATACCTACAGTGGATGGTGTAGGCACGATTAAAGGCGAAGCGGCTGTGAGTGGTGGTGCAGCCACATACTCTATTCCTATTGAATTAACACCTGGCCGTGCAGGCATGAAGCCTAGTGTGTCATTAAATTACTCTTCCCGCTCTGGACGCGGTATTGCGGGTAAAGGCTGGTCACTATCTGCTGGATCTGCGTTAACGCGTTGTGCCTCGACTTTTGCACAAGAGGGAATAAGCCTAAATGCAAGATACCAATCGGATGATAGGCTTTGTTTGAATGGCCAAAAGTTAATCTTAATTAGTGGTGAATATGGTCAAAGCGGCGGAGTTTATGCGACCGAAATAGATAGTTTTGACAGAGTTTATCAACATGGTGGTGACTTAACTTCGTCAAGCAGTTACTTTGAAGTCAAACATAAGAATGGCCATACATCTTATTATGGCCGTTCTGAAGAGAGTAAAGATGTAAGAGATCCCTCTATTTCAAGACCTAGAGGTACTTATGCTTGGCTTATTGACTATACAAGCGATGCAACAAACAACAACTTTATTCACTATAACTATCGTGAGTATGGTGCTAATGAAAAATTATTAGACTCAATTAACTATACAGGTGACAGCAGTTCACATACGGGTATTCACAACGTTCATTTTGAATATGAACAATCGATTGATCCGACTCGAAAGTATCATGCAGGTATATCTTTCGAAAAAACGCGTCGCTTAAAACACATTGTCACGAAGTACTATGAGATTCAGACACGTGTTTATAACTTAAACTATGTTAAGAGTAATGCTACTGGAGGAGAACTCTTAGCTTCATTACAGTTGTGCTATGGCGAAATAGGCAGCGACTGTTTACCGATGACTCGCTTTGATTGGCAAGACAATGCCATGGCTGTTGGGGGGACCCATGTTGACATTGATACGGGTAAAAGTATCGCTGCTGTCTTACCTAATGGGGACAGAAATGGTGACGGTGCGAGAGATTGGCCAGGTTTTTACATCAATGCAGAAGGTGGCACCACGGCAAACAGCCACTCAATGACGGATTGCGAGTACGTAGGAACAAGTGGACAAAAAGTTAACTGTACGTCTGACACAGCTGACTTTGATCTTGATGGTCTGACTGATGACTATGATTTTGAAGCAGGCTCTGTAGGCGCATTAAAGAGCTTTGTGTTATACAAAAATAACAAAGACGGTAGCTCCACAAAAATCAGTACAGGGATTGAGATCCCAAATTTGTCATCAATTTTGCATTTAGGTGATATGAATGGAGATAGCCTACCCGACCTCGTAGTGTATGAGAAAACAGCTGATTATGAAGTGGAAGACATTAACCTCTATTATCATAACGGGAATTTCTCTCACCCATACTCGGTAAATGATAAACAGCTGCTATTTAATGTAAAAAAACACTATCAAAAGATGTCACCTTCTGAGTCTTTTTATCTTGGAGGAGATTTTGACGGTAATGGTATACCTGATTTTTATAAAGTAGCACTTGATTTAGATGATACTGGTCAAGGCAGGCTAGATTCAATCTTATTAATGACGCCTAACGGAAAAGAGCTGACCTCAGAGCGCAAGGTAATTAATTGGGGAGATGAAGACGATTACCGTAAGGGCCTAGACTCTACTTGGACCCGATTCTACCGATTTGCTGACTTAAATGGTGATGGATTAAAAGACTGGTTGGGTTGGTTTAATCCAAAGGTCAATGGCAGCGCACTTTTTGTCAGATACAGCCAAGGTAATGGCTCATTTACGGCCCCAGTTAATACTGGGAAAATTTTACAAAGTCGTAATTTTGTATTTCTTGAAAGTTTCGGCTTCCAAGGGCAAAAAGAGGAGTTTATTAGCGCTTACATTCCAAAGTATGGTGATGCAATAAAAATTGTGGACATTGACGCGGATGGTAAAGAAGAGTTATTGGTTCCCAGTGGTATCGTTGTTGAAGGGTGCCAAAATGTTCATCATACAAAGTACCGAGATCAGACAAAGACAGAGTTTTGTGGTGCTGATATTTATAGTGAAACCATTCCCTTAGGTGATGGCAGGTTTAAATCTATTGAAGGCAGTTACGATAGAAGCATTTATGCGTTTTCAAAACTTGAATTAACAAACGGCACATTTGAGCAAAGTGGCACAGACCTCATTGGCACAATCTATGAGTCTGAGATTATTGATGCTCAAGGGGATGGCTTACCTGACCTTGTTTTCAACTATGGCTGTGAAAGCGGGCCAGGCGGGTCAAATTGCCGCTATACACAAAGCGCACCGGCAGGTTATGTGGCAGGTAAAGTCAATATTAGCCGCAATTACGGTACAGGTACTGGTCATACAGCTGGTGACTATAGACCTCTTGACATATTGGGCTCCGTAACCAATGGTGTGGGTCTTAAAAGTGAATGGGGGTATAAGCCGCTTTCTTCATCCGTTGCAACGGGTATTGTGGGTGTAAACAGTTTATATAAGGCTGATGCAGAAACAAAAACAGGCTATCAAAACTTTACATCCAGTATGTATGTTGTGAATGAGTTTAAACAAGACAACGGCATTGGTAGCGACTTTGAACGTAGGTATGCTTATCGCGGTGCAGTATATAATAATCAAGGCCGCGGTTTTATGGGCTTTAGAAGTATTATTGAAGCTGATATCACGCAAGGGCTAACCACACAAACAGATTTTGATCAGCACTTCCCTAAGTCTGGAGCAATGGTTAACCGTGCTGTATTTGTTGCAGATGACTATACACATGATGGGCGCCCACTAAGTGAAGTGGAAAGCGAGGCGATAAGTCACTCTCAAGTTAACTGGGCAGATAACCTAGCGCACAATATTGAGAATGTTTATAGCATATACAAAGTATCTAGTTCTGAAGTGACCCGTGACCTTGCAACCAAGGCACAGTTGGCAGTGAAAGAAGAAAAGGGCCGTGTGGTTGACCTGTATGGCAACTTATTGAATTCAGAAAATGTCCATACGGACCAATTTGGCAGTGTGAAGACGCAAACAGTCAACACCTACGAATACAGCACAAACGACTGGTTCATTAATAAGCTAACTAAAAAAGTAGTCACCACATTTGAAGTCGCAGCTAGAAATAAGCAAGATGCTTATACACTGTATTCTGGAACGGAAAGTGCTTTAGATACTCAAACAACAGTCACCACAGAGTTTAGTCACTTTAATGCTGCCAGACAGCCAGAAACAGTCACCACCTCAGGGTCTTCAGGAGTCGGCCAGCAAGTCGATTACGAATACAACCGCTACGGGCTGCCTACTAAAGTCACGAAGTCGGCGCAGGTCTACAATGATGCAATGTGGTCTACTCAAAGCCGCTCTGAAACAATTGCTTATACCTTAGACGGCACGTCAGTTGCTGAAAATGGTTACTATGTATTTGAATCTAAGAATGCTAAGGGCCACATAGCTCGTACCCATACAGATCCTAAAACGGGTTTGAAGACGTCAACATCTGTGCAGGTTAATCAGCATGACTTTGTGACAACTGACTATGGTTATGACGCTTATTTAAGGGCATTTAGTCAAAAGACTGACGGAATGCCAACAGTCTATTCTGCTATTCAACAACCTGATAGCGATGCGCCAGTCGGTGCTGTTATGCAAGTTGTACAAGTTGCAGCGGGTGCACCAACTAAAGTGACAATCGTAGATAAACTTGGCAGAACA
>NZ_AUYB01000167.1 GCF_001625655.1 Pseudoalteromonas luteoviolacea DSM 6061 | reverse complement strand
ATATGGTTGTGCGCAGTGGCAAGCTGACAATCGAGCTGTGCAAGCGCCGTTGAGTATTAAAGCATTTTACTCAAACAGCGCGCAAGCCGACCGCTATGGTCGGTTAATGCTGGGGTGGCATGTGGAAGGGGCCACCGACGTCACCATCACGGCAAGAAAAAATGGACAAGTCGCTGCCGTGAATAGAAGTCTGGCGCCTTCAAAAGGCCTTTTGGATGCATATGTAGACCAATTAACAGAGTATACATTAAGCGCGACTGCGTTCAGTGGCGAAGCCATCACCAAGACATTAGTCGTCACTGCCATCCCGAAGCTACCCGTGACCCTCACAGGAATTAAAAATAACTATAAACAACCTTTATATGAGACGGGGCTGGACATTGTAGAAAAAAGCATCACGGAATACCGTGATAATCTCATCTTTGCAACCCACGATGGGCACCTGTTATTTTACAAAGGCACCCATGACCATAATCAGGAAATGCAGTGGGATTATGGTTGGCACATTGAATTAGAGGGGGTGGTAAATAATGCGCCCATAATAGAGGGCGACTTTTTATATTTCACCGAAAGTTATTATGACAGTACTGGAAGAGCATGCCGTATTCGATGGCAAGATGCCCTAGGTAAAGTATGTTCAAATAAAGCGTCAAGTAGCTTATTGGCAAGTCCTGTTTTAGTGAACGCGCATGCGGAGAATAATCAAGGCTTTTTTGCCTCGGCCAGACAGTTTGCGCGTTCATTCACAAGCTCTACGACCCGACCGAATATTGAATCCGGTTTATATATATTTCATGAAGATGGCACGGTTGAAGTACTCGACCCAATCAATGACTTACAGTTAAAAAGACAACTGTCTATAAAAAATAGCATCGATACAACGCAAGGCATATCAGTCACACCAACCCTTGTCATGAGCCAAACCTATGCATCATACCATCCTCAATTCATTATCCAGCAAGACAAAGACTTGATAGGGGTCCATGTTCCCGAGGTGCAATCAGCGGCGCCTGAGGTGTCGGTTTTTCAATCGGTGAGTCGGTGGTTTAGCCGCAGTATGAGTGATGACGGGAGTATACAGGCGGTGACTAAACAACAGGCGCCAAAAGAGCTAAAAGTGGTGTGGAGGGAGTCGCTATGAGGGCCATGTTAACTGGGTTATTGATGTCGTTGTCATCCCTTAACGCGCAAGCTGTGTGTGAAAACACAGCATTGAACGTATTGGTTAATGACAGCACACTTGTCAAAATTTTAAAAGGACCGAGAATATATACGGGCCTCGATGACCAACAAGATGAAGTCTATATCAAAATAAAAAGGGACAATACTACACTCTATAACAGTGGGTTATTAACAGAGACACAGAGCTATGTTGTGACCTACAGCTTCCCTGAAGTCGGTGTTTATAACGCGGAGTTAAAGGCCACATCACGTGGATTTGAGGATAATGGCTATGGGCCCGTCCAAAAGACGCAGTACACGGATTGCACCAGAACTGTCAACGTGATGCCACTGACTGTGCCAGCAGTGACAAACCGCTCTCACGTAGGCAATGCCAATGTGCACCCAATCGGTGCCCCTTTAACGGGCAGCTTTACGGTGAAAGATGAAGGAAAAGACCTCACCGAACTGAGTTTGTACGTAAATAGGCACAAAGTAAGTAGCTGTTCACTGACCCCCGTGGGGACGAATTATACGTGTCGCTATACCATTGGTTCCAATAACTTAGAGATTGACACCCCCTATTTATTTGCCATTTATGCCAAGGATAGCTTTGGAAAAGAGGCGAAAGCGTCATTTACGGTGACTGCACGTGAGCAAAACACCGCACCCAGTATGACTTTGAAGGTCGGCGACACAACGGGCAGCAGTACACCGAGTACCCCCCATTTTGCAGAGGTGGGCAGTTCGGTTTCGATTGTGATGACGGCCACAGACAATGATACGTCGGCGCACAATAGTCTGAGCGGCATGCTGTTGAGCTTGGGTCAAGAGCTTAAGCCAGTCAGGGCGTATTTTGGTACAGAGGTGGACTACAACAATGCCTGTTCAATAGAGGCCAATACAGCAACATGTACCTTGTCGCATAGGATTAATGCGTCTACACAGATTAGTGCCCAAGCCATAGACAACCAAAACAGTACGTCGGATATCCACTCTGTTGAGGTTAACGCGGTTTCTCCCTCAGTGCCTAATATTCGTCGGCTCAATAGTGATGTTGCGCCATTTGTTGGAGACACCATCACGCTAGAGGCCACAATCGATGAGGTGGCAGACCTCGAAGCGTATTATTTATGTCAGTACAGCGTTGCCGATGTCAACGCGAATACGGGGTGCGCAACCCCGATTAAACACTGTTCACTCACAGCGCGTGTGTGCACACATGAAGTGGCATATAGCACCTTGGACGGGGCACAAAGCCAAACCTTTACCGTCTATGCAAAAAAACGCGGGGTGCGTGGCAAAGGCAATCAAACCAACGTGATATACCGACAGTTCTATGGCATTCACTTTGAACTCCCGCCGCCCAATGTGGGAAGCAATCAGCATAAATATCACGTGGGGGAGGATATCTCCTTTGAGGTGAGCTTGTCGGCACTGAATATCGCGTCGACCTCTCTGACATCGTTAACCCTCTACGAAGGGGGGCCGGTAACGGGTCATGAAGTACCGGGGTTGCATGTCCCCGGTATGCAAACCCCCACAGATGTTATCCCTTTGCCGCACCCCAGTCAGCCGCCCAAAGTGATCCGGATTACCTGGAAAGCCACCGCGCAGTATGTGGGCCAAAATAAAACCTTTACCTTTGTGGCCACGGACAACACTGGCCAGACCGTCAGTGCGTCATTAACGGGCGTTCAAATTGCACACTCAACCCCGGATACCCCGGTGATTGGCGCCCTATCCATTACGCCAGATGCACATACACAAGGCCAATATGTGGTTAACATAGCCGGGTTAAGCAATACGAAACAGCTCAGCTATCAGGCAATCGTTGTGGCCGATGGGCTTGCGCCTGAAACGATCAAATCCGCGCTCATAGAAAACTTCACCGGAACCGAAGACACATTTACGGTGAATACACAGCTTGCCCATCATGGTAAAAAGCTGAAAGTGACCGTGAGGGCAACGAATTACGGCAGCGCGGGAGAGCCAACGCATACCACCAGAGAGTTTACAATGGCGCAGCCGATTGCAAACCTTGAAATGGCACCACACACGCCCGTGTTTGACAATCCGCCGACCCAAGCGGGGGGGCCTTACACGCTCACATGGCATGCCAACACAGACGGCGTGACCAGCCAGTATAAGTTGCAATATTGGGCAGGGTTACCGAGCGACAAAACAGGCATAACCCCAACGAATGTCAGCTTAGCCACTGAGTTAAGTACGGAATATACCGTGACTGCGCCCTTGTTTGGCCGCTACACATACCAAATTACGGCATGTAATAGTCAGGCGCAGTGCGTTGAGGGTCAACAAGTCACGGTTGAACATATTGCCCCTTATTTTAGTTCGGGTTCAATACAGAGCTGTTCGGCGGAAGGGATTAAAGAGCTGGATGAGGGAAGAGCCAATAACACCGTGCCAGCGTCACAGGTCTTCACCTATGGCTTGCATGCAGAGGGAATCGGCTTTAACCCGGGGACATCCACGCTATATGTGCGTATTCGAAAAACTGGCCAGTCCTCTACGGTGGAGGCCACCACCACAGATCGCAGCCTACAGGCCACTGTGAGTGAAGATATCTGCCGAGGGTATGTCAATGGCGGATTAGCACTGACAATCAAAAATGGGGTGAAGCGCGGTGATGCACTGTTACGAAACACCCTGGTTATAGACAAAACGGGCACCGACTATCGTCCTGATTTAACCCAATATGAATATACCGTCAGCGATAACTTGTATCTGTATAGTGGTACGGAGCAGGGCTTAAAAGCGCAAAAGTTTAGCCCAGATGGCTTGCCGCATTTTGTGTGGGAGTCTCGTCTCGAAGCGAGCGAGTCCAGCGAAGTGGTTGCGAAACCTCTGGTTGAGAGTGTCGGCGCAACGGACCACATCTATGTGGGCAGTTTAAACCACCGTTTTTATAAAGTGACCCATGATCCACGACAAGCAGAGCCCAATCAGCGGGTGCTGACGGATTGGGTGCTGAAAACGCGCGGCCCTATCCATGCGCAAGCTGCGCTAGATCAAGACCACAATTTGTATGTTGGGTCCATGGATGAATCTCTGTACTCAGTTGACCCTTCATCGGGCAATGTGCAGTGGCAATATGTCTTCCCTGGGAGTGGGGGCGTGGTGTCACAGCCGGCCGTGTCTGGCTCTGGGCATATTTATGTCACCACGGAAGATGGCGAAGTGAGTGTCATTGACAAACGCTTGATTGAGGAAAAAGCGCTCAAATGGGCGCAAGTGGATGCACTTTTCTTACGTTTCGAAGACAAAATTGCGCAGTGGGAACGTGCGCAGTGGCAGGCAGATCAATCTCATGTAGAGCTGTTTGGGTTAGCCAGAGCCGTTTATGTACTACTGCAAAGAGCCCCTTCTAAAAATGAGTTGAGCTTGCTTGGGTACTTGCTCTTTGAAGGCGTTCCTTATAATGAACTCATCCACGCCCTTATCAATGCCAACCCAGCATTGGCTGAGGCCACGGATTCGTCGTTCATTGATACCTTCTTTCACTACCTGTTGGGCAGTGCTTCACCAGATATCTCGTTACATGGCGGTGAGCTGGGCTCAGGCAACACGACGTATTGGGTGGCTCAGTTGGCGTCGGGGGTAACCCGCGCCGATGTGGTGATGGCCTTATTGGGGGCGGCGCGTAACCAGTATGATGATGCCGTCAACAATTTACTGTACCACCAGTTTGGCTTTTGTTTAGCTTCTCGGACCTGTGTCTATGATTTTGACACCGATGGCGATGGGCTCAGCGATCGGGCTGAAGCGCAGCTGAATACCAACCCCATTGACCCCAATGATGGGCTTGTCGCGCCAACCATCGCACTCATTGACCATGGTAATGGTGAGGTGAGTATTGAGGTGTCCACCACGGGGCTGGTACATACCTATCAGCTGTTTGAAGCGCACTTGCCTGAAAGCTATAAGCTGGGCGAGGTATTTCAAGCCGACATACACGCACAAGAGAGCCTGACCACCGTACACAAACAGCTAGGTAATGGCATTTACCACTTTAAAGCCAAAACCTGTGTGAACGTGTCCTCGCAATACAATGAGCAGCATGTACAGTGCAGCAATGATGATTCCAATGAAGTCCGTTTGGAAGTCAATAGCAGCGCCACAGAGTGGCCAATTAGCGTCAACTTGCCAAATACGCAAGCCAGTAAAAAGGCACTGGACAGTACTGCGTTGTTGGAGCATGCCAGCTTACAGCCAACGGTGGGAGATTTTAGGGTCACAGAATCTGGGACCGCCAGCTATCACATCCCCATTGCGGTGCCTGCTGGCATTACAGGAGTGAAGCCCAGTGTCAGTTTAAGTTACAACTCACAAGCCCCAGATGGCCCGGTTGCACTGGGCTGGAACTTGAATGCGGTATCGAGCATTTCCCGTTGTCGTCAAACAAAAGCACAAGATGGCCAATTTAAAGGGTTGACGTTCACCGAGGCCGACCGCTACTGCTTGGATGGACAGCGTTTAATCAGTAAGGACCCACAGATCCATGATGGCGACTTCAATGGTGCCACCATCCTTGACGAATATGTCACTGAAATAGACTCGCAGCAAACGATTTACAGAGTCACAAAAAATGACGACATTTGGTTTGTTATCAAAGGCAAAGATGGCTCCACCAAACACTATGGCACGTCTGATCTAAGCCGAGTTGTGATACATGAACAGCGGGACAATGTAGCCACGTTGTCTTGGATGATCAGCAAGGTTGAAGACAATGTCGGTCACCCGGACACGGCAATTCACTACACCTATACCGATAAAATAGACAGTGTACAGCTTAAATATGGTGAGCGCCTACTCAGTGCCATTCACTATAGCGGTAACCGCGTTGAATTTGGCTATTCACTGGGTGATATTCGCAGCCGAGCGTTTATTGCCAAAGACCGACTGGAGCAGCGGGCACGACTAACGCGCATAGAAGTAAAAAACCACACAGGGCAGGTGCTGAGCACGTATGCGCTGAGCTTTGAGTCTGTAGATAATGGGCTGAGGTTACTCAAACAAGTCCAGCAATGTCGCAGCGACGTGTGCCGTAAACCGATTAAGTTTGAATACAACACGTTTGCCACCGGTTTGACTTTTGACGCGCGCAGTCAGGTTGTGGATTCTGAGGTGGCGGCTTTGACGATGGCTGATCTACACGGCGATGGGAAACCTGAGCTTATCACGTTGGTGCGCAAAGATGCGGAACAAAAGCGCTATGAACTTTGCGTCTTTGGCGGGGCGACTTTCCAGCAACCGGACAAGCTGGGATGTAAATCTATCACGCGCCAAGATGACCATGAAAGTGTGGTGATGCTAACAACAGATCCAGATCAAGATGGTAAGCATACGATAGTGGTCAATATGCGTGCCGACCATACGACTGAATTTGGGGTCAAGTATTGGGATGAATTCGCGTTATCCAGCGACAATCAATTGGTGCAAAAAAGCTCGAATTTATTTTGGCCAGCAAACAAGTATATGAGAGAGGTGAAACAAGCCGATATCAATGGAGATGGCTATGCTGACCTGATTTATAAACTCAAAAAAGACGATGTCAATCTGTATACCCAAATCTGGGATGTTCAGAGGGGGTTTTTTGGTGTAGAAACCACACTGCGCACCACCAACCCTGATCAAGGGTTTGACTCGCGTGGTGACTTTACTGAAAAGGCCACCGATTGGCAGGTTGTGGATCTCAATTTCGATGGTTTAGCAGACATCATTGCCCTGCAGTGTGATACAGATGACACCTGCGCCGATGACGAAGCAAAACGCATTGCAGTGCACTATAACCAAGGTGGCAGTCACTATCACAAGTTCAGTGCACATTATGTGGCCTATAAGGGCAAAATTGAACACCTCATGCCTGCGGATGTGAATGGGGATGGGCTGGTTGACATTATTTATTTGGGCAAAGATCCCTATGGAAGTAGCATTAAGCGTTGGGAAGTGTTACTCAATCTCACCAGCAGCGAAGAGGCATTTACACGCGGGCTGTCAGTTGAAGCGTATCGTGAGGGATCTCTGACTGGCACCGTGTCGGCGGATATTCCGCCGTTACTGGCGGATTTAGACAAAAATGGCCGCACAGAAATTTACTTCAAAAGCGGTACGAGTAGCGACTGGATTCAGTATGAGTGGACACCTAAAAACCTGGGCTCAGGTGAGGGGAATGAACACTTTGAAGAAGTCTCTGAAAACGTATTTACAGAGGACTTAGATCACGAAAAAGGCCACTACGCATTTTTTGCAGATTACAACCATGACGGTGTGCCGGATCTATTAACCAAAGACAAGCAGGGTGTCCATGTTAGGTACAATTTAGGACAGTCAGCCACAGAAGGCTTATTAAAAGAAATCACCCAAGGGTACAACAACAAGACGACGATAGCCTATGGATTAATGACCAACAAGGCCATATATGGCGATCTTGAAGGCGACTTGGCGGAGGATGCGGCGACATTTGAGCGTGATGGTTTAAAGGTCACCCACATGATTGGGGCCATGCCGTTGGTGCACACGGTAGAAACCGATAGCCCAAGTACACATAATGAGGCGGCGCGTGCGAAGGTGACCTATTACTATGAAGGGGCGCGTGCGCAGTTTGGAGGGCGCGGTGTATTAGGCTTTAAAGCGCTGACAACCCAAACCACCAAGCAGGGCTCCGACGACCCCGTTGGGACGGTGTTTACCACCACCACCCGTTACCACCAAGCATTTCCACTGACGGGGATGCCCTATTCGACGGTGAAGAAAATGGGCGACGACGTGGTGCTCAGTCTAGCCCGTAACACGTATGCGGTGACGCCCGTTGCGCAAAAAGGCAGCACCCAGTCGTATCGTGTCTATAATACGCTAAGCAGAGAGTGCAGCGCTCTGGTTAATACAGACTTTACCGTAGACCTATATCGCTGTAGCCAGACGGATGTGGCTCAAGATACCTTTGCCAACGTCACACAATTAAAGGTCGATAGCTATCAAATAGCGAACATAGAAAGTGGGAACTTTATGCACAGCGGCACGATAGCGCTTGCGAGCAAGTCGGTGCTGACCACGAATGAGTATGGCAGTACAGATGAGTATCAGCGCTATGGCCGACTCACCCGCACCACGGTGACCACCCAGGTGCCCAATCGACAGAGCATCACGCGCAGCAGTGACTTTACCTATTATGAAGGAACGCAATTCGACTTGATGCTATTTGAAGAAGTGGTCGGCAAAGGATTGGGCTGTAAGTATGAACTGACCAAGACCCATCATTATGACCACTTTGGTAATCAGGTGAAAGTTGACAGTCAAAACACAGGGTGCCTTGCTGATGAGAGAGAAACGCGCACGACGACGTCACTCTTTTCTGAAGATGGGCGGTATGTTAATTACACGGAGCAGTCGAGCTCGAAAGAAGGGGCGTTAAAAATCAGAGGCGTGCAGTCTACAAGTACAGACCGTAACGCGTTTGGCGCACCGACGTTATCAACAGATGTACATGGTGTTGTCAGTGAAACCCAATTTGATGCATTTGGTGGTGTGGTTGGGCAATATACCAGCACCGGCGCGCAGTCCCTGACTTACTACGCTTCTTGTGACGATGGGGCTATGTGTGCTGCTCAGCGCCATAAAGAGGTGAATGGCGAGTTAGTTGAAGTTCAGTATTTAGACCGACTGGGCCGAGTGTATCGCACCAGTCATAGAGACGTGACTGGACAGTGGTTATCGAGTACCACCGTGTATGATGAGTATGGGAGAGCCGTAGAAGTCATCGCCCCTGGTGCGCAAAGCGTGACGACACACTACGATGTACTCGATAGAGTCATCCAAATTTATGATGCCAATAACGAAACCACCACCACCTCCGTGGTGAGCGGGCTGTCTAGCACCACGCAGATTTCGGGTACGGGCATTGCTGACCAAACAAAAGTCTCCACCTCAAACATACTCGGTGAAGTGCTTAGTGCCACTGAAAATAACGGTCAGGCCGTTGAATTTACCTACTATGCTGATGGCAGCAAGAACATGGTACGCTCAAAAGCCGAAAGTACCTCAAATCAGTTGGTGATGCGCTTTACCTATGACGCACTGGGTCGTAAGCACACGCAAATAGATGCAGATCGCGGAGACTGGTCTTATACCTATAATGCGTTTGGTGAGTTGCTCACGCAAACCGACGCACGAGGGGTAGTGCTGACCCATACCTATGACGGTTTTGGACGAAAAACGAAACAGGTTCAAACGACACCGGACGCGCACATCATCAACGAAGGTGCGAGTGAGTGGCACTATGGTCAGACTTCAGACACGGCGCACTTACTCTTGCGTGCTCAGCAAGGGGCGGATTGGCAACAACATTATTACTACGATACGTTTGGCCGCAGTGCGGCGGTACTGACGGCTTTAGAGCGCACACACAATTGTGACACCCAAGTTGTTTTTAATACGCTGAGCAATGACTTAAGGGTTGTCCAAAGCGAAACCGATGCGGCGCCTGCGGCTTTGTTGGACCCGCTTGTTAGTAAGTGTGTTATCCAGCAAACCGCCTATGATGCGTATGGTCGGGTGTCGCACCAGTTTGACGACTATCGCCGCCTCAATGGGGCTGGGAGTCAATATGTGGAAGCGCGAGGGGTTGCCATTGA
>NZ_AUYB01000166.1 GCF_001625655.1 Pseudoalteromonas luteoviolacea DSM 6061 | reverse complement strand
AAGTTAAAACGACGAGCTAACTTGGCTCAGTGTAGTGAATTACTCGCTTAGCCTACATACGTATTAAAATCATCTACTTTAGCTATAACTAACTAAGAGTTATTGGGTTACTCATGTCTAAAATCCCTTCGAAAGCCCAAATTTAAGCAACGCCTGAGGCAAATAAAAGCTAATCCAACATGTTTGTGTGATTTGTTTCTGTTTTGAAGTTAGCAGGGGAGCATTTGTGGTATAAATAAAATTGGGTGTCATGTGAAATT
>NZ_AUYB01000165.1 GCF_001625655.1 Pseudoalteromonas luteoviolacea DSM 6061 | reverse complement strand
ACGACCACGCCCACCGTGTTTCCCGAATTCAAGTTCTAACTTACCACAGCACCAAACTTGTTCCTAAAAAGGAACAAACAACGCCTAATAGTAATATTCACTTCAATTGCTCGGCTATTTTGTCCAATGAGCAATAAGAACTAGATTTTAGGCATGAACAGCCCTGTAACCTTTTCTAAGTGACATGTGAAAGTGCGGTGTTGAAAGCCTACTAAGATATTAAGCCAGTAATT
>NZ_AUYB01000164.1 GCF_001625655.1 Pseudoalteromonas luteoviolacea DSM 6061 | reverse complement strand
ATCTCATGAGCATTTAGATGAGCTAGAACTAATCCATATGAACGGTCGGGTGTACGATTATAACCTTGGTCGGTTTATGTCGGTTGATCCGGTGATTCAGAGTCCCAAGAACTCTCAAAGCATTAACCCCTATTCGTATATTATGAATAACCCACTCGCGGGGACGGATCCGACGGGGTATACCGGCTGTACTGCATCGAAGCTGGATTCAATTTGTGAGAATGCCTCGGTGCATCATGGAGGTAACGACAACTTTGGAAATATGGGCGCCATTGCGACTCAAATGGGTGATGCGGCTATGTCCAAAGCCACGTTCACTACGTATGCCAATTTGAACATGAATATGATTAAGTCATGGATGAGTAAGCAGACTAATGAGCAAATGGATATGGGTAGCCCGCAGAGTATTGCTTCGGGTGGAGGAAACAACCATACTCCGAAACCTTCTGGGTCAATTGAACCGATACACGGTAGTTACTATAAAGGTTTACCAAAATATATTATAAGTAATGTGACACTTGGTATTATTTATGGAAATACTAGTCGATTCTACTTTTTGGATGCATCTCCAGATGACCTTGCTGATATTCAGGCTTTTTTGGATAGTCCAGGTGTTGAAAAATATGGAATGATAGTGGTTGGTGGAGTACAACGAGCAGCCACTCAGACGATAAGGTTTGCCACTGCAAAGGGGACAGGGTTATACAGTAAAGTTAAAGGGCACCACGTTCATGCCAAAGCTGCATTTAAAGAGAATTTAGCATATGACCCAAAAAATGGATTTTCAATAAGCCAGCAATTTATGAAAGATAACGGGCTAGATCATGTTGCTATGACTCGTTATCAAAGACAAGCTTTTAAAGAGTTATCAGTTAGTGGAGCGCCTAATAATATGCGAGCTCATACAAGAATAGCTGTCGAAGCTCTGCAAGCTGGCGGCGCTTCCCGAGAAATGGCTCGTTCACTAGCGGCACAGTCACTTGATGCACTTCGGAAAAGTGGCGTTAAAACACCGAGTAATATTCCATGGTACAAATAGGTTAACAATTATGACTAAAGAAGAGCTACTAGCAAAATTAGGGAAAGCTTTAATTGTGGAAGTTAGAGATGAAGCTATAGAAAAGTACGAAATGATTGCTTTAGGAAAAATGAAATCAACAGAAGCACTTGAAAAAAATTCTAAACTTCAAAGTTTCTCTGAGCAACAGCTTAAGGATATTCGCAGTTTAGTTGTAAGTTCTATAGATGATGTATTGCACAACCTTCTGTGGATGCTTGAGCAACATGAACAAGAAATTTGCTTGATGGTCGGGGAGGATGAAGATAGCAAGAAAGAAAATATAGCGGAGGTAAGTGATGGCTTGTCTGGCGAAATCTATACAGAAGATGGATGGATTAATTCGTATAGTCGCTACAAAGAAAATTATTGAGCCTGCTGAATTCAACATGAATAATAAAAATTAAATGGACAGCCACCTTGAGTTCTTTGGTGTTTTACTATTCACGTTGGCCAGCGCTTCGGGCGCATTTTAGCAGTAGATGTGATTACGCATGTCCAGCAACTATCGCAATTTGTGCCAGCGCCACTAGGTGGTGGCACTGGTCATTTTAATCTCTTCTACTGTATTAATGGATGCAGCGATCGACTTCTTTACACAACATCCGGATCTATAATTGTGACAAACTATGCAATATTTGCAGCAGATGCTGACATCAATTACTACCAAGGTGCACCTGAAGTGTTTTTTTGCTCTTCATGTGGCTCTTGTACCAATTCCCGAATTCAACATGCAAGTGCACCACATCTAAAAACAAGATAGAAATAAGGCACTTCTCAGCTTCTGCTAATGTAAATGTGCGACCAATTACATTT
>NZ_AUYB01000163.1 GCF_001625655.1 Pseudoalteromonas luteoviolacea DSM 6061 | reverse complement strand
TCGCTAATGGTGCTGAAGTGCAAGCTGCAAAGGGCCAGGGAGTTTCTCAAATAGCTGGTGCGCTAAATGCGACGTCAAAGCAAATGGATATGGGTAGCCCGCAGAGTATTGCTCAAAATGACCCTTTGGCTCAAAACATCAATAATTATGCAAAGAAAAACGAATATTCAACAAAAGCAAAGTCTGCATATTCTGATATACCAGCGGATGAATCCAATATGGATGAAAATAGAAAACCTTATGAACTGGTTACTTTACATCACACTGGGAGTGCCGAAAGACCGAAGGAAGTTGAAGATATGCACCGTGCAAACGAAGGCGCTGTCACTATAATGAGGCAGGCATTGAGTATACTAGACTTAGCACAGGCATATCAAAATGCAGATGTTGGATATCACTATATGATTGATGAGCGCGGAATAATTTATGAGGGGCGTTCTCTTAAGTATGCAGGGGCGCACGTAGGGGGGCATAATCAAGGTAATATCGGCGTAGCCTTTTTGGGCGATTATACGGAGAGGGAACTGTCATCGGTTCAGTTTAAAGCAGCTCGACAATTACTAGGAAACTTGAGAGATAGGTTTAAATTACCTGGAGGATTTATCAGAACACACGGTGAATTTAATGGTGAAAAGCATAACGAGTTGAGAGGGGCTACGCGGCAAGTTAACTTATTGAGGGAAGAGTTCAAATGATAAAAAAATTAATATTGATCAACTCGTTACTATTTGTACTAGTGTTAGGTGTCCATTTGAGCAAATCAGCTTTTAATGGTGTACTAATGAGTTTGCCTGAACAAGCACGCTATGAATACGTAAACTTCATTTTGAGGGGGGATAAATTACTTCATTTGAAAGTCGTTACTCTAGAGCTCCTCTTGGAGAGGAAGTATGATGCAGATATTCAGATACTTTTTACTCTATGTGATAGAACAAGTAAAACCATTGGCGAACCAATTCCCCAATTAGCAGTGAAAGTTATACATCAAAATTATAACGATAAGCTTTTGGAGTTATTAGATTTTTACAAACATGATGAGCTTTCTTCTCAAATCATTAAAAGGCAAATTGAAAGGTTGCAACTTAACTAATACCAAGGAAGTGTCAAATCAGTTAATCAGTTAATCAGTTAATCAGTTAATTAGATACTCGGAACTGTCATTGTGTTTCACGCTGTGTGAGGCGAGCGTTTTTGTGTGGAGATGACAAGCTAAAGTAAAGAAGACACCCATCTTAAAT
>NZ_AUYB01000162.1 GCF_001625655.1 Pseudoalteromonas luteoviolacea DSM 6061 | reverse complement strand
TACCTGTTCAATGCGGGCGATGGACAAGACACGCTCACCGATTTAGGTGGGGTGGATAATCTGGTATTTGGTGCGGGGCTCAGTGCTGAGCAGCTGCGGGTGCGTCGCAGTGGCAACGATGTGGTGCTGTACTTTGTGGATGCACAGGGGCAGGAAACCGGGGATAGCATCACCCTGACCGAAGCCTTTAGCAGCAGTGCACGTCGTATTGAGCAGCTGACCTTTGCCGATGGCACCACTTTAACGGGGACTGAAGTCCATGCGCGGGCATTGGTGATGTATGGCACCGAGGGCAATGACACCCTTAC
>NZ_AUYB01000161.1 GCF_001625655.1 Pseudoalteromonas luteoviolacea DSM 6061 | reverse complement strand
GCAGCGGCTTCGTTCAACAAGAAATTAAACAAGGACAAAAAACAGTTGGCTTTTTGTTCACTCCGTTCACCTATTTTAGCCAACAATTTTTTGCCTGTTAATTAGGCGTTATGCATAGTCGAATATGAGCAATCTTCGCAGTCCAAATTTACGAGCTAGAGATATTAATAAGCTAGCCATGTATAAACTCCAGAGTATTGTCTGGGATGCTGGCTGTGATGAGACCAGTGAATGGGTGTTTGCTTCTACTGAGGATGCACGCCACAAAGAAGGCCTTCTTAAATGGCTTGGTAGTAAAAATATTGATCCTTCCTGTGAAGTGGTCAGGGTAAATAGTCTTAGCGCTGAAATTGAGCGCATAGTTTGGAGTGATATCCTAAAAGCTCCTGAGCTCTACTTTTCAGGGAAAGAGTTCAAAATATATGATGTTGATTTGGCGTGGGTGCTGGAGTATGCACCTCAAGAGATAGCAAGGTTTGGCAGGGTATAGTGCATAACAAATTTAGCCACGCGACCCAATACACTCCGCTTAAACTTTGTGCGGAAAAATAATCGCACAAAGCCCAAGCTCCGGCATTGGGCGCGTGCTAAAGGCGTTAGGCTATAAGCTTCAAGAAAATAAGGAGGAATAGTGCTGAAAGAACTTGTCGAGTCATTTTCAAGCAATATAAAAGAGCGTGCTTCAAGCCCAGTCTTAGGGTCATATACTGTTGCAGCGATAGGGTGTAACTGGAAATCCTTGGTAGTTTTATTCACTTCAGAAAAATCTGGTGTGGAGTTGGTTAATGAGGTTGTATCAGTCTTTCCCGGTCTTGAACAAGGGTTAATTTATCCGGCGGGGTTTGCGATTGTGTTTTCTTTACTGTACCCATCTTTAAAAGCAATTATTTCAACTTTTAACACATATGCACCAATAATCGAGCTGAAGGCTGAATCTAGGCTAGAGGATATTAAAGAAAGAATTGGGATTAATAGAAGCGATATTGACTCTATTATTGAGTCAATATATAGCAGCCATGAAAAAATTGGATACCATGATTTAAAACGTATTCGTGAAGCTCTGCCAAACGAAGAAGACTTAATGATTAAAAAGCCTAACAAATCAATGCAGCCGACCGCTGAAGCGTCGGCTGATTGAGGCGTTAGCAACTACTGGAAAGTTATGGAGATAAAACAACTAAAGGGTTATAAGTTTGTTGCAGTGTTTACTGCTCTGGTTTGTTCCTTGGCTCTTCAAGATTTGTTTCGAAATCAATTTATCGATAATTTTTTGGGTATCACAGGGATATTAGGCAGTTTTTTGTTAGGTTTAGCTGCGGTTTCTGTTGTTTGCAGATACGTTTATCAACTTTTCTCAAATCTTAAAGTTATTGGTTTAAAAAAGTTTTTAATTGGTTTTTTCTTAGTTATTGCAAGCACAATTGCTTGGTTATTTGCATTAATAAAATTTGTTGTAGGTCCACTTATAAGTGGCACCATTGATTTTGAAACTCAGTACCCTGCATTTATTGGTTTGGTTAATGGTGTTTCAGGAGTTGTCTATTTTTATTTGGTTTGGCCTATAAAAAAAGCATGTTTGACCAAAAGTATTAGCTAACAAGGCCGTTAAACCTAAGGACACAAAACAGCAGGCTTGTGCTCCTTCGTCGCCAATTTTAGCCTGCTATTTTGTGCCGTTTACGGCAAGCGTTATGCGACTTGTCTGCCTCATCGATAAGTGTTTGCTAAACTTGACACCAGATAGAAAATTGAATGGTAGGTGAGTATGAATGCGATTAAGCTGGGTTTTATGGCTTCAGGAATGATTAATATTGTTGCTGTACTAGTATTTTCACGAGTTTTCACAAATTCGGTTATTAACGAGTTTGACCCAGTAGTAATGTCAAACTTTGGTCTGTTAATGATTATGGTGTGGGGCTTTGTTTTTCTTGGGGCTTCTCAGGTTACTCAAGGTATTAAATGGATCGCAGGTGCGTTTGCACTAGAAAAGCTAGTTTATGTCGTTGCTTGGGTTCTTTGGTTTAAGGACAATGATCTTGGCTTAGTTTATGAACAGGATTTGTTTGCAGGTATTTTTTATAGTATCTATGGATTAAATGACTTTGCTTTCATGCTATTTTTCTCTTGGGTCTTTCTCAGTCAAAATAGTTCCACTAAATCAGTAGCATAACAAATAAGGATAGGTGTCGCGAAGCCGACACCTTATCTGGGTGTTGAACAAGCCTGCGGCGCTGGTGATGCTT
>NZ_AUYB01000160.1 GCF_001625655.1 Pseudoalteromonas luteoviolacea DSM 6061 | reverse complement strand
TTGATCTTCCCCTAAACAACTAGACATCTTTTATTTTGAAAATGAAGTAAGATGGAAGGTGTTATGAGAAATAAATATCCACAAGAATTTAAAGACGAAGCAGTTCGTCAGGTCATCAATAACGGCTATGCAATTAAAGATGTTGCAAATCGCCTCGGTATTACTGATAAATCACTTTATAACTGGGTTAGTAAGGCAAAGAAAACGCCTAAACAGAATGAAGAAAGTGACGAAATAAAGCGGTTAAAAGCAGAGTTAAAACGCGATACTCAGGAGCGCGACATATTAAAGGAGGCCGCCGCGTTCTTTGCAAGCGAGTCAAGGAAAGATACGCGTTCATAAAATCACGGCTCGATAAGTGGAAAGTCACGCAAATGTGCTCTGTGCTTAACGTTCATCGAAGTGGTTTTTATGCTTGGCTAAATGAGCCTGAATCAATTAGGGCAATTGAAAACAAGCAACTGACCAAAGAGATAAAAGAAGCGTTTGTTGAATCTGGTGGCGTTTATGGAAGCCCTCGAATTACAGCTCAATTGAGACGTAATGGCACGCGTGTTGGCGAGAATCGCGTGGCACGTCTAATGCAGCGAGCCAGACTCAAAGCTAATTTGGGTTATAAGCGTCGTTATTTTAAATCGTCAATGCCATCGGTCATTTCGGATAATCATGTACAACAACAATTTGTCGTAGCTGAGCCTGATACCACTTGGGTGACCGATATCACCTATATCAAAACTTACGAAGGCTGGCTTTATTTAGCAATCGTTGTCGATTTATTCTCACGCAAAGTCATAGGTTGGTCTATGCAGCCCACAATGAAGCGTGAAATTGTAATAAAAGCACTGCTGATGGCGGTGTGGCGTAGGCAACCAAATGCTAATGTTATCGTGCATAGCGACCAAGGCAGTCAATATACAAGTGAAGACTATCAAGCGTTCTTAGCAGCAAATAACCTTACAAGCAGTATGAGCAGGCGTGGTCATTGTTTGGATAATGCTGTTGCTGAGAGTTTCTTCCACTCGCTAAAAACGGAGCGAGTGAAGCGAAAAATTTACGCGACTAGGAATGAAGCAAGGGCAGACTTGTTTGACTATATAGAAGTATTTTACAATCGAGTACGACTGCATAGCCATCTAGGCCATCAGTCCCCTGAAGAGTTTGAGATCCGATATAACTCGGTAAGCTAGGTGTCTAGAGATTCAGGGGAAGATCAG
>NZ_AUYB01000159.1 GCF_001625655.1 Pseudoalteromonas luteoviolacea DSM 6061 | reverse complement strand
CTATCTGACTATCTGACTATCAAAGATAGTTTACGCCCCCGCAATTCAGTCAAGTTACCTCTAAGGCCATACTATATTTAAAGGCCTCTAATCACAGCATATTAAATTAACTGACTCTCTTCCATAATGAGACTACAGTCATACTATCCAATATAACTACGCTCTAGGCCTCACTATAAAGTGCACTTTATATCTAAGACTTAAAATCAGGAAACTAAATCGGATCCGAATTCGATAGGAGGAATGGTTAACGCTACATATCACAGTAATTAGCGAAGTGATTTAATGAATTTTGTAAGATTTCGCAGCAAGCATGAGTTTGTTATGGATTTAAGCAAACCTTTTCATAAACCTTAACATCTTATGCAGATTCATTGTTAGGACCTGATGACCCTGACGGCTGTAGATATATTATTTCCGGGCCCTCAAGATAGCTAGCCTTAATCTTTGCAGGTACAAAAACTTTACATCACCTTGCTTACAAAATACGCGAGTTCAATCCTATACCGATATTTCATTAAGGCAACTTAAAATAGCAAGAAAAGGTGAGACGGGTGCTTCAGTGATTAAATACCATAACTGCTCAATAGGAGGCTTGTGCAATGACTTGGTCACAACGAATGAATTGGGCAATTGAACATATAGAGAGCAACTTGGATAACGATCTTAGTATTGACGACATAGCTAAGGTGGCATGTTGTTCGAGATATCACTTCCATCGCATGTTCTTTGCTTATTTTAAGATTACCTGTGCCGAGTATATCAGGAGGAGAAAACTAACCTTAGCAGCCGTTGAGTTATTGAATACGAATGAAAGTATTGTCGATATTGCGCTCAAATTCGGCTATAAGTCCCCCAATGCATTTACTCGTGCATTTAGAAATATACATGGAATAAATCCGAGCAATGCTCGAAAGGGAGGCAGTTCGCTTTCTTCATATAAGAGAGCTTTCATCCCTGAAGACGATAAGGCAGGTGAATCTATGAACTACAAAATAATTGAAGTGCCAGAATTCAATTTAATAGGTAGAAGCAAAAGCTTTGAGTTCGAAAGCTTTGTAAAGAGTGGACCTAAATTCTGGAAAGAGTATGTGGGGTCAAAAGACTATGAAAAGCTTATTCAACTAAATAACGGTAGACCATGTCCAATCACAAACTCCCCTTTACTCTCAGCTTATTTTCCAAAAGAAAATGGGAAGCAGGATGAGTTTTTGGATGTTTTAGGTGTTGAAACATCAAGTCGAGATAGATTAAAAGGATTTGAAACTTTTACAATCCCCTCCTCAACTTACGCAGAATTCAATTGCACATATAAAGCTTCCATGAAAACTAACCGATATATATATGGCTCATGGTTTTCCTCAACTGGTTTTGAAAGAGAGCATAACAAGCCTGACATAGTCGCATATTTCCCTATACCATTTCGGCCAATGAATGAGATGTGTGTTCGTTGGTGGATACCTGTTACTACGCAAGCAATAAATAAAACTGGCGATATATCATGATGCAAAAGGTTAACCACAATGGCTGCAGCGAATACGTTTCCCTTGCGCAAGAGACGTGTAAAAGGTTAGCGACAGCAAACGAAGTGAGTGCGCTCTTTTTACGCAAGGTGAAATGAGTTGGTTTAACAAGTGATGAGGGGCTAATGACCCAATAAGTTCCGATTATGAGCGACTTTAAATGATGCTGAGAGAATCTTCCTCATCAACGTTGAAAGTTGCTTGTTTCACCTTGCGCAAGGGTGACGAATGACCGAAACAAAGTTTCGCAGCATGAGGAAGTGAGCGCATGGATGCGCGATGGGACCCTGCTTCAGGGATGAATTAAGTGCAAAAGGTTAGCGACAGCGAACGAAGTGAGCACGCTTCTTTTGCGCAAGGTGAAATGAGCCGGTTTAGCTGTTGCTAAGGGACTTAAACGCAAAAAACCCGTCGCATTGCTGCAACGGGTTTCTTTAATTGCCCGGGGCAACCTTTGCTGGCGATGGTCCGGCCGACGGCCAGAGGCCTCGCGTTCAGTCGGTGGAAAGTGAAA
>NZ_AUYB01000158.1 GCF_001625655.1 Pseudoalteromonas luteoviolacea DSM 6061 | reverse complement strand
CAAGTAGGCAGCTTAGAAAAGCCCTAAGTGCTGGTAAAAGCCTGTACCAAAGTTCACTGCCAAGTAGGCAGCTTAGAAAAATGATAACGTGAAGGTTTACAGTATTTCAGAGTTCACTGCCAAGTAGGCAGCTTAGAAATGACTACCAGGATATCAAACTCATGAAAATCAGTTCACTGCCAAGTAGGCAGCTTAGAAAGCTAGAAGGTTCTGAAACTCTTCGACAACTCCGTTCACTGCCAAGTAGGCAGCTTAGAAAAATAACAGCGAGTGTTCTAGACCCAATTAATTGTTCACTGCCAAGTAGGCAGCTTAGAAATTCTAGAAAACTATTCTCTGGCTTTGGCTCTGGTTCACTGCCAAGTAGGCAGCTTAGAAAATAATAAACGCATCGGCCAAGTTTGGGGAATCGTTCACTGCCAAGTAGGCAGCTTAGAAAATTTGCTCGCGCTTGCCAACTTTGGCCCGATAGTTCACTGCCAAGTAGGCAGCTTAGAAAAGTCCAAACTCCGCTGCCAGATCATTAGAAACGTTCACTGCCAAGTAGGCAGCTTAGAAACCACACATCATAAGGTGATGGTTGCACCGGGAGTTCACTGCCAAGTAGGCAGCTTATAAATTAAATCAAATTATACATCAGCGTAAACACATCCCTGATGACTCTCACCCAGAGAAAGCATCCATGCTTCCTCGTTCAAACCTAGCCAAGCTGCGCGGACTCGCTTGACTCGAGACGGTTTTCACCCACATAGGCAGCTTAGGCGATGAGTAACCGAAACGAAGTTTCGCAGCGCGAGGAGTGAGAGGCTTAGAATAAAATCATGGATGACCGATGTAATCAAGCTGCATGTAGGAGGGTATGTAGCTATTGCTATACCCTCACTGTTGTATAGTCTATTTAGAATACTCACTCTTTAGTTGTTGCTGATCAATGACAGCCTTTGCTGTCTCTGATACATTTATTTTACGTTTAATTTACTGAGATTTGTGTATGCAGGCTAAGGAAGAGCAATATTTTAGATATATTGAGGCGGTGTTATTTCGGCAAGGAGAGATCCAAACAGGCACTTTTCAAGATAAGTTCAAACTATCAAGACCCAGTGCTAGGCGTTACCTAACAGACTTTATCGCACGCTATCAAATTGACGCGCATTATAACGAGTCTGAAAAAGCCTATGTATTGGCAACCCCCTTTACACCGAATTATATTTCCCAAGACTTTACTGAGTATGCCAGTTTAATTGGGGAGCAGTATGTGCACAACTTAAGTACCTCGACTATAGCAACGCTGCCTTTACCCCATAGAAAATTAAACCCTACTATTTTACGGCCCATTTTAAACGCTTGCCGCAGGCAAAGTGTGCTCGATATTCGTTACCAGTCGATAAAAGAAGGCGGAGAAACAGAGCGTATTATTCGCCCACATACGTTAGTGAACTCAGGCCTTCGTTATCACTTAAGAGCATATTGCGAAGATGCAAAAGGGTTTAGAGATTTTTCATTGTCTCGCATCCTATCTGCGTGCCCTGAATTTAAATGCAAAGCACAAATGTACAAAAAAGATGATGAAGCGTGGCAGCAAGAGGTAACACTAACCATTATGCCAGACCCTCGCTTAAGTGATTATGCTCAGCAAGTCATTGCCCATGACTTTGATATGAGCGGCAACAAAAAACAGCTCAAAACCAACGTGGCGCTGCTTAATTATTTGATCAGTATTTTACGTTTAGATGTGCAGCACCCAAGCCCAGAAGCTCAGCAAATTGTGATGGACCCCGATTGCTATCGAACTTTGAGAAAGCAAAAGCTACTTTGGAACTAAACACCTGTAAAAAATTTAACTGGTCAAACATTCAGCGTTGAAGCTGCGCGTGGATAGCAGTAGGTTATGCCAAAACCCAAAGGAAGTGGAAGACGATGGAAGACTTTAGCCCTAGCGATTTAAAAGCCATATTGCACTCAAAACGTGCCAACTTATTTTATCTAGAATATTGCCGCGTAATGCAAAAAGATGGCCGCGTTTTATATTTGACTGAAGACACCAAAGAGAACCTTTATTTTAATATTCCCATCGCCAATACCACGGTGATTTTGCTCGGTAATGGTACTTCAATTACACAAGCGGCGATGCGCATGCTGGCTCAAGCAGGTGTATTAGTTGGATTTTGTTGCGGAGGTGGTACACCGTTATATATGGGCTGTGAAATTGAGTGGATGACCCCGCAAAATGAGTATCGACCAACAGAGTACCTGCAAGGCTGGATGGGATTCTGGTTTGATGATGAAAAGCGCTTAGATGCTGCAAAGCACTTTCAGCAGGCACGGGTCGCGTTTTTAAAGCAAGTTTGGCAAAAAGACCGAGACTTAAAAAATGAAGGCTTTAACTTTGATGATAAAGCTATTCAAACCGCATTAGATACGTTTTTTACGCGAACGGAAGCTGCGACAAACTCTCAAATGCTATTGCTCACCGAAGCGCAGCTTACCAAAGTGCTATATAAATATGCGGCCAACACCACCAACTGTGACGGCTTTAAACGCCAGCATCAATCATCTAAATCTGTAGATATAGGCAAAGCGAACGACTTTTTAAACCACGGCAATTATCTCGCTTATGGTCTGGCTGCATGTACTTTGTGGGTGCTAGGTATTCCTCATGGCTTTGCAGTGATGCATGGGAAAACTAGAAGAGGTGCTTTAGTTTTCGACATTGCAGGTTTAATTAAAGATGCGCTGGTATTGCCTTGGGCTTTTATTTGCGCCAAAGAAAATGCCACCGAGCAAGAATTTCGCCAACAAATCCTACAAGCGTTTACCGATCACAAGGCACTGGATTATATGTTTGAACATGTCAAGCAAGTGGCGCAGAGGGGTTGAAGTGCGGCTTAACTTGAAGCCGCACTAAGCTGCCTGCATGGCAGTATACATAAGTACATATTATTTCTAAGCTGCTTATTTAGCAGTGAGTTGATAGTAAGCGTATTAGATGAAAAAGGCAATTTATTAATTAGTACTTATTAGGTTGATCGTTGGTTTTGCAATGTGCTATTGTTTTTTTAATGAGCAAATTCAGTGCAAGGATACTAATGAGGCCATTCATCAAAGCAGTTATCTATATCAAGTCTGTCATTACGAAAATGACTAAGGCTGCAGTTGTTTATTTTGAAAACCCAAATAACACAGCTGTTTTTTTGATGTTTTTAAAAATTATCAATGAGCTAAAGAAATTACTCTAAGTTAGTTATTTAAACTTTTCTTTTCAGAGAAGGGATTATTTCTATGATGGTCACATTTGTATCTCAATGTGAGAAAAATGCGCTTAAGAAAACAAGGCGAGTGCTTGATGCCTTTGCCAACCGCATTGGTGATAACACATGGCAAACCGTGATCACGCAAGAAGGGCTAGATACCGTAAAAAAGATGCTGCGAAAAACGGCCAGCCGAAGTACCGCTGTGAGCTGCCACTGGATTAGATCCCGCGCTCGAAGCCAGTTTTTGTGGGTTGTGGGGAATAAAAGTAAGTTCAATCTGGAGGGAGTAGTACCTGTGAATAGAACTGAAAAAGACTTACTTAATAGTGAGTTTGAAAGTGATTGGAAATATCTTCCTCTTATCAAATCCCTAGCGGCAATGGCTGCACTATTACACGATTGGGGAAAGGCGTCTCTTTTATTTCAAGAAAAGTTAAACCCTAAGATAAAAAATAAGCATAAAGGCGACCCGTTAAGACACGAGTGGATTTCGTGTTTACTGTTTAATCACTTTGTGTCAACTCAAATAAATTCAGAGCAAGACACGTCATGGCTTAATACAATCATTGAGCATGGCATCGATGAACAAACTTTCAATACCAGTCAATTACAACAAGATAAACCCTTGTCCAATTTACCCACTGCCGCAGCCTTAATTTCATGGCTTATCGTCTCTCATCATAGATTGCCGTTACCGAAAGAAGAAAGTTTATGTAGGCAACAACGTGAACATACAAATACTGATTTAAACAGTTTACTTGGGAAAATAACCCAGGAATGGGGCTACGAGAATCGTTTTGAGGATTATCAAACTTTACTGACTAACTGTTTTAAATTTCCTAAAGGATTACTTTCAGATTCACGTCGTTGGATAAGTGAGCTTAAACGCTGTGCAAAGGACTTATCCCATCATTTACCAATGTTAGATCAGGCCATGAACGATGGTAGTTGGCGTTTGATATTACACCATGCTCGGTTGAGCTTAATGCTAGGAGATCATTATTATTCATCTCAAACCAACGATTTGCAGTGGAAAACCGACAGCGAGCTATACGCTAATACTGATCCTAGCAGCAAAGAGTTAAAACAAAAACTCGATGAGCATTTAGTCTATGTTGCAGAGGCAGCGGTAAATACCGTTAAGCTCTTGCCTTCTTTTGAATCGAAACCATTAAAAGCAACTGAACTTACCGAGCTTGCTCCAAAGGCAAATACGCCTGAGGTATTTCGTTGGCAAGATAAAGCTGTCCGCAAAGTCACACAGTGGCGAGAGGACACAGAAGATAAGAGCCAAGGTTATTTTGTGGTGAATATGGCAAGCACAGGATGTGGCAAAACCATTGCCAATGCCAAAGTTATGCAAGCATTGTCAGAGGACGGCGAAAGTCTTCGGTTTATTCTTGCGCTTGGTCTGCGCACGTTAACATTGCAAACGGGGGACGAATATAAAGAGCGTTTAAAATTAAAAGAGAGCGATTTGGCTGTTTTAATTGGCTCAAAAGCGATTTACGAACTACACAAATCGGGTGAGAAAATAGATAAAGACGAGATTGAGCCAAAATCAGTTGAATTAGGTTCTGAGTCATTTGAAAGCTTGCAAGACGTAGATGACGAAGTGCATTGGCAGGGCGTATTACCAGAAGAAGAACTCACCACGGTTTTGACGCAAGAAAAGGACCGCAAGTTACTCTATGCACCTGTGCTAACCTGCACCATAGATCACATTATGGCTGCAACTGAGACTAAACGTGGCGGGCGCTATATTTTGCCCAGTTTACGTTTGATGTCCTCAGACTTAGTGATTGATGAAATAGATGACTTCACTGATGATGATTTAATTGCGATTGGTCGTCTTGTCCACCTTGCTGCGATGTTAGGACGAAAGGTGATGATTTCTTCAGCCACCACTGCGCCTGATTTAGCATTAGGCTTATACAATGCCTACCGACAAGGGTGGGCAATTTTTGCAGCAAGTCGCAATAGATCAGCCAAAGTTAATTGTGTCTTGGTTGATGAATTTAATACTGAATGTCACTTTGTTGGTAGTCTCGATGACGACATACCAAATTATACTCGTATCCATGAAGCGTTTGTTAGTAAACGAGCCGGAAAGCTTAAGCAACAAGACGCCAAACGTAAAGCTGAGATCATTCTTTGTAACAAAGAGCCCAGTTTAGATATTGAAAGCCAGTATTTTAAAACCGCAAAACAAGCTATTTTAAAGAAGCATGCGCAGCATTACACCCTTGAAAAAAAGCATCAAATTCAAGTTTCATTTGGTGTGGTGCGTGTCGCCAATATTAAACCTTGTGTTGAACTAACTAAGTATTTACTAAGTTGTGAATGGCCGCAAGATACTGAAATTCGCTGCATGGCATACCACAGTCAACAAGTTTTACTGCTTAGACATGAACAGGAAAAACACCTTGATGAAGTTCTAAAGCGTAAAGAAAAAGACGGTGAGCAACCTGTAGCTTTTGACAATGAAGTTATTCGAGGTCACCTAGACAGCTGTAAGGCTAAAAATCTTATTTTTCTTCTAGTGGCAACTCCAGTTGAAGAAGTGGGTCGTGATCATGATTTTGATTGGGCGGTAATTGAGCCCTCATCTTTTCGTTCAATTATTCAAATGGTGGGCCGAGTAAAACGACATCGACAAGGTGAGGTAGCTACGCCAAATATAGGCTTAATGCAATATAACCTAAAAGGTTTTATAGGTACCGAGGAGCAGGTGTTCAATTACCCTGGTTATGAAACGGACTCATCGACTACTTTGCAAACCCATGATTTAAAAAAATTAGTTGACGAAAAAGCCTTACTACAAAGTGTTAATGCTATAGCTCGTATTCAAAAGCGAACAGAGTTAGCTCCACATCAAAACCTCGCAGATTTAGAACACCATGCTACGGCAAAAACTTTAGGCACAACGCAAATTAATCAGCCTGTTGCGAGTACAAGCAGAAAAGATAGGTTTAGTCGAAATCGACGATCAATAAACCCTGCAAGCAATTGGAGTGAGCATTTACACGGACATATTCACGGTTTTTGGTGGCTTACCGCGTTGCCACAATACTTTAAACGTTTTCGTAAAAGCATGCCTAGCGTGCAATTGTATTTGGTAAAGCAACCGCATGGTTTTGCATTTTGTATACGGGATGATGAAGGGCGCTTTAGTTCTATTGAAGCTGTATTGGGGATTCAACATGAAGCGTTACCATGTGAACAACAACAAAAATTATGGTTACAAAGAGATTATGTGTCGCTACTGAGTCAATACAGTAAAAAATCAGAAAATGAATATCTGACTTCAATCAATTACGGTGAAGTGAGTGTTATCGAAACAGATGGAATTCAAAAGTATAGTTACAACGACCAGTTAGGGCTGGTTAAGGTGAAATAATGGAATGTAAAAGCATGTTAGATCCGGCAATAGCAAACTTTTTTGATGAGCGTAAAGAAGCATGGCTTAAAAAAAATATTAAAGCTTCAATGACGGAATCTGAAAAAAGAGAAAAGGAACGCGAATGCGACCAAGTGTTTTTATTAGCAAATTGGTTACCTTCGGCAGCAAAGCGAGCAGGCCAGATATCAATATCTACGCACCCTTGTACTTTTAGCCACCCTAGCGCAAGAAAAAACAAGAACGGGTATGTGTCATCTATTATTGCCCAAAATACTCACAAAGTAGATGGGCTTCTTAGAAGTGGCAATGTTCGCGCGGAGTCTGATGCTTTAGGGAACGCTGCTGCACTTGATGTACACAAATTTTTGAGTTTGGTATTAGATGACTCTCAAACTTTACTAAATCATATAGTGCAAGAAAGTGAATTGGCTCAAAAATTATTAAAGCAGCCACATTGTGATTACGCAGTATTACGAGATGATTTCTTAAAGATGATTGAAACCGATCAGGCTGCTATAACTAGCTCTAAAGTCAAACAAGTGTATTACCCAGTTGAAGATGGGGAGTACCATTTGCTTTCAATTTTAACCAACTCTGGGCAACTTTTTGAATTACGTAAACGCCTTGATAGATTTAGATTTGGTGATGATTTAAAGCAAGCTAGAGAAAGCCGAAAGGCTAACCAGTACCATGCAACAGGCTATTGTGAGATTTATGGATTAACTACTATTGGCTATGGTGGTACAAAACCACAGAATATCAGTGTGCTGAATAATCAAAATGCAGGTAAAGCACACTTATTACCTTCATTCCCTCCTTCGTTAAAGCAGCGGGAAATCCGCTTACCAGCCTCTGATTTTTTTAAAGAAAGCTTTACCGCGTGGCATGTAAGAGATGTGTTAGAGGCGTTACACCGACTATTTGTTACTGAGCACAATAACGTCAATATTAGAGAAGGGCGCGATTACCGGATTCAACAATACGTTGATTTAGTGATTGAAAAAATGTGGCAGGTAAGAGTGTTTTTGGCTGAAAACCCAAGCGAACCAACAAGTGAGTTACCACAAGAACAAAAAATTTGGCTTTACCCGCAATACCAGGAGCAACGTGAACTACAAAATGATTGGCTAGACAGTATTACTCGCCATATTGCTAGAGGGTTGATTAATCACTATAGCAAAAACAAGTTTATCACTAACCCTGTACACCTTGCCGATCAAGAACTCTTCGCCATTGAACGCGTTGTTGAAGATAACAAGGAGTTATTACGATGAAATTTATAGTGTTGCCCCACATTAAAGTACACAATGCCAATGCACTATCGAGTCCATTTACGATTGGCTTTCCTGCAATGACGGCTTGGCTTGGCTTTACTCACGCACTAGAACGGAAGCTGATTCAGCAAGGGTATTCAGGGTTGATGCTGCAAAGCGTTGCAGTAATAAGTCACGACTGCAATGTGCAAACCCACAAAGGTGAAGGTGACTTTGTGCATTCTATAATTGGCACTGGTAATCCGCTTGAGAAAGATGGTAAGCGCTCAGCATTCATTGAAGAAGCGCGCTGTCATCTAGATGTATCTTTGGTGATTGAGTACAGCGGTGATGAAGACAAAATTGCACAAACTAATTTTAAAGAACAACTACAAGAGTTAATCGCAAGGATGAAAGTAGCTGGTGGCGACATATTGGATATGCACAAGCCTAAGCTCGAATCTGTGATAAACGATCAAGATACGAGAAACTTATTACGACAACTTATGCCGGGTTATGCGCTCATTGAAAGACGTGATCTTATGATTGAGGCAATGAAGCAGGGTGATGATGCGCTTGACGCGTTACTTAGTTATCTCACTATAAATCACAGCTGTGAGCAAAAGGAAGACGACAGTGTTGTTTGGCAAAGGAGTCGTAAAGAAGATGGCTGGCTTGTACCTATTGCAACTGGTTTCCAAGGTATCTCACCGCTAGGCGAAGCTAAAAACCAACGTGACCCAACCACTCCTCATCGCTTTGCCGAAAGTGTTGTAACTTTAGGGGAGTTTGTTATGGCGCATAAAGTAAAAAACCTCGACGACATACTTTGGCAGTACAACCCAGACTTAGAAAATGATCTTTACCTGTGTCAACAAGTAAGTTCAGTTAACGAATATTAATAAGGAAGAAAACAAATGGCTAAAAATAAAGATATTGCATCAGTACTCGCATTTGAAAAGAAATTAGTACCATCGGATGGCTACCTATTTGGCACTAACTGGGAAGACAGGCGACAAGTCACACCACTTGAACTGCAAGAAAAGTCAGTGCGTGGAACAATCTCTAACCGCTTAAAAGCAGCTGTACAAAAAGACCCAGCGAAATTGAATGCAGAAGTAGAAAAAGCGAATTTACAGCGTGTGGATGCCTGCGCGCTTGGTCAGGAGCAAGATACACTCAAACTACACTTCACATTAAAAATATTAGGTGGTTTGGCACAACCATCAGCATGTAATAATGCCAGTTTTAAACAAAGTTACAGTGCAGTAGTAAAGCAGTACATTGCAAAACATGGCTGTTTTGAATTGGCAAAACGTTATGCCACTAATTTAGCGAATGCACGGTTTTTATGGCGCAACCGTGTGGGCGCAGAAGAGATTGAAGTGCAAGTTAAAGCACTTAATAAAGGTGCTGAGCAGACTTGGTCATTCGATGCATCAGAATTTAGCATTCGTCATTTCAATCATCAGAATGAACAAGTTAACAGCCTAGCCGATAGAATTGCGCAAGTACTTACTAGTGACACAGAACATTTAATGCTGCAAATAGACTGCTATGCCAAAGTGGGTAAAGCACAAGAGGTTTACCCCAGTGAAGAGCTGGTTCTCGATAAGGGCAACAGTAAAACTAAAAAGAGTAAGATTTTGTATGCAGTGCGTGATCATGCAGCAATGCACTCTCAAAAAATTGGTAATGCATTGCGTTCAATTGATACATGGTACCCAGATTATAACTCAGAAGAGCAAAATGCTGGCGCGATTGCTATTGAACCTTATGGTGCGGTGACTAATTTGGGTAAAGCATTTCGTACGCCAAAAGACAGCCAAGATTTTTATAGTTTCTTTGATAAGTGGGCACGAGGTGAAGAACTACAACGTGAAGAAGACGAGCACTATGTTGTTGCAGTACTTATTCGAGGTGGCGTATTTGGCGAGAGTGATAAATAGGTGAATAGATGAACTACTACCAAGAAATCACTTTATTGCCCGATGCTGAAATACCGCTTGGATTTATATGGCAAAATGTGTTTCAACAAGTGCACATTGCGCTTGTTGAGAACAAAGTTGGTCCCCATCAATCTGAGATAGCCGTTGGCTTTCCTGAATATGGTCAAAATGGCTTTCCACTTGGCAGTAAGCTGCGTTTGTTTGCTAAAAATCAAGCACAGTTAGAAAAGTTAAACATAAATAAATGGTTAACTCGTCTAGAAGATTATAGTCATGTAAAAGCCATAAAATCCGTACCCAAAGAAGCCACTTGGGTGAGTTTTTCTCGTCAACATATAAAGTCGCCTGAGCGTATTGAGCGTGAGATGCAAAAAAAGGCTGAACTATGGTCTGCTAAAAGTGGTAAATCACTTGAGGAGTGCTTACTTGCACTTGAAAAAAGCAAACCAGATATCCATAGCAAATTGCCATTTATTTATTTGCATAGTCAGCAAACGAAAGCACGAAAGCCGGATAAAAACAGTAAGTTCCCAATGTTCATAAAAAAGCAAGAAGTGGATACTCTTTATCAAGGATTATTTGATTGTTATGGCTTAAATAGTAAACGCAATAAAGATAATGACATTGGCTGCGTACCTCACTTTTAACCAATAAAGGGTGTTTTTACCCTTTATTTTCGCTCTTTTAAAATCTGCATATAATACAAGGAGTTGCGATAGGTTGTTTTTAACAAGGTAAAAATAGGATTTTTACTTTAATGGTCTGTTGCAACTTATTTTTTTTTCATTTACTCTATACTTCACTGCCACACAGGCAGCTTAGAAAATCCAGCTTGATATGTCTAAGAATCGCGAGCTCTTCACTGCCACACAGGCAGCTTAGAAAATCAAACAATGTATTCAATGTTAACCCCATATCTTCACTGCCACACAGGCAGCTTAGAAAATTCATGGTGGCGATACCTTCGCGCATATCCCCTTCACTGCCACACAGGCAGCTTAGAAACACCAACTGGCTATCTTCGTAAATCTCAGAGACTTCACTGCCACACAGGCAGCTTAGAAACTGAGCAGGTGCTGCTTCATATGTTCTGTTTTCTTCACTGCCACACAGGCAGCTTAGAAAAACACCATCAGCCATTGAGCGTGTTATAGTTTCTTCACTGCCACACAGGCAGCTTAGAAAAAAAGTGTCAAACGGAGCTGCGGTATCTTCTTCTTCACTGCCACACAGGCAGCTTAGAAATGAACGCGATATTAAACAAAAGTTTCTCTGCTCTTCACTGCCACACAGGCAGCTTAGAAAAGTTTCAACAATGCAGTAAACACTATCTAGAGCTTCACTGCCACACAGGCAGCTTAGAAAGCGATTAACAGTGCGAGGGATGACGTTCTCGTCTTCACTGCCACACAGGCAGCTTAGAAAACCCATCAAACGTTGGTCATTTAATAGAGAGCCTTCACTGCCACACAGGCAGCTTAGAAATTGCTCGTCTTCATCTTCACAACCGTCATAGCCTTCACTGCCACACAGGCAGCTTAGAAATATATCCACTCTCAGGTAGCCATCTGCATTCTCTTCACTGCCACACAGGCAGCTTAGAAAGTTGTAGGTGCTATCGGCTTATCAAAAGTTTTCTTCACTGCCACACAGGCAGCTTAGAAATTCAAGGTATGCGGTAATGCGATGGTTGCAATCTTCACTGCCACACAGGCAGCTTAGAAAGTTATAGCCAGTGGCCATGATGTGAATAGTCCCTTCACTGCCACACAGGCAGCTTAGAAATGTTTTGTACGATATTTCAATAGCTTTTCTTTCTTCACTGCCACACAGGCAGCTTAGAAATGTTTTGTACGATATTTCAATAGCTTTTCTTTCTTCACTGCCACACAGGCAGCTTAGAAATTAGCAAATCTGCACCACTCACCAAAGCTGCACTTCACTGCCACACAGGCAGCTTAGAAAATCCTCGCAAAAGTCGGCAATTTCGATATTTTCTTCACTGCCACACAGGCAGCTTAGAAATGCATCATAAATTCAAAAACAATAGAGAGCAGCTTCACTGCCACACAGGCAGCTTAGAAAACAGGGACTAACGTACCTATTACAGTAGAAACCTTCACTGCCACACAGGCAGCTTAGAAATCACTTACCAGATTTGCATGAGAAAAAAGAAACTTCACTGCCACACAGGCAGCTTAGAAAATTAAAACATGGCCCGAGCACAACTATAGACTCTTCACTGCCACACAGGCAGCTTAGAAATCAGCGCATGATTGTTGGCGGAGATGTTAAGACTTCACTGCCACACAGGCAGCTTAGAAAGAACAAACTGACAACTTAATGATTTTGTCGAGCTTCACTGCCACACAGGCAGCTTAGAAATGTAATTGTATTAATGAGCGCATTAGCTTTAGCTTCACTGCCACACAGGCAGCTTAGAAAATTGCTAGCCTTTTCAATAATTTCAATTAAAGCTTCACTGCCACACAGGCAGCTTAGAAAGAGCTCACCAGATTATGAGCAAAGAACATTTACTTCACTGCCACACAGGCAGCTTAGAAAATCATCTGTGCCACATGGCATGCGGTCAACAACTTCACTGCCACACAGGCAGCTTAGAAAGCACCAGCCACGCCAGCCGCACCAGCCAAAACCTTCACTGCCACACAGGCAGCTTAGAAATAGCCTTATTGTTAAGCTCAACCTCTCTTAACCTTCACTGCCACACAGGCAGCTTAGAAATTAAATCAAATTATAAACCAGCGTAAACACATCCCTGATGACTCTCACCCAGAGAAAGCATCCATGCTTTCTCGTTCAAACCTAGCCAAGCTGCGCGCACTCGCTTGACTCGAGGCGGTTTTCACCCACACAGGCAGCTTAGAAATTAAATCAAATTATAAACCAGCGTAAACACATCTCTGATGACTCTCACCCAGAGAAAGCATCCATGCTTTCTCGTTCAAACCTAGCCAAGCTGCGCGCACTCGCTTGACTCGAGACGGTTTTCACCCACACAGGCAGCTTAGGTGATGAGCGACCGAAACGAAGTTTCGCAGCGCGAGGAGTGAGTCGCTTAGAATAAGGTCATGGATGACCGATGTAACCAAGCTCCATGGAAGGATTTCAGCTCCGAGTTAGCTATGTATTCCGCTTCACTGCCATACAGGCAGCTTAGAAATTGAATCAAATTATACATCAGCGAAAACACATCCCTGATGGCTCTCACCCAGAGAAAGCATCCATGCTTTCTCGTTCAAACCTAGCCAAGCTGTGCGCACTCCCTTGACTCGAGATGGGTTTCAGCTTCGTGCTAGCCAGAGTTTATGTTTGGGTCTATATATCGGTCCCATAAAAATTGTAATGGGGGTTTCCACTTTGGCGCTCATTGATACTCTCTGTCACCTTTTGCATACTTTGTGTCGTGATCTGTCAGTGTGTGGCGTGCTTTGATTGCATATACTGTGTGTCATCAATCAACGGGGTTTATAGAAGGTAAAACAGATGGCAAATACGGCACTAATAACGGGCGCATCGGGCGGCATTGGTTTGGAACTGGCACATCTGCATGCGCAGCAAGGCGGTGATGTGGTATTAGTAGCGCGCTCTGAAGACAAACTCAAGACGTTAGCGAGTGAGATAGAGGTTAAATACAATGTGTCGGCAACGGTGATCAGTGAAGACTTGTCAGACCCACTTTCAGCGCAGCGCATTTTTGATAAAACAGAGGCATTAAATCTGCAAATTGACGTGCTGATCAATAATGCCGGTTTTGGTGGCCATGGTATTTTTTATGAGCGTGAGCGTACGTTGGATCAGCAAATGATCCAAGTTAACATTACAACCTTAACTGATTTAACGCACTTGTTTGTAAAAGGAATGGTAGCGCGTAAGTCGGGCCGTATTTTAAATGTCTCGTCGACCGTCTCATTTTTACCTGGCCCACTGCAAGCGGTATACTATGCGACAAAAGCCTTTGTGACTTCCTATACTCAAGCTATTGCAGAGGAGCTTTCAGGGACTGGGGTGACGGCAACGGCACTTTGCCCAGGTGCTGTGGATACTGGCTTTGTGGCCGCGGGTAATCTAGATGGTGTGGATGTGTGGAAAAACGCCAGATCGGCGCGCTCTGTGGCTGAGTGTGGTTACAAAGCCATGCAACAGGGTAAACTAGTGGCTTTTAACGAGCGCAAACTACAGTTCTTATTAAATTGGGTAACGCCATTTCTACCAAGAAAAATGGTACTTAAATTGTCTCGCCAATCAATGGAAAAGTAACAAGATATGAAAATATCCAGCAAATTTAGTATTTATGCCAACTGTAAAATCTTGCTTAAAGACATGGATATTGATGTGCAAGCTGTTGTGGCTTATTCCAAACTACCAGCGGACATCTTAAATCGTGAAATAGCCTATTTGACCCCACAAGAATACTTTGCGTGGTGGGCTGCTATTGAGCAAGTTGCTGAAGGGCGAGATGTCCCCTTGCTGGTAGCAGAGCATTTATCTGTGGAAGTGTTTGATGCGCCCCTCTTTGCTGCGATGTGTAGCCCGCATTTGCTTACTGCGCTTAAGCGGATTCAGCTCTATAAGCCACTCAGAGGCCCCATGAAAATGAATTTGGACGGTGACGACAAAACCACCAAAATGTCGCTGTATTGTTATGGTTTTGATGGGTTTGTGCCCAATGTGTTGGCGCTGTCTGAAATGGTATTTTTTACCAAACTCGCCAGAATGGCCACGCGTCATCACGTTGTGCCAGTGAAGGTTACACTGCCTGAGCTACCCAAAAATATGGCGGCGTACGAAGCGTTTTTTGGTTGCACTCCTGTGTTGGGTAATGAGCTCTCTATTACCTTTCAAAATGAAGATGTAGAGCGACCATTTTTAACCGCTAATTCAAGCATGTGGGGCTACTTTGAAGAAGGGCTCAAAAAGAAATTGGCAGATCTTTCCGGTACTGCGACTACTGTGGAGCGGGTGCGTGCGGTATTGGTTGAATCACTGCCTGCGGGCGAAAGCGCGATTGATGTGGTAGCCGCTAAGCTTTCCATGAGCAAACGAACTTTGCAGCGAAAACTCTCTGATGAGCAAACCAGCTATCATGAGGTACTCCAACATGTGCGTTCTCAATTGGCCGAACATTATTTGTCTAAATCACACGTGACATTGGGCGAGATCGCCTTTTTGCTTGGTTATCAAGAGTCAAACTCATTTATTCGCGCATTTACTGGGTGGCATGGGGTGTCACCGGGTAGTTATCGCGAGCAATTGGCCTCATAGCCAAAGCTATGTCTGTTTAGAATGAAAGATTTCATTCTAAACATTTGGTTACGTTATACATTTTGTCGTTTAATTCAGAGTGTGCTGCAATAGATTTTGTATCCAAGTGATAGGGGAAGCTATGCAGTTCACGGACAAAGAAATCAGCACCATAGACAAAGTCGTTACCAGCTTTGCACCTAATACGGAGTTGGCGGTAGCCAAGCTTGTGGAAGGTGATAGTCAGTATTATGGCACAAGGTGTGGTGCTCATGGTGCCGAGCCTGTTGAGAATCACAGTTCAGTATTTGAAATTGGTTCTTTGACCAAGTTAATGACTAGCTCGGTGCTTGCTCAAATGGTATGTGAAGGCAAAGTGATGCTAGATGAGCCTATCAATAGCAAGCTTGATATTCCTATCTTAGATAATAAACAAATCACATTTGGGTCTTTGGCTACGCATACGTCAGGGTTACCGCGGTTGCCGCCTGGGTTACTCTGGCAGGCACTATTTAAACGTCGTCACAACCCATATGAAGCTTACCTGCGTGATGACTTGTTACATCACTTAGCACATACCATAAAGCTAGGTAAGACAAATAAAATGCATTATTCCAATTTAGGGGCTGGGATGCTGGGCTATGTGCTGTCTGAATTGGAAGGCTGTAGTTATACGGATCAGATCCAAAATAGGCTATTTAAACCTTTAAATATGCGTTACTCATTTACCAATTGGCGAGATGTAGCCGGTGAGTTGGTCATTGGTATTGGCAAAAATGGGGAACCGACGAACAATTGGGATCTTGGCGTTTTACAAGGGGCGGGAGCGGTACTTTCTTGTGTAAAAGACCTTGTCCAGTATGCCCATGTACAATTTGAACAAACTAGTCCATGGGTTAAATTACAACAGCAAATCGCCTTTGAAAAAGGCTTAGAAAAAGTGGCTTTGGGCTGGTTTGTGCTGGGCAGCAAATCTAAAAATGATCTTTTATATTTTCATGATGGGGGCACCGGTGGGTATAGCTCTGCGATGTTGCTGGACATGGACTCGCAATCTGGCTATATCATTTTATCCAACATTTCTGGGCTGCATAAACTAAAAGGTCAAAAGGTGACAAAGCTGGGTTTTGAACTGATGCGTACACTCAAAGGTTTTTAGTTGTGTACTTTATAAATTTATTTAAAAACAAACAGTAAGAACTTGGTGTAATACAAAAGTAATAGCTTGTAATAGAATAATCTTTATCCAAATCATAAGCTTTTTAACGGCCCAGTGAGGCCTAAACAAATATGATTATTAGTCGATTAAAGAGGATTTTAAAATGGCTAACGAAAGCTTATACCTTGTAAAACTTCAATTCAAATCAGACAACGTGGGTGCAGGCTCAATGGTACTTCAACTAGCTGTTAATCCAGCTACTGGCACACTAAATGGTGGTGCAGAAGGCCATATTTTAGAAGGCACGCAGCACTCTCCAAGTTTTACTGCTCGTGCGTCGGGTCACCTGCATTCTACAGGTTATGGCGGTGTGACAAAAGTTGGGGCGGTTACAGGTCAAGCCGTTGTTTCGTTCTCTGCACCAGCTATTGGGAGTTTTGAAGCGCCTTTTACTGCATCATTTGGTGTTGATAACAGCTGGGAAGGTGAGGGCACCTTCACTGTGGGAGAGCACACATACCCTTGCAAAGTGTCATTACTTGACTAGCACTTAATTGTTGAGTGCCATTTATTCAGGCAAATGAAGTTGCGTTAATCGTATATTTGCCTGAGCTTAATTATTTACTTTTTGATGTCTGTTTTGTCAATACTTCAGCAACAGGTCAGGCTTGTACTGTGCCCCCATTTTAATTTAAATTAGCCGTCTAGACCTTTATTTAGGTGATTGTGCGTTGTAAAACGGCGCAATTTAAACGGGAAACCAGTGTAAACCTGGTGCTGCCCCCGCAACGGTAACTGTGAGCGGTTTATCCACTGTGAAAATGGGAAGGATATACCAACAGCGATGATCAGGAGCCCGGAGACCGGCCTAAATAACTCGAAAACTGCGGTGGGCGGTGAGTTCCGAGTTATTCATGCCTGCTTGAAAATGCTGTTGTGGTGCTTGGGGTCCCCCATCCGTTGAAATTGTTTAACGGATCAAATTATGTCGAAACTAATATATTCCCCTTCTTCTAGGTTGGCTGGTTCTAGCGCTCTTACATGGGGTGTGTTTGCGTTACTTGTGTTGTTGATGATTGCTACCCGCCCTTATCACTTTTCCTCAGCGTTAAACCTGCCCAGTGCCAGTTTAGCGATATTCTTTATCTGTGGTTTATTGCGTAGTTCGCACCGAACTTTTGCCGCTTTTTTTGCACTCAGTGTATTGATTGACTTGGCCAGTAGCTATGCCAGAGGCGCATTTGGTGATTGTATTACGCCGTCTTATCCATTTTTAGTCGTGGGGTATTACGCGATGTGGTGGGCAGGACTCAAAAGCTTTTCGCTGACGCAAGCGATGAGTGGGTTAAAATGGGTACGTCAATACACGCAAACATTGATGATGCTTTGGGGCGCGTCCTCAGTGGCGTTTTTAACTTCAAATGGCAGCTACTACTGGTTGTCTGGCAAATTTGAAGAGCTGTCACTTAGCCAATATTTTGAACGTGTTGCTCAGTATTATACGCCTTATGTGCAAAGTCCTGTTGCTTATGTGGTATTGGCGTTATTTGTTGCAACAGCCTGCCATTATTTAGCGCCAGCACAACGGCATCGTGTGCAAAATGATAAATAACATGCGCCAGTGTCCAGCTTTACTCGTCACTGCACCTAGCTCAGGATCTGGTAAAACCACCATCACCGCCGCCATTGCTCGTTACTTTACGCGGCAAGGTAAAGTTGTGCAGGTGTTTAAAGTTGGCCCTGATTTTATTGATCCCATGATTTTAGAAGCGGCGTCTGGTCGACCTGTTTATCAGTTAGATTTGTGGATGGTGGGCAAAGCGCAGTGCCAGCAAATGCTGTTTGATGCAGCGGGGCAAGCAGATTTAATTTTAATTGAAGGTGTAATGGGGCTATTTGATGGCAGTCCCAACAGTGCTGATGTCAGCCTCGAATTTGGCGTACCAATACTTACAGTGATTGATGGCAGTGCGATGGCACAGACTTTTGGTGCCTTGGTTTTTGGGTTGATGCATTATGCTCCGCAGCTTTGTTTTTATGGTGTTATCGCAAACAAAATTGCCGGGGAGTATCACGCCAACTTAGTGTTAGAGAGCATCAAAGATCCAGATATTAAAACCCACTACTTCACCAGAGATACAGCACTCAGTTTACCTGAGCGCCACTTGGGGCTGATGCAGCCAAGCGAATTGACGGATATCACAGAGCGGCTTGACCTTGTCGCTGATAAAATCACTAGCAGTGATTTTGCGACTTTACCCCCTGAAGTCGTTTTTTGTGCGCCAACATCATCATTATTAGAGGGTGATGAAGTCTCTGGAGCGCTGCTGAATAAGCGTATTATTGTTGCTAAAGATAACGCATTTGGGTTTTTGTATCACGCTAATATCAAGCTACTTGAGCGAGCTGGCGCACAAATAGTGTATACCTCGCCATTACATGACAAGCGGCTACCTGAAGGGGATGCGCTATATCTGCCGGGTGGTTATCCAGAGGTATATGCTCAGCAGCTTAGTAAAAACATGCTTTATATTGAGTCACTTAAGCATTTTGTGACGCAAGATAAGCCAATTTTGGCCGAATGTGGAGGTATGTTGTATTTATTAGATGAGCTAGAGACAGAAAATACCCATTTTAATATGTGTGGTGTATTAGAAGGAAAAGCAGCAATGAATACGCGTCTAAGTGCAGTAGGGCAACAAAGTGCGACAATATTAGCAAACGACACAAATTTTACTGTACGCGGTCATAGCTTTCATTACTCTAGTGCAGATATCGCCTTAAAACCAATTGCGCAAAGTGTATATTATCCCCATAAGCGCCAAGGAGAAAATATATATCAGCGCTCATCAGTACTTGCATCCTATATGCATTGGTATTTCGATAGTTGCCCTGCGTTTTTTATTCATTTTTTCAATCAAACCTTAGAGTTACAATCCAATGAGTGAGCTTGACCAAACCCAATTACAACATAATGATATGGTGGACTTTTCACCGCCAACATGGCCCACGCGCATCATTTGTTTAACCGAAGAGACTACCGAAGCACTATATCTAATGGGAGAAGATGCGCGTATTGTTGGGGTGTCTGCTTATGCTATGCGCCCAGAGCGTGTAAAAAAAGAAAAACCTAAGGTATCGGCATTCGTAGATGCGCGCATTGAAAAGATCCTCGATTTAAAGCCTGATCTGGTCTTGGCTTTTTCTGATATTCAAGGGAATATTGTGCGAGATTTAGTCAAACAAGGTGTGGACGTACACTGTTTTAACCACCGCAGTATAGCTGGGATCATGCAAATGATCCGCACACTCTCTGCACTGATTGGCGAACCCCAAAAAGGCGAAAAACTGGTTGCTGAACTCAATCAGTCACTGGCGCAAATACAGCTCAGTGCCGCGCAATTGAAGATCAAGCCTCGCGTGTATTTTGAAGAGTGGTTTGATCCACTTATTACTGGGATCTCTTGGGTAAGTGAACTGGTTGAACTAGCCGGTGGTATTGATTGCTACAAGGAATTTGCCAGTGAGTCGTTGGCAAAAAATCGTATTATCGCCAATACCGATGAAGTCATAGATAAGCAGCCAGACATCGTTATAGCTTCTTGGTGTGGCAGGCGTTTCAATAAGGGTAAGCTTGTGAGCCGCGCTGGCTGGGATCGGATCCCTGCGATTAAAAGTGATGATGTTTACGAGATAAATTCGGCTGATATTCTGCAACCTGGACCAGCAGCTTTGACTGACGGAGTGAAAGCTATTCATAAAATTATTGCAAATTGGGCGCAAAAACGGCCCGAATCTAACTAAGTTACCCTATCAACCGTCGCCACCTATTCCACGGTGGCAGCTTTTGCTTTGTCTTACCTGTCTACACAGAGAACGTGGCGTCCAGTCATATCACGTTGGTTAATTAAAGGTTAAAAATACGTATACAATAAATGATTTATTGTATACATTATATTCAGTTTGTGATTTCTAAAGAACTATTAATCAAATACTAAGACAAACCTTTAATCAGCCTGTGATAAAGCGGCCTTGTGGTATACCTAGCGCTTATAGCTGTTCACACGTGGATTAAGTAAGACGTGTTTTGTGGCACTTGTCCATTGAGTGCCTACAAATCACTTAATTATGAGCATGTAAGGACAGTCATCATGTACAAAACATATTTGAGTAAAGAATTGCGACTATGCGGTAAGCTATCGATTGTAAAGTTGGGGTTGTTAGGTGCTTTGTTGTCTAATCCAACGTTTGCAGAAGAGCGAGTACAGCGATATATCGTTAAATTGAATGATGAAGTTCTATCTCAGTATATTGGCCTGCAAGGATTACAAGGTGAAGAAGCCGTGGAGGCTAAGAACCAGCTCATGTACAACTTTGCCAGCCAAGTTAACAGCCAAATCATTCGGGCTTTACCTCATCAAAATGCATTTTCTGCAATGCTATCAGCACGTCAATACCACGCGTTATTGAAAAGCCCAAGTACCGATTTTATTGAGTTGGACCCAAAGCGATATTTGGCATCTGAATCTATTCCGTATGGGATTGAAATCGTTCAAGCAAGGCAATTGTCAGATGCACAAGCTGGTAACATCAAAGTGTGCGTGATGGATACGGGCTACACACCAGAACACCCTGATTTACCTGAGCAGGGAGTAACGGGAGATGATGGTCATGGTGATTACGACACGGGAGATTGGTTCCATGATGGGCATGGACATGGGACGCATGTTGCAGGAACCATTGCGGCGCTCGGTGGTAATGGATTGGGTGTTGTTGGGGTGAACCCTTCGGGCAGGCTAGGGTTGCACATTGTTAAGGTATTTGACGACAAAGGACAGTGGACGTACGGATCTGAAATTGCCTATGCCGTAGAACAGTGTGCCGAGGCAGGGGCCGATATCATCAATATGAGTTTAGGGGGAACGTCTTTTTCTGTAGTTGAAAATGAAGTGTTCAATCGCACTTATGCTGAAGGGGTTTTGCATATTGCTGCTGCGGGTAATAATGGTTCTTCAATGGAGCATTACCCTGCCTCATATGACAATGTGATTTCGGTTGCTGCGGTTGATCAGCACCGTAATCGTGCGAGCTTCTCGCAGTTTCATGGGCAGGTAGAACTTGCTGCACCGGGCGTAGAAGTGAATTCAACCCTGCCCGGCAATCGCTATGCAGCGTGGAGCGGAACGTCCATGGCGACACCGCACGTGACTGGTGTTGCAGCATTGGTGTGGAGTAATCATCGTGAGTGCTCTAATGCGCATATTCGCGATGCCTTGGTTTTAAATGCATTGGATCGTGGCAATCTGGGTCGTGACCAATACTATGGCTATGGGATCGTTCAGGCTAAAGCCGCCAGTGATTACCTAACCGTACATGGATGTGAAAGCAATTTAAATCAACAGCCTGTCGCGAGTTTTAGTCATTCATCAGAATCACAAACGGTATCGTTTTTTGATCAGTCCACAGATGACAGCGCTGTAATTAGCCACTATTGGCAGTTTAACGATGCCAATAACCCTAAAAATGATACATCGACAGAGCAAAACCCAACATACACTTATGTGAATGACGGTCGTTATTACGTTACTTTGCTGGCTACCGATGCACAAGGTAAGGCCAGTATCAGTCAGCAGGAAGTAATTGTAGACAGTGGGCTGCCCGATGAGTGTGAGGGCCTACCTATGTTTTCTGTTCATCAATCATATGGCACTGGCGATAGGGTATTTTTCCAAAACTACAAATACGTTGCTAGGCAAGACACCTTTGCAACTTATCCAACGCGATACCCTGATATTTGGCGTAAACAAGGCCGTTGTTATGCTGAAAATGTATCTCCTACGGCGGATTTTAGTGCACAAGCCAATGGGTTGAGTGTGACCTTTATTAACAATTCTTGGGATGACAATGGCATTGTAAGCCATGTATGGGATTTCGGTGATGGCCACACTTCGTCTGCTGCTTCGCCAATCCATACTTATGCCAAAAAGGGAGAGTATGCAGTAACTTTGACAGTACAAGATCAGGCGCTGCTTTCTAGCACTAAAGAGCTCAAAATTTCCATTGATAAAGACGCGCAAACCTGTGGCGGGTTACCCGCTTGGCAAGCCGATAAAACCTACGTGAAAGACGATCAAGTCCATCTAAATAATGTTAAGTACACAGCGAAATGGTCTACCCGTAAAAACCCTGAGCAAAATTCAGGGCGCTGGGACGTTTGGGTCAACAATGGAGTATGTCATTAATTCGGTTTCATTACTTATCAATCAGCAGGTATAGAGGCACAGAAGTGAAAGCAATACACTCTATCTCTTCGTATTGCAGACCTCTTTGTGCAACTGTTCATGCCGTTTGGTATTAGCTAACCAACCTAGGGTGGGTTCGCCCACCTTTTTATTCCAGTTATCTCGGCCACCAATTGTGTGGCCGAGATATTCAATTCAGCGCCATTAAATTGATTGATGAACACTTGCTAGGTAATTCCAAGTGATAAATAGGGAAATAAACACTATGACAATCAGACTTTCTCCAATAATTTTAGCCATATCAGCTCTGTCTAGTTTTATCAGCCTAGCTCAGCCTGACGCCAAGCGGTATATTGTGAAGGTTAAAGATTTCGGGTGGTCGCAGACGGCTTATACACCAATTGATCCCGCACGAGCTGCTAGGTTTGTATCGGCACGCCTAGAACAAATTGCGGCACAATCGGAGTTACATATCCAAAAAAAACTCACGCTGATCAATGCTATGAGTATTAAGTTGACTGAGCAACAGTTTACTGAACTCGCGAGCCAACCTGACATTGAGTTTATTGAGCTCGACCCAATCCGCCTTGCGTACGCTGAAGAGACACCATACGGAGTTGTCATGACGCAAGCTAACCTTGTTAGCCCGCCGCAAACTAGTACCAAAAAAGTATGTGTTATAGACAGTGGTTATAGTTATGGGCATCCTGATTTGCCGACCCACAATGTGACCGGAGCCAGCAACTTTGGTACGTTAGAAACTGGTGATTGGCGTAAAGACGGTCTTGGTCATGGCACGCATGTTGCGGGCACTATTGCAGCACTAGGCAGCAATGATATTGGTGTTGTCGGTATACATGGAAATGCGCCCCTGCAACTGCATATTGCCAAGGTCTTCAATGATGCAGGGCGCGGCGCGTATGGATCGGATATTATCGCTGCAATAGAGGACTGTTTGGCGCAAGGAGGTCTCGTTACCAATATGAGTTTAGGCGGGCCTCACTATTCACAAGCAGAAAATTTAGCGTTTGAAAGAACTTATCAGCAAGGCATGATCCATGTTGCCGCTGCAGGTAACAATGGCACGAGTATAAAAAGCTACCCTGCGTCCTACACAAACGTTATTTCAGTTGCAGCCGTTGACAGCATAGGTGAAAAAGCGCGGTTTTCTCAGTTTAATGAAGCGGTTGAGCTTGCTGCACCTGGTGTACAGGTTAAGTCGACTAGTAATGATTTGAGTTATAAACTGATGAGTGGCACTTCAATGGCCAGTCCCCATGTTGCAGGTATTGCAACACTTCTATGGAATAAACACCCTGATTGTAGCAATGTACAGCTGCGAGATGCCCTACAGTTTAGCGCCACAGATAAAGGAGACATTGGGCGGGACCACGAATATGGATACGGCATCATCCAAGCGCTTGATGCCGACCGCTATTTGCACAGAGTGGGGTGTGGTAGCTCAAATGGGTCATTACCGGTTGTTGATTTTGAGTACGCCATTTCTTTGCGTAGCGTTACTTTTTCTGAACAGAGTTATGATGATAAACAAATAGTCGCTTTCCTCTGGGATTTTGGTGATGGCCAGCAATCAACACGTTCTAATCCAGTGCATGAATACCGTAATGATGGCCAATATAGGGTAAGTCTGATGGTCACAGATTCAGACAATCAAACCCGAATTAGCGTAAAACATATAATCATTGATAGTGGACTTCCACCACAATGTGAAGGGCATGATTTGTGGTTACCAAATGTGAGTTATCAAATCGGTGATGTGGTGTTTTATCAAAATTACAAATATCGAGCTGTGCATTGGGGAGCTGGTATTCGCCCTGACCGTTACCCTCACTTATGGCAAAAGCTAGGACGTTGCTACGTCCAATGATCAAAGGAAATTTTGTGTTGGTATGCTATTTGAGTGCATATTCCTTGAACCAAAGCAAAATTTATAAAGCTAGGTAGTGTGCACACGCGAATAAATCAGATTTTAATTCAGCTACTTTTGGTATTTGGCGCTGCGCAAAACCCTGTGCAGGTTAAGTGTTAAAACCTTCGTAGAACCACCCATTATGTGGGTGGTTTTGGTTACTCGTCATTACGCGGTTTTCCTTGTCAGCATTTTGACTGCGATGGGCATCACTAAATACGAAATGATGGGTACAATTAGCGCTAAGACTACGGCAACGTGAATAAGTTTATTTGCGCCGATAAAAGGTGCTATCAAGTCGGGTATAAAGTACACCAATGGCAGCAACGTAAAATAGTTTATCAACGCAATAACGTGGGTATTTGGGGCTGCGTGTTTCATAATTGAAAATCCTGTCTTAAATCTAATTAGTAGTGAGCTACCACAAGTAATTGTATGTGAGTGCTTGCTACTATTTTTATACCACTATTTCTAAATAAATCCCCTTCTTTTATGGACACAATCTCACCGTTATGTTGTAACTGAGCACTACCTGAAACCACATAGACTAAGGTTTCTTTATCTAGCTCAATATTTTCATCGTTGTCTAAGTGCACTATATCCATAGTGGTACGGCTTGCAAAGGTATCCGTTTGCGTATTGTTACCACCGTAAATACGTGTCTTCCCTTTGGTTTTTGGCGTATAGGACTTGTAGCCCGCAGCTTCTCTAGCGACTTCAGGTAATGCCCATACTTGTAACATGCGGTTGGGTTGGTTATCTGGGTTGATTTCATTATGACTAAACCCCTCTCCTCCGGCACGTTGTACTTGTACGTCGCCAGCGACAAGGTCTTTACCATGCTCCAAAGAACCTTCGTGACTAACACGTCCTTCTAACACAATTGAAATCACGTCAATTTCACTATGTGGGTGCATGCCTGACTCGCCCTTTGGTAAATAACGGGCATCTGCCAAGTACACCATATTGCCAATGCCTTCGAAGGTTTCTGGCTTTTTACGTCCTGCAAATACGCGGCTATCTGTTACAAGTCTGTGCTCTGTGATCCCTGCAAATCCGCCAAGCTGTAGTGATTCTCTTGAAAGTATGTTCATAGTTGTGTCCTTAATAATTTACTGTGTCGATGTGATGAGCTCAGTGTAAGAAATGCATGTTGTTTTATATATACCCATAAATTAGAATTTCTTTTCCATTTACAACAACAATAGGGCGACGCATGCAAAAAAACGATGTGAATACCATGCTGTTATTTTTGGCTGTAGTAGAGGCTGGAAGCTTTACACTCGCAGCAGAGCGACTCAATATGCCAAAGGCAAATCTGAGCCGTAAAATCTCTCAGCTCGAAGCATCTTTGGGGATCACGTTGTTAGAAAGAACGACTCGTTCTCAGCATTTGACTGAAGCTGGGCAAACTTATTTGGCGCACTGTAAGGAGATAAAAGCCCAAGTAGAATTGGCAAATGCAGCTGTCGAGAAGGCTTTAAACATTGTGTCGGGCGAATTGAAAGTTGGCATGTCTGTGGGTATGGGACACGAAATTCTAAAACCTGTGCTCAGTCAGTTTATGCAAACGTATCCGCAAATTAATTTGTCGCTCAATTTGCTTAATCGCCGTGTAGATGTGATTGAAGAAGGGTTTGATTTGGTGATTCGAATTGGTGCACTCGAAGACTCCAGACTGGTGGCTAAGCGGTTGGGAAAAATCACAAGACGCTTATACGCAAGCCCGCATTATCTTAAGAAGCACGCGGTAGTTGAAGCACCCAAAGCAATTTCAGAATTAGACGTACTACTGATGAGCAGCATTCAAAAAGCTCAGACCATGATACTCAAAAATGGCCACCAAGAGTGTGAAGTTGAAATCCAACCGAGAATGCGTATTGACGATTATGTCGTGTTGAAGCAAATGGTAATCGATGGGGTTGGCGTTGCAATATTGCCGGATTACATGAGCCAAAAAGCGCTTGAGGCAGGTCAATTGGTACAAATACTGCCTGATTGGCAATTACCAGAAGTCGAAGTTTATGCGTTATATCCTAAAAATCGTTTGAACATTCCCAAGGTGAAAATGTTTGTTGACTTCATTCAGCAGGTTTTTACAGCTCGTCTTGATATACATTAAAAATGAAATTAATGCTTTACCTCAAGTTTGGTTGAGCTTTTAAAGTGCAATTAACTTAAAAGGAGAAAGCGTATGTATTTAGAACATGTCAATTTAGTCGTAAAGAGTATTCAAGAGTCACTGCTATTTTATGGTGCAGCATTTCCTCATTGGAGAGTGAGAAGTGAGGGGCATAGTGAGTGGTTTGGCAAGCCAAGACATTGGTTACACTTTGGTGATGATTATCATTATTTGGCGTTTAGCGACCATGGTGAAGGAGACAACCGAGTATTATCGGGCCACCAAGTTGGACTGGGGCACTTTGCTTATGTGGTTAATAATATTGAGGCGGTTGTACAAAGACTTACGAAAGTTGGTTATAAAGTGGATAAACAAGGGAGCGAACACCCTCATAGAAAAAATGTGTATTTTATTGACCCCGATGGTTTTGAAGTGGAGTTTGTCCAGTATCTAAGCGATTTACCCGCAGAGCGCAATAGTGACTAAGCATTTGGCTGAATCTTCAAAAATACTTAATTTACTCAACATGGCGAGTGTGAAAAACTAACTAGAGTACCCCTTTAAAAGGGGAAAAGGCACATTTTTTTAAATCAGGAAAAGGATCCTTTTGGTATGTCAGGCATTAAGCTATATAGTTTTAAACTTTCTGGAAACAGCCATAAAATCAGGCATTTTTTGTCTATCCTTGGGCTGGAGTATGAGTTAATTCTGTTAGATCCACATCTCAAAGAGCACAAATCAGCTGAGTTTTTAGCGATTAACCCGCTTGGTCAAGTTCCCGTATTAATTGATTGCGATGACGTGTATTGCGATTCAAATGCGATTTTAGTCTATCTGGCAGAAAAGTATGACATGAGCGGACAGTGGTACCCACAAGGCGCAAAATTACGCTCAGAGGTACAAAAGTTTTTATCTTTGTCCGCAGGTGAAGTGCTAAATGGGCCTAACTTATACCGTGGTATTAAACATATAGGCAAACCGGGTGATCTTGAACTGACATACGATAAGACAATTAACTTTTTTACATATTTAAATAACCATCTCAGTGAAAAAGTTTACTTATTGGGTGAGGCTCCTACTATTGCTGATATCGCCTTGTACACCTATCCAAAGCTTGCGGTAAAAGCTGGAATAAACTTAACTGACTTTCCTTTTATCGCGGCTTGGTTTGAGCGCATAGAATTAGGCCAACATTTTGTCATAGAGCCCGAAAAGTAAAACGTGTCTATAAACAGAGTATGTTGAGTGTACTCTGTTTTAAATCTTCCAATTATTCATCAACATTGATGTTTTCTCGACTATACCGCTGTTGCAAAAACCTTGTAAATTCTTGCGCTTTGCAACTGAGTGTGCTCTCAGTTCATATTTGATATTTATAGATATATTTTTACAGATTATAAAAATATCTATAAATATCAATTATTAAAGATTTATACCTGTATTAGAGAGAAGGCAATTGAGTGCTTGATTTAATAAGTAAAAATAATTGACTTATTATTTTTTACCGTCATTATTGAAATGCACACAGTGAGTATTAAGCCCTCAATTGGGTGCCTCTTAAGAGTGTAAAAAATAGCTATGTGAGCTCAAGTATTGTTTATTTGGAGTTCTTAATTCTCGGGTTTATTGAGCGCCAAACCATGTGATTTGGTGGAAAAGTGCGCTTAAAATAATTAGTAAAAATAATAGACTTATTAAATGTGTATTTTCAAAGGAGACAGTAATGAAACTAGTACACATCATGGCGGCAAGTGCGCTTGTCACGAGCAGTGTTTATGCTTTAGAGCCAATTTACGACGCGGATAGTAGCGCAGGTAGAACCACACAATACAGTTATGGTCCTGTGACTTCAGTGAGCGTGCAGACTAGCTCAGCACATTACTTGGCGGCATTTATTTCGACGAGCGATCAAGCAAGCTGTACTTCAGCTGCACTGTATGATGAAGCTGGAACTACCTTAGTTTCTCAACTTCAAGTGTCTGATAATAAAGCTGTATATGGAAATGTAGAAGCTGGCTTTGAAACTGTATCTAAGGTATTAAAATTGACTTGTCATGACCAAAATCGCAGCTTTATTGTGCACCATAAAGTCCCTTCGGCGCCTAGCATTCATTATGAAAGAGTATTAGAGGCAGCGAATTGGCAAGCGCCAGGCGACAGAACACCAGGGTTCTATGCTGACGTTACCGTTGTACCTCAGTTGGCCATTAACACTTACGCAGCTGATGGACTGTGCAGTATCGTCGAGTTCAATACTGCCGGGCCAAAATTATTCAATGGTGAATCACAACTGGCCAACATCCATAGCGATTTTTTCAGTCACCGAGCAAAGACAGGCTATGACGCGTATAGCTCAAGCTTAGTTTATGGCATAAAGTGCAGTAATGCTGGTGGCACGACGTTATTAGTCGATGAGTGGAGTGTGTTGGAAACAAGCCAAACTGGTAACTTAAGTACGGACTACTATTAATTTAGTTGTAATAGGGTGGCAGTGTAGCCACCCTGAAATCTATCCCAAATGTTTCAAGTTGTAATTTGTGTAAACAAATCCTTAACAAGCTCCTTCAAGTCCATTATGCTAATGGCGAAATTTCACCCTAGAAATTTTAAATTAAATAACGACAAATTTTTATTCTCAGGTAGGAATTATGCTGAAGACCGCCAATAAAGGACAGTGGGTAATTAATCATCGGCAGTTGAGCCTAGAAAATGGTTTTAAAGTTGTGGAGCTGGACCCAAAGCAGTATGCGTTACTTGTGCTACTGCTAAAATTTAAGCACCAAGATGTCAGTAAAACACAAATTCTTTCAGAGGTTTGGGGGCAAAGAGTTGTAAGTGAAGATGCTATATATGTCGCGGTTAATGGGCTTAGAAAGCTCCTTGGGGATGATGCAAAATCACCAAAGTACATAAAAACAATTTCAGGTGTTGGCTATCGCTGGGTGGGGCCGCCCATTTCAGAACCTTTACCTTCTATGCTAGATAGCTATCTGCTAAAAGCGGTGTTCGGCTTGCTTTTGATAGCCTTAATATTGTTCTGGCAGTTACCTCGACAGCCTGTGGGGGGAGAGGTTCCAGAGCATTTAGTGGAGCCATACAATCAAGCGCGTTACATTATCAGTAACCACCCAGAGGAACTAGAAACGGCTATTAGCTTATTGCAGACAGTTACTGTCGACAGGCCCGACCTAATCGAACCGCTTTACTGGTTGGCTAAAGCATATTTTATGCGATTACAACCGCAAAGCGCTAACTTTCACCGTGACAAATTACAGCTCGAAGTGATTCTACAACGTATTTTAGACTCAAATGAGGATCACAAAGGAGCCAACTTATTGTTTGCTAAACTCATTTTTATGGGAGCAATGGATGTTGAGAGTGCTCAGCCCTACTTCTTGAGGTCCCTGCCAAGTAGTGAAGGGCATCATATGTATGGCCAATATCTATTGGCACAGGGCAAAATACAACAAGCCTTGAAGCATATTCAAAACTATCAATCTCTTGATCCTAATGGTTACTCCAGCGAGAGCGTGGCTTGGGTTTATATGATGAGTCAAAATTTCGATGAGGCAAAAAATGTGCTCGAAAAATTGCGTCCTTATTCAAGTAGCAACCGTTTTTATCACGTATGCTTAAGAGCCATTTATGAACAGTTGGGAGAGTATGAATTAGCAGTAAATGAATTACTCTGGGTGATGAGATACGAAGGATACAACCACGAAGAATTAGCTCAAGTCCAAAGTTTGTTTGATCTACATGGTATGAAAGGAGTCTACCGTTGGTTGCTGTTCCATGATACGCGCAAGGCAGATGTAGGGCACTATACTGCTCCTATGTCATTGGCACGCTATGCGACAGCGATTGGTGACAATCAGTTAGCACTACATTATTTAGAACAATCACGTCTAGCTGGTCAATATGCATTTATGTGGGTTGCGGCTGACCCGCACTTTTTATCGCTTAGAGACGACATCCAGTTTAATGAAATGGTGAATAAATATATTTTAAAACTAGATAAATCATAGTCTTAATATTTTTTAAGAATGTTTTAGAGTTATTTCAGGATTTCATTTATATCACTCGATAGTGTGTTTCAAAATATCAAAAGGAGCACACTATGAAATTACACAAATCGCTTTACCTATACCTGATAACACTAATCCTAGCTGTTATGTCATTTCAACCACTAGCCAAAAGCGGCGACTATTTATATAGCTTTCAAACTGGTAGCGAAAACTGGGGCAGTATTTCACTCAAAGGGCACCTTGCCTATTTTGGCAGCGACAATGGCAAGTTGTATGCGTTTGATGTCGACAGAGCCAAGCTTCGATGGTCCTTTTCGACTGCTGATAAAGTTCGCTCTAAACCTTTGATAGATCAGTACCGTGTTTACTTTAGTAGTGACGATGGGCAACTTTATGCTTTAAATCGCTGGACAGGAGCCTTGCTGTGGCAAGCAAGTTTAAATGATGGTGACTATACGCGGATATTGCCAGCCAACCATGCGCCATGGGCGTTTGACTATACAAAATCTAGTCCGATTGCAGATAGAACCAGTATCTATGTTGGCAGCGCTGATGGTTATTTTTACGCATTTGTAAAACGCACTGGAGAGCTGCGTTGGAAGTTCAAAGTTGGTTCAAAGATCCGGTCGACAGCAACAACTTACCAAGGCTTAGTGTACATCACCAGCTGGGAAGGTGCTGTATACGCACTGGACAAGCATACTGGACAAGTCGTATGGCAACATGAGACACAAGGGGCGATACCCTCGAGCCCTGTTGTCGTTGATGATATTTTAGTGGTTGGGTCAAGAGATACTTATTTGTATGGTTTCTCTGCGTTAAATGGTGCTATCGTCTGGAAAAATGCATTGCCTGGGGGATCTTGGGTAGAATCTAGTGCTGCCGCTGACAAAGATAAAGAGCATTTTTATATCGGAAGCTCAGATGCTAAGTTGTTATTCAAGATAGCCACGCAGTCTGGCGAAATAGTTTGGCAAACATCTACGCCGGGTTGGAGTTGGGGAAAGCCAATTGTGCATAAAGGCCATGTTTATATTGGTTCCACGGGTCACGATGAGCCGGGTTGGTATATTACAAAGCGTGGCTTTTTAGCCGTGGACACAGACTCTGGCGAAATCCTTTGGCAATATCAACCGAATAAAATAGCTGGTTTTGTTCATGGTGGAGTTTATGCGTCTCCAGCTGTGAGTAATTCAAAAGTCTTGGTGCCTGATTTAGATGGGTTTATCCACATCTTTGAAAAGTGATGAAAAACTGCGTAAGCAAATCACTAAAGGAGCATCTAAGGATGCTCCAACTCGGGCTGACTAAACACAACCAAGTACTATTAACCGGTTTATATACTTGATGTGTATAAGTGCTTAGTAAACCGTAGTGTAGTTAACCGTTACATCACCTTCTCTGTAAACGCCGTGCTCTTGATTAAACGTGACGTCGATTTTTACTGTGGCGTAGTCTGTTTGAAGAGAGAAGTTGCCACCGCTTGGTGTTGAATAAGTACACTCGGCTTGAGCATAAAGGTATTCAGCTTGCATCGGTGTTACAAAGTAATAGATTACTTGCTGATTGCAGCTATGAAAACGATAGCCAGCATCTGTTAGATGCGATTTTATCGTTTGATACTTACGACCATATTCCAACACTTCGTCAACGCTTGCGTAACCGGCTTGAGGAGAGAGCTCGTCTGCCGACACATGAGCAACAGCAGCAGTAGCAATAAGTGAGAATAATACGCCAGTTTTCATAGTTTTTTCCTTTTCTGAAGAATTAGAGCCTAAATAGCTCAGTTAATAAAAGTGTATGTGCAGTTGTGCCCTTGTCGTGCCATATCCTTCACAACTTGGACTACATGGCTTTTGCCTTGCGTTTGCACACTATTATTAAACGAATTAATGAATATAATATTTATGATTAAAGTCAAAAAAATGAAGAAAAAATTTAAGAAATGAAATTTATGAGCAATATATAGTCAATATATTTTAAATTTGGAATTATTGTTTCAAGCGATTTATTGTGAAATTTTTTACCGTTACGATTTCTGGCAGAAACTGGCTTAAGCTTGCTCAGAAAAAGCGTTGTTAGTTTAAATGTGTAAATTTTATGCTAAGTTGAGTATGGAGGAGAAAATTAGAGGGCGTCATGCGACGTATACTTAGTTTAATTTTTATTTTTTGTGTTGTTTTTGGCGCGCGGGCTGAAACATACACGGTTTTGGTGTACCACGGAGCAAACCCACCATATAACTTTATTGCTAACGGCAGGCAAAGCGGAATATTTAAAGACTTGTTTGGTCGGTTAGGGGAATTGACTGGGCATACCTTTAAGTTAGTGCCTTGGTCTGTAGCAAAAGGGCAAAAACTGTTCGATGAAGGACAAATTGATATCGAACCTGGCGTACATCCAAGCTGGCGTGCGCAAAGAAGAATACCTGGAATATATAGCGATGCATATGCCAGCTCTACTGAGATCATTTTAGGTCATGAAAACGATACGATGGTCACTGAGCCCGTTCAACTTTACGGAAAAGTGATTGGGCGAGTGCGTGGCTACCGCTATGGAGAGTTTGAACACCACTTTGGTAAAGATAAGATTCTAGTGTACGACAATATTTCTGAAAAAGAGTTGCTTTCACAGTTGCGCCATAGGCGTGTCGATTATGTGATGCTGGGTGACACCACAGCTGATTACTACAAGAGTACTGTCAATGCGTATAAAACCTTCAAAGAGGTATATAAAATTAGCACTCTGCCTGTTTATATGAGACTACAGCCAAATTTATCCACGCTGCAAATTCAGCTTAATGCAGCGTTGAGAACAATGCGTAACAACCAAGAAATCAGGGCTATTTATGCACGTTATGGAGCTTCTCTTGAGCCTTAATTTTGAAGGTGTGCCATATGGTCACTCAAAGTGTCAATAAAGTAGCGCACTTTTGGAGAGAGGTGTTTTCTACTTGGATACACCACATAGACGTAAACCGACTTTTGCAAATACTCTTCAAATAACACTTCTAATTCACCGGTTTTGAGCGCATCGTTCAAATAAAACTCAGGTAGCCTGCAGATACCTAAGCCATCAATTGCCATCGATGCCTGCATTTTGCCATTATTGCAGTTGATGCGTTTACGCACATCTACAGTAAAACTTTTGCCATTGGAGTCCGAAAACTCCCAACGTTCTGGATTTTTTAGGTTGCTGTAGCATACACAATGGTGTTTTGCGAGTTCACGAGGGTGATAGGGTCGGCCATACTGCTCTATATATTGAGGGCTGGCAACAACCAAAGTCCGGCATTGATATATGCGTTTACAAATCAAGCTGGACTCCTCCAATTGTGCGGTGGCACGAATCGCCAAATCGTATCCATCCCCCACAACATCAACAGCACGATCACTGATATCCCATTCCAATGACACATTTGGGTATTTCCTTAAGTATTGTGCGATAGCTGGGCGCAGATAATCTAAGCTAAACGCCACAGGGCAACTGATTTTTAGCACACCTTTGGGTTTGTCGTCTTTTTGCGTCAGTAATTGAAGTGTCTGCTGGGCATCACTGACCAATTGAAGACAATGCTGATAATACACTTCTCCGTCAGGTGTTAATGCTAATGTTCTTGTGGTGCGATTAAGTAGCCTTAATCCCACGCGGGATTCTAAACGATTAATAACCTTACTGACATGAGATGGAGAATGACCAAGTTGCTCAGCTGCCAAAGCAAAGCTATTACATTGAACCACCTTGACGAAAACCTGAATGCCTTCAAATAGATTGTAACTCATATGGAAATAGTGACTTTATATTTACCCTATTAATGTTTATTAAAACTTAATCTACACTGTTTGTCATCAAGTCGAGAGACACTTAGCAAGAATTAATCACTTAATATACTTGGAGAACACCATGAAAGTACTAGCATTTGCAGCGAGCAACAGCCGTCAGTCTATTAACCAACAATTAGCGAAATATGCTGCTTCAAAGATTGAAAACGCTGACGTTGAAATATTAGATTTGAATGACTATGAAATGCCGATTTACAGCTCAGATCGTGAAACACAGAGCGGCATCCCAGAGCAGGCACAAAGGTTTTATGACAAAATCGGTGCAGCGGATGTAATTATCATTTCATTTGCAGAGCATAATGGCTCATATACGGCGGCATATAAAAATGTCTTTGATTGGACTTCTCGTATTGATATGAAGGTATACCAAAATACCCCAATGCTATTAATGGCAACATCTCCTGGTCCTGGTGGTGCTCAAAGTGTATTGGGCGCGGCAGTCAACTCAGCACCTTATTTTGCAGCAGATGTAAAAGCAAGTCTGTCAGTGCCTAGCTTCTTTGATAACTTTGATGTAGAAGCAGGTAAATTAACAAACAGTGATATTGAAGCATCTTTAGAAGACGCTCTGAAGCAATTAGCAAACTAGCAGAGTCACTCACTTCCATAGCTTTAAGTGATCACAGGTGTGATGAATAGCATCACACCTCATCTAGGGCTATATGTAAGAGAGCGAACTACATTGGTCACCAAAAAATCACTTTACAAATATAAAAGGTGTAATAAAATCAACGTGTTTTGTTTAGGGGCTATAGCTCAGCTGGGAGAGCGCTTGCATGGCATGCAAGAGGTCGGCGGTTCGATCCCGCCTAGCTCCACCAAACGTCATCTTTTTTCAGGTTGCCGCATACAGCGATAACGCGTCAGCGCTACAGAGGTTCAGCATGAGTCAAAACAAGCAAAATGTTTTTCACGCCATACCTAATAATCTTCAAGACGAGTTTTTTGAGGTGATTGCTGGCAATGATGAGGTTAAGATTGAACGCATTGTCTCAAAGGGCCACACTTCGCCAGATGAAGGCTGGTACGATCAAGCGCAACATGAGTGGGTAATGGTACTTCAAGGAGCTGGGGAACTGACCTTTGAAGATGGACGTATTGTGAAGCTAGAGCCAGGTGAATATATTAATATCCCAGCGCACTGCAAACACAAAGTGAGTTGGACATTACCAGGTGAAGAAACAGTGTGGTTAGCTGTTTTTTACTCTTAGCCACTTACCTAAAACCGATTCTAACTTTTCAATTTCAACTGGTTTACCCACAAAATCATCCATACCCGCGCTGTAATAAGAGGCCACATCTTCTAAAAAAACATTGGCCGTGATAGCTATAATAATTAAATTGCAAAACTCGGGTTGAATTCTAAGTCGCTTGGTTGCTTCAATTCCATCCATATTGGGCATATGAACGTCCATCAAGATCAAGTCAAAACTCGACTTTGAGACCTTTTCTAGTACTTGTAAGCCATCCGTCGCCAACTCGACACTGAGTCCTAATTTTTCCAGCATAGTACATATGACTACTTGGTTGATGGCATTGTCTTCTGCTAATAGTATATGCCCTTGCAACTTTGAACTTTGCGGTTTTACACTTGATTGTGTGACCAAACAGCAAGGTGAAAAAGGCCAACTAAAGTAAAAGGTGGCGCCAATACCTTGAGTCGATTCACAGCTTAATTCACCCCCTGCAAGAGAAACTAATTGTTGGCAAATATTTAACCCTAACCCTGTCCCACCAAAACGCTTTGTGGTGCTATCGTCTTCTTGGCAAAAAGGATCGAAAATTTTAGGCTGTTTGTCTTTGGCAATTCCGATGCCTGTGTCACTGACAGAAAATTGCAAGAAGCTAGGGTTGCTTTTGTGAACTTGAACGTGGACTGTAATTTTACCTTCTTCTGTAAATTTGTATGCGTTGCTTAGCAGGTTTAGTAAAACTTGCTGTAGTCTGTGCTTGTCACTGACTACTTCAGTCGGGGCACTGTCTTCAAAGTAGTAACACATTGTAATGGGTTTACTTTGAGCTTTAGACTGCGTCAATTGCATTAAGTGGCCTACTGCGTCGCGCAGGTCAAATGGCTCTTCGTGCAAACTAATTTGGCCTTGCTCTAATTTAGATACATCAAGAATATCGTTGATTAAAGTGAGCAAATTGCTGCCAGACATACTGGCGATTTTTAATAAGAGCTTTTGCTCTTGATTGAAGTCGGCTTCTTGTTCTAACAATTGAATTGTGCCAAGAATACCGTTCATTGGGGTGCGTATTTCGTGGCTCATATTTGCTAGAAACCGGCTTTTCGCAGAAGCAGCTTGCTCGGCATCATGCTTTGCTTGCGCGAGCGCTTGCGTGCGCTTTTCCACTCGGCTCTCTAAATCGCTTTCACGTTTGGAGATAGTATCTCGCATTGATTCAAAGGTGCGGCTTAATTCAGCTATTTCATCAGCGCCTTTTGCTTTGAGATGAATGTCATATTGTCCTTTGGCTAACGACTGTGCAGCATGGGTCAACTTTGATATTGGATAATAAAGGCGATATGCAATCCACCAAGCAATGGCCATACTGACTAAGGTCGCAATAAATAAAGTCCAAAGTAGTTTGTCTTGAAGCTCATAAACTGAGGCAAATACAACCTGTTCAGGCAATACAACTGCAAGGCTATAATTGGCGGATTTTATCGGCGCGTAAAAAGCAAATGCATCTGAGCTGTCATTTAATGAAAAGCGACCATAACCTTCGAGCCCTGCGATCATTTTTATGCCGATTTCTCTCAATGCAAGCTCTCGCTCTTTTGTGACTCGATAAATTATACTGGTCTTTTCTCCGATTTCATTTAAAACGTGGTGACCATCTACATGTTTGTATTGAATGTTTTTTTCTTTGTTCCAGTGATACATGTATGAACCTATACTGGATACAAGCATAAATTTAGCCTGCTCACCAAACTGTTGTAACACGTGTGCTTGAGTGCGCATGACAAGGCGGTCCACCTCTCTCCAAGGGATACTCCCACCAACCAACCCAGTGACTTGATTGTTACTATCAAAAATGGATGCTGCGACCACAATCTGTGTGACTCCGGTGGTGTATGAAATCATAGGCTCTGAAACATATACCCTCGGTGTTTGATCTATGTTATTGCTTACAGTGTAATGCCAATAATCTCTTTTAGAGATGGTCTTTATTTTGGCGTGGGGGTCTTTATCGTCAAAGGTTCTGCGCATTCCGTGATGTGGGTTACCGCCTTCGGTATTGTGAAAGCTACCATCTGTTCTACCTAATATAAACTTCTCATACTTACCCTCATGGGCTTGTTTTTCATCTATCAAAATTGGCTTAATGTCTGAAAATTGCATAGAGCGAACGACAGAATGGCGTGAGAGCGTGGCTATTTCTGATTTTCGTTGTGAAAAGTAACTGTCAAAAATAGCAGCGCCATTGAGCACTTCTGATTGTGCAGCTCGAATACTCATTTCCTCTGCCTGTTTGGCACTGTGCAGCATCGCAATAAAGAAAATTACGAGCATAGGAACGAGTGCTGTTGTAGCGAGAACAAGCGGTAACCGAGTCTTAAGTTGCATAGGCCAATAATGCTATGTATTTGCAATTAAGTTTAGTCAATAATTAGTGACAGCGACCTTAAATACAATGAGTATTAGGCTAACACTTGATTCAGCTCAGTTTGGGAGGAAGTGAATAATTAATTTTTACCTTCACCTGAATTTACGAGTTTTATTATTCTGAATCAATATTTACGTAAAAGGTTAGTGTTATTTTGATTGTGTAGTAAGTTAGTGAAATTAAAATAGCTATAAAAAACAAAGTGCTAACTTTATTTGTTCAGATACTTATGTTTGGTATGTTAATTCTGCCTATTAAGAATTCAGTGTGGGGAAAGCTTATCATTTTGACAAAGGTGACAGTGCTAAGTTAGTTTTTGGCATTGGGGTATGGCTTAAGCGCGACAATAAATGTGTATTTAGTACATAATGCTGTTGAAGGTCGGCGCTGTTGTATAAAGTGATTTCGCCGTTATCAAGGTAGTAAAAAGCTTTTTGATGGCACCTTTGCGCCATTTTTTGCGCATTAATTAAAGATGTATTGATGGAGACACTAAGTTCTCGATAGGACATATCTTGGTTTCCACCATATAGATATTTTATCTTATTATTTTGGCGAGACATCAAGGATATATATTTTTTAGCCAATGCTCGGTTTTGAATTCTATCGTATGTTTTTCCTTCGGGATTCCATAGACTGATAATTGCACCGTCTAAATAATGATAAGCGGCATTGAATAAACAAAAGTAAACATCCTTATAAATATCCCACAAAGAGGGCGAAATCATATTTTTTGCCAAATTAGTTGCAGTGCTTTTCATTATTTTCATATCAAAATTATATTGCAGTTCTTTCTACAACCCTTTACTTTTTTCTTGGTACTAAAGGATGGTTTTTTAGTACGTCCAATGAGTTTGCGGAACGCAATTTTATTACTTTATTGAGAATAACACTTACAGACAAGCCCCAGCGGTATTTATCAAACTATTGCTGTCAGTGCATCAAGTTGTGTGTTGTGCGGTTTCACATCACTTTCACATCTAACCTTGTACTTTGAAAGTCCCAACCAAGAAGGAAAGATGTTATGAATAAGCTACTTACTTTAACTTGCGCGGCTTTAGTGAGTACCGCGTCGATTGCCAAGGACTCACCTCAAGTACTCATGGTTTTAAGTAGTTACGGAAAATTAGATAAAGAACAAAACTTGGTTCAACCGGGTTATGAATTTGGTGAATTGAGTAAAGCGTATCATGTGTTTCAACGTCATGGGATCGACGTTACGATAGCCTCGCCACAGGGCGGCAAACCTGTGGCTGACAAATATGATAAATCGACACAATACAACCAGCTGTTTCTTCAAGACTCCGAAGCATTGTCTGCGCTTGAAAACACATTGGCGCTTAAAAATATTGAGCCAAGCAAGTTCGACGGCGTGTTTGTTGTCGGGGGAAAAGGACCTATGTTTGATCTCTATAAGCATGCGCCTTTGCAAAATATTATTTCTCAAATTTACGAGAGCAAGGGAGTCGTAGGTGCTGTATGCCATGGGCCAGCTGCATTGGTCGATGTTCAGCTCAGTGATGGTAGTTATTTGGTTGCTGGAAAACGAGTAAATGGCTTTACGAATCAAGAGGAAATGGCATTTGGTAAGAAGTGGCGCGACCAATTTGCATTTCTGCTCGAAGACAAGCTAAAAGAGCGTGGCGCGATATTTGAAAAAGATGGACTTATGCTCAACCAAGTGACCATTGATGGCAATTTAATTACTGGGCAAAACCCATTTTCGACGGTGGACACCGCCAGAGCAATGGTAACCCATTTAGGAGTCGAAGCACTACCACCTATTGAATATCAAGATGACGCAAGCGTTAAGCTTTATGAATTATTTTTGCGAGATGAGGTGCTTGCAAAGAAGACATATGAGTCAAAAAGTGATTCTTATAACTTAAATATGCTAGCTATGATAGGTGTGTTTCAAATTCGACATGCTCAAACTGAGTATCAGGTTGAATCTAGCGCACGCTTTTTATCTTATGTCCTTACGAAGACTTCACACCCAGTGATGGAGCTAACACTTGCTAAGGCATATATTCGTCTTAATCAGCCGGAAAAAGCAATGAACCAGTTGACGAAAAGCGCCAAAAAGTATCCAAAAAACCAACAAATTAAATCTTTCATTGCGTCTCTTTAAAGAAAGTATGAGCCAGTTTTACTGGCTCAAAATAACAAAAACAATAAAAATTTCCTACATCATGAAATTTACTAAAGTGATTGAAACAGCACTAAATTTTGGACTGTCATGATTACCTAAATAAAGAGTGATCGAATAAAATGAAGCGTAGGAATTTTATTCGCTTATGTGTATTTTTTGTATAAATACTGTTTATTTGTAGTTGACTGTTAAGGTTTTTTGTCTCTTTTATAGGCAATTGAGTAAGATGTTGCTATTAACAAAAGTCATGTGAAATAACGCTTAAATTCGTTCCAAATTAAGCTGGTGAACGATAAAATATACGTGCTTTTAAAGTCATATATAAAGGAAGTATATTGTTGATCATGAATTTAAGTGATAAAGAAAATACTGACTTTACCTTTGCGGTATTTGGTCATTATGCACTGAATAAAAGGAAACGTTCGTTAACATTTTGTGGGGAAAGGGTAAAAGTTGAACCTTTAATCTACGACTTGTTAGTTTACTTTATTCAGCACAGAGATCGCGTTATAAGCCGCGATGAATTGTGTCGAGAGATCTGGCAGCAGGAGTATGTTGATAACAATGCGATTAATCGCGCGGTATCAGAGCTTCGCCGTAGTATCTCTAAGCACACACTTGAGGGTGAAGTAATCAGAACTCATTATAAAAAAGGGTATAGTTTCAACTTAGATGTGCAGTTGGATCCTAGGCCTAGTCTATTTAAATGGCTATCTCGACTATTTAGTCAAACCGTATTAAACAAAGGTAAGTTAACGTAATAAAGACCTCCTTGGGGGTGATGAGCGAACAAGCTCATAAAAAATAACAATAAAAATAAATATATTCATTAGTCGTGCTTCGTATCGCGAGTGAGCAAGTAAGTTGCTCACTCTTTAGTCTCTGACAGTCATACACAGTTTATTCAACGTGCTTTTTATCTCCTAAGTTTGCCCCCTTGTGCCGGATTTCACGATCATTTCACGAACCTCCGTGGTAAGCTGTGAACAAATGATTTTGTTCACGGAGAGAGTGTGGCTCAGTATAAGTTGCCCAATGGCGAATCAGAGATGCAGTTTAAGATCTTGGTTATTGAAGATAATCAGGAAATAAGCCGTAATATTGCCGAGTACTTTGAACCTTTTGGCGTCATTATGGACTTTGCTTATGACGGAGAGCAAGGTGTCAGTTTGGCATTGAATCAATATTATGATTGCATCATTCTAGACATCATGCTGCCAAAAATGGATGGACTTGCAGTTTGTAAGTTGCTGCGTGAGCAAGCTAATCGCCATATTCCAATTATTATGTTGACTGCTCGGGATGCCCTTGACGATAAGTTAGTTGGGTTTTCTAATGGTGCAGATGACTATCTTACTAAACCTTTTGCGTTGGAAGAACTGCTAGTACGATGCTTAGCGTTGGCAAAGCGTCATTTACTAAACAGTGAAAGAACACTCAAGCTGGGTGAAGGAAACAAACAACTTAGCCTCAATCTGCAGACCCAGCAAGTAAGCCGCTGTGGTCAATCGATTGTGTTGCAACCTATTCCGTTTAAAATTTTACAGTTGCTCATGGAGCATCATCCCAGACCGCTGAGTCGCAGCGAGATTAGTGACAAAATATGGGGGGATGAACCAACAGATTCCGATGCGCTGCGTTCACATGTTTATCAGCTGCGTAAGTCCATCGACAAACCGTTTGAAGACGCCATTATAAAAACCATTCACAGTGTAGGCCTAGCCTTAGATATTGAGTAGCTCTATGAAAGCACGTCAGCTTCGTACCCGAATCATTGCCTATTTTGTAGGTGTCTCTTTGTTCATAAGTACGTTATTCGGTTTTGTTTGCTTCTTATTTGCATACACGATAGAAGACCACTTGTTTAACTTTTTACTCAAAGATGAAGCAAGTTATATATCACAGCAGATAGAAAGTGGACGCCAACCTGTGCCTAGACTGGAGTTTATAAAATACTTGGAAACTGATACTCAGTTGCCTGAGTTCATTCAGCATGTTTTAAAAGAAGAGCCCCGCGCAAAAGAATTCGCTGGTACAGATGACAAACACTACCATTTGGTAAAAATGGAACAGGGCCTATTATTGGCTGAGGTGAGTGAGCATCTTGTGGTAAGAAAAATTAAAGTGGGGATGCTTAACTTCTTACTGGTTGTTCTGGCGGTGGTATTGGTGGTGGCTGTGATACTGGCTTACTTGTCCTTGGCGATGGCGAAAAAGTTGCTCAAGCCACTAGATCGACTGGTAGAAATTGTTGCACAAGCTCCAGTAGAGAAGCTCCCTCAAAACTTTTCCAGTCAGTTTGTAAATGATGAGATAGGTGGATTTGCGAGTACCTTAGAGCAAGCTTTGGACCGGATACGACAGTTTATAGATCGGGAACAGGCATTTACTCGGGACGCATCTCATGAGCTGCGCACACCTATAGCCATTACACAGGGTGCGCTGACTCTACTTAAACAATCGGAATTAAGCGAAAAACAGCAGCAATTGGTCGACCGTGCAGCGGCTGCACAAGCGCAAATGGCGCAGAGTGTTGAAACTTTACTCGCTCTGGCTCGAGAAGAGACTATCACTCAAAAAGAAGTAAAATTGCTGCCAATTGTTGAAAACTGCGTTTTACAGCAGGCTGAAAAAATTGCGGGTAAGGATATTAGTGTGGACATTCAGGTACCTTCTGAAGTGACATTCGCTATTGGTGAAAGTGCACTAAACTTGATCCTTTGCAACTTGATTGGCAATGCTTTTTCGCATGTTTCATCGGGGCATGTGTGTGTGAAATACGACGATGGAGTTTTGAGTGTGGAAGATACTGGGCCTGGTATCCCCTTTGATATTAAGTCTGAGTTATTTATGTCTGGCGTCAAAGGGAAATACAGTCAAGGGCTGGGGATGGGCCTATCGATTGTTCAGCGGCTGTGCCAAAGGTTGAATATTTCATTGGACTACGAAAGCAGTGAAGCTGGCACTCGATTTATGATCCACTGCCCAGTGCGCAAAAGTTCATTAGATAACAAAAAGTAAGCGACTAAGTGGGTGTTAATGAGTTGAACTCTAGGAGCTCAACTCAACGCGTATATGTTCAAAAGGTGACGGCGTATCAACTACCTAGTTTAACCACTGATTAAACTGTTCAGCCATAAAGTCGCGGATAATAGGTTGTGCTTTTTCATTAGGGTGCAAGTTATCGTTTTGCATTAGGCTCTTATCAACTGCAATGGGCACCATAAAGTAATCCATTAGGTGAGCCCCTGTGGCTTGCGCGACTTTTTGGTAATTGTCAGTAAACATTTTGGTATACCTTGGGCCCAAATTAGGTGGAATTTGAATTTTCATGATGGCGACTTCGGCACCGTTGTTTTTACTTTTCTCCACTAATTGTGTGAGATGGTTTCGAATGAGCTTAATCGGAAACCCTCTGATCCCATCATTGCCACCCAATTCGATTAGAACATGGCTGGGATTATGTGCCTTTAGTTGTGCGTCAATTTTGAGTAGGGCATTGTCTGTGGTTTGGCCTGACACACTCATATTGATAAGTAAGATCGATTTTTTTTCTTCAACGTACTTATTTTGTAACAAATTAACCCAGTCTTGGTCTTGTTTAAGTCCGTAGCCCGCACTTAAGCTATCACCTATGATCATAATTTTAGTCTCGCTTGCATACGCAGCAATAGGTTGGTAAAGGCAGGCGAGTAACACCACAAGTTTTAGGAAAATTCGAATCATGTCAGTACTTTCTCAGTTAAATATTATTCAGGTCAAAGGACTTAATAAGACAGTAAGTACCTTTGAAGGTGACTTAGATATCCTTAGCGATATAAATTTCACTGTCAAGTCAGGAGAGTCTGTGGCTATTGTTGGTACGTCTGGTTCAGGAAAATCAACTTTGCTGAGTTTGTTAGCTGGGCTAGATACAGGATCTGCAGGAGAAGTTTTCCTCGATGGGGAAGCACTTCACACACTCGATGAAGAAGAGCGAGCAAGGTTACGAGCGCAGAAAGTCGGTTTTGTTTTTCAATCATTCATGCTGGTACAGAGCCTGACAGCACTAGAAAACGTGATGCTGCCAGCCGAACTGGCGGGCGATCAATCTGCAAAAGAACAGGCGCTGGCGCTGTTAGAAAAGGTCGGTCTTTCTCATCGTATCGGTCACTATCCATCACAATTGTCAGGTGGTGAGCAGCAACGTGTGGCGATAGCAAGAGCATTTATTGGCTCACCAAAAATCCTATTCGCAGATGAGCCTTCGGCAAATTTAGATAGTAAAAATGGTCATTTGATAGAAAAGCTTTTATTTGATTTGAATAAACAAAATGGCACTACTTTGATTTTGGTGACTCATGACGAAGCTTTAGCGCAGCAGTGTGATCGCATCATCCATATCGAAGGTGGACAACTAGAGAAGATTCGAGACGGTGAAGGAGCAAAAGCTTATGTGGGTTAAGTTAGCGCTTACACTCTTTTGGCGAGAGTTGCGTCGAGGAGAATTAACCATTATTTTTGCTGCCATAGCTCTAGCTGTACTGACCGTTTTTAGTTTGTCTTCTGTGACCGAGCGGATCAGATTAAATATAGAGCAAAAGTCGGCCGACTTTATAGCCGCGGACAGGCGTTTGGCGAGTAACCACCCACTAGAGCAAGCATTTTTAGATGAGGCGCATGAGCTGGGTCTTAAAACGGCTCAGCAAATGTTCTTCGACTCCATGCTATTTGCCAATGATGAGTTAGTGTTAGGTTCTATTAAAGCGGTATCCCAAGGGTACCCATTGCGTGGCAAAGTGACGCTCAAAGATGACTTTTTAGCGGCTGATTACGAGGTTGTTGGAGTACCTAAAGAAGGTGAGGTGTGGCTCAGTGAAGGGTTATTTTACAGCCTAGGTTTATCTGTGGGTGACCAAGTTGAAATCGGTATGGGGATATTTCGAGCTAGCAAAATTTTAGTTAGTGAACCGGATGCACCGTTTTTCTCTTTGGCTGGCAATAAGCGCGTACTTTTGAATTACGTCGATATAGAGACTACACAAGCGGTTCAACCTGGCAGCCGCGTGTTCTATCGCATGCTATTTGCTGGTGAAGAGCAGGCTTTAGGTAACTATTATGGCTGGCTAAAACCACAGCTAAGAGAAAATCAAAATTGGCAGGGAATAAAAGATAGGCAGTCTCCACTGGGTGAAAACTTAGCGCGCTCAGAAAGCTTTTTATTGTTGGCTGGTCTATTCGGCATTATGCTAGCTGCCGTTGCCATGGCGGTTTCTGCGAAACGCTATTGCGAGCGTCAATACGACCCTGTGGCAATGATGAAAACATTAGGTGGTAGTCGCCAAACAATTCGTAATATTTTCTTACTGCACTTGTCGTTGGTGACCTTGTTTTCGTTGCTGATAGGCTTAGTTATTGGCTTTGTTTTGCAATCATTCGCAACGGATTATCTCGCCAATTTTATGAACGCGCAGTTACCTCAAGCAGGGATCAAGCCTTGGGCATTGTCGATTTCTATTGGCGTGGTTTGTGCGTTGATGTTTTCACTTAAGCCTTTGTTAGACTTGTTTGATATCCCACCTTTGCGGGTTTTACGCCGTAACTTAGGGGACAAGTTGGCGATTAGTCGCGTGCATATGGGGCTGTCAGTATTGACCATTTTCTCTCTGATGTGGTTATTTAGCGGTGAGCTGAAAACGACGTTAATGTTATTTGGTGGCACAGCCACTCTCATGCTGGTGTTGTTTGGGCTCTCAAGGTTGTTTTTCAGCGCGGGTAGAAAACTTGGATTGAGCCCTGGTAGCAGTTGGTCATTAGCTATTGCTACGTTACAAAAACGCGCCAATGCCAATGCCGTACAGTTGATTAGCTTTGCCTTGGCAATCAAATTAATGCTGTTCTTATTTGTACTCAAAAACGATTTGATCTCTGACTGGCAAATGCAAGTTCCAGAGGATGCGCCGAATGCATTCCTGATTAATATAAACGAATCGGAAGTGAATAATATCAAGGCGTATTTTGCAGAGAACAACATTGTACATGAAGATCTCTTTCCAATATTCAGCGGCAGAGCGAACGGCCTGAATGGAGAAACTTTCGCGCGCAGAACTTCAAAGCAAGAGGGGGAGGAGCAAGACGAAGATGCTGCACGTGGTGTTGGTCGTGATCTGAATCTAACCTGGATGACCCAGCTGCCATCGAGCAATGAAGTTATTGAAGGTGAATGGTTTAGCCCAGATAGCACAGAACTAGAGGTTTCAGTGTCAAAAGGGCTTGCGGAACGCGTTGAGATCAGCGTTGGTGATACCCTGACATTTTTAGTTAATGAGCAAACATTCGATGCCAAGGTAACCAGTATTCGCAGTGTCGATTGGGGCTCACTCAAGCCAAACTTTGTGATGATTTTTAACCCGCTTGTGGCTGGCAAATTTCCCGTGACCTATTTTACGGCGGCGCAGTTTGGTGAAGATGACGCTAAGCTGGTTAGTGAGCTACTAAAAACGCATCCGACAATGAGCATGATAGATATTAAGAGTCAGCTTGAGCAGGCTCAATCAATGATTGCACAAGTGTCGTTGGCCATTAGTTTCGTATTGGCGATTGTATTAACCAGTGGTGCATTAGTATTGATTTCCCAAGTCCAAGCAAGTCTTGCCGAGCGAATGCAAGAAATTGTGATTCTGCGTACTCTTGGAGCTAAAGGGCGTTTAATCAAGCTTGCGACACTGTATGAGTTTTTACTATTAGGAGCCCTAGCTGGTTTTGTGGCTGCATTGGTGAGTGATGTAACTCTGCTGATTATTCAGCGAGAGTTATTTGATGTTGAGGGTAAACTTCATCCATATATTTGGGCGCTGGGTCCAATCAGTGGGGCTGCGTTTGTTGCGGCAATAGGCTATTTTATGGTGTCGAATACGATGCGTCAGAATACACAAGGGTTGTTACGCAAGCTGGCTTAAAAGCGATTATTAGGAGAGTGACTTTGTCGCTCTCCTAATCCATTAAAGTATATTTAATTTTTCGAGCGTCGCGTGTGCTTTGTTTACGCGCTGTTTAACCATCTCTCTAAACGTTGGTGCATACATGTTAAATGCAAAATAATGTGTGCCTTGTTTATTCTCTATTTTTCCCACGTACCAACCGACATAGGTTTTTTTCGCAATAGGTCCCGTACCTGTTTTTGCGTAAAGCTTGTACTCATCGGTGTGTTCTTTTAAAAAAATTGACGAAAACGTTTGGTAAGTCTGCTCACTCAAACCAAGTGTTTTTTTGTCTAAGCGACGTAAAAAGTCTATTTGCTCAAATGCTGATATTTGCAAACTTGAGTTCAACCAAAAAGCATCAAGTGGGCCTGCAATGTCCCTGTTTCCATAATTAAATGTATCTAAATGGCGCTGAATGTTTGTTTTATTAAGATCGTTTGTCCAAGTTTGATAAAGTGGTAGTGCTGAATAATGAAACGCGTCTTTAAGGTTGATATCGCTTGCAAGCCACGTCTTTGGCCACCACTTTTCTGGTGGGTACTGTTTAGTATTAACCTGATAAGATGACTCAGCGTTGACCTTTTTCTGCTCTAGTAATATGAGGGTATTTGGAATTTTATAGGTTGAAAATGGGCTAAATGCTCGTTCTGCGCGTGCTTTGTTGATGACTTGCCATGTATCTGATTGCTCGCTGTACACCACCATTGTGCAGCGCTCGCCTTTTTGGCAACCAGTTGCTGCGGTGGCAGAATTGGCGGAGGTTATTAAGAGGCTACCAAGTAGCAGTGAGAGTTTGGGGCGCATATTTCACCTGTATGATTATTATTTTCGCAGGCATACTACGTCCTAATATCTGACTCATTGCTGAACTAAATTGGATGTGCTGAGCGCCTCATTTTGATCATTTTAAATGAGCGCTTTGTGCTGTACTCTTGAGCGAAATTGGCTCGGCGTGCATGACTTTATCGCTAGAAATCGACGATTAAAATTAGACAAATTATTGAATCCACATTGGTCACTGATTACTGTAATGGGTGCTTTGGAGTTGATAAGTAACTTGCAGGCTTTGGCTATTCGCAATTGATTAATAAACTCTGTAACGGTTTTTTCTGTTCGTTTTTTGAAGAAGCGATGAAAGTGATTGGTACTCATATGTGCCTGTTCAGCTAATATATCAGCGCTCAATTGTTCTGTATAATTTTCGTAGATAAAGTTGATGACTCTGTCAAATTTGTCTTTGGCGGGATCTTGCTGATTTGCAAAGCTAAACTCTAAACTAGACAGTGTTTGATAGGTATTGCTGGCCATAAGGTTAAGCAGATTAAACAACAACACATAGCGTTCAAGCGGGCTTGCATCGTTCATTTGAATAAAAAGAGTTTCTGCAGCTTTGGCGACTTGTGTATCGAACTTTAATCCACACTTTGCTTCATACAGCAATGAGCGTAGACTATCTAACTCTTTGTTTAGCCTTAACTGTTGCTCTAACCAGAGTGCGGGTATTTGCGCAACGTGGACCTTTTGCATGCTACCGTCTGGATTTGGCTTTGATTGCCAAGTGTGGGGAAGTTCAGGGCCTAACAAAACTAAATCATAGTCACCAAATGAGGCAATGTAATCACCAATATGGCATACACCGTGGCTATTCAAGGTTAAGCAGATTTCGTACTCAGGGTGATAGTGCCAATTAAATGGAATTTCATTGAGCTGATATAAACAGTACCGCCACGAACAGTTTGTGGATGGAATGACCTTTTCACACATAGCCTTCATAATATTATCCTTAATTATTTTTATCTAATAATGACTGCCATTCAATGACTGCACATATTGCCTTTATCTGCATTCTCTCGACATATGATACGTTACAGTTGTTTCTAATTTGGTTTGAAAAGTTACAACTATTTAAAGTTTTCATCATCTTTCAAGGTATAAGTAATATGATTCTCATCGATCATGGTACTTATCAGCCTTATTTAGGAATTACCTGTTACAAATAATGACAGCGTTGTTACTTGATAGATTTGTACCTACATGAGATAGAAATTGCAAACATCAGCGTCGCTGAGACTGCTCAAATAGGACATGGATGAAATTAGAGCTGTGAAGTTTTTGTAGTGAAAACGCCTAATGCTATTTAAGTGACACAGTGCTTTAGCGCGGCAGAACGATCTGGTTACTGAGTGTGAAGTTGTAAAGCCTTCCTCTAATTTTCTTTTCGATAACAGATATAAAAATAATCAGAGAGAACAATGATGAAACATAGACTGTCTCCATTTAAACTGTCCCCGCTTGCGTGTGCGGTTATGGCTAGCGTCATTTCTACGAGTGCCGTAGCACAAACAAAGGACGTGCAAAAAGAGCAAGTTGAAGTAATTGAGGTGAGAGGGATCCGAGCCTCTACAGAGAAAAGCTTAAATACCAAACGCTTTGCTGACGGTGTTGTCGACTCTATTACGGCAGAAGATATTGGTAAATTGCCTGACATCACGATTGCAGATTCATTGCAACGTGTACCAGGTATTCAAATCCGCCGTAGTGCCGGTGAGGGCTCGACTATTAATGTCAGGGGCATGCCGCAAGTGACAACTTTACTCAATGGCGAACAGTTTTTAAGTGCTGGTTCCATTACTAAGGTCCAACCCGATTTCACGGATATTCCATCAAGCTTAGTTGGTTCAATGAATGTCATGAAGTCTCCTACCGCAGATACGCTCGCTGGTGGTATATCAGGTACTGTTGACCTTGTCACACGTAAGCCCTTTGATTTAGAAGATGGCTTCAGTGGTGCTGCTTTAGCTGAGGTATCAAGCGGTTCTTATTCAGAAGAGTCGGATCCAAAAGTAATGGTCTCAGCAGGTTATAACGGCGAACGTTTTGCCATCTTAGCAACCGTTTCACGTGATGAAGTTAACCTTGCAAATTATCGACTTGGCGCTTTGAATGATGGCTGGGCATACGCACCGTATGAAAATGATGAAGGTGCGGATTGTTGGTTTTGTCCTAGACAGGATATGAATGGAGATGGTGATTTTGACGATGCAGAGTTTACGTATGTGAACTATGGGGTGATGAACCGCTTTACGGAGCGCGAACGTACAGGTGCAACCGTAAGTTTTCAAGCACAACTTAGTGATAATTGGGTATTAAGCAGCGACTTCTTTTACACTGATATGGATGATGCTGACCGTCAGATGGGGATCACGGCAGACAATGCATGGGGTGGCCATTGGCATTGGCAAGATCAACACGATCCCGTAGATAGAGGGCAGCTGTCAAATGGCCATACTCTTTATACCGCACAAGATATTACACTCCATTCTCCACGTGTTGTGTCACATTCAGAAAGCCATACCAATCAACGTGAGTCGACCAATATAAACCTCGAGTTGGAATTTAAAGGGGATGGAAACTTCTCGGGTAAAGCTAGGTTTATTACCGCAGAAGCTGAGCGTAGTCATACCGAAAATGTTGCTCAGGGTTATATGACCAATGGTTTGGCACACAGTTTAAAAAGAAATGATGGCTCTGGGCCTACGGCGGTGAACCCTGGCGGTTATGGTCCAGATCCTATTCCAATGCGCTTAAACTTTAACGGTAAACACCCTACGCTAACGGTACCTGGACAGGTGCAAGGGGAAGTGTTTGGCTCCAATATTGACCGCTATGCGATAGTGTCGACTTATTCAGAAAACAATTATGACGAAGATGCTAGCTTGGATATTTTGCGTTTTGACGGGGAGTATCAATTTGACCTTGGGCATTTAGAAAAAATGACCTTTGGTGTACGCGCTAGTCAGCGAGATGTTACCCGAGATCAATATGTGCTACTTGCGCCATTTACCAACCCTGTTGGTGAGGGCAGTGTCAATGTGATGTGGAAAGACCAAGGCCTAGCTGCATTTGACACCGATGGTAGTGGTGGCACGCCAAGTGCCTCAGACGGTGACATCACCATGGGTGCTGATACACCGTATAACTTTAGCGGCTTACCTGAAGGCTGGGTAAAAACCAATAATGATTTTGGACCCGTTAATATAGGGGATTATTATTTTGTCGACCCTCGTCAGCTAGACGATCCCTTTGCCTTCCAAAACAGTTTGTATCCAAACAATATTCGAGGCGGTGTGCCGGGCAGTTCCTACACAGTTGAAGAACAGACTCAATCTGTATATTGGCGAGCTGATTTTTCCAATGACTTTTATCGTGCCAACGTTGGTTTTCAGTATATAAAGACAGAATTGGACATATTGCAAAATAAAGTGGGTGCTTCAATTTGTAGCAATTGCCCTGCAGAAGTCGCACAAGATGACGGTGATATTGTTTCCAATCGTTCATTTAATGATTTTTTGCCTTCTATCAACGCAGCATTTAATTTGCAGGACGACTTAATCCTACGTACATCTTGGGGTAAAACCATGACACGTCTTGATTTGAAGGCGTTGGCAGGTGGTTTAACAATTAGTCGGGCGCGTGCCGGTGATGAGCTAGCTCAGTCTGAAGGAATTAGCCCGGATTTGTTGATTGCAACTAATGCGACTATGCAGGGTAATCCAGATCTTGAGCCATGGCGTGCAGAGAACACTGACGTGACACTCGAGTGGTACTTTTCTCCCAGCGCTTTGGTAAGTGCAGCCGTGTTCAACATTGAACTGGAATCATTTATTGAGTCATCTCAGTGGAGTATTCCGGTTGAAGATGCCGACGGGGTTGTGCGCCGAAACGTAACAGTAAGGGGTCAGGTTAATGGCAACGGCGGTACAATGAAAGGCGCTGAGCTAAGCTACCAGCAAGCTTTCGACTTTTTACCTGGCTTTTGGAGCGGTTTTGGTGCGGCACTTAACTACACCTATTCTAAGAGCGAAAGTGGCAAAACAGGCTTTGGTGGTGAAGCGTTGCCTTTAGAAGATAACTCCAAAGAATCTGGGAATGCGGTATTGTGGTATGAGCGTGATGGTGTCCAATTTAGGTTGGCTGCAAACTATCGCTCTAAACGATTACATACCATCTCGACGCCAGGAGGTATGGGGGATATTGGTGTCTGGACCGAACCGACCACGTATATCGATTTATCAGCCAGTTATGATTTAACTGATAACTTCACCATATATATGTCTGGAAGCAATCTAACTGAAGAGTATGAATCGCAATATGCCCAGTGGAAAGACAACCGCATGGCACAAAATATCTACGAGCGCCGATTAACTTTTGGTATTCGCGGTCGTTGGTAAACGGATAGTATTTCCGAGTTAAGACAAGGCCCACATGGGCCTTTCTTTTTAATCAATTATTCTAAAACCTAAAATACTATAAAATTTCACTTTATGTTTCTAATTGGAATAATTTGACGTTAGAATAGTCCTCTTCAGCGTGTTTATATGAGTTTATTTCACGTCTGTAAATACGCGTTAAAAGCACTTCTCATAGATGTACATTCAGGCGCTATGCTTAAAAAAGTAATCTTTTTTACGCTGTAGTTATTTGATCTCTATTAAATAGTCTTTATTTCTCGTGCGTTTTTAAATTGCGAATTTTAGTACTGATTTTTAGGCCTATATCAGCTTCAAGAGTGAGCTTGAATTGTATTGATAAAGGGTTGAAAAGTGCCGCATAGATCCTCGAATTAGCGGCAAACTAGCCTTATTTGACGAGTTAAGGTGATGGCGGATTCCCCTTGGATCATTTGTCTGCCAACAAACAGATCCTATTTTTTGCCATCACCTTTTTATTTAAATAAGGTGCTCTAAATGAACAAGAATTTACCTGCCGTGAGTATTGTACTCGCGACTTTCTTTGTGATTTCTTTTTTTACTAACATTCTCGGTCCTATCTTTCCTGAGTTGATAAGTAGTTTTGACATTGGGTTGGCCCTTGCCGGCTTTTTTCCATTTGCATTTTTTGCAGCATATGGCGTGATGTCTATTCCTGCCGGATTACTTGTACAACGCACAAGTGAAAAGTTTGTCATGATGCTGGCATTTGCACTGTCAGCGTTTGGTGCGCTTTTATTTGTATTATTTCCCTCTTTTGAACTAGCAATGGTGGCGCTATTTTTAATTGGTAGTGCGATGGCATTGCTACAGGTCTCAATCAATCCTTTGCTGCGGCGATGTGGAGGAAGTCAGCACTTTGCTTTGTTATCTGTGGTGGCACAATTGATGTTTGGTGCCGGCGCAACTTTGTCACCTCTGGTTTATGTTGGCCTTTCTGGAGTCGCAGAAGACTCAAACTCGCTGCTCAATGTGATGGTGCCAGAAAACATGAGTTGGCTCAGTATGTATTGGTTGTTTGCGTTGATGAGTTTATTGATGTTGATATGGATAGCCGTGACTCAGTTAGAGCGTAAACAATCAGATGATGAACAACATTCTTTTTCTTTACAGGATTGTTTTGCGCTATTTAAAAATTCGACGGTAATAAAGTTCTTTTTCGCGATCGCTGCTTATGTAGCCTTAGAGCAAGGAATAGCCAATTCAATTGGGGTGTTTTTGCAGCAAACACATCATATGGATACAAAGGAAGTTGGTGCAAATGTGGTGAGTGAATTTTGGTTAATGTTGACTATAGGGTGCTTTGTAGGGCTTGTATTGATGAAGCTGTATGACGTTAGGAGATTGCTTTGTTGGTTTTGTCTTGGCACAGTTCTGAGCCTTTCTCTAGCAGTTTTGGGGCCTAAGAGTATCGCTGTTTTAGCCTTTCCAATGGCTGGATTCTTTCTCTCTATCATGTGGTCTGGATTGTTTTCTCTGGCATTGAATTCTTTTGAAAAAGGGCACGGTGCGATTGCTGGGATCTTATGTACTGGTATCATTGGTGGCGCTGTTGCATCGCCTATTATTGGACTAGTAGCGCAGGTTTTAGGTTCTTTACAAGTGGCTTTACTGTTACTACTTCTCCCTATTGGATATATATTTTATGTGGCATCTAGTGCACAACCCATTGTGCATAACCACACAGTTCGTTTGTTCTCAAAAAAAGCGTCGGAGCAGGAAGCATAATTAATGGCTGGAAAAATAGTTTGTATTGATTTGGGTGGTACAAAAGCACTTTGTGGTGTAGCGCATCAAGGGGTTGTATCAAATGTGAAGCGCCACCCTGTGCCATCCGCTGCAACAAAACAAGAGGTTACCGACTTTCTGATTGAGGTAATAAGTCACTCCTTCACTGCTGAGTGTAATGGCATTGCAATCGGTATTCCTGGGGTAGTGGATAGTGAGTCGGGTTACGTATTTGAAGTGACTAATATCCCTTCATGGAAGAATATTCACTTGTCTCATATTTTGAAAAAACGCTTTAACGTACCAGTCTTAGTGCACAATGATGTGAATTGCTTTGCCTATGGAGAGTTTAAATATGGGGCGCACTTTGATAGAGGACGGCCATGTCAGACTATATTAGGTGTTTGTCTGGGCACGGGATTGGGTGCCGGTATTGTCATTGCTGGACAGATATATACTGGGAAAAAAGGCCTTGCCGGTGAATTTGGTAGTGCGCCTTATTTGCAGCAAACAATTGAAGATTACTGTAGCGGTCAGTTTTTCCGCAACTTAGGCACAGATGGTGAACATGAGTACCAACTGGCGCTTGCAGGGGATAAACGCGCTTTGAACTTATTTGAGCAGTTGGGCAGTCATTTGGGGGTGGCGATTGCGCATATGCAATTAGCCTATGATCCCGATGTTATTGTGTTGGGTGGATCTGTGTCTAACTCATACCATTTATTTGAATCTTCAATGCGTGCGCGTTTTGCGCAATTTGATCAATGTGATCACTTAACAATTAATATTAGTACCTTGCCTAACTCCCCGTTAGTAGGTGCATGCGAGCTGTTCTATCAACGCTTTGGATCAGAGGTGAAACCTCCTGAACCTGCGTAACGACAAAAACAGGGTATGGCTTATGGCCATACCCAAAGTCGGCAGGAAGTTAACCTTAATCTACTGTGGTGATAACCGTATCAATTAAATGAACTACGCCATTGGCAGTGTAGATATCTGTTTGCGTCACATTACTGCCTTCGACTTGTAATCCCGAAGTGGGTAACGAGACTTGCCACCAAATATTGTTAACACCATTGCCGTTTTTCTGACCCGCTTCAGTGTCACCGCTGAACAAGTAAAGTGGACGTCCCAAATAAGCTGCCTGCATTGTGCCGTCTTGTCTGGCAATTAACGATAGGCCTGGCATGTTTTCTATTTGAGCTTGTGTAGCAATAACAGGTGGCCACGAAGTAGCGCATGCGTCATTGCATTGGCTTTGTGCAAACGTCAAATCGTTGTCAAAAACATACAGTGTGAATCCTGCTTTGGCTTGTGCTTTACCAGCAACCAATCTTTGCATGGAGGTATCATATGCAATGGAATCTGTCTCCGCGTTTGCAGTGCCTGCAAAGTCTACCACTTTGATATCAAGCATATTAGTGGCCAGCGTTTCTATTTGTTTGCCATTCAGTTTGAGTGCGGTCATAGCTGGTGCTTCAATTCCTAGTACGTGCTGAGTGAGCACGGTTGTAAGCGCCGGCACATCAGCTAAAAGCGCATTTAATGTGGCAGCTGGAATTTTCTCAAAGGCACGGTTGGTAGGTGCGAATACAGTGAACGTTTTACTGGTGTCAGATAAAGTATCGACGAGGTTTGCAGTAGTGAGTGCTGTAACGAGCGTGGACAATGAATCTGTTTCTGTTGCAACGTCTACAATTGTTTTCGTAGTCTGTGCTTTATCCACAGGTGGCATGATTACTTTGTCTAAAACGTGTATTACACCGTTATCGGCGCTTACATTCGCTGTTCTTATCACTGCATCGTCAATGAATAGCTTACTGTCTACGATGCTCAACGCAGCACTATCGGAGTTTGCCATTGCGACCATGTTGTTATCTGATGATGCGACGGATGCTGCAGCGTCAGACATGATGCTTTGCCCTGATACGACGTGATACAACAGAATGTCAGACAGCTTCTGTGTGTCAGCTGCAAGCGCATCTAGTGTGGTTTGTCCTAGCGCTGCAAATGCGGCGTCGGTTGGCGCAAATACGGTGAACTTTGTTGTTGGATCCGAAAGGGTCTGGTCAAGCCCCGTTGCACTGAGCAAACTGATCAGAGTGCTAAATGACCCGGCATTTTGGGCGACTTGAGGTATTAAACCCAGTGACTCAGGTACTGTCACGTCAGCGACAATGACAGCATCTATCACATGGATCACGCCATTCGAAGCTGCAATATCGGTCTGTGTCACTGATACACCGGCAAACTTGAGCATGTCTGTAGTGGCATCAATAGACACCGGCAATTGATTATTGAGCAGTGTTGTTGCATTTTTCCCGTTCAATGACATCGCAGTAACAGAGTCAACTCGGCCCGAAATGATATGCTGTTTTAGGATGTCGCCAAGCACATCTGGGTTTGCCAGCAAAGTGTTGATTGTATCGGTACCAAGTGCGGCAAATGCAGCATCAGTCGGTGCAAATACAGTGAGTGGCTCAGAACCTGTCAGGGCACTGCTCAGTCCTGCCGTTTCAACTGCTTTTAACAAGGTCGTAAAAGTGCCAGCACCGGTCGCAACTTCTGCGATATTTTGCGTAGACGTTGTTTGTGCTGGTGGCATCAATACAGCATCGATCACGTGGATAATACCGTTGTCAGTTTTTATATCGGTCTGGGTGACGGTTGCTGTGTTGATTAATAAGTTGTCACCAGAAAGGGACAGTGCGATTTTTGCACCATTGACAGTATCGGCTGTCTGGCCAGCCAAAGACAGCGCAGTTTCAGCGTTCACTTCTGAGCTGAGCACATGATAGGTCAAAATCCCACTCAGTGTGTCCGTATCTGCGAGCAAGCTGTTGATTGTGTCGGTGCCGAGAATCTCAAACGCTGCGTCAGTTGGAGCGAACACGGTAAATTTGTTGTCGGTATTGTCGAGTGTTGCGTCGAGGCCTGTTGCATCTAGTGCTGCCACTAGCGTGGTAAACGAACCTGCTGCTTTCGCAGCATCGTACACCGAGTTTTCTGGTTGTTCTGGTGTTGGTGTGACGACTGGATCATCATCATCAGAGCAAGCTGCTAAAGTGCCTAAAGAAGCGGCGAATGCGAGTTTTGCAATAATATTCACGATCATCTCCGTTGGAGTGGTTAATTTTCCGGCAATACGGCAGGTTTAGAAATTCAGATCATGATTTTTTTAAGAGAGTATTGATTTTTTATTGCAGGTTTTTACATTTTCATCTCAATATTTGATGGAATCATAATATTTAGGTGTATGAATATACTAAATATTTATTGTCTATCTTCTTGATAAAAAGCAATCAGATATTTTCTCGTATCTGATTGCGATTTGGTACTTAAACTTTGATTGTATTGGCTTTGATTCTCTGTAACCAGCTTTCCCTCATGTAATAATCTTTGCAAAAAGATGGAGTTATTTACTCATAACAGAGTATTTGGCCGAAAGCTATGTGATTAGTGGTAGCGAATTTGTCGCACTCTGTAATCGTACAGTTTAGTATTGAAAGGGCAGCCAGCATTCGTTGATCGATATTCAACAATCCATACGCCAATCCCTCTATAGGTGTTCACGTATTGCCAAGTACAGTCTTCAACAACATTGGCAGGTACGGTTTCCCACGCACTTGCGCTACCCGCAAAAGTAAAAAGTGCTGCGCACAGAAGTGATTTAAAGTTGTACATAATTAATCCTTTTTCATAGTGTGAATGTGCTTTTTTTGTTGCGAATACACATTAGAAACTGCCTTTAGTTTGTTCAATACTTGAGCAGTTAATCCGATAGCATTCCACGTAAATCAAGTTGAATCGTATAATTTTTGTACCTTTAACCGATTCTGAATGTGACGTGTTAGAACCACAGATGTATCTGAATTGGCAATGTTCGCTTTACAGGCGGTTGTTATTGGTCACTGTGTAATTCATGTGTGTCCACTACTGTGTCCAACCGCGTGTCACTGTGACACGCTTGGACAGCAGAAGTGTCCATTCGGACACTATAAAAATCACAAAAAATAAAAAGTCCTTTAACTACAGTGGTTTATGGCTTTTCTAAACTTGGCACTGTCCTCGCTTCTATCAACGCATAAAAGTAAAAAGGTGAAAATTATGATTGATGGAACGCAGTCTCAAGATGAGTTGATTACGCCAAACAAAACTAAGCACACGTTAAAGTACGCAATTGTGGCTTTACTTATGACATTGATGACAGTGGTGTCTATACCCGCAATTAGCCAGTGGTATGCAGGGATCAAAACAGTGTCATATGAGCAATTGCTTACTGCGAGAGTGATCAAACAAGATTTGATCCGAGATGTGTCTGTCTCTGGTCGTTTAGTGGCTGCCAACGCGCCACAGGTATATAGTCCGGAGCCCGGCCAAGTAACACTTTTGGTAAAACCTGGTGATACGGTTGAAAAAGATACCCATATAGCGCGTATTGAGAGCCCCGAGCTAGACGCTTTGATAGAGCAGCAGACGTCATTGTTGGCGCAGCTTAAGTTGGATGCGGACAGAGGGTTACTTGCGGATGATGAAGCCCAGCTAGATTTGGAACGTAGTTTAGACGAGGCTGCAGTGCGCTTAAATGCAGCTAAGCGAGAGAAAGCTCGCTCACAAGAGTCTTTTGAAAAACAAGTGATTAGTCAGCTAGATTATGCCCGAAGTCAAGATACGCTGCTAGAAGCCCAGCTAATGCACCAACATGCAAAAAAACGTGTGGACCTCGCAAAAAAGCGACTCACTTTTGAAGCTCAAACCAGAGATTTTGCTGTAAAACGTCAAACTCAAATACTCGAAGAGCTTAAACGACGAAAACGAGCGCTAAAAGTACAAGCGCCTGTCGACGGCATTGTTGGAAATTGGCTGGTACAGCAAAAAGAAGAAGTTGCGGATGCACAGGCTCTGATGACCATCGTAGATTTGTCTGAATACGAAGCTGAACTGCAAGTGCCGGAATTCTATGCCGATGACTTGGGCATTGGGTTAAACGTGGAACTTACGCTCGCGGGTCAGTCTCTCAATGGAGAGATCAGCTCTGTATCACCTGAAATCAAGCAAAACCAGGTTGTTGTAAGGGTCAAAGTGACCAGTAACCGAGATGCTAAGTTGCGTCAAAACCAACGTATTAACGGGCGTATTGAATTTGAGAAAAGGCCACAGGTATTGCAAGTCAAGCGAGGGCCTTTCCTGAATGCATATGGTGGTAAAAAAGCCTTTATTATCGCCGAAAATGTAGCGAATTTACAAGAAATCAAAACTGGGGCATCCAGTGTAGAGTACATCGAACTTGTGGCTGGCGTAAAAGAAGGAGATGAAATTATTATCTCCGATTATGAAGCATTTAGCCAAAGCCAGACATTTAACATTGATAAATAAAAACAGAATTATTAAAGGACAAAATCATGCTTTCAATGAAAAACATTAGCCGCGTATTTAGAAGTGAAACAATTCAAACTCATGCACTTAGGGACTTTAGCTTAGAAGTAGAGAAGGGAGAATTTGTCGCAGTGACTGGCCCGTCAGGGTCGGGCAAGTCAACATTTTTAAACGTTGCTGGCCTGCTAGATAACTTTACCCAAGGTGAATACAGCTTGGATGGCATCAATGTACAAGGATTATCGGATGACGACCTTTCACGCTTACGCAATGAAAAAATAGGGTTTATTTTTCAAAATTACAACTTGATCCCCGATTACAGCATTTTTGACAATGTGGATATGCCATTGCGTTACCGAGGTTTGAGTGCCAAGCAAAGACGCAGCAGAATTGAGCATGCGTTGGAGTTGGTAGGTTTAGCGAGTCGGCATAACTACCTGCCAAGTCAGTTATCGGGTGGTCAGCAGCAGCGAGTAGCAATTGCTCGCGCACTCGCCGGAGAACCAAAAATTCTATTAGCAGATGAACCGACTGGTAATTTGGACTCTTTAATGGCCCGACAAATCATGGATTTACTAAAAGAAATTAACGGAGAAGGCAGCACGATAATCATGGTGACACATGACCCAGATCAGGCACGTGAAGTAAATCGCAATATTCAAATTATTGATGGGCAGATCACCGATTATAGTATTTATGCGCCAATGCAACCAGACTCTAGTGTGGCGCTAGACAAGCAAATGCCAGCATAAGGAGTAGCGTAATCATGGAAATGTTTTTGTACTATATACACTTATTTATACGCAATATTAAACGAACGCCACTGTTCTTTTCGTTGGTGATTCTAACCTTATCCATTGGTATTGGCACTTTATTAGCGAATTTGTCGATGTTGTCGTTGATGTCCAAAGACCCGATCCCAGGAAAGAGTGAACAAATATTCAGTGTTAACATGAATACTTATGCTGGAGCTAACAATACATTCGGTAGTATGCATGTGCTGAGATACAGTGATGCGAAAGCCATTTTGGACTCCAAAGTAGCCAATAATGCAACAATGCACTACTCCAGTATGGTCTACAGTCGCAGGGCAGATGCAGAGGATCTAACTCGTTATGCCAGCCCCACGCGTGCGACGACTGCCTCATTTTTTAATATTATGGGGGCTCAATTCGCACATGGTGAACCTTGGAAAAACGAACATAGCAATAGCATCGTGATTGGTCATGAGCTAAACGTAAAGCTGTTTGGTGGTGCCAATAGTGTTGGTGAAAAACTTGAGTTGCAAGGTAAAATTTACAACATTGTGGGTGTTCTGGCCCCTTGGGAAATGCGCCCGCTATTTTATCATGCGACAGAAGGAAAAGCTTTTGACAAGACGGATGATATCTTTGTTCCGATAGAGGTGGCAATTGACAACAATTGGGCCGTTTTTGCACGCACTATGTCAACAGATAGCTATACCACCCTCAAAGAAACACGTCAGATTAATGCTTATTACGTTCAGGTGTTTGTAGAGTTGCTTGATAAGCAACAACGCCTTGCCTTTCAAACCTTTATTGATAGCTATTCAGAAAAGCTAAAAGAGAAAGGCAACCATCGTCACGAGGTTGATAATAGACTTTATAACGTCAATGAGTGGCTGGCCAAAAATGAGGTAGTTAACAAAGATTTACTGGCATTTACTATCGCTACTGGGTTGTTCTTACTGGTGTGTATTTTCAATGCCAATAGTTTGATGTTGTCTCGTTATCAAGCCGGTCAGTTTGAAGCAAACCTCAGACGTGCTGTGGGAGCAAGTAAGAAGCAGGTATTTTTTCAGGGGGTAATAGAGAGTGTCATACTTGGCCTTATTTGTGCGTTGCTGTCGTTTGTATTGGCATTTAGTCTATTAGCGCTATATCGACAACTTTTTGATGAGTTAGCTCCTGTCGCTGAACTGCCTTTGCATATGCTGGTGATTGGCCTAGGTGTTGCACTGACCTCAAGTCTACTCAGTACGGTTTATCCACTCATTCAAGGCACGCGCACATCGCTTGCAAGCATTTTAAAGTAGGGAGCTATTATGAACATCAAAGCATTATTTAAATCCATGTTGTTGAGAAAGTTTGCTACTGGGTTACTCATTTTTCAATTGATTTTAACGCTAGGTTTGGCATGCAATAGCTTACTATTAAGCATCGAAGCAAATGAAAAGATGTCTCGTGATGTTGGGTTTGAAATGGATAATGTGCTGGCTTTTCAAATCCGACCAACTTCAGAAGCATTTTTAGATGCCGATTTCTTTTTGTCTGTTGTTGAAGAAGATATGGCTGCGCTTAAAAATTTAACCGAAGTAGAACTGGTCTCGTATTCAAATCAACTGCCGTTGATGCGAGGTGGAAATTATCACTCCATTGAAGACGCAAATCACCCTGAAGATGTACCAGTGGACAGCCAATTTAATGGCATTCCAACCTACTACACAGGTCAAGACTTTTTTCGCCTACTTGGAGCAAGTATGCACCAAGGAAGAGACTTTGAAGCAGCAGACAATGCAACTCGAGGTTACTTAGAAAGCATGGATTTTGAGCCAAATATTATTTTAACGCGTTCATTGGCTGAAGCCTTGTACCCAAATAAGTCAGCCATCGGCAAGCAAACAAATGAAGGGCGAATTGTTGGTGTGGTTTCTGATTTGGCAATTACACCATCACGCAGATACTCTCACTATGGGATCTTTAAATTCAGAAATATGGCCCGTGCTCAGGGTAGACTATATTACCTATTAAAAGTTACACCGGGTAGTGAGCAAGAAATCAAGAAAAAGATTATCTCAGCGCTCAAACAAGTTCACCCTGAGCGAGATATTAAAGATATTTTTACCATGAAAGAGCATCACAGCGATTATTATAAAGAAGCCACTAGTTTGGCCACATTGTTCAGCTTACTCACTGCATTTATGTTGTTTGTTACCATGATAAGCAGTTTTGCTCATGCGCATTTTCATGTTTCAAAACAGAAGAAACTAATTGGGATCAGACGCGCTTTGGGGGCTCGTAAAAAAGATGTATTAGTTTATGTAATGAGTGAAAACTGGCTGATTAGTTTGATAGCTGCGGGGTTAGGCGTAGCCAGTGTTATCGCGATTAACATCTTGTTGGGTAAAGTAATTACAATGCCAAAGCCAGATGTAATCAGTTATTTAAGTTGTGTTATGATTGTGTTCATCTCTGGTACGCTCGCAACCTGGTTACCAGCTTGGAAAACAACAAAAATAGCGCCCGTAACGGCTACTCGTACGGTATAGAAAAGGATATGAGCCCCACTCGCATAACTGCGAATGGGGCTAGATATAAGTTATGAATACAATTCTTATTGTTGATGACAACCCCGATATTTTAGATGCTCTGGACCTATTGCTTAGCATACATAACTACAAAGTGATTAGTGCCGCCACAGTCAAAGAAGCTTTGCTAAGTGTCTCGCGGCAAAAGATTGACTTAGTGATCCAAGATATGAACTTCAGTGAAGGCACTACGTCAGGAGAAGAGGGAACGCAGCTCTTTTACGCCATGAAGGAACTGAATCCTTCGCTACCCATCATTATTATTACCGCTTGGAGTCAACTAGAAACAGCCATTACGCTCATTAAATCAGGGGCAGCTGACTATTTACCTAAACCTTGGGACGACCAAAAGCTACTAGCAACAATATCTGAACATATTTCAGTTGCAGCAAAGCCTGTGCCTACAACTGCATTGATTTACCAAAGTAAAGAGATGGCAGAATTGATATTCACAGCAACTAAAGTGGCAGCTGCTGAGATTAATGTGTTGATAACTGGACCAAATGGATCTGGTAAAGAAAAGCTAGCCGACTTTATTCACCAAAAATCCGCAAGAGTAGATGCCCCTTTTATCAAAGTGAATATGGGGGCAATTCCTCAAGAGTTGATGGAGGCAGAGTTATTTGGTGCTGAAAAAGGCGCGTTTACAGGAGCTAACCAAGCTAGAGCTGGACGTTTTGAAGCCGCCGATGGTGGTACTTTGTTCTTGGACGAAATTGGTAATTTGTCTTTGTCTGGGCAAATGAAACTACTTCGAGTATTACAAACTGGTGAGTTTGAGCGTTTGGGATCAAATGTGACACAAAAAGTGGATGTGAGAGTTGTCAGTGCGACCAATGCCAATTTATTGATAGATATTAAGAGCGGAGCTTTTAGAGAAGACTTGTACTACCGCTTGAATGGCATGGAGCTGTCCATTTTACCTTTGAATAAGCGAAAGGGTGATATCTTGGCGCTCGCAAAACACTTTATTGGCGAAGACTATCAGTTTACCAAGGAAGCTGAGCAGTTTTTATTGCAACACAATTGGCCCGGTAATGTACGAGAGCTAGAAAATACCTGCAAACGGGCACTCATTTTTGCAGAAAATGGTTTAGTAACCCTCACTTCTCTTAGTGGACAAGAGCAATCTGCGGTTTTAAGTGAAAAAGAGCATATATTTTCAGTACTGGAAAAACATGATTGGGTTATAGCACATGCCGCTCAGGAGCTTGGGTTGAGTAGACAAACTCTATATCGGCGTATAGAGAAGTTTAACCTTATTAGAGGCGAATAGGATGTTGCTGATAGTCTTTATCGGGCAAGTGATATTTTCTGTTGCAACATATATGTTTGTAGAGCATCACCCATGGTGGATACTTTCGGCTGGCGTTGGTCTTAATATTGGAATTGCTTATGTCTTGTATAAAAAGGACAAGCAGCGCAAAAATGCCGATCGAAGTCTTGAACAAGGCTTGCTTAGTTTAATGGATTCAGATTTTTCAGTCAGTATTCCAATTGATCGCAATGAAAATAGGCAAGCTGTTTTTGAGTTATTCAATCAATGTGCCGATAAGTTACGAAAGGAGCGACAACATCTCTACCAGCGAGAGATGCTATTGGATAAAGTGCTCAATACCTCTCCTGTCATAACATTTTTAGTTGATGTAAATCAGAAGGTTATATTTGCCAACCGTGCGGCTGAATTGATGTTTAATCACGGCAACTCGATTTTAGGTTACCGTTGGTCTGATGTGTGTGCCAATTTAAACGCTGATTTTGTGCAAGCGCTACAGCAAAATGGAGAGAGTATTTTTACACTCAAGGATGCCCATGGAGAAGAGCAAGCATGGCACTTGGCTAAATCGGGAGTGCGGATCCATCAGGCGAATAATACTTTGTATCTACTTAAATCAATTACCAATGAATTGAGCCGCCAGGAAGTTCAGACATGGAAAAAAGTAATTAGAGTAATTAGTCATGAGTTAAACAACTCAATTGCACCTATAAGTTCGATGTGTCATTCGGGGCAACTATTGGCGCAAAATTTGGAGGAGCCAAGATTAGATAGGGTCTTTGGCTCGATTTCGAGACGCGTTGGCCATTTAAATGAATTTATAAAAGGTTACGGCGCTCTATCTAAACTAAAAATGCCCGATAAGCACCCCATTGATTGGCGCATATTGTTAGAGCAGCTTGGTACGTTGTACAAATTCACCTTAGTTACCGAAGTGCCTGAAGTCACAATAAGCGCAGATGAACATCAAATAGAGCAAGTGCTGATTAATGTATTGAAAAACGCGCATGAAGCCTGCACAGATCAGGGAGATGAGCATGTTGTGTTATTGGCGATAAACGTTGATGTACAAAACGGGATTTACATAGAAGTTTCAGACAGTGGTCCGGGCATGGCACCTGAGGTATTGGAAAATGCTCTATTACCATTTTATTCAACAAAGCATTCTGGGACGGGACTTGGACTCGCACTTTGTCGAGAAATCATCGAAGCACATCAAGGAAAGCTGTCCTTTAGAAATCGAAAAACCGGTGGCTTAGCAGTGAGTATATTTTTACCATTTGATTAAGTTGTTTGATTTTAATTCGGGACAGACAAAAGAGAATTTCACAATTAGTTACAAAACATATAGTTAAGGCACTTGTGTGTTTGACTTAAGGGGACTAAATTGTGAGGAAAGGAATAGCCTCAAGTTATAACTGAGTATGCTGAATAATCAGTTATTCAATCTTGCGGTGGCTGTATTCATCGACTAGAGCATGGACTCGCACAGCTGATGAATACTAATGAGCCAAATTCTTTTAAATACAGAGAGTTTTAATGGGGTGAACCATCAGCATTGATAGGTAATACAAGCGTAAATTTACAGTATTTATTGAGTTGTGAGTCTATCAGTAAACTGCCTCCTAACCGTTTACTTAAATTATAGCTGACGGCAAGCCCCAACCCTGTGCCTTCACCTACCGTTTTTGTTGTATAAAAAGGATCAAAAACGCGTTTTTGCTGCTCTAGACTAATACCCGGTCCATTATCTTTGACTGAGATATAAATATTATCGCCTTGCTCTTCAGAGCTTACCTCAATTATCGGTTCTGAAATTTCGTTAATTTCGAGTATTTGATAGGCATTTTTTATCAAATTAGTCAGTATCTGTTGTATGAAGCCTGCATTTGAAATGATTTCACTTTGGTGTGAAAAGGCTGTTTTGATCGGAATATCGCTTGGTTCAGTAGAGCGCAACAGCGTTAAGCTCTGTGCTAAGAGAGTTTTAAGGTCAAGTTGTGATTGTTTTGATTTACCGTGAAAAGACTGCAGATCCTTGATTATTTCACTCACTCGGGAGAGGCCCATTTGAGACTGAGCGACTATCTCACGCATATCATCGTAGATGAAGTCAATTTCAGATTGGCCACGGTAATGGGTGATTTCGTCTTTTATCTCATCTCTTCTGTGTTGATTACCCATCTCAACGGCGCTTAAAAACTGGTCATGTAGGTTTTGTAAGTTCAATATACTGTCGAGATAATTGTCCATCGAGCCGAAATTACTTAAAACAAAGGACAGTGGGTTATTTATTTCATGTGCTATACCAGCTGCAAACTGTCCAACGGTGGCCATTTTTTCACTGTGTGCGAGCTGCTCTTGTGTTTCTTTCAGCTCAATGAGCGCGCTCTTTAATCTTGTACATTGCTTTTTAAGCCGCCTTTCAGATTCTTTTCGTTCCAATAGCATAGTCAGTTGCTCGGCGGCTTTACTGATCACATCAATTTGACGCATTGAGACTGACTCCATCGCACTCTCGTCTATAAAAAATACCATTAGCTCAAGTACTTTACCGTAAACAACGATTGGAAATATGAGGTAGCTACTCAACTTCAAGCTCAGTATTTGACCAAGGAGAGAGAAGGCCTCTGCGCTAGGTAAAAGGTCTATTTGTGGTTTCTTCTCTTTGAGTGCACGGTGTAGATAGGCTGGTAATGTTGGTAACTGAAAAGCTTGCGTTAATGCACTTTCTAGCGTGTTTATATCCGGCGCATAACTGGTCAAGGTTCCTTCACCTTGTGCATTAATTTTGATTCTACACTGCGCAGATGCACATGCAATACTAGACAATGCCTGCATAAACTGGAGCATAACTTCATTCACATTGTTATTGTTGCGATGCAAATGTGCGACGCTCATCAATAAATTGCTTTCAGCTTGATGCTGCTCAGTGACTTGCACAAAGCGTTGCCATGCTTTGATGTTTCGCTCTATTACACTCTGGTTAATAGCTAGCTTTTCTGAAGACAAAGTAATGAAGCTAGCAATGCTGTATTCCTCTATCCAGTTTAAGGCATCAGGCATATGTTGAGGTGGGTGTGCCACAATAAAGGTTGTATCTTTGTCTTGCAGTCCAACTCGTATGTGAGACAAAACCTGGCTCGCCAATTCTTCAGAAGTTGAATCATTAACATGTAAAATTAAAACTCCAGGTCGGTGTTTGCGGAAGGCTTTTTTAAACAGTTTAAAGGTATCAGCTCGGTGCACTTGAATCTGTAATTGTGTGAGTACTTTGTCTAACTCTTCTGATTCGGGACCTACAACGACAACCATTTGATTCACTGAATTTTCCATAACAATGAGCGCCTTACCTTGTATTTTTAATAACTATAGCCAATGATTAAAATTTGGGCGAAAGATAAGCCGCATTAGGCAATTACTAGGAGAGTGATAAAATGAAACTAGTCCGGTTGGTGTATTACAGTCAGGCTTCAAGATCTATGAACCTGTCAGATTTACGTAATATTTTGGAGACTGCTCGTTCAAATAATAGCGAACTAAAAGTATGTGGCATGTTGTGCTTTGAAAATGAATTTTTCTTGCAAGCCCTTGAAGGTGAAAGAGAAACAGTAAATGAGTTATATTTAGATATTGCCGACGACCCTCGCCATGAAGGAGCAACGATTTTAAGTTACGATGAAGTTGAGCAGCCAACTTTTGAGATTTGGAAAATGGGTTATGCTGCAGGATCTGAGTCATTTTACGAGCTGCTACGCAAAAACGGGCAAACCGAATTTGACCCTGAAGAAATGACCAAGGCACAGGCGCTTTCTTTTTTAAAGGACATGGCTGGTTGCCAAACAGACGTTTGAAAAGTACAGCCAAGAAAAGAGGAATGTTTCCTATCAATCAGATCCAAGCTAAAGACCTTGTTTTGGAGGCTGGTTTTGTCATCAGTTTATTACTGATTGTTTGGTTCGCTTTCTCAGTGGCAGGAAAGTCAAAATGAGACGACATTTGCCACGCCGCAGCTATTATTTTGATTTATTGAAACATCATTTATACCCTTTTGACTGCCAGGCAATGGTTTTAGAGATATTCAATGGTGCGCACAAAATAATTGAGATTTTGCTCAGAGCAAGAAGATGTGATTGGCTTCGATAGTAGGTATGAATTTGCGGGCAAAAAAGCGCTAGCCACGAAAGTAGCTAGCGCTTTTAATAGTTTAGGCAGTATAGATTAAGCCATAAACTGTGCTGCCTAAATTCTAAATTAGTTAGGGCTTACTGTTACAGTGATTGTATCTGAGTAAGTACCTGCGTCATTCAGACCATTTGACTGTGGCGTAATTTTAAGTGAGGTTGCTTGTGTTTCACCTGCGCTGCCAGTACCTGCTGCAGTCGCTTTAGTGTGCTTGTATGCACCAGTTTGTAAATCGATGCCCGCTGTATCACCAATGTTTAATGTGTAAGCAATTTTGCTGCCTTTAGCGTTGTTAGCTACTAAGAAACCACCATTTGCAGAAGTATATTCAGTAGTTGCGTTTTCGCCAGTGTTACACCATACGTCAAGTGTACCGATTTCTTGTGTTTGTTGTGAAGAGTCTAATTTCAGACCCGTAACGCTGTTGTTGTTACCGCTGCTTGTTTTACACATTGGTTGAATAGTGCCTTCAAAAGTAAACTTAGCTTCAGTACCTGACGTGTCTAAAACTGCCGCAGCAGCGCCCATTGAAGTGATTGCAGTTGCAGCTAGTAGTGATTTTAGTAATGTATTCATGGCTTTTTCCCCTTAAACAAAACACAGAGTTAGTTTTAATTTGATTTTTAATGGTTAGGTGTTGTCACCTTGTTGATAATTTAAATGCAATGGCTGTGCCAAGTGTGAGTAAATATTTCGGTCTTTTTGTTTTTTGTGATAGGTAACTGCATTAATCAATAAATAACAATGACTTATGTTTTTAAAAAACGATGGTTAATTTGTGGTTTTTTGCGAATGCGTTAAATGCCGCATCATTTTTTAGAATCAAAATGCGTACTACGAATTTTTGACGCAGTAGATTACAGGTTTTTGGAGAGCAGCCCTTTTACGTGACGATATTTTGACAGAAGTGGAAAGAGTGCATGTGTTGGTTTTATGACGCAAAAGAATGTTTTGCTTTAAATACTCGAAAGTGCGTTTGTAGAACAATGACTTTATCTAGATTATTTGGCGCGCTGAAAAGGTGAAAAAAGCAAATGCGCATGTATTAGAATATGATTTGTTATGCCAAGTAGCCTTGGGTAGCAGTTGCAGTGTGAATGAGAGTTGCAACTGCTTGGTGCTAAAAATTCACTATCTAGGGTAAACAGTCAACGATAAGTTATCCTGATAGGTGCCTGCAGGCATTAACTCTACGTTGCCAAGTTTGAACTCAAATCCATACCACTTGTTTTTTACGCCAGGATAGAAATTATAGCTGCGGTAAAGCCGTTCAGATGAGGATATTTGTGTATTATCAAACTTGATAGAGTAGTCTATTAATGCTTGAGTGTTGGTTTCATGACGCAACCCGTTGTATTCGGAGTCAACGACAATATCGTACGAGCTGTTACTCAATACTTTGATACCCCAATTGAAGCGCATATTACTTTTCAGTTCGCCTAAGTCGATATAATAGTTGCCATTGCTCCCCGAGACTTTACCTTTACTCGAGTTTGATAGGGAAATGGCAACCTGAGGCTCAGAATAGTAGGTTAAGTCTAAGTACTGTTCATCTATGATTTCATTGTTTTTGACTACAGATACAATAACATGACCCGTGTAGGCTCCTGCTGGGAATAAGCTGTAATGCCTCAATCTAACCCACATCTGTGTTGAGCGATCTTTCAGGTCAGAGCGCCAGATGCCATTTCTCACCTTAATTTTTTTAAACTGAGAATCATACAGTTTTGCATACTTGTCTTGTGTAGGGCCCGAAAATACCATTGAGTAGTAGTAAACATCCTCAACCCAAATCTCATCTGCGCAGTCTAGTAAGCTGTCAGAGACCTGTATCTTTATTGGTATGTATACCGTCACTCTGTTGTTGTGTTCTTCTATTATGTCTGACGGATTTGAAGTTGCAATCATGCTACCATCGCAATCATTCCACCTTGCAAATGCACTAGGCGCAGACAACAGTATGCTCAGAGTCAGCAAGGTAAAGATTATAGATTTCATTCGTTATCGCCTCCTTTAGATTGGCTTTTTTCAAGCTCAAGCGCCCCGACTCTTATAAAGCGTTGCTCTACGTCTGTTACACTAAACTGCCCAGTCATGCCGTTAATTTCAACTACGTAGTCACCTATGCTTATCCCTTCAACAACAAATCGACCTGTGCGGTTTGTAAATATAGCGATATTCAATGGCGCTGTGTCTTTGTTGTTTTTCTCTCTTTGTTTAATGACTCGCCCACGTTTCATTGCAATAGGCATGCCCTTATCATCTAACAGCTTCCCTATTATTGTGTAAGAGAGTTCTGAGCCGATTTGAATGTGGTGTCCAGTGGTTGCACCCCCGACTAACTCATACATTCCAGGCCCCCAGTCATAACCAAGAGGTGCGTCTGGTACATCTATATTGAGTTGCGAATTGGTATACCCAGTACCCAGTTCAACCAGTGCACCGATATGCTCACTAGGTTTAGTCTGTGCCCGCCCTTGGCGGTCGACATTTACCAGTACATCTGCATTCTTTAGAGTGTCATGTTTGGTAATAACTGCAAATGGGGCAGTCGTTGTGGCTCCCATGCCAAAGTGACCGTCTGCAACTCCCAGCGTGGTAGATAGGTTAACACTTGAGCTACTATCCGCATGTTGTTGATCGCGAGAATAATTAGTTGTACTGAAATCTGCCCTGACAAATGCACTCGTATAGCTTGCTTCAAATTGCTCTTGTCTAAAATCACTCCCTTGTTCTGCACGTACTTCATATCCATAGTCGTTGACAAAGTTATTGTTTGTTTTTGCATAACTTGCGCTGGCGACTTTGTCTCTACTGCTGTATTGCGTACGAGCCCGGTTATTGGTGCCTCGATCGTAGTGATTCCAAGTGAAATTTAAGAAAAATTGGTTTTCAGAAACGACTCTACTATCGGTGCTGTCTGTATGCGAAAAGCCCGTCCGAACGCGTATGTCTTCGTATCGTAAGTTAAGTTCAATGGCGGCGTTGTCAGTAATAATATTATCGCTCCCTCTATCTCGTGAAGCGCTTAGGTTAAAGTCTAAGTGATCATTAATAAAATAACTGTAATCAGCGAATGCCCTTTTACTACTCGAGATAGTGCTAAACGCTTGCCAAGGTGTGTTAGTGAAGTCCTGTCGTACTTCGTAACCTAATCGCAAATTGGGTGAACCAAAGTTACCATGTCCAAAAACACTGTGCTCTGATTCAATAGAATAAATATCACCGTCTTGGACTTTGTGTGCTTTGCTCATGGAGTAGCGAAAAGAAACATTGCCGACAAAGCTATTTATGGTCGCAAGTGCACCTATTACGTGGCCTTTTGGGTGTGAAGCTCCATTGAGTCCTAATGTTAGTCTATTCGTTACACCGTACTCATAATTGCCAGAAACAAAAAGCTCATCGTCATATTCATAACGGCCTTGCTCTACAGAAGATAAGCGACCAATGGTAAAGGCGTAATCACTCAACCCTTTTGCAAGTAACCTAGCATTATAATGCGTTGTAAAGTAAAACTCTTGAGTTTCACCGTTTGCGTAGGTTGCAATGACTTGAATATTATTGACGCCCGAAGTGAGTGGGAGGTCACTGAGGTCATAACGGCCAGCTTTTAGTCTGATTCTGGAGATTAAAAAATCATTGATGTAAATTTCAAGGTTAGCTGCCCGAGGTAACACAAACTGTTGGCTGTTACTTGGCGTTATTCTGCGTTGAGGCTGCAACCGAGAATAGGCTTTTTCAAAGCTAAAACCCCCAAGCTGAGCACCTGATAGGTGTCCTGTACTATTGAGTTGAGTGTCTCCAAGGGTAAAGCGGATCGGTGCCTCTGGAATATCATAAAAGAGCGAGAATTCTCCACGATTTATTTCACTGCCTTGATTGTTGCCATCTTCCCAAAACAATGAACCGCGCATATTGATGCCGTCACCACCACCAAAATTCGCGTTCATTAACCACTCGAGTTGAGATCTGTAATCATGATTGTTGTTGCTGCGTTCGTGGTTTAAATTAAGGTTGTTTAACATCGCCCAGCTCGTCTCGCCAGAAGGCTTGTCGAAGTGTTTTTGCTTGCCATATGTTAAACTGTCAGTGGCCATAGCCTCTTCTGCTAGTTTCATTTCTATAGTGAGATCTTGGGGTTGCATTACGAGCGTAATACCTTGCTCGGCAAACTCTTCCAAAGTGATTTGAGCGTTCCCTTTATGAGTCAACCAAGTATTTACTCTTTCACTGAGTACATTTTGCAAACTCTTTTTGAATTCTGTGGCTGAAATAGAGGCAATTTCGATCCCATTAGTAGCGGCAGAAACTTGCCCTACTTCGGCAGTATTTAGCCGCACGGGAAAGTCCATATTGAAAGTTGCCGCTAATGATGAACAAGCCCAAAATAAAAGAAGTGAAAAAATGACACACTTATGCTGAGCAGGCCAGATAAAAAAGCCCGTTTTAACCATCGCTTATCTTACTTTTTATTAAATAGATTGATGAGCGCAGCACTGCTTGTCGGCTGTTCACTTAACAGCGGCGCAATGTCTAACTCTACTTTGTGCCCCGGCATAATAAAGCGACCCGGTGTGATAGATTGGAACTGTGCCCAATTTACGGTAGTTTTACCCTCATGGAAATGGTAATCAAAATGAGAAAGGTCAAGCACGCGCTGGCCTTCATTACTGATCGTTAATTTACAGTCCTCCAACTTTAAACAGCTCAATGTACTCTTTTGTTGCGCACTAATGCCTTCTGGGCTCACAAAAACCAAAGTAGCAAAGTTAAATACCATTTTAACTCCCGATTTTTCGTCTTCATTGGGCAATGGCAACTGTTTAAATACGATGCGGTATGAGTCAGTTTCTTTTAATTCAGCAGATCCCAAGTATTTTGCGCGGAAAACTTGATAGCTCTTTGCGGGTACCTCGACCTGAGGGGGAAGCACGATAAAATCATCTTCTGCAGGTACTAAAACTTCTTTTTGATTTTCATCAAAGGTGCGCTTGAAAACTTCAATTTCAATTGGCAATGCACTTTCACTTGGGTTTTGTAGGCGATATGTGACGAGTGACTTTTTACCATGCGACGCGAGGTCAACAATCATAGGTTGAACTTGATAGGCTAGGGCCGGTGTCGACAAGCACAAAAGTAGTAGCAAAAGTTTACGCATCAGACTTCCAATTGAGATACAAGATTAGCATTTTGCTATACGATACCCTGACTTTCGGTTAATACAAGCGTAAATTGCAATTGAGTGCAGATACCCTGTCTTTTAGAGCCACCTTGTGGTCCTGAAAAAATCTACCCATATAGCCTCGAGGTGGCATATATAAGTGTTATTTGAAGGGGGTTACTAGAATTTATGGTGCTCTAACTCCTTTTGTTTTATTGCACTTTCCTACGTGCTTGTTGGAGTTATTAATTTTTCTGATTAGTGCTCATTTTAAAACAAATAAGCTTATAAAATAACTTAGATGCTAAAAGTATGAAAAAATATTTAATTGAGATGATTTTTCTAAATCTTTAGCTATGCTTGTGTGGCTGTAACGCGATGAGTTTAAAGTCTTAAGCACATCGTGTTCGGAGGTGTGTTTAGGTAAGTGTTTATGAGAGTAGAATCTTCATATTATCTTTACGCACCTATATTATTTGAAATGAAACCGAGTATTGTGGCTGCAAAGCTGTTAACTAACTTGCAGTCCATAAAGCAATACTTTTAAAGGTATGAGCGGTTTTATCGTCTTGTATTTTGGTTCTCTGTGGTTGAATGCCCTTAAAGGTGTTGTAATGAGCTCGGCGTGTTAGACAAGAATGGGCATGGAACATAACACGTTCCGAGGTTTTGTCTTGGTTTCTTAGACACAAAGGCATTGAATGTTTAGCCCTTGTGTCATGCCATGTGAGGCTATCGTTTGTAAACTATTTCGCCATCAAGCAAAGTCATCACTACATTCGTTTCAGCAATTTCTTTGACTGTGCTATCAAACAAGTTTCTATCAAGTACAACTAAGTCAGCAAGTTTACCCACTTCAATACTACCAACGAGGTGTTCTTGCCCCATAGCATAGGCACTATTTAATGTATAAGCCTCAAGCGCTTGTGATAACGTAATGGCTTGTGGTGTCCTAGAGATAGCATTACTGATTCCGATAAATGGATTAAATGGACTTACATTCCAATCACTTGACAGTGTTAAGGTTGCTTGGTTTTCCACTAAACTTTTAATGGGTACTAGATCCTGTGAACGTTCTGCGCCTAGTAGGGGAATGTTTTCAGGCCAGTGGCTTGGATCTGTAAAGTCTCCAGCAACCTGTGCATCAGCGATTACCCCTAGTTTGTTGAATCGAGCATAATCGGCTGGGTCTACAACCTCCAAGTGTGTCAACCGGTGACGAGATTTACCCGCTGAGGCATTTTCAATTGCATTGAGCGCTTCATGAATACCTCTGTCGCCAATAGCATGAATATTAAAATTAAACCCGCTGGGTTCGAGCGCTTTAATATACTGTTCCAGTCGTGCTTGAGTGAAATAATTGAGGCCTTTGTTCCCTTCTAGATCTAACCAATTCTGATGATATGGGTCGTGCATTGCCGCGGTGGTATTCACTAAAATCCCATCTACGTAAAACTTAACTTGGTTTACTTTTAATAAGCTGTCAGGCGAGGCTTGATAAAAAGACTTAAGCTTTGATATTTGGCTGGCATCGTTCATTTGGGGGTAGGCCCATAAGCCCAAATGCACCCGCAAAGTGAGTTTGTCCTCGTCAGCAACGCGTTGCCATGTTTCTAAGTGCCCGCGCTGCCAGTATGTGCGAGCGTCACTAATTGAGGTAATACCCGCTTGATTGAGGGCTGGCATGGTATATTCTATCAGGCCTAGGTAATCATTTTGCTGTGCATTACTGAGCGAACGCATTGCAAGTTCCATTACCTGATTTCCTGCATTGTCATATAAAATACCATCAAGGCGCATCTGTTCGTCTCGACCAATTACTCCACCAATTGGGTCTATGCTCTGTGTGTGGAGCCCGGCAAGTTCCAACGCTTTACTATTTACCCACATTGAGTGTGATGTCTGTTCCATAATAATAACAGGGCGATTAGGTACTGCATCATCAAGTACTTCTAATGGGCTGTCGGACATTTCTAGCAAGGTGCCAATATTATGGCCGTACCCAATCAACCACTGAGCGGTTGGGTTTTGTAAAGCCGCTTCTTGCACTAACGCTATATAAGTATCGACAGAGGCTTCTTGTGGAATGGTGAACTGAGTTGCATCAGAACCTGACTCCAATGGATGCATGTGTACATCATGAAAGCCTGGCATCATCATTTTTCCGCCCAAGTCGATTACTTGAGTCGTACTTCCAATATATTGTTGTACATTTTCATTACTGCCAACAAAAACGATTTTGTTGTTATTAATCGCCACAGCTTGTGCCCATGGCTTGGTATCGTTGACTGTATAAATATTACCATTGGTAAATACTTGAGTAGCGCCATTGTTTGTGGGTTGCCCTGTAGGGCTAGTGGTGTGAGTACTGTTGTTACTACTCGAACTATTACTGGCAGTGTTACTTGAATCCGAGTTACATCCTGATAGACATAGGCCCGCTAACAATAAAGGAAAAATCGGCATAATTATTACTCGCATAGTTGACTCCTGTTAGATGGCGCTACACTATCAATGATATGGTAACCATAAGGTAACAGTGTAGAGGTTATATGCTGGTTTTGCTTGTTGAAGACGATACTGTGCTTGCAGCCCAGTTGATTGACTTTTTGCAACGTGAAAATATTGAAGTGGACTATGCAACTTCTGTCAGAAGTGCGCAAGAGATTGCTGCACAAACAACAAGATATAGTCGATATGATGCAGCAATTTTAGATATGGACCTACCTGATGGTAGTGGCTTGAGTCTAATAAAAGCGCAAATACAAGGAGAGGGGGTACCCGTATTGTTTTGCACAGCAGCCACTTCATTGGAAGATAAACTGGCCGCCTTTTCTGCTGGTGCATTAGACTACATCACTAAACCCTTCGATCTACCTGAACTGGCAGTAAGACTAAAAATCTTGGCTAAAAAGCAACATGCCAAAGCGAGCAATGTATTTGAGTTAGACACGTTAGTTGTCAATTTCGACAGTAAAATAGCCAAACGTGGTGAACGGATCTTAGTGTTATCCCCTCAACAATGGCTGTTATTAGGTTTATTGGCAAAAAATGCACCAAACCCAGTTAGCAAGGAGCAAATTTTGTCACACATTTGGCCAGAGCAAGACGTTAATAACAATATGTATAAATCATTACTCACCCGTTTAAGAAAAAATCTCAGCAAAGATGATGAATTGATGTTGCTACAGACCATGAAAGGCCAAGGAGTGGTACTGAGGTCATATGGCGAATAAGCAACAAAACATCACCCGCTATTTGAGTTTACGTTTAGGTTTACTGTTTGTATTGTTTGTCTTGGTTTGGACTGTGGTAGCTAGGTGGGTTTATCAACATGCTTGGGATGACACGACTGAGTTTTATCTACATCAAGATTTAGAGATGGCTTTAAGTGGGCAATTAATGTTGCCTTATGCAATTGACGGCAAATACATTGGCAAACTCTCTCATATGCCTTCATTTTATCGTAATACGGTCGAAAACAACGATATACCTTACGCTCATACAGCATTATTCGATATTCAATTAGGCGATTTATACGTTCTAAAAGAGCATAGCGCTGATGGGGATACTCTGTATGTTGTGCACTATTTTGCCAAAGCAGAGTCACCAAGCTTGATTCCTATTTTTTTGATTTTAGCTGCAACGATGTTATTGCCATTGGGGTTTGTTATATGGCGAATATGTGCGAGTGTTTCGAAAGAAGCAGACAATCTTATTAATGGTGTAACCAATAATGAAGCAAAACCAGCACGGTTTGCTGAATTCCAACAGTTGGCAACTATATTAAAAACAGCGCAGTATGCTCAGCAACATGCCCTTGAGCAAGAGCGTTTATTTGCGGCATTTTTAAGTCATGAAATACGCACGCCACTGACAAAAATCAGCCATAGTATGAGTCGTATTGAGCAGGTCGATGACTTACCCTTTGAAGCCTTGGATGTGCTCGATACGCTAGAGGAAAGCCAAAAAGAGTTGTCAAAGATTGCCGAAGCAATTTTATTGTTGAGTCGCCCCAATGTAGAGCAATTACAGCCGCATGATTTGAGTGATATTTTAGAAGACTGGCGAGGGAGTTGGTTGAAGTATGAATTAGAGATAAGTATTAATGGACGCGATGAGCACATTGTACAAGCTATTCACCCAACCCTTTTTACTCTGCTACTAACACAAATAGCAAAAAATGCCTTACAACATGGCTGCGGTCCGATAGACGTAACTGTTACGTGTTCAAGCTTACGATTTGAGAACGATATCAGAGATGATAACTCAACCAAAGGTCATGGACTTGGAAGTAAAATAATCAAGCAAGTTTGTGATTGCTTTGGCTGGGAGGTAAAGCAATCCTCCCAGCGTCGATATGTCATTGAAATCAACTTTTAAGCTGTTGGGGCTCAATAATAATTTGTGAATGTACAGAATTCGCTAAAAAACAGGCTTCATGGGCCTGATGATGAAGTGATTCAAGTGTGCTTAGCTCAATCGTAATTTGGTTTTGCCATGTAACACTAGGTTTGAGGGCAATTTGCGTCATGGCCAGCTTACCTTGCTGATTATTAGCCATTATCCCCTGAGCTGTATCGGTGTATGAGTCCACAATTAAGCCTGCCTTTGCTGCAAAGTGCAGAAAAAACAACATATGACAACTCGATAATGAAGCGACAAAAGCTTCTTCAGGGTCGACATTATCTGCATTTGAATAGGGAAGTGGCACAATAGTCGGGGATGATGACGCCGCAACCGTTACTCCACCATCAAATGACCAGGTGTGCGCTCGGCTGTATTTTTGGTCGACAAACTTTTCATTTGGTGTGCGTTGCCATGCAATTTCAGCAGTGTATTTGGCCATGAAGATGCTCCTTATTTTGAGTGACAGGTAATTAAATTTAATAGTATGAGGTGCTTAAGTTGATATTGAGTATGCATTTGACACTGCCATTTTAGAAGCGATAATAAATCAAACTGACATGAGCTATTTTCACAGCATGAGTAAACCTAACTTCTCAATGACAGCGCTACAAACATTTTCTGTTGTAACTAAAGAGCTAAATTTTTCAAAGGCTGCAGAAATATTAAACATATCTCCCAGCGCGGTTAGCCATCAAATGAAATTACTTGAAGCTCAACTTGGTGTGAGCTTATTTCATCGTAAATCTAAAGGTGTGATGTTAACTAACACAGGTGAGCAATTGGCTGAAAAGGTAAACAAAGGATTTGAGTTAATAAACTTTGGGATCGATACAGCTAAACAAACAGACGCAATCCAACGTGTTGTATTGGCAGTTGTACCCTCTTTATTAGATCATTGGTTGGTGCCACGGTTGAATGACTTTTATGCGCACTTTGAAAATATTGATCTACATTTGGTCGCGGCAGATCAGCTTGTTGACTTTAATCAGCGACACATTCATGGTCATTTGCATTTCGGCCATGGGCAGCAAGCCGAATTGGAAAGTGTATTTATGGCACATGAATATGTATTGCCAGTATGCTCGCCGAGTTATCACGCTACAATTGATACTAGTGAACATTTGCTGGCCTATGTTGGTGGTACAGAAGATGCCCCTAGTAATATGAGTTGGGATGCTTGGTTTAAACATCAATCTGTCGTGCCATATAAACTAACTCGGTATCGACATTTCAGTCATGTCGGCCACGCATTAAATGCTGCTAAGCATAGTCAAGGAATTGCTCTGGGTTGGCACCATATAGCCAGTGCACTGCTCGCTGATGGGTCTTTGCGGCGGCTTCCATTTGAAGCAATTCAACTTCCTTTCTCATACTACCTCATGATGCCAAAAGATATTGCCAAGCGCCCAGTTATGCAGCAGATAACGAGTTGGCTTGCTTCTCAATTTGCCTGTTCACAAGGGGAGATTGATGACAAAAATTGCGAGCTTTGAATTTGGTGATATACCCACGGAAGCTGAATAATCAAAATACTAGAGCTGATGTAAATAAACCAATTAATCGTTCGGATCAGTGGAAAGTACCCTTGGCCGCTATTCCCAAAAAGCCAAAATTGACCGATCAACGCATCTGCCAATGTTGCCAAGAATAACCCAATAACAGGTAGAATACAGAGCTTAAGAGATTGGAATGAAATTGCTTTAAATAAAATGAGTATGGCAAAGCTGCTGCACTGTGCGACGAGCAATGCATAAAAACCAGCGAGTAAAGTGACATATAGGCCAGTATCCGGTAATCGCATCTGATAATAAGATAACAGGGTGCATAGACTGACCAGTGAGGTTACGAGGATGGCTTGTTTTTTTGTTATACCAAGATGCTGAAGAAAGGGGACAGTCGCATATAGTATTAATCCGTAGCCTATTGAAAATGAATAAATGGAATCGACCAAATAGTCGTGTTTTATTTGTGGATCATGGCTGTGAAATTGTTGCCCAAGATTAAAATTAATAACATCTCCGATTGCGCAAAATACAACGCCAAACGCCATTAATTTTGCTGTGCGCACACAGCTTACCCTGCTGGGTTTATACATATGGAAGTAGTACCAAGTTGCTCCAGCTATCACAACAATACTTAAAGTCGTGAGTCCCTCCAATATATTTTGGTGTCCACGAGACTCAGGTGTATATGGCCATAAACCTGAGAAAATAAACAATGTTTGAATAGCGCAAACGAACCAGATCAATAGGCTTATACGTTGGAAAATATTCCTATTTAGGATCATGATTTGCAATTTACCCCTAAACTATGGCTAAATTTGTAGTACAACTTTTAACAGTTTTTTAGTGCGAAATAAACTAGATTACTGCATTGAGTTATTGATCAAGGAAGCGTGTTTAATTACAGAGCCTGAAAGATAGGTATATAGGTACAAGATGTCTCAAATGAAAAGTAATATAGCGCTGGGTGTTGCCGCCGTAGCACTCGCATTAACTGTTTATAATCAAGTTATTACGCCCTCTACTCCCTCGCATGACTCATTAAAGGCTGAGCACGTAACGGAATTGCGTGAGGAACTGCACACAAACAATGCTCCTAGCTCGCGCAATAGTGAATCTCAAAGCGCATTAGATGCATTGGACAGAAGCGCGCTTGTTGAGCGAATAGCGTACTTGGAAGAGCGAGTGCTTGAAATTGAAAATCGCGCCTTCTCAAACTCTCCTTCTACTGAAAGTATGGAAGAAACAATTCTCGCTGTGTTGGAAGAGAAAGAGCGCAAAGACAAAGCACAAAATCGAGAAGATAATCCTGTTTATGGTTTTTATGAGGATTTACCAAAAGACTACGATCTTAAACTGAAAACAGATCCTGAGTTTGCGATGAAAGTGAGCCAAGATCTAAAAACCAAAGTTTTGGACGAAAGTTTATCTCCAACAGAGCGCTTGTCGGCGATGGGCCAGTTGCAAATGAACATGTATATTTTAAATCGAACACAAGGTGAAATGTTTGACTATGAAACAGTAGACGCTGTGCTTGATATCAGTCGAAATAGCCAAGATGAGAAATTAAAAGTACAAGCATTAGAAGTCGTGGCACACTCTCCAATTGTGGACTCTCGCATAGCTAAATCATTGCAAGATATCATTGAAAAAGAGCCAAATAAGTACATGAAAACTATGGCGGCAGAAGGGTTGATTGGCCAGTACTATCAATCAGGTGAAACCTCCCCAGAGTTAAAGCAGCAATTGGCGAGTGATATATTAGATTTATACAATAATTCTAGTAGCTCCGAGGCACAACTTGTAATGCAGCGATTGATTCGAGATGACGAGTTACTCGAGCAAATTAGAAGGGATGCAGGGCAATAAATTACGAGTGATTACTGTGCAAGTAAACATTTTCACTTGCACAGTGACTTTTAATTTAGTTATAGCGGTTTTTTAAGTGCGACCTTGTGGTTGTAACTTACTTAACGTTATCATTTGAGTGTTTATCGATATGCCCTAAATCCCGCTCCGGGCATAACCTGTCTCTAACTCGACGCTTGAGTTCTTTGGCTTCTGGAAAGCCTCCGTCTTTAACTCTGCACCAGATCAGCTCATCGTTATAGTAGATCTGGAACACACCTTTTGAAGCTGGTGCCAGTGAGACTTCACCCAAATCCTGACCAAAAGTTGAAAGTAGCTCTTGAGCGAGCCAAGCACTTCGCAATAGCCACTGGCACAATACGCAATAGTGAATCGTAATTTTTGGATTATTCATTGTTCTCTAATCTTAGCAATATTTGCACTATTAAAATGTATTACTCGCCTTCCTTTTGCGCATTTTGTACAAACTCGGAATAAATTGAATCTTTAATTAATCTGTCGGGAGTAAATGCGTAATAATGCTGAAAAACATTTTCAATACTGCCAATAAATGTCACATCATAATGTCGTTCAATTTCTTCTTTGATTGAAAGCGGAGCCGGGAAGATCCCAAACCCTTGTTGACCTAAGGACTTCATCAATGCGCTATCATCTACATGTCCTGCGACTGACATATTAATATCTAGGTCTTCTAACCAATATTGAATTGCGTTGGTTACTGGGCTTGATTTAGCTGGCAGAATAATCGGCATATCTTTGAGTGTGCTCGGAAAGTCCTTATTGAGCTTAGCGTAGTAGTTGGAATTACCGTACAAGCCGAGCTGGCTTTTTCCTATTTCATGACAAAAAGCTTTAAAGGGCGTTGAGCTATCTAATGGCTTGTCTGCCAATACCAAATCTATCTTATGGGTTGCCATTTGGGCCAATAATTCAGATTGTTGTCCGTCAATACAGTGTAAATTTGTGATACGTTCATGTTTAATTAAAGGAGATAGCCATTTCGACACCAGTGATTTTGGCAGTGCATCAGAGATACCAACCTTTAAAGTGCGGTTAATATTATCCAGATCCCCTCTCGTGGTTTCAAGCCATTCTTCTGCAACATTAAACATATCATTGGCATATTGTTGTGTGAGCTGGCCATACTCGGTCAGTCTCAAGCCTCTACCCTCACGGACAAACAATGATTTGCCCAGTCGCTGCTCTAGACTTGTTATTTGAGCACTGATTGTTTGGGGGGTAAGGTGCAGCACTTTGCTTGCAGCAGCAATACTGCCTAATTTACTGACCTGCCAGAAATAATATAGATGGTTATAGTTGATATTCATGATACTTCGTTAATTTCGATGTCTAACTAAGAATTAATCAGCTTTTATCTTTGATTCCACCTTAGTAGATTTAGTTCATCGACGCAATCAGTAATTTCGTTATGACGTGATTTTTGAGCGTTTAATTGAATGAGGTCAAGAGATATGAAACTAAACTTACGTATGACAGGCAAAGCTTTGGGCTCAAGTGCCAAAAATAAAGCTGCAAAGTTAATTACAGCGACATTTGCAAAGTACGTGGCCAATATTCGTAAGGTAAAAGTACACATAGATGATGTGCCTTCGAAGCTTCATGGCACATTGACTCAATGCCGGATAGAAGTCTTATTACCTGGCCTACCAAGCATTATGGTAAAAGCACGAGGTAAAAATATGGCGCAGGCAATTAAACGAGCAGTTACTAATAGCGAAACGGTATTGGCGCAAAAGTTGTGATGTTACTGGTAAACCTCTTGGGTGTGCAGTTTGCACTCAAGAGGTTTTCAGTTTAATCAATGATTTTATTCTACTAAGTATTACTCCCAAGCACTTGCTGCAGCACGGAAGCTGCGCTTTTTTATTCTAAATAACACATCATTGTTATGAACACCTCTGATTATGTTAACAATAAACATGCTTTTCTGATCGTACAACGTATTAATTGCACCAATAATTATTTTAGTTGATATCAATAAAACCAAATAAAAACCAAAGGGATAGTACTAAAAAAGTACAAATTAATCGCATTTTTTCATTTCTGTATGTGAATCTTATTCTTTAATAAAATATTTATTATTGGTGACAGGTAGGGGCTAATTGTGTATTTTATACGGTGAAAAGCTGTAATAGGATTCTCAAGGAAGTAATAATGACATACATATCTGATACCAGTGCTCAAGACACGCAAATAGAGAAGAAAAGGAACTATAAACTCTATTTGGCTGTTGCTGTAGGTATCATGGTTTTTTTAGTTGTAATCATGCCTCAACTTTCAGTCTGGTTTAGTGGCCAAGGTGCAATCCGCCTCGAAAATATCCGAGTTGCGCAAGTACAAAAAGGTCATTTTGTTCGTGATATCTCAGTACAAGGGCGTGTTGTTGCTGCTAAAAGGCCCACATTATACAGCCCTGCTGAAGGGACTGTAACGTATCTAGTGACACCAGGCGATACAGTAAAAGTGGGTGAACAATTGGCCGTAATCGACAGTCCTGAATTAACCAGTTTACTCGCACAAGAAAAAGCCGAATTGACTCGCTTAAAAACACAGTTAGAGCGAGAAAAAATACAAGGTAAAAAGCAGAATTTAGAACAGGAAAATTACATTGGCAAAGCGCAAGTTGCGCTCAATGCTGCAAAGCGTGAAATGCGCCGAAATGCAGAGGGCCACAAAAGCCAAGTAGTAAGTGATATTGATTTTCAAAAAGCAAAAGATGATTTAGAAAACGCACAAAGAGAACATCGCTTAGCGATAAAAGAAGTTGCCTTATTGAAAGAGAGTCAAAAGTTTGAAATTCAGACTCGAGCACTAGAATTGCAGGCACAGCAAGTAATTGTTGATGAAATTCAAAGGCAAGTTGTGGCTTTATCGGTGACTTCACCAGTGGCTGGTATTGTGGGCAACTTAGCCGCAGAACAGAAAAATACAGTAACTAAAAATCAACCATTACTAAGTGTGGTTGACCTGTCTCAATATGAAGTTGAAGTAAATATTCCAGAAAACTATGCCGACGATTTGGCTTTGGGTATGAGTGCCGATCTTATGCTCAACGGTAATACCTATGAAGGCGAATTGACGGCTATCTCTCCTGAAATTGTAAATGGTCAAGTTGAAGGGAAAATAAGGTTTAAAAGTAAAAATATTAAAGGGTTAAGGCAAAATCAACGCCTTACTAGTCGAGTTGTTTTAGAAGAAAAAAGTGATGTTTATTTCCTGCCAAGAGGGCAGTTTGCTGAGTCTGGTGGTGGTCGCTATGTATATGTAGTGCAAGATGGCACAGCCATTAAAAAATCAATTAAGTTGGGGTCGAGAAGCTTAGGTCAAGTAGAGGTGGTATCTGGTCTTGCGATGGGAGACAGAGTGGTGATCTCTGATCTAAGCGTATTTAAAGAAGCAGGCAGTGTAAGAATCGTGCAATAAAGGAGTGCGTATGTTAAGAATGAATAAGCTAGCGAAAACTTACTTCACAGATACCGTTAAAACTCAGGCTCTGCGTCCTTTTGACTTAGAAGTGAAGCAAGGTGAATTTATCGCTGTTGTTGGTCCTTCAGGCTCTGGAAAGACAACCTTTCTTAACATCACAGGACTACTTGAAGATGCTTCTGGGGGGGAATATTGGTTAGATGGAGTGGACGTTTGCACACTGTCAGACAAGCAAAAGTCACGATTGAGAAATGAAAAAATTGGTTTTATTTTTCAAAGCTTTAATCTTATTCCTGAATTAAATATTTTTGACAACGTAGAAATGCCTCTGCGTTATCGCCGCCTGTCACATGCAGAACGAAAAAAACGCGTTGAGTATGCACTTGCACAAGTAGGTTTACATAGTAGGCAAACACATTACCCTTCTCAATTATCGGGTGGACAACAGCAAAGAGTGGCGATAGCTAGAGCCCTTGCTGGTTCTCCTGCATTTCTTCTAGCTGATGAACCAACAGGTAACCTCGATTCAAAAATGGCAGATGGGGTCATGTCATTGCTCAAAGAGATCAATGCTGCTGGCACGACCATCATCATGGTGACACATGATTTAGAGCAAGCGACACAAGCTAGCCGAATTGTTGAAGTTAAAGATGGGGTTATCAGTGAAGTAGATAGACACGCCCAGGCAATTGCGTAAAAGGGGGGCCTATGTTTATTTACTATGTGAAACTCGCCTGTTTAAGTTTGTGGCAGACTCGCTCGTTGAGCTTTTTGGCTATTTTAATCATCGGTGTGGGTATCTCTGCAACGATGACGACATACACGATAAATTACATGATGACTAAAGACCCGTTGCCCGAAAAAAGTGATCGTGTGTTTCTCGTGAGGTTAAATAACTGGAGTCCAGAAGCAGCCTACCGTAATCGAGCAGAAGAGCAACCTCCAACATATATCTCTGTCCAGGACACTTTGAATCTCATCGCTCAAAATAAAGCTAAAAGGCATGTGCCAATTGCGGGCTTCAAAGAGATGCTTAGGTTACCGGATCAAAATGCAATTGATGCTGAGGTTTCTATGGTTCGCGCAACGAGCAGAGACTTTTTTAGCACTTTTGATACGCCATTTTTGTATGGATCTAGTTGGCCAAAAAGTAGTGATGTGAGTGGTGAGCAGGTAGTTGTGATATCCAAAGCCATGAATGAAGTATTATTTTCAGGTGAAAACTCCGTTGGTCGCTCTTTAATACTGGGTGAAAACCAATTCACCGTGGTAGGTGTATTAAATGAGTGGTTTTTACTACCTCGCTTTTATGGCGATTCTATGCGGGCGTTTCAGGCCCCAAGAGATATTTTTGTTCCTTTTCAGACACAGGTTAATCTTGAGTTGTGGACATCAAATTTACAATCTTTCGAGTGTTGGAAAGAGCCTGAAAATGCCACTGTCTCGGCATTATGGGCTTCTGAGTGCGTTTGGGTGTTTTTCTGGGTTGAACTCAATAGTGTAGATGAAAAGGCTGAGTATCTCGACTTTTTAGACTCCTATGTGAAAGAGCAGCAGGCGCTAGGCCGCTTCCAACGGCCTATTGTGAATCAATTACAAACTGGCTCTGAATATTTACAAGAGCGCCGAGCATATTCCAGTGACAGTGAGATTGCTGTGTGGCTGGCGGTTTGCTTTTTAGCTTTATGCTTGTTAAATGCAATGAGCATTATTATGACGAAGTTTCAGGGCAAAACCGCAGAAGTCGCATTGCGCAGGGCTGTTGGTGCGAGTAGCTTGGACTTAGTCCAGCAGTATGCTTTGGAGACCAGTATTATAGGTGTCATAGGGGGAGTTCTAGGGCTCATAATGACACATCTATGTTTGTATATTTCTAGTCAGCTTTACACTCATTTGAGTAAGGACATTATGAGTATGAATGTCGAGTTGATGCTAGCGACAGTGATTTTATCAACTGTTTCGAGTGTGTTATTTGGGTTGTTTCCAATATTTCGAGCGATTGGAGTGGAACCTGCTAAGCAGCTGAAAAGCTTGTAGGGGCAAGGATGAGAGATTTACTGCCGATTTTAAAGTCATTAAAAAGTAATTATGCCGCGGCGTTGCTGTTTGTTTTACAAGTTGCGATCACATTTACGATTTTAGTAAATGCCATTTTTTTAGCGATTGAGAAACAAGCTGTGGTCGCTCGCGAGTCGGGGTTAGACGAGCACAATGTGTTTTACATTGCCACTAACTTGCCTGTGCCAGACGCAGAGAAAAAGGCCCAATTAGAGCAGGATCTAATTAATATTAATGAGATCTTAGGGGTGAAAAGTGCAGCTGTTTCATCTGGAATACCTCTAACAGGGTGGGGGCGGCTTGTTGAAGTTGCAGTCAACCCAGATACTAAATACGATACTTTTTCAGGTTATTATGGCGGCGATGTAAAGCTGTTAAGCAGCTTTGGTGTTGAGATAGTCGCAGGCAGAGCGTTCAAAATAGATGAAGAGTCGACTGCCAGGGTGGACGGCTTTAAATACGCTTCTGAAGCTATTGTGACTAAAGCGCTGGCAGTCTCTTTGTTTGACAGCCAATGGCAAAGCATTGTAGGTAAGACAATCTATATCAACAATAAGCCACAACGTGTTGTAGGCGTCGTAGAGACTTTACAAGCGGCTTGGCCATCTTGGGTGGTTGTTGAGCATGGAGTCATTTCGCCAGTGAAAGAAACCGATGATATCGTGAATTTTGTCGTGCGCACTGATCCAAACGAACAGCAGCGAGTGCAGGAGCAAACATTAGCGTATTTGATGTCAGTGTATGGACGAAAAATCGATAAAGTTGAAACATTCAACGATGTAAAAAGGCGTGCATATAGTGCTGAAAATGCAGCGAGCAAGACTCTTTTTGGGGTGATATTCGGATTGCTTCTAGTGACAACTTTGGGTATCTATGGCCAATCTCGCTACGGCATAATTAAGCGTTTTAAATTAATTGGAATAAGGCGCGCCATGGGGGCTAGCAAAGGCGAAATCATGCGTTACTTCATGCTTGAGAACATGATCTTAACTTGCATGGGAATTTTGCTAGGGATTATTTCGGCAATAGTACTAAGTATTGCATTCAGTAATGCATTTGAATTAGGCACTGTGCCGTCGCGCTATATGTTGTTTGGCAGCGTAGGTATGCTCTTACTTGGACAAATTGCTGTCGTTTATCCTGCATTTCGAGCTGCGCAATTGTCACCTGCCGTTGCCACACGCGTTATATAGCAAAGCTCATTGTTTTTGTTGGTTACTATTATATAGATAGGTGCAGATACACTAGATATTTAACGCTTAACTCAATGAACCATTCATCTGGTCTAAGCAGCACCGATACTGGCGGTTTTATATTGGCTCTGGGCAATCGAATCGTAAAGTTGATATAATTATATTGATTGATGGACTAATCCAGTCTGCCTGTGTGTCAATGAATTAATCGCTTAAGCGTATTTGGTGGTATCTAAAACATGTTAAGACTCTCGAATAATGTAGAATTAGCCTCTTGGGAGATTGAATTAACAGCCATCAGAGCTCAAGGGGCTGGTGGGCAAAACGTTAACAAGGTATCTTCTGCAATCCATTTAAGATTTGATATCAACAGATCTAGTTTGCCTGTATTTTACAAAGAGCGTTTGCTAGCGCTTTCAGATAGCCGTATCAGCAAAGATGGGGTCATTATCATTAAAGCGCAAAATTTTAGGACGCAGGAACAAAATAAAGAAGATGCGCTAGCTAGACTTAAACAACTGATATTGGATGCAATAAAAGTTGAAAAAACGCGCAGGCAAACTAAGCCGACCAAAGGCGCTCAAAAACGTCGTTTAGACAGTAAAAATAAACGCGCTCAGACGAAGGTATTGCGCCGTTCAGTTAAGTTTTAGTTTTGCTTGAGAGGGATGGTGATATTAAATGTGGCACCGCCTAAGCTCGAATCGCTAACCCAACAATGCCCATCATGCCAGCCTAGAATTTTAGCGACAATGGCAAGTCCTAAGCCAAATCCTCCAGTTTCTTTACTTCTACTCGTTTCTAGTCGAATGAAGGGGCTGAACACATTTTCTCGTTTGTCTTGCGGAATGCCTGGGCCGTCATCGCTCACTGTCAAATGAAGGTTTCCTTGGTTATCAGAGGCGAGATGAACATCTATCAATTCAGCTCCATACTTGTCTGCATTTTGCAATAAGTTTTGCAGAACGCGAGAAAGGTAATGACTACTTCCAAATACGTAAAGATCGTTTTGAATTTCAAGTTGTAGCTTTTTATGGGTGGTGCTTTGTACTTTTTCAATGGACTCTATAACCAGCTGACTGAAATCGAAAATACTCTTTTGCATTTCTCTTTCAGAAAACTCCAGTCTTGCGTAGCTTAACATCTCATCTATTAGCAGTTCCATTTCTAGTACATCATTGCTCATTGCCTGAACTTGCTTAGGGTCTTTAGCTGCAAGCATTGCCAAAGCAAATTTTAAACGTGCTAGTGGTGTTCTAAGTTCATGAGAGACCGCATTTACTAGATGTTTTTGGTTTTGCATTAAGCTCGCAGTTTGCAAGGCCAATTTTTGGATCTGTTGTGTCAATGTGGATATTGCAGAAAAGCGAGAAGGCTTTGATTCAATATCTAGCTGGCCGGTCGCAAGTTTGGTGGTGATATGCTTAAGCTGAGTTAAGTCTCGCCATAAAGGTCGTAACCATAGGACCAAAAGCAATGCAAGAATAGAAAATGAGACTAACCTAAATCCATACTGGGCGAAAAAAGAGCTTTGTTGTGGCGCGTAAGGGCCCAATTGCACTAAATGCTGCCCATCAGCTAAGAGCATACTTAATTGATAATGATCGTTGGCGTCAAAAGAAACGACAACTTCCCCTTTTTGTAAGCTCTCAATCTGCTCAGGGAACCATGCAATATCATTGATGTTCACAACGTTAAGTTGCTCACTATGAGTCTGGCCCTCAATTCCAATATCATCGAGTACCGACTTAAGATTTAAAGCAACTTGTTTTGCATAATTGAGCTCATCAGGCGTTTGGTCGCCCCAGTTTTTCCAGATATATTCGCTACTTTGGTTAATAAATATTATGCTGGCAAAAACAAATAAATATAGGCTAACAAGAAGTCTCAGCATTGAGTGTTTAGTCCCATGCAGATTTTGAGCAGAGGTAGCCTTTACCCCAAACAGTCACTAACCTAAATGGTTGCTCTGGGTTATCTCCAAGCTTTTTACGCAGACGCGATATACGGACATCAACGCTTCTATCTAACCCATCGTATTCACGACCAACGACGCATTTATAAATATGCTCACGGCTAAGTGTTTGCCCCGCGTTGTTGGCCAACTCCCACAGTAAGTCAAATTCATAACTGGTTAGCTCAACTTCTTCGCCTGAAAGATAAGCCTTACGAGCCGCTTTATCTACTTCTAATTGGCCTAATTTTATTATGTCAGAGCTATTCTGCTGTGTGCCACCACGTCTTAATAACGCGTTTAACCTCGCTAACAAGACATATGGTTCGACGGGTTTTATGACATAATCATCCGCGCCAATCTCTAACCCCCGAACATGATCAAAATCACTGTCTTTAGCTGTTAAAAACAGAACAGGTCCAGTGTATGAATTTCGGATTTCACGGCAGATAGAAAACCCATCCATATTTGGCAGCATAATGTCTAAAATGACAATGTCGGGTTGAGAAGATACGATTGCTTCGACGGCTTTGGCGCCATCATTCACTAGGGTTACAGAAAAGTTGTTACTTTCGAGGAACTGGCCAGTGAGCTCTGCAAGTCTTTCGTCGTCTTCAACAAGTATTACTTTTGCCATTAGAAAAAACTCCAGTCAGATTTTAATTTTCGTCTATATTTTCGGCTTATTGCAGCATTCACTTTCACTTTTTGAGAGGCTAAGGTTTCCATTTGCGCGTTTTTTAGCGAAAAAACCATGTCTTGCCCCAATGAGACACTTAACTTTGCCTTAGCTTGGCGAGTGTCCTGCCAGCACTGTAATATGTGTTTATCTTGATATAGGCAAACATCTTCAACAGCCACAGCTTGCCATTGCACTGCAATGGTCATCTCACACACTTGCCCAATTGATTTAACCATACAAATCATTGGTTTAATTTTAAGTTCTGCTTTGTTTTTTTGTGGTTCTGCATATACGCTACTCGTTTTTGTTGCGACTAAACAAGCAGAGGCAATGAGTGGATAAGTCCACTTAAAACTCATATAAACCTCCAATAAAGACATTGGAAGTGTACTTTTTATCAATAAGTGGGCTATTCGTTATGCCTGAGCCAAGCCAAGTTTGTTTGGCGCTAAACTTTATTTGCCAGTCTTGGTTCAATCTGTAATTAAATGCGATACTGACGAAAGGGTTTACCGTCGCTTTGCCAGTATACAAATGGTATTCAGACTCCGTATCTAATGGGCTTATACCATAATAGTAGTCAACGAGATTTTTGTCTTTATACTCAGCACCTACTTTGAGTTTAAGCCTAGCTAGGTTATGCATACCGATTGGCACGTTGTAGCTATAATCAATACGCCCATTGTGTCCGCGATAGGTGCCTGTGATATCGTGTAACCAAAGTACTGAAAGCTTGCCATACTCTTCAAAATACCAATGAATCAAAAAGCCACTGTCGAGTGCCCAATCACGTTTAGCTATATCATCAATTGAAATCAATTTTTTGGTTTGCTTGTCATCTGGGTCTGCGTTGTCATTGTCACCATCTTTGTCATCTGGTGAGTCTGAATCAACCCCCGGATCAGGGTGAGGATCAATGACTGGGTTTGACGGCGTTCCTGCTTCTTGAGTAAAGCTGTTGCTAACCAAAATATTACTGGGGTGAAAGCGTTCAAAGTATGCACGTTCAGTATTGAGTTGAGTGACAAAACTCAAATCATATTGAGGTTTTTCGATAAAGGTATAACCGATACTGGTATTGTCGACAAAAAACTTGTCTCCGTAATAACTAATATAAGGCAGTACCACAAGAGGCACGTTATCCCCGCCTCTTACTGGATTAGTAATTACGCCAGCACCTACAGCAACAGCCAGTTCCCATTGCCCGACCTCCACGCACTGCTCATCTTCACTCTGACAACTGGCAAAGCTAGATGGGCTCAATAAAAGCATGTATATAGGCAATAAAAAGAAAAAATATTTCAATCAATCGACTCCTGTAAATTCTAGGCTTAAATTTACCAGTAATTTTGTCAATTACCAGAAGCAGTTACATAAAATAACAAATAGATCGAGCTAAATAACAGAAGATTGGCCTTGATGTATTAAAGTTTAATTACTTTCAGTCAAGGAGAAAAACTATGTTCTACTTAAGAAATTCCTATCCAGTCGCAAGGAGTCGCATTTTTGTTGTTGTATTGCCAGCTCTTGTGGCGTGTGGGGGTAGTGACAATAGTGAAGACAAGCCAGGAGAAGGAGGATCCAATGTACCTAAATCTGTTCCGGAGTTGACTTGGTTGACCGAGTCGTCATCTTCGTTGCGTCAGGCCTCTTCGAGCGAGTTTAATCAACTAGTCAAAAATGGCATGTATTTGAGCCGTTGGTCGTCGGGCACAGATGATGGAACAGATAAAGTGACCAACGCCGCGCCAGAAGCCGATAGTGGCTCTACGAGCTTTTCGAGTACCAATGTACAGGAAGTGGGTGTTGATGAGGGAGATCGTATTGAGTATGACGGAAATTACTTATACGTGGCTGCTCACTCAGACCAAGAAATGGTAATTCAGAGTGACTTTAAACAATATGTCCGAGTGATGAAACGCACAGAGCAAGGGATCGCAGAAGTAGCAAAAATAGAGGCCTCCGAAAATCTCTACAGTCATCAAGAACTATATTTGCAAGGTAATAGGCTGGTTTCACTATTTAAATACCCAGTTTATACGATGGATAGTTCTCCATTACCACAAGATTCGGATGCGATCGCATCAACGACCCCTGTGGCTAATGTATATCCAGATACATTTGAATTGAGTGTGGCTGATGTGACTTCTCCAGAGCAAGCGTCTGTGATAAAGCAATACCGAATTGATGGTAATATCATTGATAGCCGTGTAATTGATGGCAACTTATATTTGGTAAGCAACTTCAGCGCATACTATGAATTTACTCAGACAGAGGCTCTGGCTGCTTATCAGGCTTTGCATCAAGCTGATATTTCTGAGTTATTACCAAAAATTACCGACTTAGGAAGCGGCTCATCTTCTGCACTTTTCGAACCAAATAATTGCTTTATCCCTGCCAATGTTACGTCTTTGGACAGTGCCAACCAAATTACCACAATTACTCGGGTATCTTTGAATGATCCAACACAGATCCAGTCAACCTGTATCAATGCGCCGACCGATGGGATTTACGCAGCGCGAGAGAGTATTTATTTGCATAGTCGTTTTTGGCCTCAAGAAGAGGCGAGCATTGAAGACTTAACACAAACTGCATTGCACAAATTTCAGGTCACAGCCGAAGGCACATCTTACAGCGCGTCTGGGACTGTTCCTGGCTCTCTAGGTTTTGGTGGCGGTAATTTTATTGAGCCTGCAATTATAGGTGGTGTGAGCAATCCTGCGTTCAGGGTGAGTGAGTTTGAGGGACGATTAAGGCTACTGACTACTCGTTTCAGTTCTACGGCTGGACTTGTGCATCAGCTGTTTGTTTTGGAGCAACAGGGTAATACCTTAAATACGATAGCAAAGCTACCCAATGAAAACCGCCCGACGCCAATCGGTAAAGTGGAGGAAAACGGCAGCGTAGAAGAAAATGTTTATGCTGTGCGCTATTTAGGAAACAAAGCTTATATTGTCACATTTAGACGCATAGATCCTTTGTATGTTATTGACTTGGCAAACTCCACTGATCCTGCTATTGCCGGTGCTTTGGAAATTCCAGGTTACTCAGCCTATTTGCACCCCGTATCTGATTCCTTGTTAGTTGGTGTTGGTCAAAATGTTGATGAATGGTTTTGGGCTGCTACTGACTCACCAAGTTCTGAGAATGAACCAGAGGTCGGTGCGAAAGTGAGTTTGTTTGATGTGTCAGATATGAGTAACCCTAAACTCATAAACGAACGCGTTTTTGCTAATGGTTATACCCCAGTCGAATTTGACCATCATGCATTTAGTTTCTTAAAAGTGAGTGATGAGCAGTTCAGAATGACGCTACCAATTGAAACTTGGCTAACTCAGCAAGAGGTTGGTGGCAATATGATTTGGACTAACAAAAACGAGCTTGCGACGTTTGAAATTAACACCGGTAGCTCACCGTCTTTGACCTATAAGGGAAGCAGTGTAGCAACATATGAGGAATCTTCGCAAAGCGTTCCTTATGTACGAGCTTCTGACGATAGAGGCGTGCTCCATGATGATGCGATTTACTACGTTCATGGAAACTTCGTTTGGTCTAGTTTATGGCAAAATCCAGCACAAAACTCAGGCCCGTTTTAACTCGTACATGTCTAACCTTTGAGACAACTCTCTAAGGGTCCAAGCGTCACCTTATTACGCGAGGTGGCGCTTTTTTAATTCATTTAGTTAGGCATTGAGCATAAGTACGATGTCATCGTGCCATATATTGTTTATCTTGTAGTTTTGCTTAATAGTTTGGTAGTGTACAAAACCGAGTTTATATAGCAAACCGAGCGACGCTGTATTTCCATCTGTCACAGTAGCAACAAGGGCCTGATACCCCATAGCTTTGAGCGCAAACTCAATCACTGCTTTGGTTGCCTCCAAGGCGAAGCCCTGTCCTTGATAATTGGGGTGCAATATAAAGCCAAGCTCAGCTTGCTGTTGGTTTTCAGCAAATCCTTTTAGTCCATGCAAGCCGATTGGTTCTTTATTATCAAGACGCTCAATGACAAAGCTTAAATAACTGTCTTTGCCCTTTTCCCAAGTTTCGATACGCGACTCGAATAAGTTTCTTAGCCTTTGTTCATCAGGAATATCCGCGACATAGCGCATTGCTTGATGGTTTTGATTAAGGTTTTGAAAAAAATTCCAGTCTTGTTTATTGAGTAACCTGAGCTTTAATCTTTGGGTTAGCAATTCCATTTGATATCCTTTTGTTTTTGACACATATGTACAAAGTACTAATTGTCTATGCTAATCATGGCTTTAATTTTTTTTATCTGTGCAACTGCCGCTTGATTGTCACCATGAACGCATAGGGTGTCCGCTGGTAGGCACAGCTTATTGCCCCCTGCTGTAATAACGGATGAAGTTTTTGTAAGTTGTTGAACTTGCTCAATCAATTTAATCTCGTTATGTACTGCATTGGGTTGATTTCGAGGCGTGAGCAAACCTTCGTCGGTATACAGTCTATCTGCAAATGCTTCCATCAATAGCGAAACGCCATATTGCGTTGCAAGTGTTTTATGGTGTTCGGCATTGGCGGTTGCCAGAATCATCAATTTTAACTTTGTGGGATATGAGCTAAGTGCTTCTAGTAAAGTAAGTAAAATCTCTTCATTGCGCATCATATCGTTGTATAAAGCACCATGGGGTTTTACATATGAAAGAGAAACACCTTCGACTTTAGCCATGCCTTCAATTGCGGCGATTTGGTAGTGTACACAGTGTATCAGTTCTTGCTTTGACATATTCAATGAGCGTCTACCAAACCCTTGTAAGTCAGGGTAACTGGGATGTGCCCCAACAGTGACTTGATGCTGTTTAGCAAGTTTTAGCGTAGCGGCTAGCACGCTAGGGTCGCCGGCGTGAAAACCACAGGCGATATTAGCCATATCAATATGCGGCATTACTTCGGCGTCAAGGCCCATTTCCCATGCACCAAAGCTTTCTCCTAAATCACAATTTAAAAGCATACTACCCTACTTATTTTTACTGTATTAATAGGTCCATATCTGGTCTATCGGTCACCAGCATATGTTGTGGACTGTTTATAATACACAATTCTGGTGCAGCGCGGGTAATTGCGAGATGGGCTGTGAGACTGGTAGTCCAAAAAACAGGAAGCTTGTCTTGTGAAAAGAAAACAGGTTCGCCAAAGTTTGGTTTACTTAAGTTATTTATACCAATGAGCTTAGGCTCACCAAAATGTACCGGAATACCATGTGGCACACGGCTAATGCTACCAGCTTGAATAGCCTTAATTATTTCTTGAGTATCCATTGGACGCATACAAACCACTTTGTTACCTGCAAAAGGACCCACAGCTAAGCTGTCTATATTACTGATATACATAGGTAAAGTGTGGGCAGGGCTTGATGTGGTGTGAGCAAAACCAAAGCTGTGCAATACGTAATCAAATGCCATGTAACTGGCAAGTGCAAACGTAACAAAGTCATTGCTCCAAAGTTGATGGATATTGTTCACTTCATCAATTAATTGTCCGTCGCGTAGAACGCGATATTTGGGCACATCACTGCGAATATCAATATTACCGCCTAATACATCTAAATGATGGTCGCCAGCATTGACACTGGTCGCCAGCAGTGGACAGCAATCTTGGTTTTGTAAGCAGTACTTTTGAAAGTCAAAAGCGTAAGCTTTGGGTAAAATGACAATATTGCATTGGGTGAATCCAGGCACAAACCCGTTGGTTGGGCCCGAATAATCCCCAGCTCTTATCATTTCTCGAATCGCATTAGGTGCCGTTAAGGACGCCTTTGGATCCATAATTCCCCCACGTGTAATGCATGTTTTATTTCGCGCGGGAAGTGTGAGTACTATTGGTCTATATTGTTCGTTTCGATACTCACGGGCAATGTTCCAAGAGCTTTTTCCCTACCCAGTATTACTTGCGCAAGTGCAGTATAAGCCGGGCCGCGCACATCATTTTCTTGAACTACATCCACATTATAGGCATAGCTTGCCAAAACTGCCTGATTGTATTGCGCATATTTAGATATTTCGTAGGGAGCGCGTAAACTGATAAATAAGCTCTCTTTTTTAAGCGAATTTGCGTATTTCATAAGGTCTAGCAAGGCTTTTGGTTGCTCTTGCCTACTTAGCTCATAGCTTTGTAGATCGGCTAAGTCATCCATTCCACCAATTTCTGCGGCGCTTTGTTGTGGCGAAGCATGGGCGCTAATTATCCAATCCGCCTCAGAGATAAATTGCTTAGCCCGCTTTGGTTTAAATGCTTGTAAGCTAGTTACAGTAATTTTTATGGCAGTGGCTGATGTGCTCAATAATGCTTGTTTTAATGCCATTGCTTTTTGTCGGTCTGGCATAATTAGATGAATATGCTGGTTTTTTTCAAGCTTTAACGGTAAAAGCCCTTCATTCTTAACCTCTGTGATGGCGGCTAGTGCAAGCTGAGCTTCTATGTGACGATGCTGAGGGTTACCCAATGTTGCTCTCGCAATTGCAATGCTTGGGAGTGTCGATTGTTGCGCTATCCGAGCCTTTAATTTATGGATCCTTTGGTAGGACGCATAGAGCGATTGTGTTTGCAATTGGCCATTGTCAAAGGCCTTTTCCAAATCGCTAAAGAACTGTTCAAATTGAGTAATATCTGAAGGAGTGCGCACTGGTATTGGCATCAAAGCGATATCAACCCCCGCATTGAAGGTCTCTATTACGGCATCCAGAGGGGAAAAGAAGTCGCTGATCCCGGCCATATCTAAAGCATCTGTAATCGTTACGCCTTGATAACCAAGTTCATTTCGCAATAAATCATGCATAATTGCTTTAGACATGGTTGCTGGGCGTATCATTTCTTTCCCTTTACTGTTGAGCACTTTGCTGTTATCCAAAGCAGGGTACTGAATATGTGCGGTCATAATCATACCTGGCTGTTGATTTTGAATAATTTGTGCAAATGGCAGCAAATCTTGTTGCTTAATTTGTGCTAATGAGTGTTCAACTTTAGGCAACCCAGTATGGCTATCTACTTGCGTATCTCCATGGCCTGGAAAGTGTTTCAATGCTGAGACAACACCGTGCTTTTCAAAAGCGGCAACTTGCGCTGCGCCAAGCAGAGCAACTCGCTTGGGGTCTTCGCCAAAAGACCGAACATTGATAACGGGGTTTAATGGGTTGGCATTTACATCAACCGTTGGCGCAAAGTTTACATTGATCCCAAGGCTTAATAGTTCCTTGGCTATTATGGTGGCGACTTCGGTAGCATATTTATCACCGTGTTTCTGGTAAGTTGCGCCAATGCTCATATTCCCGGTGAAAGAAGTTGCCTCAGCTCTGTTGATACGCGCAACTCGGCCTCCCTCTTGATCAATGGCGATAAACATAGGGGAACTGCCAATTTGCTGCAAAGACCGTGTGAGCTCGACTATCTGTTTTGTATCTTGTACATTTTCAGCAAAAAGAATTACGCCACCAATTTGATACTTCTCAATAAGCTTAGCAAGTATAGGAGGTAGCTTTGTCATTGGTTTTCGGCACTGCTTTGCATCACCGTCATCGCAAAAATAACGCAAATCCAACATGAGCTTTTGGCCAATCATCTCAGTTAACTTTGGCTGGGTCTCATTGGCACTTAAAATTGGGCTGATTGTCATAATTGAAATTAAACCTAGTCGTTTAAATATTTGGGGAATACGCACGAGTTTTTGTTTTTAGATAGTTTTTTGTTACTTTACCACGCTGCACGCGTGGATGGTTATGATTTACTAAAATAGTGCATGATTTATGAATTGAGCCTTTATAAGGGGGTATTGTGAGGCCTGTTAGTTGAACTAAAGGCCTTCTCGTATTGAATATTTCGGGTGTGAAGCGGCTTATCGCACTGCACTACCAACATCTAATTTTGCAAACCAATCCAAAAACTCTTGAACTTGCTCACCTTTATACAGCTTGCCATGGTTTGGCGCTATGATGTCAACGTCTAACTCTTTGACTCTCGCAATCCAGTTGTCTTTGGCCTTGTTTGATGGCATCCAGCGTCGATGAAATTGCTCAATATGTTTGATATGTTGACCAAAATCTTCAACAAACTGAGAGGAAGAGTCTGTTTTTATAGCTGAACCAACATTGGCAGACATAAGTATTTTAGCTGCTGGGTCGTATAAATGATAATTGCCAGCAGAGTGTAAATAATGTGCAGGCAACAATCTTAGCCTAACACCACCTAACTGAATTTCTCCGCCGTCATCATTGATACCTTCATATTTTAAATTGTCCAAATCAAAATGGTCGATAAATCTATCCCAAAGAGCTGGTGCATAGAGAGTTGCATTGGGTACGGCTTTGTCCCAAAGACCAAGAGTTGAAATGATGTCAGGGTCTTGATGAGATGCAAATACGGCAGTCAGTTTGTCTAACTCCGTGTGTTGTAATATGGCGGCGAGCATCGGTGAAAAAAGCTCAATGCCTCCAGGGTCCATGATCATCGATTCATATTGAGAGTGAATAAAATACTGGTTAACGGAACCATGCGTATTTTGCATATCATTGTTACGCTCTAGGATTAGCCAGCTGTGCGTTTTCGCTTTGTGTAGCTCTGTTAGTTTCACCTTAATAAACCTCGCAATGTATGAATTTCGCTTAGGTTATAAACCACCGCAGTCTTAATGGTTTTCGCAGCGCTCGCGATAAAGTCAGATACCGATTGTAGACTGTCACTAAATTCACCAGCGTTAGTTGCTTCAACTCTACTTGTCACCGCAATGTACTCAGCACTTTGCATTTGCTTTTGAATATCTTCGAAGTGGTTCTCCAGCTCACTCAGAGCTTGAGAGAGGTGGTTCGCCGCAATACGTTGAGACTTAACTGCAACCACATACATACTTTCCACGTGACTTGAACGCACGTGCTCTTTTAACTTATAAATCTGGTCGTGATACTGACTGCACCTTACAAGCTCAAGGGCGACTTTAAATAATTGGTTAGACAAATTGGATATCTTGGTTGTGGATGAAATGGTTTGCTCTGAAAACTCATCAATAAAATTAGTGATAGGCTTAAAACCCAAGGCAGCATCGCCGGCTCTAAGCGCAACGACTCGTGCGTTTTTAGCGGTCAAAGAGAGGTTTTTCGCTTGGTTTAATATTGCCTCTAAGTTGGCAATGATTTGTGCCACTCGAACAAAGTTTTCAACGACCTTAGAATCATCGCTTAAGCTCATCATAGCTGGTTTCCAAAGATTACACCCCTATTACATGTAGGACAAAAAAGCATTTAATTCCAGAAATATAAACAATCTCTTTGTTTTCCTCTCGCTGTCTAATTTATACGACTTTGTCTAATATTAAGCTTAATGAAAAATATATATTCCAGACACTGTTTACTGTGGATGCTTAGATGAATCGAGTCACTCAGAAACTTCTATTCAGTTTTTTCTTTTTATTAGTTGGCTTATCTTTTGGTGTACAAATAAGCCAACTGGTAGAGAACTTTTTGTTTGCCGAAGCCGGTATTTACGGCAATGAAGCGATGATAGAGCTGTTCAACTATTTTTCTTTAGGCATTGTGGGCTTTGTAATGGCGATTGTTGCAGGTGGAGGGGTGATATATCTTGCGCGAAAGAAACAGCAAGAGATCGGTTTTGGAGAGCATGGGGAATTGTATTATGAGGTATTTAGAGAATCACTTAACGCACAGTTTTTAGTGTGTGAAAATGGGTCGTTTTATGCAGTGAGTCAGGGGATGTGCGCGCGCGTTGAGCTGCAAGAGTTAGAGCTAATCTCTGGTGGCATGAGTCAACTGGTTGACGAAAAAAGCTTTGTTCAATTTAAAGAATGGCAAAGTAGCGGAAAGGACTTTGACCAGCTAGAGCTGCGTTTACGCTCGCAAAGTAATGTGTCAAATCAGCTGATTGTAAGTCTGAATCACACCCATTTAAATGGCGTTTTTTTAGGGCAATTAATTGATATTAAAGAGCAAACGCAAAGGCAGAAGCAACATGAACTACTCGCCATCACATTAAGCTCCGTTGGTGACGGGGTGATTTGTACAGATACGGAAGGGAAGATTTCTTTTATGAACCCAGTGGCCGAAGCTGTACTAGCACTGTTGTCGCGAGAAGTGGAGGGAAAGCCTTTCAACGAAGTAATGCCACTCATAAATGAAGAAAGCAAGGAGCCGATGGAAGACCCAATGCAGTCAGCGATGTCTGAAATGCAAACTGTGTCATTATCGCAACTAGCTTGTTTTCGTAATCACCTCGGCCTTGAGTTTGCCGTCGAAGTCTCTTGCTCCCCCATTTTTGTAAAACCTGAAGAAATTGCCGGCGCAGTGTTGGTTTTTCAAGATGTTACTGAATCTCGGCTAATGAGAAAAAAGATGGCTCATCTTGCTCATCATGACGCATTATCTGGGTTACCAAATAGACTATTACTGCAAGATAGATTGATACAAGCATGCAAACGCGCAAAAAGGCATGCTCATCAATTCGCGGTTATTTTTTTAGATTTAAACAAGTTTAAATTGATAAATGATAACTTTGGACATGATTTTGGTGATGAGTTACTTAAACATGTCGCAAATAAATTAACATCAACAATTCGTGCGTGTGACACAGTTTCGCGTATTGGTGGTGATGAATTTGTATTGCTCATTGATGCGATGGAAGACAGACGGCATGTACGTCTTGTGATTGAGAAAATATTTTCGGCAGCCAGCGGAGAGTATGAAATCAAATCGACTAAAGTAAAAGCCTCTTTTAGCGCCGGTATTGCGCTATATCCAAACGATGGTGACAATGCTGAAACATTAATGAAGTGCGCTGATATGGCTATGTATCGGGCAAAAAAAGTAGGCCATTCAAACTACCAATTTTACTGTACAACATTAGATAAAGAGGCCGAATATTGCCACGAGCGAGAAAATGAATTGATTAAAGCTGTGGAGCGTCGAGAATTTATCCCATACTTTCAGCCTGTGGTAAATGCACAAAACCATCAGATAGAAAAGCTTGAAGTACTAGCTCGCTGGAAGAGTGGTGATGAGGTGATTGAAGCGCAGCAGTTTATCGACATTGCAGATGAGGCTGGGATCGGCAATCAGTTGAGTATGCAAGTGTTTGAGCAAGCCATTGAAGTTTTTTCCAAATTCATAGCGCATAATGGTTCACTGCAATTGTGCTTAAACTTGTCTGTAAAGCACCTACTCGATGGTGATTTTGAAGACCAGTTGCTCGGCCTGCTAGAACGGCACCATCTGAATCCCGAGCAATTCGAGTTAGAAATTGCTGAGCGACCTCTTTTGGAGCGAGCTGATGATTTAAGAAGCCGGTTAGAAACTTTGAGCCGACTTGGTTTTAAAATGTCGATAGACGACTTCGGTTTAGGGCAAACAAACCCCGCCTTATTGAAAGAGCTTCACTTTGACTCAATAAAGATTGATCCGAGCTTCGTAAGGGAGATCTACGGTACAGGTCAAGAAGATGACCTAGCTTCAGTGATGATAAACATTGCAAAGAGTTTGGGCGTTAATTGTATCGCTGAGGGAGTAGAAAGTGAGTTACAGGCAAGAACTCTGGCGAGCAACGGCTGTAATCAGTTACAGGGGCACTTTTTTTCAGTGCCCGTTGGGTCTGAAGAAATAGAGCATTTGTTAAAAGTGGATTAAATTCATAATTGGTTATTTCTTGTTGTTGTTAAGTATTTCGGTAATGCGCACTGCGATTTTTTCGGCCAAAGCTGCATGTTTTTTATGTACAACATGATAGGCATGGGATTCAAATAAAACATGGCGATTAAGGTGTTCAAGCGCCTGCGGGATAGGCCAAGACGAAGACATCACATAGATTGCATATTCAAAACGCTGCTCTTGTAATAGGTGTGGCAGTCGACCTAGCTGGTTAAGTTGATAATACCGATTGCGACGCGAAGTAGGAAATTTGTTCAAAATAACACGCATTGACTCATCTGTAGCTAGAATAGTTTTTGGTGAGGTTTGTATTACACGTTGATTGCAGGGGACGCTTTCAACACAAAGTAAGACAAACTGAACTTTTGTGAGAGGCGGGCCAACGGCAATAAGCTCTTTATATGGTGCGAAAATTTCTTTAGCAAGAATGACGTCGCCGTCTGTATGCTGCGATTGAATTTCATTAATAAGTCGGTGAGATGGAATTGCGACAAAGTCCACATTAATATTTTCTGCTTGGTAAGCTTTCTCAATGAGTGGAAGTGCTTTATTTAAAATGCTGGGATGATCGATATAGGAGATTGTCAGCTTAGTGGAGGTCACTTGGTTTTCTGTTGCAAAAGACGCAACGCTAAATGTCAAAATTAATCCGATTATAACAATATTCAACTATGCTATCCCCACGTAATATTCAGCAAATAGATTATACATTTCTAGGCTGATAAAAGTGATTTTTTTAAACTTTTTTGTGCAGAAAAATCAATAAAACTTGAGTTGTGTCAATCGCCGTGTAAGCCGCATTTTTAGTGGTGTTATAGAACTGTATTTAATTGTTCACATTGCTTATGAGAATATGTCATTAAGCATTCATAAATATGTTTAAAAATTAGTTGACTTAGAGGGGTATCCCTATAAGATGAACATAGACAGAATTTCGGTCAGTGTTTATAAATCTCCATTACGATGTTGTATAAGTGTTAGCTTGTAGTAGTACCGTCCTGAAGTTTTATCACCGGCAAAATTTAGGTCTATGCGCCCACAAGGGCATAGGTTTGCCAGTTTTGTAAAAATAGATTCTCTTTAAGCAGTTTAGAGTTTGCTTTTAAGGATTGGCATTTATATTTTTTATCAGGATTTATTATTATGTCTAATACTTTAACAGGTACAGTAAAGTGGTTTAACGAGTCAAAAGGCTTTGGTTTTATCGCTCAGGAAAATGGCCCAGACGTATTCGCACACTTCAGTGCAATCAAAGGTGACGGTTTCCGTACTTTAGCTGAAGGCGAGCGTGTAGAGTTTAAACTAACTACAGGCCAAAAAGGTCCTCAAGCTGAAGAAATCGTTAAGCTGTAACTGTCACAGTTTAAACACCCGAAAAAGCAAGCCTAGCTTGCTTTTTTAATGTCTAAAATTTACTTCCAATCTATCTATTCCACTTCTTTTTTCCAGCGCTGTTATTTTTCAACGTGCACTTTACCCCATGTAAGCTACCTCCTTAGGCTCATTACTTGAAGTTTATGACTGAATAATGTCAGAGAAGTACTTTAATGATAAATATCATGAATACTACATATAATAATATTGTCGACAATTTGTGTTTTATTAGGTTGACGTTAACGTAAAGTGTATCTATATTGTTGGCATTGACAGAATACTCAAACATAGGTTGATGATGAGCTTTTTCCAAGAGCAGGCCGTAACATCTTCAGATAAAACATTTTTTCGACTAAGAGAAGAAATTGTCGAGGGTGAAATAGCTGCAGGATCAAAGCTCAGTGAAGTTGAATTGTCGACAAAGTACGAGGTGAGTAGAGCGGTTGTTAGAGAAGCAATTAACCGTTTAGAAGCTTGTAATATTGTAGAGCGCAAAGCAAACGTTGGTGCCCGAGTGGTTACTTTAACAGCCGAAGGGCTGATTGAACTTTACCAAATAAGAGAGGCACTGGAAGGTATGGCCGCGCGGCTTGCTGCGCAAAATATGCCTGAGGCGGAAATTGAAAAGCTTGCAACTTTGTTAGACGACCAGTTTGAATTGGTTAAACAAGGTCAGTCATATTACCAAGAAGCGGGCGACCTAGATTTCCATTACCGCATTATTGTAGGCAGCCAGAATCAACAACTCATCACTATGTTAAGCAATGGAATTTATCACTTGGCAAGAATGTACCGAGTTCAATTAGGTATGACTGGGCCTCGTGTTACAACCGCATACGACGAGCATAAACATATAGTAAGAGCCATCGCGAATCGAGATGGAGAATTGGCAGAAATTTTAATGAGACGCCATATTCAATATTCAAAAAACAATATTGCCGTCAAATTATCCAAAATGTAGTAAATCATCACAGGAGAGAGCATCACCATGAGTGCAGGAAAAAAATTTCGTGACGCATTAAAGGCAAACCAACCACTGCAAATCGTAGGTACTATTAACGCCTATAGTGCAATGATGGCAAAACAAATTGGTCACCAAGCAATTTACCTTTCAGGCGGTGGCGTGGCGAATGCATCATATGGTTTACCAGATCTTGGTATGACGTCTCTAAATGATGTGATTGCAGATGTGCAGCGTATTACATCCGCATGTGATTTACCGTTGATGGTAGACATTGATACAGGCTGGGGTGGTGCATTCAATATTGCAAAGACCATTCGTGATATGGAGAAAGCAGGCGCTGCAGCTGTACACCTTGAAGATCAAGTGGCACAAAAGCGCTGTGGCCATAGACCAAATAAAGAGATTGTTTCTACAGAAGAAATGGTTGACCGCATTAAGGCTGCAGTGGATGCGCGCACAGATAAAGATTTCTTCATCATGGCGCGTACTGATTCGTTTGCGCAAGAAGGTTTAGAAGCTGCAATTGAACGTGCAAAAGCTTACGTTGCGGCGGGTGCCGACGGTATTTTCGCTGAAGCAGTTCAAACAGAAGAGCACTATCGTGCATTCTCTGAAGCTCTGGATGTACCTATCCTAGCGAACATGACCGAGTTTGGTAAAACAGAGTTGTGGAACAAACAAGAATTGGCTGATTGGGGAGTTGGCATGGTGCTTTATCCTTTAAGTGCCTTCCGTGCCATGAATAAAGCGGCAGAATTAGTTTACAGAACATTATTAAATGACGGCGACCAAAAAGCCGTTGTCGACACAATGCAAACACGTATGGATCTTTACGATTATCTTGGCTACCACGATTACGAACAAAAGCTAGATGCACTTTTTGCAGAAGGCAAAAATAAATAAAGAATATGCTAGGGCAAGCTTAACCTGCTTGCCCATACTAAAATTTATAAATTCAGCAGGTAAAAATTTTTCAGGAGAATATCATGGCTAAAGTACTAAGTGGCGCTGGCTTACGCGGTCAAGTTGCAGGGAAAACTGCACTATCTACAGTAGGAAAATCAGGTTCAGGACTAACCTATCGTGGATATGATGTAAAAGATCTGGCACAAAACTGTCAGTTTGAAGAAGTGGCGTATCTAATTCTTAAAGGTAAATTGCCAACTCAAGCTGAGCTAGATGAATATAAAGTCTTACTTAAGTCTATGCGTGGTCTTCCTCTAGCGCTTAAAGAAGTCCTTGAACGTATTCCTGCTGATGCTCATCCAATGGATGTATTACGTACAGGTTGTTCAATGTTGGGTAACCTAGAAGGCGAAGCAAGCTTTGATGAACAAGGTAAAGTAACAGATCGCATGTTAGCGTGTTTCCCGAGCATCATTTGTTATTGGTATAGATTTAGCCATGATGGCGTACGTGTTGACGTTGAAACTGACGATGATTCAATTGGTGCGCACTTCCTACACTTGCTTCGTGGGGAAAAACCATCAGAGCTTCATGAGCGAGTAATGCATGTTTCATTGATTCTGTATGCAGAACATGAGTTTAACGCTTCAACGTTCACTGCACGCGTATGTGCTTCTACCCTGTCTGATATGCATTCTTGTGTAACCGGTGCAATTGGTTCTCTACGCGGCCCTCTGCATGGTGGTGCAAACGAAGCTGCAATGGAAATGATTGAACGATTCGAGTCTCCTGAGCATGCAGAACAAGAAATGATGGGTATGTTAGAGCGCAAAGAAAAAATCATGGGCTTCGGACATGCTATTTATTCTGAGTCTGATCCGCGTAATGAAATCATCAAATTATGGTCAGAGAAGCTAGCCGATGATGTGGGCGACAAAGTACTTTACCCAGTATCTGTGCGTTGTGAAGAAGTTATGAGGCGTGAGAAAAAGTTGTTCTGTAATGCGGATTTCTTCCATGCTTCTGCTTATAACTTCATGGGTATTCCAACTAAGTTATTTACACCTATTTTCGTAATGTCTCGACTGACTGGTTGGGCGGCACATGTTATGGAACAACGTGCTGATAACCGTATCATTCGCCCTTCTGCTGAGTACACTGGCGAAGAGCTACGCGAAGTACCTGCAATTTCAGAAAGATAAGCAGGCAGGGCCCCAAATTATATCGGGGTCCAATCAAACTTGAGGTGATGAGTCGCCTCAAGCAGATACACACCGTCACCCCACAGTTGGAATAAGCAGTTATGAACACCCAATACCGTAAACGACTACCAAATTCGGCTTTATGTTACTACGATACACGTGAAGCCATTGAAGCTATCAAGCCAGGTGCTTATGAAGGATTACCATATACCTCAAAAGTGCTGGCTGAAAACTTGGTTCGAAAGGCTGAACCTGAAAAACTAAATGATTATTTAACGCAAATTATTGAGCGTCGCCGCGATTTAGACTTCCCTTGGTTTCCTGCACGTGTGGTATGTCACGATATTCTTGGTCAAACTGCATTGGTGGATTTGGCAGGTCTGCGTGACGCTATAGCTGAAAAAGGTGGTGATCCAGCTAAAGTAAACCCTGTTGTGCCAACTCAGCTGATTGTGGACCACAGTTTGGCCGTAGAGCATGCTGGGTTCGAAGAAAATGCTTTCGAAAAAAACCGTGCGATAGAAGATCGTCGCAACGATGATCGTTTTCATTTTATTAATTGGACAAAGACAGCATTTAAAAATGTTGACGTTATCCCTCCAGGAAATGGCATCTTACATCAAATCAACTTAGAAAAAATGTCGCCAGTGATTCAGGCGCGTGATGGTGTTGCATTCCCTGATACATTGGTTGGCACCGACAGCCATACGCCACATGTGGATGCATTAGGTGTGATAGCCATTGGTGTGGGTGGCTTAGAAGCAGAAAGTGTGATGCTTGGTCGGGCTTCTTATATGCGTCTGCCGGACATAGTCGGCGTTGAATTGGTGGGCAAACGCCAGCCGGGTATCACCGCAACAGACATTGTATTGGCGATTACTGAGTTTTTACGAAACGAAAAAGTCGTTTCGAGTTATCTCGAGTTCTATGGCGAAGGTGCTGATGATTTGACATTAGGTGACCGCGCTACAATTTCCAACATGACGCCTGAGTATGGTGCAACAGCGGCGATGTTTTATATCGACCAAAAGACCATCGATTACTTAAAACTGACAGGCCGTGATGATGAGCAAGTTCAACTTGTTGAACAATATGCAAAGTTAACAGGCTTGTGGGCTGATTCAATGACGCAAGCAAAGTATGAGCGAGTGTTGAAATTTGATTTATCGAGCGTGGGGAGAAACCTTGCTGGACCTTCAAATCCGCATCGCAGAGTTGCAACGCAAGATCTTGCAAAGCAAGGCATAGTAGCTGATTACGAAAAAACTGAAGACAAAATGCCTGATGGCGCAGTCATCATTGCTGCAATCACCAGTTGTACAAATACCAGTAACCCTCGAAACGTTGTTGCTGCAGGATTATTGGCTCGAAATGCAAATAAACTAGGCTTGAAGCGCAAACCTTGGGTTAAGACTTCATTCGCACCGGGCTCAAAAGCCGTGCGTTCATACATGACTGAAGCTCAACTATTGCCAGAGCTAGAAGCGCTTGGCTTTGGTATTGTGGCCTTTGCATGTACAACATGTAACGGCATGAGTGGTGCATTAGACCCGAAAATTCAGCAAGAAGTGATCGACAGAGATTTGTATTCGACAGCGGTTTTATCTGGAAACCGTAACTTTGATGGTCGTATTCACCCTTATGCCAAACAGGCATTTCTGGCCTCACCACCATTAGTCGTTGCCTATGCCATTGCTGGCTCTGTTCGCTTTGACATCGAAAAAGATGTGCTTGGTCATGACCAAGCCGGTAACCCAGTCACGCTAAAAGACGTTTGGCCAAGTGACGAAGAGATCGATGCGGTGATCGCACAAAGTGTTAAGCCAGAACAGTTTAGAGAAGTGTATGACCCCATGTTTGACTTAAGTGTGGATTATGGTGAGGACAATGATCCGCTTTATGATTGGCGTGATATGAGCACTTATATCCGACGTCCACCATACTGGGAAGGTGCACTGGCAGGTGAGCGTACCATGAAAGGCATGCGACCTCTTGCAATTCTCGGTGACAATATCACCACTGATCACTTATCTCCTTCAAATGCGATTTTAGCCAGTAGTGCTGCTGGTGAATATTTGGCTAAGATGGGATTGCCTGAAGAGGACTTCAATTCTTATGCGACACACCGTGGAGACCATTTAACTGCGCAGCGGGCAACATTTGCAAACCCGAAATTGCTTAACGAAATGGTTAAAGAGAATGGTGAAGTGAAGCAGGGCTCCCTGGCCCGTGTGGAGCCTGAAGGTAAGGTTACACGCATGTGGGAAGCAATCGAGACCTATATGGATCGAAAGCAGCCTCTAATCATTGTAGCAGGCGCTGATTATGGTCAAGGCTCTTCGCGAGATTGGGCTGCGAAAGGGGTTCGTCTTGCCGGAGTAGAAGTTATCGTCGCAGAAGGGTTTGAACGCATTCACAGAACCAACTTAATCGGCATGGGTGTATTACCGCTTGAATTCCAAACGGGCACTACACGCCTAACTTTAGGTCTTGATGGCACAGAAACCTATGATGTTAAAGGTGAGCGCACGCCAGGTACTACATTGACGTTGGTTGTTAACAGACTAAATGGTGAAGCTGTAGAGGTTCCGGTAACTTGTAGACTTGACACCGCCGAGGAAGTATCAATTTACGAAGCAGGCGGCGTATTGCAACGATTTGCCAAAGACTTTTTAGAAGCGAACGCTTAGTACATTACTTTATTAAAGCCCAAGCATTGCTTGGGCTTTTTAGTTAGGAAACATAATGAGTTTTAAACCACAAATCAAAATTCCCGCCACTTATATGCGCGGAGGTACCTCAAAAGGGGTATTTTTTAAATTGGACGATTTACCTGAAGCCGCTCAACAGCCAGGAGAGTTCAGAGATCAGATTTTGCTAAGGGTTATTGGCAGTCCAGATCCTTACGCAAAACAAACTGATGGTATGGGTGGCGCGACATCAAGCACGAGTAAAACAGTGATTCTGTCCACAAGTACTCAACCTAATCATGATGTTGACTATTTGTTTGGCCAAGTAGCGATTGATAAACCATTTATCGATTGGAGTGGCAATTGTGGCAATCTGACGGCTGCGGTTGGCGCGTTTGCAATCAGTAATGGTTTAGTGGACGCTGAACGAGTTCCTGAGAATGGCATCGCAGTTGTACGTATCTGGCAGGCAAATATAGGCAAAACAATCATCGCTCATATTCCAATTACAAATGGTGAAGTGCAAGAAACGGGTGACTTTGAATTGGATGGGGTGACCTTTCCTGCAGCAGAAGTGGTTGTGGAGTTTTTGGACCCAGCTGATGCTAATGCAGATATGTTCCCAAGTGGTAACTTAGTAGATACGCTTGAAGTGCCGGAGATTGGTAACTTTGATGTAACTATGATCAATGCTGGTATCCCAACATTATTTTTCCGTGCACAAGATTTAGGTTTTGACGGCACAGAGCTACAGGATGCAATCAATGGCAACAGCGATGTGTTGCAGCGACTAGAGACAATTCGTGCCTATGGTGCCTTAAAAATGGGTTTAATCTCATCGCTTGAAGAGGCGAAAGTGCGCCAGCATACGCCTAAGATTGCATTTGTAAGCGAAGCTAAAAAATACGTTGCATCAAGTGGCAAAGTAATTGATGAGCAAGATATCGACCTATGTGTCAGGGCGCTGTCAATGGGGAAATTACACCACGCTATGATGGGCACCGCCGCCGTTGCGATTGCAACCGCTGGTGCCATCCCTGGAACGCTGGTCAACCAAGCCGCTGGGGGCGGAGATAGAACGCAAATTACCTTTGGCCACCCTTCTGGCACTCTGAAAGTGGGTGCTGAAGCACAACAACAAGCAGGGCGTTGGTTTGCTAGAAAAGCCATTATGAGTCGCAGTGCTCGAGTGCTAATGGAAGGCTGTGTGCGCATTCCTGATCCAACTAACTAGTCAAATACGTTTGTGGGGCTTAAGTGCACACTTGGCCCCAATTTCTTTTATCAACAATCCACTGTTAATCCTCACCGCTTTACTTCAAGGACTTTTAGGAGAAATACTATGCAAGAAGCATTATTGTCTTTGGCGCTTACAACTTTTTTATTGTTAGGTTCACCTGGGCCAGCACCATTAGCACTTGCTGCGGTAGGCGCTAGCATCGGTGTCCGTGCTGGTATGTCATTTCTGATTGGTATTTTATCAGGTCTATTGGTCGCCATTATTGCGTCGGCTACCGGGTTGGGGGCACTGCTGTTGAGCTTTCCGCAGTTAACCAAGATATTGCAACTAGGTGCACTGGCCTATTTGTTTTATGTGGCCTATAAGATTGCGAGCAATAACAGTGGGCTTGCAGAACTAAACAATCAGACTCTGGGCTTTAAAGATGGCTTTATACTAAACTTATTGAACCCTAAAGCATATGCCGCGTGTATTGCTATTTTTGCGAATACAAATATTCCCATAGAATCCCCGTTTCAAGCCGGGTTGGTGGCTGCCATGACTCTGTTTGTCGTTGCGGTCATTGTAGATTCGCTGTGGTTGTACTTGGGAGGCTTACTTCATCGAGTCGTGAAAACGAATAAGCAACTTAAGTATTTAAGAGTATTTTTTGCGAGTTTACTGGTTTTACTTTTGCTCTTTGTGACTCTATCCTCAGGTTTAATATAAGAAAAACATCAGGGATCTCATGAGCAAATCTAAAGGGCAATTTATAGCCGCGGTGAACGGCTTACTCAATGCAGAAAAGGGCGCTGTTTCAAAGTCTGAAATTAAAGAGATGGTTGCGTATCTTGGTGAGGTAACACAAATATTTACCAGCACTGATATGAATGAATCAGACAAAGCACAGACTGCATGTGGTGTGGCAATTTCTCCTGTGCAAGCCGCCAAGTGCTTTGAAGAAACGCTGCGCACCCAAATATTTGTGCAAGGCGTGGCAATGGCCATTGAAGACTGTCTCAAAACTAACGAGGTCCCCGTGCGGATATTGTATGCTGGCACAGGCCCCTATGCGACTTTGCTGTTACCGTTTTTGGCAAGTCGAGAAAAGCTACCACTTGAAATCACACTACTTGATATTCATGAAGAAAATATCAATGCGGTTAAATCGTTGATTAAGCACTTTGACCTTGAACGCTACCAAATTAAATTAGTCTTAGGCGATGCGACTCATTGGCACCCAGATGGTGATGACACTGGATTCGATATAATCATCTCAGAAACCATGACGGCGCTGCTAAAAAGAGAGCCACAGGTGTTTATCTTTAAGCACTTAGTTCAGTATCTAACTCCTGGTGGCGTTTTGATCCCGGAGGAAGTCAGCCTAAAAACATGGTTAACGAAAAGAGATGAAAAAGCACAAGATGATGTCCTTATCGGGGAGTTCTTTTGTCTAGACCAAGCACGTTCTCGCGCTTTGAATAAGGGGGATGATAGTTGTTTTTCATCTGAACTGATCATCCCTGATGGTGATTGGGCCGATCATGTCGTTAAACTGACGACTGATATCCGAGTATATCGTCATTTGTGTTTGCATGAAGGAGACTGCAGTTTAAATATCGCATTTGCATTTAGTCCTTACGATGCTGTTTTGACCCCGAACAAGCCAATTACCTTCAAATATGTGCAACCGCAATCTCCAGACTTTGAAGTGGTTTTCCCTAAAGCAGAGTGGCGTCAGTCAGATTTTAGTTTACCACTACCAGAAGAGACCGGAGAGCTTGGAATTGTGCAAATTAAACGTGCTTTCCAACGTGCATATTTAATTAAACGGGGAGAGAAAGTAAGTGCGCCAGAGCATGAGTGGCAAGCTGAGCTGAGCATTTATGATATGTTGTCAGTGAGTTCCAGTGAAGTCATTGGCAAGATGTATGAAGTAGAGCGCTTTTCCGATTTTGAGGTTTGGTTTTCGGAGCGCGTGGGCCCTGTTAAACAAGAACAAGTAACAGCTTTAAATCAAGAATGCCTTCGTAGGCTACAAAATCCTGAACTATGCAAGTAAAAGGCATTTAATGCCATTAAAATTGTGCCTGCATGGACATTTCAAGTGATTGTTCGTCATCGCTCTGCTCTTGGTATCGAGCTTTGACGAAAAAGCTATGATTCACAAAATACTTCCCTTCAATCATGAGGTGAGATGCTTGGCTGCCTACCCCTAAAGCAAAATGCTGGTTAAAGTAGTAATTTGCGATAAAGTCATTTTGATTTTTACTACTGTTATTGTGATGGGATAAGTCTAAAGTAAAAAATCTTTGCTCCCCTAAGCCTCTAAAATAGCGAACTTCAACACGCCAATCATCTAAGGAATCATCCGTATTGGCAGTGAGACCAACATAGGCATTTGGGTCTAAATCAATATTAAGTTGCCCTTGAAACCACGTAATGTCTTCCCCATTTTTTAAACGTTGGTGACTTATGCTTGCTTTAATTCGGTCATAAAAAAGGTGCCCTACACCCACGGAGTAATCTTCATCTGCCTGGCTGAGATCTGCGATACCAAGTGGAATAAACCAATTTCCAATGAATATCTCCCCCTCTGCCCCAGTGTATACGTCAGTGTCATTGGTGTAGGTGAGCAATACATTACTGTCAGTGTCTAGATAGCCAAAATCGTCCCAGACTCCAAAATAGGCTTGAGGTGCAAAGTAATAGTGACTACTGATTTGCCAACTATGATCGTCTGCATCCTCAAATTTGGTATACGTAGCTTGATTGAACCAGGTTTTTTCTGTGTTGGCGATGCAGAGAGATGAACACAGAGTTATTGTTAATATTATTAGTATTTTCAAAGGCTTTTCCTAACTTTTGGGCATAAGGGGGACGATACCACTGATGAATACTTATGTTTAAGCATAGACTATTTGAATTAATGTGCGCGAATAGCCATTTTGAGCTATGTTAAATTGAGCATTTTGTTTACTAAAAATTTACTTGGGTGATTGGTTATTGCAATGAATGAATACCATGGCATTTCGGTTGCAACAGAGGTTAACGAGTCGGGACTTTTGATCAGCTTTAAGGCTGTTGGTAGTCTTACTCACAAAGACTATTTAGTTATATTGCCTGTGGTTGATCAAGCTTTAGCTAGAAATCATCGCAATACCGTATCTGCCTTGATTGATATATCAGAACTTACCGGGTGGGAGATGGGAGAGGCGCTCCATGACATCCGCATTGCATTTCAATATAGTGAACAATTTACCAAAACCGCGGTCATTGGGAGTAGTCGCTTACAACACATTTCTTCGATATTAGGGGGGTGGATACTAGGTGGGCGAACTCGTTTCTTCTCCGATGGTAATACCGCAAAAAACTGGCTGGACTCTCCTTAACTGAAAAAGCGCAACAGCTAAGTTCATGGCGTTTTTCTCTTTAATAAACTTGAATCAAAGTGCGCTGTTTATCACAATAGACCCATTAAAATATCACTATAAATCAGAGGATAACATGGCTTGCGTTTTGATTACGGGTGCAAATAGAGGAATTGGTCTTGCATTAGTGCAGCTGTATTTAGAAAGCGGTTGGAAGGTTCTAGCAACGGTCAGAAATGCGTCAAATACAGACAAACTAAATGAAGTGATGGATCAAGACACGCAAAATAATTTAATCATCTACGAAATGGACATTGTTAACTATCAGCAAGTATCTGAAGTTGCAAGCTCTTTGGTGGGCGTTCCAATAGATATAGTGATAAATAATGCGGGCTTATATGGTCCGAAAGGATATGGGTTTGGTCATTGTGATGTGGAAGCTTGGAAAATGGTCATGGAGGTGAATGCGATTGCGCCTGCTAAGTTAGCTGAAATGTTTTACGCAAACTTAAAACTCGGTGACAAAAAGATTTTTGCTGCCCTTTCATCACGGGTTGGGAGTCATACAGAAAACACCAAAGGGGGTGGATATATCTACCGCAGTTCAAAAGCCGCATTAAATTCAGTTGTAAAAAGTTTATCGAATGATCTTTTGCCTCAAGGTATTAAGACTGTTGCGCTTCACCCTGGTTGGGTGAAAACAAAAATGGGCGGTCCAAACGCACTGATAACGCCTGAGGAGTCTGCATTGGGGCTGAAACGTGTGTTAGATAATTTAACTAAGCAAGAGAGTGGCAGCTTTATCAGCTACGATGGTAGTAAAATTCCATGGTAATTATGATCTATTAGCAAGGATTTTCAGGAATTTTTATATTATAGCAGTCAGTGTAGAGAGGAGAGGGTAAATCTCTTTACACTTAATGCAGATCAAATATGGCCATCACATATATAAATTGCCATGTAGATATGTGATGTAGATCAATATCAAATTTTACGGTGGGGGAATAATAAAGTTAAACCAATAAATATCTCATAAGGATACTCTCATGAGCATTGAAAAACACGATTTACTACACGAATTCCCAGATCATCATCATACCATTCGTCATCTAAAAATGAACGACAATCACTTTGCTAAATTATTTAATAAGTACAATGAGTTAGATAGAGAGGTTCGGAGAATAGAAGAGGGCGCAGAAAACACCACAGATGAGTACTTAGATACTAAAAAAATGGAAAGAGTACACTTGAAAGATGAACTATTTGGGCTAATTAAAAAAACCGAATCTACAATATAAGTATATTAGAAACTAAATGTCTAATGACTGGAAAATCTGTTATATAAAAAGCCCACGGTTTAATCAGTGGGCTGAGTTTAAGTGCTTATATATTACTGGCACTTAATCGTTGCATACAGCTGGTAACACTGGTTTTTACTGCCAGTGTCTTTGTAAACCCAAGATTTTCCGTACCAGTCGTAGTTAGCGTATGATGACTCATCTTCACCACACTTAATTGTGCTACCGCTTACTTCTTGGTTGTGACCACGTTCTTCACAGAATTGGTTTCCGTTTGTTGGACCAACAAAGAAGCTCTGTAAACGGCCATTAACCCAAACTCGTGGGCTGTAATATGTAACAACACCAGATGCAACAATTCCCTGATTTGCTGCGATAGTTACTTCAGCTTTTTCAAAAGCAACAGAGCCATTATCTACATTTTCAAGAGTTACAGTTTGTGCAGAAGCAACGCTAGAAAGGCCAGCCAATAGACCCAAAACAATCATTTTTTTCATTTCTTTTCCTTAGTTAGTAGTTGTTTCGAGTCCATTAAACGCCCGTAATGTTGAAATTGGATGTACCTTTTGTGTATTTTTTATTCAGTTTGTTTTAGTAAAGTCTGTCTTTCAATATAGCAAGGTTATAAAAACCATATTGCCCAAGTCGGCTCAGAGTTGCGAAAGGAAACCTAGGAGCGGGTGTTTGATAAATAGGTAAGTTGGGTACAGATAGCCCCGATACCATTTGGGCCAAACGATAAGCGGCTTGGGCGCTAAACGCGACTCCTGAACCGCAGTATCCAATTGCGTAAGCAATATTATCTTCGCAATAAATATGAGGGTGATCATCAAGTGCGGCGGCAATATAACCGTGCCAATTGTATTCGCATACACAGCTTTTTAAGCTTGGAAAGCTATGCTTGAGTGCCGTTTCTAAGTGTCTTCGATATTTAATTTTATCTTGATCTTTACCAAATATTGCACCACGCCCTCCAAAAAGCAGACGATTATCTGGTAGCAAGCGGTAATAGTATTTTAAAGTACGAGTATCCATCATCACTTGATGAGTTTTGAGTCCCGTTGTTTCTAACTCACTACGGGTTAGGGGACGGGTGACGAGAATGCTGCTCAATATTGGTAAATATCGGCTGTCTAAGGTGGAGTAGGTATGTTTGCTGTTGTAGGCGTTGCCTGCAATGATTACTTTTTTTGCCGTTAAGCGCGCTTCATTGACCTTAATACTATAGATTTGCCCTTTTTTAGTGAGTTGCTGCGCCAAGCTTTTTTCATATAAATGAACGCCCGCCTTTTGTATCAAAAATTTGTACGAGAGTAACAGTTTTAAAGGGTTCACGCCAAAGCCATGAGATGTTCTTACTGCGCCAAAACTATTGGGGGTTCTTATATAATTGGCCTGTAATTCGTCATTGTTAATAAAAGAAAGGCTATTGTCCTTAAGTACATTTTGGCTATACGCAAGTCCGGATTTTAATGTGTCGGATGCGCTTTGGGAGTGGGCTATTTTAAGGTAACCGCTGGCCTGTTTATCGCATTTTATCTGGTGTCGTTCAATGAGATCTGAAACACGGGTAACCGCGCTTTGATACTCTTGGTATACTCGTTGTGCGGTTTCTTCTCCCCATGTTTTGCTCATTTGTAATACACCTAAACGACCAGAAGAAGGTAGCGCAAACCCTGCATTCCTGGCGCTGGCACCAAATCCAACTTGATTAGCTTCCACAACACACACTTTTTGATTGAATTCTGTAGCCAGATAAAAAGCGCTAAGCAGGCCAGTAAAGCCCCCTCCAATGACAATGACGTCGTACTCTTGATCATTTTGAGGAGGAGTCGCAGGTTGACCTAACGAAGTGGTGCTTGTCCAGTAACTAGAAGCAAATGCCTCACCTTGGCAATGTGCTTGGTAAAGTGGGTCATAAGTACTCATGATAGTGTTAGCACCATTTCAGCTGCTTGGCAGTGACAGTCATTGCCGCAGATTGGGCATTCATAACCTTCATTGATGCAGTTTTCTAGCCATCTATCATCATGAAGCTTAATTAATGTTCCACCGGCTTTGGTAAAGTACTTAACGGCACCATTGCCAGGACTTTGTTTCCATAAATGTGCAATACCTGCTTTCGCACCCTGCTGTTTTAATATCTGTACAGACGCACTGAGTAACTTGGGTCCAATTCCTTGTCCTTGAGCATTTGGATGTATCGCAATACATTTGAAATATGCCATATGTTCGCTATCTACTGGCCAACTATTTGGTGTACACCATTTGTCAATCGGCCATTGGCCAGCACTATATGTCAGCCTGAAACCTATTACTTGACCTTGTTCATTTACAGCGACGAAAGACGCGTTGAGTCCATTTTTTAGGCCCATTTTATAAATTTTTTTCAGTTTATCTTCATCGAGATAATTTTCGCCGTGTACCAAGTTTCCTAACTGAATGACTTGGGAAAAATGTTGTGCTTCTAGTTGCTCAATCTTCATGACGGTAGCTTGTTCTTTTTATTAATAATATTTACTTATTTTGCAGCACAAATCTCAGGAATCAAGTTTCCATTTGTTTAAAAATTAGGTAAATCACATTGACAGCGATGTCAATGTGTAATATTTGTTAAATTGATGAATTTTGATGTTCATCAATTTCAAAGCCGATGTGATTCTCCTTGTCGGTGATGGAATAAGACAAAAAACTGACTTTCAAATTCAATAATTTCAACAACATGTAAAGGTAAATTATGAATATTTTAAATGCTAAGGTAGGCAGATTCGCTAAACTGGCACTGTTATGTGCGCCAGTTTTATGTGCTAGCACATTCGCTCAAGCCATGAATGTACAGCCAGATCCAAATAATCCAAATGGATATGTAGTGTCTCGCGTTGATTTAAAAGCAGCAGAAGACGCGCTCACATCTGATCCCATGTATGCGATTTGGTCAAAAGCCCTAGAAACTCGCAGCAACACTGTTGTGGAGGCAATTGTGCCTGGTGCGGCATCAAACCCTGAGAATGTTAAGCGAGTAGAACGCGTATTTGGGCAAGCGCAATGGGACTTCCTTACTCAAATGGCAGCACCTGAATATACGTATACACGTTTTCTTCGTGCCATTGGTAAATTCCCAGCATTTTGTGGCACCTATACTGACGGACGCAATTCGGATGCCATTTGTAAAAAATCAATTGTTACTGCCTTTGCACATTTTGCGCAAGAAACAGGTGGCCATATTTCAAAGGACAATACTTCAGATAACCCAAATGGTTTAGAAGAGTGGCAGCAAGCACTTGTGCACGTACGCGAGATGGGGTGGTCTGAAGGTCAAGGTGGATATCGAACAGGGTGTGGCCAGAATGACTGGCAAAATCGTCGCTGGCCTTGTGGGGCTGGTCAAGGTTATTTTGGTCGCGGTGCTAAGCAGCTCTCTTACCACTTCAACTATGGCATGTTTTCTGAGGTCATGTTTGACGGCGATGCAACCGTACTGTTGAATGATCCGGGACGTGTTGCTGACTCATGGCTTAACTTGGCATCTGCAATTTGGTTCTTTTTAACGCCACAAGCTCCAAAGCCAGCAATGCTTCATGTCATTGATAGAACTTGGGTACCTTCGCAGGTAGAGCTCAATGCGGGAATTGGCTATGGATTTGGTACAACTATTAACGTAATTAATGGTGGTATTGAGTGTGGTGAACACAACCGTAATAAAGGTCAGCCTGTAAACCGTATTCGTTACTGGGAAGGGCTTTCTCATTATTACAATATCCCTATTGAATCAGATGAAGAGAACACGTGCTGGCAGCAAACACCGTTTGGTAGCTTAAACTTGGACGGGGCAAGTGGTGTTTTATATACAAACTGGGAGGCTAATTGGGCACATTATTCGGACAGACCAGGCGGCCACTCGTTTGAATGTAAGCTTGTTGGTTATCAAACCGCATACTCCGCGTTAGTACCGGGTGATTACGAAAAATGTGTGACGAACTTTTATGAGTCTCATACTGGATGGCCTAGTGTAACTGCTGTCGATACTCTACCGCCTGTAGACGACAAGCCACCGGTAGGAGGTGTGAAAGCTTGGGAAGCTGGAAAAGTGTACCTTAAAGGTGACAAAGCGAGCCATGAAGGTCGTATTTATGAAGCTAAATGGTGGACAAAGGGTAATACGCCAAGTCCGACCAACCCTAATGGTCCTTGGAAACTACTTCCATAGTTTTTAATAAGAAAAGGGAAGCTGTGTGGCTTCCCTTTATCTTGTTCAATAACGCCTTTATAAAGGTTTAGCTATGATTGAAAAAATAGCGGCGCCATCATAAAGCTTAGATTCGACGCGTTTTTCAAAGCTCTCTTGGCCTTCTATCATAACCTCTCTTAAATCATTGAAACTAAGGTCAGAGTTGAGCGCCAGTAGTGAAACATTCATAGAGATCTCCAAAGGCGTGACTTTATCTTCTGGAATAATGTCTCCAAAACTCAGGTCGGGTATAGCGTCATTGCCATCTGTAATGAAATGCCACCTTGATGTCCCCTGATGCGCATCTTCCCAATTCAGAGTAAATGTCACTGCATCAATACGTTCATCGGCACTGCTAAAATTAATAACAGCAACATCGCTAGCACTTTCATCGGCGAGAGACTCAGCTAAAATTTGGTATCCGCGAACGAGTTCTGCATTATTGGTGATATGTTTTGCGCCTGTTACTTGGCCTTCATCATTTACCTTATTGATGGCATAAGAGTTGGTTGACACCGAAACACCAAATGCCGTTGACTCTTGAAGCCTTGTAGTCGATAAATAATTTACAGTATTTAGGTCTTTGAATATTAAAAGCCCGTTGTTGTCTTTGTATGATGTGTGGTTGTAGCGGGCTTCGTTGACATGTTCGTTGTACACATTAGTGTTGCCAACATAAGAGGAGAGCGTAATGAGTTCTTTCGGTTCAAAAGTGTGCTCACCAAAATTTAACTCCGTGCCTTGTGCAGTGAACTGTGTGTCTGATAAAGCCACTGTAGCGGGTGCAGAAGTATCAAATAGCCCACCAGATGACACTCCCTCAAAACGAGTAAACAACAGTTGTTGTTGCTCATCAGTACACAGCGAAACTTTATCTGGCGCTTCTCTAAGTAAAATCGGATCTATGCTTGCACCATGCAAGTATGAATCTGGTGATTCTGCCCGTAGCGTTTCTAAGTCATAGTCAATGGTGCTGCAACCACATTGATCGTAATTTGCAAATACAACAGCATCAACGTCAAAACCATTTTGAATGTTTAAAACAGATTGGATTTGCAGATACTTTTTCCCTGTGTCGGTTTCCGAACGATATACAAAAGAGACATGTTGCGCATTTGTGGGAATATTTGACTCAAATTGACCATCAGCTTGGGTTTTTTCACTAGAAATGAATGTACCATTGGCCTGATGGAATACCACATCAGCTATAACGGGTAAATTTCCGCACTTATTCTGCTCCAAGGCTTTTATTGAAATGGGTGAAAACACAATTGGAGTTGGGTCTGGTCTCTCTATGGAGTTAGGGGTGTCATTACTGCCGCCGCCTCCACAGCCACTGAGTTGCATTGCTGCTAAAGTTGCTAGAAATAACCCATTGTACTTTAGTTTCATTTTATAGTTCCTTTATCTATTTATATATCCTAAAAAGGGAACTATACAGGGGGTTGTAATAACTTGGAATTCATATTAAAGAATTATGAAAAATAACATATAGGTAAGCTCTATCAGGGCTAAATTTAATCGCACAAACTTAGCCCCATAATCGTCGGTTTAGTTCAACAAGGTTTCCAGTCTTGCTTGACCATTTTCATCCGCATACTTAAAAATAAAGTCTTCTTTACCGTTACCGTCTATGTCTACTAAAACAATATCATTGGCGTTTTCAGGTAGCTTGCGACTGATTTTTTTTCGCTCTTTGTTTAGTAAGTTACTGCTTGCACCATAGTAAATGTTGAGCGTTTTATCACCAGATTTAAAAACGATGTCTTGCTTTTTGTCACCGTTTAAATCACCCGTATAAAACGGAATTCCTCGCATTGAGCGCTTCATGTCAATCTCTAACTCTACTTCTTTTTCAGTACTAGGTTGTTTAGCAAATAAGGTATGGGGGTGTTGCTTGAAAAAGTGCATTTCAACATCCACATCTGTTTTACCTCCTCCTAAGGCCATCGCTGCTATAGTTGTGAGTCCAATATCCACACTGAGCGTTTGTAAATCGAGTAATCCATCACCATCAAAGTCATGTTCAATGCGCATGCCTCCAGCACCGATTGTATGCGGAAGTTTAATGGCGCCAGAGTTGAACCCTTTTGGCTGCCCTAAATATAAGTCGTAGTTAATTTGGGCTTCTAGGCCAGATATGCCCTCAGTGATTGGTTGAGTTCTGGTGATGAGGTCTAAATGTCCATCTTTGTTGATATCTAGCAGCTCATGGGTAGTGCGAATGGCATTATCTGGTGTTTTACCAAATGATGTTGGCAAATAAACATGCTCTACTTTTTTATTAAACCCTGTTTTGTTTGCGTATAAAACAGAGACATTTTCACGCGTGCGAAACACTAAATCTAAATTACCGTCTTTATCAAAGTCATGTACTGTTGGTAGAGATTTGAAGTTGGTACTTACCTCCATGCCATCTTGATAACTGTGCGCTCTAAGTGGTAAAGAATACTTAAAACGATATTTATTGAACTGACCATCTTTTTGCTGCACATACAATTCACTGTGTGTGAAGCCGGGTAAATAGATATCACTAAGACCGTCATCATTCACATCGAGTACAAAATCTATTTTTTTGAAGTCGTCTACTTGCAGCCGAGTGAGTAGGCTATCTGACTCGACGATACGTGTTATGCTTTTTTCCGTTGCTAAGTAGACCCCTTTTTCGTCTAAGATAAATGCTTGCACATCACGATGACTGGCTACTTGGCCGAAATGGAACCCTCTTGAATGCTCGGTAGCTTGAATGACCGTAGATTGACCATTGCTTAAATCGATTCGTTCTAGTTGTTTAGTATCTTTATTCAGAGCGAAGACTATAGGCGAGTCGGTAAGTTGCAACGGGCTTTTCGTTTTTAGTTTTAATGACAGAGGAGAGGCGTGTAGTTGCCCAGCAATTATCAGACTGGCTGAAAGTAGCAATTTTGATTTCATCTGTGTGTTCCTCAAAATCCTGTTGATTTGATATTGGTATATGATTCGAGTTGCGAAGCCTCTTAGCCCATTTTTTACAAAGCCAGTGAATATTGTCCACTTCAAAGCATGCATTTAAATAATGAGCTGGGTCAATTCAACTTATCTATTTATTGTTTCACCTATGCTATGGGAGGAAGAGATTATGCTCAATGTGCAGGATGTAAGTTTTTGTGACTTATTCGTCCTAAAAGTGCGCCATTAAGTGGAGTCATATATTGAAAAGCGCTACAATTCGCGCCCTGAAAGTGTAAAGAGAGAACCGCTGTGACAGTGACCCGTCAATTGTTAGATTGCTTGCATAACGCATTCTTACAGGCCGCAACTTTAGAGCATTATGCTGATAAAGTAATTCAACAACATTTGGCTGCAAACAGCAGTTGGACATTGGAGCAAAGAGCATATTTTGTTACAACTCTCTACAATATGATCCGTTTCAGCCGCAAATTGATGTGGATGACCGGTCGTAAAGAGCACGTCGATACGATTCAACATTGTACCCGTGAGGATGTGTGGGATTTGTGGGGGGCTTATACATTTATACAAGAGGGTCAGGTACCTGACTACCCTGAGTTAGAATCGCTAGATGCCACACATTTAAAGTCTGCGCTAAAGGATGCCCCTACAGATATTCAACTGAGTATGCCATTGTGGTTACATGACCGTGCAGAGCAAGAGCTAGGCAATAATTGGCCTACTGTAGCGCGCGCACTCAATCAAAGTGCGGGGAATTTTATCCGTGCAAATGGGTTAAAAGCCAACAGGGAAGCTGTTTCTAAAGCACTCTCAAAAGAAAGTATTGCGACTTTGCCTGTTGAGGCAGTTTCTGATGCACTTGAAGTAAAACAAATGGGGTATTTATTTCGTACTGACGCATTTCAAAGAGGATTATTTGAAATGCAAGATGCAGGCTCCCAACTAATCGCACCTTTATTAGAGCTTTTGCCAGGTATGAAAGTTGTAGATGCTTGTGCGGGTGCTGGTGGCAAGAGCCTACATATTGCGGCCTTGCTAAAAAACAAAGGGCGTGTGCTATCCCTAGATATCCACCAACATAAATTAGATACCTTGAAAAAGCGTGCTAAAAGAGCTGGTGCGCATGTCATTGAAACCCGTTTGATACAAAACAGTAAAACCATTAAACGACAAAAAGAAAAGTTTGATAGAGTGTTGTTGGATGTACCTTGCTCTGGGACTGGTGTATTGCGTCGTAACCCTGATGCAAAGTGGCATTTAGATGAGCAAAGTGTTAGTGATTTAATCACGTTACAACAAGATATTTTGCAACGCTATAGTCAAATGTGCCGAGTCGGTGGTAAGTTGGTATACGCGACGTGTTCTATTTTCCCATCGGAAAATGAGCTGCAAATCAAGCAATTTTTGGCTGACAACCCAAACTGGTCATTAGAGCAAGAATTGAGCCTATTACCCGGTATCAGCTCTGAATATGACGGTTTTTACGGTGCGCGATTGGTAAAAAACAGCGCTGAATAATACATAGGGCTTGAAGTTAAACTGCCAAGGCCCAATAACTAGAACATCGCATTTAGGTTATAGAGCAAAGCGCAAAGTGCTGGCTCTCGAATATCAATTGAAAGGTTTAAACATGAATCCAATAATTGCATTGCTAAAAGAGCATAATATTTCTGATGAACAAATAAAGGAAGTTTTTCAAGCTCTTACGGAGAACCCGCTGATGGCCATGGCAACGGTTCAACAGCTTGCTATTCCACCAGAAAAGTTGCAACAGTTGATGGGGTTGGTGATGCAAAACCCAAACTTAATCAAAGAAGCCGTCAATGAACTTGGTTTGGACTATGCCAAAGTTGAGGAAGCAAAAGCACAGTTAAATAAATAACTGTAGCGGACAGCTAGGCAAACTCTAATATTGCTAATATAAAGTGGATTTATACACGAAATATAAAAAGCCAGCTTAATGCTGGCTTTTATTTAGAGATTGCGATCAAGCATATTTAGGACTAAAAAGTATACTGAGCGCCTAAAAATGCAAATCGACCTAAACCACCACCGTAAGCACTGTTAAAATTACCTCGACCGCCAATAATAAATGGACCACGTTCGTCGAAAAGGTTTCTCACGCCGCCATATAAACGCAGTGAGCTGTCGTCATTAAATGACATTGTATAAGACAAACTTAAGCCGTGAGTAGTGACTGAAGGTAGGTCGTTCCCCCATAGAGCTTCTGGTTCAGCGATGCATGTGTCTTCTTGAGAGGCACAACGAGTTTGGTTTTTCTCCATCGCGCTTAGCCAACTTTCATAGTCTTCTTTATCACGCTTGATAGAGCCTTTGTACCTTGTACTCCAGCGGACGCGCCAATTGTTTTTGCGCCATGTTAGTGACGCTGCGCCTTTATCTTCGAAGATATCTCTATCTAAGAAGCCTTCTTCAAAATCTTCAAATTGACCATCAGGCCCTGTTGATTTGACGGAGTACTCTATTACATGACTCCAATCTAATTTAAAGGTTAAGTCACCATACTCGCCGATATTGTAGCCATACTGCATGGCGATATCGTACCCTTTAGTACGGATCTCATCGGTATTTATCAATCGTTGCTGAACTTCTACTATTTGCCCCTCTTCATCACGGCGAATGTCGTTACAAAACTCGTTATTGCTACCATAGGCGATGGCTGAGTTATAACAGAATGTGATGATGTCATCATTGGAAAGGGCAGTAATCGCATCTTCTATTTGAATATCATAATAATCAATTGCAACTCTGAGACCCGGAATCGATTCTGGTGCCAAAGATATGCCAACCGTATAAGTATCCGCTGTTTCTTCGTGTAATTCGTTATTACCTGCATTTGGTGAATAACTGCTGTTTTCATCCTCAAATACACCTTCTGATGCAATCGTAGCTTGAATACCAGGCTCTTGTCGGCAGTTATCATGACCTGGGTTTGTTGAAGTGGCAGTCACTCCGTCGCAAAAATCACTGAAAGAGTTGTAATCTCCACGAGGAGGCGACATTAACTCGGTGATTGTAGGAGCGCGCATAGCTCTTGCCCAGTTTGCTCTGATTGAATAGCCCTCAACTGGCTCGTAGATAAATCCAGCTTTATAGCTTTGGATCATGCCCGTTGTAGACCAGCTATAGTCAGCTATTCGGGCAGAAAACTCAGCGCTTAAATGTTTGGCTAGGGGAGCATCATTTAAAAGTGGCACTGATACTTCAGCGAATGCTTCGTACACGCTTACGTCACCAGAAAAGTTAGGAACGTAGTTAAATGTGATACCACCTTCAGGCACGTTGGTTGCAACACTTTGTTGGTCTTTTCTATATTCGAAGCCAAATGCAGAGGCAATCGGTCCAGCAGGTAGAGTATAAAGATCACCAGTCAGCACTGCAGCAAAGGTGGTTTGCTTTATATCAGTGTTAATTTCAGCATTAACGCGAAGGTAATCAGCGGCTTCTGGCGTAATTGATCCTTCGCCAAACAGGTTGAGAGGCACACAGCCCGCTGCGCGGGCAGCTTCGTCTTTACAGCGTATTGTTCCGTCATCAAGTCGCTCTGCATCAAGTGCATATTTTGCGTGTGCTACAATAATTTCATTGGCACGAGTCTGCTGCTGTTTAAACTTGCCGTAACCAAGCGAAACATCCCATTCCCAGTCGTCCCATACATAGCCTCTGAGACCAGCCCAAGTACGAATTGTGGTACGATCATTATCATTTATAATGTTGCCGACTTCTTGAAATAATCTATCCCATTTCACGCCTCGTTCACTGGCCTGTTCGCGAATAGCTTCTGGCATATAGGGGTTGTCATAAGGGATGCGGCCCATACAATCAGAGCCAAATACATCGCTTTGAGGATCATATGTCACAATAGGGTCACATTCGTCCTCACTCTCTGGAGATTTCACATTTCGAGAGTCGTTTTGGCTTAAATGCAACTGAAAATAAGCTTGTGTACCAGAATCAAATTCAAACTCTGTTTTTATCGCCGCGTTAACACGCTTATCAGGCACTTTAAGCATGGTAAACTGATTAAAGTGGATACCATGTTTTTCCTCTTGCCAGTCATCTCTTAAAGTGGTTCCGTCGTACCAGAATCCTGCATTAGGCCTAAAACTACTGGATTCATCAAATACGCCGCCTGGAATTGAATCGCTCAAAGAGCGCCAGTCCGACTGCTCAATGTCTCGCATACACTGAAAAGCTGTCTTGTTTTGTTCGTCATAAATGGCTGTGAGCATGGTGTTACACATGCGTTTATCATCATAATCCCAGTAATCTTGCTGCTGGGCTCGATCACGATCCCAATACTCCATACCAAATTGTTCGTCATATGAAGCACTTAAAAAGACATAGCCCTTACCATCTGCATAGCTGGTACCAAAATCAGCGTCAAAGGTTAGCTCTCTACCACCGCCCTCTGTACTTTCACCTGTTCGAACGTCAAAAGATGCGCCTTCTTTATCTTGCTGCGTGATGATGTTAACAACGCCTGAGATTGCATCAGAACCATAAGCAGCAGATGCGCCACCTGTGATAATTTCCACTCTTTCTACCATGCCCTTGGGGATTGTAGAAAGGCTGACATAGTTGCCCGAATAACTGTTAGAAACTACACGGCGTCCATCTACTAAAGTGAGTGTACGATTGGTGCCCAATTCACGTAGGTCGATAGTCGAAAGACCGGTATTTTGTACACTGCTTTGTGAGTTGGTGTTGCTTTGGCCTTCACCAATTTGTGGCATTTCATCAACGAGAATTTCTGATAAAGAACCCAGACCAGCATCACTTAAAGCATCTCTTGAAAGTGTTGCAATGGGTGTTGCCACAGAAAAGCTATCTCGCTTGATGCGAGAGCCAGTGACGACTATACGCTCTGTTTTTTCGTTCTCCTCGGCTGAGGTTACTGATGTCTTTGAGTCTTCTATTTGAGTGCGGCTTATATCTTCGTTGGCAAATCCGGGGCTGCTTATAGTTGCGGCTATGGATATTGCAAGCAAACTGCGCTTCTTGCTTGGTAACACTTAACTTTCCTTAATTAGTCTTATTGGTTTTGGAAACAATCAAATGATGGGGCCGAGACGGCAGACTTTATTGTTTGTCTCTATTTTTTCCCTTTTGATTAATGCAATGATATTGCTTTGTGTACCCGATGTAAATTAAATTGGATTTGTTGCCAAGGTATTTCTTAGTGGTAAGTCCAGTTGGTTAGGGTAAGTGCCAGTATTTATAAAGACTTGGTTCAAAAGGAGAAGCTGATTAATTGATTGGATATTAGAAACGATAAAAGGGCCATATAGGCCCTTTGGTGAAGTATCGTTCAAGTTAGTATGGCTACCCTAACCCCTTAAGGTAACCAACCAATTGTTTTGCAAAAGCGGCATATCTCGTTAAGTTTCTAAGCTAGCGAGAGGAAAAAACCTGCTATTGCTGCGCTCATTAGGTTAGCCATTGACCCTGCTAAAACCGCCCTGAGCCCTAAGCGTGCGATATCCTTTCGACGACTAGGAGCCATACCGCCTAGTCCACCTAGTAAAATTGCAATCGACGATAGGTTAGCAAATCCACATAACGCAAATGTGACAATTGCTTGAGTATGAGGACTTAACCCATCTCGATAATTCATAAAGTCCAAGTAAGCAACGAATTCGTTGACTACTAATTTCTGGCCAATAAAGCTACCAGCCGTTGTAGCTTCTGCCCAAGGTACACCAATCATCCAAGCGACAGGTGCAAAGACATAGCCTAAAATCTCTTGCAGTGTTAGTTCTGGATGATTAAACCAGCTACCAATACCGCCTAATAAGCCGTTCATAAGTGCGATTAGAGCGACAAACGCAAGTAACATTGCACCAACATTAAGCGCTAAGTGCATACCGCTTGATGCACCTGCTGCTGCTGCATCAATTACGTTAACAGGTTTATCTTCACCGCTATCTACTTCGGCTAAATTTTCTTTTGTTTTCTCAGTTTCTGGCACAATCATCTTTGCCATTAAGAAACCACCAGGTGCAGCCATGAAGCTCGCAGCGATTAAGTATTTAAGGTCAACACCAATTGCTACATAACCCGCCATTACTGAACCAGCAACTGTTGCTAGACCACCAACCATCACTGCAAATAACTCAGACTGCGTCATCTTCGGAATGAATGGCTTCACAATCAAAGGTGCTTCCGTTTGGCCTACGAATATATTCGCAGTCGCAGAAAGTGACTCTGGACGTGATGTTTTAAGCAGCTTTTGTAATCCACCACCTAAAATTTTAATGATCCATTCCATAATACCTAGGTGGTAAAGAACACCAACTAGCGCTGAGAAAAATACAATGACAGGTAAAACCTGAATCGCAAATATGAATCCTATGGATTCTTGAGCGGCCAGAGGGCCAAATAAAAAGCTAATTCCGTCATTGGCATAACCAATAACTGACGACACTGCTGATGACATCGCAGCCAGTGCGTTTTTACCTGCTTCTATAAATAGTACAAAGCCGCCAATGACGACCTGCATTAGGAATGCAATTCCTACCGTTCTTTTGTTAATTGCGCTGCGGTTCGTTGAAGCCGCGAAAGCAATACCTAGTAGCATCATCATGCCGACTAGGCTCATAATTGTTGTCATGCCAAAATGTTCCCGTTTTATTCTTGCAGCAAATATTTTATTTTACTTTTAATAATATCAATCGCAACGCGATTCATACCGCCACGGGTCACGACTAGGTCGGCATTGTGCTTCGATGGTTCGATAAATTGGTAAAACATCGGTCTTACCGTTGCCTGATATTGTTCCACAACAGAAGATATACTTCTGCCTCTATGCTCGATATCACGCTGCATACGGCGTAATAAACAAATATCAAGCGGGGTATCAATAAATACCTTTATATCAAATTCTTCAATTAATGCTGGGTCGCTTAACAGTAATATCCCTTCGACAATTAATATTTTTGCCGGGTTTACCGTGCGTGTCTCACTACTGCGTGTATGTTGAGCATAATCGTAAGTAGGAACCTGTACTGATTTTCCTTGACGCAATTGTTCAAGATGCTCTTTCATCAACGCATGCTCAAACGCATCCGGATGGTCATAATTAGTTTGAGTTCTATGCTCAAACGGCAAATGCGATTGATCTTTATAGTAAGCGTCTTCTTCTATAACGGCAATTGCACCTGATTCAAGTTCATTTACTAATTCGTTATATATTGTTTGACTAAAAAGAGACTTACCGGACGCAGAAGCGCCAGCTATGGCTATAATTGTTCGTGTCACTAAAGTTCACACCCAGCTATTGTTAACGTTGGAAGATCACAATAGCAAAAAAGACACGATTAATCTCTTTTGCCTCGCTTAAGGATCAAATTTAAATGTTTTAGGGCTCTCAAAACAGGACTTATGTCCTCTGGTATAACCAGATTTTTATTTTAGGTAAAATAGGTACGGCGGATATTATATTACTGTTTTGTGACAGCGGACTAATGTCCTGTACGATATATTTAGGTAGCAATAAAGTAACGTCCTCTGGGAGCATGAATGCTTTATAAAAACAAAATACGACCCAGACAAAAGATGAGAGGTGATATATGGCAAGAGCAATTATATTAATGGCAGATAGCCTTGGTGTTGGTGCAGCACCAGATGCGGATAAGTTTGGTGATGTAGGCGCCAATACACTTGCTCATCTTTTAAAAGCATATAAAGAGGAAAAAGGTGAAGCCTTAGCACTCCCTAATTTAAGTAAGTTGGGTCTAATCGATGCTTGTGAAGCAGCGGGCGGTGAGCCTTGTTTGATTTCACAACGTCAACAGTCTACTGGTGCTTGGGGATATGCTAAAGAGCTTTCGAGTGGAAAAGATACACCTTCAGGCCATTGGGAAATGGCGGGAGTACCGGTTTTGTTTGACTGGGGTTATTTTCCAAATACGCAACCTTGTTTCCCAAAAGAATTTATTGATGAACTGTGTAAACGAGCGGATATTCCTGGCATTTTAGGAAATTGTTATGGCTCTGGCACAGTAATTCTAGAGCAACTAGGTGAAGAGCATGTCAAAACAGGTATGCCTATTTGTTACACCTCAGTTGATAGCGTCTTTCAAATAGCCGCTCATGAGCAGTCATTTGGCCTAGAAAAACTTTATCAAGTATGTGAAATCGCACGGGCACTGCTTGATGAAATGAACATTGGTAGAGTGATTGCGCGGCCGTTTATAGGCACTTCGAGTGCCGACTTTATTCGTACGGGTAATCGCAGAGATTATTCGGTATTACCACCTGCTCCAACTGTGTTAGATAAGTTGGCAAATAACGGTGGTGAAGTGATCAGCATTGGTAAAATTGCAGATATATATGCGCATCAAGGCATCACACAGAAACACAAAGCGCCAGGATTGATGAACTTACTCAACAAAACGACAGAAGTAATGGATTCAGCGCCTGATAATAGCTTAATTTTTACAAACTTAGTCGATTTTGACGAAAAGTTTGGTCATCGTCGTAACGCAGTAGGCTATGCACAAGCATTAGCTGAATTTGACGCATTCTTGCCGACTGTTTTAGGCAAGTTACAGGATGACGACATTTTAATTATTACAGCGGACCATGGCTGCGACCCTACCGCGCCTGGGACCGATCATACTAGAGAATATGTGCCAGTGTTGGCATACCGTAATGGAATGAACAATACTCCATTAGGTGAAAGAAATAGCTTCGCAGATATTGGTCAGACACTTGCCCAGTGGTTTAACCTAGAAGCGTTAGAATATGGTGACGGCTTTGCCGACAAGTTGGTTACAGCTTAAGTTAAAGGAAACATGTTATGAGTACTCCGCATATTAATGCAAACCCAGGTGATTTTGCTGAAACGGTATTGATGCCGGGTGATCCACTACGTGCAAAGTATATTGCTGAGAACTTCTTAGAAGATGCTCGACAAGTTACAGACGTTCGTAACATGTTTGGATTCACAGGTACATACAAAGGCAAACCAGTGAGTATCATGGGCTCAGGCATGGGTATTCCGTCTATGTCTATATACGCACGTGAGCTTATTGTTAGCTTTGGTGTAAAAAACCTGATTCGTATTGGTACTTGTGGTGGTATCAGCCAAGATACAAAAATTCGCGATGTAATTTTTGCGCAAGGCGCAAGCACTGATTCGAACGTAAACAGAGCCCGTGTGCGTGGCTATGACTATGCTGCGATTGCCGATTTTGGCTTGCTTGAAAATGGTGTAAATGCAGCGCGCAAGCTTGGTATAGATGCAAAGGTTGGTAACGTATTCACAACTGATACTTTTTATCAGGCTGACGGCGAGTTCTACAACGAGTTAGATAAACTAGGTGTATTGGCTGTCGATATGGAAACAGCTGGTATGTACGGTGTTGCTGCAGAATACGGTGCAAAAGCGATGGCTTTATTCACTGTGAGTGATCACGTCATTACAGGTGAAGCAACGCCACCCGAAGAGCGTCAAAGCACATTTAACGAAATGGTGAAAATCGCGCTAGAGTCGATTTAACTTTTAAACAGCACCTAAGGGTGTTGTTAGAACAGTTCCTTGGTAACGTAATCGCAGAGTTTTGGAGACACGCCTAAAACAAAGCGAATCACACCTAAAAAGCCGCACTTAGTGCGGCTTTTTTTTGCCTTTTCACCCTTGTATTATTTTTACTGCCAATAAAGCTGTTTCGTAACGTTTGGTTCCTAAATGCCGGGGAATAGACTAATGTTACGTTATGTAGTACCAGTTAACCGAAAAACAGAGCTCTGTGGTGAAACGGTTTGAATTGATGTGGCGGAATACATGAAGTTGAAAAGTAGCGTATTTTGGTTTTGTTCACTGTTATTTATCAGCTTGAGCCTACAAAGTCTTGGCAAAGCATCATTGAAAGATAAATCCGAGCCAGAAAAAGTTAAGTACCTTTCTTTAAATTACCCCCATCAGGCCATTCAATTTTACAAGCGTAATGCCGCCAGACTACTTACTCAAAGTAACGAAGAAACGGTTTCAATATATAGTAGTGTACTGGTCGCGGCGAGTAATTTGCACGACATCGCATTAGTGACTGAGGTAGTCCAATTACTTTCTGATCGCAGACTCTCTGCGCTAAGAGAGTCTTATGGTTTTACCATCACCAATGCGATTGGTATTTCTTATGGTATGAATGAGCAATATTACGATGCCATAGCAACCTATAAATGTACTCTAAAGCATGCTAATAACCAATTAGACAAAATGATAGCCAAGATTAATCTTGCCATCGCATATCGAATGAATGATCAGCCAGCTCAAGGTTTTCAGATACTTCAAAGCATTGAACAAGCCATATTGACAGGAAGAAGAAAAGCGGGCTTGTTGGTTGTTAGCGGGAATTTGTCGATAGCACTTGGCCAAATTGACTCAGCAATAACTGATTATACTGAAGCCAGAAGGTACTACTTAAAAGGTGATAACTACAGAAATGCTGCGAGAGTTTCTGTCAATTTACTCAGCGCTATACTGCTTGACAGGCGTACCGCGATGTATGATGAATATAGAGCTGCGCTTAACACGCATGAAGAAGCATATTTAACTGAGAACGAGTTGATGTTTCTGAAATGGCTGGATCTGATGTATACCAGCATAAAAAATAATGTCATTTCTGATGAGGCAGTAAAATACACGTTGAGTAATGCAACTTACCTAGTCAAAGGTGGGTATGCAGATTCAGTTAATAAATTGCTTAAGTCCTTAAATTCAGAGCACCTGATGGTAGTCGCAGAAAAACCACTTACTGACCGAGCCGTCCTAAGGGAAGGACTAGCGGAGCCATGGTGCCACAACGTTTGATGTAGCTGACCTGACTAGGCGGTAGTGGTGCTATCTAAATTATTGTTAGGATTGGCATAGTAGATCCTGTAACTTGTTGAGGGTAACATAGTTACATTAGTTGACTAGGCGTAGTAAAGCATGAAGGGCACTATTCTAAAGTTTGGTACGAATGTGACAATTATTACTGCTATTTTCGTAAGCGGTTTTGTCGTTGGTGCCGAAAATAAAACGGTATCTGAAGAAATTGAATACCTCACTCGTAACGATCCTTTGGCTGCAATATCTCGTTATGAAGAAGTTGCTCAAACGCTTTTAAAGCAAAACAATCCAGATACAATTCTGATATATAAAAATGTGCTAATAGCGGCAAGCAATACTCAAAATATACCACTCGTAGAAGAAATGAGTAAGCAATTATCATCGCTACGTCTAGCCGCTTACATTAACCCTTATTTATTCTCTTCAGTTAATGCGATAGGTGTCTCATACCGAAAGAACGGCCAGTTTGAAGACGCAGTAACAACTTACAAATGTGCGTTGAAATACGCTTTTAATGATATCGATAAGATGATTGTCAAAGTCAATTTGTCGATAGCCTATCGAATGATGGAACAGCCCGCTGTGAGTTTTCAATTGCTGCAAAGTATTGATGAAGCTATTCTAGATGGCAATAGAAAAGCTGGTTTATTGGTAGTAAAGGGGAACACTGCAGTAGTGTTAAATAAGTCGAGTGAAGCCGTCGACTATTATGCGCAAGCACGTAAGTATTATTTAAAAGTTGAGCATAATCTTAGTGCTGCGAGGGTGACGGTGAATTTATTAGGTGCAGCATTAATTTCAAGAAAGTTAGATGTTTTTACCAAGTATCGTATTACACTAAATCAGTTTCCGGAAAACCAATTACCACTAGGTGAGAAACAATATCTCCAGTGGTTAGATTTAATGTACAAAAGTGTCGCTAAAAACAACATCTCATTAGATACAGAGCGTTACATAAAAGAACAAGTGCCAGTATTAATTGAATTTGGCTACAAAGAACATATTGTAAAACTATTACAGAGTTTAGACGCTCAGAGCTTAGTGCCAGAAGGCGGGAAGCGTTTCTTACCTACAACTAAACTTAAACCAGGGTTAGCATCACAGTGGTGCCAAAACTTTTGACAAGCTTTGAATCTATGCCATTGTTTTAGTATATGCATTTTTTGTGGTTCAGCTATGTCAAATTGGGTTGTTGGAAAAGTTATTGAAGTTAATTGGTGGACGCCGAGTTTATTCAGCATCAAAGTGGCCGCAGATATAGAACCTTTTAAAGCCGGACAATTCACTAAACTAGGGTTAGAAATTGGAAGCAAAAAGGTTGCTCGCGCATACTCGTTTGTGAACTCACCTTCAGACCCCCTGCTAGAGTTTTTCTTGATTGAAGTAGAGGATGGTGCTCTATCTAGTAAACTGGCACAACTAGTAACAGGCGACGATATTTGGATTAACACCAAGCCAAGTGGTTATTTCATTTTGGATGAAGTGCCAAAAGCGGATACGCTGTGGATGCTTTCTACGGGGACAGCGATTGGTCCGTTTCTCTCTATTTTAGCTGATGGAAAGCTATGGCGTAGCTATCGGCGGGTGATATTAGTTCATGGCGTCAGGCATAATACAGATTTGTGTTATCAAGACCCAATAAAAGCAACTGAAAAGCTTTTCCCGCAATTTACCTATGTACAGCTGGTAAGTCGTGAGACTCCTGAAAATGGGCTACAAGGACGCATAACAGATATCATTAGCAATGGTCAGCTACTTCAGTATTGCAATATCAACCAGTTTACTGAAGCGCATCACTTTATGCTTTGTGGTAATCCAGATATGGTTAAAGATACTACTGCAATGCTACAAGATATGGGATTCAAAAAGCACCGTAGGGCTGAGTCAGGTCATATTACTGTTGAGCAATATTGGTAATTGAACTCCGGCTTGATCCGTCCCAGTATATAATATTAAAGAAACTTGTTATAATTCCCCTCGTACGTACCAAAAAGGGGGAATTATGAGGTACTTATTGTCAGCTGTTTTGCTACTTGCAGCATGGGTTGCGGGAGCAAACCCTGCTTTTGAAGGCACTGCGAGTCAATACAACCTGCAGAAGACAGACCAAGAAAAAGAGGCAGAGGCTGTTGTAGATGCGCTTATTGCTGCTTATAACAGACAAGATATCAGAAAGTTCATCGCACTCTATGACGAAAATGTAGAGTTTTATATTTACCCTCAAACTCTGATGTTTAAAGGTAAAAAGCAGCTAATCAAGCGCTATGGGCTAATGTTTGAAAAAATGCACTGCCTTAATGCGACTTCAATCAAGCGAATCACCAATGGCAATATCGTTATAGATCATGAAACATCGGAAATTTGCTCTGAGAAAGCGGATGTTGTGGATAAGCGCTCTGAGTTTGTAACAAGTTACCAAATTGAAGATGGTAAAATTACAAAGGTCGTATTTTTTCGCTAGTTAAACGTGAACTAATTGATTGGGATTTTAGAACCTCCTTTTTAAAGGTTACAAGGATTGTAAGTTGTATTACTTTACATTTTTGTACTTTTACTTTTAACGATTCGTGCTCAGCGTCTATCCTAATAACTATAGATTATAAAGTCTTTAGTTTGAGTTGCAGCGTGAAGTGTCGATGTTTGGAGGTTTAAACGTGTTAAGTTTACTTACACGGTTAGCTGTTTTGAGTTGCTGCATTGCATTTGATGCGGCATCTACGCCTTTACCCAAGCTTCAAGTTGTGACTGAAGAGTGGGTACCATATAACTATGCAGATGAAGATGGCGTCATAGTCGGACGAGCCACCAAAAAAGTAAGAGAAGTATTAGATGCCGCAGGGGTTGAGTATGACATCAACTTATACCCCTGGGCACGCTCAATGAAACTCGCCAAAACTCAGCCAAACACGATGATTTACTCGATCTACAGAAATGCAGATAGAGAAAAGTTATTTGAATGGGCGTGTCCACTTATGAGGCCTGTTCGGCAATATTTGTTTAAATTAAAAAGTCGAGAAGACATACAAGTTAACTCCATCGAAGAAGCAAAGAAATACGTTATATCCGTAGTAAGGGGCAGCGTTGTGCATGAGTACCTTGTAAACCTAGGTTTTGAAGCTGGCGTAAATTTGGATATAACGGCTGATCCAAGTGCCTCACAGAAAAAGCTAGTGGCAGGGCGTATTGACTTTTTACTAACCACTGAATACACGATGTATGAACGGTTGAGGCTCATGGGAGTTGATTACGGAAATGTTGAGCCTGCACTTGAAGTGCGCAACTCTTCTGATCGACGCGCGTGTATGGCATTTAATTTAAATACAGACAAAGAACTGATCAATAAAATAAAGAGGGCGCTGGCAGAGCATAACAAGCTGTTTATCGGCCCCTAATTTATAACGCTGAAAGCGTTAAAATTAGAGGCGTAAACAAGGATTTACCCAAGCAGGGTTAAAATCGAGAACAGGCTGTTGTCACCAAGGTTTAGCGTTACTTCTATTTCGTTTAGGTTTGTCGACGAGGTATTTATCAAATAAGCGTTTGCCATTTTCATATTCTACCGGTGAAGCTTTCGCACCTGGGTTAGATATATAAGCAAACGTAGCTAATAGCACTGCGTATAAAAACTCACCTTTGATTAAGTAAATTAGCGATAATGTTATCATCGCTATACAGCTTATCCATCTTATTAAAAATATCATTGCTTTTCCCTTTGCAAATCTGATGGCTGGAACTTTAGAACCTTTGGTCAGTAGATTCAAGAGGTCTGATGAGTATTTATACACAATTACAACTTGTTACAGGTTTGGCGCACACTGTTTGTAAGAAATATCTCACGAAAATGGGTACTAGTGAGCAGCAGTGATCCTTTTTAATGTGATCAATAAATACAGTTGTGCAGAAATGTTTGTGCTAACTTTGCGACGAATTGTGAAGACGAAACTGATTACGATAAAAGTGTTCAGAGGCCTAAAAAAAGGGGCTAATTTCAGGCAATTGCTCCCAATGTGACTATGCTGTAATAATTGAATACAGATAATGGGTGACTGTTATGGTAAAGTCTGCGGCCATTTGGGGTGTGTTATTTACTATTGCATTTTTCTCTCATAGCAATGAAAAACTATGGTTGACCGAGAAGCACAAACCTTTTCAATCCAGCCAAACAGGTGTTTTTCAATCTCAATTAAATAGCGAATATTTAGAACGCCTACTTTCATACAAAGCTATTCAATTGGACGTGCCGAGCCCTGATGGCTCTCTACTGCGATTTAAATTGATCCCTTATTCTGTGATGCCAAAGGCATTACAGAGCAAGTACCCAAATATCAAAACGTATATTGGCGAACAAGTGGGCAATCCGAGTGTAAAGGGTACTTTTGATTATTCATCAAATGGTTTTTATGGTGTGTACAGTCTAAATGGTAAGACAGTATATATTGACCCTGTAAATCAACAGACAGCAAATATGCACTACCAAGTCTATTACAAAAGTGCGTTGAATAGAGAAGTTACTGAGCGAGTACATGTATTTCATAACCCCATAAAATACCAAGAGTTAAAAGAGCACAGACAGGCAACATCGAGTTTAACCCCCAGTTTTGCGACGCCATTGGCCGAAGACGTCAAATATCGCTTAGCGATTACAACTACAGGAGAATATAGTCAGTTTCACGGAGGAACAAAATCAAGCGTTATGGCCGCTCTGGTGACACTCGTCAACAGAATAAACCAAGTGTACTTACGAGACCTTTCTACATCTTTTGAACTTGTAGCGAACAATGATGATCTTATTTTCTTAGATCCAAGCTCAGACCCTTTTGTGAATGACGATACTGATATAGATGACTTAACTACTGTGATTGATGGCGCAATTGGTGCGCAAGCTTATGATATAGGGCACTTGGTGGGAACAGGTGGCGGTGGTCTAGCTGGGTTTGGTGTCGCGTGCAGCAGCGCTAAAGCGGAAGGTGTAACCGGAAATCCTCAACCAATAAATGATGCTTTTTATATCGATTATGTGGCGCACGAAATTGGTCATCAACTTGGCGCTGACCACACATATAACGGGTTATCCGGTGCATGTGGCGGCAATCGAGTAGATTCAGCAGCCTTTGAACCTGGCAGTGGCTCGACAATTATGGCTTATACAGGCATTTGTGAATCGCAAAACTTGCAAACGAACTCAGATCCTTACTTTCATGTTCACTCGCTGGAGCAAATGGCAGCTTTTACACGGCAAGCTGGAGGCAGCACATGTGGTACCCGCACAGCAAAATCCAATCAAGCACCCGTTGTTAATGCGGGAGCAGATTACACGATACCTGCACGAACCCCCTTTACCTTAAGTGGAAGTGCCACAGACAATGAAGGAGACACCCTGAGTTTCAGTTGGCAGCAAAGTGATTTGGGAAGTGCAACAAGTAGCGCACAGGAAGACTCAACAGACAGCGGCAGTGGCCCTCTTTTTAGGGTGTTTAACCCGATTGAAAGCGGAGAAAGAACCTTCCCTAAACTGTCTGATGTGTTATCTGGACAGTCAAGCTATGGGGAAGCATTGCCAACTACCACACGGTCTCTTAACTTTAAACTGCTAGTTCGAGACAGTACGGGTAATATTGCGGATGATTCTATGGTGGTCAATGTAATTAGTAATCAACAGGGCTTCAGGGTAACAGATCCGATTGACGGAACACAATGGGCGCTTGGGAGTCAGCAAGTTACTTGGGATACAGCTGGTAGTGAAAATGCTCCAATTTCGTGTCAGGAAGTTGATATCTTATTGTCTTTGGACGGTGGTGTATCGTTTCCAACGAACTTAGCTGATAACGTGGCTAATGATGGTGAGCAAACCGTCACACTCGCTCAACTATCGAGCTCATCGCAAGGGAAATTAAAAATAATGTGTACAGACAATATTTTCTTTGCTGTGAATAGTGGGGCACTGTCTATTGATGGCTCTAGTGAACCAATCCCACCAGAAATAACCGGACAGCAAATTTTGGAAATACCAGAAGACACGAGCTTAACATTGTCCGTGGATTTCTTTAGTTATGCAGGTGGGTTTAATGCTGAAACCCTTACGCTCCAGTCTGGCCAAAACTATAGCTTTACGGGTCTTGTGATTACGCCTGATGCAAATTTCAATGGTGCTATTACGTTACCCATTACTGCTACTAGGGGGACATTAACCAGTGGGGTGTTTAATGCTCAAATAACCGTGGCTGCAGTCAATGATGCGCCACAAGCTGTAAATGATACATTTTCAGTGACAGAAAATAGCCAAAGCAACACGCTTGATGTATTAGCAAATGATACAGATGTGGATGGTGATACGCTTTCCATAGGAACTGTAACTTATAATGGCAGTGGCAATGTGTTTGTCTCTAATAATCGGCTTGCTTACACACCTGTAGCGAGTTTCACAGGGACAGAGCAATTGACTTATGTTGTCAAAGATTCGTCAGGGGGAGAATCAACGGGACAAGTCACGATTACGGTGTCTACGCCACCATCCGATTCCGGGGGTTCTTCAGGAAGTTTGTATTTTATAGTTAGCTTTTTGATATTGTTGAGCTTGGTTCGCATTGGGTTAAGGAGAAACGAATGAAATGGATTCAAATTTTAGCGTGTTTAGGGTTGATGATTGGGTGCGCACATGAACAACCTCAGGGATCTAAGCAATCGAATATGAATAAGCGTAGTGACGACTTGAACGTGGATGTTGCGATTGAAAAGGCACTTGAAAACAAAGATTATCGCCTACTTTTAACTCAAGGTAGGCGCCCCGTGTCTCCAGGTCTAGAGCATATCCCGATAGAAGAGTTAAAGGACCGCTGTGGGACTAAGTTTTTGACTGGAATGGGAGATGTCATTAAAAGTACGGCGGAGAAAAAAGCCCGTGTTGCTAAGTATAATTTTGCCAAAGCGTACAATTTAAAAATGTATGCGATATGCCAGAAGGCGACTGATAAATATAACAAGGTTTAATTCTAGAATAAAGGCCACCACTTTAATTTATGTAGCTCATACCTGAACAGTCAGTTGAGATATGATATGGCTAGGCATTATGAACGGAAAACCGTCGTTCGATCGCATTGAGTATACTTTTCTTATTGTATGATTTAATATGTTTTTCAATATATTAGAGTGAAATTTAGTTTGGAAGAATTTCTATCTTACAAGTTAGGGAATTTAGGCAAGATCTCGCTAATATGCTGTATAGGAAAATCGAGTACCAATCCATATCAAAGTTGAACAATCAAGCGAAAAGCTCGCTCATTTAGCACAAGGTAAGTGGGAGCTGGCTATTCAGATAAAAGAGCTTGAAAGTTGGCTGGTAGAGAACCCTCTGAATTTAACCCCTTCAAGTTATATTGCTGACGTTGGTTTTTCTATCAAAGAAGATGCTTGTGGTGGCGCAATATGATCTCCTAAAGCCATGAGTATCAAGGGAAAACTCGGCTTTAAATTATACTTATCTGAGTGCGGTGAGTAACATATTCCTAGCAAAGCAGTTGTCAGGAGACGTCCAAGGCTTGGTTGACACTCATTTTTCGTTAATTATAGCCAAGCTTAATACGCTCCATATCATGGTTACCTAAGTTACAATGGAGTGTGCGCAATCGAATATTCATATAAAAACTGGAAGAATAACTCAGACTTAAATCTAGTTTGCGAAAAGTTGCTCGACAATGCCAACGTAGACATTATCTTCACCAACTTCCCGTTTTCTGTCTCTCTGATTTTCTTCGTGATTGGCTCTGATATTAAAGTGACATTTATTTGCTCGGAGATTGAATCATTTCATTTGGATAAAGGCTGGGATGATAGCCCTTTATACGTAGTTTTAGAAACAAATGTTAAAGCGCCAAAAAAGAATAGGCATTTAAATCAGCCTGACCATGAGTTTTCCTGTATGGAACATGATGGATACTTATGGGAGATTAATGTGATGCCGGACGTCAACCTGAATATAAAGTGTCTTTCATTTGAGTGGCGTATTGATAGAGTTACAGAGAAAGAGGTGGCTTTGTTTAACGCCGGTTAATCACGAAGCAAGGACATTCATACAGGCCTGTTTTGAACTGCTAGCGTTGCCAGTATTCGAACCGCTGAGCCCTGCACAGGAGAGTATCACGGTCAGATTCAATTAAGTTAAGCAAACTCACTCTGACAGTTTAAGTTAAAACTCATTTTCTTTGATTAAAAGCGCAAACACGCCTTGGGTATATACTGGAAACGGGTAAGCAAGATTATTGCAGTGTGGTGAGTAGTGTTTTAATTTCATCTTTTACTTTGTCGATGTCACGCACCACAAGTTCTACTGACTGACTGCTTGTAGTGATACTTTCCCAATTGTTTGACCAAGTTTGATGCAAAGAGGACGCATTATCTTGAACTTGCGCACTGGTTAAATAGCTAAAATCTTTGATTAGGCCAACTTTTATCCAGCCTTTTCGAGGGCTCGCCGAAATTACATCACCATCGTAATGCGCGACATATACCAATTGCTCCAATGCAGCTAACTCTTTAAGCATTTCAAAACAAGCAAGCCTGATATTATTGTTGTTTTCAGTGACTTCTAAGCGCCAAGTATTATAGCTAAATCCTATCAAGGCAAATACCATGCTAAATATGACACTGAACTGATAGAGTTGCAACTTTTGTCTCATGCGCATAACAATACCTAAGCTTGCTGTACTCTAATGTCGCTTTTAAACCAGCCTAATTCAATGCCTTTTTGGAGCAACTCCATAACCTGCATTGTACCTTGCTCTTCAGATTCTGCGTATTGGGCAGCTGCTTCACATACAAACCCAAATGGCAGTCCATTTTGCATACTGGTTAGGCAATGGTAGTGACATGTTGAAAGAGCGTAAAACCCAGTTCGCTTGTCTGGCTCCCTGGCAATTATCCAGTGATGAGGAGATTGAATGTCAGGTGATGGAGGCGATTGATCGCTTTTAAGCGCTTGCCAGCTTTCGACAGCTGAGAACTGACAAGTGAGTAAATATACGCTTTCATGGAGCTGAAACTGAATGTTTGGCCAGTTTGCTTGCTCAATGCTTTGGAGCTGTGCGAATTGCAGTGTCTTGCTGTCTCCCGCATCAAATGCTTTGAGTAATAGCCGTTCGAAAAGCGCTATTTCTTTTAATATACCGTGTTCGCTAAACGGTTGATGTTCAGATAAAAATTGGGGAAGCCTGTCACCAAATTCTCTGAGCGAGGGGGCTGATGATGGGAAGCGCGCTAGATAGCCTTTGACCATTTCGTCAAAAAGCTCGTCACCTAAGTAAAGGCCCAGCATTTCATGATCTTGCTCCAATACTTTGGTTAATCGAATCCGATAAGCATTTTGGTAAATTTCTGCTCGCTGTGTCGGCGCCAATGCTCCTTCTTGAGCTGCAATGTGGTTTTCAAAATCCATTGAGCCGTGATTGAGCATATTAACAAAGTCTTGTTGTAGTTGTTCAAGTGAAGTCATGGATACTCCAACTTTTCGGAACGAGCGATCTTGCGTGGTCTAACTCAGCCATTAATTCTTTAAAAGGTGGAAAGTTGTCGTCCCGTTCAATCATGGTATTGATTGGGCCTCGCTTTTTTGCAAAGTCCTTAAATAGCTGCCAAACATGATCACAAATGGGCTGATCGTGTGTGTCAATGATATGGCTGCCAAAGTCGCTGTGCCCAGCTAAATGAATTTGTGCAATTGCTTTCTCAGGAATGGCATTGAGAAATGTTTCTGGTGCAAAATCGTGATTGCGGGCACTGACATAAATGTTATTAATATCGAGCAAAAACTGGCATTGAGTCCGATTATGCAGCTCGGATAAAAACTCCCACTCGCTCATTTGTGAAGCTTGATAAGTTAAGTAACTCGATACATTTTCTAATATTAAAGGTCTTTGCAAATAATCCTGAACAATGTTCAAACGCTCAGTTAAATGACTTAATGCTTCTTCCGTATACGGCATTGGCAACAGGTCATGGCTGTTAAAGTCGCCAAGTGATGAAAAGCATAGATGATCAGAAATCCATAATGGATCAACTCTGTTGATGGTTTTTTTAAGACTATCTAAGTAGGAAAAGTTAATCTCTGATGTACTGCCAATCGACATGGAAACGCCGTGCATCACAATGGGGTACTGCTCTTTTATTTGCGCTAAGTAATGCCAAGGTTTGCCGCCATCAACAAAGTAATTTTCAGAAATAATCTCGAACCAATCAACCTTAGGTTGAGTCGCCAAAATTTCTTCGAAGTAGCATGTGCGTAGACCTAAACCAAAACCGACAAAGGGGTGGGATGTATTACTCAATCTATACTCGCTGTTGTGAAGTTTAGGTGGCTCGCTTTACCAGAGAGCCACCTAAAGTTTATTAACTACCTACTTTACCGCCGATATCTTTACACGCTTTTGCTGGCATGTTTACAAAACCAGTTCCTTTACAAGAAGCTTGCGCTGCACAAGCATTACTTGCTGTTTTACAGTCATTGTGGCCACCGCAAATATTAACGTCATGGCAGTGTACTAAATCAGCTTTTGCAATACTGCCGACCCAGTCGTCTTTTTGCTTTCCACCAACGTCTGCACAGGCTTTTGAAGGCATGCCTACAAACCCAGTACCCTTACATGAAGCTTGACCTGCACAAGCATTGCTTGCGGTTTTACAATCGTTGTGGCCGCCACAAACATTGACATCATAGCAGTGTACTAAATCTGTCTTTGCTGCGCCTGCATTTGCCGCGCTTGCGCCACTTGTAGCACCTGACTCGCTCGTTGAATTACAGCCCACAAGTCCCGCAACCATCATTGCCATAGCGGCGCCTGTTAATGCTTTCATTGTATTTTCCTCGTATTTTTGGTTATGCCAAAGTTTTGAATGGCGCTGAAAGGCACTGCGTTTTTGCTGTACTTAATTCAGACCATTGCCATTTTATTGGCTTTTTTTGCAAATGCGCGCGATACAAAAAAAGCAATTTTATTGCGCTCCGGACGACTTGCTGAAAAAGACCTTGTGAGCTGCAGAATAATTTCAGTGTAGACGAAAATTTTATTTTTAGGAGTTATGAGAGTAAGTTAAATAGATTGAAGGCTTTAGTTTTTTTGTGGGAAAACTTACATGATGAGTAAGTGGGTTACGTTGTTATTTTTAAATAAACTACGTTGCTTGAAAAGTGCTAAACTGACTGCCCCGCTACGCAGAACGAGGCTGGATCGAGCATCGCTTTATACCTGTTTTTCGGTATTAACTTTCATTTCTAACAGAGACGGTTCAAACCCGAGCTTTTCATAGGCTTTTATAGCCGCTTCGTTATCCTTGTATACATCTAAGTAAAAATCATAGATCCCCTTAGATTCAGCCCAGTTCATCAAAGTTTTGATTATGCGCTGATTCAAACCATGTCCTCGATATTCAGGGCTGACAAACATAAATCCAAGGTACCCATGCTTGTTATGTGTGAGAGATTTTTTTGAAGTTCGTATCTGAACATAGCCCGTGGCTATAATTTCCTCATTATGCAACGCCACAATAACGTGTGAGAGGTCATTTTCAAGCAGGTCTTCCAAATCGTAATAACAGGCTTTAGACCTGATTTGCGGATTAAATGGTCTTTCTGCTTCCACAACTGCCTGCTCTAAAATTAAAAGCGCTTTTTTGTCGAGAGAATTAGCTGGTCTTAATTGTATTTCGTTCTTGTTCATCGCGTATCTTCTACTATGCTCTATTTTGTCTCATTTTATTGCTGTTTCTATCTTAGTTAAAGTGTATCGAAAGCAACATGCATTCAATGGTTGTTACTGGGAATAAAGTTCTCTGAGTAAGCCCATGATACCTGAATGGAATTTGAGTTTTTTGTTGTACTAGAACTAACTCACTGAGTAATGATAATCCAGCCCCTATTTATTTACGCCTTTTAGTAAGACTATCTTCAGCTTAAACCCTAGAGGTTTTAGGTAATATCCAGTTAAAAAAGCTTGGTATTAAAATAGATGTTTAGGTACAGTATCTCGCTGTTTTATATTGGATAAACCTAAAGAACTCGCTCATGGTAAGAAAACTTCCCTTTTACTTCATTTTGCTGCTGTTTATTTCAGCAGGGGTAAAGTCAACCCCTTCTGATGTAAAACCTCAGGTCGGCTTTACATCTCAACCAAGTTGGGTAAAACCAATTAATTTATCGGATTTACCAGCACAAATTGAAAAGCCAATGCACTATCGATTGTTCGATCGGCAAATTAATATCGAAGACAACTTTGGTTATTTTGTACGTAGCCGTTACAAATACACCGACAGTGCAGGTGTGCAGGATAACGCATCTATTCGTATTAGGTTTAACCCCGCGTTTGAAGAGTTAACTTTTCATAAGGTTGAGGTATTTCGTGACAACAAGCTAGTACAAAGCGTTGGCAAAGACCAAATAAAGATTATTAACGCAGAAGATGAGCAGCAGAGTAATTTATATTCAGGAGAATATGAGGCGCTTATTTTACTCAAAGATATTCGAGTAGGTGACGAGCTTGAATACAGCTACACACATTACGGCCAAAACCCAGTCTTTAATGGTAACTTTGGACATTTTGCCAGCTTTGGTTGGGGAGTTGATATTGATAAAGTGTCCTTTAGCTTAACGGCGGACTCTTCGCGAAAGCTACGAGTAAAAACAACTAAAGACAGCCTACAGCCGATTGTAACAAGCAATGAGCAAAGTACTCATTACTCAATTGAAGTACTTAACAGTAAAAAAATAATCGCAGATAGTGACATGCCATCATGGTATACCCCTTACCCTTATGTGCAATTCTCTCAATATCAAGATTGGGCGCAGTTAAAAGCATGGGCCAATGGATTATTTGAAAACACGCAGGTAAAAGATAAAGGCTTACAGTCTTTTATTACCGAATTACAAAAGATGGATAAGCGAGATGCTTTGAATGAAGCAATTAGGTTTACACAAGAAGACATTCGATATTTAGGGTTAGAATTGGGTGTGAATTCTCACCTTCCTCGTAGCCCTGATGAAGTATTTAGACATCGTTATGGCGATTGTAAAGATAAAGCGCTGTTGCTGAGTGTATTGCTAGATGCTGTAGATATTAAAGCATCTCCTATCTTAGTTTCTTCAGTGGAACGTGCAGAAATATCGAGTTATTTGCCTACGCATCAAGCGTTTAACCATGTGATCAACAGAATAGAATACAATGGCAGTTATTATTTCGTAGATGCGACTATGTCCTATCAAGGTAAAGACATTGATCAGCTTTATCAACCGGACTTTGGAAAAGCGCTGTTGATCGATGCGTCCGATACCACTGTGATTGATGCCGAACCTGCCAAACGCAACAGCAAAATTGTAATTGAAGAGGATATTTTCTCTGCGAATTATTTCTCGCCTGTTATGTGGCGAATTAAAACCACCATGCACGGGGCCGATGCAGAAAGCTTTCGCTATCGAATGGCGACAAGAGGCCTTGATGATATATCCAACGATTACGCTAACTATTACGCAAATAGCTATCCAAGCTTAGAAGTTGCACGAACCATGCAAGTTGCGGATGACCCAGTTTCTAATATTGTAGTGGTTGAAGAGCAATACTCTGTGCCTAATTATTGGAAATTGAACGAAAAAAATGACGCCGAATTTAGCTTTTATGCTGATTACGCGCATGACTACACTAAGTTACCTAAGTCAGTTCGCAGGACGTCACCGCTTCATTTGAGTTTTCCTATCGAAATTAAACACTCAGTTTCATTTCACTTACCTGAAGACATCGACTTTAGTCATCTAGAGTTTGATGAAAAAGTAGAAAGTGAATACATACAATTTCGCTCACAACTTCGGTATGACAAGAGGCGTCTGATCTTGACGAATCAATACCAAACTCTAGCGCCTTTTGTGCCTAAATCTGATGTGGCAAAGCACCTATCAAATTTAAAAACTGTGAATGAACACAAAGGTTTCTGGGGTAAAGTCACGAATGTATATGAGCAATCGACAGATATAAAATTTGACGCAATGCTAAATGAAATTAAGCGCAAAGCACAGCAAGCAAAGGGCGAGTAAAATGATAACAAAAAACTATTTAGCCATTGCTTGTGTGTTGTTGAGTTTATTGCTTTTAGGGTGTGAGAGTACCAATACCCAAATACAGCCTCAAACTGACTCCGTTGCTGTTACTCAAAACAAAGAGATGTCTCCTTATCAACTCAATAGCTGGTTTCTAAAAGAAATAGAGGAACACGGTATTAAAGGCGTTGTCGCTTTTGTCAACGAAGAGACTTTCCTTAATTACTTTGATTTGCTTAGCACCCAAGAGGAAAAAGCAGATATTAATTTATTAATAAAAGCAGTGTTAAAAAATTTGAATGGGTTACTTCAATCTGGTGGGTTTTCCTATTTAGGTACCGAAGAGCAGAGCAATCGCATTTGGCGTAGTTACTACAGAGTGAACAGCGAAGATGGCCGCTTTTTGTACTTTCATTTGGTGTGGCATCAGGGGCGATACTTAGTTGATGTTAAATCTGAAAGTCTGGCTCACAGTACGTTGGAGTTTATGGCGATAAGTCATTTGGTAACTGAACTAGAAGAAAGCCAGCAAATAATTTTCGTGCAAGTTATGAAGAGCTTGGCCGGTGGAGATATTGAACAAGCGGTAAGCCAGCTCAAAAACCTTTCAGACACGGCAAAAAGTAACGAGTTTGTTCAGCATACCCTGATGAGAACCATTTCTGTGATGCCGTTAGAGCAGACACGACCTTTTGTTGATAAGTTAGTCAAAATGATAGGAGAAGAAAAGCTTACTGGGCTTGCTTGGTTAGAGTATCACATGCAAAACAAGGCTTACCCTAAGGCACTTGATTTGCTCGATAGTACGCCAGAGTATGTTAGGCAAGATACTTTTCAAATGTTCCAAAAAGGGGGGATTTACGCCGAGCTCAAAGACTATGCATCTCTATGGCAGATCATTCATGACACTCTTTATTTTAATGGCGAGGGCTACGCAAACTATATTCTTGCAGCGCAACTTGTGATCTTAATGGAAGAATATCAATACGCAGTGGAGCTTTTTAATATACTTGAGTCGAAATTTGATGCTGTAATCTCCGAACAGGATTTGTCAGAGTGGAAGGGCGGCCAGTCGTTTATTGATTCTGCTGCCTATAAAAAATGGCGTGAGAGAGCATAAATTGCCTTTGCTTTAAGCTCCTTGAAGGGCTCTGGCCCTGAAAAAGGCCAGTGTGTATTGCGAGTCGTTTTTATTCGTAGGTTGACAGACCTTTTTAGGTCTTTTAATTTGAAATAGTAGGGCTGGTTTAATTTTGCCGTAAAGTTGAAATTAAGCTCAGCCTAGCTACTAATTAAACTACTTTTAAACTTAAGGAATGAAGAAATGAAACTAGTGATAAATAAAAGAAAAATGAAAAATCTGACGCTTGAAAATAAGCCTTTATCGGCAGAAAATACACCAAAGATCGGTGGGGCTGCAGGTTTTAACTCTTTTGATATTTGCCCAACTTACGATGCTCGATGTACCAGTAATTATCTCTCTAAAGCATGCTAACTATCTGATAAAGTAATTTTTATCTGGTTATAACTGGCATGTTAAAATGCGTGTTGAATGCCAGTTATAGCGCTATTTTTAGTTGCTTCATATTTAGGGTTTTCCTCTAATAATTGGCATGACCGTTTGGTTATTTACCTCTCCTCCTGTTTACTATTTATGACATACTTCGCTTGTACTTTTATTTATTACATATAAATAAATTCATCAGGCAGAAAAAAACAAGGCTAATTTTACGTTTTGTTAAGCGATAAAAATAATTATTTTCTGGTCCATTATTTAACTTAACAGCGCTAATTCCCTGCTTTATGCAATTATCGTATATATATATTCTAAAGGATACTTTATTGGAACGTTCCTATTGGTGCTTAAATAACAATAAGCACTGCTGAGTTAGTCATGCTGTGCAACCGTCAAGTAGTTAAATTCCCAATAAACAGAATATGAGAGGGAAATTTAATTATTGGTTTGGAACGTTCCGGTGAGAGAAGAAAAATGAAGAAAACATCATTCTTATACAACTTGATATCCATAGCTATATTTAGTTCGTTTGCGCCCTACGAAGCACATGCAAACGAAACAGCAGAAAATGAAGTTGAAAAAATAGTCGTAACGGGGTCGCGTATTGCACGGACCAATCTAGTTTCTGCCGGTGCCGTTACCGTAATTGACAAAGAAGCCATAAAGGCAAGCCCTTACAAAAACATAGGCGATATTTTACAAACAATGACGGTTTCTCAGCCAACTGAAAACTCGTTGAGTGCAAATGGCAGTGGCGCAGTGAGGTTTAACTTACGCGGTATAGGGACCAATAGAACACTAGTTTTACTTAATAGTAAGCGCTTACCATATGGCGGTAAAGGAGCTGATTCATCAGTAGACTTAGGGGCGATTCCAACTAGCATTGTAGAGCGTGTTGAGGTTTTGATGGATGGAGCATCTGCGATTTATGGTTCAGATGCAATTGCTGGTGTGGTGAACATCATTACCAAGAAAGACTTTGATGGTCTAGAAGTAAGTGCTAGTTATGGAAATAACACAGGGTTTGACGGAGCTAAAAAGCACATCGAAATGGTCTCTGGCTTTGCCGCTGACAAAGGTAGCGTGACGTTCTCTGCGAGTTATTCTGAGGACGATGTTATTTACTCTAAGGACATTCCGTTTTCTGAAGCGCCAGTTGCTTTGCAAAATGATGGCTCATTATTACCAGATGGCAGCTATTGGCTTCCGTGGACCGCAGTGACAGATCCAGATGGCAGGCGCTTAACTCAAGGGCCAGATTATGGTGAGTTTCATGAATACACCAGTGCTGACTCTTATAACTACTTTGAACAATCATTTCTACAGCAGCCTACAGAAGTTTATAGCATGTCAGCATTTGCAAATTACGATGTTGGGCAGGCATTTAGTTCAGAAAATGTAGTACTCGATTTTGAAGTTCTTTATACCCATAGAAACAATGACTCAAACTCGGCCGCTCAGCCCTTGATCCCATGGATTGGCGGCTATGATGATATTCCAATTTCAAAAGACAATTATTACAACCAGCAATTGGGCCCGAAAGATGCCAATGGCAATAGCTATGACATATACAAATGGTCAAAGCGTATGAATGAATTTGGCCCACGCCAGAGCCGTTTTGACGCAAACCAGTTCCATATTGCACTGGGGTTAAGTGGAGACTTTGACGATGTTTGGTCTTGGCAGGCAGGTTATACGTTTGGTCGCTATGAAAGCCAAGAAACACGTGAAGGTGTGTTCAACTGGGCCCGTGTTCGCGAAGCTGTTGGCCCTACACACTTTGATGAAAGCGGCACTTTGAGGTGTGGTAGTGGCCCCGAAGTTGTTAAATTTATCTCCTCGACCTGTGTACCTTTGAATATCTTTTTACAGCCTGGGCAAACACAACCAGAAGGGGCTATGGAATATGTCTCGGGTGACTGGGCCAATGTCAGCTATGGCTACTCTTCGATCAAAACGGCCACTTTTGATGTAACAGGCACTTTGATGACGCTACCTGCTGGGGATATTGGCATTGCATCAGGTGTCAGTTATATGGAGCTTGAAGGTCTTAAGCAAACAGACAGTAATGCAGTGCATGCGATGACCACAGATGGTAACGGTAGGCCAACGGGTGGGGGCTACAATGTATCTGAAGCGTATATTGAACTAAATATTCCACTAATCAAGGACGCACCATTTGCTGACTCGTTAGAATTAAACCTTGCCAGTCGCTACTCAAACTACAGCACTGGGGCAGGTAACACGACGAACTCAAAGGCATCTATCTTCTGGACAGTAAACGATGACTTTAGCGTTCGTTCCACAATCAGCCAAGCATTTAGGGCTGCGAACATTCAAGAGTTGTTTAAAGGGCAATTGCCATCATTCGAAAATGGCACGGATCCTTGTAAAACAGGCGCAGATGGTCCTATTAGGCCGCTTACTCAAGAAAATGATGCAGGCTGTTTAAAAACAGGGGCACCAGCTTCTGGTTTTAGGGATGGTTTGGATATGATCAGAACAAATACTGGTGGTAACCCAGATCTTGAACCAGAAACAGCGGTTATCAAGACATTTGGGTTAGTTTTTACACCACAGGCGTTTGATGGGCTTTCGTTGACGGTAGATTATTATGACATTGAGTTAGAAAACACGATTTCAACATTTAGAGCCCAAAGGAAAATTGAACTATGTAACGAAACCGGAGATTTCTGTGATGATATTCACCGCTATCAATCTGGCCCGCTTAAAGGCGTATTGCTAGGAGTGGATACATACAATGAGAACCTCAATGCATCACACTACAGAGGCATTGATAGTGAGGTGTTCTACAAATTCAAAACTTCACAGTATGGTGATTTCAGAGTTGGCGTAAATTGGCACCGAGCGCTTAAGCATGAAATTAGCATTTTTGATGGGGGCGTGACCGACTATGTTGGAACGGACTCTTCGAATGGTGGGTTCCAGCCAAAGAACAAAATGAATTTTAGTGTTAACTGGCAATATGACAATATCTCGGCGAATTGGTTTACTTACTATTTAGGTGAGGCCGAAACGGATGGTCGCCCAGAGCAAGGTGAGCCAACTACGCATACCATTGATGGTTGGTCATATTCGAATATCAATGTGAACTATATTGCATCGGATAATTGGGAATATGCCCTAGGTATCAACAACGTATTTAACACTGAGCCGAGAAGAGTAATGCGCAGATCTGCAGGCAACACCAATTCAATTGGTGCATACAGTGCAGCGTTCTTAGGAACAACCTTCTATATTCGTGCTAAATACACATTTTAATTAAATTTAAAAACTCCCTGTACAAAGCGTTCTAGGCATATTGTCTAGAGCGCTTGATTATTTTAAGGCGTAGCTAATTTACAGAGCCTGATTAGATTGTTCTCGTCGATGTTTTTTGATTGCTTTGGCAATGCGTTTCGCAGCCCTCTGCATTGTTTTTCTGTCCGGATGTAATCCATCATCCATAGGCGTAAAACCTCGCCAAATATCCAAAAATAATGCTTCAGGTACTTCTTGTTGTAAGCGGTTTAAACGGATTTCGGCAAAAAGTTCGTAGTTTTCTTTACTGACTATCCATGGCCAGTTAAAGCGTTGTCTGAGCGTCTCCCAATCAATATTCTCGTATTTTGGTGGACTCGAAAAAATAGGGATCACTCCCGCAGCAAGTGCTCTTTTTGCAACACTGATAAAAGTGTCCGTATACTGATTCATTTGCTCGATGCTGCACTCTGATGTTTCTGCCATAGGAATGCCAAAAGCATCTGGGTGATTACAATCATTTCCTCTTATTATTACGATGTATTCTGCGGCGTAGTCTCCTTGAGCAGTTTTAACTCGACTGAGCGCTTTTGTCAGTTGCTTTTCATAGCCCTCCCAGCCAGGCCCTACGCATGTTGGCCCCGGAAAACAGGTCAGCCTGTCAAAGGTCGTTGCGCCTGCTTGACCTTCGTTGATCAAATGTCCAGAGAGTCTACGTTCTCGGATTAGTGCGTTGCCAAGAGAAAGGTATCGACCTGAATTAATGGCGATGCCTCCTAATGGAGATTGTAGGTTGTCGAAATAGGGCATTGAAGCATTTGCAAATGAAGCGCCTATTAATAAAAGGGGGGCTTCTTGAGATTTGTCTTGCGCAAAACTAGGCGTTGAAGCCCACAAAGTACTCAGTATTAGTAGTAATTTGGTTTTTTTCTTAAACAGCATAACATTCCTTATTTTAACTAAATAAATTGCACACTCATGATAAGCACAATTTTTAATCAATTTAAATTGATTGCCATTAAAACATGTAAGTTAATGTTATCTGGGGAAGGGAAAGGTGAGCGCGGTATACCATGCTCACCAAAAATGTTTAGCTGCCTTTCTTAATGTTTATCTTCACGTCGGTGGTCAACCCTTGGTTATTGGCATCAAAAACCATATGCATTTGATACCCATCGCCAAACAGGTTGTGTAATTCCTCTGGCACTTCTTCACCGGCTAGCTTAGAGCCTTTCTCTATGAGGGGCACCAGTTGCTTAGTATCTAAGCCAAAAGTTATCATGCCATTGGCTTCAACCGCTTGAGATGCTAGGGCATTTGCATGCTTTTCAGCCTCTTCTCCAGTGTACAAAGCGATATGTTGGCCCTTCAAAGCAAAGTATAGTGGTTTATCTAGTTGATAATCTGGTGGCAAGAAGTCATTAACTTCGACTGGGGTTCCATCTTCAGGCAAGTTAATGCTTGAAAATTCAGGAGAAAAGCTTTTCGCCATGTTAAACAGTGCTGTTGCATCGTTTGCGGAAATGGTGGCAAGTCCATCAAGCTTAGATAATTCTACTGCTCCAGGCTGATCTGCTTTTTCTGCGATATCAATATCAAAAATACTGAAGCTAACGCCTTGCATAGAACCAAGCATGCCGGTTGCCATTGCTAGCATTGCGGGGTTTGTTTCTTTACTTTGTGCCTGTGCCATTAATAGCGGCTGACAAGAGAATTCTGCGCTAGAGAATGCTGCCCAAATCGTATTTACAGTAGGTGAAAGTTGAGCTGCATTTAACCCTAAGCCGAAAGTGACGAGCCCTTTGTCAGCATTTTGCGTGTGCGCTGGTACGAAGCCTCTTAAATTTGAAATAGCCGTTAGAATTTTTTGATCAGTTGAAGCCACAATGGTCGACACTTCAAAGTTAGCCTGATTAGCACTTATATCAAAGCTTTTAGTTCCCGAAATCACAGCAGGCCATTTGTTGGCCATATCGGAAAAGTCTTTTTGACATGCTTCATTGCGAACCATATCAAGTGCATTAGGGCTCCCAGAGAGGGCTAATATGTTGTCGAGCATTTTAGTCGTTGAACTTTGTGGGTCTTTAGCTGTTAGCGCATCCACCAACAATTTGTTATCTAGGTACCCAAGTGAAGCGCCATCTAGTTGATAGTCTTTAATATAGCGTTCGACTTTACCAGTTGAACTCAAGCTGTTGACAGGTTTTGTGATGGCCAATGCAACTTGTAAATCTTCTGGGCTATTAAATGGCGTATCTGCCGTGAGTGTTACCCATTTACCTTGTACTGATAAAACAAGATCAAAGACCTTTTGACCTTCGTGATCAATGGTAAATTTAGTAACTGGTATGCCATCAACATCGCTTTGTTGATAAGCAATACCAGCTTTATCTGCAGCTTCTGTCAGCGTCTTTTGAAATGCATTTACATTACCCAACTCAGCTCTCATCACAGGCAATAAACCTACTGAGTATGCCAACATTTTTAGTTCATTGTCTGCTCCCCAAATATTGGCGAAGCTAGTTGAGGATTCGAGACTTTTTGCATATTGCTCCACTAAATTAAGGAAAAACAATGCACTTTTATCCAGTTCAGCTTCTTGTGCCTTCATTTCTTCCATAAATACATTTACCTGATAAGTGTTCTTAAAGGCTTCAGGTAATACATCGAGATAACTTAGGTATGGCAAGCTCTCTAGCTGTGACCAAAAAAAGATGCTATCGGCAGGCACGTAGTCTAATTGAGGTAGAGACGTGTAACCCTTTTCTTGTTGTGAAACCACATAGGCACCAGAGGCAATTGCAGCACCAGTCACTGTGGCAAGAAGAAGCTTTTTCATTTTTGACTCCATTTTGTCGTCTATTGTCCAAATTATGCTAATGATACCAAGTTAAAGGGCAATAAAATACACAAAGCAGTATCTATAGTGCAAACAGGGGAGCACTTCCTATTTACACTCATATTATTAGCGTTTTTAAATGTAGCTACTTTCATAAGAGCAAGCATCTAATCATAAAAAATAGTTAGATTTATTAATGCACATTTTGGTGGATGCAAATACCAAGAAAACCTTGCGTATTGTTCAATATAGACTTGGCGACAGAACAGCTCTAACTGCGATTGTTATTTTTCTTGATTAAGAAGCCATATCATGACTGAGTTATACACCTTCGTGCTTTTTCAAATTTTTATATCGAGCCAATCGCTTAATTTTTTGTGTTTACACTGAGTTTGAGCATTGCTAATTCTCATATTGCGCTTGTGACCTGACAGTACCTATATTGATAACTTGTTGTAATTTTTATTGCTTGAAAGCACAGAGTACTAATTTCTGGGTGGTAAACGCGGCGTATCACAAATATAAAGTCGAGAATTTTCTGGTCTGCTAGATTGTGCTCCCCCTAAACATACAAAGTAGGTGCCATAAAAGCTCTTAATACTGTTGCACATGTAGCTTGTCATAAAGTGCATAAACGCAGGGGAGCAGAGTTATTTCCTAGATCTATGGCCACTTTTAAGGTTGCAATAACCTGCAAAAAGTATAAGCCGCAGTTGAAATTTAAAGGAAAGAAGGCTTAGCATAATTTAGCTAGGAGAGCTTCTAAGTAAAATGACTCTTATGTTTTTCCGATTTCAGGTTATAAATTGGTAATTTCTAGATTTATATAAATATAATATTTATATGAGCAGTATATTATGCACTTTAATTAATTTAGAGGTAATGAAATGAATGAGTGCCAAGAAAGGCAAGTACAGTTAATGAATGCCATGTATAACGAAGTGAAAGAAATGCGCGAGGCCGACTGGTTAGCTGAGCCAGCGTATGGGTGTGAAGGGACACTTGCTCAAGAAAAAACAAAAGTTGAAAAATATGAAGCTTTTAGGAATGAATTATTAGAAATAAATCCGGATTATCTGAAATCGGAGTTAAGTATTGTTAATCAATATGGAGAGACGTTATCTTTTGTTCAAGCTCAAGATATTATAAATATCAAAATAGAGGCATTTAAATCTGGTAATGAAAAGCGTCATTTAGAAAAGCTAAAAGCGCTAGCGCTACAACGTGAGAATCACACAAGGCTTATGCAGCAACAAGAAAAAGCGAACGCACATCAAAACCAACTAAACCTAGTATCAGAACTCAAACAGCAATTGGCACCTTGGCGCTCAGTCGGTACTGAACAAGATGTAGATGAGTCTTCAATGCAAAAGCACGAGCGACTTCAAGCACTCGCTGAAGAACATCAGTTTAAGACTTACATTGATAGCTTTAAGGAAGTTTATCAAGCGCTTATTGCTGGAACTGAGTTAGCTGAACTCGAAAAGTACGCCTTGATCCCAGAGCAGGATCATCAACTCTATTCTTTACTATGCTTAGTTGGGAAATATGCCATATTCCAAGGGGTTGAACGAAATAGCGCCCCAAATTCAAACTTTTCTCGATTAATTGCTGTTGAAATTGATAGCACAATTTACTACGAGCGCTTTAGCACCTTAAAAAAAGCGGTTTACGCTATAAAAGGAACCCGTAGGTTTGCTGTTAAAATTGCAACTGATCAAAATTTTCAAATACAAGACGCAGAGCAAGAGATATTAATTTATAAATATATTTCTAATTACTAATTTTATTTCTTCTCTTTTTAACTTTAATTTATAGTTAATATATGGATTAAGATTTTTGTCCTTGTTAATGATTTAGACCCGTGTTAGCTTGCGCTCGGTTTTAATTAGCCTTTTAAGGCTTTTTATATTCAATAATACTGAATTATTAATGAGGTGTATATGAAGGTTTCAAAGAGAAAGGACTCTTTGCGTGTAGTAGTTAATTGTGTTGTGTTTTCGTCTTTGCTCTCTGCATGTGGTAGCAATGATACGCAGACTGACGTTGAGGTGCACGAGAAGGAGCAGCCTCAGTCTATTGTAAATCAAGCTATTGTAGTTGGTGCCGGTCTTTCAGGGTTAACGGCAGCTTACGAATTAGAAAGCATTGGCTATTCTGTCACCATATTGGAAGCTAAAGATCGCATCGGTGGCCGAATTGGTACGGTACAGATGGGGAGTCAACATGGTGAACTTGGTGGTGAGTTTATTGATGGGCCGACTGTACATCAGGAGATCCATCGCTACGCTAGCTTATTTGACGTAGCGTTGGCAGACACAGGCTACTGGGGAGAAATAGAAAGCGGTGCTTATTACATCGAAGGCAAACTAGTTAGTTATACGGACTTCGACAAAAGCTTTGATGCTGAAATTGTGAATGATTACAACCGCTTTAATGATGCATTGAGCTTGTTGTCAGATGTAGTACCGGATGCTGGTGACCCTGCCATGCTGGAAATTGCAAAGAAGTATGATCTAACTGATGTGCAAAGCTGGATTGATGATATGCAGCTTCATCCCGTTGCTCAGCTAATTGCAGAGCAGTTTGTACGTGGTGAATTTGATGAGCCGAGCGATTTATCGTTATTGCACTTGGCTCAATATGCCCGTGTATATGAACTTGTGTCAGAAGATGAGGTAGAAAGCCACCGCTTTTTAAATGGCGGAAAAGCAATGGCGCAAGCATTTGCAGATAATATTGAAGGGGATATTCATCTTAGTCAGGCTGTCACCAAAATCTCTGAGTCGAACAACCAAGTCACTGTTGAAACGACATCTGGCGACAGCTATCAGGCCAATGTGGTTGTGGTGACAGTGCCGTTACCTGTTCTCAATAAAATAGAGTTTTCACCTCGCCTTCCTCAGGCATTAAGTGATGCAGCAAAAAGTATCAATTATGGGTCGCACTCTAAAGTGCTATTGCAATACAACAAACGCTTTTGGCTTGATCAAAGCTTGGGCGGAGAGACCGTTGTTACAGGTTTACCGACAGGATGGACTTGGGAGACAACAGAGCGTCAGGGGGGAAGCGGAGGCATCTTAATTGCTTATACCTCTGGCGATTTCAGTTTGATACAAAAAGATTGGACTGATCAGCAAATTATCGATGCTCGATTAGATGAAATGGAGTTGATGTATCCTGGTTCTAAATCTTTTTTAGTCGATGCAAAAGTACAAAACTGGGTTTCTGAGCCTTGGACTCAGGGTGGATTTGTCGCGTATGGACCTGGTCAAATTACTAAATATTGGAAATTGTTCCAGCAACCCGTCGGAAGAGTTTATTTTGCCGGAGAGCATACTGATACATTGTATCTGGGGTATATGGAAGGTGCTGTAAGAAGTGGGATCCGAGTTGCAGAGCAAATCGCGCAGCTTAAATAAGTATTAATATATAAAACTGATAAATAAAGGGCGTTATTATCGCCCTTTATTAAACGATTATTTATGCTGATTGAGCGTTACCACAAATCTCTGGCAATTTCTTTAGTATTCTCGTGATCATATGCTGCGCAGCATGCTCTGCTGAGCCAACAAACTCACCGTCACCATTTGCCCAGTTAGTATCTGAGTTAAAGCCTCGGACATAATACTTACCTGCAGGCTTGCCATTTATTGAATAGTCTACTGTTGAAACTGCCATACCATTGATATTCAATTGTTCATTATAGGTATAAAGCATGTTTAATTTAGGTGTTACCTCAATAACAATATCTTTTTTTGCTTTAGGAAGCAGAGGCGTAACAACATCTTGGTGTATGGTGTTAAACCATTGCTGAATACCAGTGGCATTTACCTTCCAGCTAATTGCGTCTTTATTTTGACGAATATCAGCAACTGGGTTAACCACATATGCACAGTTTGAACTAGCTAGTTCAGCCGCGATTTGCTTGTGTTCTTTGCTAACTTTTTTCGGTAGTTTGCTAACTTTCATCTCAACATCGACAACAGCTAGCGCATTTGTTGAAAGTAGCGCAAGAGGTAGTAATAGAGTTGTTAGTTTTTTCATTGTTTACGCCTTACATTCTTTCGGTAGTTCTTTAATTAGCAAGTTGTCGGCTAAATTAACCAGTGATCCATTATTGTCTCTGATTTGTACTCGGTTGCCTTCTCTTTCAGTGATTTTACCTACACTTCTGAACTCACCTAATGCATTGAATCGTGTATATCTAGTGCCTGTAATACAAGCTTCTTCTTGTGCAACTTTAATATCGTGCTGTAGCATTTCTCTGATTTCAGTCAGAGCCGTGTTTACAGTCGTTCTATATAAATCAGCATTGTTATCATTCCATAATCGGATTGAGTCCATTCCGCCATTACCCACAGACTCAGAAATATAAGTAAATGAGTTACGATAATCAGGTTTAGAAACTGAAACCTTGCCTTTCTTTGCTACGAATAAAGTGGCATTTGTTTCAAATAAAACAACTTTAAAGTTGTCAAAGAATTGGTAATGTGTAAACAAATACAGTGCGGCTTCACCCTCTTTCAGAGTAGAAATTTGCGCTTTAACTTTCTTGTCGTTAAGGAATTTGGTTTCAGCACTTTCTTTCGTATCTTTTGCATTAAGCTCTGAAATAAGTACAGGGTTAAACTCTTCAACGATCAACTTTCGAAAGTTTAAATCAAGTGTGCTGTTTAATAGTGGGGCGGCTACACCAAATGCACCTATTGCTCGGTCTTCGTTAATTGAAGAGTCGATAGCAGACGTAACTAAAGCGCCTACCAAACCACCAGCAACACCTGCGCCTACGCTATTAGATAGGTTTACGGCTGGTCTAACTTCGTCTTGCAGTACCAAATTGTAGGTGCGAGTTTGTTGCGCTGCATCTTTGGTTTCTTGTGTCATAGGAATGTTCTTCATTCCCGAGCATCCTTGTAAAATCAGGCCAATAGAGCTGATCAATAGTAATTTCTTCATTTTTATTTGTTTTGCTTTAGTGGATAAAAGATGGGCATGATATAGGTGTTTTTGATTCGGGTAAAGTTACAATTGTAAATTTAGCCTTCGCTTTTTGTTTAACATGATGTTTCGTTGTGTAAGTATTTGCTTTATAGAGATATATAGACTTTGTAAGCTTCAAGAAGTAGCTGCTGAAACCTAAATTATGCAGTGATTGTTGGGTGGATACTACTTACAGAAAATATGACTAAGCGCAACTGCCGGGGTACATAGCGGAAGTGCATATTTTTTTATTTTTCACTATTAAGGCTTTTAAAATTCTAATTTTTATATAAAAACAATTCGCTGTTAATTTATTTTGCTTGTAAATTAATAAAATTCCTTCTTCTAGTTATTTTTCTCGAAGTTTAACGTTTGTTAGTTAAAGGGTGGCCGGTTTTTATACTTGGGCACCTCTTTGGCTGACAATCAAGAAAAAGTAAATAGGAAAAGAGTAATGAAAAAATACATGCTAAATACTTTAGCTGTGGCTATTATTGGTGCGTTAAGTAGTTCTGCATATGCCCACTCTGTGAATATAAGTACGAATAAAAGTGTAAAGATAGATACAACACAAATAAAAAAAATACAGAGTGATGCAAATTTACACCGCAACCTTTCTGCTGATTTCTCTACACCACTGGTTTTAAATACACAAAACGGAACATCTCAAGTGCGCGAATGGCATGGCCCTGTAACCACTCGTAAGGTATTGACCATACTGATGGAATTTGCTGATGTACCACATAATACGCTGAAGCCAGTTAATGCGCCGAATAGGCACTACTATGACGATTATAACCCAGAACATTATCGTCAAATGAGCTTTGCTAAAAATGGTTATGTAGGCCCCAATGGTGAGAACCTACCAAGTATGAGAGAGTATTTTTTAGACCAAAGTGGCGGCTCATTTGATGTAGATGGAGAGGTTTTTGGATGGTATAAAGCTAAGTTTGCTCACCCGCACTACAAAGCCAATACACACGATTTAATCAAAGAAGCAGTATACAATGTGCTCGCAGATGAAAACTTTAATCTGAGTGATTACGATGCAGATAAAGATGGTCAAATTGATCATCTAAGCATCATTCACTCAACACTAGGAGAAGAATCTGAGCCTCGTAATTTAAGAGAAGATCCAAACAGCCCATATAACAATTATATTTGGTCACATAGACATGTTGTAAACCAAGATGTTGTTAATGAAACCGTTGGAAAAACAGCGAGAATTGGCAGTTATGTTATTCAACCGATTGATGCAACAATTGGTTTGCTATCTCATGAGCTCGGGCATGATTTAGGCTTGCCAGATGAGTATGATACGGCTTATTCAAAAGATAAGTTTGGCGGTGCAGGAGAGACAGTTTCGTCATATTCTTCAATGGCATCAGGAAGCTGGGGTGGTGTCATCGCGGGAACAAAACCAACCGGCTACAGTCCGTACGCCAAGTTGTTCTTGCAAAATAAGTTTGGTGGTAACTGGATTGTCTCTGATGAGATAAATATCTCTGAATTAGACAGCAACGGCACCACTGTTAAGTTTTCCCAAGCAGGGATTAAAGGTCACCATAACGACCTTGTTAAGGTTAATTTACCCGAGCAAACAAAGGTTATTTATGAGCCAATTCATAGCCAAGCGTTTGATCTAACCAGTTATGGTAATATTTCATTTTCTCAATCTGTGCAAGGGGCAAAAGCGGCAACATTGAGCTTTGATTTAAACTCTACCTTGTCACTAAATGATGCATACGGTTTTAGGTTGCTTGTAAACGTGCCAAGTGCGGGCATTGTGACCGCTCTTTCACCAAGCAATGCCACAGACTTACATATGAGCTCGGATGCTTCCAAAATACGCTCTACAAATTCACAGTGGACCAAAGTACATTATGATGTTTCTTTCTTAGCGCAGTATGAAGACGCTATCTTTAAGCTAGAAAACTACGCTATCGGTGGTGATTCAACTTACGTTGCGGTAGATAATATCACCGTATCAGATGGTGATACTGTAATTAGAAAAATCAATTCAAATACGCCAGAGCAAGTGGCATTTGAATTCGCTGCAAAGCTGTCGAATGGCACAATTCAGTACACGCCGTATTATTTACTTGAGTGGCGTCAGCACGTCGGCTTTGATGCCAGCTTAAAAGATGCAGGAATGGAAGAAGGCTTGTTGGTGTGGTATGTCGACCCTTCATATGTCATTGAGTTTTTTGAGGTTCCAAGCGCTGACAATCATGTTGGTGCGCACCCAGGTGAGGGTTGGATCGGTATCGTCGATGCGGATAGAAACCCAATAATTGAGTACGTAACGGAATACAGCAATACGGGTCAGTGGATTGCTGATAGAAGCATCACACCTCTAGAAAGCCGCAAACAAATAAAAGATGCTGCTTTTAACAATTTGCCTCAGCTGGGTGACGAAGGAAAAACTATTCGAACTAATCTAGCAAATGGTGGTTACCTTGAGAGTAAGTGGATGGACCCTTATACAAGTGCAAATCCAAAGTTTGTAGATTGGGACGATTATACAAACTATATTCGCCCTGCAACGGGAAAAAAACTACCAAAGTTGGGACTTATATTTGAAGTTGTAGAACAGTCAGGAGACGGCTCAACGGCAAGTGTTAAACTATCTAAAATGTGGTAATTAATACTAAATTTTAATTTAATTAAGCCCGGCAAATGCCGGGCTTACTGTTTTTATTCATGGCTAATAAAATACGATATATTTTTAATATGGTGTTATTTTTCTTTAATTTTTAAGTCTGTTTTTTAAGTAGCCTTGTTTTCTTGTGCTGCTTTTAAAAGTCTCTATGAATGAAAGGATATTATTATGAAGAGAAAAATACTTCCGTTACTTGTTTCTAGCGTAATGATTGCGCCCAATGTTTATGCGGATACGTCTGTTCAAAAGCTAGTGAATCTACTTTCAGGTCACCAAAACGTTGAACATATTGTAAGCCCAACTCCAGCAAGTTCGTTACATGCTCAATCGGTTAGTTATTCTGGTGTTTTACCAAAAAATGGAAATTATACTTTAGAGTTTAACTCAAGTGATATTGATCCAGTCAATGGCACTTTGTATTTGCGTGATACTGAGGGAGATACTCAAGGTGTGATCAGTATTGCTCGTAATGGTTTTGTTCAAGGGGAAGTGAGCGTTGCCGCTGGTGAATTCCGCTTAATCAGTAGCGGTGCTAAATTAGTAACGATGGAATCAAAGCCATCAGAAAAGCTCATTGAAGATTTAGAACATCAGTTTATGCCTAAGCATAAGACAGCAGAGGGCTATACAACACTACCTGTTGAACTAGCGCGTCAGGGTATTACTAGCCAAGCAGAATCGAACGTTGTTCGAGTTTCGCTGTATTACACCAATGATGTTGCCAGTGTATATCAAGAAGCCGGGATCAATCCTAGGCAGGCCTTTGATTTTGCCATTGCTCAAGCAAATCAGGCTTATGAAAACAGCGATATTGATATCAAGATTGAAATTGCCAATATTGAACATGTTGATTACAACGAAGTTGACAGCATCGATGTACTAACAGATTTTTGGCTTAAAAAAGGTGAAAACATGAGCACCTTAGATTTTATCTTTGGTGATGTGGACTATGTTTGGGAGTTTGACCATTTCGATGAAGAGCTAAAGCAAAGCGAAAAGTACGGCTCTGATATGGACATGTTGATAAGTTATAAGCTTGAGTATTATTGTGGCGTTGCACGTACGATAGGTGCCAAAGAGAGAAAGTATTCTACGGCTATTACCAACATGCAATGCTTTAATCGATATACCCTTGCCCATGAAATGGGGCACCTTTTTGGTGCTGAACACAATTGGGAAAATACCGCGGAGATCCCATTTATCGCACAATACGCCCACGGTTATTATGATGCAGAAGATTGGTCATTCAGAACTATTATGAGCTATCGGTGTAATAACAGTAGCATTAATGGACCCAAAGATTGCCCGCGGATCAATTACTTCTCTACGCCAAGAAAAGAATTTAACGGTAAATACATTGGTACTGCAACAGAGCATGACAATGCCCGACAACACAATGAATGGGCACCTTTAGTAGCGAATTTTTCTAAAGGAGCTGACTGTGCGCAGTTTGATTCTTGGACGACCGATAGAGCCTACACGAAGGGTTCAGAAGTGGCGTACCAAGGCAATTTATACCAAGCTAACTGGTGGAGCTACAACGACAAGCCAAGCGAGACAAGCAGTAAAAGCAATTGGCAACAAGTTTGGCAACTGCTGACTAACTGTAAATAACCATATTTAAGGAGGCATTATTTGCCTCCTTTTTTCATTGTAGCGTGGTCAATAATTGATGTTTACGGACCAAAAAGAAGGGAGGAGGCTTAATAATCTTCTATGCTTATACAATGTTAGCGAGTGAGTATGAAAACATACATCACTTATCATATGAGAATATCAAATGTGGGTGTGTAAGGTTTTAAAGTGGGTTGGTTTGAGTGGTGTAATAATGATACTCGGCGGACCCTTTTGTCACGTTCGGGCTGCAAATGAAATTGAAACTATCACCGTAACGGGCTCACGTATAAAACGCTCTGTGCAGTCAGACTCCGCATCTCCTATTACGAGTGTAAACGCCAATATGTTATCTGACATAGGCGCTAATGACATGAGGGATCTTATTGAAATATTGCCTTTCAACACCGGGGCACAAAATAACTCCGACAATTTATCGCAAAATTACACCGTGGGTACTTCTAATGTAAATTTACGAGGATTAGGGGTGTCTTCAACTTTGGTATTGCTCAACGGCAGGCGGCAAGTAACTTCGTCGGTCGTCACTGATCAAGGAGCAAGTTTTGTCGACACTGCTTCACTGATTCCATCTCTGGCAGTTAGGCGAGTTGAAATTTTGCGCGATGGGGCGTCAGCGATTTATGGCTCGGATGCGGTTGCGGGCGTAGTGAACTTTATAAGCCGTGATGATTTGATTGGTTCAGAACTTCAATATGAGTATCGCAAGAGAGTAAGTGAGGGCAGTCAAGACGAAACAAAAATAGATTTTGCCTACGGTGCTGATTTAGGTGAGTCAGGGTATGTTTTGTTTGCCAGCAGCTTTTTAGATCGTACTAGCTTATTGTTAGAAGAAGTAGACTGGGCGCAACCTGCTTTTAGCAGCTTTGGTAATCCCGGCAGTTTTGTCATTCCCTCGTTGGCATCACCGCAAAATCCGCAGGGGTTAACCGTGGCAGATGAACATTGCGCGCAAAATGGGGGAGTTGTTTCTCAAGGCAGTAATAATAATACGTTTTGTTTATTCGACTTTGCACCACAAATTACGGTGGTACCTGATGAACAGAGGTTACAGTTATTTGTTAAAGCTGAATGGACCTGGACGGAGACAGCGAAACTGTGGTTTGAAGCAGGTTATGCTGATAACCATATTTCACGAGAGGTTTCACCTAGTTTTCCAGTGCTCAATGCGCCAACTGTACTGGCATCACATCCAGACAATACATTTTCAGAAGATATTTTTTTTAGAGGCAGGCCTTATGGTTGGGGTAAGCCCACCGAACAAAATTTTTATGAACATCAGACGAAGAGGTTTGCACTAGGCATAGAGGGAGAGGCAAACCAAGATACCTACTGGCAAATTACTTATGTAAATGCCGTCAATGACGCTTTGCTCAACCCCAGGGACGTAATTGCGGATAACTTTCAGTTAGCGTTGCTTGGTTTTGGAGGTATTAATTGCGACAGTGCGCAAGGTCCAGGCGTTGACTCGTGCATTTATTTCAATCCATTTGATCCACTTGACCCAAACAATGAACGATTGCGAGGGTTTATTATTGGAGACTATATTGGCAACCTTGAGTCTAAGCTGCAGGTAATAGAGGGACATATCTCATTTGCAGAAATATTCGAGTTAGGTGATGACTATGTCGATTTGGCAATCGGCGCTCAATATAGAAAGGAGTCCATTGTTCAGCAGTATGACGCTTTGACCCAACAGGATCGTTTTGCATTTCTTATCGGCAACCAAAATGTAGCAGGGTCTCGTGAAGTCAGTGCTATTTTCGCTGAAGCGAGAGTACCTATCTCGTCTATTTTTGAGTTGGGGCTAGCTGCTAGATATGAAGACTATGGCAGTTTGGGTGGTGATACCACGAACCCCAAGATTTCAATGCTGTGGCGGGTTACAAAAAGTCTCTCCATGAGAAGCTCTTATAGTACTTCTTTTAGAGCGCCATCGGTTCATCAACTCAAAGGTGTACAAACGAATTTTGCAAACATCACTGACCCAACAGATGGCTCTACTACATTTGGCGGAAACCGAACGGTTGGTGATGATAGCTTAGTGCCAGAAACATCTACTGCCCTTAATTTTGGCACATCTTTCTCCAGTGAAACGATGAGTCTTGATGTTGATTATTGGCGCTTCACATTTGATGATGTGTTAACCAGAGAAAGTCATCAGGCTGTTGTAAATGCCATGCCAAATGATCCAAGTCGAGTGGTTCGTACTTCAGCAGGCACGATTTCGGTAGTCAATACAAAGTTTATTAATGCCCAAGCGATAGAGACATCGGGTGTCGACTTGGTTGGAATGTACAATGTGAAGACTCGATATGGCCGGTTCATCCCCGAGGTTAGCGCAGCTTATTTGCTGTCTTATGATTTAACCGATGATGTAGGGAATACATCAGATGGTCTTGGTAAACTCAATCGCAATACTGTTGGCAATCCAGCACCAAGATTAAAAGGCAGTGTTGGAGTACGTTGGATAAATGAAGCTCATCAAATCAATGCATTTTTAAGACATGTAGCCAGCTATGAAAATGACGTAAGTGGGCAAAAAATTGATTCGTTCACTACGTTCGATACGCACTATTCATTGCATATGGGTGAGTTATTGAAACCCGATACGCAGTCTACTCTTACGATAGGGATACTGAATATTACCGATGAATCTCCCCCTTATGTTGATATTGCGGGTAGTTATGACCCCAGAACAGGTGATCCCAGAGGCAGAAGAGCGTATATAAAATTTAAGGTCGGGTTTTGACTGCACCAAAGGTAGGTTTAAAAATCAATTAATATGATCAGCTATGGGACGAATGACAATAAGAGGACTTTCAATCCGCTCCTTGTACTAATGCTGGGTGTTTTTTGCATCATCGTAAGTGAGTTCGCGGATGCAAAAACATTGCGCATTGTTACGCTTGAATATCCCCCATATCAATATCTTGAAAACAACACGCCAAAAGGGGTTGGAGTAGAAATTGTAACTGAGGTGTTTAAGCGCTTAAATCAGCCAATCACCATCCAGTTTTTGCCTTGAGGACGAGCGATTAGAGAGCTTCAAAGTGGGCATGCAGATGGTATTTTTACTATTTATTTCTCAAAAACGAGAGAGCGGATCATGCTCTATTCTGAAGAGGTTTTGATTATGCAATCGGTTTCTATATTTACCAAAAAAGACACCGATATTAAGTTGAACGGCAATATTCGAGAGCTCAGTGAGATGCGTGTAGGACTCGTTCGCAATGTAAGTTATGGGCGTCAAATTGACGCAGCAATCAAATCTGGTGTGATTGATCAAATTGTTGAAACGAACTCAGGCACTCAGAGCTTTAAGTTATTATTGGCGGACAGAGTCGATGTGGTAATTAGTAATAAGCTGGGGGGAATGGATATTTTAAGGCGACTAGGTATCCAAAGCACGGTCGTTCCAACTCCTTTGTATGAACTACCAATTCCTAGCTACTTTGCCTTTGCCAAAAATACCAAAGGGAAAAAGCTAAAAATCAAGTTTGATAAAGCGCTTCAAGCAATGAAAGCTGATGGTACCTATGATGCGATTATTAATCAATCTCAAGGTTGCCGAGCAGTGACGTGTTACCAAGTTGGGGATTGAATATTCAGTCTAAGAAAAAGCTGACCTCATGAAGAGGCCAGTCTATTAATTTACAGCTTAGTAGTTTGCAAACCGCGACGTGTTAGCAAAGCATCTGTCGTTGGCGCTTTGCCTCTAAATGCTTTATATGACTCCATAAGCGGTCTCGAGTTACCAACCTCAAGAATGTTTTTACGATAGTGGTCACCTATTTTTCTGTTTAATCCACCCTGAGATTGTACGAAAGCATAAGCATCGGCAGCTAGGATCTCACTCCACATATAGGCATAGTAGCTTGCTGAATATCCACCTCCCATCGAGTGAGAGAAGTATGCGGATTTATAGCGAGGCTGAATGTAAGGCACATATAATCCATGTTTTTTCAGTATATCTTGCTCAAATTGCTCAGCATTTTCTACTTTATTGTTTGGTTTTAGCGAGTGCCATTCCATATCAACGATGGCTGCAGCAACATATTCTAATGTATCAAAACCTTGGTTAAAGCTGCGTGAGCGAACAATTTTATCTAACAAGTCTTTTGGAATTGATTCATTTGTTTTGTAGTGTTTCGCGTAGTTCGAGATCACCGTTGGGTGAATTGCCCAGTCTTCTTCAAATGTAGAGGGGAATTCAACAAAGTCAGTGGATACGGACGTGCCTGCCAACGAAGGATAATTTACATCAGAAAACATGCCATGAATTCCATGGCCTAACTCATGGAACATCGTTTTTACTTCACCGTAGCTCAGTAATGTTGGCTGGCCTTCAGGTGCTTTTACGATGTTCATTACGTTCACAACGACAGGCTTTTGTTCGAGAAGGTGTGTTTGATCGACAAATGAGCTCATCCAAGCTCCGCCGCGTTTGCCTGGGCGTGCAAAGTAATCGGCATAGAATATTGCGAGACTAGTACCGTCATGATCAAACAGTTCATATGCTTTCACATCTGGATGATAGACAGGCAAGTCAGGACGATGTTTAAACTCAACGCCATACAACTCTTTCATTGTGAAGAATAAACCATCTTCCAATACACGGTTAAATTCAAAATATGACTTGACCGTGTTTTCGTCCAAAGCGAATTTGTCTTGGCGCACTAGCTCTGCATAAAACGCCCAGTCCCAAGGTTGAAGTTCAAACTTTTCGCCTTTTTCAGCCATTTTCGCTTTAATTGCTTTGGTTTCAAGTTTTACGTTTGCCATCAATGCATCAGTCATACCTGAGAACATGGAAAATACAGCTTCTGGCGTTTGTGCCATTTGCGCAGACAACCCGTAAGCAGCCCAGCTATCAAAGCCCAGTAAGTTAGCTCGCTGAGCACGGATCTCTGCAAGGCGCTTGATAATAGGCATATTGTTGGTTTCGCCAGACTGTGCACGCTCAGCAGATGCACGCCAAATTCGCTCTCGTAATTCTCTATTTTGGATATTTGCTAAAATAGGCTGACGTGTAGTGTTGGTAATGCTAATTAAATATTTGCCGCCTTTGCCAGCTTGCTTTGCAGCTGCCGCCATCGATTCGATTTGCACATCTGTTAAGCCTTTTAGCTCATTCTTGCTGTCTACTACGACAGCGATATTGCTGGTTTCTTGCAGCAAGTTCTGGCCAAACTGAGTGGTTAGTTGAGAATGTTCTTTATTTAATGCACGGATTTTAGTTTGCTGTGATTCTGTTAACTTTGCGCCTGCACGGATAAAGCGTTTGTAGTACACCTCAACAAGCCTTATAGACTCTGAATCAAGGTTGAGACTATTGCGGTTATTGTGAATTTGTTCAACGCGCTCAAATAATGATTTATTTAAATAAATATTGTCGCTATGTTGAGTGAATAGAGGTGCAAGCTCTTGCTGTAACGCTCTGCGTTCCGGGTTTGAGTCTGTGAGGCTGATGTTCCAAAAATAATTTCCCACACGCGATAGCGTTTCACCGCTTTTTTCCAATGCAACAATGGTATTTTCAAAAGTTACATCTCTTTGTGCAATAATTTTATCAATTTCGGCTAGGTTCTCGCGAATACCATTTTCAAAAGCCGGTTTGATATCGCCATCGTGAATTAAATTAAATTCAGGCGCTTGATACTGCAGTATGCTTTTACGAAGCAAGGGATTATCCAGAGTATTTTTAGCAGTGATCTGCTGCCCCTCTTGACCATTAAGTGGTGCAGAGTTTTGACTGTTACAGCCAGCCACTAATAGAACTGAACTGACGGCCAGTGCAATTGTTGTTTTAATCATAGTTTATTTCCGAGATTCTGTATTGCTGAAATGACAACTCACAAATAACAGCTTTTTTGACTAGCCATTGCCATCTAATGGATTTGCTGGGAAAACCAAACTCACACATTTTGCTTGTTTGTCTTTAAAGGAAAGCAATTACTTGTGATTTGTTGTGATGTTATATTGTAACAAAGTAAAAGCAATTGAATTTCTACGAAAATTTGAAACATTTTATTAAGTGTATGAATTGAAATGAATTAAATATTTATTATTTGACTTTAACTAGAATTGTAATTCATATTTTTTGGTTTTTTGTCAAAAGTTGATTCGCCGCATGGTGCAAAAAACGCGACAAAAAAGCTTGCAAAAACCTCTGTGTTGATATGTTGTATTGTAACAAAACTAACGTATGGGATTATTATGTTTAGACTTTCGCCATTGATGCTTGGCTTGATCGCACCGTTGTCTGTACAAGCTTACGCGCAACAAATTGACGGGCAAATTCAAGATCAAAATGGCGCAGCCATTGCCAATGCAACTATCTCGGTTATGGGAAGCCAACAAGCGGTTAAATCTGACCAAGGTGGTTATTTTACTTTGCAAACCAACAAAAGCGGTGACGTTGAACTACATATCACTGCTTCTGGATTTGCACACCAAAACAAGGTTGTAAAAGCGCAGGCGAATGGTGCTTCCACCATTACAGTAAACTTAAATGCGTCGGTGATGGAAGTGATTGACGTAAAAGCGTCACCATTTCATGCATCGTTAATGGAGTCCTCAATGCCAGTCAGTGTGCTGTCTGGTGATGCGCTAAGGGAACAGCAAGCTGCGACGCTAGGAGACACCTTGTCTAAGCAAGTTGGTGTGCACACTAGCTTTCATGCCAAGGTGGCGAGTACCCCAGTTATTCGAGGTTTAAGTGGCCCACGCGTGCTCATTACACAAAATAGCCTTGATGTGAGTGACGCGTCTCGTGTTGGCCCTGATCACTCAGTGGCATCTGAATCAATTACGGCAACTCAGGTCGAAGTCTTAAGAGGACCGGCAACCTTATTCTATGGCAGTGGCGCAATTGGTGGTGTGGTCAATGTTGTTGATGAGCGAGTGCCGACTAGCAGTGATACCTATGGTGAGTTTTTGGTCGAACGAGCGACGGGAGATGACCAAAAGCTAGCTGCGATTAATCTAAATACAGGTACCGGCAATTTTGCGTTGCATGTTGACGGTTTTTTGAGAGAGTCGAGCGACTATGAAATCCCTGTACCAGCAGAACTTGGCAAAGAGTCTAGTCACTCTGGAGATTATACGGTTGAAAACAGCGCTGAAGACTCTCATGGTGCTACCTTAGGTGCTTCATACTTGTTTGATCAAGGGTACATCGGTGTGTCATATGGAAAAATGGCGAGAGAGTATGGTATTCCCGGACATAGTCATGGTGATGAAGCGCCTGATGTATATGCAGACTTAGATCAAGATCGTTGGCAAGTAATTGGCAAATATAGCTTTGACAATGCGCTTTTAAGTGAAGCAAACTTTCGTGCAGCCTATACCGACTATAAACACAGCGAAGTAGAACACGGTGAAGTCGGGACTATTTTTGCGAATGAAAGTCAGGAAGTACGATTAGATTTAATGCATCAACCGCTAGCAGATTGGCGCGGTGGCCTGAGTGTGCATTACAAGCGAAGTGATTTTTCAGCGCAGGGTGCTGAGGCATTTACGCCACCGTCAGAGAGTACTACATTTGCGCTGGCATTAATGGAAGAGCGTCATTTTGGCGAAGTGTTAGTTCAGTTAGGTGCACGTGTAGAGCGCGTAACATTAGATGCGCCAAATGTATTCTTATCAGGTAGTGATTTGCAAGCAGATGAGCATGGTGACCACGACCACGACCACGGTCTGGTTGTTATAGACAGAAAGTTCGATGTTGATCATGAGTTTACCCCAGTGAGCTTTTCGGCGGGGGCTGTTTGGGACTATCAGCCAGGTTACAATATCGGTGTATCTGTCTCGCGCGCTGAGCGTGCGCCGGCTGCGTCAGAACTGTTTTCATTTGGTCCTCATATAGGCACCGGGACCTATGAAGTAGGTGCGCTATTTAGGCAAAAAGCCGATAGCTTGGCATTTGAGCTGAACCCTGATGATATTGATTTAGAGCGCTCTCATAACTTAGATATTACTTGGCGAAAGCTAGAAGGTGATTTCGGGTTTGTTTTAAATGCGTTTTACAACAAAATCGACAATTACTACTATCAAATCAATACTGGGTTGATGGCTGATGATGGTCACGACCACGACCACGACCACGACCACGACCACGACCACGAGGATCATGGAGAAACTGAGCATGATGATCACGGCCTACCTGTTTATGTATTTAAAACAGGCGATGTGACAACACATGGGTTTGAAGCTGAGCTTGCTTGGCAGGCGACTGACTCACTCAATGCGACGTTTTTTGCAGATTTGGTCCGTGCTCGTTTAAGCAATGGTGAAAATTTACCTATGGTTTCACCAGTGAGGTTTGGTACTAAGTTAAGTTACAACCTCGATAAGTTCACTTTAAACCTAGACGTTGTTCGCTATCAAGAGCAAACGCACATTGCAGCACATGAAACTGTCACGCCGGGGTATACATTAGTTGACGCAAGTCTGAATTACGATTTTTCAGCACTCGGCCAAGACTGGGTATTGTATTTAAAGGGTCATAACCTGACGGACACAGAAGCCCGTGTACACACCTCATTCCTCAAAGACAAAGCGCCTATGCCAGGTCGAAGCTTTGCATTTGGCTTTAGAGGTTACTTCTAGTTTTACTTCTCTCGGGGAGCGCAAGCTCCCTTTTTCTCGCCTTTAACACACTTTCTTCATACTTTAATATAGTGGAAATATTAAGTTGCATTTAATGAGTTAATATTAACTATTATTTTGTTTGTTTTTTTCATTAATACATTTTAAAGTATAAAAAAAGACCTGGTTATGATTCTTAACCTTGAATATGGATTTTTAAATCCGTATTTATGTTTATGATTTGTTTGTTATGTTTAATTTTTTGGGGTTAAGTTTCTACTTGGTTTGTTTTTTGTTTTGCTGGTTTCTTTTTTGAATTGAGGTAAATAATGAAATTTATTGTCGCAGCTTTTATTGCAGGAAGCGCATTTGGTTACGTAGTGGCAATCAACAGCACTGGTAATTCAGAAGAGGCGCTAGAACAAGGATATTCTGAGGGGCATTTAACTGCGAAAATAGCAGAGTTAGAAGTGCAAAATGAAACATTACAAATTCAATTAAACAAAGCTTCATTACTGCACACTAAATCGGGTTTAATCGACCATAGCGTAAGTACAGCAAAAGAAGTAAGAGAACACTTAGATATTAAACAAGAGCAATATGCAGCTGACCTTGAGCCGGATCAGCAGCCTGCGAGCATCGAGGAAGAGCTCAAAGCAATCGATCTGCACCAAATTGTACCTGCCATAATGCGTTTAGAAGCCCAGCTCGACTTAGATACAGCCACGAAAAATACATTGCAATCATTATTGCGAGACAAAGCGGAGCGTGATTATAGCGCTTGGCACGAAAGTCAGGTTGGTTCAGAAAATCGTAGTGAAGCACGCTTACAGGATTTACTTGAACACAGTAATCAGCAATTTAAGCATGCAGTAGAAAATATTCTCTCTGAAGAACAGTTATTGGCTTATTCGGAAATGGAGCGACAGCACTCTGAAGTATTAGTACAACAAAAATTGATGCACTTGGAAAATGCCTTAAAAAGTTTAAACCTAGAAGAATATCAACAAGAAGAAATTTCTCGGTTGGCAAAAGGATTATATCAGTCGGATAAGATTAACCTCGGTGTTATAGGGAGTCCGTACGGTATAGGTAACATTTCGATGAATACAGATAAATTAGAAGAAATAAAATCTGTATTAACCGAAGCTCAACTTCAGAGTTTAATGCTCTGAATTATAATAACAATTCGTAATAAGGAATATCATGAAAACATTACTAGCAATTACTGCTGCTATTACTGCTTTATCAACCATGACTGCCGAGGCAAGACCCAATTGTCCGGGTGGTCAAGGTTACTGGGAAGAAGTCGTAAGAAACGTACGTGTATGTGATACACAAACCGAAACCTACACAGTTACTTTAAAAAACTGTAATTACTCAGGTCACCTATACCTTGGTTTCTTGTGGAACAAGCCTGACTTTCCACTACCCCATACAAGGTACGAAACCGACTCTCGCCGTGGTGTAACATCTTGCCCTGCTTCAATCTATTCATCTGAATCTGAAATTTACTGGTATACAAATAGCAGTGGCTTCCGCACGACTGATTGGGCTACTTATTCTGGTCATTTGTTTAAAAGCTCTGAGCAAACTTACACAGAAGATCGCACGCGTACAGTCGAAACAAACTGCCGCACTGAGCAGCGCGTTACTCGTGTTTTCCGCTGTGGGTTTGAGCCATAAAACCTAGCTGAATGCTTGCTTTCAGGCTTTGGCTTTTATCGCCAAAGCCTGATTTTATGGGTTTGATTATTGGGCGACTCGATGGGCAATTTAGGCAGCTTCGATAGAAAAGGCTTTGAATCTGCTTAATTCAATTTCGATGAATACACATAAGCTCAAAGACATAAAGCCCATATTACTCAAAGCCCAATTTCAGATTTAAATATCCTGAACTATAAAAATAATTCGTAATAAGGAATATCATGAAAACCTTACTAGCAATAACTACTGCTATTGTTGCTTTATCAACTGCGACTGCTGAAGCGAGACCCAATTGCCCAGGTGGTCAAGGTTACTGGGAAGAAATCGTAAGAAACGTACGTGTATGTGATACACATACTGAAAACTACACAGTAACTTTAAAAAACTGTGATTATTCAGGCCACTTAACTCTTGGCTTCTTATTCAATAAACCAGACTTCCCACTTCCTCATATTAAATATCGCACAAGTGCGTCTCGTGGAGTTGAATCTTGTCCGGCGTCTAAATTTGCATCTGAATCAGAAGTTTATTGGTACACAGACCATAATGGCACCCGTTGGATTGGGCATGCTACGTACTCAGGTGTACTTTCAAAAACATCTGAGCAAACTTACACAGAAAATCGCACTCGCACAGTCGAAACAAACTGTCGCACTGAGCAGCGTGTTACGCGTGTATTCCGCTGTGGATTTCAGCCTTAACCTTTAGCTTAAATGCTTTCAATCAGGCATTGGCTGAATGCCGCTGCCTGATTTTTTGCGTTAGCTATTGGCTGCTTGATATGTGATTTCAGCGGTTTCGAGAGAAAAGACCTTACCATTGTCCAGCTCAATTTCGATATAAAAAGTGATGCTGCTGTCTAGCTCTGGGGCGGTATTGAGTATTAAGTTTATAATAAACCCAGCGTGTGCATGCTTATTATGCGTGTTATTCTCTAAATATTCGGTGACCGTAAAATAAGCACGTTTCCCCTCTTCAAATTTATAAAATTGATTGCCTGCACTGGCTTCCGTTACCAAAAATAAATCATTTAAACTGCTACCAGAAGGGTGTTCATCACTGAAATCATAGGCTGATGTAATTGATATGGAGCTAATTTTTTGTTCAACTTTAGGTGGTACAGGAGATAGCGCATATGCTTTGTTGATCAAAGAAAATGGCCCAAAGAGCTTTTGCTTTGCAATGGCTTTTACATACTCTGTCTGGGTATCTAACCCTATTATCACATCGTCAAAAGCCACACTATTACTGCCCGTATACACTGAGCCGCGTGTAACTTTGTCATCGTTAATCCCGGAAGTCCTTGTACGCTGATATACCTGAATATCAAATCCATTTGCGACGATGGTGGTTGTCTCAGTAGGTGGCTCAGGCACGTCAGGGTCATATGAATCGGAGCCGCATGCAATTAACGTAGCTGCAAGTACAATAATTCCTAATATCTTGATATTCAAGTTGAGTTCTCCTTTCACTCGTAATGTCATTACAATGTATTTTACGAGGTGGTGAGTTAGGTACAACTAAATATTTGTTATTTAATGTTACCCGCTATACATTAGAAGTCTTTGAATTTTATATGTAAATAATAGAGTTTAAGTACTGCTGAATAGCTTTCGCCACTCAACAGTACTTGGAGGGTTATATTTGACTTGCGAATTGCGTATCGGTTAGTGCCTGTTCAGACTCCATCTCACCACGGTGATCTTTGGCTAGTTTTTCATAGAGTAATGGCAACACAATTAAAGTGAAAAATGTACCAATTAGCATACCTGCCACTAAAATAATACCAATGCTATTTCTCGCCTCTGCACCTGCGCCAGTAACTAAAACTAGCGGGAAATGACCAAGTACTGTGGCACCTGTTGTCATCAATATAGGGCGTAACCGAGTGGCAGCGGCACCTTTGACTGCATCGAATTTGTTTTTACCTTCGAGTTGTAGATGATTGGCAAACTCCACAATTAAGATACCATTTTTGGCGATTAAACCGATCAAAGTGATTAAGCCTATTTGGCTATAAATATTGACAGTGGTGAGCGACAAAAACGGCAGCATTAATGCGCCTGCCAATGCAAGAGGAGCACAGCCAAGTAGAACAACTAACGGATCTCTAAAGCTATTAAATTGTATCGCTAGCAAGAAATACACGACGATCATGGCAACTAATAGTACTCCTACCATGGTGTTACCTTCTTTACGTAACTGCCTAGATTCACCCGCATAATCGACAGAGTAATGGGTTGGCAAAATTTCAGCAGCAATTTGCTCGATATTGCTCAGGCCTTGTTCTTTGGTAATATGTGGTAGTACACCAGCTAAAATTCGAAATGAGTTTTGCTGATTAAAAGAACCAAGCACCCTTGGGCTAGTAAATGTTTCTAGAGTTGCAAAGGCAGAGATAGGGACAAGGTCACCTTGATCAGTTCTGATTTGCATATTCAAAACTTCTTCTGGGTTGTAGCGCTCTTCGTCTCCCACAATTGGGATAACGCGATACGCCTTGCCATCTTTGTTAAAGTAATTCACAAAGTTATTTGACATCAGAACACTGAGTTGCTCATTTACTTGTGAAAGGCTCAACCCTAAATCTGCGACCAAAGCTCGGTCTATCTTAAGCTCTGCTTGTGGCAGATCTATTTTTAAATCTGTATTTACAAACAGGAAGTTACCGCTTTGATTGGCCTTGGCTATGATCTGATCGGCATACAGTTTCATAGTCTTTGGATCGTCGCTAGATCGCAACACCACTTCAACATCAAATTGGCCAGCAGTTGGAAGCGAAGCCGGTAAAATAGGAAATAAACTCAAACCTGTAACGCTGCCAAGTCGTGCATATAAATCAAATAGCAGGTCATGTACTGAGTTTTCTCGCTCCTCAAATGGCGCTAGCTCTACGCCGCCAAATCCAGCCGCAGCGGTGACAATCTGCCAAGTAAATTGGCCACCTTCAGTGGCATTCATAACGCGCGCAGTGTCATTCATTTTTAATGATGTATAAGCTTGTGAAGATTCAGGTGGTGCTTCAATTACTACCTGAATACTACTTTGATCTTCAATCGGTGCGAGTTCCTTTTGTGACAATAAATAAAACGGAACAGATAGCAGCGAAAACGCAATGGCGACAAAGAGTATTTGAGGGCGTAGCTTGAAAAGTGAGTCAAGTGTTTTAAAGTAAAATGCCTGCAACCTGTCAAAGTAGCTATTGACCGTGCGAGTCAGTTTGCCTTCTTTACCTCCTTCTGGGTTTACATACGCACTCATAATGGGAGAGAGTGTGATCGCAACTAAGCCAGAAATAAGAACCGCTATTGCTAAAGTGAATGCAAACTCACGGAATAAGAACCCTGTAAGCCCAGTTAAGAAGCCAATAGGCGCATATACTGCTGCCAGTGTTAAAGTCATGGCAATAACAGGAACCAAAAGTTGCCTAGAACTAATGAGTGCTGCTTGTAATCTCGGTTTGCCCTCACGCATGTGCCGTGCGACATTTTCTACGACAACAATGGCGTCGTCCACAACGAGCCCAACGGATAACACTATGGCGAGAATAGTAAGTAAGTTCAAAGAGAAACCCATAGCGTAAATTACTGCGATTGCGCCAAGGATAGAAATTGGAATGGTAATGAGCGGTACCATCGCTGTTCTAAAAGATCCCATCATGGCAACAACAACAATGCCCACAAGGAGTACCGTTTCACCTAGGGTAGTAAAGATCTCTTTGATTGAGTCACGCATGTACAAAGTACCGTCATAACCGATAGAGATTTTCATACCATTTGGCAATATTTGATTGATTTCATCCAGCTTGGTGTAAAGCGCATCACCAATATTAATCTCGTTTGCGCCAGGTAGCGCCCACACGGCTAAAAAGACCGTGTCGTGATAATCAAGCCTCGCAGTAACCATGCCTTCAGCTTCGCCAATTTCAACGTTGGCAATAGCGCCGAGTTTTAGTTGGGTACCATCTACTTCTTTGACAACCAAATTTTCAAAATCAGCGACGCTTTTAAGGCTGGTATTTGCCATTACATCGATGCGCTGGCGGTCATTTTCACTATATCCAATCGTGGCAATGGTGTTGTTAGATTGCAAAGCGCTAAATACATCGCTAGCGCTTAAATTGTAAATGGCCAGTTTATCGCTATCGAGCCAAACTCGCATTGCAGGGTTTCTGCCTCCTTCAAGCGTAACTTTTTGCACTCCAGGGATATCTGACATTGAAGGAATCACATTTCTCACTAGGTAGTCACTGACTTCATTTCGTGGTAACTCAGTGGATTCAACATCGAGATAAAATACTGCATAGGGGCTATCAGCACGGACAATCTCAATGGCTGGGTCTTCAGCGCCTGTTGGTAGCTCAAATTTAATCTGGTTTAGCCGAGTCGTAAGCTCTGCTAATGCGTCTGTCGTATTATGGTTTAGATCAAGCCAAGCTGTGACTTTGCTGAGTCCTGATGTGGTGACTGAATCTACATAGTCTACGCCAGGCACTGTTGACGCAACGCGTTCAATAGGCTCGGTTACATAACCTTTTACGACATCTGCAGCCGCGCCGGTGTAAACTGTGTTAATAACCAATGATGCACTTTCGATTTTCGGATACTGCTGGACCGAGATCTGTTTAGCTGCGTTAAGGCCGGCTAAAATAATCAACAACGAGAGTACAATTGCGAGCACTGGCCGATTAACGAAAATATCCATCATTGATGGTTTGTTTTCATGTAAAGCACTCATTACTGGGCTCCATTCTGATCTTCACTCGCTGCGCTTTGCTCTATAGTATACCAGTAGGTTTTCTTTGAGTTTAAACGCCCCCTCACTTGCAATAAATTCGCCGCCATTTAGGCCCGATAAAACAATTTGGCGATCTTGAACTTTGTCACCTAACGTCACCTTGACAGGTTTGGCACGCCAATTTTGCTGCTCGTCTTTCTCTAAAACATACACAAACTCGCCAAAGTGACTACGTGTAATGGCATTGGTTGGCACCATCACTGCTTGTAAGTGCGCGGTAGGAACTAACACCGTTGCCATTTGGTTGTGGCTGTATTTATTGTTTGGATTGGTAAGTAAAGCTCGGTAGCTCTGCTGACGAGAGTTAATATCTAAACTCGGATTTTTCGCAATGACGGTAGCAGTGAGTGTGCTACTTTGCTCTGCCTCGATAAAAGAAACATTAACTGCGCTACCAATTGTTGGTTGCGTTAGTGTTTGTGGAACTTGAAAATCTACCCAGATTGCATCGTCCAAGCCAACTAGAGATGTAATCGCGGTGTTTACATCGATAAACTGACCTGTTTGATATTGGTCTAAACCAGTTTGTCCTGCAAAAGGCGCACGAATCGTTTTCTTAGCAATTAAAGCTTCTAAGTTTTGTACGTCGGCTTCTCCGACAGAAACGTCAGCTTCAGCTTTGTCCACTTCATCAGGACTAATACGCTTTTGCGCAAGCAGTTTTACAACACGTGCATAAGTTGATTTAGCAAGTTTTACGCGTGCTTTTGCCGCTCGTAAATTGGCCTCGTCAATACTTGTGTCTAACTTAAGCAATACTTGCTCAGCTTGCACGATGTCACCTGGGTTAAAGCCGACAAAAGTAACTAAGCCCGAGTACTCATTGCTAACTGTGATTGTTTTTCTTGCGTGTAATTGCCCGACGACTTTCACATAGTTAGTGTGCTGAGCTGGTTCTGCATAGGTACTTTTGACCGAAGCTGATGGCTCAGGGAAAGACTCACCAAATGCAATGGCTGCTTGCACTTGTTTGAATTTTATAAACCCTAGACCAGCGATAACGACTAGGACGATAAAAATGGCACTTAACCACCGTTTAATGTTCATAAGGCCTCCAAAGTATGTTTAGCGCAAGTTAAGCGCAGTAAGTTGTTGCTCAATGTTGATAAGCGATTCATTTGTCAGTGGTTTTTGCCACGGATAACTATTTAATAAACGCACTGAGCTGCGGATGATGGGATGTCCAAGTTCCAGAGGTTGTTGAAGAGAATCTGTGCCCTCTATGATCTGCTTGGTTTGCTGGACGCGTTGAACTTGCTCATAGCCCACTGTCATGGCCCAGCCGCTAATAATAATTTCTTCAATGACTTCTCCAAGATTTGGTACATCTTTGAGCTCACCAGAAGTAATGCCATCAGTGAGTGCTAGCTTGAATGAACTTTCACAGCGACTACTGGCTTCAATGATTTTACCAGTCCAATAATTCGAACCTTTTCGTATTACGGCCTCATTAGTGGCATAGGTTTGTAATTCATAATCAAATTCAAAACATTGCAGTTTTTGTGGAGCAATAAGGCTGATAGCTAAAATTTTCTCAGGTGTACTAATCGGAAGGGCTAATACTTGGTCAAAGATTTTAGACACGTGGACAAATGATTGATAAGCCAGAGCAAGTACTATGTCTTCTTTGCTTTGAACAAACTTGTAAACTGAACCCATCGAAAGACCTGCCACACGGGCGATTTTGGCCATCGTAAAATCTGTAACTGATGACTCATTAATACATTGCTCTGCGGCTTGTAAGATCATTTTTTGCTGAGTTTGCTGATCGTATTTTGGTGCTGGTGCCATGTTTTATTCCATATTCGTAACTTCATGAACTCCATTCGAACATCATTCGAATGTGGTTATTGTAGTCTGATATAAGGAGGTGTCAACTAAAAGTATGGCTTTGACCGGATGGTTTTTGCACATTTCATCCGTAGATAAGAACATTTTTTGATCAAAAATGCTTGTTTGAGGTTTGATTTTTCTTTAATTTTTACTGTGAGCTTACACTTAATAAGGAAAATCATAATGAAGTTAAATAAAAAACATCTAAAAAAATTAACTAATGAAAATGCAGTGGCAAAACAGCAAACACCAATCATTGCTGGTGGTGTTGGTAAAGTTTCGTATGGCGGGTGTACTGCGTCACAGGGAGATTGTGCACCAAATACATACAATGACGGGACGTGTATGAGTCAAAGCCCTGACTTAACGGGCTGCGCTTGCCCAACTACTTCGCCGAATATTTGTAACTAATCGGTCAGTAAATAGGCGTTGAGGATTTAACCTTGACGCCACTTTGAAATAATCTAAAAAAATTATCACCCCGATTTATCATCTTGCTCGTTTATTATATATTGCAATGTTAATAATGATCTCTAAAACATTTACTTGCTTATTCAAAAAAATAGCTATTCAAGGGTTAATATGTTCAAAAATCACTTTTTAATTGGGACTTTAGTTTTATTTTTAGCGGCGTGTCAAACCACTCAACAGCAAAGCCGCCCTGACAATGCAAGTAATTATGAAAAAGACTTAGTTGCACCGCAGCTTGCTGGTGAGTTGATGCTCAAGGACCGAAAAGTATTTGATCAGCCAGAATATGGTATGTCTCTTAAGTACATAGATGAAAATTTCCCTGAAGATTATGTCACTGTTTATATTTACCCAATAGCGAGAGTAAGTTGGGATGATACCCAAGAAGTGGTGTCTGAAGAACTCCAACATGTCATGGCTGAAATTGAATCGTCAAGTAAAATGGGTAAATACAAAAATGTAAAGCCCGAGGCTACTAAAAATGTTGCTTTTGAGTCAAAAGGCAAAGAATTTGTAGGGAAAAAGGCGCAGTTTACAATACAAATGCAAAACAAGGCTGAGTATCACTCAGAGGCTTATGTATTCATCTCAGAGGATAAGTATATAAAGTTTAGGCTGAGCTTTCCTAAACATACTGCCAGAGAAAATACTGGCCTAGATATAGTTAAAGCAATACTGCCAGAAATTACAGTACCCAAAGAATCAGAGTACATGTTTGCCATACGCGAGTCACATAGAAAGAAAATGATTGAGCAATGGATGAAATTGATTATGAAAAGTGCAAAATCTGAAGGTAGCTAGTGCCAGCTATTAAATATTTCTATCTGTGAAACGTATTACTCATAGGTAAAAATAAAAAGGTTTAATGTATGGCAGTTGGTAAATATCGAAAGACACAGGTAATAAGAACAGAGCTCCTTACGCCAAACTTCAAAAGAGTTGTACTTGGTGGCGCAGACTTAGAGCGTTTTCCTTCAGGCTATGAAAGTGGTTATGTAAAGTTACTTTTCACTAAACAAGGCAAAGCACTACGAGAAGAAGAAGCATTTGAGCAGCTCGCGAAAAAGAATATCATGCTGCGTACATACACGGTTAGAGCATTTGATAAATCGTCAGCTGAACTGACCATAGACTTTGCACTTCATACCTCTAAAGGAGGGCTTTCTCCAGCCTCTGATTGGGCAAGCAAAGCAGCCCTTGGCGATGAAATTATCATTGGCGGCCCGGGTGAGACAAAACTCGCTGATCCGAATGCCGCTTGGTATATATTTGCAGGAGACATGACGGCACTGCCAGCGATAAGCTGTAATTTAGAACAGTTGGCACCCACTGCGCAGGGATACGCCATTATTGAAGTCACAAGTGAAGAAGATATTCATCCACTGAAAAAACCTGACAATATGGAAATAATATGGCGGGTTAACACTACGTCTGGCAAAAGCAGCTCATTGCTTGCCGCGATAAAGTCGATTGATTGGTTACCTGAAAAACCATATGTTTGGTGTGCATGTGAATTTGAAACGATGCGTGATATTCGTCGCTTTTTAAAAAGAGAAAAACAGCTAGAAAAACATGACATGTACATTAGCAGTTACTGGAAATATGGACAAACCGAAGATCAACATAAAATCGAAAAAAGAGTGGATGCTGAATTAGAGGGTTAGTTGGACCATATTGTGGCAGTTTTTATATATAAATTCGCCACAACTCTTTGTGTATTATTTATAGCTTACAAGCAACATTCTTCCGTGCTACTCATTGGATAGTGAGTATCAATTGCGAACATACATAATTTATTAAATTCTGAACTTGGTCGATATAATCTTTTATTAATTAAAGATTTTAGAGATGGTTAAGTGTTGTTATTTCTTTATAAAATTATATGAAAATAATCAT
>NZ_AUYB01000157.1 GCF_001625655.1 Pseudoalteromonas luteoviolacea DSM 6061 | reverse complement strand
TGACAAGGCCGTCAGTAAAGGTCTATTTGATCAACAAGGCCGTGTGATATGACAAAGTAATGATAAGTACCATAAGCGGATTTTAAAATTGACATTATGTGAAAGGTATTGATGCTATTTAATATGAGAATCTCGAGTAGGTCACTTGATTAACAATTTAGTGTTTATTGCCTTAAGTTGTTTTTCTACCAGCGAGATATGAAAAAAGCTATTATTCCAGTTTTATTGTATTAGGTAATATGGCCTAGCTTAAAATAAATAGGTTTTGATGAATAGTAAAATCATTAATCTTGTTATTTGATTTTTATCTATAAATCATTGATTTTAAAATTAAATGATTTATTTCGATCGAGAGAAATACCTACATTAGCTTGGCAAATCAAACAAGGTGGACTTAGTCATTTATAGGTTGGTTGTATTTATATTTTTAATTTTATTGAAACTTTATTTGATTAAGTTACAAACCGAGCTTTGAAGAACTTATCGATTAGTGAGCAGGATAAAAGTGGGAAAACCCCTTTGTTTAAGCTTAAACAAAGGGGAAAAATATTACCAAGTTGCTTTGTATAGGTAGAAACCAACAAAGTCTTTTAGGTCTGTAATATTTTGAGCTTGGATTTGCGCATCAATCCAAGTCGCAATCTCTGAATTTATTGAATTGCCATCAACTTCAATGCTCTGTAAAACACTCGCTTTGTTTTGAGAGTTTAAGAATTCTTCACGATCGCTGTCATTGAAAGCTAGGTGCCATAACGTCAAAACCAGCGCTTTTTGCTGCTCTTCATTTACTGCTGGGGCACTGCTAGGTACTGAAGCGCCGCCTGCTAGTTCAAAAATAGGCGTTCTATCTGCTGAGAAAACACAACGGTATGCAACTTCACCAAGTTGTTGATTTACTAGGATAGCAGCTGCTTTAGAACCACTGATTTGTACTAGTTTGTCAGCATATTCAATAGACATTTCAGCAGTAGTGTTTACAACACTTACACGTGAATTTGGAATGTAATACTTATCTCTCAAAATTGCTCTGTTTTCTGGCTCTGAGATAAGAGTGCTGTATATGCTGTTAGTAATTTGTCTAAGCTCAGGTTTAGTTGCCTGTGCGTAAAGTAGTTGCATACAGCATAAGTCGTTAATAAGCGCCGTAGTCATTATTTATCTCCTTTGATAATTGAGGGGACGGTAAACATACCGTCATATTTGGCATGTCTATGGCAAGCAGCACAGTCCAGATTGTCTTGGCTCACGCTGCGGTCAAATGGCTCCATAGACGAATTACGTATAATTTTATCAACTGCATTTTTACCAGAATAAGCAGGTAGAATATTGCCTCTGGTATCAACCCAAACGTTTTCGATTAATCGATAATTTTGTAAAGGAGAAACATTTGGAGTTTCGGTATAAGCAAGAATTGTCAGACAGCTAGAATAGTCGAGCGATGATAGTCCTGAACCTTTACAGACTTTCTCAGAAAGGTTTTCTACCTTAAAATTTCTGTCTGAAGGCTGAAATCGAATAATCTGAGCAGAAGTAGACGCTGATTTTGGTATTTGATTGACAACACAATTTGCATTATCAAGTGCTAGAAGTTCTTCTTCAGTACAGTTTTTGATGTTCTGGTCTATTTTACTGTTGTCATATAACAGCCAAGATACCGTTTTATCAATATTGCTAAAGTCACTTTTAGAAGCAACACTTGGTGCATTTTGATAGTGCTCGAAGGTAGTCCAAGACCATTCAGAAATCTTGATGTTTTTACACGTTAGGCCTTCACACTTTGTTTCTGTCGACTGAAGAGGGTTCATTTTATTAGCTATGTGTAACCCTGCGAGTCCAACAACCTGAATGTTACATGTGTTAGTGTCAGAGTAGATACATGCTAAAGAAGTATGGAATTGGTCTATTGTGCTGTATTCACTTTTTGGAATGACTCTCCAAGCGCCTTTGGCAACAATAGCACCGCGTTTAGCGTCTGATGTGCTACCGGTAGTAAACTGATAATTGTTTTTAGCAAAATTACTCAAGTCATTGACGGCAACATCATTATAGTAGACCTCAAAGTGCAATTTACTTTTATCTATCGCGACAAGTGGTTGGTGATCCTGATCAGGAATATCAGTGTCATGCAGATACTCTAAATGTTTAGCGAAAGTTTGACTTTGGGCTATGTTAAGTGACTTTAATATGTCTGCAATTTCTTGTTTATTTTGCGCTGTTAAAACAGGTTTAGATCCTTTTGTTAAATCAGTTTTGGTTTGCCAAGTTTGCCAAACACTAATATCGAAAGGCGCGGGATTTTTAGATAGATCAGGCTCTCGGCTGCTGATATCCGTTACAGGCCAGTTCAACGCATAAAACTGCTTAACGGCATAGTTTCTAAAGCCCTGCGAATTTTCGCTGCTACCTGCCGAGATTGCACCTGGGAAACACCCTACGGGTGTATTATCAAAGGGGACTTTACATGTATCATTGGGTAGCTGATCGGTGTTTGCAAAACTAGCTGCCCCTATTGCTAGTCCTACTGCGCCGATGGCTGCTTTTATTATCATTAACTTGATGCCTTATTAAAGTTCAAATAGTTTGTTCATGTAAAAAGTCTCACCAGTTTTTTGACTGATTTCTAAAGCTTTATTTTGTGCATCAGAAGACTGGTTAGTGTTTCCTAAAGTCTGCTCTGCCTTGGCTAGCATCAATAAATAACAAGGTAAATTGGCGAGTGCGCCTGTACTTTCGTAGGCATTTATCCATTTATTTAAAGCTTCACTACAGCGCTGTTGACCCAACTGAATTAACAAGAATTGTTCGAGCAAATTAGCGACAATATTCCAAAGTGCTATATTGTGCTCGCTGGTGAGTTGGATAGCTTGCTCTGCGTATTTGAGAGCACCTTGTGTATCGCCAAGCATTGATTTAATTAATGCCCCTCGAGTTAATGCGTGGGAGTGCGAAAATACATTGCCAATAGCTTGAGCGGTTGAAATAGCTTTTGCTGACAATTGCAGTGCTAGGTCTTTTTTACCAAGCTCTACACAGCAAATCGCATAGTAGCTCAACTCAGCGATACCAATATTGTAAGAATAATTTTGGTTAAATTGGGCATCTAGCTCAGCATCAAATAAAGCATGATTCTGCTCATAAACTTGTTCAGCTTCTTCATAGTGACCCAACCAAAGCTTAGAACCCGCCACAAGTGCATTCAGAGCAACTTGGTCTACTGTTTCAATACTTTTGGTTGATTCATAAGCTTGTTTCGAGGTTTGAATACTTTCCTCAAAATTACCCCGAACCATGTAGTAGACTCCAATGCCCCACAAGGTTCTAGATAACTCAGGTGTACCTTCAATATTCTGCGCAATATCAATGGCTTTGTTGTAATTGGCATGCACCTCTGGGCTGGCATAGCCTTTAAATCCGATGTAAAAATTAGCGAGGCTGAGCTGCAGGTCAAGTACCTCTTGCTCTGCAATCTCAAGTTTAGACTTATGCTCAGTTGCAATGCTATTCGCTTTCTCAAGTGCAACTTGCGCTTGTTGGAAACGAGATTCTGAAGTACTTGTTTTTCCCACCTTTAGGAATACTTTAAATGCATCGGTGAATGCTAAGGCTTTCTCGAAGTGTTCACCTTGGGCAAATTGTACAGAGAAGTTGTTTGCGAATGTTTGCAGCGTGTGAGCAATTTTTAAATGGTTACCTGTCTTTGCTTTGTTGTCCATGCTGTCATAAGCTGCATCTCTAACTAAAGCGTGTTTAAATATATAGCTATCTGTATCAACACGTCTTTGTTGAATGATTAATTCTTTTTCAAGTAATTCATTTAAGTCGTTTTGAATTTGGTCTTCACTCAATGAAGATGCACTGATGAGTAATTCATACTCAAACTCTCTACCTATTGTTGCTGCGAGTTGGGCAGTCTCTTTAGCGTGTATTAAGTTATCCAGCTTTTGTTGAAGGGACTCGCGCAAGCTATTGGGAACTTGTTCTAACTTATCTGGGTTGATAAATGTGATAGCGCCATTGCTCTCATGAATAAGCTGCTTTTCTTTTAGCATATCCACAAGCTCTTCAATAAATAGCGGAATACCGTCTGTGCGTTTAACCAAAACAGAGCGTACATTTTCTGAAACGTTTTTACTTTCAAAAAGTTGCTCGATAAAGTCGGCGGTCGCTTTAGTGGTTAGTTTATTCAGCTCAATTTCCACAAGCGTAAGATCAAGTAAACTATTTGGACATGGTTGCCTAGAGGTGCTTATCATCACACTGCCATCTTGAAGCTGACATGCAAAATGGCGCAAAAACTCAAGTGTGACTGTGTCTGACCAGTGTATATCCTCAATAATATATAACTTGAATTCAGTGATACTTGACTTTCGAGACAGCAGTAAAGCACTTAAACCAGCAAATAAGAGAGACTTTTGTTCGTCCGGTGAGTGAGAAGACGTCTGCATTTCGTCGGGTAATGGAATCGCTAACCAAACCATCAGCACAGGGAGCGTGGCATCTATCTCTGAAGAGGCTAAACCAAATTCATTCAATATATCTCTGAATAATTGGATGATATTCGTTGCTGGCTGGTTATCAGTGTTGAACAAGTATCTAACTAAGTTTAGAATTGGGTACAAAGCATTGTTTTGGTGCTCAGGAAGACATTGCGCTACCAGATGCTGATACTTACTTGCATTGCTTCTTACTTCTTGCAAGAGCCTGGACTTACCAATGCCAGCTTCGCCGTATATGTGCGCGATACGAGTATTGTTTTCACCGTTAATCACAGACAAGGTTTTATCCAACTCTAATTGGCGACCAATCAATTTATGATTTGTTTTGGTACCGCGCATGAAACCAAAGGCTTCAATACGTTTTTCGCCTTTTAGGTTGTAGATAGAGAGTTGCTCGAAAGACAACCCAAGTTGCACATTATCGAAATAGTCAAAGTCACTGTACGGCTCTAAAATTGCGCGTGACTCTGCAGAGCAAAGAATTTGGCGCTCTCCTGCAAGACGGGAAAGGTCCATTGCTGTATTGGCAACATTGCCTTCGGGAACTGCATTTGCGTATGTAACAAATATACCTGAGTGAATACCAATGTGTGCATTAAGCTGAATTCCGTGGGCTTCTTGCATCAATGCATTGCGCTTGGATAGTTCACTAATTGCCTCTAAGGCTGTACGTGCACACAACCTCGTATCATTGTCGCTGGCTACCGGATAGCCAAAATAAAACAGCATTGTGTCTGCTAGGTTACCAACATGGTAAGCACCAAAGCGGGTTGCAATATCAATACAGTGATTACGTTGCGACTTAAACAGGGTGTCTATGATGTCCAAGTCTTTTGCACTGTCATTTAGACGTTTAGCACTCAATCTAAGGGCAAGTACAGTGATTTGCTTGCGTTCAGTGAGGGTTGTGTAGTCATGTACAAGTGGGCTATTTGGATCATCATTTCTTAGTACAACAGTATTGTCATCATAGCCATGTTGAGCTTGAACATCTGCCAATATACCTACTAGGTTAGAGACGTTCATTAAATTGAGCTCGGAGAAAATTTCCTGACCAGAAATCACGCGCTCTGTGGCGTTTTTTTGTAACACTCGACGCAGTAACCCCGACAGAGGGTGGCCTAAAAGTGCACTTGGAATAGGAATATGTACGTCACTCAATTGTTTATGATAAATCGATGCAACACTGGAGCCTGTGACGGCAGGCATCCCTGTTAAACATTCTAAAAGAACAAGTCCCCAAACGTATAAATCTGTTTTTTCAGATGCAGGTTCGCCTCTTAACTGTTCGGGTGCACTATAAGAAGGGGTTCCGATTGTTTCTTGTGTTAGGGTGATTGTCGAGAAGTCTTGGTGTCTGTTTTCTTGGGTGAGTGTACCGATACCAAAGTCTAGAATCTTCGCATGGGTCTTTGCCCCAGACTGAGAAAGCATGATATTGGCAGGTTTGATATCTCGGTGAATAATGCCCTTTTTGTGGGCATGAATTAATGCGTCTAATACTTGTAGCATTATATCTGTTGCATTGACTGCATCTAATGCGCCTTCTTGCATTAAATACTCACGTAGAGATTGACCCTCTACATATTCAAAAACACCAAATAGTAAGTGCTCATCAACCTGTCCCTTATCAAGTAGTCTAACAATATGCGGGTGTTCTAATTGGCCACTTAGCGCTGTTTCTCGTTTAAATCGTTCTATATAGCGCTTCTTTTTAGCTTCTTCTAAGTGTGGCTCTAGTGCCAAAAATTTAATTGCGACAGTTTGGTCAGTATTTTTATTTCTAGCTTTATATACCTTGCCGAAACCACCTTCCCCAATTTTATAAAGTAGCTCGTATTGAGTCGAGTCGAAGCGGTTTTCTATGTATGGGTCAGAAAAATGAGTTAGTGACATGATACTTATTTCTTCGAGTTATTTATCTGCTGCCAGAATATGATTGTAATTGTTTGCCAGTGCGAATCTTACATCGTTTTTTAAAAGATGACGATGGCAAGTTCTATTTAATTTGACATCGAAAAAATATACGATTTTTGACCTAGTAAGAAATAATGGCGCAACATTAATTATCCTAAATTTTGGTATTAATTGACCGGCAAAGAAGCAATGAAAAAAGAAGTTTACACACTCTTTATTTCAGAATTATTGAATATATTGCTCCAATCCCTTGTTGTATGTGATGCATATTATTTTTTAGATATACATGGTTGTATCAGACATGTAAACAAGTTTTTTCAGCGCAACCGCATGGTTGTGATTTTGTAAATTGTTGCTATGTATAGGAAAGCTTTTTCATGCTTCCTTACCCTAATGGGTTGCTAAATGTTAATTGGGTAATAAATTTACCATGAATTAATTAGTTATATGGTTTGGTGTAATCTCGTGTAATTTATTATTGTTTTGTATTTTGTAATAATCGATTGAATCGTCTAATAAAGAGACAGGGTTAGTTATGAAGCGCCGTTCATTTTTGAAATCATCAGTATCCGTGTGTGCAGCAAGTTCGCTCTTTTCATCAGCGTATCTATGGGCTAAGTCAAATGAAACCAGATTAGATCTCTACACTCAGAGATTATCTGGCGATGATTTACGTCAGCTAATATCTCAATTTCCTACTTTATTAGTTGCGAGTCCTCAAAATACACCAGTAGAAGTTACATTGAAGCCAGTGATCGCTAGGCGCTACTCAAATCAAGTCTATATTTTGTTCGAACTATCAAAAGAAATTTCAATTTTTAATAGCCTAGGTGAGAAAACAAGAGCCATTCCTGTTCCGCCGGTTGTTGGTCATATAAAAGATTTTGCAGTTGACGAAAAAAGTCAACGTATCTTTGTTGCGAGCGGGAATACCCACTCAATTTATACAATTGGTTTTAATGGTGATGTACAGAATATATTTGGCGAGTTTGGTATTGATTTACCCCAGCAATTGAGTGGAATTAAATCAATTACTTCAGATGAGAGGGGTTTAGTCCATATATTAAATGGGCATTCGAACGATGTAAGAGTGTTTGATGGTCAAGGTGTCTATCATTATAGCTACGCGCCGAGAACATTTGGAAAGCAAGCTAACTTAGTTTCTATTGATGGATATCAAACAATTCGCGTATTGGGTGGCAAGTTTAGAGATATTGTTTATACCTTTGATGTGTATGGAAAGCCTATGGGTTGATAAGTATGGGGAATGAATTAGGTCGCCTTGAAAAACCTATTGCGTTTGCAAAGTTGCCTTTAAACTTCGAACTCGAAGCCATCAGTTCAGAAATTGAAAAGCTAGGAGAATCGCAGTGGCATATGCACGTTAATCAGGCTTGCTTCAGTGGTTCTTGGGATGTATTGCCGCTTTATAGTAAAGAAGAGCATATTGATGCGCACCCTATATTGCAGTGCTTTTCAATTGAGCAAACAGATGCCGACTTTATACCTTTACCTGTTATGAAACACCTAACGACACTGGCTAATTTTCTCGAACAGTTTCAGTGTTCTTTGAAATCAATCCGGCTAATGAGACTTCAAGGTGGTAGCAAGATACTGCCGCACAACGATCATCAAGTTTCAATGGAATACGGTGAAGCGAGAATACATGTACCAATTAGTGGTATTGATGATGTTGACTTCACTGTAGATGGCCAAAGAGTACCCATGACGCGTGGCGATGTGTGGTACATGAACGCACATTTAGTCCATAGCGTATCCAATCTGGGCTCTGAACCGAGAATCAATTTGGTTATTGACTGTAAAGTAGAAGATTGGCTGAAAAATATCATAAAAAGTTCCGAGCAAAAATTTTAAAGCTGCATATACTCAATAAATGCACAAAAGAGGATAAGGAATATGGTGCAATTTACCATACCAGAAGGGCTTCACATCCGCCCTTCAACAGCGAGTGATAAACCATTTATTGAAAAGCTGCACAGAGAAGTAAGACAGGACTTGCAGTGTATAGATGGTGAACAAGACTTCATTGAGTCTATTGTTGATATGCAGCTTAAAGCGCAAACCCAAGGCTATGGGGCTCAGTATCCCAATGCGATGTATTTTATCATTGAAAAGCATAATGAACCCATAGGCAAAGCCACGTTAGATTTTGGCCACAATGAAATTCGCTTGATAGATATCGGCTTTTTGATTGCTGCGAGAGGTCATGGTTTTGGGCGAGCTATTATTCAGTCTTTTCAACACTGCGCTGCGCAATCGGCTGTACCACTAACCTTAACTGTTTTGAGTCACAATTTGAGCGTTAAACGTTTGTATCTTGAGCTCGGATTCCAAGTCTCTGAGGTTCAACCTCCTTATGAGTTAATGATTTGGTATCCCCCTGCAATGAAGAGCATAGTAGGCGTTTAATTCGGATTCATCTGTTGATGAACCCTCTGTTAATCAAAATACGAAGAGTAGCAATAAATGGAAAAAGTCACGCAAGAACTGATGCACTCATTGGTTGGTGAAGAGGTCAATGTATTCTCTTTGCAAAATGAACAGCAAGTTGGAAAGTTAGAGATCAGAAAGGTCGAGAAAGGCAGAATAGATACAGAAGAGTTTTCATCTTTTAGTATTTCGTTGATTGGAGATCCTAAAAACCAACTTCCTCAAGACACTTACCTGTTTAAGCACAGTGCGTTTGGTGAATATCCGATGTTTATGAGCATTCATGATGTTGATAAATATCAGATCATAATTTCTCGCAAGCGCAATCAAGAAGTGGGTTAAACCCAAGTCAAAAGTAAGGAGTGGTTTTTATGGTTAATCCGTATTTAGGCATGGTGCAAATGATTGCCTTTAACTTTCCACCAGTTCACTGGGCTGCATGCAATGGTGCATTGATACCTGTAAATGATAATCCAGCACTATTTTCATTACTCGGGGACACATTTGGTGGCGATGCCCGTACGAACTTTGGTTTGCCGGACATGCGCGGACGTGCACCTGTCTATCAAGGTAAGTATGACATTGTTCAACAAGGTCAGAAAAGTGGCTTTGAAGACGTGACATTGACTAATGCCCAAACGGGGCACAATCATGATTTCCAAGTTAACTCGTTAGAAGGCGATAGTTTTTTGCCTTTTAGTAACTCAACCCCAACTGCTCGATACACTATATCGACTGCAAATACGCAGTTTCCTACAGGGGTGAAGGAATTTTACGCAGACAACTCAGGGGGGTTAGATACGTTGTCTTCTCAGAGTCTGGGCACTGTGGGGTCAAATGCGCCACATACCAATATGCAACCAACTACTGTCATCGGCTTTATCATTGCACTCAATGGTGCATATCCGCCAAGAAACTAAGCAAAGGAGCAGAATATGAGTGATGCATATTTAGGGGAAATTCGCATGTTTGCAGGCGTGTATTCTCCCTACCACTGGTCTTACTGTGCAGGTCAGCTACAAGCAATAACAGACAATCAATCCTTGTTTAGCTTATTGGGTTCAAACTATGGGGGCGACGGCCGCAGTACTTATGGACTACCTGACATGCGTGGGCGAATCCCAGTGGGAGATGGCCAAGGGCCAGGATTGACAAATCGAGTTTTAGGCCAGCGTTTTGGGATTGAACAGGTTGTTCTATCAACAGAGCAATTACCAGCGCATAGTCACACAGTGCAAGTCACCAGTGCGACTTCGGAGCTACAAGCACCTGTACAAGGGCAGTCTTATGTCGGGAGTGAATTGCATTTTTTACCAGACTCAACGGCCGGATTAGAAACCAACCCATTTAGCGATCGAGCAATAGGTACTACAGGTGATGACGAGCCACATGAAAATAGAATGCCCATGCTATATCTCGGTTTTATCATTTGTATGAACGGTTTATACCCGTCTCGCAACTAAAAGGAGTACTAAAATGGATCCATTTATTGGTCAGGTTGATATGTTGCCTTATACCTTCGCTCCAGTTGGTTATACATTCTGCAACGGGCAATTTGTTGATATATCACAAAATCAAGCGTTGTTTGCGGTCATTGGTACTACTTATGGCGGCAATGGTCAAACGAATATGCAAATGCCAGATTTACAGGGCAGAAGCCCAACGATGTTTGGTACCGGTCCTGGTCTGTCACCGGGAGATTTAGGTGATAGAGTTGGACTACCCGATGTTGTGCTAATGGAAAGTCAGCTACCTTCACATACTCACGAGTTATATGCGGGCAAAACCATTAAAGATGGTCTTGTTGATAGGTCCAATGGGACTGGGTTACTTTCTGCTGCAAGAGCGACAACTGGTGGGGTTGCTAGGGTATATTCTTCTGATGACTTGGGGGGCTCAAACATCTATTTGAATCCTCAAGCTGTATTAAGCAATGGGCAGAATCAGGCGCATGAAAATAGACAGCCATACTTAGCAATACAGTTTTGTATATGCATAGATGGTATTTTTCCTCCTCGCAGTTAAAAAGGGTGCACAGGGAGTGAAACTGTTTTGGTGTTTCGTTATGCTTTTAAGTTTGGGAGTTATTGCACAAGATAACTCCCATGTACCTTTTGTTACGTTTAAAAACCACGAACAGTCGATTGTATTATCACCCTCAAACCAGAAAAATATATACAACAGTAACATCGGCTTTCAGTTTTATCTTAATGGTAAAATCATCGTCCAAGCCCCGAAAAATCAAAAAACTGTACTTGATAGCTTAAAAAAATTGGGCAAGGTACAAGTACTTGCTGAGCTTCACGATAGCGAAGTCATTTTAATATCTCCAATCTCTGCATCTTTTACTAAAAGTTATAAACTAATTGAGAACTTGCCAAATATGATGGCTGTACAGCCAGACTTCGCCATTGTGCGAGCCGCAAAAAAAATGGTCAATAATGATACTGAGAATACCGAAAAATTAGATATTGAGCGTTTGCAAACTGCGCAATGTGGCATTAAGCCAACAACCAAGCGTATTGCGATTATTGATGACGGCTTTGATTTGTCTAAACCGCACTTTTCTGTTTTTAAAGTTTTACTAGATTACGATGCTGATCGTCAGCAGGCCATGCTTAATCGCCAAAGCAATGTACGAGGGCATGGCAATATGGTGGCTGGGGTTATCGCCAACCAGCTTCTGTCCAAATATAGCACCGACGAGCAAGCCGTCGCGGAGTTAGTTGCTATTCGGCAAGCTAGTACCCTTAACTCTGCGATGATTCTTGCGTTTAGTGTTTCTCAAAAAATGAAAGTAGACGTAATCAATAGTAGCTGGACTTTACCTTTTGTTTCTCAGCTTTTGGCCGATGTTATACGTGACGGTTTGGATTATGGTGGGGTCTCTTACGTTGTAGTGTCTGCGGGTAATCATGCAGAAGATGCTTGTGTAGCCAATAAGCTGTCGGAAATTGAAGGTGTTACAACAGTAGGTGCATTGTCTCAAGATGGGACTATGGCGTCTTATTCAAATTACGGTAGGTGCGTTGACTTATATGCGCCTGCAAACTTTTTACCACAAAAACATCGCACACATATTGTGCAAAGTGGTACTTCCTCTGCCGCAGCCATGGTGACAGGGGAGATTTCGTACTTGTTAGGGTGTGGTCTCTCAAGCAGTGAGATTGGACTAAAAAATAAAAATTAAAATAAAGCTTGTTTGATTGTTGGGTGGCTGTTACCAGCTATTCGCTAAGGAGTAAAGACATGCAAGGGTATCAGGAACAAGGCTACGGAAGCACGAGTGACGAACGAGACTTCGTAAATTTAAACTTTGCCAGTGAGTACAGCGAGAACTTTCCTAAGATCCTCCAAGCGCTGGGGATTTCTTTGGTCGTCTCGAGCTATCAGTCTCATGCGCTCATGCTATTGAGAAGTAGAGCTGACACGCTCAATTGTAGCGTTAAAAAGTTTGTAAGACCGATGGGCTTAAGTGTCAGCGAAGATAGACTTCTAGTGAGTACGGTCAACCGCATTGTTAACTTCAAAGCAAGTGACATGTCTCGTAGCAGTGTCGTGAGCGGTAATCTTGACGACCTTGATGCTCTGGCTACTAAGCTTCGTGATGAGCAGCGTGATACAACGACTTTCAAACAGCTTAGAAGCGAGCAAATCAGCGCCATTAAACAGTGTGATGTCTTATTTACTGAGCGCTCATCGCTTACCACAGGTACATTAAATACCCACGATATAGCATGGGGAGACGAAGGTTTATGGGTGGTAAATTCTAGCTTCTCATGTTTAGCGACATTATCTTCCGAGAACGGATTTACTGCACGTTGGAAACCTCACTTTATCAGTGAATTGCGCCCTGAAGATCGCTGCCACCTCAATGGCATGGCTATGTTAGATGGCAAACCACGATATGTAACAACATTCAATACTAAAGATCAGCAAGACTCTTGGCGGACCGAGCTTAACGGTACCTTGATAGATGTAGAAAAAAATGAAATCTTGCTAGATGGCCTCTCGATGCCACACTCGCCTAGATGCCATGAAGGCTTAGTATACTTTTGTAACTCAGGTTGCGGTGAAGTGGTCAGCTATAACCCCACAACAAAAACACGTTCAGTTATTGTGACTTTGCCAGGATTCACTCGTGGATTAACTTTTTTTGGTGATCTTATGTTAGTCGCTACAAGTCACGTTCGTGCAACCAAAGCCGTGAGTGATATTCCTTTGTCAGCGTCTCACACTGAGCGCGATACAGTATGCGGTATTTGGGTAATCAATAAACACACGGGTGCCGTGTTATCCAATTTAAAGTTTAAAGGCGATGTGAGCCAATTATATGACTTATGCATCATACCAAACACCACATATCCCGAGATGATAAGTGGAGATGATGCTATCTCTGCGCATTTGTATGACTACACTCAGGAGGTTCTGTAATGAAAAAGCTAGATATGGCGACATCAATTTTAGGGGTGATGATCCCGTCGCTTGTCGTTGCGGATCAAACTCCAAGTATCTCAGATAGTTATTTTAAAATCGATCACGAAGTGCCAACGCTCAGGTCAATAGCAGCTGGAGATGAATATTATTTTCAGCAGGTAAGAGACAATGGTGTACACAAAGATGATACCTTTGATATTGCAAATCAAAATAGCGCTCAAGTAACTGAAGATAAAGCAAGATCTGCAACATTAGACTTTTTAGCACAGCAAGGGCTGCTTGAGAGCGAAGGAATGCATACTACCCAAGTTAGTGGTGAAGTCAGCATAGCCAAAGAGCTGGCCGCTTCTTGCCAAGTGACTTTTGGCTGTACCACAGCGTATGGTAGTCAGGCAAGCTGTGAAGCGGGCCCGGGTCCTGGAGTGTGGTACCCAGACACCAATGATTGTACCGCGGCTGCACCTGATCCTGATATTAACTTAAAAGGTAATGGTCAATCTATTACATCGGGAACAACCTCTCTGAGTGCCAGTAATCATACCGATTTTGGCTCACACCAAACGGGTGGTAGTAACTTTACACGTACGTTTACGATAGAAAATGTAATCGCAGCTTCTACACTGACTTTGAGTGGTTCACCCTTGGTGAGCATTTCGGCGTCTAGTGATTTTTCTATTTCAAGTCAGCCAGGAGCAAGCTCTCTCAACGGGGTGACCAGTACGACATTTGTGGTTCAGCTTGATCCGACAACAGTGGGCTCGCCGACAGCCACGGTTACCATCACTAGCAATGACCCAAATGAGGGGACTTACACCTTTAATGTTGGGGCTACGGTGACGGCTGCAAATACAGCGCCAGTTGTTGATTTAGACACAGGTGCTGGAGGCAATAATCGAGCATCTGCTTTTTCGGAGGGAAGTGGCGGAGTTGGCATCACCAACAGTGCCAGTGTAACAGATGCAGAGTCGGACACGATTAAAACTATCACTGTTTCGCTGACAAATGACCAAGATGGCGCGTCAGAGGGGTTAAATGTAACTGCGTCTGCGCAAAATGCGTTGAATGGCATAAGTGGTGCCTCTGACATTACTTTGCAAGATACCATTTCTATAACTGGCGCAACGGCAACACTGAGCCAAGTACAAACGTTCTTAGATGCCATTACGTACAACAATACATCCTCTACGCCTAACACAACGGCAAGAACAGTCACTGTAGTTGTCAATGATGGTACGGACAATAGTGTATCTCGTACTTCAACGGTGAGTGTTACAAATGTTACTTCAACGGCATCGTCAGCAGCATCGTTCAATACCACAACTGGCGCTAATTTAAACCCTGCAATTCAGTTTAGCAGTGAAAATGAGTCACTGACTATTGCACAAACATCACATGCATCTGGCTCAACAGCAGATGGCGGAGGTGGTACCGATACCCTAAATGTTGCAGATGGAGTAGATATCAGTGGCTTAACGTCACTTACTAACTTTGAGATTTTAGCAGCCGCAAATAATGGTAATTTGACGCTCAGTGAAACCCAGCACGAGTCGTTTACCACGATAAATGGTATTAACACCAATCAATTTACTATCTCTAGCGCCAATGGTAATGGGGTTTTAACAGGCGATGCCGACATCGAGACCTACGTGCTTGGGGCTGCCATGACCTTTGCCCTAGGCAGTGCTTCGCAAAATGTAACAGGCAGCAGCAGTAACGATACGATAAATGCCGCGGCATTAACTGTGACGGGGACCTTGAATGCCGGCGGTGGAATTGGAGACACTTTAAGGCTCTCAAATGGTGCAAATATCTCGGGCGCGACAGTGTCTAATGTTGAAGTGTTAGAGTTACTGTCTGGCGCTTCTGTGACGATGACTGAAGCGCAACACGATAGCTTTAGTTCTATGACTGCATCAGGCACAGACACAATAACCATTTCAGCAGCAACGAATGGTTTAACTGGAAATGCAGCCATTGAATCCTATGTTCTGTCGGTGGCTAACTCATTCACTTTGGGTGCAGCTGCGCAAAATATCACGGGTAGTGGAAACAATGACTCTGTCGATATAGGTACTTTGACCGCCGTTGGCACTATAGCCGGTGGGGCAGGTACTGACACTTTGTCCGTTGGAAATGGCGGAAGCATTTCAGGCGCGACTGTATCTGGATTTGAAAATCTAACTTTATCAAGTGGTGCATCAGCCACATTTAGCGCGTCGCAATTATCACAGTTTTCGGGTACGGTGACAGCTGCGGGTACCGAAACCATTTCAGTAAACGGAGATGGTAATGTGTCCACGGTTTCGGGCATCGAAAATTATGTGTTTGGAGACGACTCAACCAATACGAGAACTGTCACTATCTCTGCGGCTGGGCATACTGTAACGGCTACAAGTGCTACGGATGCAGTTACGTTCGATGTGGGGACACTGACTTATACCGGCACGATATCGGGGAACAGTACTGCCGCTGATACGTTGAGTATGTCTAATGGCGCTAATATTAGCGGTGCAACTATTTCAAATGTCACTAATCTGTCGCTCGCCGCAGGTGCATCAGTCACTATGACTGCTTCGCAACATCAAGGCTTTAGTGGTTCAATTACTGCTGGTGGCACAGAAACCATTATTATCTCCGGCGATGGTGATTTTACCGTGCTGTCAGGAATTGAGAATTATACTGTCGGTGATGATTCAACGAATACCCGCACGATAACCGTTGGTGTGACGACCAATGTGACAGCAACGTCGGTGACAGATGCCGTTACCTTTGATATTGCGGGACAATCTTTTACTGGCAGTCTCACCGGTCAAGGAACAGCGGCAGATCTTGTATTAGCCAGTGATGGAGCAAATACGACGGGTGCCACTTTCAGTAATGTAGGTACATTGTCTCTGACAAGTGGTGCAACGGTGACTATTGACGCACAAAATGTCAGTGACTTTTCGACTGCCATAAATGGCGCCGCGGGAAGTGAAGCTTTGGCATTGGTTAGTGGCGGGACTTTTGATTTTAGCTCCACTAGTGTGTCCAGCATTGAAAATATAGCCTTGGGTTCAAACAGTGTTTTTTCTGTCACTATCCCAGACAATTTTTCGTCAAATGGTGGCAGTGTCACGGTTACCAACTCATCAGGCTCTGCAATCAATGCTGGCGTCACAATTAATGCAGCATCACTAGCTGGAGATAGCTTGGTGATCTCTGCAACAGATTTAACGGGTAATGATACGATAACCGGTGGTGACAGCGCGGATACCATTAGACCGGGAGCTGGAACAGATTCGATGACAGGTAATGGGGGCAACGATACCTTCATTGGCAGTGCTTCAGATCTGAATGGCGATACCATTGCTGATCTTGCGGTTGGCGATATTATTACCATAACGGGTGTGACGGGCTTGACCACAAGCAATGTGCGCTTTAACGGCAATAGCACCTTACAAGTTGATACCGATGCAACGGATTTCGCCAGTGTTGAGACAGCTTTGAGCTTAACTAATTCGCCTGGTGCAAGTTTAGACTTTACTGTTGCCGACAGTGGCGCAAATACTGTTATTACAATGATAGCGGCCAATGACAAACCTACTTTCAGCGCTTTAAATGGACTATCAACTTTTACTGAAAATGGCTCTGCGGTCGCCATTGATAGCGATGCTACTGTTGCTGATACGGAGCTTGATGCACTCAATGGTGGTGTTGGAAATTATAATAATGGTTCTTTAACGATTGTGAGAAATGGCGGTGCCAATGCTCAAGATGTCTTTGCCAATCTGAATCTACTTGGTACCCTGACCCAAGGCAACGCGTTTACCTACAATGGCACGAGTGTGGGTACTGTGACCACAAACTCGGCGGGTACTTTGGTGCTGACGTTTAATACCAGCGCTACTTCAGCAATTGTAGATGGTGTTATTCAGTCTATTTCCTACGCCAATACCTCCGAAGATCCACCTTCGAATGTCACACTCGACTACACATTTAATGATGGCACTTCAAATAGTACTGGTACAAACCAAGCTGTGGTCAATATTACAGCGCAAAATGATGCGCCAACTGATATTGCTCTTTCAGCCACCAGTATTAATCAGTCAGCAACTGGCTCAGCGACTAATGTCGGTAGTCTTTCTTCGACTGATTTGGATAGCGGCGATAGCCATACATATACTCTGGTCACCAGTGGCAGCAGCGCCAGTGGAACCTGCTCTGCTAATTCTGGAAACAGCAGTTTTCAGATCAGCGGCTCAAATTTGCAAACTAAAGCAGCGCTTGCTGCAGGTAACTACATTGTTTGCCTTCAAACTAATGATGGAACAACGACATTCCAAAAATCGTTTACTGTAACAGTGTCTGATGATGTGGCGCCAAATGCACCGTCGACGCCTGATTTAGACTCTGGCTCAGACACTGGTGGCTCAAACTCAGACAATTATACGTCTGATACAACACCTACTTTTAGCGGCACTGCCGAGTCTGGCAGTACAGTCAGACTGTATAGTGACCAAACTGGTAATACTGTTATTGGCAGTGCAACCGCAACTGGTGGAAACTGGCAAATTACCACAAGTGCATTGTCTGCAACTACCCATGCCATTACAGCCAAAGCAACTGATGCGAGCAGTAATGAGAGTAGTGCATCTAGTGCTTTGAGCGTAACCGTCGATACGTCCGCTCCTAACGCACCAAGTACTCCGGATCTATCTGCGAGTAGTGATTCTGGTTCGTCAAATACAGATAACATTACCAATGATACGACCCCAACCATTACAGGCACTGGCACAACCGGAGATACGATTAATCTCTCGTCCAATCTAGATGGCAACATTGGTAGCACCACGGTGTCAGGGGGTACTTGGAGTATCACAGCTTCTACTTTACAGGCTGGAAGCCACAGTATCTCGGCGCAATCTATTGACAATGCGGGGAATACTACGAACGCGGCGGGAAGCTTGTCACTGACTTTAGACACGCAAGCTCCCACGGGCCATAGCGTTGCTTTTGGCGACTCAGCATACTCAAACACGGAAAAAGGCGCGGCATCATTCACCTTT
>NZ_AUYB01000156.1 GCF_001625655.1 Pseudoalteromonas luteoviolacea DSM 6061 | reverse complement strand
GATTTAGTTGCGCAGAACATAGCTATACGTTACCCTACAAAGGGAGCCTGCTTAACTGCAGGCTCCCTTTTTATTATTTTTCTATAAATGAAATGAGTTTTTCGGCTATTTGTGTGTTATTTTGCGAACCAATGAAGTGCTCTTTGCCTTCACCATGAGCAAAAACTTGAACGTCAATAGCGGTATGACCTCCTGTTGTCCAGCCAGTGAAGCTTGCTTCATTTATAAATTTGTTTATTGATGAAAACAGGGCTTTATCTCCCTCAGATTTAGCCGCTTTTAGCGCTTTTTCTATATCTGAACTAAATTTCAAACCAGTGAGTGATTCCCAATCTTTCTTCACATTTTTACTGTCTTTCAGTACCTTAGTGATATGTTTTACTGATGCTTTTACATTGGCAACCACGTCTCTTTCCCAGCGATAGTCACCGTCCGCACCCAGAGTCAGCCCACCAGTTGAGTGATCAGCTGTAATCACCAATAGCGTATCTGGATTTTGGTCAACATAAGATTTAGCCAAAGAAATAGACTTGGCAAAATCGTCCATCTCTCTCATTGCACAAGCGATGTCGTTTGCATGTCCACACCAGTCAATTTGGCTACCTTCAATCATGACGAAAAAGCCTTTCTTGTTACTGTCTTTGTCCAGTAAAGATAGGGCTTTTTCGGTCATTTGGGTCAATCTTTCTGGGTCTTTATCGATAGCATAAGGCATGCCTTTTTCTGCGAATAACCCAATAGCAGGAATTGCCTCTATCGTGTTGAGTGCACTTAAGTGGTCTACGTATTGATACCCAGAGCGTTTAAATTCGGAGATAAGGTTTCTGTCATCACGGATAAAGTACTTGGTGCCACCACCAAGCATAAGATCAACCGGTAATTTGCCATTCACTTTTACGTCGACATAGTCGTCAGCAATTTCATTGTAATTACGTCTGGACTCATTGTGCGCTGCAAAACTTGCTGGTGTTGCATGGTTAATTTGAGAAGTTGCGACCAAGGCGGTTGTTTTGCCTTGCTCTTTAGCCATTTGCAGCATTGTTTTTAATGGCTTTTTATTAGTATCGACTGCAATTGCACCATTGTAGCTTTTTATTGCAGTACTTAGCGCTGTTGCACCTGCGGCACTGTCCGTGACAACCGTATTGTCATCAGGATATGTGTGTGCCATACCAACCAAAATTGAGTCAAAAACCGTTGGTTCTACTGTTTTGGTGTTTTTATCGTCTTTATAGTACCTATACGCAGTAGTGTAAGCTGGACCCATACCGTCACCAATCATGTAGATGATGTTTTTTGGTGCTGCAAGCAGTTGACCACTGCCAAATATGGATATTGCCGCTGCAATGGCCGTTAATTTGCGTGACATAGTAATTCCTTCGATTTCCCGTGTTTGATTGTGAGCGATTAATTGTACAAGCGTAAATTTGTCACACCTTTAGTTATCAATATCTAAGTGAGTGAACAATTTTGATTATTTGCTTATCCGCTCTGATTTTATCGCGTATGATCATAGCGAAATGTGGATGTGATGAATATCTTTAAATGTTGATTAATAAAAAAAACGAGATGAAAGACTATTTTGAAGAGGGCTTCGCTTGGCAGCAAATAGGTAAAGGCAGTGTTGCAGTTATTTGCCTACATGGTTGGCTTGACAATGGTAATAGTTATCAACCTTTAGTTGGCGAGCTAGCTCAAAGTGAAAGAGACAATTACACATGGTATCTATTAGACTTACCGGGACATGGGCAATCAAACTGGAAATCAACAGACGCAGGCTATTATTTTGTAGAGTATGTGTATGATGTGATTCGCTTTATGAAAGCCGCAAATATCACAGAAGCCCATTTTATTGGGCATTCGATGGGAGCGTTAATCGCAAATTTGTTTACAAGTCTGTATCCTGATAAGGTACTGAGTTTAGGGCTAATAGATGGTGTTGGTTTAATACACCAAGGTTCAGCAAGTGCAAAACAAAATCTTCTGAAAGCTTTTCGCGCTCGGGACCGCGCTTCTAGTCAGGAAACGAGATGGTTTGACGATAGGCAAAGTATTATCAAAGCGAGGGCGAGTGTGTCAGATTTTGATGAAAGCCTTGCACAAGTTTTAATGTCACGCAGCATAAAGTGCGAAAACGGCCAGTATGCGTTAACTTCTGACCCTAGAGTAAAACTACCATCTACTATGCGTTTTAATCAGGAACAAGCATACAGTTTATTAGATAAAATTTCAGTAGACACTATGCTTATCTTACCTGAACATGGATATCCTCAGATGCGTGATAATATGAGAAAATTTCTTTCATGTTTTGATAGAGTTAGGGTAGTCGAAGTGGCGGGGGGACATCATTGCCATATGGAAAACCCAAAACAAATACTTAAAGAGATAGTCTCTCATATCGAAAAGCAAGGCGCTTGTTGATTGTAACTTTGCTTGAAATATGGGAATATCCAACGTTTAGAGTATTTACTCAATTGTTTAAGTGCCTTATTTGCTTTAAGGTAAATATAAAAAAAGAACGAGAATACAGGAGCTAAGAGTGGAAAAAATCTGGCTAAAGCGCTATCCAGAAGGCATGCCGGCAACGATTGACCCAGAGCACTACAACTCGCTGCTAGAATTAATAGACGAAAGTTTTACGAATTATGCTCAATTACCAGCATATTCGAATATGGGCAAGACACTTACATATCAAGAAATTGATAGTGCAACTAAAGCAGTTGCGAGTTATATCCAGAATACGCTTAAATTAGGCAAGGGCGACAAAGTTGCAGTGATGATGCCTAACTTATTGCAAACACCAATCACGATACTTGGTGTTTTACGTGCAGGGTGTACTGTTGTTAATGTGAACCCACTGTACACAGTGAGGGAGCTGGAGCATCAGTTAAATGACTCAGAAGCAAAAGCGATTTTTATTTTAGCAAACTTTGCAAGTACTTTGGAAAAGGCTCTGCCCGCAACGAACGTTAAACATATCGTTTTGACACAGATAGGTGATTTACTTGGTGGTGTTAAAAAGCACCTAGTGAACTTTGTCGTCAAAAAAATTAAAAAGATGGTTCCTGCATACAATCTACCTAATGCAATTCCTTTTGCACAAGTTATATCAGCAGATCCTAGCGGTTATAATAAACCAGAAGTATCGCAAGACGATTTGGCATTTTTGCAATACACAGGTGGTACAACAGGTGTGTCTAAAGGCGCAATGTTGACGCATGGGAATATGGTCGCAAACCTAGAGCAGGTATCTGGTTGCTTAGATAAAGTACTTGATAAGGGTAAAGAAGTGGTTATTACTGCACTACCGCTTTACCACATCTTTGCTCTAACAGCTAACTGTCTCACCTTTATGAAGTATGGTGGTCACAATATATTGATCACAAACCCAAGAGATATGGCTGGCTTCGTAAAAGATTTGGCAAAATACCCGTTTACCGTTATTACCGGTGTAAATACGCTATTTAACGGCTTGCTGAACACAGATGGCTTTGCAGATTTGGATTTCTCAAACCTGAAAGTGTCCTTGGGCGGTGGTATGGCTGTACAGCGTCCAGTTGCTGAGCGCTGGCAGTCAGTAACAAAGTCACGTTTACTTGAAGGTTATGGTCTAACTGAGTGTGCGCCTCTAGTCACGATTTGTCCTCTTGATCTTGATGGTTACAACGGTTCAATCGGTTTGCCTGCGCCAAGTACCGAATTAAAAGTTGTGTTAGAGAATGGCGAAGAAGCACCGAAAGGTGAGCCAGGTGAATTACTTGTAAAAGGACCGCAGGTTATGGCTGGTTATTATAACCGCCCTGATGCTACTGCTGAGTGTCTACAAGATGGGTGGTTTGCAACTGGTGATATTGCAACCTACGATGATGAAGGTTTCTTCTATATTGTAGATCGCAAAAAAGATATGATTTTGGTTTCGGGTTTCAATGTGTTCCCGAACGAGATTGAAGAAGTGGTAGCAAGCCATGATGGAGTGCTTGAAGTAGCAGCGATTGGTGTCCCGCATGAGGTAAGTGGCGAACAAGTAAAAGTTTTTGTTGTCAGAAAAGACCAATCTTTGTCAGAAAAAGATATAATAGCGCATTGTCGTGAGAATCTAACAAACTACAAAGTTCCTAAAATGGTTGAATTCAGAGATGAATTACCAAAAACGAATGTAGGAAAAATACTACGTAGGGCGTTAAAATAAGAAAAACCGGCGAAAGCCGGTTTTTTTCGCTATAGCGAAGGAGTAAATGTGCAGTATCGGTTTATTCAGAATCAAACTGAATTAGATGAATTTATAAAGTTAATCTCGAAAGCTAAAGTATTGGCAATTGATACCGAGTTTATGCGTCGCAGAACTTTGTATCCAGAGAGCGCGCTTTTTCAGGTTTATGATGGCGAGCATTTGGCGTTAATAGACCCTTTAATTCAACTCGATTTTGCAGGGCTTTGGGAGCTGTTTACTGCTTCTGATGTAATGAAAGTTATACATTCTCCATCTGAAGACATTGAAGTATTTCAGAATTTTGCCGGTATTTGCCCCACACCGTTATTCGACACTCAATTTGCACTGCAACTGTTAGGCGAAGGTAATTGTGTAGGCTTTGCCAACATGGTGAAAAACCTACTTGATATTGAGATTGATAAAAGCATGTCGCGCACGGATTGGTTAAAAAGGCCACTGTCTGGTAAGCAGTTAGAGTACGCAGCGGCAGATGTATTTTATCTACTACCTTGCTATGAAAGTATATTGGAAAAAATTCAGCAAAGAGGACTCATCGATATTGTAATTTCAGAGAGCAAGCTGATTTCCCAAAAGCGAGCGTTTCGCACTCCAGACGAGTACCTATATCTAAATATTAAAAACGTATGGCAACTCCGTGGCAGAGATTTGGCGGTATTGAGAGAACTAGCTGCTTGGCGACTTAACAAGGCTGAAAAGAAAAATATTTCAGTAAACTTTATTTTGAAAGAATTGAACATGGTTGAAATTGCCAAGAGACGACCATCCTCGCTCGCAAGTATGCGTAATATTCCTGAAGTCGAGGCCATGGAAGTAAACCGTTCAGGTAAAGAGATATTAGCCTGTATTGAGGCTGGAAAATCTGTTTCAGAAGATGCGCTGCCTTCAAAAGTAAAACGTCTGATTGACTTTGCGGGATACAAAAAAGCTGCGAAAGATATTAAGGGGCTTATTTCTGCTGAAGCGCAAAAACACGATATTCCAGTGGATGTAGTTGCATCTAAAAAGCAAATTAACCAAGTTATTAGTTGGAACTGGAAGTTGTCTTCTGAGCAAAGGAAAACAATGATAAAACCTGACCTGTTTCAAGGTTGGCGAAAGCAATTACTAGGCGATACCTTAAAGGCATGGGAAGTTGAATAAGCGCTTGTAAAATTCAGCATAAGCTAGCGACAGGTATGCTTGTCGCTAGCTTTGTAGCTCTATAAAATTACTTTTTCACCTTCATTAAGGATGTATAAAGGGATTTGGCTATTCAGTTGCTTTTGCATATGCAGTAACCTAAAAAGCGCAGAATGCGAGGTATGATCGCCCATTTTCCAACTGGCATTTCCATAACCCCATGGAATTATCACGCCGCAATTCATATCTTTAGCAGCTGTTAGCGCATCTTCTGGGGTTAGGTGCACATTCCGGTACCAGTTGCCATACTCCTCATGGTGATAAGATGCGATTGGGATGAGGCAAACGTCAATATCACCATATGCTTTATGAATGTCTTTAAAGTGGTTTGAGTAGCCAGTATCACCAGCAAAGAATACCTTTTTACCGCCATTCTCAAGCAGCCATCCACCCCAGAGAGTTTCGTCATCGTCATTGGTAATAAATGGCACGACTATTCTATTGCTGAAATGATGAGCTGGCACAAAGTGAACCTTTGTGTCACCCACGCTGTAGTCAGAATACCAAGGCATTTCAACAATGTCATAACCGCCATCAGGGAAGTAATTGGCAAAGTTAAGAGGGGTTAGATACTTGGTATTGGTGCCAATTGTTTCGATATCTGCTTTGTTGAAATGATCATAATGAATGTGGGAATAGACCACTGCCTGAGTAGCCGCAAGCTCATCATCTGTTATATGCGCTGGTGTATCACGATAAAAGCCGCCGCCTAAGTTAGCAAAAGCCCAATCAATGGGCCAATCGAATTGCTCTGTGACCGGATCTATGAGTATTGTTTCATTTGTCGGCGTTGTAATTACAAAACTTGCATGGCCTATCCAGCGAACGGAAAAGTCATTTGACCCAGGCAAATCTACTAAAGGGTTTTGTCCAACAAATCGACATTGCTCCATGTCAGTTTCACATTGAATATCTTTGGTTTTGGGATAACAATCCTGCTCACATGTGTGAGGGTAACTTTCAGGCCTTTTATAAGTATTAGCAAATTGATGGGTGTAACCTTCGGTTTTCTTGTACTTAATGTCTATTTGAGAGCTAAGCTTTTCCACATTGTTAGGCGCAGCGCAACTAGCCAATAGAGGGATAAGGGACAAAGAGAGGATTTTCTTCATATATGTAACTTCAATGTTCTTGTTGTATTTCATTTCACCTGTCTCTATTCTGAAACTTTATAATACAACTGTGAGTAGTTATGGATCGTGTTTCTGACGAGACTTGGTACGCAGTATTATTGTTCTTCGCGCTGATAATAGTACCGTTTTTGGTTGGCTTGACAATATTTAAAATGTATCGAAAAGTGTTTCCAGTAAAGTCTTCAGATAACCTATCAGTCGTTGAGGAATTAGACGCCCAAAGGCTTGGATTTTTTAGACCGTTCTTGATTGGCTGGGTACTATGTGGACCAATGGTATATTGGTTTTATGACACATTCCTCGCTTACTTGTAAGATAGAAATACGTAAATAGGCTCCTCCTTGAGCCTGTCTCACACTTAAGAAAGTTTGTTTTAACTAATGTCGTGCTTTGTAGGTAAAGATGAAAATGCACCATAGCGAGTGACTGCATACGCGCCACATTTTGACGAAAAATTGATGATGTCGATTATTTCCTTCTCATTTTTATAAAGATCAGAGAATGTGGATTCTGATAACCTACGAACAATATCAGCTAATAATCCGCCTACAAAAGCATCTCCACCTGCCGTAGTATCAACAGCTTTGACACTTGGCGGCGATATATAGCCAGAAAAGTTATTGGTGAAATATCGAATATCATTTGGACCGTCAGTGACGATTAAAAGCTTTACATTTGTTTTAAAGATAGCTTCGATTGTTTTTTGCGGATCCTGATCTGGGTGTGCATGTTTGTTTAAAAACATCAGCTCTTCAGAAGATAGTTTGACCAAGTCCGACTGAGATAAAATATGCCAAATTCTCTCTAAGCAATTATTCATGGAAGGCCAGAGGTTTTCGCGCAGATTCATATCGAAACTTTTCACTAAACCATTCGCTTTTGCATGCTGCATGGCGGTTACTGTCGTTAAATAGATATTTTTTTCTGTCAAACTATTGGAGCAGACGTGCAGTACCTTGTTTAATGCAAACATTTGTGGGTCAAAATGTTCAACCCTAAATAACAAATCAGCCGCAGGCGGACGGTAAAAGCTAAAGCTACGCTCTCCGTCCTGATCCAGAGATACAAATGCAAGGGCTGTTTTAGCTTCAGGCGTAAACTTAACATACTGGGTGTTGACCTTGTGGGCTTGTAGCTCTTCATTAATAAAGTGACCGAACATATCATCACCAAGCATTCCACAAAAAGTGCTATCTACACCTTGTTCAGCAACCGCGACCGATACATTGGCAGGGGCACCACCTGCAAATTTTGTGAATGATTCAGGCTGTTTTCCATCAGATAGAAAATCTATTAAGGCTTCACCAAAACAAATTACGCTCATTTATTTACCTCTTGCAATTCATAGGCTCTAAGAACTTCATAACATGCCCCCATAGTGTGATAGTCAGTCTTTCCTGCCGGACTTTTTTCATCACTATAAGCTTGGTTATCTTGCGTGAGTATGCGGTACCACGCACCATAATTATGGTCGATCATATGGTCCCAACTATATTGCCAAATTCGGTCATACCACTGCCAATATTTGTCCTCGCCAGTTGCTAACGCGAGTAGTGCGGCAGCTGCGAAGCTTTCTGCCTGTACCCAAAAATATTTATCAGGGTCGCAGATGGACCTATCAGGAGCAAACCCATAATATATGCCACCATGTTGTTCGTCCCATGCTGATTTTAGCGCTTCATCAAACAAAAACTGTGCTTTTTCAACCATCCAAGCTTCTGGCTTATGTCGATTTAGTATTAGTAGGAGTTTGGTCCACTCAGTTTGATGCCCAGGTTGGAATCCCCACGGCCTGAAAAGGTGCTTAGGGTTGTCTTTATTATAATCCCAATCAATTTTCCAATCGCTGTTGTAATGCTCCCAAACTAGTCCTTGAGCAAGTTCTGCTTGTTTTATTGTCATTGTATGGGCGAGGGTGTACGCACGGTCCAAAAACTTCTGGTCATTTGTGGCTTCAAAGCACATTAACATTGCTTCACACATATGCATGTTGGCATTTTGGCCGCGATACTTATCGGCATTTTCTAATTGTGCGTCGTATTCATCTAAATACAGTGAAAATTCTGATTGAAAATATTTGTTTTCAAGTAGCGTCCATACTCGCTCAATAGTTGGTAATACGGACTTTACCCCTGCTTTATATGCCATAGCATTTGCGAGTAACACAAAAGCTAGTCCATAACAGTGGTTAGTTAAATCACTAGGTTTTCCGCCTTCAATTAACCATGCATAGCCACCACTTGGTTGCTTGTGTACTTGCTCTAAATAGTCAATACCATGTTTTACAAGATCCAAATACTCTTGTTTTGACGTATTGAGATAAGCCATTGCATAGTTGAATACGAACCGCGTGCTTGAGACTAAATGACGGGTAGTCTTGTCATAGATTTCGCCGTTATCCTTAAAAAATTGATAAAAGCCACCTGTGTTATCAATACATCTTGGATGATAAAAGGCCATAGTTTTATCAATATGTTGCTGCAAAAAGTCTTTGTTTTTAAAATCAAGCGACATTAATCATGCTCCACTTTTTAATCGCACAACGGTTGAGGTTTTCCAAGTTACGCGCATTTGGGGTACCCAAATGGCTTGTTTGGAAAAGAATAGCAACCTGTATTTTCTCATTTATCTAGTTACTCTAGCATCTTAAAAAAAATAATGGAACGATCCAATAAAACATTTGTGATTTTCTTGTAACAATGTGTAGAATCATTACATCCTTTAACATGGAGTAATCCGAGTGAGTGAAATTAACACCAATCAAACGTTTGTTGCAGGCGCACAGAACAACGAAAAAAACTACTTTTTTCCGCTAGCAGCAATGACAACCCTGTTTTTTTTATGGGGCTTTATTACCGTTTTTAATGATGTTTTAATCCCACGCTTGAAAAGCGTATTTGACCTGAACTACACAGAAGCAATGTTAATCCAATTTTGCTTTTTCATTGCTTACTTCGTCGTTTCTTTACCTGCCGGAAATCTAGTAAAACGCTTTGGTTATCAAAAAGGCATTATTACTGGATTATTAGTTGCAGCTTCGGGCTGTTTGTTGTTTTATCCAGCCGTAGTCGTACATCAGTATTGGATTTTCCTCGCCGCGCTTTTTGTTATGGCGTCTGGTATTGTTATTTTGCAGGTATCTGCCAACCCTTATGTGGCAGCGCTTGGCGAACCTAAGACAGCTTCAAGTCGTTTAAACTTAGCGCAGGCTCTCAATTCGTTGGGTACTACACTCGGGCCAATTGCTGGCGGTATGCTACTGTTTGGTGCTGGTGGCGCGATGGCAGTAGAAGCAGCAAGCGCAGACTCAGTTAAGGTACCTTATTTGATTATTGCAGCTGTTCTTGTTGCCATTGCTGTGGTGTTTGCATTTTTAAAGTTACCAACCATCGCAGAGCATACTGAGGAGCAAGATTGCAAAGCCAAAGGCCACAACTTAAAAGAAGCACCTCATCTTATGATGGGGGTCGTCGCAATTTTTTGTTACGTTGGTGCTGAAGTGTCAATTGGTAGCTTTATTGTTAACTACTTTGCAGAAGAGCATATTGGTGGGCTGGATGCACCTACAGCGGCCAAGTTATTAGGCTATTATTGGGGTGGTGCAATGGTTGGTCGCTTCATTGGATCTCAAGCGCTGAAATACATAGCGCCTTCTAAAGCATTAGTATTCAATGCCATTTGTGTAATGCTGTTACTTGTTATGACTATGTCTACACAGGGCAACATGGCAATGATCGCAGTACTTGCGATAGGCTTGTTTAACTCCATTATGTTCCCAACTATCTTCACTATTGCGATTGAAGGCCTAGGTTCATTGACAAGTAAAGGGTCTGGCTGGCTATGTTTGGCTATCGTAGGTGGTGCAATTATACCTCTATTACAAGGTGTTGTAGCAGATAGTATGAATATTCAGATTAGCTTTATAGTACCTCTGGCATGCTACATTTTCATTGCTTGGTATGGGCTGAATGTAGTTAAGCTATCTAAGCAGTGGCAAGATAAAGTAGCTTAAAGCAACTCTTCTTATGAAAGGGGCAAGCGTTCGCTTGCCTTTTTTGTCTTAAATTTATAAATTTCTATCTCAATGCTATTGAATACGTATTCATAGACGTTGTATATTAAAACCGCTTGGAACGATCCAAACATAATTTACAATAAAGGAGAGGCACATGCATCGCTCAATTTGGGCCGCAGCTATAGTGTCACTTACTGGACTTTCTACGGTAAGTGAAGCACGCGAGTCAAACACACAGTGGGTAGATACGTTTATCGGTACCGGTGGGGATGGTCATACATTTCCAGGTGCTGTAGTTCCATTTGGTATGGTCCAACTTAGCCCCGACACAGATAATCCAATGCGCGGTGTGTCACCGCAGCCAGAAATATATAAGCGCTGTGCAGGCTATCATTATGACGATACAACCATCGTTGGTTTTTCACATACACACTTTTCTGGGACTGGACATTCAGATTTAGGCGACTTATTGGTAATGCCAATCACTGGCGAAGTAAAGCTTGATGCTGGTACAGCAGAGGATCCAGACTCAGGGTATCGCTCTCGCTTCTCTCATGACAAAGAGTGGGCGCAGCCGGGCTACTACGGCGTTGAATTACTAGATTATGATGTCACAGCAGAATTGACTACAACCACTCGTGCGGGCATGCACAAATATACATTTAATAGTGCTAAAGACGGACATATCTTATTCGACTTAACCAGTGCCATCTATAATTTTGAGAATAAAGTTATCTGGAGCGATATTCGCAAGGTTGATGACAGAACGTTGGTCGCTTACAGAGCGACAAATGGTTGGGCGCGAAATAGGCAGATGTATTTTGCAATTCAGTTCTCGCAACCAATTGATGACTATCAATTCATCAATTTAGATAACATGCGTTATCGTTGTATGAATTGTCTTGATAGTAAACAAAAGCATTCAACCATTGAAAACAAAGCGGTGAAAATGACTGCCGGTAAAGCAGTTAAGTTTGTTGCATCTTTTAACAATGTTGATCAAAAACCTGTATATATGAAAGTAGGTTTATCAGCTGTAAGTCGGTCTAATGCGTTGGAAAACTTACAAACTGAGATACCTCACTGGGATTTCGAAAAAGTAAGGGCACAAGCGAAGCAAGATTGGGCTAAATACTTAGATAAAGTAGATGTTGAAGGCACTCGCTCTGAAAAAAGACAGTTCTATACTGCACTTTATCATGCGCTTCAAGCACCGAGTATTTATCAAGATGTCAATGGGCAGTATCGCGGTGTAGATGGTGAAATCCATGATGGTAAAGGTTTTGAACACTATACGTTATTCTCGTTATGGGATACATATCGTGCATTACACCCATTGTTGACATACATCGACCCAGATCGTGTATCGGGTATGATCCAGTCAATGCTAGTTCACTACCAACAAAGCTACGAAAAAATGCTACCAATTTGGTCGTTCCATGCGCATGAAACCTGGACTATGATTGGCTATCATGCAGTTTCAGTTATTGCAGATGCTTATCTCAAAGGTATAAGGGATTACGATATCGACCTAGCGGTGGAAGCGATTCAAAGTACCGCAAATAACCCCGTCTATGACGCTATTCCGGAATATAAGAAGTACGGCTATGTGCCAATGGATGTATTGCCAGAGTCGGTCTCTATTACACTAGAGTATGCTTATAACGACTATGCAATTGCACGTATGTTTGAAGCAATGGGTAAGAATAAATTGGCGCAACAGTATTATGCACGCGCTATGAGCTACAAGAACGTATTTGACCCTGAAACACGTTTTATGCGTGGTAGAGATTCGAAAGGCAACTGGAATAAAGACTTCAACGCATACGAAGCCAAATATATGGGCCCGTTTACTGAAGGCAATTCAATGCAATATAGCTTCTATGTACCGCAAGATGTTGCAGGGTTAATTGACTTAATGGGCGGTGACGACGCTTTTGAGAAGCGTTTGGATGACTTATTTGATACGCCTCTGTCAGCGGACATGATTAAAGAGCATGAGGACATCGCAGGCCTAATTGGTAACTATGCACACGGCAATGAGCCAAGCCACCACATAGCATATCTGTATAACTATGCTGGTAAGCCTTGGCGTACTCAGGAACGAATTCGCCAAATTATGGATACTCTGAGCTCAGACAAACCAGACGGTCTTGCAGGAAATGACGATGTTGGTCAAATGTCAGCTTGGTACATTTTCTCAGCTATGGGGTTCTATCCAGTGTCACCTGGTGATTTGTCATACGCAATTGGTGCACCACAAACACCTAAAGTTACGCTGAAGCTTGTAAACGGAAAGACATTTACAACGACTGCAAAAGGCCTAAGCAAAACGCACAAATACATTCAATCTGTAAGCTTAAATGGCAAGCCGCTCAATCGTAATTATCTTACCCATGCGGATATTATGGCTGGTGGTGAGTTGAAATATGTGATGAGTGATAAGCCAAATAAAGCGTGGGGCCGCGATAATAGTGCACGTCCACCTTCGTTGTCAGAGTACAAGTAAAATGAAAGTAAGCGCGATATGTACTCCGATTGCTATAGCTGTGGGCATGTTTGCCCACAGTGTTTCGGCAACAGAAGAAATTGACACTAAGATAAAGCCCGTTCATTTTGAATCAAACATCGAGTGGTTAACTTTCAAATTACCAAACGTGCAAATACGTTACTTTAGCAAAGAGCAAGTAAGTATATGGCAACACGTTGATGTTGAGCTGGTAAAACAGATTTCGTATAACGTCGCTCGTATCTTATATAAGGAGGAAGGTAAAGCACCTAAGCTACCTCTTTTAGAAATCATTCTTGAAGATATGGAAGGCGTAGCATACAAAGAAGGGGACTTCACTGGTGCAAAGATACACATCAGTGCTCAATACTTAAAAAAGTATCAGCAGTCTCACCCACAACAGGCACTATACGATGAGTTGATTGGCATTCTATACCATGAGATTGCACACGCATACCAACTTGATGATCACAACTATAAAGAAATAGGCCCGATTATTGAGGGTATTGCTGATGTAGTTAGAATGAAAGGGGGTTATGTCGATTTTTCCAAACGAAAAAAGGGTGGAAATTATGACAGTGGCTACAAGACTACCGCGTTCTTTTTACATTGGCTAGAAGAGCACCATCATCCCAATTTGTTGGTAGAACTAAATGCCCAATTAGACCCCTTTGATAACAAAAAGTGGAGTTGGGGTAGTTTTTCATCATCGATGAAAATAAACCTTGATTCTGCTTGGAGTAATTATCAAAAGACGCTCTAGTTTTAGTTCTTTTTTCTTATATAAAAGGTAAGCAATGCTTACCTTTTTTAGTGCCCATTAAAAATAATTCAATAAATTTATAATAATTACATAAAAACTGCCGATAAGGTGGGACAAAACTTTTATTATTTGATACAACCTAGTCAGTAGTACAAAAGAAAAAACAGGATCTGCATGTTTAGCGCATTCAAATTTACCACCAAAATCACTCTCGCAGCATCGGTAGTTCTGGTCATCGTACTGAGCCTGTTCACCGTAAATAATTTCATCTTAATGCGTTCACAGACGCAAGATCAATTAACACTTGTTTTACAAGAAATATCAGAGTCTGTATCTCAAAATATTGCCAATTGGCTAAATGACCGATTGGATATTGTGCAATCTGTTGCCGAAGGCCACAAGCGCTCTGACAGCGAAGAAGAAGTGCGCAGAAGGCTTCAAACTGCTGCAAATGCAGGTCACTTTAAAAATACGTTTATTGGTACACCCAATGGACGGTTTGTTTTAAATGACCCAAATATCAATTTACCGAGCGATTTTGACGCAACGACACGTCCTTGGTATCAACTTGCAATGCAAAAGCGTGATACTGCATTTACGTCACCTTATTTAGATGCCACTACCAACGAGTTAACAATCACAGCTGTAGTGCCAATTTATCAAAATGGTCAGCTTTCGGGGGCAACTGGAGGTGACATTGATATGGCAACGATCACTGAAATTATTAACGAAATAGACTTTTTAGGGTTTGGTTATGGCTTTTTACTTAACGGTGACGGACGTATATTGAGCCACCCAAATACGCAATTGAATGATAAAAATATGCAAAGTTTGTTTGGGCAAAAATTGGCATTGAATGAGTCATTTGTTGAATTAGAAATCGACGGTACGGAAAAGCTAGTTTCATTTGTAAAAATGCATGGCATAAAAAATGTTGAGTGGTACTTGGGTGTTGTTATCGACAAAGAGATTGCATATTCATCCATTTCTTCATTTAGAAATATGGCGCTTATTTATATGCTATTAGGTGTTGTAGTGATTGTTGTAATGATGCAGCTGTTACTTAAATACTTGATGAGACCGATGAATCACCTTAATGAAGCGATTAAAGATATTGCACAAGGAGAAGGAGATCTGACTCGCAGGTTAGTAGTTGAAAATAACGATGAATTTGGCGAGCTTTCTAATTATTTCAATTTATTTGTAGAAAAGATCCACCAGAGCATTGCCAAAGTAAAGGAAACCACTTTTGCACTTGAGCAAGTTATGGAAGGTCTTCAGAGTCAAACGCAAGATGCGCTAGATATTTACGTTGAACAAACCAAGCGAACAGATAATGTCGCGACGGCAATAAATGAATTGTCTTCTAGTGCGATTGAAATATCAAACAATGCCAAACACGCGTCTGAACTTGCAACAGGTGCAAATACGCTTTCAGATGATAGTCAGCAGGCACTTAACTCAAATATTGAAGAAATAGGCGCGTTAAGCTCTAAAATGCAAGAAGCGCAATCTACTATTGATGGGCTTGACCGTCTGACAGCGAGTATTGGACAGGTACTTGAGGTTATTAAGGGGGTTAGCGAACAAACCAATCTACTGGCACTTAACGCGGCGATAGAAGCTGCACGGGCCGGAGAAGCAGGGCGAGGCTTTGCGGTAGTTGCGGATGAAGTTAGGCAGCTTGCACAGCGTACGCAGGAGTCTACTCAGGAAATCGAAAATACCATTGCTGAGCTGCAACAAGGTTCAGCATCTGCTGTATCAGTAATGAAGCTGAGTATTGAGGACTCAAGTGCGAGTGCCGAAAAGGCGCAGTCTGCGGGCACTAAAATGCAAGAAGTATCTCATGCCATTGAATCTATTGATGGGATGAACGATGCAGTGGCAAATGCAACGCAAGAACAAAATACTGTGATTCAATCATTGGATAGTGATATTCATGGTATCAGTGATCTTTGCGTGCAAGGCAGTGCGAGCTTGCAGCAGACGTTACATGAATGCAAATCTTTAAAATTGCAATTTGATGAACTTGAAAACATGATGAATAAATTTAAAGTATAAATAAACAAAGGGCTGCATTAACGCAGCCCTTTTCAGTATTTTAAAATATCGAATAAACCTTCCTTTAAAATAATATTACACCTGTCACATTACTGTATTGAACGCGCAACACGGTTGTCATTTTTAATATTTAAACTGCACACACTTCAAAATTGGAACAAGCAAATATTATAAAAGGTGTGTGAGATGAAGTGCGTTAACCAATTGCTTTTAGCGGGCGCGTTTGCAGTAGCAAGCAGTGCGCAAGCAAACGATCTCAATCAAGTAATAGACTCTAGCTCTGAAATCAATAAATCAGCGCTAACCTCTCAAAATAAGATCGATGCGATCTCAGATAACATGCAGTCTCGTCTGCAGCAATTCAGAACGCTTAACAAGGAAATTGAAGGCCTTGTTGTATACAACAACCAATTAGATAAGCAAATTAAAAATCAACTTGAAGAAATGGCCGCTATTAATGCGTCGATGGATCAAGTGTCCGTGATTGAGCGTCAAATAACGCCGCTTATGCTTCGCATGATTACCGGTCTGGAACAGTTTGTAACGCTAGATGTTCCTTTCTTAAAAGATGAGCGTGCAAACCGTATAGCAAAATTAAAATCAATGATGGACCGCGCTGATATCACATCAAGTGAAAAGTTCAGACGTGTACTTGAAGCGTATCAAGTAGAAGTTGAGTATGGCCGTACAATCGAAGCTTATACAACGCTATTAGAAGTTGACGGTCAAGAACGTGAAGTGGATATGTTACGTATTGGTCGCCTAGAGTTGTTGTACGTGACAAAAGACTCTGCAAAAGCTGGTAGTTGGAATAAAGAAACAAAGCAATTTGATGCATTGCCAAATACCAATATCAGCCAAATCAACAAAGGTGTTCGCATCGCTCGTAAGCAGCTAGCACCAGATATGCTCACTCTTCCAATCCAAGCTGCTCAATAAGAGGTATAACTAATGAGCTTTTTAAAATCATTCAGCCGTAAAGCACTGTTCGTTTCTGCATTTGCTCTATCTAGTTCGGCTTTTGCTGAGAAAGCAATGGACTTGGACTCACTTCTTAAAACGCTAGAAGCAGGTCAATCAGCCCAGACTGAAGAGAATAGACAACGCGAAGCGCAGTTCAGAGCGCAAGAAAGTCAACAAGTTAGAATGCTTAACGCGCTAACAGCAGATCGTAACGCGCAATTAAGTCGTTCTGAGCGTATGGAAACCCAGTTTGAAGAAAACGAAATTAAATTGGGTAATTTAAGTGATACTTTGTCGAAGAGAATGGGTTCACTAAAAGAGTTATTTGGTGTGCTTCAACAGGCATCCGGAGATGCCAGCTCAAAGTTCAGGACTTCAGTTGTATCTGCACAATTCCCTAACCGCAGTGATGTAATGGATGAGATGGCCAAGAAAATGGGGTCAACATCTAAATTGGCATCAATTGAAGACATCGAGCAAGTTTGGTTTGAACTTCAACGCGAAATGACTGAGCAAGGTAAGGTTTCTAGATATACCTCTGAGGTTATCGTTGACGGTGGGTCAAAGGTGAGCAAAGAAGTGATGCGAATTGGTGCATTTAATCTAATCGCAGACGGAAAATATCTAAACTACAGTGCAGAAACAAACACAATCGCTGAATTGACTCGTCAGCCAGTAGCACGCTTCCAACAAAGTGCTGGCGACCTGCAAGGGGCGACCTCAGGCAAAGTTGATTTTGCTTTGGATCCGACAGGTGGCTCGATTCTAGGTTTACTCGTTCAAGCGCCAAACACAAAAGAGCAAGTAGAGCAAGGTGGTGTAGTTGGTTACGTTATCTTAGCAGTTGGTGCGCTAGCACTGCTTATCGCGCTGGAACGTTTTGTATCTCTTATGATCATGGGTGCTAAGATCAAGCGTCAACTCAAAGACAAAGTTGCCAAAGAAGACAACCCTCTTGGCCGCGTAATGAAAGTTAAAGATCAGTACCCTGATGTTGCGTATGACACATTAGAGTTGAAATTAAGTGAGGCAATCTTGAGAGAGATGCCAAAAATCACGCGAAACTTGACACTAATTAAGATCATCTCTGTTGTAGCACCACTACTAGGTCTACTAGGTACAGTAACTGGTATGATTAATACCTTCCAAGCGATTACGTTATTTGGTACAGGTGACCCTAAATTAATGGCAGGTGGTATTTCAACTGCACTTGTAACGACCGTGCTTGGCCTAGTTGTGGCAATTCCTACTGTGTTCTTGTACACCATTTTGAACACTCGCTCTCGCAACCTTCTGCTAATCCTACAAGAGCAGAGCGCTGGTATTATCGCTGAGCGAAGCGAGAAAGGAGCTTAATCAATGGTACTTCTAGTAGATGCAATAACTGCTCTACAAGAGTTCCTCGATACGGGTGGCCAGGTACTTCTGGTCATCGCAGCAGTTACATTTGCCATGTGGCTGCTTATCCTGGAGCGCTTTATGTATTTCTTTGGGAAGTACCGTAGTTATAAAAAGCAGATTGTTGAAGGCTGGCAAGCACGTGGCGAAAGAAATAGTTGGAATGCAGAACAAATTCGCCAAGCAATGATTTCAAAAGCCGGTATAGAGTTAAATAACAACTTACCTTTTATCAACGTTATGGTAGCGCTTTGTCCTCTCCTTGGCTTGCTAGGTACTGTAACGGGCATGATTGAAGTATTTAATGTAATGGCAATAACAGGCTCAGGCAGTGCGCGTTCAATGGCTGCTGGCGTATCTAAAGCGACAATTCCTACAATGGCAGGCATGGTAGCGGCACTTTCAGGCGTATTTGCGTCAACTTACTTGCAAAGAAAAGCCAAGCGTGAAGTTGAGCTATTAGAAGATAAGCTGCTGTTAGATCACTAAAGAATTTGAGGTAAAAATGAGAGCTCCATTAGCAAAAGTTTTTCAAGAAGAAGAAACTGAAGAAATTAACATGACGCCGATGTTGGACGTTGTATTCATCATGCTGATTTTCTTCATTGTAACGGCTTCGTTTGTAAAAGAAGCAGGTATTGATGTAAACCGTCCTGAGGCAGCGACAGCTGTTAAAAAACAACGCGCAAACATTTTGGTTGCGATCTCAGACAAGGGTGAAATCTGGATTAACAAGCGTCAAATCGATATTAGAGCGGTACAAGCCAATATTGAGCGTTTAAAAGCAGAAAACCCGCAAGGTAGTGTTGTTATTCAAGCGGATAAAAAAGCCACAACAGAGATCTTAATCAAGGTTATGGATGCGTCAAGAGCAGCTGGTGCGTTTGATGTCTCAATCGCTGCCCAAGAATCTTAAGGTAAGACGATGCGTTATATTGTTGCGTTATTGATTGCTGGTGTTGTTACTTTCTTTTTGTTTCTCGGTATGCAGGCATTGATTACGGGTGGCGAAGGCACAGCCACCGAGCCAGTAAAAGGCAAGGTACTTGACTTTGTGAGATTGAAAAAAGAAGAAACAGTCCAGAAAAAGGAAAGAAAACCAGAGAAGCCGCCAACGCCAAAAGAGCCGCCACCTCCTATGGATGCGCCTCAAATGCAGTCTAATAACTTAGATGCTGGCGCTTCAAACTTTGATTTTTCTGCCAATGTTGATGCTGATGTCGACTTAGCTGGTGGCTTGGCACTGGAGTCTAGCGATGGTGAATATCTTCCGATAGTTAAAGTAGCACCCGTTTATCCTCGAAGAGCGCTCTCTAGGGGGATTGAAGGATTTGTAATCGTTGAGTTTGTAGTGACTAAACAGGGCACTGTTCGTGACCCAATAGTTGTTCAAGCTGAACCAGAAAACATTTTCGACAGAGCTGCAATGGAAGCTGCACTTAAGTTTAAGTATAAACCTCGCGTTGTTAATGGCGAAGCCGTTGAAGTAGCAGGTGTTCAAAATAAAATTTCATTCCAAATAAACGGTTAGTGGAATTTAGGAGTTTGAATTATGAAAGTGATTAAAAATTTACTTGTACTTAGTGTCAGTGCAGTAGCCGTTAATGCCGCTATAACACTAACTTCTCTTGTACCTGAGGTGTCTATTGCGACTGCATATGCTGAGACCAAAACAAAACGAGTACCAGCGCTTCGCGAAAAAGTGTACAGCCAGTTGGCTAGAGCTCAAAAGTTAGCCGATGAAGGCAATGTTCAAGAGGGGCTAGAGGTTTTAGATTCAATCAAAGACCGAGCTTCTAGTATGAACTCATATGAAGTTGCCATGATGCATAACTTTTATGGTTTCATCTATTACAACGAGAATGACCTTGTAAATGCTATCGCGTCTTTTGAGAAAGTAGTTGCAGAAGAAGCGATACCAGAATCGCTGAAACTATCAACTACTTTTAGCCTGGCACAGTTAGCAATGGCAAATGGTGATTATGCTAAAACAGTTGAGTATTTAGATGATTGGAAAAAATTAAACACTCAACCAATTAAAAGCAACTTTTATACATTGAAAGCGCAAGCTTTATATCAAAATAAAGATTATAAAGAAGCTCTAGAAAATATAAATAGTGCGATTGGCCTTGCTGAATCAAAAGGTGAAATACCAAAGGAAAACTGGTTGGTTTTACAAAGAGCATTATATTATTCCCTAAATCAGCCTGGTAATGTAATAAATACTATAGAAAAAATGGTCAAGCTTTTTGATAAACCCCAGTACTGGATCCAGTTAGGCGGTATGTATGGAGAAGTGGGCGAAGAGTCTAAACAGCTGGCTATTTTAGAAACTGCGAAGCAACGAGGTTTTATTAAAACTAAAACTGAGATATTGCAGTTGTCTCAAGTATACCTATATAATGGCTTGCCTTTTAAAGCTGCTCAAACATTAAAGTCAGGGGTTGATTCTAAAATAATTGAGCACTCCGCAAAAAATTTGTCATTTATAGCCGAAGCATATGTTCAAGCCAAAGACGACAAAAAATCAATAGAGTTTTTTGAGGCAGCGGACAAAATGGTTGACCATGGCAACTTTCAGCAACGACTTGCTGAAGTATACATAAACATGGAAAACTACGATGATGCGGCTGATGCAGCGAGAAACGCCTTAGACAAAGGCAGTTTAAGCTTTGAGTCAAATGCATATGTAGCACTTGGCATGGCACAATATAACTTAAAGAATTTTGATGCATCTATTTTAGCATTTGAGCAAGCTGAAAAGCATAAAAAATCTGCGAAGTTAGCGCGTCAATGGATTAAATACGTGCAGAAAGAGAAACTTCATGAAGAAAGTTTGAAACAAGCCACGCTATAAGAATAAGATTTTATATTCGCAACACCAAAGCTGCCTTCGGGCGGCTTTTATTTTTTTAATAATAAATATTAAAAATTTAATTAAATGCTCGCTTGTCATTTTAAATTATAAAATCTGTAACCCATCTGTAACACGATAAATCTAACCTAGATCCAATAAATAAATACGGTTATAACAATTATATTCTTTGGAGACCAACATGAACCTTTCTGGTTTATTTAAAGTAAGCTTAATTTCTTCTGCTCTTGTACTTGCTGGCTGTGGTGGCGATATTAACGTTAACCCAACTACGAATGATAACCGAGTTGATAACTCTGTAGATAACGTAACTAATCCAGACCCAGTTACAGATCCTGATAAAGGTGTAACACTAGACTGTGCTACTTATACTCTTGACGGTACTGTGTTCTCAGGTGAGCAAGACGGCAAAAACTGTAAGTATTCTCAAGCTTTTGCTAGTGACGAAAAAGACATTAACGCTTCTTTCCTTATCAAAGCTCTGCCAGACAACGGCGCGCACATTTTCGAAGGCGCTTTGTTCATTGGTTCAGATGTTGATACTTCAAAAGGCGGTTCAATTGACCTTGACGGCCCAACATTAACAATTGAAGCAGGCGCGACAATTGCTTTCACAAAATCAGATAGCTTTGTACGTGTTGCACGTGGTGCAAACATCCAAGCAGTGGGTGAAGTAGACAAGCCAATCACGTTCACTTCAATCTTCGAGATTGATGGCGATGATACGACTACTCCAGCGATGCAGGACTGGGGCGGTATCCAGATCAACGGTTTGGCTACAACAGTTGAGTGTTCTAAAACTGAAGCTGAAACTGGTATGTGTAACATTGCTGCTGAAGGTGTGGTTTCATACTACGGTGGTAACGATGATACTGATGACAGCGGTACGTTGAAGCACGTTGTTGTTAAGTTTGCTGGTAACGGTGTAGAAGGTGATGAGCTGAATTCAATCACGTTGAACGCTGTAGGTTCAGGCACTACTGTTGAGTATGTACACATTCACCAAGGATACGATGATGGTATCGAGCTATTTGGTGGTCAAGTAAACATTAAGCATATCGTGGTAACAGATACAGCTGATGACGGTATTGACTGGGATACAGGTTGGAAAGGTAACGGTCAGTTCATCCTTGTTCAAACGCTTAACCAAGGAAACCACGGTTTTGAAACTGATGGCGGTAAGAAAGACCCAACATCAGCAGAAGGCTCTGACCGTGCAACTTCTGGTTCAAACCCGACTATCGCTAACGCGACTGTTGTAAGCAATGGCATTAAGGGCCCACGTGGTCACGGTGCTGGTATGGAAATGAAAGAGTGGGGCAAAGCTCAACTTCACAACATGTTATTTGTAAGTAAAGGCACTGAAGACGGCGCTGCGTGTTTCGACCTATATAATGAAAAAGATGCGTCTAGCACAGCTGGTATTCACGCAAACGCTGTTGCAGGTGACATCAAATTCCACAACTCTATCTTTGCATGTGCGAAAGACTTCGAAGATATTCACACAGCACTTGAAGGCGACCTAGCTAGCTTTGATATCGCTCAGTGGTTCACTGGCGGTGGCAACCAGCTTGTCGGCTTTGCAAACTTTGAAAATGTACTAGGCGCTGACATGGCGACTACTAACGGTACTATCAAAGATAAAGATGGCAACAACGTAGCTGTTGAGTCTTCTAAATTGAGCGAAGACAACTCTTTCTTCACTGACGTAACGTACATCGGTGCACTAGGTGAAGACGAAACTGACACTGAGTGGGCTAAATTCGTAGCTGAGTCAGTAAAGCGTACTCAATAATCTAAGCCATATCTAATAAACAGTTAATGGGCGCTTTAAAGCGCCCTTTGTGAATAAATATTTGGTTTAGAGGAATTACAAATGAAACCAATCAAAGTGTTCAAAACAAATTTGATAACTATTTCTTTGCTTTCTCTTTTGAGCCCTTTGTCTGCAAGTGTAATGGCAGAGGAGACTGCTCAAGAAATCGAAGAAGTCGTTGCTGTAGGTAGTCGTCTAAAAGGCAGCGCGAGTGCCGTTATCGAAGAGCGTAAAAACCAAGCTTTTGTTGCTGATATCATGGGTTCTGAGCAAATTTCAAGAACGGGTGATAGCGATGCGGCATCAGCACTTCGCCGTGTAACTGGCTTAAGTTTGGTAAACGATAAGTTTATCTACGTGCGTGGCCTTGGTGAGCGTTACTCAAGCGTTCGATTAAATGGTGCACAAGTACCGAGCCCTGACTTAACACGTAACGTAATACCTCTGGATATCTTTCCTTCAAGTATTATTGAATCTCTTGCAGTTCAAAAAGCATACTCACCTGACATGCCAGCAGCATTTGGTGGTGGTGATGTAAACATCAGAACAAAAAGTATTCCAAACGACCGTGTAATTAAAATTGAAGTGGGTGTTGCACACAAAAATACCAACGACAAAGGTTTTGTATACAACGGCAGTGATGACGATTGGTTGGGTGAAGACGATGGCCTAAGAGCAATGCCGCGTACCATGACTGATGCACTAAATCGTTATGTAAATGGTATCTCTGATATATCAGTGCTTAATATTCGTGATATTGAGTCAAAAGAACGTGGTACTGATGTATCGCAGGCTGAAGCGATAGCTATCAATAAAACCCTTACTAAGTCTCTACATCGTGACTTTGGTATGGTTGAAAAAAGCTTAGACCCAGATGTTGGTGGTAAGCTTGTTTATGGCGACCGATTTGATGATGTATTTGGTTTTGGTGGATCGCTAGGTTTCTTGTTTTCCGCTGCTTATGACCATGAGTGGACCCATAGCAAAGGCTACACAGCAGTTCTGTCTTCTACAGAAGTAAAAACAGAAGACTGTGGTAAGTCAGATCTCGAATGTTACTCTTCGAGAAATGACAAAGAGTCAACAAAGAAAAATGTTAAACTCAATACGTCATTGAACCTTGGCTATAAGCTAGATGGCCATGATTTAAACGCAAGCTATATGAAGTTGAAAGACACTGAAGATGAAGCTTCAATCGCGTTATATCAAGAGCCTTCAAAGTCGTTAAGTATTGCAAGTGGCGAAATTCAACGTAAGAACCTAACTTCTTTTGAAGAGCGTGAGCTTGAAGTTGTTCAGTTCCGTGGTACTCACAACATCGAGTACGATTTCATCAAGGGAGTGGGTTTTGACTGGCAATATACGGACTCTACAGCGACGACTAATATTCCTAGTGAATTAGAAATCACTGCAAGAGACCGTTATACCGATGGTGTTTACACTGAGACCTATACAAGTGGTGCTCTCGGTGGTGACCCGTTCCTATATCGTTTCGTTGATATGGAAGATCAGGTTGAAAACTACGGTTGGAATTTATCTAAGGCATTCTACTTTGACTCATCTGAACTTGAAGTCAAAGGTGGAGGTTACTTTGTAGATAAAACGCGTGAATACCGCACTGATTTCTTTAAATATCGTTTTGGTCCAAGCGAAGAATTAACGCTCGCGACAAACAGAAACGAAGCGCTTGGTATTGGTAGCTACTTCAGAGATGACACTCGTGTTGATAATACTGAGGTTGAAATTCAGTTCCAGGAACCAAATGCAGATGACTACATTGCTGCACAAAAAATCGATGCATATTACGGTAGCTTTGACTACGTTTTCGCCAACGATTGGCGTGTGTCGGGTGGTGTAAGATATGAAGATTTCAGACAAGTTGCACTTGCTTACTCGCGTTCAGCTTTTGACCCTGCTTTGCTACAAAACAAGTTAAGTGCAGAAGAGATCCAAAAAGCGACTGTAATGCAAGACGATACATTTGGTTCACTGTCGATGACCTACAGCCAGCCAACTTATCAAGTTCGTGCAGGTTGGGGCCAAACTATCGTAAGACCTGACCTTCGTGAATTGACGCCTGTTCAATATCAAGATCCATTAACCGACTATAGAACACTGGGTAATCCAACGCTTGTTTCTAGTAACCTAGATAACTTTGATGTGCGTGTTGAGTTCTATTTCGAAAGTGGTGATAACTTCTCGGTTGGTGCTTTCTATAAAGACATCGATAAGCCGATTGAAGCGCAGCTTAATGAACGTGATGGCCGATTCACTCTGGAATTTGAAAACGCTGACTCTGCATATGTTTACGGTATCGAAGCTGAATGGCTTGTTGAGCTATCGTCAGACTTCCTTGGTGGTGCATTCTTCACATCTGGTAACTTAACAGTAAGTGACTCTGAAGTTGAAATCCTAGAAAGTGCCCGTGGTGATTTAACAAACCTTAAACGCCGCATGACAGGTCACTCTGAGTATGTTGCTAACTTACAATTAAACTATGACTCGCATGACGGCAACCACCAAGCGTCAGTTATTTATAACGTGTTTGGTGATCGTATCTTAGCGGCAGGTGTTAACGGGTTTGATGACGCATACGAGCAGCCAATCAATTCACTGGATTTAGTTTACAGTTACTATCCAACGTTTAGCACGACTGTAACTTTCAAAGTGAAGAATCTTCTAGACCAAGATTTCGAAGTTGAGCAAAATGATGTGCTTATTCGCCAAAAAGAAACAGCGCAACAAGTTAGCTTGGACTTTGCTATTGAATTCTAATTGTTGAATATATCAGCTAACAAAAAGCCGCTTTATAGCGGTTTTTTTATTTATTAAGGGCCTTGTTGATCAAATA
>NZ_AUYB01000155.1 GCF_001625655.1 Pseudoalteromonas luteoviolacea DSM 6061 | reverse complement strand
TCGGCCTGCATAAATCGGCCAGTATCTGCATCGAAGATCCGACCATTCATATGAGCGAATGTGATCTTCAGATACAAATTAAATTAGTTGTATGGGGAGCAACATACATTGAAGCTCCCTTTACCCCCATTAAAAAATGTGGAGATCAGTTGCCAGGTATAAAATCTTGGCCATATTGGTGGAAGAGAAAAATAGGGAATGCGCTGAGAACAAAAACAATATTCCTCTGTTCAAGTGCTTGGCATTGAGAAACGGCAATATCTAATTGCTCTGGAAGGGCTAACTGCTCTAGATCATTTTCAAGTAGATCACTCACTACTCTGCAAGCTTTTTTAACATTAAGCTCGACCAATGTGAACCACATACTCTTAGAAACTTTACGGGGATCGCTTAATTCTTTGACTCCTCGAGCTGAGAGTTGTTTGTAATTCGCACATTCTTGAAGAGTCACTACCTTGTCCATAAACTCGTCAATACTCTCTAGGTCTCTTATAGCTTCAATCATAGGGTAACTAATGAATAGCTTCCCCATATCTGTTTCATCTGAGAAGTAGTCAACCATATCTGTAAGTTTTTGCTCAGAGTATTGCCCGTCATGACAGTCCATATCAAAAAACAAATAGATTTGGTTAATGTCATCTACTTCGTAACCGGCAAGCAGCTCTTTATTTTTCGGAACATCTTTTGACTCCTTAATAACTTCTAATGTATCTACAGCATACTCCTCTTTTGCTAACGCTTTATAAAGTTCGTAGATATCATTACCAAAGCTACACTTAACAATATTACTCCCATCAAGAAAGTGTTTTTGTAAATTGTTAAAATATTGATGTTCTCGCTTTTCACCTTCAAAAACGCATAGAATGACACTTTGCATTTTAAGACAGCCCTTTATAAATCTTTTCTAGGTTGTGCGCTTTACGTAGCTCTTTATCAACCAATGAGTAGAAAGGTTTCTGCACATCATCAAGTAAAAAATAACAATCTGGTCGCAATAGTTCATTAGACATCAGGCTAATATTATGCGTAGTTAACACCGTTTGACACTGAAGCTCTGACAACTTCCGAACAATGTTTTTTGATAGTGAAAAATGATAGTAAGCGTCAAACTCATCTATGAAAGCAAAGCTAATTTCATTGCTTAATAACTTAAGATACCAATAGTAGAAAACCCCCAAAGACATAGTTCCTGTTGAAGCAACAAGTGAGAATTCAATATTTTTGCTACCGAAAACAAACTCAATAACTTCATCATACTTTGGGCCATTAATTTGGAGCTTACATTCAACTCCAGACGCATTTAAAAACTCTTCAAAGTCTTTTACTTTGCCTTTTTCAATAATTGCTTGTGACAACCTTTTTGAGTCAATAACCTGCCCATGAAATTCTTTGTTTCTATTAAGTGTTCTGAAAAATACCATTCCAGCAACAAACTCAATAAATTTAAAGAATGTACTGTTAACTGTATTGTCGGCCAACAGTGCAGAAGAGCTTATAAATTTTACAGCAGAAATTGCACGTGAGGAAAAGTCATTTCGGAGTGTTTCAGCTCCAATAAACCCAAACTTTGCAATATCACTATCTCGCCTATCTAGCTGAAGAACAAGCTCAGAATCAATTGTTAGCTTTTCATAAACCGTAGTTTTGAAATCGGATTTCCCGTACTCATAAACAACCTCTATACCATCGAAATCGAACTGATATTTGAATTCAGCTAATTCACTTTCTGAATCAGCATTTAAATAATTAGAACTCAATGAAGGTAGGACATTTACATCATTAAGGTGACAAGTAATATCTAGGATCGCTAGCCCTAGATTAGACTTACCCTTACCATTTTTACCGTAAACCATCGAGTGCTTGATTAGGTCACCATGCAAAACATTGCTATTAAACTCATATGCTTTACGAGACCTAAAATCAAACTCAAACCAATTGTTAAAGTTTCTAAAACCTTTAACTGCTACTTTTACCAACATAGTAGGTCTTCCGAACAAAACGTTTTAGTAACTCTAACATAAGAACGATATTTGCCGTAAAAAAATTACGGCAAATATCGTCAAGAATGCATCGTTTCTTGCCTAAACCTAAATTAGAACTTTAAAATACTCCTTCAGCTGCATCAATGTGATTAAAAAAGCCGACTGCATTGCTGCAGTCGGCTATGTATTTGCCTAAAGTTAGCGCAATCAATTCAAATAACCTTTTACTGCAAGCCCTTTAGGTGCCTCACTCAGTGCTACGGGGTGACACCTACTTAACGTCTTCCTCAATTGCAGTTGCGTCACTGTCAAATATACTTGCGTTGTAGAGATATCTGAGTGTCCTAGGTATTCCTGTATGTCTCTTACATTTGCGCCATGTTCCATCAGGTGTGTTGCCGCAGAGTGGCGCAGTGCATTGCATGCTGCACCAACATCCAAGCCAGCCATTAACAGGTACTTACGTACAAGCCTGCTTAATTGTGCGCCGTTAAACTTTTTGCCTCTGCTGTCTAAAAACACATGTAAACTCGAGCAAAGTGATGCTAACTTGGGTCGAACATGCTTTAAGTACTGACTCAACCAAAATGCGGTCCTAGGATAAAGTGGAATATATCGACCTTTTCCACCTTTACCTTTTTCAACAAGCACAAAACACTTTTCACCTTCAAGTTGTATATCTTTCAAAGTGAGCTGTGCCAGCTCCATTCTTCGCGCCGCTACACCATAGTAACACTCTAAAATAGCTCTATCCCTAAGCCCATACATGCCAAAATCCACTGTTTGGCTCATCAACCACTCAATCTGCTCTTGAGTGAGTAAAGCCCTTACAACCGGCTTGGGGGCCTTCGGGCTTTTGGCATTCTGTAAAGGGTTACTCTTTAAAATGCCCATAAACATGAGCTCTTTATAAAATGTACGAACATCCGTGGCCCGTTTACGGCAAGTCGTAGGGTTAAGCTTTGCATGAGTTTTAGGGCTTACATAGCGGCAAAGATAAACCTTATATTGGTCGAAGTGCTTTTGGTTTACACCTGTTAGGCACTGTTGTGTTTGCGTATGCAACCAGATCAAAAAAAGCTGTAAATTATTACTTTGCTTTTCAACAGTATTAACTGAGTAGCCATCTGCAAGGCGGCGCTCTCCGTAGCTCTCTAGTATAGATTGCTCAAACACAGTAATAGACTTATGCATGATTGGCCTCCTCATACTTAGATTGAAGGCTGATAGCCATCAGATAGGCGGTTTTCAAGTCTGGAGGTGGCTTATATATCTCTAATTCACTTTGAAATACAAGCCACTGCCGTCTTCTACAGTGGCCAGAACATCGACCTATGCGCTCACCGTAAATAGCGTGAAGTGCTGAGCCGCAATGCAATAAAACGAGCGCTGAGCCACTAAGCCTTTCATGACCGCTTGGCTTTAATATTCCTAAACGCTTAAGCGCACCGCGTAAGAGCTGCCCTTCTTTACTGCGCGGTGACAAAAGCTGGTTTCCCAACGCCCTATTTGCATATCCAAGTAAAGGCAGACAGAGCTTTTTGGTCTCCAGCCGCTCGTTGAACCACTGGATAGTTTCACTCGACGATAAAAGTGACTGGCGATAATAATGGCTGATCTGTGGTAATGTCTGCTCAAAAACATTCTGGTCAAACTGTGCCACATTCGAGGGTTTTGACTTATTCATTGTCTCCTCCCTCGCGTGCAATACACCTAGCTGAGTCGCCTTCCAACTTTATGACATGTGCATAAGATACAATTCTATCCAGAACTGAATCAGCTAAAGTATGATCTTGGAACGCACCATACCAATCTTTAGTGTCATACTGTGATGTGATGATCAGTGACGCTTTACACTCTCGTGACTCTATGAACTCAAACAGTAAATGACGCTCTCTATCACACAAGGGGGCAAGGCCCCAATCATCCAATATCACTATATTCGTACGATTCAATTTGTTTCTGAAGCGCTTTAGATTCATTTCATTTTCCGCAGCGACTAACTCCAACAAAAGATTGTAAAAACGTTTAAATAGTACTGTGATACCCTTATTCATCGCCGCATTGGCAATTGCACAAGCTAGATGAGTTTTACCGACCCCCGTTTTACCTGTGATCACAATGTTTTCGTTTCTGCCTACCCAATCGAATTCCATTAAAATGTCCGCGAGAAGTCGTCGATGCTCGATATGGCGTTTAAAACAGTCTTCAATGGTCGCATCTGACCACCTGAGGTTCGCTTGTTGCCCCATTCTAGCTCTGCGCTTTACATTGTCAGCATCATATTGAACTTGAAGTAACTCACGTAAACGGTCCTCAAAAGCCATGTTTTTGTATGCACTTTCTCGATACTGCTCTTCAAATGCAATTGACAGCTCACTTAAACGTAAATTGGCACACAACTGTTTAATTGTTAGTTTATCCATGAGAAGAGCCTCCATAGTATTCAGGTCCACGAATGTTATCGTGTTTGAACCCAGGTTTTGTTTCGGCTAAAAACTCCCATGGCCTCGCCCTTGCGACCATGTCGACGTAAGTAGGATGATATTGTTGCTTTTCCAGTGCGTAAGCGCAGGCCCTTTCAAAAACAGCTGCACCAACTTTATTACAGCATTTCTGAAGCGCTATACACCGTTTACCAATATGTCGAGAGCGCGTGTTTCTGGTAAAGTCATATTGCTTTAGCGTCATCTGTTGAGCAGCAACCCCGATCTCATGTCCCCAAGCAACAAAAAACTCTTTTGTTTTTTCAGCATCCTTTTGATGGGCAATAGGCATATGTTCTCGAACAATCGTCGCGCCACTTGTGTGCTTGCTAACATGATGTTGAGTAACGAGTTCATGTCGGTTGAGTATATCTATTACACCATTTTCATACACGCGTATTTCCACCCGCTTTCCAATATATTTATGGGGTACAGAATAAAGATGCCCTTCATATGAAATCAGGTATGTTTTTGGAACCGTTAATAACTTCTGATAAATGATGTGCTGATATTCATGTTTAGGTAAATCGGCCAGTGTGCCTTTTTCACTTTTGTAAAATAAGTCATCCCGACTGAATGATTCAGATTGAAACTTAGCAGCATTTATCTTGTTCACTTCACGAAGAATATATGCATTCGCATCATCCACACTGGTAAACATCATGTCTTGCATATAATTGAGAATGCGATACGTCACTATACTGACACCATTTTCGGCCAAAGCATTATCCTGCGATTTTGCTACACGCGATGTATCTGCTAAACAGTTATAAAATCTAAAAAAATGTTTTGCTTCATCGGTATATAAAGGGAGTAACCCCGACTTTTTAACCAACGCTACTGTATTATCACTATGGACCACTTCAGTAACGCCGCCAAAAAAATTAAATGCCTTTTTAAGCGCTAAAAGCCAATCCCTGGTGGTCATACCCCGAGTAGCAAAAGCAAACAACCTTTTTGAAAACCCCAACACAGCGACAAATACAAATAAGCGAGTTACTCGGCCATTTTCTTTCACTGAAACAGTTAGCCCTGCATAGTCGATAAATAGGCACTCTCCAGGCTCATAAAACTGTTTCATTGACGCTTGATACTCTAATATCATTTGTCTGGCTAGAAATTTAAACTGAGTTAGCCGATAAGCCGTTTTTTCATCTACTGATTCGTATTCTAAGAACAGTTTTGCCCAAGTAAGCCTTCTTTTCCCCTTCCTTTTTACTCTGGTTTCGATGATCCGTTCTTTGCAGGGTAAGCGCTTACCTTTGCGTACTCGCTTAATTAAATTAGGATAAAAAATCTTAGCAATAGCGTCATCGCTAATAGAGTCAACATACGCAAAAGACAGCTGCGATTTTTGGACGATTTTCTTCATTTTCCCAAATACTTGATGGGAACAATTAGTAAGTTTTCCTCCCTCTCGGTTACTACAATCAGGCCTGAGTTCACAGACCCGTGTGATTTCTCTGAGTTTATCGAAAGTTAGCATAAATGCCTCCAAAAAAAGGCACACACCCACTGACCAGTCACATTGTATGAGTTGACAGGTTATCGATTTCAAGCTTTACTCAAATAGTCGGAAGCAAGAAATTCGACTATTTTAGAGAGAGCCAAAGCTACAACTTTGGCTTTTTCGCTTTATGTGCCGTAACAATATTTAGGTTCATATGTTTTTTGTCACTTTTTCCTCCCATATGCGATTCATCCAATTAGCCACGTCTATAGAAAACGCAAACCTGCCTTTTCTATTATTAATCTGGAATACTGGAATAGGTAACTCTTTCTTTTGAATTGCTTTTCTGTATGCATTGTGACTTGGGTAGCCCAACACTCGCCATACTTCTGCCGGAGGGATCAATACACCGTATTTGGCTACCAAGACCTTTTCAAAGTCAGGCTTACCTGAATCTGAGTGTGTGGACCCACTTGGCAAATTGCCTGAAACCGCTGACATAGACCCTCCCATTCACCTCATCGACACAATCAATATTGCAAAAATAGCACTAAACTTAAAAAGTGCTACCGTCACTTTTTTTTAAAAAGTGACAGAAATAAACTCAGAATTCGTGAGGTAACTCAATGATAGATATAGACCCACTCACGACTCCTTGGTCACAACATGTAATTTTTGCGTTTAAATTAAGCCCAAATACAGCATATTTACGTGGACAATGTTGGCGTGACCTAGTCGCATATAAGAGAGGCGCAATCCCCAGTGCACAATATTTTGATCAACTGCTAAAAAAGAAATGGATAAATAAGCAGTCAGATAAACCGTCGAGTACAGCAAACAGGATCCAATCCGGGAAATATGGTGTTAGCTTGCGTACTAGAAAAACCGTGTGTAAAGAGTCTTCTTTTTATCTGTGTGAAGAATTTTACCAAAGCCCTTTATGGCGCCTTTTAGATCCTTTGGAATTTAGTCGCGAAAACATCAAAAAATTATTAACCGGGCTTCCTATACACATACCTTACAAACTCCTACTTCCATACTCATCAACTGATATGCCGTATTTTAAGCCTATAAAGAAACGTCTTTTACACCCCGGCCGTGACTTATTTCTGATACACCGCTTAATATACCTACTTATATTGTTCAGATTTCACACAATCAGCGCAAAAATAAAAATACACATGGCACTCATAGAGAAAATAAAATTACAATTAGCTGTGTTTGCATTTGAACCCTATGTTTTCCCACATATTGAAAAGATTTTATATGCAATTTCTCAACTTAAAAATGGCGTGTTATTTTTCAATTCAGATGGTGAAGATTATTTTAGAGGAATAGAACTTTATCACT
>NZ_AUYB01000154.1 GCF_001625655.1 Pseudoalteromonas luteoviolacea DSM 6061 | reverse complement strand
TGCAGCTACCGCGGTGACGGCGACAAGTGAATTAGACACTGCTAAACCGACAGTCACTACTTTCTCAGCGTCTGATACTAATCTAAAAGCAGGCGAAACAGCCACGATCTCAATTACGTTAAGTGAAGCAAGTAGCAACTTTACAATAGATGATATCAGTGTGTCAGGTGGCAGTTTGAGCGCATTTACCACGACCTCTAATGTCCAGTATAGTGTCGTATTTACGCCGAATGAAAACTCAGAGGCGACTGCTACATTAGACATTAATGCTGATAAATTCACTGATAACGCAGGAAATACAAATACCGCAGCAAGCCAGTTAACATTAAACATTGATACAAAAGCGCCTAGCGGGCAAGGGGTGAGCATAGATCAAAGCTTGATCAATCGAGACAACGAGTCTGCATTAAGCTTTACCTTAACAAGCTTGGAAGGAACAGGGACATTTGAGTACAGTATTACTGATGTGAACAATCAGTCAGTAACAGGCAGTGGAAATATATCAGCGACTACCGCTCAAGTTACAGGGTTAAACGTGAGTAACTTGGCAGAAGGGACGTTGACCGCTTCTGTGATCATAATTGATGCAGCAGGCAATCGAAGTGCTGCCATCACTGATACCGTGACCAAAAAGTATAATGTAGCACCGAGCTTAAGTGGACAACCTACGACGAGCATTGCGCAAGATCAGGCTTACAGTTTTACGCCCACATTGACCGATCCGGACCAACAGGATACACACACATTCAGTGTTATTAACTTGCCTAGTTGGGCCTCATTTAACCAAAGTACGGGTCTTCTCTCGGGAACACCCACCGATGCTAATGTAGGCGAGTACAATAATATTCAGATCTCTGTCAATGATGGTACTGATTCGGCTTCACTTGCCAGTTTTAATATTGAAGTAACCAATGTAAATGATGCCCCGATTAGCACGGCATTTACCTTTACTTTGGCGGAAGCTGGTTTGCTGTCAGTCAACTCTGCTCAAGGGTTGCTGAGCACAGCGACAGATAAAGATACAGATAGCGGTGATACCTTGACAATTGAGCAGGTATCAGCGCCAACTCATGGTCAATTAACTTTAAATCAAGATGGTAGTTTTTCTTACCAGCATGATGGCAGTGAAAACCACAGTGACCAATTTACATATCGAGTCAAAGATGCTTCAAGTGCAACCTCTGATACCTATACCGTTACTCTAACCATAACTGCTGTGGCAGATGCACCTACTGCTACAAATGATCAATTGACGGTGGCAGAGGATACTGCCGGAAGTATCAATTTACTGTCAAATGACAGTGATCCTGAGCAGGACATGGTTGCTTCATCAGCCGCGGTGGCGACATCTCCATCGAAAGGGAGCGTTGTTATTCAAAATGGTATCGCCACCTACACGCCAAATGAAAACGAAGTCGGTGCAGACTCGTTTACATATACAGTAAAAGATGCCCAGCAAAACACATCTAATACAGCTACGGTGGCGGTGACGATAACTGCCGTAAACGATTTACCTATCGCCAAAGAACTTGTGATTAACACCTCAGAAGATACTGACTCAGACGCGTTGCAAGTAAGGGCGCAAACGACAGATATCGAGGATGGAATTCCGACTGGAGACTTAGCGATAGCAACACAGCCAACAAAGGGCTCAGTCGAGATTAATCAGCAACAAGGTACTTTTGTTTATAAACCAAGTGCCAACGAAGTGGGCAGTGATAGCTTTACTTATACAGTAAAAGACAAAGACGGTGGTGAATCGGCGCCTATGACTATCACTGTATCGATTGGTGCCGTTAATGATAAGCCTGTAGCTGCCAATGACTCTGTCACTACGGATGAAGATGTCACCACAACCTTAGCTGTCCTATCGAATGATAGTGATGTTGAAGATCAAGGGTTCAATGGTGCAAATATCACACTTGAAGATCAGGGTAATGGGGCTGGTAATTACACTAAAGCAACAGTGAATATCGCAGCTGATGGTACGTTAGGCATTGTGCCAAAGGCCAACCAAAATGGCATATTCACTTTCAACTATACATTGACTGACAGTGAGGGGCTGGTGTCTGACCCTGCCACTGTCACAGTGAATTTAACGCCTGTAAATGATGCACCTGTTGCTAATGACAATACTGCGAGCTTGCAAGAAGAAGGCTCCTTTGAGGTGAATGTTTTAGGTAATGATACAGATGTAGATGAAAATGATAGTTTTAACCTTGCTAGCGTTAGTGTGGTTGATCAGCCGCGCTTCGGCCAAGCTGTTGTGAATGCTCAGGGTGCCATTGTTTACACTCCAAACACTAATTATTTTGGCGACGATACATTCACTTACACCGTTGAAGATGCCGCGGGAGCAACTTCCAATAAAGCAACGGTGACTATGACTGTTACTCCGGTCAATGATGCCCCTGTTGCAGCGGCGCAAAATCTAAGTCTTGATGAAGACGATAGCTTGCTTGTCACCTTATCTGCAACGGATCAAGAATCGGATACTTTGAGCTATCAAATTCAATCTGGGGTATCGAATGGTACCCTTGTGGCTCAATCTGATACAACCTGGCTCTATACTCCATCAGCCCATTTCAATGGCAGTGATACATTCACCTTTGTGGCAAATGATGGCGCTCTGGATTCGCAACCAGCTAGCATCAACCTCACGGTTAATGCGGTCAATGATCAGCCAACGGTATCTGCGCAATCAGTACATGTAGATGAAGAAGTTGCTCTTGTTATTACCCTTGCTGCAGATGATATCGATAACGATAATTTGACCTATGCAATTGTTAATTCTCCAGCAAATGGTTCATATACACAAAACGAAAATCGTATTACGTATACTCCGAACACCAACTTCTTTGGTTCAGACAGCTTCACGTTTAAGGTCAATGATGGCCAAATCGATTCAGAAACTGCCACCGTTGATATTTCCGTTGCAAATATTAATGATGCACCGAGCATTGCGGGTACGCCAAGCTCACAAGTAAACGAAGACAGTACGTACAGCTTTACCCCTACATTTGAGGATAAAGATAATGATACGTTGACTTTTAGCATAACTAATAGACCCAGTTGGGCGCAGTTTAATACGACGACAGGTGTGTTAAGTGGGACGCCAGTAAATGCCAATGTAGGTCGATACGATAATATTGTAATTAGTGTATCCGATGGGGTGGAGTCGGCTTCACTAAGTGCCTTTAGCATTACAGTGAATAATACAAATGACGCACCAGAGATTTCAGGTGTCCCCGCTTCTAGTGTAGATGAAGATAGCCTATATACGTTTACGCCGACGGTATCAGACATTGACGGAGATGCACTGACATTTAGTATCATAAATATGCCCAGTTGGGCACAATTTGACAGTACAACGGGCACGTTATCAGGAACGCCAGATAACTCTCATGTTGGAATATTTAGGGATATTCAGATCTCGGTCTCTGATGGCCAAGCGAGTGCCACGTTAAGCTCGTTTAACATTACAGTTAGTAATGTGAATGACTTACCTGTGATAGGAGGTTCACCTGCGCCAACAGTAGATGAAGATAGCCCATACAGCTTTGTTCCCAGCTCGTCAGATATTGATGGTGACTCGCTGGCCTTCAGTATTCAAAATCAACCTGCTTGGGCCAGTTTTAATACGTCGACAGGTGCCCTAACAGGTACGCCTAATGACAGTCACGTAGGTTCATACAGCAGTATCGAAATTACAGTGTCTGATGGTCAATCCACAGCGCGACTTAATGCTTTTAACATCGAAGTCATCAATACCAATGATGCACCCACAGGTAGCAACCGAAACTTTGAAGTCGCTGAAGGTGGTACACTCACGCAGAATGCCACATCAGGCTTGTTAAGTAGTGCCTTTGTTTTTGACGATGACTTAGACAGTGGTGACGTCATCTCAATGGCTGAGTTTGGTCAGCCGTCGTTTGGTGCTCTATCTATTAATAATGACGGTAGTTTCACCTATGTACATGATAACTCTGAAACTCAAAGCGACAGCTTTACCTATCGAGTTAAGGATACTGCTGGTGCAACGTCAGATTTGTATACTGTAAATATCAATATTACCCCAGTATCAGAGGCACCAATAGCCATAGATGACAGTGTACAAACCAATGAAGATACGTCAGTAACCATTAACTTGCTCGACAATGACTCAGATCCAGAGGGCGACATGGTCGCATCTTCTGCTGTAATAGTTGATGCCCCAAGCTTTGGTTCTGTTTCTATTACAAATGGAGTGGCAACGTACACGCCAAATCAAGATGTAAACGGGAATGATACCTTTACATATATAGTATCTGATCAGGACTCAAATAACTCGGAGAAAGCTACGGTATTTGTCGTCATTTCCCCGGTAAATGATTTGCCGATTGCTCCAAGCTTATCTGTGAATATTGAAGAAGATGCTGCATCTACGCCAATTAGTGTACGGTTGTTTGCAACAGATGTTGAGGACGGAATCCCGACTGGCAACATTACTGTCAGTAGTCAACCGCAGCGGGGTAATGTAGCTGTTAACGATGAACTGGGTGTAATTAATTATACTCCACTTGAGAATGAACAGGGTGCAGACGAGTTCACTTACACAATTGCTGATAGTGTTGGCGCTGACTCTGCGCCAGCTTCCATAGCAATTACGATTGGTCAAGTGAATGATGCGCCAGTAGCAGCAGATGACTCAGCGACAACCTCAGAAGATACTCAGGTTGTTTTGAATGTGTTAAACAATGACTCCGACGTTGAGGATGCTGGTTTCAATGGCGCAAATATTACTGTGCAAAATAATGGCAGTTTTGAGTTCGCAGCGGTGACAATCTTGGCAGATGGTCAACTGCAAATAGACCCAACACAAGATCAAAATGGCTTATTTTCATTTACATATGTGCTGACTGACAGCGAAGGGCTGACTTCGTTGCCTGCTACTGTGACGTTGAACATTGAGCCTGTGAATGATGCGCCTGTGGCAATTGATGATGTTGCGGCATTAGAAGAAGAAGGCTCCTTTGCAGTTAATGTCTTAGGTAACGACATTGATGTGGATGGGAATGACGAGCTTGATGTGAGTTCAGTGTTTGTTGTGGCTAATCCTCAAAAGGGGCAGGTCAGTATAGACTCGCTGGGGCGTATTGTTTACACCGCAAATACTGATGAAGTTGGCGACGACGCGTTTAGCTATGCGGTCAGGGATACCAGTGGTGCCCTCTCTAATACCGCAACGGTGACAATGACGATTGAAAACATTAATGATGCGCCTGTGGCATCAGACGATCAGTTTTCCGAAGAGTCATTTGATGAGGCAACTGGCACTTATCGATTGGCCGTTTTAAGTAATGATAGTGACGTAGATGTGGGAGACTCTCTGACCATCCTGAGTGCTCAGCCTTCGGTAGGCAGCGTCGCAATTCAGGGTCAAGAGCTGGTTTATACTCCTGAAGATACATTCAATGGAGTCGTGATCATTGAATATGTAGTCAAAGACTCTTCTGGTGCGATTAGTAGAGCAACTGCAGAGTTGACGATTAATCGTAATGATAGTGTCGGGACACCTCCTTCTATAACTGTTCCCGCGGATGTTACTGTCAACGCGACTGCGCTTTACACCAAAGTCGAACTAGGTAATGCAACTGCAACTGACAGCAATGGTAACGTGATTGGTGTATCATTGGTCGACAACAATACGCTTTTCCCACCTGGGCGCCATTTGGCCACATGGAGTGCTTCTGACAATAACGGACTCAGCTCATTTGCTACGCAAAATGTCTTTGTGAATCCGCTTATCTCACTGGCAAAAGATGTTCAATTATCTGAAGGGCAGAAGTTTAACCTTGGTGTTTACCTAAATGGCGAGTCTCCAGAATACCCGGTACAGGTATCATATACTGTTTCTGGTAGTGCATCTTCGGCAGATCACACATTGCTTGATGGCAGCATACAAATTACTTCGGGAACAGAAGGAGTGATTTCTTTTGATGTTATAGAAGATGGTGTTATTGAAGGGAATGAAACAATAATTGTGACCTTGTCAGAGCAGTTAAATCGAGGTGCTAAGTTCTCAACACAAATCACCATAGTTGAAGAAAATGTCGCACCAGAATTAACGCTTGCAGCTACGCAAAACGGTGAGCAGCGGACAACTGTTACAGCAACAGATGAGCTTGTCACTGTCAAAGCCATCGCGAGTGATGCAAATGTGGGAGATGTTGTATCTTTGCAATGGCGAGCTATAACCCCTGAACTGCAAGATCTCAGCACGCAGGACGATGAATTTACATTCTCACCTAACTCTCTAGCTACTGGCATATATGGGCTTGAAGTTACAGCCACGGACAATGGTGAGCCGAGTTTATCGTCAACGATGCAAATTTATCTAGAAGTGGTTCCGTCACTAGTTCCGTTATCAAACCAAGATACCGATGGAGATCTAATTCCGGATAATGAAGAAGGGCATGGAGACTCGGATAATGATGGTATTCCTGATTTCCAAGATGCCATTACCGACTGTAATGTAATGCAGGAGCAAGTGCTAGAAGCCGATCAGTTTTTGATTGAAGGTGAGCCTGGAGTATGTATACGAAAAGGCGTCACGATAGCGCAAAATAGCACTGGGGGCGTGCAGCTTTTGCCTGAAGAGCTTCAAGCAGACGAAAATGCAGTCAATATTGGTGGGCTATTCGATTTTATTGCCACTGGACTCCCTCAAGATGGCGATACATACAGTATTGTGATCCCGCAACGCAAACCTATTCCAATTAACGCAGTATATCGCAAGCTAAAAAGCGATCAGTGGGTAGACTTTGCAGTTGATGAAGCCAATAAAATCTATTCTTCCCTTGGAGAGCCTGGCTATTGTGCACCTCCAGGTAGCGATGTATGGCAAGAGGGTCTACGAGAGGGGGATTGGTGTGTCAAATTGCAAATTGTAGATGGCGGACCTAATGACGATGATGGAATTGCAAATGGCAGTATTATTGATCCTGGTGGTGTTGCGGTAGTCAAAACGGATAATTTGTTACCTATTGCTCAAGCAGATGAGCTTACAATAGGCGCGGGCCAATCAATAGTGATTGATGTGCTTGCTAATGATTCTGATGCTGATGGTGATGCACTTACAATCACCAGTGCCAGCGTTGATTTTGGTGTTGTAACTGTAGCTGACAACAAGCTTACTTATACACCACCGTCAACATTTGTCGGAACAGCGACAATTCAATACAGCGTGACTGATGGCCAAGGTGGAACGGCGAATAGCACTGTAACGGTTAATTTAGCGGTTAACACACCGCCTTCGGCAAAATTAGATGAAGCGAGCACAAACGATAAAGCAAGTATCACTATCGATGTGTTGGCAAATGATATTGATTCTGAAGGCGACGCAATATCGTTGATAGAGGCGTTTGCCCAACATGGCTCAGTAACACTTAATGCTGACGGTACCTTGACCTATTCGCCAAAACTAGGGTTCGAGGGCGTTGATATTGTTACTTATACTATTGTGGACTCAAAAGGTGGAGTATCTCAAGGTATTGCCCGTGTCACTGTGACTGCATATAAGGCTGTTAAAATAGAAAATAAATCTTCAGGAAGTATGGGAGGAACCCTAATTGTGATGCTTTCAGCGCTAATATTACGTAGAAGAAAAGCGGTGCTACCAAGTTATGCACTTATATCTCTTACATGCTTATTACCTAGCTCTGCATATGCCGAGTCATGGACAGTAAAAGGTACTCTTGGCGAAGCTGTTGCCCAAGAGCGAATATCGAATAACAGTGGGCTTCAAGTCGGTAATATTGACGATTCCAGTAGCTCTTGGTCTGTCAGTGGCTATTATGAATTATTGCCAAATTGGCATGTTGGTATTGGATATGTGGATTTAGGCCAGGGCAGTGTCGACTTTACAGGTGAAACATTGACGCCGGATGAAGTGCATCAGCAGTTGTCTCGTGTATCACCCGTTTTACCTGAAGGGTTTACCCTCCAAGTAAACTATGATGTATTCAATTGGCATAACTTTACTGGTGAAGTGTTTCTCGGTGCATTTGATTGGGAATATCGTATTGATAGTACGAGAGATGGTCGCTTTTTAAATAGTTATGAAGCTGCTGAAACGAATGCATTTATGGGGACAGAGTTAGGATACCAGCTTAACAATGCCCTTGAAATAGGCCTACAGTACAAGCATTTTGATATCAGTGAGAATAATGTCAATGAACTGTCGCTTTCTTTAAGTATGAAATTCTAACGTGATTACTCTTAGTCGGTAATACTGTGTGTTACCGACTAAAAATCTGAAAATCAAGTAGCTCAATTCTATTAATACGCAACTCTTGCATTTTTAATCCTTCCTTAATATGAATATATTTATTAACTCAAGATGCACTATCTAGTAAAAATAAAATTAATTAATAAATTTATTGGTGATATTACTGGGATAGTTTAAGGTCCGACCTCTTTTCTCTGTTTGTTTTTTGTGATTTTCACACTGAATTTGTTTTAAATTGGTTAATTTGGGGTGGTTTTCTTTACTTCATAATTAAGATGATAAATTTATGTGTATTTTCTATTTTAGTAAATTTATTGAATTTAATTAATTATGCAGGTATAAAGCGATAGTTTTTTAATTGTAGATGACAATGATGTTCAGTGAAATACAGGGAGTTCTCAACGTCAAAGATGATCTTTGGTGTGGAGAGAAAAGTAAATGGATAAATTTGCCTAATTTTTTTAGAGCTGTTTTTGTTCTTTTTTCATGCGCAATTGCAGTGATTAGCTATGATGTTTTTCTTGATAGATTCAATACGCCCAAGTGGTTTATTTTTGATCTCTTTATAGTAGTTATAATATCCTTAGCAATATTTAAAAAAGTAGAAGTAAAAGCCAATGCGCTTAGCGTTTCGTTTTTACTTCTATCGTGCTACATGCTTATCAGTTCAATATGGTCTCCTAATTTTTTTGAAGCCATACTTTTCACAGTTAGGTTTGTCGCTTTTGGCTTTTCAATATACCTAATTTCTGTCACATTTAGTAAAGATGACGTTTTGAAAATGCTAGTGGATGGCGTTTTTTACGCCTCCTTCGTGTTTTGCTTGGTTATTATTTATCAAAGATATATTGCTTTAACTCCATATTCATTTATTAATTTTTCACCAATAGGTTTTGTAAATTATTTAGGTCAAGTACTAAATATATGGATACCAATTTTAGTTCTGTCTATTTACATGCACAGACGTTCAAAACTTCGATTGGCTTTAGGATTGTTTTCGCTCGTTATATTAATGAATCTGTTATTGGAGTCGGGCACTCGTGGCACCATACTAGGGTTGTTGTGTGCAGAAGTATTTATCTTGGCAGTCATGTTAATTAAAACTAAAAAGCTACCTTTTAAGTACATGGCTATATCTGCAGGGTTGCTATTTTCAATAGCGACATTCTCAATGCTTAAGGAGTATGGTCCAAATCAATTACGAGACCAAGTAAGCTCAATAACTGCTCTGAAAACGGGTAGAGAGAATGTTTTTGCAAATACAATTGATATGGCTCTTGATAATCCACAAGGTGTAGGGGCAGGTAATTTTGAATTTGTGCACCCTAAGTATGGACGCATGGGAACAGAGCACTCTTCACCTTATTTATCAAGTCATTCAATGTTGCTATCACCTTATAACATTATATTAAAATTCTATAGCGAGTTGGGTCTTGTCTTTGGAAGTCTATTTACACTGCTTTTTTTCTCTCTAATATTTATTGCATTTAGAAATTTCCTAATTGGTAATTATATAGATGTTTGGGTGTTTTTGGCTGTTTTTTCTGCTTGCTTTCATGCCATGTTTAGCTCTGTATTCTTAACTCCCGTAAGTTTATTTTTCTCTCTGGGTTTGTTTTCGGTGGTGTTGTCTAGATCAACTTTAAAAATGAAAAGTAAAACTGTTAGCAAACCAATCTCTCTATGCCTTTTCCTATTTGTTGTTCTTGCTACTGCATATCTTAGAGGTGTGGAATTAAAGTCAAACTATTTGTCAGGATTAGGCTCGATAAAAGGCGATAGTGAACTAATTGAAGAGGCAATTGAGCTAAATGAATATAACTACTTTGCCATGTTGATGATTTCTAAGGTTTATATGTATAAGGATAATGATTTGCATGCTGCTTTGAATAGCATAGAGAGAGCTTTAGTTATATATCCATATTTGGTTTCAGGATTGGTTCAAGCAACTGAGATATCTCATCAGCTAGGGGATGTTGAAAAGTTTAATTTTTATAAAGGTAAGGTTTTAGCTATTTACCCAAATAATGAGAGGGTGAATAAACTGCAATGAATTTAGCGCATTAAATAATTTATTTAATATATACTTGGCTTCTTTTTTGATTATTAAATTGTAATAATAACAGAAGTTCATTGATGAACGTTTTTTAAATTAAGGAATAAAATGAAACTTAACATTTCACATTGTTTGACGCTCGTTGTTTGCGTTTGTTTTGGCTTAGCCGGTTGCGGTGGAAGCAGTGACAATCAACCTGTAAACAACGAAGGGAAAACACCAATTACCAAACCAGATCCTCAGCCAAATCCAAACCCAGATAAGAAAGTTGCTGAACATTCGGTTAAACGTTCGAATCTAGGCAATGCTCGAGTCCAAAAAGCATCATCTGGAAGACACGACGTAGCAGCCTCGGTAACAGTGGTTACGCAAAAAGCAAGTTCAGAGAATTTTGGCCTTTCAGGCGCTGCAATTAACTAATTTAAATTATAAAAAACAAAGGGATTATATGTTTACTAAAAACGCAATTGCTGCGGTTATTGCCGCTGCTAGCGCTATTTCTGTGCCTGCTCTCGCTGCTCAGTTAAACCATCAAGGCACGTTAACCAATTCCAATACACAGCAAGCTGTGAATGGCACGGTAACCATGACTTTCAAGCTCTATACTCAAGAGCAAGTTGTGTGGGAGTCTGTTAGGGAAGTAGAAGTTGTTGAAGGTGCCTACGCTATTCGCCTAGGCGAAAACAACGATATTGACGCCGCCATATTTAAAAATCGTGACTTAGAGCTTGGTATTACCATTGGAGATGACGCTGAAATGTCTCCACGCTTGCGGATTGATACAGTTCCCAGTGCTTATCATGCAGATGTGGCGAGCAAAGTGGAGGGGGCTGTCGAGGCAACAGAAGTCTCTGTTGGTGGCAGCGTCATTATTAATGAAAACGGTGAATGGTTGGGTTCTCCTACTGGTCTTCGAGGTGCTGATGGTATTGATGGACGCGATGGCGTCGATGGTAAAGATGGCGCAAAAGGTGATAAAGGTGATCCGGGCCAGGACGGTGCTGATGGTCAAGCAGGCGCGCCAGGGGAGAAAGGTGAAAAGGGCGAACAAGGGGAAAAGGGTGAACAAGGTCCCCAAGGAGAGCGCGGAGAGAAAGGTGAACAGGGCGATAAGGGTGACAAAGGCATTCAGGTCAAAGGCAACTGGAGCGACGTAGCTGCTTACTCAGTAGATGATGTTGTGTCGTTTGAAGGCAGCGCCTATATTGCTTCAGCTGTAGTAAACGCGACAGAGGGCGGACAATCAAACCCGACACCAAAGGACGCTTTGGAGGTTTGGACTTTGCTAATTGAAAAAGGTGCACAAGGAGAAGCAGGCCTAGATGGAAAAGATGGTGTGGACGGGAAAGATGGTCTTGATGGCAAAGATGGCGCTGATGGACAGAATGGACTAGATGGAAAGCCGGGCCGTGACGGAGTGGATGGCCAAGACGGAAAAGATGGTAAGGATGGTAAAGAAGGTGCAAGAGGCCAGCAGGGTGAGCGAGGTGAGCAAGGGGAGCGCGGTGAAAAGGGAGAAAAAGGTATACAAGGAGAGAAAGGCGAAAAAGGTGATAAGGGAGACAAAGGTGATCGCGGCCTAATTATCAAAGGTAACTGGAATGCTATCCATGCGTATGATATTGACGATGTTGTCGTGCATGAAAATAATGCTTACGTCGCTCGAGTTGCAATAACCGCAGTTGTAGAGGGTAATGAACCAAATTTACCTCCGTCAAATACAAACGATAGCTGGTTGTTACTGTTTAATGGGGTAGGTTCGGGCCTTGCTGGAAAAGACGGTCTTGATGGTGCGCCGGGCAAAGATGGTCGTGATGGTATTGATGGAGTAGATGGCGCACCTGGCCAAAATGGTGCGCCGGGCGTGAATGGACGAGATGGTCTTGATGGTCGAGACGGAATTGATGGTCGCGATGGTGCACCAGGAAAAGACGGTCGAGATGGTATTGACGGCATTAATGGTAAGGATGGAATCAATGGTAAAGATGGAGCCCAAGGTGAAAAGGGTGACAAAGGTGACAAAGGTGACAAAGGTGACCGCGGCTTAGTTATTAAAGGTAACTGGAATAACCAAGACGCATACAATATTGATGATGTTGTTGTACACGAAAACAATGCCTATATTGCGCGCGTAGCTATCGCAGCCTTGACTGAAGGTAGTGAACCAAACTTACCACCGTCTCAAACTAACAATGATTGGCTGTTATTGTTCAATGGTGTGGGGTCTGGGCTAGCAGGTAAAGATGGCCTAGATGGAAAAGACGGCGCACCGGGTATTGATGGTAAAAACGGTATAGATGGTGCTCCGGGGATCAATGGTAAAGATGGCATAGATGGAAAAGATGGTGCACCAGGCATCAATGGTAAAGATGGTGTAGATGGAAAAGATGGTGCGCCAGGTGTCAATGGTAAAGATGGTGTAGATGGAAAAGATGGTGCCAAAGGAGAGCCAGGAGAAAAAGGTGATAAAGGCCTGCAAGTTGTTGGTATATGGTCACCTGAACTAGAGTACAAGGTCGATGATGTTGTGACTTTTGAAGGGAGTGCATACATAGCTAAGGTAGCGATCCCCGCAGTTGCTGAGGGAGAATCTGCAAATGGTTCTCCTAAAGATACGGCTTCTCAATGGAGTATTCTAGTTGCTAAAGGAGACAGTGGTATTCATTTTGTGACTGAAGGCTACAATTTGGTTACCGAATTCAAAACGGGTGATGTCATAACGTACCAAGGTAGTGCGTATATAGCGACTCAATCTACAATTGGCGTACCCCCTACAGATCCTCAAGGCAACATCCAGCTGCCTTGGCAGCTATTGGCCAAAGGAGCTAGCTATGATGAGTCTCAATTTGCGCTAAAAGCAGATTTGCCTGACCTTACGGTTTACGTGACAAAAGCAGAATTTAACGCTGGTTTGGCAGTTAAAGCCGATAGCATTACAGTAACCGGTTTACTTGAAACAAAAGTTGACAAAGCAGCATTTGACAATGCGTTGACGTTAAAGGCAGATGCAGCGACTGTAAACACACAACTTGTTGCAAAAGCAGATAAAGCAGCGATGGACACGGCACTTGCAGCTAAAGCTGATACAGCAACAGTGACAACCCAGTTATCAGCAAAAGCAGATAAAGCAGCGATGGACACGGCACTTGCAGCCAAAGCTGATACAGCAACAGTGAACACCCAGTTATC
>NZ_AUYB01000153.1 GCF_001625655.1 Pseudoalteromonas luteoviolacea DSM 6061 | reverse complement strand
TCAAACCACTTTGGCGTTGTATGGTTAAGCCTCACGGGTAATTAGTACGAGTTAGCTCAATGCCTCACAGCACTTCCACATCTCGCCTATCAACGTTGTAGTCTTCAACGGCCCTTCAGTTAACTTAAAGTTAAAGTGAGAACTCATCTCGAGGCTCGCTTCCCGCTTAGATGCTTTCAGCGGTTATCGATTCCGAACGTAGCTACCGGGCAATGCTATTGGCATAACAACCCGAACACCAGCGGTTCGTCCACTCCGGTCCTCTCGTACTAGGAGCAGCCCCTCTCAATTCTCAAACGCCCACGGCAGATAGGGACCGAACTGTCTCACGACGTTCTAAACCCAGCTCGCGTACCACTTTAAATGGCGAACAGCCATACCCTTGGGACCGACTTCAGCCCCAGGATGTGATGAGCCGACATCGAGGTGCCAAACACCGCCGTCGATATGAACTCTTGGGCGGTATCAGCCTGTTATCCCCGGAGTACCTTTTATCCGTTGAGCGATGGCCCTTCCATTCAGAACCACCGGATCACTATGACCTACTTTCGTACCTGCTCGACGTGTCTGTCTCGCAGTTAAGCTGGCTTCTACCATTACACTAACCGTACGATGTCCGACCGTACTTAGCCAACCTTCGTGCTCCTCCGTTACTCTTTGGGAGGAGACCGCCCCAGTCAAACTACCCACCAGGCACTGTCCTCAACCCCGATCAGGGACCTAAGTTAGAACATCAACACTACAAGGGTGGTATTTCAAGGACGGCTCCACACAATCTAGCGACTGTGCTTCAAAGCCTCCCACCTATCCTACACATGTAGGGTCAATGTTCAGTGCCAAGCTGTAGTAAAGGTTCACGGGGTCTTTCCGTCTAGCCGCGGGTACACAGCATCTTCACTGCGATTTCAATTTCACTGAGTCTCGGGTGGAGACAGCGTGGCCATGGTTACACCATTCGTGCAGGTCGGAACTTACCCGACAAGGAATTTCGCTACCTTAGGACCGTTATAGTTACGGCCGCCGTTTACCGGGGCTTCGATCAAGAGCTTCGCCTAAGCTAACCCCATCAATTAACCTTCCGGCACCGGGCAGGTGTCACACCGTATACGTCATCTTACGATTTTGCACAGTGCTGTGTTTTTAATAAACAGTCCCAGCCACCTGGTCACTGCGGCTCTCGTCTGCTTATGGAGCAAGTCCTTCACAAACAAGAGCGTACCTTCTCCCGAAGTTACGGTACAATTTTGCCTAGTTCCTTCACCCGAGTTCTCTCAAGCGCCTTAGTATTCTCTACCTGACCACCTGTGTCGGTTTAGGGTACGATTCGATATAAACTGAAGCTTAGAGGCTTTTCCTGGAAGTAGGGCATCAACAACTTCACACCCGTAGGTGCTCGTCTCGACTCTCAGCCTTAGCGACCCGGATTTTCCTAAGTCACCAGCCTACAGCCTTTCACATGGACAACCAACGCCATGCTTGCCTAGCCTGCTCCGTCCCCCCATCGCATTTATACCAAGTACGGGAATATTAACCCGTTTCCCATCGACTACGCTCTTCAGCCTCGCCTTAGGGGTCGACTCACCCTACCCTGATTAACATGGGATAGGAACCCTTGGTCTTCCGGCGTGCGGGTTTTTCACCCGCATTATCGTTACTCATGTCAGCATTCGCACTTCTGATATGTCCAGCATGCCTCCCGGCACACCTTCAGCCACTTACAGAACGCTCCCCTACCCCGCGAACTAAGTTCGCAGCCGTAGCTTCGGTGGTATGTTTAGCCCCGTTACATCTTCCGCGCAGGCCGACTCGACTAGTGAGCTATTACGCTTTCTTTAAAGGATGGCTGCTTCTAAGCCAACCTCCTAGCTGTTTTAGCCTTCCCACATCGTTTCCCACTTAACATACACTTTGGGACCTTAGCTGACGGTCTGGGTTGTTTCCCTCTCCACGATGGACGTTAGCACCCACCGTGTGTCTCCCGGATAGTACTTTACGGTATTCGGAGTTTGCAAAGGGTTGGTAAGTCGGGATGACCCCCTAGCCTTAACAGTGCTCTACCCCCGTAAGTATTCGTCCGAGGCTCTACCTAAATAGATTTCGGGGAGAACCAGCTATCTCCCGGTTTGATTAGCCTTTCACTCCTAGCCACAGGTCATCCCCTAACTTTTCAACGTTAGTGGGTTCGGTCCTCCAGTCAGTGTTACCTGACCTTCAACCTGCCCATGGCTAGATCACCGGGTTTCGGGTCTATACCCTGCAACTTAAGCGCCCAGTTAAGACTCGCTTTCGCTACGGCTCCCCTAAATGGTTAACCTTGCTACAGAATATAAGTCGCTGACCCATTATACAAAAGGTACGCAGTCACCCTCGAAGGGCTCCTACTGCTTGTACGTACACGGTTTCAGGTTCTATTTCACTCCCCTCACAGGGGTTCTTTTCGCCTTTCCCTCACGGTACTGGTTCACTATCGGTCAGTTGGGAGTATTTAGCCTTGGAGGATGGTCCCCCCATATTCAGTCAAAGTTTCACGTGCTCCGACCTACTCGATTTCACTTCAGATAAATTTTCGTGTACGGGACTGTCACCCTGTGTCGTCCAACTTTCCAGAAGGTTCCACTAATTACACTGAAGCTTAAGGGCTAATCCGATTTCGCTCGCCGCTACTTTCGGAATCTCGGTTGATTTCTTTTCCTCGGGGTACTTAGATGTTTCAGTTCTCCCGGTTTGCCTCTTACAGCTATGTATTCACTGCAAGATACCGCTAAGCGGTGGGTTTCCCCATTCGGAAATCTAAGTCTCAAGTGCCTCTTACTGGCTTGACTTAGCTTATCGCAAGTTAGTACGTCCTTCATCGCCTCCAACTGCCAAGGCATCCACCGTGTACGCTTAGTCACTTAACCATACAACCCAAAATGGTTT
>NZ_AUYB01000152.1 GCF_001625655.1 Pseudoalteromonas luteoviolacea DSM 6061 | reverse complement strand
TGCTTCAATAATTTTTTGTTAGCGTGAAGGACGAGTACACGAGACCGAACCTCATTATAACAAAACAATTTTGTGTCACTAGGACTGGTTATTTAGACTCTTACCATGTGAGCTTGGTACTTACTTAAAGTAAGTGGCGTCCCCTAGGGGATTCGAACCCCTGTTACCGCCGTGAAAGGGCGGTGTCCTAGGCCTCTAGACGAAGGGGACACAATTTTAATTTTAAACATTCGAAGTTTAAAACTAAATAATGTCACTAGGACTTTTATCAACGATGTTTTGGTGGAGCTAGACGGGATCGAACCGTCGACCTCCTCGCTGCCAGCGAGGCGCTCTCCCAGCTGAGCTATAGCCCCAAACTGCCAACGTCTTTTAAGACGTGCATCGCTGAGTGCGGGGCGCATTCTATGCAGGCACGAAAATAAAGTCAACAATTTTTAGTGAAGTTTTTTCTAACTGCTTTAAAAAACACCCAAGAGGACACAATATATACAAAGCACTTGTAAACTTCAATCAAAGCGCTTGTTTTAGCTCACTTTTAAACCCATTTAATGCATACATAACAACATCCTGATATTAATATCATACTGGCGGCATCACATATAATACTTTACGAACTAAAAATTTAAGAATTAACAACAATTGCCAGTTGCCCCCTCTCCTACTTTGTAAATTAAAAAACAGCAGCCCCTGCCCTACTCTAACTTACTTAAAGTTCCTTTATAATGAAGAACTATTGAAATCTAAGAGATTTGATTATTATTACAGCAACCGAACGAATTTTTCATTCTAGCTATTGACTCCTTTGTTGTTACACCTATAATAGCGCCCCACAACGACGCTGCTTAATGCATAAAACGTTGTTGTAAACTAGATATGGGTTGTTAGCTCAGTTGGGAGAGCATCGCCCTTACAAGGCGAGGGTCACTGGTTCAAGTCCAGTACAACCCACCACATATCTAAATTCTATATTGGGTTGTTAGCTCAGTTGGGAGAGCATCGCCCTTACAAGGCGAGGGTCACTGGTTCAAGTCCAGTACAACCCACCAATATAGAAATGTAATTTGGGTGATTAGCTCAGTTGGGAGAGCATCGCCCTTACAAGGCGAGGGTCACTGGTTCAAGTCCAGTATCACCCACCAAATTACAGTATCCCGGGTTGTTAGCTCAGTTGGGAGAGCATCGCCCTTACAAGGCGAGGGTCACTGGTTCAAGTCCAGTACAACCCACCATTTTAAAATCCGCTCTGCGGTTGGACTCTGTCCAGAAAAATCTATATTTGGGTTGTTAGCTCAGTTGGGAGAGCATCGCCCTTACAAGGCGAGGGTCACTGGTTCAAGTCCAGTACAACCCACCAATAAATATAGAATGTAATTTGGGTGATTAGCTCAGTTGGGAGAGCATCGCCCTTACAAGGCGAGGGTCACTGGTTCAAGTCCAGTATCACCCACCAAATTACAATATCCCGGGTTGTTAGCTCAGTTGGGAGAGCATCGCCCTTACAAGGCGAGGGTCACTGGTTCAAGTCCAGTACAACCCACCATTCTTATTTCATCTCTATTTTTCAATGTTTATGAACAAGCTTGTTAACTCTATTAACTTAACACTGCTCATCTTTTGCTGAACTATTTTAAAACTCAAAAGAAACGACTAGACTAAAAACATTGATAGCAACACATCTAACTCAATATGCCAGTTCAACCATTTGTTAATTCAAAAATTTTAATTGTGGAAGAACAACCTCTGGCGCTTAGTTATCTAAAACAATCGCTGGAGCGTTTGGCTTATCGCAATGTATTTATTGCTGAATCAGCTGCTGTTGCTAAAGAAAGTTGTCAAACAAATAAATTTGAACTCATCATTTGCTCTTTTGATTTAAGTAAACGTCAAAACGGCTATCAGTTATATGAAGAGCTCCTTCAGAAACGTCTTATCAAACGTTGTACTGGTTTTATTTTCACGTCTGCCGAAACAAGCCCAGAGCTAGTTCATAGTGTTGTTGAATTACAACCCGATGACTTTTTAGTTAAGCCTTTTACAATTAAAGATTTAAAGGCGAGAATTGAACGGATCTTAAAAAGAAAACAAGGTCTTAGAAGGATCTATACGCTAATTGACGACGAAAACCACTCGAAGGCTCTCAAGTTCATTAATAACGAATTGGATAGCCAACAACATACTTACTCTGTGATGTTGTTAAAACTCAAAGGTGAAACACTGCTCAAACTCAAACGTTATGATGAGGCAAAGCAGTTTTATAAATCCGCTTTAGAGTTACAAAAGTTCACTTGGGCAAAGCTTGGACTAGTTGAAGCACTCATTGCGAACGATGAAGACATAACGGCACAAAAGTTTCTTAAAGGGTTAATAGAGAAGAGTGAAACTCGCCTTGCAGCCCTAGATCTTCTAGGCAGATTAGAACTCAAGCTAAATCAATTTGAACATGCCCAAAAAGCATTGCACGAAGCTTCTCAAATTGCGCCTCGAAACCTATCTCGGCAAAAATCACTCAGTACTGTCGCAATGATTAACCATGACTATGAGTGCAGTTATAACGCACAGAAAGAAATTGCAAATTTTGCCCGTTACTCAATTCACGACAGTCCAGAGGTGTATCTCAATGCTGCAAGAGCAGGGATCGACTTTGCATTGGCTACTGATCAACATGAACAGATCCAAAAAATTACACGACAAACTCAACAATACTTGAGCGATTTGAAAAAGCAGTTTCCCAATGCCATCAATCAAACTCAAGTTGACGTGCTTAACGCGCGAATGCATTACCTTAAGGATGAACATAAAAAAGCTAGGCATCTTATGGAGCAGCTAGAAGATGAGGCAGTGATCCGCTCGGTTGATGCCGCACTTGATAAAGCCAAAGCTTTCCATGAGTTAGGTTTTCAACACAAAGCACAAGCGCTGTTTAGCCAAATTATCGACCATTGTGAACGGCACCAAGCACAAGAAGACCCAGTAATGATGCACTACTTACATCAACAACATGATGAGCGTAAAGACATTACAATGGGTCCAAAAGAGCTGAATAACCATGCTGTAAAACAGTTTAACAAAGGCGAGTTGGACGTGGCACTGGAAGCTTTTTCTCAAGCGTTCCGAGTTATGCCTAAAAATGCCAGTATTGCTTTGAATTTGCTACAGTGCCTGACAGATGCAACAGGGAAAAAAGGCATTACGTTTAATACAAATTTGGCTAAAAAATGTGTAAAAGTATTGCAAAGTTCAGAATTAGACTCGGAGCAACTTACAAGGTTTGATAAGTTGCTCGCGCAAATGAAAGAAATGGGACTCGCCAATTAACCTTGCAGAAATCACCATTATTGGCTTACTGTTTCTTGCTTCACCATGGCCAGTGCGTTAACACAATACCTCAAACCGCTTGGCTTTGGACCATCAGGAAATACATGCCCCAGGTGCGCATCACAGACATTACAAACTATTTCGACTCTAGCCATACCATGGGTGTTATCTAAAATATAAGCGATCGCACTTGGGTCTGCTGGCTGTGTAAATGAAGGCCATCCTGAACCACTCTCAAACTTCTCTTGAGCATCAAACAGTAGCTCACCACAACAAGCGCACTCATATTGGCCAGGTTCGAACAGACTACATGACTGAGAGCTAAAAGGCCTCTCTGTTCCTTTGTTTCGAGTGATATGGAATACTGAAGGCTCCAGCAATGCTTGCCACTGCATCATACTCTTTTCTACCCTTCTGGGTGGCGTAGGGTTACCTTCATTGGCCCACTTAAGGATATCTTGCCAAATTAACATGATGATGTTCCTAGTAATATATTATTGTTAATGTTTTCAGCTAATAACACTATTTCGCCTCTCTCGATGTACAGGCACACCCTACACTAACTTCATGACATCTCTAGGTCTAAACAATACACCAGTTCCCAGAAGGTTGACAACCGTTCATAATGGGTGATATTTGACAATATGCTGTCAAAGGTACATGTTACTTCTCAACAATAAAATGACGTAAACGCGTTAAGAAAACCTTTACCGCTTACGTTCAAGAGAACGACAAAACCCCAATTACCATTTAGGCTTTCGGTTGCTTTTGCGTCAAGCTATTTAGCTTCAGGTTCCGGCCAATCACTAAAAAAACACGTTAAGTAACGGCTATTTATTAGGTACAATAATACCCAAGAAACCAACACAATCTGACTCGCCAAATAAAAAGAAAATTGATAGTGACCATTTGCAGCTTGCATCAGCAGCCAAGCTAAATCTAGCAGAGCAGCAATTAACAAAGGCCAGCGCATGTAACCCCAAATATCACCCCAGCGAGGTGTGCTAGTTGGGCGACGCATAGAAAAAACCAAGGCTGGCAATAAGGCTATTGAGCCAATACCTATTGCAATAAAGAAGTTGTCTTTTGACGGGAAAAACAAACTCATAATATCCAAGTCAGGACGCCAAGTTAACGCTGACATTAGCCAAATTAAAAATGGTCGCAATAGTACAATGAGGGTCAAATTGAAGCCCAAAGGAGTTTTGTAAACGCCATACTTGTCCCAATATTCTGGTCCGAAACGACCTTGCAGTTTACTCACATCACCCTCTCTTTACTTCGTAGAATTCACTGATTTGATGCCACTCTTAATCCAAGTATGTATGGAAGCCTACTCCGCTCTACTATACTCTCGGTATTGAGCAATACTAACATCTTAGTGCTGCACTAACATGGCAGTGTGTCAGTAAACCTAACGTTTGACTGTTAGCAGCATGCTAAGCACGCAAAAATAACCCTGACCACTTTACGTACAGTCTCAATGGAGGCATTTCCAGCGTTTTCAAGAGCACAAGATTGTACATTGATGTTCGGTTTTCCTGATAGTAAATATTCAAAGGGCTAAATTTCTGAAAACAAGGAAATTCGCAATACCTGATTCTCGAACAAGAGTGCCAATGGCAGCTTGTTAATTGTGATTTTAGAACTTATGCATATTCAGTACGCCTAAGCCCTTAGACTAAAATTGGACTAGGGGCTTAGACGAGACGCTATAAACTTGACAGGCTTATATTTGTGCTTCCATTTCTGACTCTAGCTGTTGGTTATTTCTACTGGCCTCTAAATTACCCAAGCAATTGAAAAATAAATTAAAACCAAGCTAGCTTCACACTGTTTCCCAACTTCTCAAAAGCACCTAGTGCTTTTGAGAACATCTGTAACTCCCCCAAAAAATG
>NZ_AUYB01000151.1 GCF_001625655.1 Pseudoalteromonas luteoviolacea DSM 6061 | reverse complement strand
ATATTAACCGCTTCACTTTTAAAGTCAACTAGAAAATTTAATTTTCTTTCTTTCGAAAAAAGTTAAGCTTTCAATTTAACTTTAACCTTCACTTTGGTTTGCGCTTTTCAGCGTGTTGCTCCGTGTCAGTGGGAGCGCATTATAGGGAGTTCTAAATTTGGATCAAGTGTTTTTTTATTAAAATTTTAAAAAGATGCTCAAACGCTCAAAAACCCAGCAAACAAAGGCAAAACACCGCATTAAGCTCAATAAAACGGCATAATTTTCTACAACATCTATATTTTATTATTGCGATGTTTAATTAAGTCGTTAAGATAGCACCTTTCTTTGTTAAATTAATGTGTATTCACTGTTTATTGGTAGATCGTTATGAATTCTTCAGATCGTAAAACAATACTTACTGTTCTTGTACTCGCAATTTTGGGGTATATAGCAGTAAGCTTTTTATTGGCAGATAGTCGACTCGATACGTCGATAGTATTTGCCCTTGGGATTGTGATAGGTGGTCTGGCTACAATGACAATTAATAGAACAACTATTTCTCAGTCAGACAATGGTCAAGCAGTTCCAACTAAAACGCTCTATGTCGGTAACTTACCTTACCGTGCTAATGAGCAAGCTGTTAGAGAGTTGTTCGAAGAAAAAGGTCAAGTTTTCTCCGTTCGCTTACTTAAGGATAAAAATACAGGTAAAAGAAGAGGGTTTGGCTTTGTTGAGATGTCTGAAATAGATGCGAATAAAGCTATTAAAGACTTAAACGAAATGGAATTCCAACAACGTACATTAAAAGTGCGTGAAGCTAAGCAAAAGCAAGAAGAGTCAGAATCTAGTTCACCAGCTTAAGTAAACTTATATCCGCTGATTTTTCTAAGTTATCAGGGGCTGTTGCATACCAATGTACCGGCCCCACCTCATTACACTTATCTTTTTTTACATTGTAAGACAATATATGTTGGACACGTCTAGCAATGGCTTCACCAGAGTCCACCAAACCAATCTCCTGAGAAAGATATTTTTGAAGCTGTTCCCTAATAATCGGGAAATGTGTACAGCCCAGTACTAATCTATCCAGTTTATTCGATACGTTAAGGCGTTCAAGTTCAGCTTTTAGTTGGTTTGATTGTATCTCTTTATGCCAATAAAAGTGTTCAGCGATACTAACAAGCTGTGTCGAGTGATAAATCTCGACTTGGCAATCTTTTGCAAATGCGCTAATTAAATTTGCCGTATATGTATTCTTTGAAGTAGCAGGTGTCGCCAAAAGGCCAATGTGCTTTTTAACACTTGCCCTAGCAGCAGGTTTGATCGCAGGCACAACACCAACGATAGGGATTGTTGTGTGCATCCTAGCGGTTTCTAATGCGTAAGTAGAGGCGGTGTTACATGCTATCACAATCACATCCACTTGCTTTTTACTTTGTTTTATCCAATCAAGTAGGGCAACCAATCTGCCTTTGATTGTTTCTTGTGACTGTAGACCATAAGGCAATAATTTATTGTCCATGACATAAGTATATTGCGCCATTGGCATAGCCAATTGAAGGTGAGAGAGCACACTTGTCCCACCTATTCCAGAATCAAATACTAATACATGTGGCAAACTACCATCCCCCTTTCGTAAGTGCAGCAGTTTGCCATGCTAAATAGCTAAAATAAATAGATGCCTTTATTAACTAACTTATTTGATCGTTTTGTGACCCTGACTTATCGTTAAGCGCGCTAAAGTAGCTCTGCGCATAATCGAGGAATTGATTAAGACGCTGTTGGCCTTCACTCATCCAAGCCATTATATCTGGTAACTGTGACTCAACCCCCAGAGTACTCGCCTCTTCGTTGATTCCCTCTAATCTTTTATCCAACGGCGCAAAAGCTTGCTCTAACTCTTTCATTGGATTGCTCTGCTGGTATTGAGCGATTGCAGCTGACGTTTTACTTTGCCTCAGGTCCATTGTGAAATTAGTTATCTGCTCACTGTTTAAGCTTAAACCCTGTGCCAATTCAAATGCGTCATCGTATTCTCCAGCAAAGAATGAATCACTGACATCCCTGATATCTTCCATCATTGCATTGATGGCCTCTTGCTCATCTTCATTCAGCTCGCCATTCACGCTGATAGAAAAGTTTACTTCTCTCGATTGACTCTCTGCATAAGCAAAGCCTTGGCTATTCCCTTCTTGATAATAGCTGGCGCCTCTACTTTGGCTGTAAGCATCATTGAAAGAGATCACTACTTCATCTCCTTCAGCCGTAGTAAAAGCGTATTCGGCTTTATTAGATAAACTGGCAAATTGCGCTGCGCTTAATTCCACATGCTGCGGACTTGGGTTAAAAAGTTCTTTTTCGAATTCATCCAAGCCGTTAAAAATACCCTCTTTAGACTTTTCAATTCCATCTTTAATATCATCATTGAAAAGTCCTGACTCTGTTAATTCGTCAGTCGCTTCATCAATGCCTGTTTGCACACCTTTGCGCGCCTGCTCAAGCATACTCTTCAGAGTGTCATCGTCTTTACCATCTGCTTTTGCTTTGTTAATTGCTCCTTGTACAAACCCCAGTACATTTTTAACGATTTCCTCAAAGTCAAAAAGCGGCTTTTTAGGTTCTTCTTTTTTCTCTATTCCCAAAGCTTCCGCCAGCTTATCATCAAGGATTTTAGCGGCAACTTGAGATTTATTGCCTTGATATTGGTCCGAGTTTATCGAGATATTCGGGATCGGCGATTTGGCTTGTGCAGTTTTGTGCTGCATCGCTGGATTTAACAGCTGATTCAACTGTCCGATTTTCATGATTGCTCTCCGCTATACTCTATCAGTTTATTATCGGCCATATATGTGAAAGCTGAAGTCAATTTGTACAATAAAAGTGCAATTTTGGTAGCGAACACTGGACAAATGTTCTACGCCCCCTAAAATAGCGCCTCCTCGCAATATTTAAAGGTAGTTTTAGCATGGCTGTGATCACTATTGATACCGCTCAGTACGAACAACAACTCGAAGAGAAGCAAAAGCGTATAAGCGCACAGTTTGCACGCTTCAATGCACCCACTCTTGAAGTGTATGACTCCGAAAAGCGCCACTATAGGCAGCGCTGTGAATTTCGCGTTTGGCACGATGGTGAAGATCTTTATCACATTATGTTTGATCAGCAAAGCAAAGCTAAAATTCGTGTTGATGAATTTGGCCCTGGTGCCCCTCTAGTTAACGAAATTATGCAAGTCATGATGAATAAGTTACGCCACAATGAATTGCTGCGTCGCAAGCTATTTCAAATCGACTACCTATCAACTTTAAGCGGGGAGATTCTTGTTAGCTTGCTTTATCACAAGCCACTCGATGAAAGTTGGCAAGCCGAAATGAGTGCGTTGAGAGACGAGCTACAAAAAACCTATAAAATAGATTTTATCGGCCGTGCACGCAAACAAAAGGTCGTATTCGGTAATGACTATGTTACTGAAAAACTATCAGTTGATGGCAAAGAGTTTATTTATCAACAAGTTGAAAACAGTTTTACCCAACCCAATGCAAAGGTCAATGAGAAAATGCTTGCTTGGGCAAAATCAATATCTCGTGAATTATCAAATGACTTGCTAGAACTGTATTGTGGTAATGGTAATTTTTCTATTGCACTGGCAGAGCATTTTGATCGCGTCCTCGCAACTGAGATTTCAAAATCATCAGTACATTCCGCTCAGTTTAATATTGCCGCGAATAAAGTAGACAACCTAGATATCATTCGTATGTCGAGTGAGGAATTTACTGACGCTATGCAAGGTAAACGTCAGTTTTCTCGTCTTAATGGGATTGATTTGAAGTCCTACAACTGTCAAACAATCTTAGTTGATCCACCAAGGGCAGGAATGGATGAATTGACCTGCCAGCTAGTCAGTAATTATGACAATATAATTTATATTTCATGTAATCCAGATACGCTTGAAAGAGACCTTGAAACACTCAGCAAAACGCATAACATTGCACGTATCGCTATTTTTGATCAATTCCCTTACACTCATCATGTCGAATCGGGTGTGTTTTTAACACGCAAGTAATCAACGTCTAAAACGAAAAAGCCCCGCATCATAGCGGGGCTTTCTTTTATCTATTTGATTATTTGCTTGCTAGGTGATTTATTAGCTTTGCAATATCATCTGGGCTGGTTACACCAGACTCTCTGCTAAGTATCAGCTTATATTTACCATTTACAATAAATGTCGGTACGCTAGACAATGCACCCTTTTCTTGAAGTTGCTTTTGCTGTCTTGCCATCTTTGATGCTTTGGTACGTACAGAAAAGCTCTTGTACATTTTGTCAAATTTTGCCGCATCTACACCTGCTGCAACGAATACGTCTTTGATATCCGCTAGCTCGTTAAATTTGGCTCGCTTTGCATGAATATGAGCAAAAATAGCTGAAACAATATCATCTTTTTGCGGTAATACACTCGCTGTGGCCAATGCCGTAGCAATCATCTTTTGGTGCTTTGGATCTCTCACACCAACAAAATCCACGTGGCTCTTTTTAAATTTAACGCCATCGTCTAACTTTGGCTTAAACTGGTCGATTAAACCTTCAAAGTTATTACACGCAGGGCAGTAAAATGAAAAGTACTCGGTTACCTCTGGTTTCTTTGTGCCACGCTCAGCGATCACTTCATAGTGCTTGCCTTCTTCAAATGTCATAGCACTCGCTGCTACTGGCAGCATTAAGGCTAAAAGTGCCGCTTTAATCATTTTTAACATGCTTATCTCCGAACTATTCTTTTTCTAATAGATATTTTACTAGGTTATTAAAGTCAGCCTGACTGGAAAGTGAACTGATCTTAACGATGTACTTATCGTTGATGATAAAACTAGGTACGCCTTTCAATGCACCTGCTTCACTAAACCTTTTTTGCTCATCCTGCATAGCTTTCTCAGCACTAATCACAGGCATACTAGCTAATGCCGCATCAAACTTTTCCGCAGGCACACCGTGCGCGGCAAGCAATTTTTTCACATCATCCATCGTTCTGAATTGGCTTTGCTGAACATGGATAGTTTTAAAGATTTCATCCACAACCTGTGAATCCACACCATTCTGCTTAGCAATGATATAGGCATAACTTAAGTAAGATTGAGCCTCCGGTGGTAGGCCTCGCATGAAATTTACATGGCTTTTAACAAAAGGGACTTCAGCGGGAAGACTGGCTTCAAGCGCTCTTGCAGGTCCTTCAAATTTGTAACAGTGTGGGCAGTAAAAAGAAAAGAATTCTAAAACGCGTGGCGCTTTACTTTTTTCCACCGACAATGTCTCGTAGTGAACATTTTCCTTGTAGTCTGCTGCCATAGCAGCAAGTGGCATACAAAGTGCCAATATTGCTACTTTTATGGATTTTAACATGTGCTTCTCTCTTAATTTTTATGGATAAATACTTAGTGCCGGCTCATCTAATGCCGCCAATTGTTCTTTTAATGCCAAGATCTGCTGTTCCCAATATTTGTCTGTTGCGAACCAAGAAAAGTTCCGCGGAAACGCAGGATCTTCCCAGCGCTTGGCCAACCAACCCATGTAATGAACCATTCGCATTGCTCTTAGCGGTTCTATTAGTTGTAGCTGGCTCATATCTAATTCACTGAACTCCTCATAGCCGCCCAGTAATGTGTCTAATTGCAAAGATTGATTTTGACGGTCACCACTGAGCATCATCCAGAGATCCTGAATTGCTGGACCTTGTCGACAATCATCTAAGTCGACAATCATTAGTTGCTCTTGAGACCACAGAATATTGCCAGCATGACAATCGCCATGCAATCTGATCGTATCATTTACAATAAACTTTTCAGTCGTTTTCTTCACAACTTGCTCTAATACTGTGGAGAACGCTAATTGCAAAGAAGATGGCAAACATTCGCTTGCTAAAATATCTTCACTCGCTTGCACCAGATAACTTTGCGTATCTACGCTTGGACGGTGAGCAAAATTATATTGTTTTGCCACACTGTGAAGACGACCGATGTATCGACCTAAAACTTCCAATTGATCGAGGTTATCCATTTCAAATTGGCGACCACCCACACTAGGAAACAATGCAAAGCGGTAGCCTTGATGCTCAAATAAGCTCTCGCCATCTCGCTCCAATGGGCAAACGACAGGCACTTCCGATTTTGCCACCTCAAATGAGAAGGCATGCTCCTCTTTGATTTGCTCATTACGCCACCGGTTTGGACGATAAAATTTAGCAACATAGCGTTTGGCGACGTCACTGCGAAACTGATAAACACGGTTTTCATAACTATTTAGTGGCAGCAGCCCTGATTCAGGATAGATACCAATACTTTCAATGGCATCCAAAATCAAATCCGGGGTGAGATTTTGATAGCTAAAATCACTCATTACAGGTATCCACTTATATAAAAAGGTCGATTGATGACCTTATCTGCCTTTAAATTTAACAGCCTAGGATAAAGGGAAGAGTGCGATGAAGCAAACATCTTTAGCTACGCAGCCACACAATTGTGGCTGCTGTTTAATTGGAAGTGCTAGCGACCTTTGAAGAAGTTAGTTGGTTGCGAGATTTGTGCATGGTTACCTTGCTCGCTAGTAAGCACAAAATTAAATTCAGTTACTAGCTTTTTCAAATCATATGGGTCCATAGAAATCGATACCGGAACATCAATCGTCGAACCAGCAGATACTGTCACTTGCTGTTTACCAATCAATTCAAACTGTTCGAGGCCGTTGACTGAAATGGTAAACGTTTGAGCAACTTGAGCTTTGTTGATAAGTTTGAGTGTATAGGTATTTTCGACTAAGCCATCGTAATTCACTCGATATAACTGGTTTCGGTCTCTAATGATGTCCAACTCAAATGTTTTGCGCATTGCAATGTTGGCAACCAATGCGCCACTCAACACTAGCAAAATCATCACATAACCAATTAGCTTAGCTCTAATGGGTTTTGTGGTTTTTTGCGCCGTTTCCAAGTTTCTTTCTGTCGTATATGAGATTAACCCACGCGCATAGTTCATTTTATCCATAACACCATCACATGCATCAATACACGCACCGCAGTTGATACATTCATACTGAAGGCCATTACGAATATCAATACCAGTGGGGCACACCTGAACACATAGCTTACAATCGATACAATCACCCAACCCTATCTCTTTTGGATCTTGCTTTCTCCCTCTCGGCCCTCTATTTTCACCGCGCTTGTTGTCGTAGCTTACTGTAAATGTGTCTTTGTCAAACATTGCAGACTGAAAACGAGAATAAGGGCATATATGCAGGCACATAATCTCCCTCATCCAGCCAGCATTACCATAGGTACATACGGCAAATACGATAACACTCAGCGCAGCATAGCCGCTGGCTGAAAAGCTTAGCAAATCGGGAACCAGTGCCTGGATCGGTGTAAAGTAACCCACGAAGGTAATGGCGGTATATAATGAAAATACCATCCAACATAGATGTTTGGCGCTTTTGCGCAATAGTTTATCCATATCCATGGATCTTTGATCCAGTTTTTTACGCTGATTTGCTGAACCTTCGCACTTTTCTTCAAACCATATAAAGATAAATGTCCAAACCGTTTGTGGACAGGTATAGCCACACCATACCCGACCATAAAAGGTCGTCACTAAAAACAACGCGAATGCGGCAATCATGAGTATAAAGGCCAAGATAGTGAGATCTTGTGGCCATAGCGTTAGGCCAAAAATATTGAATTTTTGTTCGAATAGGTCAAACAAGACTGCTTGTTGGCCATTGTAATTTAGCCAAGGTAACGCCATGAATGCGAGCATTCCCAAAAAGCCAATTCGCTGACGAAGAATTTGATGCATTCCTTTCACTGCACGCACGTAAATTCGATTACGCGGGTTAAACCTATCTGGCTGTAGGTTTTCCGGCTTTTGAATTTTTACATCGACGGGAATGTTTTTTACTTTGATTTTATTGTCCATAAAAGCTCCTTAAGCGCTTCGGACAGGTTACTTGCTACAGTGACCTTATATTTACTAAGGTTATTATATGCAACAGCACGCTGTTCGCGAGCCGAAAATCGCACGACTAAGACAAAAACTACGAATATTTCCTGAGCATTTCGCTTGCTTTTGATTCTTGCATTTTATTACACTGTCACTTTGATTGAGTCGAATAGATCAAATTAGCGAGCTTTATGAAAAAATATCTTTTGTTAGTGTTAATTGTACTAGCACTATTCACCATAGATCACCCTCTGATCAAAGAGCCCAGAGACAAGCTTCTGCAACAAGGGGTGGACACTTTAGGCGAAACGAGTGAAACACAATATAGTTTGGCAGCAAAACAAGCGAGACAGCTCATCAATCAGTCGATTCAACTTTCTGAATCAGAACAGTCGTATTTAAAAACCGTACTGGCAACTGATGAGAAGGTTAAAATTTTCCATTTACGCTATTGCCAAGAGAATGAGCTAAACATGTATTTTTATGGCCCAAAACTTAAAACGATTTGTGATGCAGCCGCCAAAGCCATTAAAAAGGCGGAAATGTAATGGATCTAGCTCAATTTAATAAACTTCGAGCTCGCTCTTTCAATGAGCAAAAATCACTGCTAAAAAAAATTGCAAAAGGGCAAACTGTTTTGTGTTCTAAATGCGACCAAGTAATTCAGTTAAACGTTGCGGTTAAGGAAGGAGAAAAGGCTTACGCAAAGTGCCAAAAAGGCTGCACGTATATTGAATTAGATATGGCTTAACTGTCAGTTAAGCCATATCCCAGACAGATTTAAGAAGCTACTCTTCGTACAAGCCACTTTCTACGGCAATCTGCTCTATCAAATCAGCAAAGGCAGGGGCAACCTGTGCAGCCAATTCATATTGCGCTTTGCGAAATGCTTCCAACTCAATACCTGTTGATTGGCAGTACGCTTCCACTTGCTCAAGCTCTAAGCTAAAAAACCCTAACAGTTCAGTAGTGCTGATTAAAGCTTCTTTGAGCTCTTCAGAGATATTCGCTTGAGAAAGTACACTTAAGTAACTCTGGCAACCTAATAGAAAACCTAAGCTCCATTGATGCATCACTGACCAATCAGCGTTTTCTTCGAAAGGTAACTTAAAACCACTGGTAAAAACCTGCTCACTGACATGGTAATGTAGTGCCAAAAAAGCAAAAACAACTTCTTCTGTCACGTTTTCATCAGCGCCAGTTACTTCACTCAGCCATTGCTCTGGCTCTATCCCATCTGGGCTGCACACTATCGCAAATAAAAAGCCTTGCACGGTATCAAGTGTCATTGCCTCAGCACCGTTACTACGTGAGTTGAGGTAATCGTTCAACAATTCTTGATGTGCAGGTTGAAAATTAAATTCCATCATGAATTACATGCTCACTGGGTAGCGACCTTGTGAGTCAGGACGACCAAACATCAACTTCACAGCATCGTGAACCTCTTTGGGTAAAGAGGCATCCGGTTTTATATTGCCTGCAACACGAAACTGCATATTGTCAGCAAGCGTTGCATCTGCGCGCAACCCAAGTAAGTTTTCTGGTTCGACTACAATGGCAACATCACCAGATTTACAGCTAAGCGCACCGCTTAAGTCGCCGATACTGAACCAACCAGACATACCCTTTACTTTAATTTCAGGGCTACTGATGTCCCCCTCAAGCGCTTCACAATACGGTTCACCGCTATTATATTGCGCCACTTCAAGGATCACTCGACCACTTGCGTCGACAGGTAAAGGTAAATTCACTTGTTTCATTGCCTGTTCAACACTAAAGCGTAATGTAGCTTGATTCAGTTCAATGCTGTTACCTAGCATAGACACGGCAAAATTACTGCGACCAGAAATCTCTGAGGCATCACGAGCATTACCAAAGTTCACTTTACCACTTAGCTGTCCAGTCAATAGTGCAAGGGCATTAAGCTCCCACTTCACGTTATGCAGCTGCAAATTTTGATAATTTACGCCACTTACTTGGCCTTGCCATAAGGTGCCAGATACAGCTCCTAAACGAACGTTGCTAGGGATCTGCGATTGCACTAATTGCAGTGCGACCGACGCTGGAATAGTTATCACTGTAAATACAATGAATGAAAACAAAAAGACCAGAGTAATACTAACTGCATTTTTCATATTTAAATCTCTAACACCAAACGACTTACACGCACATATCCTTGTTGCTCTTCTTCACCGAGGTCTAAATTAGCTACTTTGACACCGTGTTGGTTAGTTAATTCATCGATCCAAGTGACCAACTTATTAAACTCCACATTATCGATATTAACACGTAGCGTATTGTCTCTTGGCTGCATTTTGCTGATCTGGATACCATGTCTACCACGGGTTCTATTTACCAACTGAGTTAGGTTACGATTGCCCGCAACCGCTTTGCTACCACCACTGGCTTTAAGCTGAGCAACACTTTTGGTAACCCAAGCATGTAATTCTTTTTGTTTTTGTACATCCGTTTGCGCAGCTTTTACCCCCTCGTTTAGAGGCCTAATAACTCCCATTACCAGTGCAAAAATTACAAATACCACACCAGCAACAATCAACAATTTTTGTTCTTGTTCTTTCAACGACTGCCAATAGTTTATTACTTGCTGCTTCATGCTGCACCTCGAATTCTAATTTCGCCAATAACATAGTCGCCGTCATTGTTTAGTGCACCTTGCTGTACAGACATTCCACGCTGCTCTAAGATCGACTTCACTTGGCTGAACACTTGGAAACCTTTGGCTTTTGCGCGAATTCTTAACTCATTGCGCTTGCGATCATAACGGAATGTTTCGGGTGCAAAATCGCTTACTTGACCATAAATTGATACAAAATGGTTTGTAAGTTCCAAAAAGCCACTTTGTTCAGCCCCTGATAGCGCCGCTAATTCATTCTGAATTTGCTTACGCAGTAAATGAGGACGAACGACTTTATTTGGAAATGCCTGCTTGTAAACAGTCATAGCCTGCGCTTTATATTCATCAGCCTCATTTTGCAGCATCATAAGCTGAGCTGATTTAACTGAAACAAATGCCAGCAATGCAACACTCGCTGCAATTACACCCGCTTTCCAATCTCGCCACCACTGGGGTTGTTTTTTCTTGGCTGCAAACGGTCCCTGACGCAAGTTTATGGGCAGCTCATTTAACCCGCCTGCAAATATTGCCAATGGCAGGTCATATTCTGCTTCTTTACTTTGCAAGCTCTTGGTCGTAGCAAGATCTTGTGCAGGGCTATAGTGAGTCAACTCGGTTTCTGGCGCTAACATTAAATAATCACAAACCCAGTCTAATTCAACAGCACTAATATGCCAGTTAGCCCCTTTAAACAACCACTGTTGCTGTAATTGAATTGCACTTAGAGCATTCTCTTCAGGCTTAGGTAAAAGCAGTGCATCTGGGACTATCACAGCAGGTTCAATATCAAAGTCAGACAGCACAGCCATCCAATCAGTGAGCCATTGTAAGTCACATATAGCAATATTAAGGAAATGCTTGTCATCAAATGAAACTGGGTTACCAATTGCAATGAAGAGATCATCAATGTCAGAGGCAACTTGCTCCTCTAACATGAAAGGAAGCGCTCGCTCTAATTTACGGCTCCACTTCGTTGGCAACTCAACCTGCTTTAACTGCACGCTTGAGGCTGGCAATAGTAACGCAACACTACGTGATGCCGCTTTTTCAGTTAGTTCGCCGATTAAACCGCTATGTTCTAACTCTCCACTGGCAATGATCTGAGTATCAGACTCGGACCAAATTAGCCAATTGACCGGTTCTTGTTGTGACTGACCTACCCGGATCAACAATTTTTCTGTCACTGAACGCCTCCAAATTTACGTGCTAACACAGTTGCCTGACCCTCTTTTATTTCGAGTATTGAGGTCATTTTAAACAACCGCTCATCAAACGATGCTTTAGCACGCAACTTAAAATAATTGCTTGTTATTGTGAATATTTTCTCAGCATCTTTGGTATCCTGAGCGCCTTGATTCTTCGCTTCGGTAATGAAATCTTGCAGGTTATCAAACCCCTCTTCCGGTCTTGCTGAAATCACCGCTTCTGCACCGGACAGACTCAACCCTTCTATCAGCGCACTGATAAGTAGTGCCTGTTCAGGTAACACTGTATTGACGTTAATCGACAATTCTGTATTGCCAGGGATCACACACACATAAGGTAAGAGCTTTTCCATTACCAAAGGATTAAATCCTTTTATGACTCGAAGTTCGCTTTCCGAGGCCATGAGATTATTTGCCGTCATATAAGGCATTTGTCGAGACATATATTCGTCTTCTTCCGCGCCAGAGCGAAAAGTAATACTGTCTTCGTCTAACCAGTCATAAACACTATCAGCCATCGCCTCTTCACTTTCTTGGGATGGCAGATCCTCAATATTTTTCAATAGTTCCAGTAATGCTTTATGCGCAGGGTTGGTCGCTGTACTGCTTCCTTTTGCTTTATTGTCTTTTGGTGCCCTTAACGCATTTAAATTTAAACAAGCTTGTAGGTCTGTTACTTTACCACTTAAAGTACCATGGTCTACGGGGTATGGTACTTCATCAATAGCCCAAGGCTGGCCAAGGTGGACTTTATCTGGATCATCCTTACGACTCTCAAGCAAAACTTTTTTTACGAGCTCTTCGGCTCCATAACTATACCATTTAGCCTGCTGATGAGTTTGAATGTTTGCAGCCTTTTGCACCTGTACCATCAAAGATGAAGACATCTCGGCAGCTAAACTCGCTGCGAGTGCGACAATAAACAATACAATAATCAGCGCTGCACCTTGTTGATTTCTCACGGTCTGCCACCTCGCTGACTGTTATTGCCATTCCTATTATTGTTACTGCCGTTGTTATTGCGATCTAAACCATCACCTGCATTATCGAGCCCATTATCTCCAGGGCTATTTCTACCACTGCTTTGACCTGTTTTAGCCTGTGCTACTTTACCATCACCCGGAGTTAAAAAAATACGACGCAGAGGTTCTGAGTCTTGTTGTTGAATGGTTACAGCTACAGCCAGCGGCAATGCTTTAATCTGCCAATTATCCTGCCATTTATGCTTATCATCTAGAAACTCGACTTTCAGCTCTTCGACATTTTCTAAAAGTACCTGCGCACGGGGTTCAGAACCATCAAGCTCGTCGACATAAATACGGTATATACGCTCTAAGTTGTCATCTTTGACCCTGTAACCAACTGCTTGTAGCTCTGAACGAGGCAACAAGCTCACCGGGTTTGTCCAACCATCACGAATAAATGCAATACCATCGTACTGGCTTTCAAGAGAATAACGACCATGAATAATGTAAGTCGGACTAAAATCGCCCGCTTCATTACGTACCTCACGCTTGGTCATTTGGTTAAAATCTTGGTCCATTAAGCGAAAGGTTGTTTGTAGCCCCTCAAGTTGAGCAATCGTCTCGTCTGACGCTTCTTTTGCCTTGATTGAAGTATCTAATATTTGATGAGATGCAGTGACGATAAACGCCAGAATCACCAAAGCAACCATTACTTCTATCAATGTGAAACCAGTTTGAGAACGCTTAGCTTTCATCATCACTTTTTGCCCTTATGCAGAAAAGTGGTTAAATCGTAGATAGAGTGCTCACGTCGTTCGTCTTCAAAGACTTCAATAGTCAATTTCACGAATTGTGGATCTTCCGTTTTCTCAACTTTTTGGCTCCAATACCATGTATGCCCTGCAAATTCTTCGTCACCTTTGTCTGAGCTTTTACCACTCCACTTACCACCACTGGCTTTTGCTCTGGTCATTACCATTTGATTCTCAGCAACCCAAGCGGCATAGGTTTGTTGTTCTATCGTGCTCATGTGATTTATGTGTGCACCAGTAGCTTGCAGCGCTGCAATGCCTGCAATTGCACAGATCCCCATCGCGACCATGACTTCCAACAGGGTAAATCCAGCTTGTTTGGACTTGTTTATCATTCAGGTTCCTGCCTTAACTTAACCGGTGCCATAAACTCGCCTTCAATAAAGTAGACTGGCTCTGGCTCTTCTGTAAGTTCCAAAGAGATTTGAAAGGCACTTACTTCACCAGAAGATAAAATTAATACTTGTGGGATCTTCTTTTTCTTTAGCTCTAGCAGGTTGTCATCTTCACCAGTTCCCATTATCTCTTGCCAATTGGATTGCTCCAACAAGTTATCTTGAGACCAAGCAAGATCTTCTAAATTGAGCTCGATTTTGTATTCCTCTGAATACTCAATCGGCTTATAAAGCTCTTCGGCTTCGAAAGTAGTCCACTGTTCACCGTCGAAGACCAAAAACTCTATCTTTCTTTTATCTAAATGAAGACCCAACTCAACCTGGTTTAATACTGCGAATTCAGACGCTAAATTAACAATACCATGTAATTTGCGAGCTTCCTTTTCGAGTAACTGTTCATCACTTTCTCCTACTGTGAATGTCACAAGCTGGATTGAAAAGCCGATTATCAGGATAACTACCAAGATCTCAAGCAGGCTGAACCCGCGAGATCTTGATACATTAAAAGTTGAGGTCTTCACAGGTAACTGCATTAGCGGTCTTCTTCGTCTCTCCAGTTACCGATGTCATCTTCGGTACCGACTTCACCATCTGGGCCCATTGAGAAAATGTCAATTTTACCAATTTCACCTGGGCTCACTAGCTGGTAAGGGTTATCCCAAGGGTCTAATGGTAGCTCATTTAAAAAGCCGCCATCAGGGAAACGCTTTGGCACTGGATCAATCGTTGTTTTTTCTACAAGTGCTTCTAAGCCCTGCTCAGTCGTTGGGTAACGCTTGTTTTGCAATTTGTAAATCTTCATTGCACTTTCAATCTGCGTGATATCAAGATTTGCTTTATCAATTGCAGCCTGCTCTTGGTTACCCATAATGTTAGGTGCCACGATAGACATGATCATACCGATAATAACCAGTACCACCATTACTTCTAGTAATGAAAAACCGGATTGTTTCTTCACAATTTATACCTCTATGCTGTTTGCTTTACACTGCGCTATATGCGGTGTTGCTTGCGTTTATCTTTAAATTATTTGACTACAGGCCAATCGCTTTGTTCATCGCCATAATCGGTTGAAGTATTGCCATCACAATAAACAGAACGATAAGTGCCATACTGGCAATCATTGCTGGCTCTAGTAGTTTTAGTGAAACGTTAACCATACTTTCGAATTCCCTGTCTTGGTTATTGGCGGCTCTCTCAAGCATTTGTTCCAGTTCACCTGACTTTTCACCACTGGCAATCATGTGCAGCATCATGGGTGGAAATAGTTTGGTTTGATGTAATGCGGCTTTCAGGCTTGCACCTTCACTTACGTGTGTAGCAGCTTCCGCTACCGCCGCTTTTATTTTCTCGTTTTCAAGTACTTGCCCAGAAATTTTCATCCCCTCTAGCAATGGCACTGCACTTGATGACAAAATACTTAATGTTCTGGCAAATCTTGCCGTATTAATACCACGGCTGATTTTACCGATCCCCGGCATTTGCAATAACTTTGTGTCATACCAAAAGCGTGCTTTAGGACGCTTTAACGTATGCTGAACAGCAACAATTAATCCACCTAAAGCCACTGTCGCCTGCATCCAATAATCTTGTACAAAGTGACTAGCCGCCAGTACCCATTCGGTCGTCCAAGGTAAGACCTGATTAGACTTCTCGAAGGTTTTTAGTATTTCAGGTACTACAGTACCCAGCAAAACCGACACAATCGCAATCGCAAAGATAACCAAAATAGTTGGGTATACCATTGCCTGTGTTATTTGACTACGCATGTGTTGTCGTTGCTCTGTGTAATCTGCTAAGCGATTGAGTACCTCATCCAGGTGTCCCGACTTTTCGCCAGCAGCTACCATAGAGCGGTAGAGGTTATCAAATACATGAGGAAACTCAGACATGCCATCAGCTAGGGTATAACCCTCAACCACTTTTGAACGAACAGCCATTAACATACGCTTCAAACGAGGTTTTTCGCATTGCTCGGCCACAGCCATCACCGCGGCTTCAACGGGTAACGAAGATTGGATCAGCGTGGCAAGCTGTCGTGTGATAAGCGCAATGTCACTAACCGACGGCTTATAACCTCTTGATAGACTGAAGCCTCCACTGGCCTGAGACTTTTCTTTCTCAGCAGCAGGCTCTACATCCAATGGCATCATCGCTTTCTCGCGGAGCATCTGCCTAACTTGTTTGGCAGTGTCTGCTTCTAGAATGCCTTTTTTTTCCTTACCCTTCGCGTCTAAGGCGCGATACTCAAATGCAGCCATTATCCTTCCTCACGCGTGACTCGCATGACTTCCTCAAGCGTAGTTTGCCCGTCTAACACACGAGCAATACCATCTTGGCGGATACTGGGACTACGTTTGCGAATATACTTCTCAACGGCTTGCTCACCTTTGCCATTGTGAATAAGCTCACGAATATGCTCGTCGACTACTAATAGCTCGTGAATACCTGTTCGGCCTTTGTAACCATTGAAGTTACACTCTTCACAGCCCACAGCTCGGTAGATGGTTGTTTTAGAGCCTTTATCAACACCAAGCAATTCACATTCGCGCTCGTCAGCTAAATGTGGCTCTTTACAACTAGGGCATAATGTACGAACTAGTCGCTGCGATAACACACCCAGTAATGACGAAGACAATAGGAATGGTTCAACCCCCATATCTTCCATACGCGTTATTGCACCAGAAGCGGTGTTGGTGTGCAGAGTCGACATTACTAAGTGACCTGTTAATGACGCTTGTACGGCAATTTGACCCGTTTCTAAGTCTCGGATCTCACCAACCATTACCACATCAGGGTCTTGACGTAAGATAGCGCGCAGACCTCTAGCAAATGTCATATCAACCTTTGGATTAACCTGGGTTTGGCCAATACCTGGGATTTCATATTCGATTGGGTCTTCAACGGTCAGAATATTACGATCTTTGGAATTAATCTGCGTCATGCCTGCGTATAGCGTCGTACTTTTACCAGAACCTGTCGGGCCGGTAACTAAGATAATTCCATGCGGTTTAGCAATAATTTCTGAGAACAGTTCACGATTGCGCTCAGTCATGCCTAAGTCTTCAAGGTTCAAGCGCGCATTATTTTTATCTAGTAGACGTAAAACTACTCGCTCACCAAAACTTGAAGGCATGGTCGACACACGCACATCTACGGCACGGCCAGCAATCCGTAAGCTAATACGACCATCTTGAGGTACTCGTTTTTCAGCAATATCTAGTTTTGCCATAACCTTAATACGAGATACAAGTAGCGATGACAACTTACGATTAGGCTTTAATACCTCTTTTAAAACACCATCAACCCTGAAACGAATAACCAGCTCCGTTTCAAACGTTTCGATATGGATATCTGAAGCACCTTCTTTAATTGCTTCGCTCAACATTGCGTTTATCAGTTTTATTATAGGCGCATCATCATCCGCTGCGAGCAGGTCTTCAGTTTGTGGCATTTCTTCAGCAAGAGAAAACAGATCGACTTCATTTCCAATGTCTTCCATCATTTGCTGAGTTTCAGAGCTGTCTCGTTGGTATGACGCCTCTAACAGCAACTCGAATTTCTCTTCATCAATGATTTCAACATTAAAGCCAGCGCCTGCAACACGGCGTACTTCAAGCAATGCATCAAGAGAAACATTGCCTTTATGAAATACTTTTAGCCCTTTTGGATCATCGCTCAGTAATACCCCTTCGCGTCGAGCGAAAGAGAAAGGAAGTCTCAACTGTGCCTGCTGCTCTTCCAACACTTCATCTGCAGCGGCGGTGACTTCACTTTCGACTGGCGCCTCTACAACACTTAAGTTGGCATCAGTCATCTTTCTTCTCGTTTTGTTGATGTAAGTACTCTTCATACGTCGGTGGCAGTACCATCGCATCATTCCATTCTGGCAGTACAGGTGCATCCTCAAATGGCATCAAATCAATACCATCATCATGCTTTTTAAGCTGCTCGTTACGGATAAACTTGTACTTAGCATGGCTTAATTCATTCATGCTGCGGCTATCACGTACGATAGTAGGACGAATGAATACTAATAGGTTACGCTTACGTTTACTGGTATTCGTTGATTTGAACAAGTGACCTAGAATAGGAATATCACCCAGTAGTGGTACCTTAGACACACTTTCTTGTACGTCCTCGTCAATTAGACCACCCAGTATGACCATACCACCATCGTCAGCAATAACCGTTGTATTAATCGCACGTTTGTTAACTGAGATATCAACAGATGTTGCACCACTCACACTTGATACTTCTTGTTCTATCGTCAATTGAACCGCAGTCCCATCGTTGATTTGTGGCGTTACTTTAAGTTTGATACCCACTTCTTGACGATCTACTGTCTGGAATGGGTTCGAGTTGTTATCACCTGCTGCAGAACCGGTAATAATTGGAACTTCTTGACCTACAATCATGGACGCTTCTTCATTGTCCATGGTAGTCACTGAAGGCGTTGCAAGAATGTTTGAATTAGTGTCTGTTGAAACGGCTTGAATGATTGCACCCCAGTCATTTTTAACAACACCCGCTGCTAAACCATTCACACCACCTAGCAGTTGACCCAACGCGTTCAAATCACCTTCAACGGTTTCTTCAAAGTCATTTAGCTGAGCATCATCGCCTGTAACGGTTCTTTTAATTGTTTTGTCTCGGGCTTGTTCAGCTGCAACGGCCAATGCGCCAACTGGTACGGTAGTACCATTATTGAATTGCAACATACCGCCTTGTTCAGTGATCCACTGAAGACCAAAGTTAATGCCATCGCCTTCTAATACTTCAACAACAATCGCCTCAACCAAGACCTGCGCACGGCGTACATCTAACTTTTCAATCACGTTTGCTAAAGAACGCATCGTATCTGGCTGCGCTGTAATCACTAACGAGTTTGAATCTGCGTGTGCTTCAATACTCGTTTCATTTCGATTACTGCTACGCGAACGCGTCGATTTACCACCACCTTGAGCTTCTTCTTGTAGTGTTTTACTCACGCCTTGTAGAACTTTAACTAGGTCTTCAGCTTTTGCATAGTTAAGATAAAATACTTGGGTATTGCCTTGGTTCTCAAGTTCATCGTCAAGGCGTCTAATCAGTTCAATCGCTTTAGTGCGCGCTTGGCTCTCACCACTCACAACGACGCTATTTGTACGGCCATCTGCAACGATCTTCGGGATCAGGAACTCAGGCACTCGCCCTTTTCCGGTATCTTTATAGATTTTTTCAACAACTTGCACCACATCATCTGCAGTTGCATGCTTCAGCCTAACAATATCGACACGTTGGTCACCCGCTTGGTCGACTGACTGAATGATATTAACTAGGCGGTTTACAGATGCAGCATGTCCCGTCAACATCATTACGTTGGCAGAGTTAAAGTTTGTTACGTGGCCACCATCTTTTTGGTCACTAAACTGACGGATTAAAGGACCTAACTCTTGTACCGAAACATTTTTAACTTCTACAACCCGCGTGATCATGACATCGCCGTCACCTTCGCTGTTGTCATTCACCAACGGTACATTCGATTTCTTCGCATCTGAGCTACGTACTACTTTCATGATGCCATTAGGCATTTCCACTACTGAGTAACCGTATACTTCCAATACACTTAAGAAAAACTGATAGTACAGCTCTTCATCCATTAGTTCGAAACTACGAACGTTGATATTACCGCGCACATTAGGGTCGATGATGATTGTTTTATTGAGTGTTTTCCCCACGATGAGGATAAACTCGTTTATGTCGGTACCCTTGAAGTTTGCCGCATACTCAACAGCAGAAACAGACAATGACAAACCAGCCGCAAACAACAGAGCTGCATATTTAGCTAACCCTTTTCTGATTCTTGTGAGGTGTAGCTTTCTACCCATTATTCTTAAACTCCAAAATTAGTGTCTTTTACAGGCTAAATTGCACATCTAGGATGCGACCATCGCGTTCTATTGTTATGTTAGCATCTGTGCTCTCTCTGAGCTCATTCATTGCTGTCATAGCCTGTTTCATATCCGTGAGTTGGTAACCATTAATAGCAATGGCTAGATCGTTATTTTTTAGTCCCATCTTTTTGAAAAGTTCAGGATCTTTGCCGGGACGTAAACGATAACCAACTAATTGGCCATTGCGACGTTCTGGCGAAATTCTAATGTAATCAAATAACTTACCTGGTTCGTTAAGCAACTCTTGACGACGCTGAGCAAGTTCTGAACGCGTATTCTCACTGATTTTTTTACTCTTAGGTTCCACATTACGTTTTGGCGCCGTCAGCACCGCCACTTTTTGAGTAAAATCCACTCCGTCCAACATTAATGTTTCAAAGCGACCACTAACGTCTAAAATAACGCGGTCGGGTAACACTTGCGCTAGCTTTGCCCGAGTACCTTTAATTGCATCCTGCACTAAGTAGGTCTCTTGCCGACCTTGAGACTCAATAATCGCGAGTCCAGCAACATCATTTTGACTTACAGCGACAATTCCCGTTAGGCGCACATTTAGCTGCGTTTCTGGTGCATTAGAAATCACAGGTTTTGGCTTCGCCTCTACTTTTGGCCTTTCATTGGCTTTGCCAAAAATGTGTTGTGCCAAAATAGAGCTGCTACTTACCGTCTGTTGTGCATTTTGAGTATGAGTAGGATTCGTGGAAAGAAGTTTGGTTTCTGGTTTTGGCCAAAGCAGCCAAAATAGTTGAGAAAGAAGAAAAGCAATATATACAACAGCCAAAAAAACCACCGCGCGGCTAAGCTTCGCATGGGGTAAGCCTTGTATTATCTTTTGTAACTGTTGTATCTGTAATTCCATATAAAATTTCTTTAATGAGACTTTTTCTTATTCTGTTGAGCGCCTCAGTGTACCGTTTCAACCTCGATTCAACAAGCGCCCAAATATGAAACTTTAATTTAATGGGTACAAGGTATGACACGAAGCAAATGAACACAACATTAACCATTTGTTCAGACTTCGACGAAGTACCTTCCCTGCCATCTCTGGTGCTATGCTTTTTTTGGCGGTCAAAATATGGTAAATTTCACCGCTGAGCAATATGCCAACATAGTTAACGAATTGTGACAAAAGTCAACCCAGAAAACAACCAAGATGATATGAAAGTCAGATTGGACAAATGGCTTTGGGCTGCGCGGTTTTATAAAACGCGTACAATCGCCCGTGAAATGATCCAAGGCGGAAAAGTTAGATATAACGGTCAGCGGTGCAAACCCAGCCGTACTGTTGATGTCGGTGCTTATATTGAATTAGCACAGGGTCACGACGAAAAGCATATCACCGTTTTGAAGTTAATGGATAAACGCCAAGCAGCGCCGATTGCACAAACTCTCTATGAGGAATCAGCGGAGAGTATAGAAAAGCGTGCACAAAACGCCATTGCCAGAAAAAACAATAGTTTCTTTGCCCCACGTCCGGAGCATAAGCCAGATAAAAAGCAGCGACGCGAGCTGCTTAAACTGAAATCAAATTAGGGTCTCTTAGATGAAACAAGATTTACTTCATCGCTATATTTTTGATGATCTCGATGTACGAGGCGAACTGGTACAGATCGAGCACACACTAAAAGACATTGTTGCCGGTCACAACTACCCGGTAGAAGTGCAAGCTTTACTTGGCGAACTATTAGTTGCCTCAAGTTTACTGACTGCAACGCTAAAGTTTGAAGGTGATATTGCCGTTCAGCTTCAAGGTGATGGTCCAGTTAAATACGCCGTTATTAACGGCAATCATCAGCAAAACATGCGTGGTATTGCTCGTGTTGAAGGGCCTATTAACGGCTCGGGTATCAGCGATTTAATTGGCAAGGGTCATATGATCATCACCATCTCGCCAGAAAAGGGCGAGCGATATCAAGGTGTCGTACCTCTAACTTCTGACTCTTTAGCTAAATGTCTTGAAGACTACTTCATTCAATCTGAGCAACTGCAAACTCGACTGTGGTTTGCAACTGATATAAAGGAAGAGTCAGTAAAAGCGGCAGGCTTATTCTTGCAAGTATTACCTGTAAATAAAGAAAAGTCGCAAAGTGATTTTGAACATTTAGAAGCTATCAGTGACACTATTAAAGATGAAGAACTGCTAGAACTAGATGCACAGACGGTATTAACGCGCTTGTATCACGAAGACAATCCTAAGCTGTTTGAACCGCAAGCTGTGAATTTTGTTTGCGGATGCAGCAGAGAAAAAACCATCAGTGCACTCGTAAATGTAGGTCAAGCTGCATTATTGGAAGATATAGAACAGCACGGTGAAGTTAAACTAAGCTGTCATTACTGCCTGACTGATTACCGCTTTTCTGAACAAGACATCAAGTCAATTTTTAATTAAATAAGGTACATCTTGTTTAATTAAATGAAAGCCGCCTTTTTTGGCGGTTTTTTATTACAAAAATATGATACCGGTGTCATTTAAAAGTGACTTTTCATGACACCGGTATCATTGAAATTATTCACTTTTTTTGACAAAAAATTGCAATTTCTCCCCCCTTTAGGGCTCGAATATCATAAATGCTTCTGTTAGTATGAAATCAAGCTTTAGGTACTAATTAACCAGAGCTATCCCGTTCAATTCTCACATTTAGGTAAAAACATGACTTCAAGCGCTACTCGTTTTGTCGATTTAACTGCAGCTGAACTTGTCGAACACGCTATTTCGCGTGGTGAAGGGACTTTAGCAGCTAATGGAGCTTTTGTAGCAAAAACAGGCCGCCGCACAGGTCGTTCACCAAACGACCGTTTTATCGTTAAAGAGCCAAGCACTGAAAATGACATCCAATGGGGCAACGTAAACCGTCCTTTCGATGCAGAAAAGTTTGACGCGCTATGGGCACGTGTTGAAGCACACGTACACAGCAATGACCACTTTGTCTCTCACTTAGAAGTTGGTTCAGATCCAGAGCACTATCTACCAGTTGTTGTTACAACTGAAACTGCATGGCATCACATCTTTGCGAAGAACATGTTTATCGAACCTAGCAAATACAATGCATCTGATTTACCCCAATGGCAGGTAATGAATGTACCTTCGTTTGTATGTGACCCTGAGCGTGATGGCACAAACAGTGACGGTACAGTTATTATCAACTTTGCTGAGCGCAAAGTGCTAATCGCAGGTATGCATTACGCCGGTGAAATGAAGAAATCAATGTTCTCTGTACAGAACTTCCTACTACCAGCAAAAGGTGTATTACCAATGCACTGTAGTGCAAACGTTGGTGAAGAAGGCGATACAACATTATTCTTTGGCCTTTCAGGTACTGGTAAAACAACCCTTTCTGCGGACCCTAAGCGTTTCCTTATCGGTGATGATGAGCACGGTTGGGCACCAGGCAGCGTATTTAATATTGAGGGCGGTTGTTATGCTAAATGTATCGACCTGTCTCAGAAAAATGAACCTGTTATCTGGAATGCAATTAAGTTCGGTACAATTTTAGAAAACGTTGTATTAGACGAAAACCGTGTACCAGACTTCGCAGACACAAGCCTAACGCAGAATACTCGCGCAGCTTATCCTTTAGAGCACGTTGAAAAACGCAAAGTTGAAAACCGTGCAGGCGAGCCTCGCGCAGTAGTCTTCTTAACATGTGACGTAAGTGGTGTTTTACCTCCAGTTTCTATCTTGTCTGAAGAAGCAGCAGCTTATCACTTCCTAAGTGGTTACACTGCAAAAGTAGGTTCAACAGAGATAGGTTCAACGTCTGATATCGAGTCAACATTCTCAACATGTTTCGGCGCACCATTCTTCCCTCGTCCTGCAGGCGTTTATGCAGAGCTACTAATGAAGCGTGTACGTGAGTTTGGTGCCAAGGTATACCTCGTAAATACAGGTTGGACTGGCGGCCCTTACGGCGTAGGTAAACGTTTTGATATTCCTACTACTCGTGCTGTTATTGACGCGATTGTTAACGATACGCTTGAAGGTGTTGAGACTCAGCACATTGAAGCTCTAAACTTAGACGTACCAGTTTCAGTTGAAGGCGTTGAGCAGAAGCTTCTTAACCCAATTAACACGTGGGAAGATAAAGACAAGTATAACGAGTACGCAGCAAAGCTAGCGGCGGACTTCAAAGCTAACTTCGAGAAATATGACGTATCTGACGCAATTAAGTCAGCGGGTCCTCGCGGTTAATAGCTGAACCAATTCCTTTATCAAAGGCGCCCCTCGTTGGGCGTTTTTTTGTGCGTGTCATTTAGATTTGGTTTTACTTGCGAAGTGTAGCTTACGCTACACTCCGTGCAGTCTAATTAGCAAAGTCTTTGTGCTGACGCGAAACGACCTCTCAACCCTCGATATTCCTTATGAAGCTTAGTTTTTGAATAAGCTTCAATTCTGAAATCAACTGGAATGATGGTGTTGTAGTCGATATCGTGATACACATAAGTTAAAATACGGCACTTATTCGTTATATTTGCCACTTCATCCGTTCTTATAATATAGCGGAAGTATTTTTTATATTCAGGGATAGACATGCCCGCTGTAGTAAACTGATCCTCTAAAGAGAAAACTATTTCTCCAAATTCACCCACTTGACTCAGTGGTTTAACTTCATTTGACACAGCGTTAAAACTTAAGGCACTTACCGCAATAGCGGTGATTGCAACTAACTTCTTCATAATATCTCCTTATGATTATTCAAGTTAAAGTAATTGCACGAATAATGTACCCTCAACAAAAACACAGGTCAAATAATAATCAATGTAATTCTTATTTATATTTATTTATAACTACTTATTCAGAATGCTATAGATAGGGGCAGGTATCGTGAACCAACAGCTCCGTGAGTAAAGGTTAAGGAAAGGAATAGTTAAGAAACTACAGCACTGAGAGTTACACAGTGCTGTAGAGCTAAAGGAGCGGGTTTAACCCTTCTTTGCAATAGGTAATCGTACCTCAGCGCACAATCCACCCTCTTTGCGATTAGAAAGCGCCACTTGGCCACCATGAGTTGTGACAATACGTTTTATAATTGCGAGGCCCAAACCACTACCTTCAGAGCCCCTAGCTTGATCCCCTTGCTTGAAGGGCTCAAAGACAGATTCAAGCTCTGCCTCAGGAATACCGGGCCCTCTATCTTTGACCTGTACGATGACCCACTTTTTCTCCCACAGTGTGACAACCTCAATATCTTCATTTGAATAGCGGATGGCATTTTCGATCATATTAGTGATAACACGCTTCAACGCAACGGTGTTCATTAATACACCCGGTAGACTTGGCGCCATGGTAAAATTAATGACGCGTTTGTGCTGCTGCTCGGCATGAACGACTTCTTCAACCAACGCATTAACATCGTCCAAGTTCATTTCCCCACTGCTATGATGGCGCAGGTATTCAATAAACTGATCGATAATGGCATTCATATCCTCGATATCGTCGATAATCCCTTCTTTCAGGTAGTCTTCTTCATCTGACATCATTTCTGTCGCCAGTCTTATTCGCGTTAAAGGCGTGCGCAGATCGTGCGATACACCAGCCATAAGCAATCGTCTATCACTTTCAAGTGCGGCTATCCCTTTAGACATCTGATTGAATGCGCGAGTTACTTCAATCACCTCCGTAGAACCCTGCTCTACTAAGCGCATTGAAAAGTCGCCCGCCCCAACTCGGCTTGCAGCAGTTTGCAAAGCACGTAAAGGCCGGTTTAAGTGACGCGCAAAAAGCCATCCGCCCAAGACACTCAAAAAGCCAATACTAGACAAATAGAATACTAGGAATTCGAGCTTGGTTTCCGAAAAACCGGATAAAGGGACTCTTACCCAGTAACCAGGCGCTTGAGGTGCTTCTACCCAATAAACTACAGGGTCCCCTTGGCTAATTCGGACTCTTGCGGAACCATTTAGCTGCTCAGACATACTGCGCGACAATAAGTTATACTCTCTAGCCTGCCCGAGGCCATTTCGATAGGCCTCTTTTTGTGACATCACGTCAATACCTGTGATCTCAAAAAACTTTTTAGATAACTCAGAGTCGACTTCAACCCCCTCTTCCCAATCAATAAACACCGTTTTGACCTGCTTAGCCAACATGAGGTTTACTTGCTCAAAAGTCGGTTTAAAGACATACAATGTCACAGTGATGTATGAAACTATTTGATTGATCAGCAATAACGCTGCTACAAAAAATACGGTTTGGCCAAAGGCACTGCGAGGAAAAATGCCCATTACTTCTCGCCATCTGGCACAAATACGTAGCCCAAGCCCCAAACAGTTTGAATATATCTTGGGTTAGAGGCATCTTCCTCAATCATACGACGTAGTCTAGATACCTGCACGTCAATGCTTCTTTCTAATGCACTGTAATCTCTTCCTCGAGCTAAGTTCATCAACTTATCTCTACTCAAGGGCTCTCTTGGGTGACTCACCAAAGCCTTTAAAACGGCAAATTCACCACTGGTCAATGCAATGGTTTCCTCTCCTTTTTGCATCTCTCGAGTCGCGAGATTCAAACGAAATATACCAAATTCTACTTCATTCTCTTGCGTTGCTGGAGCCCCTGGCACTTCTTTGGTTTTTCTTCTTAAAACTGCTTTAATACGGGCCAAAAGTTCTCTTGGGTTGAACGGTTTGGGTAAATAGTCATCAGCACCGAGCTCTAGGCCTATTATGCGATCTACTTCATCACCCTTTGCGGTTAACATGACGATAGGGATCTCATTTTCCTTTTGACGCAAGCGTCGACAAATAGATAAACCATCTTCGCCCGGTAACATCAAATCAAGTACCATTAAGTGGAAGTTTTCGCGCTCCAGTAATCTATCCATTTGTTCTGCATTTGCCGCACTTCTGACAATAAAACCTTGTTCGACGAGATAGCGCTCTAAGAGGCTTCGCAAACGCATGTCATCATCAACCACAAGCACTTTTGTTGTTTCATTTCCCATATGATTCTTCTTGTTATCTCTATTCTATTGCTTAAATATAATTGAAATTTAGCTGCTTAGACACCATAACATAAAGATAAGATTGTTACTGAAAGTTACAATTACACGAAACATATGTACCCCAAATGGGTTGATTGATACGACTGACTATGAAAACTAACTTGATCACACCTGAAGGTTATCGCAAATTACAACAAGAACATGACCACCTATGGTTCGAAAAGCGTCCAGAAATCACTAAAATAGTGAACTGGGCAGCAAGTCTTGGCGATCGTTCAGAAAATGCCGATTACACCTTTAATAAACGTCTGTTAAGGCAAATAGATCGAAGAGTTAGGTATTTACGAAAGCGTTTACCCGATTTGAAAGTCATTGAATATAACCCGCAACAAGCTGGAAAAGTGTATTTTGGCGCTTGGGTTGAGATAGAAAATGACGAGGGGGAAACGAAACGCTTTAGAATTGTTGGCCCTGATGAAATATACGAGCGCAATGACTATATTTCTATTGATTCTCCCATGGCGAGAGCTCTATTAGGAAAAGGTGTGGACGATGATTTTATCGTCAAAACACCCCAGGGAGAAGCTCAGTGGTATGTTAATAGAATTGAATATCAGGCCTGATCATACGTACTGAAATATGATATGATGCCGTCCTAAGCTTAATTGAATTTTTAGCGTAGCTAATTGAACATTATAAGGATTTTGCATGAGCAACATCTCAGCTCGTTTAGCCCAGGAGCTAAATGCCTCAGAGCAGCAAGTGCTGGCAGCCACCACATTGTTAGATGAGGGCGCAACCGTACCGTTTATCGCCCGTTATCGTAAAGAAGTGACAGGTGGACTAGACGACACACAACTTAGATTGCTAGAGCAAAGACTATCTTACCTTAGAGAATTAGAAGAACGCCGTGCCTTTATTATCAAAACGATAGAAGAGCAGGGTAAACTATCTACTCAACTGGCAAGTGATATCTCGTCTGCAACGAGTAAAACAGAGTTAGAAGATCTCTATCTTCCATACAAGCCAAAACGCCGAACCAAAGGCCAAATTGCAATTGAAGCAGGGCTTGAGCCACTTGCAGATCAGCTGTTTGCAGATCCAAACTTAGTCCCTAATCAGCTAGCTGAAGACTTCATTAATGCTGATGCTGGTTTTGCTGACACTAAAAGTGTCTTGGAAGGCGCTAAGTTTATTCTCATGGAGCGCTTTGCAGAAGACGCCAAATTGCTTGCAAAGTTCAGGCGTCACATTACCGACAATGCGCAGTTACAAAGCTCTATAATTGACGGTCAGCAAGAAAATGGCAGTAAATACAGAGACTATTTTGAGCACAGCGAATTATTAAGTAAGGTACCTTCACATAGAGCTCTGGCAATGCTTCGAGCCCGCAACGAAGGGATTTTGCAACTGACTATTAACCCTGAGCCAGAGGCTGAGGATCATCAACAATTTTGTGCCCAAATGATTGCTGACCATTACGGTTTGTCTGTATCAGGATCACCTGCCAGCGAATGGCTGATGACCGTTGTACAATGGGCATGGAAAATCAAACTCGCCTTACATCTGGAAAATGAATTCCTAGGTACACTTAGAGAAAAAGCCGAAAATGGCGCTATCGATGTTTTTGCGAAAAACCTCAAAGACTTGCTAATGGCAGCTCCTGCTGGTCCTAAAGTCACTATGGGGATCGACCCAGGATTAAGAACTGGTTGTAAAATTGCAGTTGTCGATGCAACAGGTAAGTTACTGTCTACTACAACTATTTACCCACATGCTCCTCAAAATCACTGGGACAAATCGATCCGCACCATTGAGCAGCTAAGTCGCCAACATAAAGTACAGCTGATCGCAATTGGAAATGGAACTGCATCCAGAGAAACAGACAAACTTGCCGCTGAAGTGATAAAAGCAGCACCCGATTTACACCTGACCAAAATCATGGTGAGTGAAGCCGGCGCATCAGTCTACTCTGCTTCTGAATTTGCCGCCAATGAATTCCCTGATTTAGATGTATCATTGCGTGGAGCGGTTTCTATTGCAAGACGTTTACAAGATCCATTGGCGGAACTTGTGAAAATTGAACCTAAGTCAATCGGTGTTGGGCAATACCAACATGACGTATCCCAAAGTCAATTAGGTCTTGCGCTTACAGCCGTTGTAGAAGACTGTGTAAACTCGGTCGGTGTCGATGTGAACACCGCTTCAGTACCATTGTTAACCCGCGTGTCTGGTTTAAATAAAACGCTTGCTAGTAACATCGTTAAATTCCGTGATAGCAATGGCTCTTTTGAAAATCGCAAACAACTTAAAAAGGTTGAACGCTTGGGACCGAAAGCTTTTGAACAGGCAGCAGGTTTCTTGCGTATTCCAAATGGTGACGATCCGTTAGATGCATCTGCGGTCCACCCAGAGGCTTATCCTGTTGTTAAAGAAATTTCCAAATCTAAGGGTCTTGAAGTTCAGAGCATTATTGGCAATAGCGACGTACTTAAGCAACTAACACCGACTGACTTTGTGAATGAGAAGTTTGGTTTACCGACAGTCACTGATATCATTGGCGAGCTTGATAAGCCTGGTCGAGATCCACGACCAGAGTTTAAAACTGCGCAGTTTAAAGCTGGAGTTGAGAAAATTTCAGACTTAGAAGTGGGCATGATTTTAGAAGGTGTGGTCTCAAACGTAGCCAATTTTGGTGCCTTTGTCGATGTCGGTGTGCACCAAGACGGTTTGGTTCATATTTCGGCCATTACAGACAAGTTTATCTCAGATCCAAGAGAAGTCGTCAAAGCTGGTGACATTGTTAAAGTAAAAGTCATTGAAGTAGACGTTAACAGGAAGCGCATTAGTTTCACAATGCGACTTAATGATTCAACACCTGCGCCATCGGAGCAAAATGTCGGTAAAAAGCCACAAAGTAAATCGTCAAACAACCAAAGTCGTAAACCTGAACGTCGTGAAAATAAAGGCAATCGCCGCGACCAAGGTAACGCGGCAATGGGCAATGCCTTTGCTGAAGCATTCGCTAAATTGAAAAAGTAACAAAATCAAACATGAAAAAGGAAGGCCTCTATGCCTTCCTTTTTTGTCTACGTGTTACACCGTGACTGAAAGTTGTGCAACGTTCGTAGGGGAGGCTACTTGGTTATAAAAGCCCTCAATTCTCAGTGCCCGAGACTCAATCTCAGGATCTCTTTCGATTGGTAACGCCACTGCAAAAGGATCTGCCTCTTGCTGCAAGCGCTTTCTTTCCAATACTGGCTGTTCAGACTGCGCAGCTCCCTCTTCTGTTAAACGACGGTTTTGAAACCCTTGTACCCTCGTCTGCGGTTCACTTCCTTCTCCCTCACCACTGATTGATTGCTTAGCAAGCTCAGCTTGTGCAGTGGCAATTTTAGAGGTGGCGTCCGCGGCGATAGCACGGTCCGCACCAGAAGGCTCTGCTGGTGCTAAAGCAGCGGCTCTGACGGTTTGCATTTTTTCAATAGTTTTCTGTGGATCACCTTCAATAGGTGCCACATCAATCATAACCTGACCACCGATTGCATAATTATTGCCATCTGGGCCACGTTGATATTCGTAGCTTGGCGCGCCAGCATATTGCCCGCCAACCCTCGCATGCGCTTGCTCATGCAAACGAACCTCACGGTCCCTATCTTTGAGCTCTACTACTTGCTGTTCATCTTGCTCTTGTTGAGCTTGTTCTCGCTCGTCAGCTTGTTCTTCACTACGTTCTTTACTTTGCTGATCAGCAGTCTCTTCTTCACTGCCTTCTTTTATTGTTTTGTTTTCTTTGAGCTGCCCCGTTGAGTCATACGTTTCTTGACTTTCATCTTGGGTGCCGCGAGATTTGTCATTATCTTGAAGGGCTTTGTTTTCTGCAGCCGAAGGCGCTACGGCTGCAGGTTTGGGGATTATTTCACGCAGCTCATTATCGCGCCTAGCTGTTTCGGTATAGACGTTTGCAGTATTTAAGTTTATCGCCGGTTGAGGCGTAACTATGTTCATAACTACACTTTGATATCAACTAAAGTACCCAGCACTTCGTCTGCTGTTTGAATCGTTTGCGCATTTGCTTTTGCGTTGAATTCTTCAACTTTTAAGTTCACCAACGACTCATCTATTCTCGGAGGTTGAGACACTGGAGCCGTTACTGCTTCTTCTGGACGCGCAGCTTGCAACTGTCGCTGCTGAGCTAACTGCTCATCACTTTGCTGGTCAACAGTCGCACGATTTATGTCAGCTGTCGCACGCTCAATGTTCTGTTGAGCTCGGTTAAAACCTTCAACGCCTGCGTTTAGAACGTCTCCAATAGGCATAACGCACTCCTAAATACAATTTCACTAAGGTAATTATTGCTCATAATATATCCAAAATAAAGTAAAGGCGGCAATTTTTTGCCGCCTTTACTAAGATTAGATTTTAAAGGACTGATTTTAGGTAACTAATAAATTCTTGACGATGAGAAATAAAAGGAGCATGAGAGGCTTTTGACAAGACTTTATGGGTAAATATGTGATTAAGTTCGCTCAATTGTTCGACGACGGCCACTGGAACAAGTGCATCTAAACGACCAAATATCCCGCTTATCTGACACTTTAACTCACTGAACTCCTGTCTTAGATCAGTCGTTTGTAAGATGTCTAATCCCGCACTAAGAGCAACATCAGAAGGCTCTGGAGCTTGTAGTAACAGTGCTTTAATTTGTTTGATATCCGCTTTCGCATGTTCACTTCCCATCGCTTGAATTGCTAAAAAGCGCTCTATGGTCTTTCGGCTATCTTTTGCTAATTGTTCTTTAAACTGCGCAAGGACCTCAGCTTTAATGCCTGGCCACTGTTCGGATTCGCAAAATTGCACATTAGAAGAAACCAATACAAGATGAGACACTTTTTCCGGCTTTGATGAGGCTAGCTTAGTTGCAACCAATCCACCTAATGACCAACCAACTAAAATGCTATTTGGCGCAATTCGCTCGCTGATTTGCTCAACAACAGAATCAAGATCATATGACCCATTTGGCAGTGCCTCCCCACCAAATCCAGGCAAGTTCAACGCACGAACAGGTCTACCTAGTTCCGTGGCTAACTCTGTAGCTACTAGCTGCCAAACTTGCTGATTCATCCCCCAACCATGTATAAGCACAACTTCACTTTGCATATTTTTACACCTAACGCCAAAATTAGCGATATGATAGCGATTCAAGGAATGAAAGCAATGTCACTTCTCCACTCTCTTAAAAAAGGTTTTTTTCCACCCCAATGCCAGTTATGCCAGACTCCAGTGGATACGCCGGGATTATGTCAGACTTGCCAGTCAACTTTGCCGCTTCTAACCCATGATGAAGTTAATTTGCTGACACGCCCAGATATAAACCGTATGTTTCACTTGCCACATTGTGATGGACTGTCTGCATGTGCTTGGTATCAAGGCTTTATGTCTAATTGGTTAAAGCAAGTTAAATATCAAAACAGCCGTGTGGCAACAAACATAATCAGGCAAATTATTGCTGAACACTGGCAAAGGCAACAGTTTGCGGAGCATATCGAAATTGACGCGTGTATTCTCGTGCCAGTCGCAAAGACTCGACTTATTTTGAGGGGATATAATCAGGTCTATCAAACTTGGATGCCTGTACTCAGCCAGCATGGGCTCCCTGTTTTGGATGCAATTGGAAAACATTCAGCAAGATCACAAGTGATGATGGGTAAACAAGCCAGAAAACAAAATGCGATGCAGGCATATTTTGTCAAACGCTCTCTAGCAAATAAACGCGTACTTTTAATTGACGATGTCGTTACCTCAGGGGCCACGATTAACCGAATTGCGGCACTGTGCAAAGCGGCAGGTGCATGCCAAGTGTGGGTTTATGCAACCTGCCTGACCGAAATTTAAATTATTTCAGAGCGTTTGCAAAAAACAGTGCATTATTTACCAACTTGCTGGTCCCATACCAATACCCTCTGAATACAGGGTTATCTGTCATTGCAATCGCGACCCCTTTGCCATACTCATCTGCAATCAATACGCTACTTGCTGCAATTTGTGTAACATTACGATGATCTGCGTAACCAGAGAGCAAGGGGCTATCAGTATATTTAAGGACACTTGTAAAAGGCTGCGCATTGGGTTTCATCACCCATGTACTGTTTTTGAATACAGGTAAAATTTCGTCTTCCAAGCCAAAAGCCAATGGGTGGGAAAGATCTGCACGGGCATTAAATATAGCGCCAGCAATCCGCTGCTTTGCAGCGAGTGACTCACGCTCAGAAAATGGCATATTTTTTGACTCAAATTGCGCACGCATCTCCTTTCTTGAAATTGTCTCTACATTAAGTAGTTGCTGCTCAATCAACCATTGTGCACCACGTTTATGGCCCCAGATGATACCGCCTTTTTTAACCCAAGACATAATGGCTGTCTTTACTTGTTTAGAGAGTCCACGATAGTTCCCGTCCACCATAATAATATGCGTATAGCGAGATAGATCTGCACGCGCGAGACGATGCTGCTCGATAAGCGTTGGTGCAATCCCTACATGTCTATCTAAGTGATACCACATTTCACCTACTTCGTACTGACTGGTTCCTTTTCCACCTACCAGTAAAACCTTAGGCTGACTTAATGGCATCATTAACCTCGAGCCTAAATCAATTCCTTGCGCAGTGAGACCGCTGCGAATTGCGAATACCTCTATTGCATAGCGCTGATGCATCTCAGCAAAACGCGTTTGCCAATCCGAGTTTGTTTGCACCCCTGCTGGAATGACTATTGTACCCTGTGAAAAGGTTTGTTCACCTTGACTTGTGCGCGCAGAAAATGATTGCAATGCAACACGCGCATCAATTCCTTCTTTGAGTAGTTCATTTAACAGCTTTGGCGCTGTGTACTCATCCCATGAAAAAGCATATGCATATGCATCTGGTACGAATTCATTTTGACTTCGAAGCGGTATAACTTTTCTTGGTTCAGCAGCTGTTTTTAGCCCCCAACGGCTCTTAATGGGCGCAAAATTCAAATCGAATGCATGGGGTAAGGTCCACCCAGAAACATCATAGAAGGTATTGTCAGCGAAATTTTTCTGCGTTGAAAATACCGCCTTAACAAGGCGGTATTGTGCTTGACTGAGCGGGACAAATATATCTTTGGGTTGATATGTTTTTCCTGCAACCTTAATTGACTTGGTGATCTCATATACGGTTATCTGGTGGCGACTAAGTAACTCAATAAACGCTTCAAACCGGGCTTTGTCAGCCCCTTTTGAGACCACATATCCTTTCACATCCTCTTTGCTCGCAAGCTCTTGGGCATCAAGATAAAAAGATTGCTGGTATGCCATTAAAGCGGCTTTATTTGCCATGGCCCCTTTAAAGGTCGACAAAGACGTAAGCAGTTGGTTTTTAATGGTGCGGTGAAAGTACAAATCACCATTAATGGATTCTTGAACATGTCCGCGGCTGCTGGCCTGCTCGAATAGGATGCCAACCGCACCATTAATATCAGGATACGTTGAACCTTTACCTACATAAAAGTCATCAAAACTTTCTTGGGTAAAATAAAGTTGCTGCTCAGCATCCAGAGTTTCCGCATGATATTCTGCCAATTTATGGGTCAAAGTCTGATTCTGTATTGGGGTTATAGGATGCGTTCTACTGGGAATACCAGGTTGGAAAAAATAGCTACTGTTCGTGCCCATTTCATGAAAGTCGGTTAGAACAGAGGGCTTCCAACGATGAAACTGTTCCACTCGAGCTTGTGATTCAGGGTGCTGCAGCAGCAACCAGTCGCGATTGAGGTCAAACCAATAGTGATTAGTGCGTGATGAAGGCCATGCTTCAACATGTTCCCTATGGCTAGGATCTGCTGAAAGATTTAAACCCCTATTGCTATTGGCCCAATGCGCAAATCGGGCCAAACCATCTGGGTTTAATGCCGGGTCAATCAATATAATGTTATTCTCTAGCAGCGCATTTATTTCTTCGCCTTTAGCCGCAGCCAAGTAATAAGCCAACAACAACGCAGCATTACTGCCTGATGGCTCATTGCCATGAACACTGTAACCCATCCAGATTACATTGGGGGACTCACTGCGATCCTTATCTGTATTCAAGCTCTCAAGATGTGTTTGCCTCAATTGCTCTAAATTATTCTGATTGCTTTTGGAGGTCACTGACAGCAAAATTAAAGGCCGACGTTCATGACTATATCCAATCGTAGAGATGCTCATTCGAGGGCTCTGCTGAGCTAGCACAGTCAAATAGTTTACTAATTGGTCATGCCTTACATGCCACTGTCCTACTTCGTAGCCAAGCACTTCACTGGGCTTTGTAATACTCTGGTCAAACTCTATACCAGAAGGAAAATAGTAACTTAGCGGTTTCGCTTGGCTGTGAAATACCAGCAACCCAAGCAAGAAGAACATGATTCTCATAGCAACTCCGTCTTTTTAATCTGACCTCTAAGCTACCAATTCATCCCATTTAGCAGCAAATTTTTACGCCCAACACTAGCTACAACAGGATGAGGGGGGTATCATAGGAAGTAACCGAGTAATTTAGTCAAGTATAGCCAGATTATGATCACAATTTCAGAATCCGCACAAACACATTTCGCAAAACTACTCAGCGAGCAAGCTGAGGGAACCAGTATCAGAGTATTTGTCGTCAACCCAGGCACTGCACAAGCAGAGTGTGGCGTATCGTATTGCCCTGCTGATGCCGTAGAAGACACGGACCTAAGATTCAATTTTAATGGTTTTGACGCCATCGTAGACGCAGAAAGCGCACCATTTCTTGAAGAAGCTGAGATCGACTTTGTAACTGACAAGATGGGCAGTCAGCTTACTTTGAAAGCTCCCAATGCTAAAGCTAAAAAGCTTAAAGATGATGCAACGCTGGAAGAGCGTGTTGAGCATATGTTGGTGACAGATGTAAACCCACAGCTGGCAAATCACGGTGGCCAAGTTAGCCTTGTTGAGATCACTGATGAAGGGGTTGCTGTTCTTCAATTTGGTGGTGGTTGTAACGGTTGCTCGATGATCGATGTCACTCTTAAAGAAGGTATAGAAAAAGAGATGATTGCCAAGTTTGAAGAAATTACTGGCGTACGAGATATCACTGAACACGCTCGTGGCGACCACTCTTACTATTAAGTCGACGCCAATGTTCACACAGTTAATTTACCGCTTGGGGTCCAACCCCAAGCGCAGCCTCAAATTCTTTTTCACTGGAATTGGTATTTTCGTCTGTGCAATGGGCCTATTTGCCCTTGGCCAATATCACGATCCCGTATGGCAAAAGGTGGGCTTAGCTGTATTATTCCCAGCCTTAGGTATCGCAGGGTATGGATACGTCGGTATATTTGCGAACCGATTCTCGCAAGTTATTTCAGCAAGGCTTGCTGCGCGTCGAGCTTTCGATAGCGATAAATCAAAGTAATACCACGCAGTGCCATAAAGCAAGTCATCGCCAACCATAACGCATGATTACCGAGTTCGTGCATTAATAAAAAGGGCAAGAAGAACCCGCAAACAGCTGAAACTATCATGCTATTACGCATCTCTCTTGCTCTTGTTAAACCGACGAATACGCCATCAAATAAGAAACAACTCATAGCAATAATCGGCAAGACAACGAGCCAAGGTAAATAACTTGTAGCAGTATCAATCACATGAGGGATACTGGTCAATGAAGAAATAATCAGCTTCCCAAACACTGCGAAAATGGTGCAGTATAGTAAAGCAAAAACACAGCCCCAAAATACACTTACATTGACCCAAGCCTTCAGCTTTTTAACGTCTCCCTCACCTTTCGCCTGACCCACTTTTGCTTCAGCAGCATAAGCGATGCCATCAAGCGCAAAGCTAACAAGCATAAGAAAATTAAGTAAAACAGCATTAGCTGCGAGTATGTTATCTCCTAGCCTTGCGCCATAAAATGTCATAAAACTAAAACACAGTTGCAAAACTAACGAACGAATGAAGATATCTTTATTGAGAGATAATAAATGGGTGATTTGAGCTCTATTTGGGAATATAAATGCTGGCTGCCAGCCCTTACGTTTAAGCAATTTAATAGTTAACACACATGCCAATAATAGCGCACTGTAGTCAGCTATTACCGAAGCCCAAGCAGCACCAGCAACGCCCCACTCAAACCCAAGCACAAAAACTAAATCCAATACTATGTTTACTAAATTAGTAAACAGCACCACATAAAAAGGCCCTTTCCCATATTGCAGACCTAACATGAAGCCCAATAGTACTAAGTTTATCATCGCAGCTGGAGCACTATAAATACGAGTAGCGAAGTAAATATGAGCTTGTTCCATTACCTGTTCGGTCGGGTTGGCCAAATGCTCTATCAATTGCAACAATAAAGGGGATAAAGCAATCAAGGTTAACGCAAAAGTCAGTGCTAGAGTTACACTTGCTAGCAATGATTGCATTGCTCTTGTTTGGTTTTTCTCCCCAAAAGCCTGAGCGATTTCACCCGTCGTACTCATTCGTAAAAAGCTCGCTAACCAGAATAACAAGGCAATACTGCCGGAACCCAGCGCAATACCGGCAAGATAATGAGCATGACTTAGATGACCAATTACCGCTGTATCAACTAAACCTAACAGTGGAACCGAAATATTTGATAAAATCATCGGTGCTGCGAGAGTGAGTAGTGGAATATGATAAGGTGTACGCAGGTAATGAAAAAGCTTCATAATTTAATTCTGTTTGTTGGGTTGGTCAGCACATCGGCACAAAGTGCGACTATACTACAGTATCATCACGTGAGTGAGAAACTTCCCCCTGTAACCAGTGTCAGCGCGGATACATTTAAGTCCCATTTAGAGTTCTTAAAATCAGAAAAATACAATGTCATTGCTTTAGATACATTCATTGAGCAGTTGAGAGCCGGTAAACCTCTACCGATAAACACCGTCGCAATCACCTTTGATGATGGCTATGACAATAATATAGAAGCAGCGGCACCATTGTTGGAAGCTTTTAACTTTCCTTACACTATATTCGTCAACCCTAAGCTCATTGACGAAGGGCAGAGCTACGTCATGACGTGGGATGAGCTCAGGACTTTGTCTAAGCGCGGAGCGTTGATAGCTAATCACAGTGCCAAACACGATTACTTACACCTCCGTTTAAAAGGAGAAAGCGATACCCAGTGGAAAAAAAGAGTCGCAAATGATCTTACATGGTCCCAACAGCGCATCGCTACTGAAATAGGCCATAATCTACCTTATGTTGCCTACCCTTATGGTGAGTTTGATAACTCAGTACAATCGCTGGTAAAAGAGTTGGGGCTAATTGGTATTGGTCAACACTCGGGTGCTGTTGGCGTGACAACCGATTTTACGCGTGTTCCTCGCTTTCCTGCTTCAGGTATTTACAGCAACCTAAAAACCTTGAAAGTAAAAATTAAGTCTCTGCCTTTTGCCATAGATAAACTGGATTATGACAACTCAGTAACAACGAACAGAAAACCTACTTTTATCCTATCTTTTAAAGATATGGACTTCTACCAAAGTCAGTTTGCTTGCTTCGTATCAGGCGTAGGCCGTGCAAAATTAGCATGGAATGGTAAAAACGAGGTACAGGTCTCCTCACCAGAGGAACTACCAAATGGGCGTTCGAGATATAACTGCACCGCTCCATCAAAAACACACAAAGGCCACTTCTACTGGTTTTCACAACCTTGGGTTATTCAAGACAAGTAATTGAGTTAGCGACTTGCAGACTTAAGTAAATTCGTTGCCATGTTGTCTAAAGACACCACTTTATTGGCAGCATTGAGCTCGACTGCGGCACGCGGCATCCCCCACACAACACAGGATGCCTCATCCTGTGCGAAAGTATTGGCGCCTAAGTCCTTCAATCTTAAAAGTCCCTGTGCCCCATCACTCCCCATACCGGTGAGCAATGCCGCATGCACTTTTTTTGCTACAGGTAGTAAAGAGTCAAATAGCACATCAACTGCTGGCTTATGGCGATTAACTTTATCACCATCATTTAACTGACAGACCAATTTACTCCCTTTTTGCACAACAAGTAGATGTTTATCACCTGGTGCGATAAAAACTTTACCCACATCCAGTATATCACCCTCTTCAGCTTCTTTGACTGAAACGGTACAGCATCTGTCCATACGCTGCGCAAAGGAAGCACTAAAGACGGGAGGGATATGCTGTGTGATCACAACAGGGGGGCAATTGCTGGGCAATTTAGTCAATACCTCTCTCAGCGCTTCCGTCCCACCAGTGGACGCACCAATCGCAATCACACTATTGGCTTTAAATGCAGTATCACGACTAGGTGCTGCTTCTCCATTACTTTTGTCTGCTTTAAAAGCCCTTACTTTTGCGCGACTCGCGGTACGTATTTTTTGATACAAGACATCGGCGTACGCTTCTAACTGTTCGGCAACGTTAGTCATTGGCTTTGCAATGAAATCCACAGCCCCAACTTCCAAAGCCTCCAGCGTTTCGGGTGAACCTTTTTGTGTTAAAGTCGACAGCATTACCACCGGCATCGGCCTTAATCTCATTAAGTTTTTTAAAAAGCTCAACCCATTCATTTTAGGCATTTCAATATCCAGCGTGAGTACATCGGGTTGCGTCGCTTTTATCATATCCCTTGCTTCATAAGGGTCTTTAGCCGCGCCAACAACTTGAATATCTCCAGCTTGCTCTAAAACAGCTTTAAGGACTGCTCTTAATAGAGGGGAGTCATCTACGATGAGTACCTTAATCATTTGACTTTCCTCTAAAATAATTCGATGTCAGTTTGCGCATCTTGCATCTCAATGTCATGAAGGTATTTAACTTCACGTTTTTCAATTGTATCGTTATGCATCTGACGCAATTTTTTAACTTTAGCTGTACCAGATTGAGGGTGAAATACCACCTTTCTCGGCCATGGTCCCCCCACATCATGAGAGACCAAATTCAGATTTTCTTCTTCAACATAGGCATGTGCGAAACGTATATTACCTACACCTATATCGGTCATGGCACTGATTATTTTGCCACCACCAAATAACTTTACCTTTAGATTGTCACGACTGGCGCCATTTTTGAGTACTTCATTAATTAAATACTCCATTGCCCAGTTGCCGTATCGACAGTTAAAGTCGTCTGAATGTACATTGGTAATCTCTTTCATATTTTGCGCACCAGGCAGCATAAAATGATTCATCCCTCCAATGCCAAGCTTTTCATCATACACACAGGCAGCAATGCAAGAACCTAGTACAGTCGAGATCAATTCGTCATTCTTTGAAACATAAAACTCACCAGGCAATACTTTGGCCACAACTTTGCTACGACCTGCATCCCAAAATCGCTTAACATGCTCAAAGCCCCGAATAACCGGTCTAAACTGATTCATCCCGCGTCGATCCTCTTATACATTGTTTTGCCCAAGTTCTTAAAATCGGTTCGCTCTTTACTCATTATTTCTGAGTGACCAATAAAAAGATGCCCATGCGATTCGTCGAGTAAATCGTGATATCCCTTAAACAAATTGTCTTTTGTTTCTTTATCGAAATATATCAAAACGTTTCTGCAGAATATTAGATCGAATGGGCCTCGCATTGGCCAGGGCTCTAACAAGTTCAAACGCTTAAAATAGATCAGGTCTTTTAACTTATCTTTGACTCTATATTGACTTCCATCGCTGCTTTTTAAAAACCATTTTCGTAGGTGACTTTCTTCTAAACCCGTTACCGACGTACTGTTATATGTGCCCTCTGAAGCTTTTTGCAGTACATTCGAATCCAAGTCGGTTGCCAACACTTTCACATCCCAGTCACTGGGAAATTCATCTGCGATTGTCATTGCTATGCTATAGGGCTCTTCACCAGTTGAGCACCCCGCAGACCAGATGCGAACTCGCTTGGATAATTTATTGTCAGCTTTAATACTCGGTAAAAGGCCTGACCTTAAGAACTCAAAGTGGTGTGACTCTCTAAAAAACGAAGTAAGGTTTGTCGTGATAGCATTAATAAAATGGCTAAACTCCTGATCACCCTGCCTATTCAAAAAGTTCAAGTACTCGTCAAAAGATCTCAGTCCATTCGCTCTTATTCGCCTAGCTAACCTTGAATACACCATCTCCCTTTTATGGGGCCCAAGTACAATGCCACAGGCGTTGTACACTCTGTCAGAAATATTCTGAAAATCCTTGTCCGTGAATGGAAATTCTTTCATACGAGCACACTTTTAAAATAGTTCACTTTTTAACCGGAATTAATGGCAAGTACAGTACCGAACTCAAAGGGAAGCATGCGCTTCCCTTTACGCACTTAAAATAGGGTTTTAGAACTCTTCCCATTCATCAGAATCATCAGCAAATCGATTTGCTGTTTCGGAAGTATTGCGGCTCAATTCTGCACTGCCATTTGGAGAAGCACTTGGCAGCTTAATACTCGCAGTGTTGCCCGATAAAGGCTGTGGTTTATTCAACCGCTCTGTTGAAATATTGGCAACCTCGGGCAGTCCATTACCTCCACCAGATTCACCAACATTAAAGAAGTTAAGCAATCTTCTCATATCATTGGCTTGTTCCGCCATAGATTCGCCTGCCGCAGACGCTTCTTCAACTAGTGCCGCATTTTGCTGTGTCATTTCATCCATTTGAGCAACTGCCTTATTCACTTGCTCGATACCTGAACTCTGTTCTTCGGATGCTTCTGCAATATCTGAAATCATCTCTGTTACGCGCTTAACAGCCTCAACAATCTCTTTAAGCGTTGCACCGGACTCATTCACCAATAATGTACCGTCCTCTACTTTTCCTACACTGTCTCTGATCAAGTCTTTAATTTCTTTTGCTGCTCCCGCTGAGCGCTGAGCTAAGTTACGCACTTCTCCAGCAACAACTGCAAAACCACGCCCTTGCTCTCCTGCCCTTGCAGCCTCCACCGCAGCATTGAGTGCAAGTAAATTGGTCTGAAATGCTATTTCATCGATTACACTAATAATATCGGCTATTTTCTTACTGGATTCATTGATCTCGGACATACTTGCAACAGCTCGGTTAACTACCTCACCGCCAGCAACAGCCCTTTCGCTGGTTTCAGATGCCAGCTCATTGGCAACTTTGGCATTGTCTGCGTTTTGCCTCACTGTACTGGTCATCTCCTCCATACTCGAAGCCGTTTCTTCGAGCGAAGATGCTTGCTCTTCAGTACGCTGGCTTAAATCAGCATTACCTTGAGAAATTTCTTCAGCCCCACTTGCCACCATCGCTGCAGACGAACTAATGCGATTTAGAACTTCCGTCAACTTGTCTGCCGTGGTGTTAGCATCTTGCTTGAGCTTATCAAATGCGCCCTTATAGTCTGCATTGATTCGCTGAGTCAAATCACCATTGGCCAATGCATCAAGCATATTGACGGTGTCTGACACGGCATCGTCAACGATTGACACTAGCCCATTTAGCCCTTGAGCGAGTCTCAAGTAGAAGCCTGACTTATCATTCTCATTTAATCTTGCTGACAAATTACCAGAGCGCGCAGACTCGACTAATTCATTTACTTCAGACTCTATTGCAACTTCATCAGTTCTGTCTTCCCACTCAACCACAGTTCCAATACGTTCACCATCTGCGGCGATGATCGGGTTCGCGACTAAACCAAATGTGCGTCCACCGACTTTTATTTCTGTTTTATAAGTATCTGTTAAGTTAGTTACCATGTTGCGCTGATGCGCAGGGTTTTTGTGGAAAACATCAATGTTCGCACCAATCAATTTAGCGCTATCAAAATTTGGTAAATCCTGACGAATATCTCGCTCCGCATTTTTCATCATGGCAACCACTGATTCATTCATATAAACAATATTGAAATGCGAGTCTGCAATCATTGTATTGGTTGCCACATTGTCTAGTGCTCGGCGTACTCGTAAGTTTTCATTTGCTATAGATTGCGCCTCACGCTCTTGAGCCAAGCGCTCAGTTTTATCTTCCCATTCAACAACAGTACCTATGCGCTTTCCTTCACTATTGTGTACGGGCGTCGCGATTAAGCCGAAAGTAAACCCAGCGACTTGAATATTTGTGTTGTAAGTCCCGGTCATGCTGCTAAGCAAGTTTCTTTGGTGAGCAGGATTAGCATGGAAAATGTCGATATTTTGGCCTATCAAACCATCTACATTAAAACGCGGTAGGGCTTCTTGTAGCTTAGCTTCATTCTTTCTAAGCATCTGAGTAACCGACTGATTAGTGTACACGATATTAAAGTCATCATCGGCCAACATGACATTCGCTTGGCACACATTTAGCGCACTGGAAATACGCGCATTTTTAGCCGCCTCATCTTTTTGCTTTTTCTCTATGGCTAATTGCTCTGTCAAGTCACCCCACTCCACCAAGGTAGCAATACGATTATTGTCATCGTCAAAAACAGGGGTCGCTATCAAGTCGAAAGTAAGCCCCGATACCGTAATTTGCGTTTTGTACACATCTCTTAAGTTCGCCAATAAATTGCGTTGATGGCTCGGGTTAGCGTGGAACATGTCAATATTGCTGCCAATAGTTGTTGCCACATTAAAGTTGGGTAGGTCCTGTCGTAACTGATGCTCATTTTTGCGAAGCATACTGGTCACTGAATCATTCATGTAAACAATGTTATTATCACTGTCTGCCACCATGATATTAGCTTGGCAGCCTTTCAGTGCCAATAGTAGACTCTGAGTGTGGTCATCCTGATGGACTTCTTGTTCCAATTCACGTTTGGATAACGCTCGATAGAGTTGTGGAAAACTAGAGAAATCAACTTGCCCCAACAACGCTTCATCACGAGCTTGAATATTGGGTAAAGCATTGTACACCGTAGCTAATTGAGATGTTAAACCAGATAGGCCTTGCTTCAAAAATATCAATGATGCCGCAATCCCTAGTAATGGCACAACAAACGATAACATACGCATTTGCTCTGATTCAGCCTGCCCCAGCTGAGCACCAAGAATGACACTAACAACTAGTATGACCCCTGTAATTAAGATCTTGTTATTAATACTACTTTGGATACTCTGTTCACTCATTTCGACCCCCAATTAGCCCTTGAGCCCACTTTTATCACTCAAATCTAAAACCTTTTCTAGATTTAAAAGCACAACCATTTTTTGCCCTACATTGACTAGTCCGTGAACAAAGTACGCATTGTCAGAGTCCTGAAAGTCGGGTACATCCTTCGCTTTCTCTTCCGCTATGCTGTACACATCTGAAACTGCATCCACGACTAGCCCCATAATTTTTTGCTGCTCTTTTATTTGCACCGACACCACAATCACGACGGTCAGCGGTCCATACTCAATCGCTTCAATGCCAAAACGCATCCGCAAATCGATGATTGGCACAATAGTGCCTCTTAAATTCATCGCACCGCGAACAAAGTTAGGCGAATTAGGGATCGTCGTTACGGGCTCCCAGCCCCTAATTTCTTGCACGGCTAAGATATCCATACCGTACTCTTCGTCATGCATCATAAAAGTTAAAAACTGCTTTTCGTCCGACTCTCCATCGAACATCAATTGTTGATTTACGCCTACTTGATCAATCATGCAGGTTCCGCCTCCTCGCCTTTCAAATCAACTAACAGTTCAGTTGAACCAGGGCGGCGCAATCCACTTAGTTTTATCAAGCCACTAATATCAATGATCAGAGAAACCGTGCCGTCTCCCAAGATAGTTGCACCAGATATCCCATCTACTTTTTGATAATTTGCCTCTAAGCTCTTTATCACTACCTGTTGTTGAGCCAGTAAATCATCTACCAACAAACCTATTTTGTAGTTGTCACTTTCCACGACTACCAATAGTGTTTTATCTAATTCTTCTCTCGCACCTTGGTGGCTAAAAATGCCATAGAGTCTTAAAATGGGAATGTATTCATCTCTAAGTCTTAAGACCTCAAGCCCTTTGCCAACCTTACTCACTTTGGATATGTCAATTTGCAAGGACTCAACTATTGAAATAAGAGGAATAATGTAAGTGTGCTGAGCAACTTGTACTAACTGGCCATCTAAAATAGCTAAAGTAAGTGGTAGTCGAATAGTAAACGTAGAACCAACGCCCTGCTTAGATGTCACTTCCACCGAACCATTTAAAGCCTGAATATTTCGTCTTACGACGTCCATCCCCACGCCTCTGCCGGAAATATCGCTGACACTATCTGCGGTCGAAAACCCTGGCATAAAGATAAGTTCATTGATTTCTTCAACACTTAATTCGTCTGCTTCTTGGATCAAGCCATTGGCGATGGCTTTACTGCGTATTTTTTCAGTATCCAGTCCCTTACCATCATCCATTATTTCGATAACAATATTGCCGCCTTGGTGAAAAGCATTGAGTGTGACTGTTCCAACAGGATCTTTACCATTCGCGATTCTTTCTTCGGGGGTTTCTAAACCATGATCGAGAGAGTTTCGCACTAAATGAACCATAGGGTCTGACAGCTTTTCCATCACTGTCTTATCGAGCTCGGTTTGCTCACCAACAAGCTTTAACTCAACCTGCTTATTTAATTTTTGTGAGGTATCTCTAACTAAACGAGGAAAACGGCTGAACACAAAACTGATTGGAAGCATCCTGATACGCATCACATTTTCTTGTAAATCTCGTGTATTATGCGCAAGCTGGGTAAGGCCTTCTTGTAGTGCGGCTATACTTGATTCTGTTATTTCTTGATCACCAATTTGGCTTAACATAGCTTGAGTAATTACTAACTCACCAACCATATTTATAAGTGAGTCAACTTTATCAATACCAACCCGAATTGATGTTGCTCCAGAGTCATTAGACTTTCTGCTCTCTGACTTAATATTTTTAACTGTTTCGACTTTCTGCTGTACAGCTTCAAGTGTTTGCTGGGCCTGTTCAGCTTCGGCATCTTGTTTTACTGTACCTGACTCAGTCGCAACATCCGCGCTTGGTGTTGCAGCTTGTTCTGTTACCTGAGCGGCCTGAGGCTGTGCCGGCTCATCATCAAACAAACCACCACACGCTTCTATCTTTATCTCTGCATCATCTTCAACCCACTCAAATATTTCGGCAATTGCTTGCTCTTCACGGGTTGTGGTCAAAAAGAAGCGCCAATGCAAAAAGCAATCTTCAGGATCAAATGCCAAAAAATCTGGAATCGCATCATGAAATGCACTGACTTCAAGTTCTCCTAATTCAGCCAATTCAGAGAACATATAAAGTGGTTCATTACCTGTTTTAAACAAGTGGGGTTCGGGCTTAAACTCAATTTGGTAAGTCGTACTCTGCAACGTTTCCACTTCAGGAGCAGCCGCTTCCGCCGACTCGCTAGATGGCTCTTCACCACCTAAAATCGCCTCGAAACGCGCCTTTAGTGCTTGTGCTTCACTTAAATCAGGTTCTTCTTCTGCTTGCAACGCACTAAGTAACGCTCTTACACAATCTACAGACTTTAGCAGCAGGTTCACATGCTCTGCGGTAAGCACCCTTTGTCCATCGCGAATTTGGTCAAGTAGTGTTTCAAGTACATGAGTAAAATCAGAAACAGATACAAATCCAAACGTCCCACTGCCTCCTTTGATAGAGTGCGCAGCCCTAAAGATGGTGTTGATGGTTTCAGAATCTTCTTTACCTGGCTCAAGGTTTAAAAGTTCTGCCTCCATGGCATCCAAGCCTTCAAAGCTCTCCTCAAAGAACACATCAAAAAACTGACTTAAATCGATACTCATGCCTATACCTCTTTGGTACTAGCGAATGACTTTTTTCAATACAGCTAATAATTGATCCGGATTGAAGGGTTTGACTATCCAACCAGTTGCACCGGCGGCTTTCCCCTCGCTTTTTTTATCAAGGCCTGATTCTGTCGTTAACATCAGTAAGGGCGTGAATTTATAATTAGGTAGATTTCGTAACTCCCTAATAAGGGTAATCCCATCCATTACTGGCATGTTAACGTCTGAGATCACGGCATCGAATCCCTGCTGTTTAGCGAGATTTAGCGCTTCGCTACCGTCCTTTGCCTCTGTGACATCAAACCCTGCTTTTTTAAGAGTGAAGCCCACCATTTGTCTCATCGAAGCAGAATCATCCACAGCTAAAATCTTTTTCATATTGACCTCTTAAATCTTACTGCTAAAGGATAAAATATCGGTTAAACCCAACTGCTCAACAGACTCAAATAGAACACGGCTCTCACCATGCCAAGTTATCTGTTGATCTGAATTCATTAAGCGTTTTTGCAACGCACACAACATTTGGATGCTGGCTGTATCTACTTTGATCACATCGTGGATATCAATACAAATGGGTTGCCCCGTTTCCAGTTCATGAACAAATTGCTGATACAGCTCTTCAACTTTATTGATAGCTAACTCTGAAGGAAGTTTTATCATGCGCTTGGCACATTCCCTGTAAAAGTTATAGATAAGATTAGATTAGTCGTTGATGATGAAATTGCCAAAAATCTTGGCAAAAGAAATCAAATATTATGTATTTAGAATAGGATCTTGCGTGCGGGAAATGCTACTTGCTTTTTTCTAGAATTATTCTAAAGTCTCGCACCATTTTATCAGCATTGATATTTGGCACCTCGCCGTGTTTAAATTCAGGTTTGAAAATAGCTTCTAGTTTACCTTGAGGGTTAATTAATGCGATAGAAGCACTGTGGTCTACGAAATAATCCCCCCCACTCCCATCATCATTAATCGCGTAAATAAGGCCAATATCTCGAACGAAGGGGAAAAGCTGCTTGTGCTGCTGTGTCGCCGCAATAAATGAGTTATCAAAGTAATCAATATATGCTCGACGTTTTACACTGGTATCTCTATTTGGATCGACCGAAATAAACCACACTTGAGAGTCTGCCAATTGACTGATTTTGGTATTTATATGGGTCAATTTTGAGAGCGTCATTGGACAAATATCAGGGCAACTAGTGTAACCGAGAAACAACAGATTCCAGCGGCCAGCTAAATCTTGGTTAGTCACAACCCGCTCATGTTGATCCAACAGCTCAAAGGACTTTAATTCTTTGGGCTTTGGGTAGTGAACAGTTAACTCAGAAACAATCTCATCTGATTTACATGCGGTGAGTATACTCAATAGAATACCCAATGAAATAAACATTAATGTTAAACGCATTACAAAATCAGCTTATCGGCGAATAATACAACAAAGAGTAACAGCAAATACGTAATTGAAAAACGGAAAACTGACATTGCTGACTCAGATTTTGATTCAAAATACAACCTGGTTACTTTTTGCACAAATATAGCATTTAGAAGGCTGGATATAATCAAATATAGCCACCCTGACATTCCGATTAAAAATGGCAATAAACATACTAAAGTTAATAACACAGAATAAACTAACATGCACAATTTGGTAAACCGGACACCATGCGTAACCGGTAGCATTGGAATATCAGCACGCTCGTAATCTTGCTTTCGCGCTATAGCTAATGCCCAAAAATGTGGAGGTGTCCAGGTAAATATAATCATCACGAGCAGCCAAGGCTCGGCATTAAAAGAGCCTGTTTCACTGACCCAACCCAATAGCGGAGGCATCGCGCCTGCCAACCCACCAATAACTATATTTTGCGGTGTCATATGTTTCAGAAAAACAGAGTACACCACAGCATATCCAAACAACGCCCCAACCGTTAACAGGGTACATAACCAATTGCTATACACCAGCAGTAGAATGACACCCATGATACCAATGCTCGCCGCAAAGCAGAGTGCTTGTTTTGCGCTCAATTGCTGTTGAGCTAGAGGTCTGTGACGCGTACGAGCCATTTTTTGGTCTCGGTCCTGATCGACAATATGGTTGATAGCGGCAGCAGCCGCTGAAACCAAACCGATTCCAGCTAAGCTAGCAAGCTGGACCAACCAAGAGCGCCCCATATCAGGAGCCAAAACGATTCCGACCCACGCAGTGATAACGAGCATTAAAACGACTTTAAGCTTGCATATTCTTAAGTATAACGCAGCATTTTTAGGTATTACGGCAACAAACGTCAGGTACTTCTCAACCAGTAAACTCATAGCATCACCTTTTTCGCCCGGCCAAGGAAATAACATACCCTTATCAGTGACAACAATAGGATTGCCGCCATCAGATTGTGAAATAGCGTTAAAAGAATAGGAAAACTGAAGTGAACAATAATTGCTCCAATAGCTACCTGCGCCAATACTAGGGTCAACACAAGATTAGCAGCACGACGAATAATCGGCTGGTGTATTTTCATGTGCACGACCACAGCAAGACCAATCATTGCCAGAACTGTGACGGCTGCCCAAATACGATGAACCAAATGAATTGACAAGCGCGTTTCAAAAGGCAGTACACCATATTCGTAAGTGCTCGCTGGTTCGGGGATTTTTAGTAGACTGCTCCAAGAAAATAACTCACCATTTGAGCATAGCGGCAAGCCTGTACAATGGGGCGCCGCATAATTTGCAGCTAACCATCCTCCAAGGGCTATTTGCATCACTAATACAGCCAAACATGCTAGCCCCGCTTTTAAGCAAACAGATGCATTGCTATCAAAAGTTATGTCATTTTTCGCAGTTCGCAGATAGATTAAAGTAAGCAGAGAAAGAATTGTAAAACCACCCAGCAGGTGGCCCATGACAACAAATGGTTGTAAATTCAAAGTCACAGTCCACATACCGAGTAACGCTTGAAAACAAATCATCACCAGTAGACTTGCAGCCAACAACTTTGGTGCTTGTCTTTGATTTGAACGAACAATCACTGCAAAGATAAATAGCACAACGACCCCTAATCCACCTGCAAAATAGCGATGAATCATTTCAATCCAAGCCTTACGTGGCTCAAGCTTGCTACTTGGAAACTCTTGCTGCGCCACAGCTATCTCATGCTGCTCATTCGGAACTGTCAAGAACCCATAACAGCCAGGCCAATCTGGGCAACCCAACCCTGCATTACTTAGGCGAGTATACGCCCCCAAAACCACTACACACATTGCCAATATGCAGGCAAAGGTGATCGCGCGACGAAATACATGCGACATATTCCCTCCTTATTTTGAACGAGCGTAGTTGAGTAGCTTTTTCATGTCTTTTAACAAACCTTTGAGCACTAATCGGTTTGATTCAGGATTAGGTTGGTAGAGGTATTCCAATACCACTAAACCATGCTTATCCACCAAATAAAATGCACCAGGAACTAGCGTGCCGTTGGACTGCACCGAATTTGGCTCTTCGAGCAACACAACGGATACTTTTTGGCTGTGTTTTCCTAAAGCTACTTTTAGTTGTTCTGCATTTTCTCGTTGTACATCACAAACTGCATCGCACCGGGAAGGTACATTGAGTACGATACTCCACATCTTGTCTTCTGATTTTAAGGGGAGAACGACCTCATGCTCTAAAAAGCGCCCGTAATTGGTGGTTGAAGTAGGCGCCAGATCAAACTTTAATACCGCGATGGCCGCTGCCACTGGCAACAGAAAGCATCCAATAAACAATGCCAGAGTTTTATTCATAGTGACTACTCCCTAGTTTCTTTGGTCGATATGCAAAAAACGCAATCACACCTGCAGATATACCGATTAAAAGCCATTGCAATGCGTAGGCCCGGTGCTTGTCAGGGCTCATTACTACTGCTTGGTAGTGTGGCTCAACGTCATCAAATACGGCATTTTTCGCAATCATCAATAAAGGTGAGAGCTGTTGACCCGTATTTTGAACAAAAAATGTATGATCTAAGTACTGTAATACGTTACTGTGATGAGCACTTTGATTAGGTGATGTGGCTAAAGTAAACCCTGCCCAATCGCCAATTTTAAACTCGACCTCGATCATTACTTCATTCGTCGGTAGGTCAAAATCAGGTAACTGTTTACGATCTCGCTCACCAGCTATGAAACCCAAATTAAGGACAAAGTATTCGGTATAATCTTGAGGTAAGAACAGCACAACCAAGTCGTAGCCTACTTGACCATTTACAATTTGATTATCCAAAAACCAAAATTGTGAAGTGTCAATGCGCCCTCGGATCTGAGCTGTCGCGCCTTGTAGTTGTTCAGGCTTCGAAACCTTACGCCACCAATACTCTCCACTACTGGCATCTATTTGCTCGATGAGCCCTTGTTTTTCTTGGGCTCTTTGCCACTGCCAAAAAGCCAGCCGAAAGCACACAGAAACCACAATTATCACTGCCAAAATGGTAAGAACTGTACTAGTCTTTTTTTTAAACAGGCTAATGGTAGAACCCTCATGCTAATAAAGTGGATTATTACCGCACTACTTTTTGTTATTCTTTATCACTTATTCCGAGCTCTTTTTGCGATGCTTAAAGGCCAAGAGACCTCAAAAAATATGTCAAAAATGCTCGGGAAACGAGTTTTTTACTCTCTGGCTGTGATCTTATTTATTTCGTTGTCGAGCCAATTTGGTCTGATAAAACTCAACCGTTTTGAGGCCGCTACAACACATACACAAATACAAACAAGCAAAGCCACACAACATCAACAAAGTGCCAATACCAAGCCGCAGCCTGAAACGCAAAGTGTTGATTAGAATCCAAATGCCCCTTAATAATTCTTAGCCAAACCACTAACAGCATGAGCGCACCAAGCGTTACATGCATGCCGTGAAAGCCTGTTAACATAAAGAAAGTATTGCCATAGATTCCAGAGTCTAACTTCAGACCGAGTTCTTGATATGCATGGATGTACTCTTCAACTTGAAGCCCCAAAAATATGAAACCAAGTAGAATTGTCACGCCTAAAAATAAGGTCAATTTGGCACGTTGATCTTGCTCGATAGCAGTATGAGCAAAGTGTAAAGTCACAGAAGAAGTCAGTAGAATAATGGTATTTATAAGTGGCAACCCATGCCAAGGCATAGCTTGTGTTACCGCTCCACTTGGCGTCACTAAGAGTGGCCATACGGCTTCAAAGCTTGGCCACAGTACTTCATTTGTCATTAAGTTGTTGCTGCTGCCGCCAAGCCAAGGGACAGCAAACATACGAACATAAAACAACGCGCCAAAAAATGCGGCAAAAAACATCACTTCGGAGAAAATAAACCACCCCATTCCTTGCCTAAACGAACGGTCCATTTGTGCAGAATATAAACCACTCATTGATTCATCGATTACATGTCTAAACCAACCAACTATCATGGCAATCAGCACTAAAATCCCCGCAAACAAAACCCAAGCGCCATAGCTCGTATCACTATTTAGCTGCATCACTGTCAAACCTGCACCAACGGCAATTAGAAACATGGCTACAGCACCTATAATTGGCCATGGACTCTGCTCTGGTACATAATACGTTTGATAACTTTTATCCATTGTTATGTCCTCGCTGATGAGCATGTTCAACTACACTCAGTAACTGGTCTGAAATATTGGGCGCCTGAGTTATCTGAGCGGTATTGCTTGTGATGTCATACAAGGTATATGACAGTGTGAGCTCTTGAACATCTGCTGGTAACTCTGTGTCGACGTAAAAACGTAACGTGAACTTCATTGTTTGATTTGCTTCTAAGCTTTGTTGGTCAAAGCAGAAGCATGCTAGTTTATGTAAGTATTTAGCAGCTTGGCCAGGTGAAACCGAGGGTATTGCCTGCATAATCCGTGCTTTATCACTCAAATTTTGAGCTACGAATTCCACCTCGGATAACTTTCCTGGTTGAACCGTGACAGAGTATTGCTGAGCCTTTACGCTAAACGGAGCACTGCTTTTTGCATGAGTTGTAAAACTCACATCCACTGATCGCGACTTATCTATCTCTTTACTTTTCTCGGCAACAACCAAATCCACTTTGCCATTTAGACCTGTAATATCGCAAAACACGTCATACAAAGGCACCAGAGCAAATGCAAAAGCAAACATGCCAAGCACTGCAAGTATCAGTTTTTTCAACAATGGCGTATGCATTAGTTAGTCTACCTTAGGTGGCTTAGAAAACGTGTGGTATGGAGCAGGTGATGCGACCTGCCACTCCAACCCCTCGGCACCATCCCAAACTTTGTCAGGCACAGACTCTCCACCACGAATGCACTTAAACACAACCGCCACAAATAACAACTGTGACAATCCAAACACAAATCCGCCGATACTAATGATGGCGTTAAAATCTGCAAACTGAAGCGCATAATCTGGAATTCGTCTAGGCATACCCGCCAAACCAACAAAATGCATCGGGAAGAACAACACATTTACGCTTACCAACGACATCCAAAAATGCCATTGTGCAAGTGTCTCGCTGTACATATTCCCAGTCCATTTAGGTAGCCAATAATATGCCGCTGCCATAATGGAAAATACAGCACCAGTTACGAGCACATAATGGAAGTGTGCGACCACAAAGTAGGTGTCATGATACTGAAAGTCAGCAGGAGTGATCGCTAACATCAAGCCAGAAAAGCCACCTAGGGTAAACAACACAATAAACGCAATCGCAAACATCATGGGGATCTCGAAGCTGATCGCGCCACGCCACATCGTCGCAACCCAGTTAAACACCTTAACACCCGTAGGAACTGAAATTAGCATGGTTGCATACATGAAAAACAATTCACCAGCTAAGGGCATTCCAGTAGTAAACATATGATGCGCCCACACTACAAAAGATAGCAACGCAATGGATGATGTCGCGTATACCATAGAAGCATAACCAAACAACTTTTTGCGTGAAAAAGTAGGAACTATCGTCGAAATAATACCGAACGCAGGCAATATCATGATGTAAACTTCAGGGTGTCCAAAGAACCAGAATATATGCTGGAACATCACTGGATCACCTCCACCAGCCGCATCAAAAAAGCTCGTACCAAAGTATTTGTCTGTTAATACCATAGTCACAGCTCCCGCCAGTACCGGCATAACTGCTATCAGTAAAAAGGCGGTTATCAACCATGTCCAAACAAATAGTGGGAGCTTCATCCAAGTCATACCTGGTGCCCGCATGTTAACAATAGTCACGATGACATTAATCGCCCCCATTATTGAACTAATGCCCATAATATGAACAGCAAAAACAAATAATGCAGTGTTATCATTACTATAGGTTGTGGATAATGGCGCATAAAATGTCCATCCAAATGCGGGTCCCCCACCCTCCATAAATAAAGACATCAATAAGATTGCGAAGGCGAATGGTAATATCCAAAAACTCCAGTTGTTCATTCTTGGTAGCGCCATATCAGGCGCACCAATCATCATAGGGATCATCCAGTTAGCCAGCCCGGTAAAAGCTGGCATCACAGCCCCAAACACCATGACGAGGCCATGGACTGTTGTCATCTGGTTAAAAAAGTGAGGATCAACGAGCTGCATTCCTGGCTGAAACAGCTCAGCACGAATCACCATTGCCATGGCTCCGCCAGTCAAAAACATCAAAAGCGAAAACAGCAGATAGAGTGAACCGATATCTTTGTGGTTTGTGGTATATAACCAACGCTTTAAACCCGAAGGTGCGCCATGAGAATGCTCGTGCGATGTTTGTTGTTCTTCTGCAGCAATAGACATTACTCTTTCTCCTTAGTCGCATCGATAAAGGCCTGAATCTGTCCTGGCTGAATTACTTCACCAGTGTCATTTCCCCAGCTATTTCTTTTGTATGTAATAACACCTGCTATTTCTGTAAGCGTGAGTTGCTTGCCAAATGCTTGCATGGCTGTACCTGGTCGCCCATTAATGAGAATATCGATGTGAGCTTTCAATTCACCATTCACCACAGGGCTTCCTTTCATCGCAGGGAATACGCCAGGCAACCCCATACCAGTTGGTTGATGGCAAGCCGCGCAATATGCCATATAGACTCGCTCTCCATCTGCCATTAACTCATCTTTTGACAAAGTCTTGCTGGCAGAAGCGGCTTCGGCTGCTGCCGCTTGCTGCTTGTCTTGCTTCGCTTGTGCCAACCATAAATCAAATGCTTCTGGTTTACGGGCATCAACAACAATTGGCATAAAACCATGATCTTTGCCGCACAACTCTGCACATTGACCTCGATATAGGCCTTCTTCGTTTACTCGTGTCCAAGCCTCATTAATGAAGCCCGGATTGGCATCTTTTTTCACTGCAAAGTCTGGTACCCACCAAGAATGGATAACATCATCGGAGGTAAGTAAAAATCGCACTTTGCGGTCAGTTGGTATCACTAGAGGTTTATCTACCTCTAACAAGTAATGTTCTTGCTTGGTTTGTTGATTGTTGATTTGCTCTCGGGGTGTAGAAAGCACTGAGAAAAAGTCCACATCATGCCCCATGTACTCGTAATGCCACTTCCATTGAGAGCCAGTAACTTTGATTGTGAGGTCTGACTTACTTGTATCTTCCATTGCTATGAGGGTTTTTGTTGCTGGGATAGCCATAACCACCAAAATAAGAAACGGCACTGCCGTCCAAAAGATTTCTACTTTTGTACTTTCGTGGAACTGAGCTGGCTCTACTCCCTTTGACTTGCGATGATGTATTAAAGCCCAAAACATCACAGAAAAGACAATGACTCCTATGACACAGCAAATCAAAAATATCGTCATATGAAGTTCATAGACTTCATGACTTACGTCAGTCACACCCTGACGCAAGTTATAGTCGCTGGCTACCGTTCCAGCACTAAAAAACCATGAAAAAACAAACACCTGTAATTTAGAAAGATTCATGTGGCGTCTCCGCTTTCCTATCGCGATATGCTCAAAGGATTTTTATTATTGGGTGACTGTCAAAAAGGCATAATTTATTGCCAATACCGCACGACTTCCTTAACAACTAGTCAATAAATAACCAGCTTGCAAGTTTTATCACTGTGAATATCCAGTTTTATTTAGGTTAATTATTTCAACAAATAAAAAGGTACAGATTCGATAATAAGATGTATTATCAGATGGGTATGAGATTTAGTTATTTAGAACTAACACGTTAATGAAAAACATTACCAATATAATCAGTCACTTCATTTTAGAAATATGATTTTACTTCTTAAAAAAGGGACTAGAAAGATTCAATTATATAAGATGAGATTAAAGAAATTAATTTACAAAAAAAACAAAATTCAATATACCCAATTCAGGTATAATCGTAAAAATGCGTTAACACTCGATATTGACTTTTTTCTGTGTTCAAATACATAGCAGAAAACTTAAAAAGCAGCATATTAGCTGCTTTACAAAAATCATTTACTTGTATTTAAATGACTTAGTTATGCGCATGGAAGTGTGTCATCATGCTGTGTAATACAATGGCTTGCAGTTCTGTGATGCCCTGCACCGCCAACTTTCGGAGTTACATCTAAAGAAAGAGACTTTTTGCTTTGATTAAGGTTTTTAAGCTGTGTTTTTTTAATTTTAATGTTCATAAATATTCCTTTTTATTTCCGTGTTTGGAAGTATCAAACTACCCCCTAATAAATTTTAAATCAATGAAAAATAATATTTTATAAAATATTTAATTCCCTTCAAACTTTATCAGTTTTTAAAGAAAGCGGTTTGAAGGATAAAATTTCTTTCTTATTTTCAGATTAGAAACAAGGGTAATATTTTTTCCGACACTAACTTCATTGTTTCATCATTACGCTCATGTGCCGTTGTAACAACAATTAGGTCAAGTTCATCAATTAAAACAATATACTGCCCGCCACCACCTTGAGCCGAACGAGTACTATAATATTTGTCTCCTACTTTCATATCTGCTTGCCACCAATAGTAGCCATATCCTGCATTTACAACAGTATCTCCAGTAAAGAAAATATCCGAATCTTTATGCGCTATTATTCTCTGGGTTGACCATTTTATAAATGCCTTGGATATAACTTGCTCCCCCTGCCATTCACCATTTCTTGATGCTAGCAGGCCCAGTTTCAACATGTCGCGAGACAGTAACTGCGATCCAAAAGGCCCCATGGGTAAACCACTTACATCGTCTCTCCACTTAAAATTCTCGATGCCTAATTTATTGAATAATTCAACTTCAATGAATGACCGTGCACCTCCAGGCACAACCGCATTCAACACTTGCATAACCAGAATAGGATCTTCACTCTGATAATGAAAAACTTGCTGTTGAGCAGAAATGGGCGCAGTTACTTCAAAAAGTGCTTGAACTTGATTTTGACCTGTCATCTTATCTTGGCGGTTTTTTAATGCCTCCTTTTGTTTGGCGTTGATCCGTAATCCAGAGCGCATAGTCATCGCCTGATGAAGCGTAATGGTTGATGCCCCGTCTACGAACTTTGTTGGATCCAGCTTGTTTAAAAAGCTTGCGACGGGCCTGTTTAAATCGGCCATGCTTAGATAGCCAAGTTGAATCGCTCGACCAACAGCCAAACTTAAATATGCTTTAGTGGTAGATGCTTGCCAATGAGGAAGATCCACACGCCCCCGTCGATAGTAAGATTCAAATATCAGCTTACCTTGATGAGCTATCAATACACTGTCATAGCGACCGAGCCCTTTTGTAGATAGAGCCTCTGCAAACTCAATTAACTTTGCACTATTTGCACCGCTTTTATTAAACTCCCCAACCAAAATACCATCCGGCTGCTGTTTTGGCGACAAATCTACAAAGGGCTTTTTCAAGTCCGGAAGTTTCTCAAATGGTAAGTTTGCTTCTGATTTCGACACCTGTGGAGCCATTACTAACTCAACTGCCGATATCGCTTCTGTACAGGCAATTGAGCCGATGCAACTGATAAAAACCACCAGTCTTTTAAAAAAGTTACTTAAAAGTATGCGCATTGCTCTCTCCTTAGTGAAGTTCAACCTGACGTTGTGATAACCAAGTTACACCTCGTGCTGCGGTCATTGGCACAGCTTGAGAGTGATCTCCTTTCATTACCTCATGCGTTAGCGATAGCCGACTCTGTTTGCTTGATTTAAGTTCCGTAAGAAAGTCGTCAACATACTTGCTCAAGCGCGATTCATTGTCACCATAGGAGATAAACACATTGGCATTAATCGTATTTTGCTTATCCAAGAGCTTACTCAGGTAATCAATACTCCCCCCAATAGAAGGGCTGCCTAGAATGTAGTTTTTGAAAGTATCAGGGTGTGCAAGTAAAGCATACAGGCCAAATTGCCCCCCCAGTGAATAACCAAAGTATGCACGCTGCTGAGGAACCGTTCGATAGCGAGCTTCTACAGCGGTAAATACATCTTTGCGAATAAATTCTAAATGCTCATTCGCTTTGCCAAATTGATACTTGGCTTGACGTTTAGAGTCTTTGGACGGTGTGACAGTGTAGTCTCTAAAACGACTAACATGTTCACCAGAACTTGCTAGCATTGCTGCATCCATGTCTTTTTGCCATGAAACCCCGACTAAAATGACGTCTTCCATTAAAAAAGTTGTCGCGGCAGACAGCAGGTCAATCTGCCATACTGCATCTGTATAGTAGATCACCGGATAGTGTTGTTTTGTGTTTTTGGAGTACCCATCTGGTAGTGTTACTAATAGTTCATATTGCCCCCCATTTACTGAGCTTTTGAGCGGCAGTACTTCTGTTCTGGGCATTGTATATGGCTCAAGTTCTTTGGCTTGTAAATTCAACATCGGTAAAAGTGCCAAGACCACTAACAAAATTATTTTATTCATCGCTATTCCTCTAAAATGAATCACATTTGTGTATCTTCTAAAATAATTACTCAGTTACATTAGCGTTGCGCCAATCGCCTTACATGACGTTGCACTGATGTTTGGATGATTCACTCTGATTTATTAAAAAAGCTTAATATTCAACATATTAAAAATGGAATTTTGTTATCTAAAAGATTGTGTTACTCTCGTTTGGCGGGCTTTTAAGCGCATTTATCGATTAGCTTCAGATTGAGTAAGAAGGACTATGACGCAACAATACTGGGTCGGGGATTTTTTTGTTGATATCTCTCGCAACCAAATAACACACCAAGATTACACCCAAACACTTGCCCCCAAAGCCATCGCTGTACTGACTGCACTCGCACAAAATCAAGGAAAAGTCGTTAGCCAAGATACCTTGTTAGACACCGTTTGGGCTGGCACAGTTGTTTCACCAAATACCTTGCAACGCAGTATTGCTCAATTACGAAAAGCATTGGGGGACGACGGTAAAGTTCAAGTCTTCATTAAGACCCATGCTAAACAAGGGTACAGTTTAGAAAGCAATGTAAGATGGCAGCAAGAAGATGATACTGCCAACTCAAGTAGAGCAAAAAAAGCGCCTAAACAGCCAACCACTAACACGCAAACCGTCACAAACTCAGAACGCGGGTCAATAATCAAACGTACCACTGCAATTGTAAGCAGCGTCGCTTTAGTCGCACTGGTTATGTACTTATTGCCTAAAAGTGCCCCAGCCAAGTTAGAAATTGCCAAATTAAATGCATTAACGGCCACAGATCATAGAGAAAATGCAGGAATATATTCCCCCGATGGAGAATACGTTGTTTTTCATCGCTATGAAGAGCGACTGTGCATCAATAATATTTGGGCAAAAAGCACTAAAACACAAGAAGAGTTCCAGCTAACTCAAAAACTTAACTCCCATGGCTCGCATACCTTTTCCAAAGATGGAAAAACACTATACTTCATTCAAGAACAAGACTGCCGACAACCTATCACACAAAAACAATGTTATAAGTTAATGGGCTTTGACTTTGTGAAATCCCTGCAAAATGCACAAGTTCCATCAACTTTAATGGAGTGTAAAAATACCCGAATAAACACTCCCATTTGGATGCAAGGCAATCAAATCGCGCTTTTACAGCAAAGTGAGCAGCGTTGGAAACTCATCAGTTATTCAATCGATGATCAACAAAGTCGTGATGTATTTGCGCCAATTGAAGGAAGCGTTATTGATTATGATTATTCCCTCGCCGATGATTTAATCGCACTCACCCATATCAGCAAAGATGGTAGTTATAATTTAACGATGCTCAAACCAGACGGCACTGTGATATCGCAAAATCCAATCGAATTGCCGCCTGAAATCGCAAAACATCGCTATATTTACCCAAATTTTTCATCGTTTAAAAACCGGCTCATGTTTAGCACTGGGCGACAGCTATTTACACTGTCCTATGAGGGTAAAATCTCTAATATTGAGCTCCCAGTTGATGTGCCTATGGGCTCACCACGATTTCATCCAGATGGTTCTCGGTTACTAGTGATTAAAGGCTTTTATGATAGAGATATGGCGAGCGTTTCTCTATCTGAGTTGGCTGCACATTATGAAGATCCGCTAAGGGATAAACATCGACAGTTACACACCATTGAAGAACGCTCAATCACCTCAGAAGGTGGGGCTACTTTTCAACCCAATGGCAATTTATTAGCTTTCTATACCTTTCGCTCGGGCATTCAGCAAGTATGGATAAAAGAGAATAGCAAAGTCAGACAACTTTCTAACTTTCCGTTAGATTCCTTTATTTATGGGATGCGCTGGGCCAATGATGGGCAAAGCCTGTTAGTCAATGTATCAAAGGAATTACAACGCCTCTCACTGACGGGCGATACCCAAACCTATGCATTTAATTACCCGATTGAACAGTTATTCCATTGGGATAGCCAAGCCCAAACCGCCTTGGCAAATATACGTATCAATGGCATCGTCAAATTCGCCGAACTCGATTTATCCCAACTAAGCCATACAATTTTAACCAATCAACCAGTAAACTGGGCGCAAAAAGACAGTACAGGCAGACTCGTTTATACGGATGGACTAGACAGGTTTTGGTACTCTAGCACCTTAGAAAACACGCTCATAGAAGCACTCAATGAGCAGGGCAGCAACCTACAATTCGTCATCGACAACGACATCATCTATGGTATTAACGAACGCTTTCAGCTGTGGCGCTACTCCCTCAAAACACGACAATTTACCATCATTGGAGATATACCTAGAAACATTGATTACCTGAGTGATGTGCGTGGAGATAAAGCATTTATTTCTCTGCGCATTGAAGCCAAAAAAGAACTTGCCGAGTTGGTATTAAAACAATAGCCGTTCAGTAAAAGCTAAAAAAGCCCGAGCAATTGCTCGGGCTTTTTTGGTATCAGCTTAAAGCACAGACAGCATCATGCATACCACCTTCACGGTGACACTAACTGCAGTGTTCGAATGTAATTAATGTCTTTCGTAAGTTCTTCGAAATCACTATGAGTTAGCATAAAAGTCACTGCAGCCTGCTGTTGCAGATCTTTTGCCGTTTGCTCTATCCACTCACCAAGCTTTACCGTCATTTCGAATTTGTAGCAGCTGCTGGGACATACAGACTCATCCATAATAACTGTCCCCTGCTTACGTGGTAAATCAATCTGTTCTGCGCAACTAAATC
>NZ_AUYB01000150.1 GCF_001625655.1 Pseudoalteromonas luteoviolacea DSM 6061 | reverse complement strand
TTTAGGACGGGTCACAAACATAAAAAAAGCCGCTCAATGAGCGGCTTTTTAAAATTCGTATATCGAATTAGTTAACGTGTAACTATTACTCGATGATTGATGCTACAACACCAGCACCAACTGTACGGCCACCTTCACGGATAGCGAAACGTAGACCTTCGTCCATCGCGATTGGGCAGATTAGCTCTACTGTCATCTTGATGTTGTCACCAGGCATTACCATTTCTACGCCGTCTGGTAGTTGGATGTCACCAGTTACGTCTGTTGTACGGAAGTAGAACTGTGGACGGTAACCTTTGAAGAAAGGAGTGTGACGACCACCTTCATCTTTAGAAAGTACGTATACTTCTGAAGTGAACTTCGTGTGCGGCTGGATTGAACCAGGAGCTGATAGTACTTGACCACGCTCAACTTCGTCACGCTTAGTACCACGTAGAAGTGCACCGATGTTCTCACCTGCACGACCTTCGTCTAGAAGCTTACGGAACATTTCAACACCCGTACAAGTTGTCTTCGTAGTTTCTTTGATACCTACGATTTCAACTTCGTCGTTCACGTTGATGATACCAGCTTCAACACGGCCAGTTACAACAGTACCACGACCCTGGATTGAGAATACGTCTTCGATAGGCATGATGAATGGCTTATCGATGTCACGCTCTGGCTCTGGGATGTAAGAATCTAGTGCTTCTGCAAGCTCAACGATCTTGTCTTCCCACTCTTTCTCACCTTCTAGTGCTTTAAGAGCTGAACCTTGGATTAGTGGTAGGTCATCACCTGGGAAATCGTACTCAGAAAGAAGTTCACGAACTTCCATCTCTACTAGTTCGATTAGCTCTTCGTCATCAACCATGTCACATTTGTTCATGAATACGATGATGTAAGGTACACCAACCTGACGTGAAAGTAGGATGTGCTCACGAGTCTGAGGCATAGGACCGTCAGTTGCAGCAACTACTAGGATCGCGCCGTCCATCTGAGCAGCACCAGTGATCATGTTTTTAACGTAGTCAGCGTGTCCAGGACAGTCAACGTGTGCGTAGTGACGAGTTGGAGTATCGTACTCTACGTGTGAAGTTGCGATTGTGATACCACGCTCACGCTCTTCTGGAGCGTTATCGATTTGAGCGAAGTCACGTGCTTCACCACCGTATACTTTTGCAAGTACGTTAGTGATTGCTGCTGTTAGAGTTGTTTTACCGTGGTCAACGTGGCCAATTGTACCTACGTTTACGTGCGGTTTCGAACGTTCAAACTTTTCTTTTGCCAT
>NZ_AUYB01000149.1 GCF_001625655.1 Pseudoalteromonas luteoviolacea DSM 6061 | reverse complement strand
CTGCTTTTATAGCTCATTGGAGAAAATAGCCGAGCAATTGAAGTGCATATTACTATTAGGCGTTGTTTTTCCCTGTTTAGGAACATGTTTAGTGCTGTGGTAAGTTAAAATGGGTGTCATGTTAAATTCGTGTTGTTGGCGGAATAATGGCTGATGTTAATGGTGGGAATTTTGGTCATGGATTTTGGGCCGCAGGTCTAAATAGGCTACTTGGGGGAGGAGGAAATTACACTCAGAACCCAATTACAAATGTTGTTATTTCAGCCGCTGTTGGTGGTACTATTTCTGAGGTAACAGGAGGTAAGTTTAGAAATGGCGCTTATAGTGCGGCGTTTACGAGTGCTATGAGGCAGGATTGGGGGGCAGCAGAATCTGGGAAGGTGAAGAAACAAGGTAAGCAATTCACCACTAAATCTGAGATGGAAGAGGTCAAAAAGCAAAACCTTAAAAACTTTGCTCAAGCCGTAGACTTAGTCAATTTAGAATATCCAGATTTACTTAAGGGTCTTGAAATAGACTTTGCTAATATAAGTGCTGACGGGCAAGCTCTTTCAGGAACAAATAAAATACTAATATCTACGAATGTTAGTGAAGGCAGGTATCGTTATAATCTATTGCAATTGACAGATCTACTAATCCATGAAGGTTTACATCATAGGGTTTATAACGTAATGGGCTGGAAAGAATATCATTTAAGAAATTTTTTCGGGGGAGGTATTCATGATGATATATACCAAATAGCGACCAGTGCGGCATTATATGCTACATCACGGCCGGTTTATAGATTATACAATTCAAAGCCAGATTTATCACACTCTTATTTTTACAGTAAATATGATGATTATTTTTAGTAATTTTTTAGCTTTTTTTATTTCGCTTTTCTGTTTTTTAATTTTTTATCCTATGCTTATTTTTAAAGGAGGTGGGCTGGTTTTTTTGTTAGTTTTTCTCATTGTTGTTGTTTTAAATAGAAAGCGTTTTTTTATAGTCACTTGTTCTTGCGTATTGGTTACAATTATAAATTATTGGCTCTCAGAGGTTGACAGTCATGAAAGTTTACTAGCTGCTTTGAGCCAACAGAAGTATGTTCAGGCTAGAGAGTTGCAGAAAAAAATTAAAGTTAGTGATGAGAATTACGAGAAGTTAAAAGTATATATTGATAGGGAAATGGACTCTCTAAAAGGCTATGATTTTCTTCTCGCTAGTAATAACGTGAGCTGTAACTATAAGATATCCATAAAGGATGTTTCACATCAATTCTTTGAATCTGAGTGGCAAAGCTTAGCTGGTGGGAAAATACTAAAGGAAATCTATATTTTTTTAATTAATAAGTCTGGAGGTTGTCTTGACTAGAGTGCGGAAATAATTATGGCATATATAGAGACTCCATTTATGTCAAGTTAAGCAAATTTATTGTGCCATGGAATTTTAATTAGACACCCATCATAAATTTGGTAAAAAACTGAGTGTCGCCTATCTTTAAATAACGGTTAAAAGTTAGGCGTTCAATTCATGGCAACAGCACGAAGTAGACAAGTTAGCTTGGTGGATACCAAGTACTATCACTGTATCTCTAGATGCGTAAGGCGAGCGTATTTATGCGGAGAAGATAAAGCTACGGGCAAGTCATATGAACATCGAAGA
>NZ_AUYB01000148.1 GCF_001625655.1 Pseudoalteromonas luteoviolacea DSM 6061 | reverse complement strand
AAAGTTCATGATCTTGCCCTGATTAATACTCTAAAAATCAATATATAAGTAAATCTATAACCTTTAAATGTTCTGGTTAATTTAAACTAGAAAAATAATGAATGACTCTGACTCCATTAAAATTTAGATAAAAAGAGGGACAGGAAAAAATAAGGTGAGACAAAAATTTTTATTTTTGCGTTGATCAAAAATTAATCTGGTGTTAGTGTTTTTTTGGAATAAAAACGGAAAAGGAAATTAAAATGAAACTAAAACTAAAAACTAAACCAATTAAAAACCTTTCAAAGGACAAAACTGCGCTACAGGCTGATATAACACCTCAAGTTGGCGGTGGATATACTATCGATCATACTAGACTAGCTAGCTGTTGGGTTTGTCATATTACTAAGTAGTTGCGGGTTATCGCCACTAATCCAAGGGATCAGATTTGCTGATCCCTACGTAAAATACTTACAAAATAGATAAATTTTAATCTTTTAGGCTTCAATTTACGCTTTGCTGTAAGCAATGCGGTTTTCACTTCAAACCTTCAACTTCTTTAATTATATAATAGTGTGATTTGGCTCTCAGCCATATGTATCTTTACTCCGTTTATTTGGATTTAGCATCTTGCTGCTCATCATTAACAGCGAATTGGTGTATTATTGCATTTATTGATAGTGCGATAATTTAGACAGTGAGTATAGAGTCATATGGCCAGTACAGCACATGCATTACACATATTGGTAAAGCACAAAGAACAAGCGGAAGATATTCTTAAACAGTTAAAGAAAGGGGCTAAGTTTCAAACCTTGGCAAAAAAACACTCAACCTGCCCATCAGGCAAAAAGGGTGGAGATTTGGGAGAATTTAGGCGCGGCACTATGGTCCCGCAATTTGACAAAGTTTGCTTTTCTTGCGAAGTGCTCACTCCGCAGCTGGTCAAAACTAAATTTGGTTGGCATATCATCAAGGTATTGTACCGCACGTAGTAAATCAATGGGGTCAGAGTCATTGATCCCAATTTGGAATACTCAGCTATAGTTAACCTACCAAAACTAAAGGATTAGTGATGTTATGGCGAGACTACCTAGATTAAATCTACCCAATATTCCCCAACATGTTGTTCAGCGTGGTAATAATCGACAGATTACTTTTATTGAAAGTACGGACTATGCTGTTTACTTAGATAAATTAAAACAGTATTCACGTGAGTATGATGTAAAAGTGCATGCCTATGTTTTGATGACCAATCATGTACATTTATTACTCACACCGACTTCTACCTGTGGGGTAAGTAAGTTAATGCAGTCTTTAGGTCGGTATTACGTGCGTTACTTTAATGACACTTATCAAAGAACAGGCACTTTGTGGGAAGGACGCTATAAATCCACTTTGGTGGATACTGAGCGCTACTTTTTGTTAGTCAGCCGCTATATAGAGTTAAACCCAGTGCGCGCTAATATGGTTTCTCATCCTGCGGAATATACTTGGTCGAGTTATCAGCATAATGGGTTGGGTAAACAGGTAGAGTTAATCACAGAGCATGAGTTATACAAAGCTTTGGGCTTAACTCCACAAAACAGACAAAGAGGCTATCGGGCTTTATTTGAAACAGCAATTCCAACAAAGGTTATTACCGAAATACAGAGTGCAACTAACAAAATGTGGGTACTTGGTAGTGACAAATTTAAACTGCAAGTTGAGGCTATGGCGGGTAGAAGAGCAGCGCCAATGCCTCGAGGTGGTGACAGAAAGTCACTCTCTTACAAGAGACAATTAAAAATCAATGACTCTGACCCCATTGATTTTTAGGTTATGGTATCTAGTATTTCAGCGGGTTTGCCATCTCTTACAATTTTGCCGTCTTTAATTTCAATAATGCGATCCATCATGGTGAGCACATCGTACGAATGGGCGATTGAGATGACGGTTTTACCTTTCGCAAGCGTTTTGAGAGTGGTGATAAATTCGGCTGTTAAAGCGGGATCTAGGGCGCTGGTTGCCTCGTCGAGTAAGAGTATTTTTTTATCTCTTAATATGGCCCTAGCCAAGGCTAGACGTTGACGTTGTCCACCAGATAGCTGTCCTCCATTTTCACCAATAAATGCACTTAGTCCTCGGCGGCCTCGGGTATCCTTGTAGTTTTCTACAAACTCGAGTGCATTGGCTTTTTTCAGTGCTTGATATACTGGCTCTTTACTCACGTTGTTCAAGCCAAACGCGATATTTTCAAAGATACTTTGATTGAAAAGACCAATGTCCTGATTTAAAAAGCTTATCTCGCTACACACGCTCTCTGTTGTGTAGTCCTCGATATTTTTGCCGTCAATATAAATGCCACCCTCTTCAATCTCATCAATACCTGAGAGTATATTGAGTATTGATGATTTTCCCGCGCCGGAAGGGCCAATGATCCCTACTTTTTCTCCTGCTTTTATCTTAAAAGATAGATCTGTAAAAAGTGGTTCTTTATTTTCATAGGCAAATTCAACGTTTTTAAAAGTGATTTTGCCGCGAGATACATTGAACTTACCGTCTTCTTCAATCGGCTCTACATCCTCAAGGAAGTCATTAATTAACTCTCGGCCTACCGTCACTTGACCCCAAGAGACAAAAAATGCGTCAAATTCTTCTTGGCACCACTCAGACAGCGTAATAACCCGATAGACTAGAGCCAGCACCATAGAAAATTCACCAATGGAAATACTGTTGTCCAGCCATAATTGCAGGCATAAAGCACCAGTACCTACAATTAAAATGCCGTTGAGTAAGCCAATCACAGATGCAAAACTTGAGAAAACACGAAACTCTTTTGCTACAACCCTGCGGTGTCGAGTTGCCCACTTTTCAGCAAATTTTTGCTCGTACTCTTGGGTAGATAGCATCTTTACCGTACGAATACGCGCAAAACGTTCGGTAAATTTTCCTGTGAGCTCGGCACAACTTTGTGCTTCTAGTCGGTTAGTGGTCTTTGCTTTGGGGATCCATTGATATATCAGCAGCGCCAAAAATACGCCTGTCCAAATTAGAAAGGGGAGCGTTAGGGCGCCATTAATGTTACCTACATACAAAAGCAGTGCACCCAGAAACGCCAATAAAAAGCCGGCAACGCCACAAAATTGTATAACCACATCAATGATGGCTTCAGAGGTATCTACAATCACAATCGCAGTAGAACCAGGGTCATCCTCTTCATGGTAGCTGGCGGGTGAGCCTATTAAAGTACGGTATAACTTTATGATGGTGTTTTTTTGTAAATTTGGCCCAAGTAATTGATGAAATATGAGGTTTTTAAAGAGGGTAATCGAAGGAATTACAACGGCAATGGCGACTGCGACGATAATTAAATCGTGCCCTTTGTCATTTAACTGAGTTCGACTGCCTGAAGTATCTAGCCAATCAACTAATTCACCCAAAAAATCGAAAGTGACAATTTGTAAAATACCGCCTAGTAAAGCAATGGTGAATGCAACAATTACCCAGCCGGTAAACTCCTTTGAACACTGAAGAACAAACGGTAGGTTGTGCTTAGTCTCACTTAATTGGCTGTTAAATGTGTCTTTGTGGCCTATTTTTTCAAATAGCTTAAATAGTGATTTCATTGCTTTTGCGTCGTATCTGGGTGTATCAAGTGAGTTCAAGTTAAATAAATTGAGCTCTGTATAAACTAAGCCACTGACACAAAAGTAACCTATGTGGCAGTGGCTTCAAATTCAATGTTCATGGGTGGTAGAGCGACTAACTAGTTGTTTGACGTCTCCGGTGTATAGTCGTCCCAGTCGCCTGCTTCTGGCATTGACAGTTCATCTACATTTTCACATTTAACGGCTTGGTTGACATAATCTCGCATGTCTTTTGACAGGAAGAATGAACCATAATGCGCCTCCGGTGAGTAGTATTTGGTTTGAATATCGGCCTTATTAAAACGCGACTCAAGCTCTTCAATTGTTAGTGTATTGATGGTGCCCTGTCTTGTTGCCCAAATAAATGCATGTGACCCCCCAAAGTAGTCAAAGCAACCGCCCATATAAATACCTGCTGGATTATTAAATGCTTGTGTCAAACGAGAAACCATTGACTGCATCATGTAAGGTTCGAAATAAGGCGTACCACCTTGCGCTACTAAAATACCATTCGCTTTCAATGCGGTTAAGCAGTTACCAAAAAAGGATTGAGTGAAAAGAGTCTCAGATGCACCACCATCAGGATCGGCAGCATCCAGAATGATTAAGTCAAAACAGTCGCTGTACTGAGAAATGATGTCAGCACCATCACCAATGCGCAGCACAAACCTTGGATCATCAAATGCACCGTTGTTAATTTCTGGCAAAAACTCACGGCTTAGATGGATGATTTGCTCATCAATATCTACCATGACCACGTTTTCAACGCTGCTATGTTTTAACACTTCTCGAGCGCTGCCACCGTCACCACCGCCAACAATCAACACATTTTTGATGTTACCATGAAAGAGAATAGGAACATGGGCCATCATTTCATGGTATATGTGTTCGCCCTTTGTGGTTACTTGAATGCCGTCGTCGATACGCATTACTTTGCCAAGGTGACGAGTCTCAAAAATGCTAACATCTTGAAACTCGGTTTCCACATCTACCAAGTCTTTTTCTGAACGAAGTGCAACGTGAACGCCACTTGTCATTTGCTCGTAATGCCATTTAATTTTAGTCATTTGCGTTAATACTCCGTTTTGTTATGCGGTTTTTAGGGTTGCTTGCAACTGGTTGTGTAAAAGTGGGTGGAATTCACCAAATTCGTTAACCGAGCCACCCCTTGTTAGGGTGTTGACGAGCATTTTTCCCGGTTGAAAGTGTTTTTCTATCACTGGCAAGCACAGCTGAGGTTGTGCATTACCACACATAAAAATGTCCATAGCGGCAAAATTGAATTCTGGCCATGTGTGAATAGAAATATGGCTTTCAGCGAGAATGATCATGCCCGATACACCACCATTTGTTTCGAATGGGTGTATATGGGTTTTCAAGATTGTGGCGTTTGCTGCATTGGCGCATTCAACCATCATATCTTCGATATGCTGCTCACCGGTTAAGTTTGAAGCATCAAATATATCGACAATAATATGCTGACCCAGAGGGTTAATTAACTGTTGTTCCGATGAGGTTATATTCATTCTTTTACTCAGTGTTCTGATTTAAAAGTGCTCAATTGAGGGCTGTATAGATCGACGCCTCAAAACGAGATACGCAAGTATTCCAGCATTGAAATGTGCAGCGAATGTGGAAAAATATTGGAATCAATGGGGTCAGAGTTGTTGATTCTTTGATTTAATGATGGACTAGAAGTGGCTTTTAATACTAAAGATAGTTTCGATATTCTGTGTGGAATAGGGCGCTTTACTTACAGTTTTTTGTGTCCAAAGGCATACTGAATAAAGTCTATGCATAAGGCTAACTGCTATCGCTAAGGTGTTGCTGTATAATAGAGTTTACTTTTTTTATGATTAGTCTTTCTTTTTCCCACGTAGCAATATGTAATCCACAATCCTGTTTTTGAGAAATGAGCTTTTCTCGCTCCAATAGTTCAATTTGCTTTTCTAAAGCTTCTATTGCGGACTCTTTATTTTTTATTTCTTGTTTGTACAAAAATTTAAAGACAATTGAAGTCACAATCATGGTGCAAGTGATCATGATGATACATTCAAGAGTATGGCTCTCTATTAAATTGAACACTGAAACTAAATCTTCAAATGAAAACTTCACCCTGACTCCGACATAGTATGTCACTTTATAATCAATAATAAAGATTTGACATAATATGTCAACACGTTATCAATCAATGGGGTCAGAGTCATTGAAACCTAACTAAAATTTATTGAACTGATAATATGAAGCACTTTTGATGCAGTGACGAAGGGCCTGTGAGGAACTTTTTATTTTCTCATGCAATTGATTTATATCTAAATGTTCTTATATGCGTTGTACGTTATTGAGTAAAAAATATGAGAACAAGCAGTGTAATTTTAAAGAAAAAATAAAACCTCTATTTCTTTATAAATGACTTTATCGCTTTAAGCTCATCAGGCAGTAATAGCCTAGGCCATTGAGATTGGCTGATTAATACTTAGCTTAACTTCGGAAGTAAAAGTTTATGGAAAGTTTTATAGCCTTTTTGTAAAGGACTAAGACCTCATCTTTTATTGATCTTTGGTAAGAGGGGCTGCTTCAACTGCATTTTTATATTTGGAAATAATACTGTGTTCTTTTTTAAGTTTTAAGCGGAAATGACCTGAATTTAAAGCAGTAAAAGGATCATCCTTACTCTTTTTCATGCCTTGAATCCAGCTACCAATAAAAATTTGGGGAGCTGCTGGGTTAATAGAGCCAGCTGAAAGTGCACCGTTAAATTTCCATTGAACAAAGCCTTGTCCAGTTTTAAAAGGCCGTTTCAATGAAAATTGATACATTCCATTTTGGTCGGAGAGCTGTTCACAATCAAAATTATATGAGTCAGTCTTTAGGAGTCTATGCATTGAGACAGTACATTCATTTTGAGTGATGTTGAACACCATTAACCCTTGATGAGTATGTGAACCAGAGTAATAGCCTTCCCAGATGCCTGCCATTCGGTTGTTTTCTTTATTTTGGGCATGGGTCATAGGAGTGACAAGCATAAAGATAATAACTGCAATCAGCTTATTCATATTAAATGGATTGATGATACGAAACACAATGTTAAATTAATCTTAATCGCCAGTGCGTTCAAGTTTAATCTTTTATTTATATATGTTTAAAGGCTTTTGAATTTATAATTTTTTAGTTGATTTTATAGTGATTTAAATACAGTGGTTTTTACTTTATGCGCTAAGAAAAGCAATTTTTTTGATAGTACTGACTCATAACTGCTATTGTTTTTTCAAAATAGAGTTAACACTTTTTCTCTATCGATTGATGAAATCAATGACTCTGACCCCATTGATTTGCGAAGTTGATGTGGCTGATTAAGCTCGCAAAGAGAAGTATGACTTTCATTCGATGTTAATGCCTCTAGCGTATTAGGGAGGGATTATTGGTGTCGCATCCTACATTTTGTCGTACACTATGCATGTTACATTTCTACATCTGCAATGGTGCGATTATAGTACTTTGTAGATACATACCTATTACTCAGTCGGTCTAGTACAGGCTTGAGTAATCCTTGTTTTGAAGGCAATCATGAAAAAAACATTTGAGTTAACTCATCCAAAAATTAAATTAGCCAGACGTGTTGATGCGGTTAAGCACGAAATCAAAAAGTACCTTAAACGTGAGCGTAATAAAACTTTACCACAAGGGGCTGATTTTTGGGACTTTGACTGTAAGTTTGGTAACACAGAAGCGGAAGCTCAACCTGTTCACGTATCACAATTTAACAAGCTGATTGACCAAACTCAGCTTGAAAACTTAACATCATTTTATGTTGAAATTTTAGCGAAACCAGCTCAAAGGCAAGCGCGCCCGTCATTAGATAGCGAAGCTGATTTTGATGACGAAGAGTAATTAAATCAAAAGGGTCAGAGTCGCTGGTTTATGCAACCATTTACTCTGACCCCATTGATTTATTAGTTGACTGCCTGCTGCGTTGTTGCGGCGGAAGCCAGTCTACTTTCAAGTCGTTCCAATTGCTCTGCCAATGCGCTTTGCGTCATTTCAAGCTGGGCGATTGTGCCACCTATTTCTACTTGTTTTGCATCTCTGCCCCGTGACTGAGATTTTAATTGGTCTAGGTCCGCATTAATTGAGGATAGCTGTCCCTTAAGTGCTTCCGCTGCTTGCTGTTGCTCTTCTAGCAGAGACAGTTTAAATGCTAAATCAGTTTGACTTTGTGACAGTGACGCGACTTTGGTTGCTACACTCGATTGAGTGTTCAACTGCTCTGTTTGGCTTTTGGCAATCTGATTGGTTTGTTCTTTCAGCTTTTTGATTTCAGATTGATTGCGTCGCCAAGCTGAGGCCCACAGTTTATCCATTTGTGACCAAAGTTCGTCTGTGCGTTCGCTCAGGGCGGTTACTTTTGCCTGTATTGCACCTGCAGACTCACCCATTTCCTCACCTGTTGCAGACAGTGTACGCTCCAGTTCTGCAATACGTTTAGTCGATTCGAGTAATTGAGCCTGTGTAGCTTGGTTTTGTTGGTAAAGTCCATATGATCCTGCGGCTAATGCGACAATAGAGAGCGCGCCCAGCCATGCCATAAAACCTCCTTTCTTTTCTGGCGCAGTTTGATGCTCTGAGCCACTGTTTGGTGAAGGGGCCTTATTATTTGACGGGTTGAGGGACTGTTTATAGGTTTCAACCTGATCTAAGTCGGGCGTAATACTGGGTAATTCAGGTTCAATTCTTTTATCCAACGCACTTTCCTCGTTTGGGTTTATATGGAATGGGGCAGCTTACTTGAAAACTGCCATGGATGGAATCAACAAATGGATAGAGTCAGAGTCTATATATTCGTTTGAACCTAGGCTTAATTTTGTTGAGGACCCATAAGTCCCTTATTTTTTAAAATATTGGAGAAGATTGAGTATTGAGAGCTATTGCATTTGAATCTAAAAATACACGACTTTGTGTCATTAACATCTATCAACCTGAAAAATGCTAATAATTAAACCTTGCGCTGTACCGAACAATCGGACTGTGCCCTTTCTGTCATATGTTCAACAGGCACGCTTCTAGGCTTTATTTCTACTAGGGTTTTTCATAATTTGAGATGATTGCCTGTGGAAATACAAATGTGAATTTTTTAATAAAAGCGAGTTTTTCGATCTTCCTCACTGGCGAGTAATTTTCTTCCTGCTACTTTTTTGTATGAAACAGTACTAATGAAATGATTATTAGTTACGGCGCCAAGGATCTGCCTCCTCATCGGCAGAAGCTTGACTAAACGGACTCTTTTACAGGCTAGGTACTATGGGGATCTCATACCACAGTTATATTGGTACGACAGTTGACCAATTACCACAATTACCGTGCTCAGCAAATGGGCACCTTTCTCTAAGCACGCCGGTTGGCAGTTGTGTCGACAAATTCGGTCGAATTTGGCTCGCTGATACCGCACACAACCGTGTATTGGTATTCGACTCTGATCTGGACCAGATATTGGCGAGCTTTGGCTCGGTTGGCGCAGAGCTTGGCCAATTTAATATGCCGTTTAGATTAATTGCACACCCTGATAAAAACTGGGTTTATGTTACTGATATCGGCAATTTCAGAGTGCATATACTGGAATACACCGAGCGACTGGATATTCAGTCAATTAAAGTATTTGGTAACGAGCCAGAGGTTGAACTGAAAGGGCCTAATGGCATTGTGGTGCACGATGGCAAAGTGTGTGTTGCTGATGAATTTTACGAGGGACCAAACAGCCAATCTCGGTTGGTAATTTTCAGTGAAGATGGCAAGTTTGAACAGTCCATCGAGGAGATTGTGCCAGAGAATGGCTCAGACCCAGTTCACTTGTTGTGGCCTCAAGGACTGAGTTTAGATAAAAACGGCAATATTTATATTGCCAATACAGGGTTTGCTACCGTTGTGCGTTGTGATTGGCAGGGTAAAGGCGTGCCTTTTAGTGCCTCTGGCAAATGCTACATTGATGGACTGGCACTTTCTCGCGGGGTGTCTGTTACGCAAAATCGCATGCTCATTCCAGGTGGAGAGCCCAATGCCATTTCTGTTTATGATCTAAATGGCCAATTTATGGGGAGCTTAGACGGTTTTTTTGCACCTGTGCAAGTCACAGAGACAAGCGAAGCTAATACCATGTTGATCACTGAACCATTTCTGGCTTCATTGCAAAAACACACAGTTAATTTATCTACGCTCAAGGGGGGCAAGTCTCGCGCGACAAAAGTAATTAAGCGCGTAGGAGATGAGCGCGATAATCCAGGCCAACTGCATTTTGTGACATCGGTCGTGGGAGATGTGACAAATACCCAGTCAGGGTATTCGAGTAATGCGCCTATTTTTGAGCACTGGGTAGAACATCAACTAGCACTTCAAGATCAGTTATTAAAGGTTATGCAACCGCCTGGCCTACCTTCGTGGCTCAGTATTGCGCTGTCAGCACAAACAGAGTGGGTACAAAGGTGGCAGCAAACCATGGTGCGTATTTTCTTGAACGATAAGTTTGATGACCCAGAAGATCTACTTTGGATGATGGACTCTGGTAATTATCAGTTACAAGCTACCGAAGATGGTAAAAGCGATTCGGCTCGGCCGATTAGCTTACCAATGTTGCCAGGATCATTAGGTATGGCTTCATTAACGCCTAAAAAACCGCTGCCAGGGCAACTCGACCCCGAAGTGCCTTTATTAGTAGTGAGCAATTATCTAAGCGGTATTGTCACAGTTTTACAGTACAACGATACGTTGGGAGAAATGGTGCCTTACACTGTGTTTGGTGGACTAGGCACGGGTGAAGAACAGCTTAATAAACCGCAAGGCATTGCGATTGACCCAACCAACAATGACATTTTAATTGCGGACTCAGGTAACAACCGAATCTGCCGCTGGCGTCTATCAGAAGCGGGCGGCCCATTTTTAGTTCATACATTTGGCCGATTAGGTTCTGAACATGGGGAGTTTCATACCCCCTCAGATATCACTGTGGATGCGCAGGGCACATGCTTTATCACGGATCAAAACAACAATCGGATAGAGGTGTATGACCAAACTGGCAAGTGGCAGCGCAGTTTTGGGCAAGAAGGATACGGCACCACCAATGGTAACTTTTTGCTACCAACCAGCATTGATCATGAAAATGGGTATTTGTTTATTTCTGATCTTGTGAATCGTGCGATTAAGGTTTTTACATGTTCAGGTGAATTCATAGAGTCGTTTAGTGGTTTTGGAGCAGACAGAGATAAAGGTCAACTGTGGCTGCCTTACTTATTACATGTCAAAAATAGCAAAGTTTATTTACCAGATTGTGCACTTAACAGAGTAAACGTTTATCAGTTTAACATTTAACAAGGACTGTGCACGTGCTGCAAATGGGTATAAACCGTGCAGTCTCGGTGTGTACAGGCAAGGCTAGGGGGAGTTATGGAAAGTGTATTTAAGCGAGCGCAGGGGAAAAAACTACTGCATCGCAAGTCACAGCAAGAAAAGGGAGTTTGTCAAAAGTCAGAAGCGCACTCCCAGCAATTGATGCAGCAATTTCAGGAAGTGATTCGGCATGTTGAAAAAAATAGCAAGGATCAGGACACTTGTAGAGATGCGTTACGTCGTCTCTACACCAGTCATGAATCCTGCTTTTCATCTCAAAAAGTGACAGATCCGCACGAGTAGCTAGGAGGCTCTATGAACTTTTCTTTTCATAATGCACCGATAAGCGCGCGAGCATGGATGATAGTGGTGTTGTTTGCTGTGGGGTTATTCGCAAATTCATTGCTTGATGCGCACAACACCAATAAGCATATGCGTGCTAATTATGAGTATGGTGTGCAGCTTATCATTGAAAGTGCGCTCGGAGTTATCAATCATTATTATGAGCAAAGTGCCAGTGGGGCACTTAGCGAAGAGGAAGCTAAGCGCTTGGCACTTGTGTCTATTTCGGCAATGCGCTTTGATAACGGCAACTATATTTTTGTCTCTGATAAAAATGGTATCCAGTTGGCGTCAGGGTTAAAGCACCTCTTGGGTACCAACATTCTGCCGCTCAAAGATGGTAACGGTAAGCTGTTTGTTGAAGAGCTTTATGCAACAGGAAAAAGTGGCGGCGGGTTTGTGGAGTACTTATGGAAAACGTCTCCGGATGCAACTGAACTGACGCCTAAAACAAGTTATGCAGACTACTTTCACCCTTGGGATTGGATGATTGGCACTGGCATTAATATCACGGCACTAGAAAAAGATATTGAGCAATCGCAGATGATATCATTGATGAATGTGGTGATGGTGCTTGCGGTACTATCTACTTTGGTCATTTATTTCATTAGAAGTATTACCAAACCAATTAAAAATACCGTATCAGCGATGCGAGACTTAGCCAGCGGGGAAGGGGATTTAACTCAGCGCCTGAAAGAAGAAGGCAGTAAAGAGTTAATTGATTTGGCTCAGTACTTCAACCGCTTTGTGGGGTCGATTCAAAACATTATGCTCAGTGTTAGCGCAGCTGGAACACAGCTTTCAGACTCAGCCAATCGGCTGTCGTCTTCTGTATCAAGCGTAGATATGAATTTGAATCAACAAAGAAACGACACGGAGCAGCTCGCAGGTGCGATGAATGAAATGCTCAGCGCAGTGACCGAAGTCTCTGGGCGCACGGTAGACGCTTCGGAATTTAGCGTCAAAGCAGCTAAACAAACAGAGCAAAGTTTGGAAATCATAGAGTGCAATATCCAAAAGTCTCAATTACTAGCACAAGATATTGGTGAGGCAAGTGAGGTGATTGCGCGATTGGCTGCGGATAGTCGAAATGTGGATACAGTGCTTGAGGTGATCCGTGGCATTGCAGAGCAAACCAATTTGCTGGCATTAAACGCAGCAATTGAAGCTGCTCGTGCAGGAGAAGCAGGGCGAGGTTTTGCTGTGGTTGCCGATGAAGTGCGCACGTTGTCACTGCGCACTCAAGAGTCAACTATAGAAATTCAAACTATCATTGAGAAATTACAAGTTGGGGCTGAGCAGGCCGTAGAGGTCATGAGCAAAGGAGCAGAGAAAGCCTCTAATACCTCTGAAATATCATCTTCTGCTGGAGATGCTTTAAATGAAATTGCACAAGAGGTGCATGCTATTCAAGGGATGAATCAACAGATATCAGCAGCGACCGAGCAGCAAACCATGACAGTGAATGGCATTAATCAAAATGTGGCAAATCTGAATGATGGCTCATCATCATTGGCAAATGAGTCAACTTTAATGGCAACTGCCAGTGAAGAGTTAAGTCAGGTTTCTGATAACATGATGAAGATGATCAATCGGTTTAAGCTGGCTTGATATACGCCGATAATGCAAAGAGATCAGTGTGTTGGGTTGCTATTATTTGCTGTTTTACCCAATGTACTGATTGCGCGTAGAGAGCCATGTTATTTGTTTTTCATTTGTAGAGAATGATAGTGATAGGTTTTTTCCTCTATTCGTTTCTCCTTTTATAGTTTTTGCAGCGGGGCGCAACTTACATTACATTGCCTGTTGATAGTTATCTGCATGTTCGCTTTTAGAGTGAGCCAGTTCACTGTTAGCACTACACGCTTTTCTTCTGTGTAACCCTCTCGTTTACAATAACCCCAGCTTTATCAAAAGCGTATCTAGTTATCAAAGTTTATCGCTTTGTATCTTTTAATCCTGTTTTTCTCACTAAATTGCCAGTGTTAACTTATGTGCAATTACTCTCGAAATTACCATAATTCGCTTTCTTAAACTCGCGTATAAAATATACGAAAAAGAGATGAAATATACTTTGAGTGATGAAAATGTCACGACTTTTTAAACAAAGCCCTTTAGGTTATTGCCATGAGAGTTGTTAGATACTGTTTTAAGTCTCTGTGGTTATTGTGTGCTAGCACAGTAAATTTGGAGGAGTGCCTGAGAGTTTATGGTATTGGAATGACACCATATTTTACTTAATAGGCTGTTTTATTTAAATTTAAAAGGAAATTTTATGTTAATTAAAGGTATTAATCTAGTTGGTTTTTCAAGTGTTTTAATGGGCTTGTCCATGTCGTTTGGGGTTTCAGCGGCAGAGGTGTCCCCTTGGGACGATCAATTTAATGTATATAAGTACTTTAAAAAAGCGGATGGTCGGTGTCTTTACCCTAAACAAACATGCAGTAGTTTAGGTAACGCCTCTGTCACTCAATTCAAAAAAGTAAATCATTTCAATGGTGATACATTTGGTTTGAATCAGCTATTTTCAGCAGATGTGAATGGTGATGGGGTCAATGATTCTGTGCCTAAGTACTCTGGTAATTTAAGTACATACACCACCAAGCATTACCCTGTTGCGGTAAAACATAGTAATGGTCTGGTGTATTTCACTTATTCAGGTCCAGTGTTGCTGGATGGCACATCGACCTATGCTTCTACTTCGGGTCAGGGGCAGACAACAACACCAACCAAGTTTCTTGACTCTCGAGGTAAATCGCGTGCATTAGGTATTTATGTAGCTAAGTACGACCCCAGTACGGATAAGGTGTCTAAACCTGTATTAGTACATGCCAAGTACACAGATGACCCTCATGACAACGCAGTAGTAAATATTGATGACAATGGTTATGTGTATGTATTGATTGCGGGCAGAGGTCAATCTCGAGGAGCGTTTTTATATAAAAGTACGACCCCAGGTTCAATTGATTCATTTTCAGATATAACGCCAGATAATTATGATTACACATCATTTGATAGCCGATTTGGCAGAGCGGGAATTGCTTATCCTAAATTATTTTGGGTCAACAGTGACGGTGGTTACTTCCGGCTAATTTACACGGTTTATTGTGGCACGCCTGACTGTGGCAAACGTAATATTTTTACGGCCAAGTTGAATGTTGATGGCAGAAAAGCCAAGCTCGAAAACGTGGTTAGGGTGGCTGGCTTCAAAGGCCATTACTCAATTGCAAACGCCAAGGGGGATGACATTGTCATGGCGTTTAATGTCCACCTTAATAATTCGGTCGATCACAGAACAAACTTGTATTACATGCATTCAAATGATGGCGGAAAATCATGGAAGAATGCCAGCAATCAAGCGGTTACACTTCCTATGTTGACATCTGCATCGTTGGATCAAGTGGCTGTGCGTGAGTATTACCACAATGGCCAATCGATTGGTCGTCGTATTTACGTAAAAGACATTAACTTCTCTGGGTCTGGCAATGCCAAAAAACCGATGATTTTGTACGTTGGTGTTGTTGGCAATAACGGTTATGTGCCAAGTACCACAGCAGATCACTATTTGGCCAAAGCGTTTTACGATGGCGCAAACTGGTCACAAGCGCGCATCTCTAATGATGTTGATAATAACTATTCATCGGGTGCCCTTATCTCTGATGGCAGCAATACTTACGATGTGTATTTCCCTGGTACGCCTGAAGCGCACAATAATGCGCTCGGTGGAGGTGCAATTGCTAAAACTTTTACTGCCAGTGGATGGAACCAGCAATATGCGGTTAACTATTTGACGCCGTCTCGATATGCTTCTGACTACAGGACGCCTGCGGAATACTTAAAAAGAATGTGTGATTTTAACTATGTACGTCCAATTCACGGTAATACCGGTAAAACTGGTTTAATAGGTATCAGTGCAGCAGGGAACCCATATCAGTATTCAAGTGAGTCATCTGCAAGCCCAATTATCATGGTAAAGCATAACCAAATTAGAATGTTACCACACAGTTTTTCTGACAATCAGGTAGTCAATGGCTTCGTGGCGACAGAGGCTAACCCACAATTACTATGTGATCCACACAGAGATCTGTAATCAAGCATTACTTTTATGTAAATCTTAAGAAACCCCCAGCTATTGCTGGGGGGTTTCATGGCATATCACTCTATGAAAACAGTGCACTGGGACTGACTACATAGTCTATGAGCCTATTTGATTAAGCCAAGCCTACGGGCTTTATCAAATAGCAAAAGGGGTGTTTTACAGGGAAGATGGTGAGAGTTAGTGTAGAGTAAAATTTTTTAAAATGGGCGTGGCCACAAAAAAACTATGTGGCCAGTCACTGGATTCAGTCCTCTGGACCATTCATGGTAAAGACCAAGTGCTTACGCATATCTTTTAAGATCACCCCTTTTTTGACCATGGCAGCACTTAGACGTTTTTGCCATTTTAGGAGGTCTGGTTTAGCTGCTTCTAATGTTTGTTCGTTTTCAAATTGAAAGCACAACAGTAAAGAGCTTGGAAATAGATGAAATTCCATATCAAACCAGCATTGCAACATGCCGGGAATTTCTTCGCGTGCCTGAGCTTCTAGTTTGTCTGCGACGGCAAGTACAAGTGCTTGTTGTTTTTCTTGTACTTTTGAGAGTTTTTTCATGATGAGCTCCGAATTTAAAGCGATACATCCAGCAAAGTTGGTAGAGTATACCCAAGCCCATTGTTCACCAGCAACTCGAATCATTGATGTCATGAACTTTATTCAATGCGTTTGATATACCCTTATTAGCCAATAAATCATCAGTTCAATAACTCTAGAATATATCTCATTCCCAATCATTCTTTTCCATTGGGCAATAATTTATTACTGTGCACGCTAGATAAAAGTTCGAATTATCTTCGTAGTTAGATTTTCTCCCATATAGTCAGTTAAAGGTAAATTTATGTCCTTCATTGCGATGGTGAGCCTTGCCGTTTTTACCGCGATTCTCATTGTTTTGTTTCAATCTCAGAAAAAAGGCGCAACGCTTTCTCGGCTCGTGCTTATTGGCCTCTCTCTGGGCAGTGTATTTGGTTTTGCGTTGCAGTTTTTACTTGGTGAGGGCCATCAAGCGATAGCCGAGACCTTAAACTGGACGAATGTGGTCGGCAGTGGTTATGTAAGTCTGCTTAAGATGATTATTATGCCACTGGTATTGGTTTCCATGATTGCCGCAGTGGTTAAGCTCGATAAGTCGGGAGCGCTTGGGAAAATCAGTGGTGTGACAATCTCTGTGCTGGTGGTGACGACCATGATTGCAGCTTTGATTGGTATTTTTATCACACAATTGTTTGGCTTGAGTGCGGAAGGCTTGACCGAAGGTGCCCGTGAAACGTCTCGTATCGCGGTGTTGGAGTCGCGTAGCGAGACGGTAAGTGATTTATCCATTCCTCAAATGTTGGTGAGTTTTATTCCAACGAATATCTTTCAAGACTTAGCATGGGAACGCTCAACTTCGATTATCGCAGTAGTGATATTTGGTATCTTAACTGGCGTTGCTGCGCGTAAAGTAATGAATGAGCGTGAAGAGTTAGAAGCGCCTATCCGTACATTTGTTGAAACGCTTCAAGCAGTCGTCATGCGATTGGTGAAAATGGTGATTTCTCTCACGCCATATGGCGTTGCAGCCTTGATGGCAAAGGTGGTTGCAACCTCGAGTTTGGCTGATATCACCAATTTATTGGGCTTTATTGTGGCTTCTTATTTGGCGATTTTCTTGATGTTTATCGTACATGGTCTGCTAGTTGGGCTGGTTGGGGTAAGCCCAAAACAGTTTTTCCAAAAGATTTGGCCAGTACTGACATTTGCATTTACTTCGCGTAGTAGCGCAGCGACTATTCCATTGAATGTAGATACGCAAATCAATAAGCTTAACGTTCCTCCTGCGATTGCAAACTTATCTGCGTCATTTGGCGCGACGATTGGCCAAAATGGGTGCGCGGGTATTTACCCTGCGATGTTGGCGATTATGGTGGCACCGAGTGTGGGTATTAACCCTATGGACATCTCTTTCATTATGTCACTAGTCGCGATTGTTGCCATCAGTTCGTTCGGTATCGCCGGTGTGGGCGGCGGCGCAACATTTGCAGCATTGATCGTGCTACCTGCAATGGGGTTACCAGTCACCATTGCGGCACTTTTGATTTCAATCGAGCCGCTGATTGATATGGCGCGTACAGCGTTGAATGTATCAGGTTCAATGACTGCAGGCACCATAACCCATCGCCTTTTAGGTGACAAAGCACAAGCTGCGGCGCCTACGGAATCAGTTGCACAGTCTTAACTGTTTTGAACAAAGGGGTCAGCTCTGACCCCTGAATCTACTCTAATACCTCTCTTTTTGGCTCCTTGGCGCTATCGGGTTGCTTTTGTTTCTGCTTTTTCCCATTTAACAAATGGCCAATAAACTTGTTTCTCACAACAAAGTGATAGGTGAATAAAGAGAGCAGCATAGTCACCAGAACGCTGATGATAAATTTAGCCAGTGCTGGCAAGTCGACGTTGGTCAATGGCAACTGAATACAAAGCAACAGTGGCACGTGTATCAAATATATCCAGTATGATGATTCAGAGATATAGCGACTCACTTTATTCTCTTTATTGAGATAGAAAAAGCCAAGCTGTAAAGCCAGTAGGGTCCAGCTCACTACTGCGATGGCTTGCACAGCGACCAATAAGCTATGCTGTTCATTGGATGGCTCAAAGTAACCTCTTTCAATTGCCTCCACCACATCTGTCAGTGTTGGTGCGCTTGGTAGTAGCGCAAAATAGCCATAAAGAGAAACAAGCGCGAGACAAGCGACAAACAGCACAGAGCCTAACCCAAGCTTTATTTTGTCTATATAGCTATAAAGACCCGCTCCGGCGAAGTAAAAAGCACCATAGAATCCCCATGCCCAAAATTGTGGATAGAGCTTGTCTGGTGCATGAAATGGGGCGGGCTGATCGAGCAAAAAGACATAACTGGTTATGGTTAGATAAACACTGAGCATGAGTGGGCTTTTACCAATGCTGAGCAGGGTTTCATAGACCTTAGAAAAATGATGTAAACACCAGTGAACAATGCAAAATTGAGTTAAAACCCATAAGAACCATAGGTGCATAGTGCTAATCTGTGGGTTTTCAATGTTACTCAACAGACTTATTAAGGGAGGCAGTGGATTGGCGACAGTAATACTCCAAGAAAATATGCTTAGAAAGAGCACAACTAAAATAGGGTAAAAAACTAAGAATGGAACCAGCACACGCTTTAGCCGTAACTTAATAAAATTCTGATTGCTTTTACGTGCCATGATAAGAGCACTACAAAAACCAGCGATCACAAAAAACAGTGGCATGCGAAAAAGGTGCAGCCAATTGGCAAGATAGCTAAAAAATACTTGCGTGTTAGGGTCTGTACTCACCCAGATGTTTTTGAAGTAAGGACCATAGGCAAGCGCCGCATGAAATATCACCCCAAGTAACAGGGCAATGCTGCGCAAATTATCAATAAAATAATAGCGAGGGTTGTATTGCATTGTTTTATTTCCGATGAATTATCAATCCTTGTTGTATTGCATTTAAGCTATTCGCTACGTTTACAATCAACTTGATTAAAGTATGACATCGGGTATGGCGTATTAATGTAAGCAATTGTAGGTGCCTAACTTAAATTATGCGTTCAAAGTTAAGGAAGCACTCAAAAACGAGTTGGGCCAACATAAGTGTTTGGCTCTTGAAATAGTGCGGGTTTGTAAGCGCTAACTTTTCTTATCGTAATTTTTGAACTAGTGGAGTGTGACCCTATTTAGTATGGTTGGAGTGCGATTTGGACCTCATACGGTAATTGAATTAAAATTTTAATACTTATGTATATTTGGCTCTAATCTATTTGGTTAAATAGAAGGGTTGTAATAGTATACAGCCAGTTTTTACTCAAGCTTATATCCTATGAAGTTACTACTCTGTATTTTACTATTTGTTTCGTTTAATGGGGCTGCCAAGCAAATCTATGCTCAAAATAGTGAGTGCCAGTTAGAAGATGCCGAGCCGATTAAGGTCGAACAGGATTATATTGAGTTTCTTAATCGTTACAACTATACGCAAGTGGTTGATAGTCTTCGTTCCTTTCTTTTTGACAAAGCGGTATGGCATAGCAGAAAGCACCCAAATGGTTTGAAGGTTAAAAGCTTTAATATTGAATATAGCGAAAGGTTGCACACCGTATCGTATGCGTACTTCATTCTACAACCTGTTAAATCATGCTCAAAACCCGTGATAGTTGATCAGGCTAACTTAAAGCTTATTTCTCTAACTAATCAGAAGTATCTAAATAAAAGCGAGCAAGATCCTAACCCTTTATACATCAGAACCAATTTAGTCACGCCAGAAAGTGCTTTTGGTGCAAAATTGGGAGAAAGCTATGCTGAAATCATTGAGCGCTTTGGTCGCTTCTCATTATTGTGGCCAATCAATGACACCATCTTTATGGCGGTACTGGGGAGGCGGCATGCTTTTTTATTTGAGAACCAAAAGTTCGTTGGTTATCACTATAACTCCAAATTGCTTCCCGTCTCGCTGACAAACATGTTAGAGCAAACGGATGCGGGCGAGATTTCGGTGGATGGGAAAAATGCATATGAACTTGGAACTGGACCAAGAGGGCAAATTACCAAAAGACATATTGAGTTGTTTAAGCTGTATTTTGACAATATTGACTGGTCAACTTGGGAAGATGGGTATGACCCGACTGAGAAATTTATTGTAGTGAGCGGTCTGTCAATTGGTGATTGGAAGATAAGCAAACATAAAGCAAATCCCATTCCTTGTTTTGACTTTGAAAAAGATGTCGAGCAATTTGTAGGTGAAAACACTGGGAGGCTGATATCGTCTGTAGACAAAAAAGGCCGATTGAATTATCTCACCGGGTGTATGCAGCAAATTGTGATCGAACATGGACTGGTTTCTGAGGTCAATTTACTAGAGCAGTGGACAACCTCGAGAGCTAAATTACTGATTAAAGACAATACGTTGAGCCAACTCTCACCATGGCAGTTTTTAACAGTTAAAGAAGGCGATCCGGAAGAGGTATTGAATGGGATAGGCTACACCGAATACAGTCGTGAGTCTGTGCCGTTTATTTCAGCTAAGTGGCAGGGCGAATTTTTAAAGTACGATGGCATGTTGTATGCGGCAAAACTAAAGCCTGTGACTAAGCAACAAGAAGAGAGTGAAGATTCGCTTTAAAGGCCACCAAAGGCCTTAAATAGCGAGGTTGGTATAACTATTGAGTTCCATTGAATTTCGATTTAGGTTGAAGGCTCTTCAGTGCAAGCAAGTTAACCATAGGCACGAGGTTCTATTGGAGAAAATATAAGACTGTGATGATACGGAGCATATTTTTTGTAGTAGTGAGTTTGTTTTTTACTTCTTCACTCGCCGCACCAGCAATACCACATGGTATTGAGTCCGTTGTATTTGAACACTCATACATTGAGAAAGTGGGTGGAGAGATTATTGACGAAGATACCGCTGTTAACGACATAATCAGCATCGGTGAAAGGACTAAAATTTTAAAAGAACGAACTTGGATCATCCCCAACCGGTTAGGAACGGGGTTTGAAATTGGTGTGGCTTTTTTTTCTATTCCTTTGCAGATACAACATTTTGATCTTTCGATAACTTATCCTGAAACCACTTTACCTTCAGGTGAAAAAAATCTCGACTAGAACGTAAGATTGATATTTCAGGTCATCGCGGTGAGTATGTTTGGGGATTTGGATACTATTTTGATTTTCCCTATGAAACAACTCCCGGAGACTGGCATATAGAAATTCGCTCTAAAGGAAGGTTAATACATAGCTCTAAGTTTACGGTTGTTGCCCAAAACTAGCTCATGTATTTATCTAGCCAAGGCGATGCAGGGAAGTTGTAGTAAATATTATTACTCCACTGCACCTAGTCAACAGACTTTATGACTCTGAGTTTTTGTCAATAAACCAAGGTCTCATGCTATAGAGTACTTTATCTTTTAAAACCAACTTGTGCCTTATGGCTGCGCCAATATGTAATACAACCAATGCTATAAGGACTTGAATACACAAAACATGGATAGCACGAAATGTGTTAAACAGATCCGTGTCATGAATGCTATTAAGTAAAATACTGCCAAAAAGCTGCACAGGTAAGTGATGAAAATTGGCGGTTGTATAACCGGTTAATGGGACCAATACCATGAAAACATACATCGCATAATGGGCTGTCTTTGCCATCTTTACCTTAGCGGTTGATTGTGCATGTTTCGGCCTTGGGTGCTTTAACACAAACCTTTTACCAATACGTATTAATATGATAGCCGTTAGGCAAGCCCCCATGCTGGAATGGCCTATTAGCATGATAGTGCGATCAGCATCACTCATTTGCGGATAAAAGCCAACAAATGCAAAACACATTAGGGCGAATAAAATGGCTGATAGCCAGTGCAGTAATTTGTAAGACCAACTGTAAGAACTCACGGCTTGCTTCCTCTTAAAAACAGTAATTGGTTTAAGGCTGAGAGATTAATTGATATCTTTAATTAAATAATCATCGAAATTTACAAAAGATTGTTTTTATATATGAACAATGATTTGAACCAAATTCGTATTTTTTGCAAAGTTGCCCAGTTGCAAAGCTTTACACAAGCTGCACAAGCGCTGGATATTGAAAAGTCGACAGTGAGTAATAAAGTTAGTCAATTAGAAGCTCGCTTAGGCGTCAAGCTGCTACAGCGAACCACTCGTTCAGTAAAATTAACGGAGGAAGGAGCGCAGTATTTACATTTTTGCGAGCAAGCGATGTCTCAACTTGAGCAAGGGGAAGCCTTTTTAAGTGATATGCGTCAACAGGCGTCAGGGCATTTACGAGTTGCTGTGCCGCAGAATTTTGCTGACTTTATGGCATCTACGATCGTGATACCTTTTCTACAGGCGCATCCGCAGGTTACCTTAGAAGTTCAACAAGGCGCACAAAATGTAGATCTAATCAAAGCAGGATTTGACGTTGCGATTAGAGCGAGTTTTAACAATATTGAAGACTCAAGTTTAATTTATCGCAAAATATATCAATCGCAGCGAGTATTTGTGGCTTCGTCTAATTTCGCTGCTAAGTATGGTGTGGTGAGCACCGTTGAACAACTTCGTTCGCAGCCTTATATTGCGAGCTTTGCCGGTGAGCGCAGTGATGAATCATTTAATCAAGTGCATGCGCAAGGTAAATGGCATACGCTCAATGCACGCCTGAGCGTCAATTCGACTGCAGCGGTGCTCAGTGCTGTTGAAGCGGGGTTGGGTTTCGCCATTATGCCTACAGGTATGGTACGAGATAAAATTGCAAGCGGTGAGTTTGTGCAGATTGCAGCAGATATAACCTTAACAGACTCCGTTATTTTTTTAGTGTATCCGAGCAGGCATGGACAACCAGCAAAGCTTAAAGCATTTATCGATACTATGGTGAAATGGGGAGAGAGTATGATGCAATCGAATAAGGCAAGGTAAACAACATTCGATTGCACTGGGGGCCTAATAGGCGAATAGTGTGTGTTACAGTTTACATTGCGCCGTCAAAAGAGCCTCGTCTGGCAAGCTCTTTGCCTTTTTCACCAATAAAGAGCAATCTGTGTGCTTCATTAAAGCATGGCCATTGCAGCTTATTTATCTGCTCAGAGATAACCTTATTATCCACACTATATCGACGGTTTTGGTTGTTAACTCGCAATGACTTTTCACTCAATTGAAACACTACCAAGGTGATTAGAGCACCATAACTTCTACCAAAATCACAAACAATACGCCTAAAGTCCTTTCGAATATTGGTTGCATCCCAGACCACATGACGTTTATTTGCAAGCGCTTGTTTTAAGCGTTGTTTAGCGAGCTGTAACACTTGCCCTCGGTTTTTTTGGCAGGCGCGTTTTCCGTTTAGTTCTTGGCGTATACTATCTAGTGAAATAACTTCGAAGTTACCAAGGTGCTTTTCAATCCAAGTGGACTTTCCGCTACCACTAATGCCACACATCACGTATAAGTTGCTATAGCTTTGACAGGCGGAATAGTTTTTAGCTATGGCTTCTTCAATCGTACTGATTTGTCCTGCAGCTAATTGACTCATTGCGACATTGTTTAAGTATGTTTGCTCTATGGACTTAGCCTTAACTTGAATTTTGGGCAATTGGGTTAGTAATGGGTCTTGCTGTCCCCATAAATTATAGTCCTCGGCAAACAGCCTAAACTCTTCCAGCAGGTTGAGTTGCTGTGCTAAGTCATCACAAACACGCCCTCTCATATCTGCAATTTCAAGCCAATATAAAAGCTCCAAATTGGCATTCATCGCTAAATGCAAATAGTCGCTGTAACCTTTGTTTTTTATTACCAGTAATTTCAATTGATTATGGTAACCAACCATACCCATGACACTCGTTATCACGTGGTGATCCAGAGACAGAGAAATCAAGCGAGTTACCAAGTAATTCGCCCCCTTCTCTTCATGCTTAGGTGCCACAACACGTTCAATGCCAGCAATGGTCTTACGCTGAGTAGAGACTGGCTTAGCAATATCATGAAGCAGTGCGCTGAGGATCAGAGCTTGTCTATTTGTGCCCTTTATATGGGAAGCTTCGGTACAAAGTAGCTTATATAGCTCCGTTAGTACCATATCGGTATGAATTGCGACATTGCCTTCGGCATGCCAAATAGCATCTTGCTCGGTACGTTCGAATTCCAGTAACAGCGGAAAGTAATCTGCCAAGAAATCAACACACTCCCAAAAGTCAGGTGTGTGATCCTGAGTTAAGCTTTGCAGCCAAGTTTCAAGAGCGTTCATTATTGTGCTCCTTTCAAACCGTTGGGTACAACGTCAGCATGCATCCAGTGTTTGTCGGTTGTAACATGATTTTGCCTAACCCATTTTGCGACGGACTGCGAGAACGCGTTAAATGCAAAGCCATCTGCTCGCCTTACTACATAACCTTCTTGTTTGGTGGTATCCAGCGCGATGTTTTTAATGGTGTGTTCACACCATGGGCCAATGTATAGCTCTTTTGGCGTACTAAGGCCCAGTAGCTGAAAAAAGGTTTTGCTGTCTTGCCAAGATAGGCATTCATTGTGTTCAGTCCATACCGAAAAAGCCATAAAGTAGCTGTTTAGTGCTTCATAACTAATGGCATGTTTTGCATACAGATTTTCACCACAGATTCGCCAACCTTTTGGTATTTTGTAGCCTATTTGCGCTTGTAGTGCTTTGACCCATGCTCTTGAAGGGTGAAAGCGACTGTCTAACGAACGAGCATGCATATAGTCGGTATATAACGTGGTATTTTCTCCGTCCATTTTTTCGGTGACTACCACTTGTTGGCCTTCAAAAAAGCGCGTATATGTTTGCTTTATATCATCGCTCGTCGCGCCTGGAGACCAAGGTAGGTGCGGCGTACGGGGGTATTTTATTCTCATAATGTAATTCCAATATTTATGCTAATCACTTCTGGCCAGTGGATATGCCAGTACAAAAAATTTGTAGATGCGCACAAAGCCCTGTAAATGATATTTTTTGAGGGCTTTGTGAAAAGGTGGAATTACATTGCTCTAATCTCCGCACTATTTAAGTTAGACTCTGAGTTCCCAATTAATACTCAGGTGCATCCCGACAACTTTTTTGAAAAGTTGAATCAATACCTGATCCATAAACTGGTAATCATCGGGTATATCCAGTACCCGAATATCTTTGTGTACTGTAAACCGAGTAAATTGGCTTTTTAATCGGCATTTGTGCTTTTCCTCCATAACAAAAACAATATCAGCCCATTGAATATCATGTGGTTTCACTGTTTTTTGGCCTTTTGGCTGGTACCTGCTGATCGTACATTCAACTCGGGGTGATGCTTCCTTACTTGCTCACCTGTTGGGCTACGCCATTGATTGCGGCTACAAATAAATAAAACATTACGCATATCTGTCCCTTAAGTGTTTGCTTACTTAGCGACAAACTTGGGCCCTTTAAAAGTTTTGACCGGGTTACCTCGTTCGACTTCCTTATGCTGTTGCCAGCGTGACTTTTCTTGTGCGTTTATTTGCATTTGCTGCATGTCTGCAAGTTTTTGGAGCACCAGTGCATGAGCTAGCTTTTTGTTGGCATGCTGACTACGCTCACTTTCTACACGTACCGAAATTCCTGTTTTTGTATGTGTAGCTCTGACAGCTGAATCGGTTTTATTAACATGCTGACCACCCGCACCTGAAGCTCGGCATGTTTGAAAGGTTATTTCAGCGTCAAATTTATTGTCTTCTAGCTCATAGACACAGCCACTGAAAAACCAGTTTTTACGCCGATGCTTTGGACGAAATTGGCTTTCACACACCCATAACATGGCACCTTGCCATTGGTGCGCAAATTGCCTCACAGCATTCATATTAGGAGACGATAGTTTCACGACAACCGACTTGTAACAGCCCGACTTTTCAGCGGGTGTCAACTCAATGGGTTCACACCTAATACCCTGTGCCTCACTCTGTTTGTATAATTGCACAAGAGCGAGGCCAACGGCTTTGCTGCATTCAATCGGACCTTGCCCAGAGGATAATTGCAATATAATCATGCTGAGCAACTCCCATTGGTTTTAAATGTCAACACAGGACGGAGCCTCGCAATCACCTCAACCAACTTAGCATCGGTCAAATCACTGATGATGGTTTCGCACTTTTTATATGCTTGCGGTGCTTCATCGTAGAGCAGCTCTTTATTGCCGCATATAACGCGGCTACCTAATGCTGTGCGATACAAGTCTTCACGTTTGTATTTGTGGCTCAAGCGCCCTTGGCATTCACCACGTTTCCACTTTCGGCCTGCGCCATGGGCGAGTGAATGCAAGCTCAACCGAACATGCTCTGCAGACTCTGTGACAGGTTTAACCAAATAGCTGTAGTCTCCTCGTGAACCAGGGATAACAACATAACCTTTGTCACTGGGGGTTGCGCCTTTTCGGTGCAGCCAACCAGTCGTGTCAGCAATACACTTAGCGGTTACCAAATTATGATTAATATCCAGTGTACATTGCCCTGTGGCTCTAACCGCTGCCAAAAAACGCAGCGCAATTAACTCACGATTGAGTTCAGCCCATCGCAACGCTTCGTTGTGAGCCGTTATATAGGCATGAAAATCAGGTGTATTAAGATGTAGCCCATCGTGATTATGTTGCTCAATATGTTTCACCAAAATGGATTGACCTAAGCCTCTTGAACCGGAGTGAACCAATAGTTGAAGGTGCTTTTTATTGATCCCTAGTTCATCTAACGCGCTGTGGTCATAAATCTCGTCGATAGCTTGAAACTCTGCAAAATGATTGCCCCCACCTATGGTGCCCAGCGCATGATCAAAATAATGGTTGGCAATATTTTTTTCTGCTTTACGCACTTCAATGAGGTTGCTCCAGCTTGCATCAAGCGGCTGCTCTATGTGAGCAAACTTCTTAACAAGCTTGTCCAAATTCACTTTGGAAACTTTAACCGAGGTTTGCCATAGTGACATGCCGCAGCCAATGTCATTGCCCACAAGTGCGGGATAAATTTTATCAGTTGTAAAAAATGCGGCCCCAATAGGGTAGCCTCTTCCTGGGTGTAGATCTGGCATACCAGCTACACTGTGCATACCCGCAAGCTCCGATGTTTTAATGAGTTGCTGGATAGCAAGCCCCTCAATCCACGTATCATCCGACGCAATCAAGGTTGTATTTTCTGTTATTTTTTGGACGGAGTTGTCCATAATACCAATACCTTTAAATAGTATTTAAAACGAGATCGTATTGGCAGGCCGTGTTTCACTTGAAGTGACCGGGAGGTAGCTTTACAAGAAAGCTGAAAAATGTTGTTAGCTTTCTGCTACTTAACGGATAAGACCTGCAAAGGATAATAATGTATTTGTCATGATTTATACTCCTCCACAGTTAATTGATAATTAAGAATTCGGCGCAATACTAGTCCCTTTTTTACGCCAATGCAATCACATATTTTGGAATTGATTGTTTTTTACTGGGGGCTTGATGTCGTTTTTCGCGATTGAGTATCAGCAAAGGGTTGTATTTAACTATTTGTTTTTTTATAACTTAACCCTGTGGGAAAGCAGGTGCTTTCCCGTCTTTAGGTATCTAATTGTTTATTCCTGCTCGTGAAACATTTCCTCTACCGTTAAACCCGTCAGCTTTTTAAGTGACGTTAGCAGGTAATACAGTGCAATAAAAAAGATGACCATCGTGGGAAGTACAATGACTGGGTAGCTCAATGCGGTCATGCGGCCTAATTCACTATTATAGGCCTCTGTCCCCGCTGGACTTACGACGATCATTTTCGCTAACACGTAATTGAGCACTGAAGATAAGAAAAATGAACCCGCGAGAATATTTGATGCAATTACCTGAACTTTAGGTAGTTTTTCGCTATTGCCAGCCTGTTCAAGTGCCGCTTCTATTTTTTTGATATCCATGATGTTGTCGTTAAACATCATAGTTTTGAGTAGTGGGTACTTGGTATATTGGCTGACTACAATTGCTATGCCGATTATACCGGGGATCAGGGCTTCTTTAATGGCAATATATTTTGCATCTAGTTCTAAAAGGCTAATTCCGCCTGTCAACAGCACCGATACAATACCCAAACCAGAGATAAAGTTGAATTTTCCTGTTTTGTTTCGCTCCCAAAGGCCAAAGCCGACAGGGAAGGCGAGTGCGACAATAATGCCCAAAGTAGGGCCTAGTGCATCTTCACCAGAGAATCGAGTGAGCACAATCACGGGAATAATAATGTTAAAAAGCAACTGGCTGAACATGCCAGTTTGTTTTTTGTCAGTTTTAGGCACAAGCACCTCTATAAAATTGAACTGAGATTGGTAAGAGTGTACGGCAATTTAGTGTGTTGCGGCAATCACCGCTGGATGCTTATGGGGTAGTTAACCTGTTTTTAGAGATGAGCTATTAAGGTAATGATAAATGGCTTAGCCTATTGAATGCTTATGCAGATAAGTAAAGTGACAGTAATGTTTCATATTATGGCTTTAAAAAATGAATGATGATATAGAAATGCACAATTAAAGAATAATAATTCTTTAATTGTGCATAATAATTCTTTAGTATGTTGGTTGTCTTGTTTGTGTTTAATCATTCTGCGTTTAAAAGGTAAATTCCGTGCGTACAACTGAATTGGTAGATGGCTTTCGCCAATCGACTCCCTATGTGAATGCTCACAGAGGGAAAACGTTTGTCGTTATGTTAGGAGGGGAGGCTGTCGAGCAGCCTGGATACAGGAGTATCATCAATGATGTTGCTTTGCTAACGAGTTTGGGTATTAAGATTGTGTTGGTATTTGGCGCCCGCCCGCAATTTGATGCCGCGCTGGCTCAAGCAGGTATCTATAGTCAATTTCATAACGAGATTAGAGTGACTGAGAGTGACTCTCTTCACATCATCAAACAAGTCAGTGGTGCAATGCAGTTGGATATTACGGCAATGCTATCAATGTCTTTAAGCAGCACCCCTATGTCGGGTAATTCGCTCAATGTGGTCAGTGGCAATTTTGTTATTGCTCAGCCATTGGGAATTGAGGACGGTGTTGATTATCATCACTCTGGGCGTGTACGCCGCATAGATGTTGAAGGGATCAGGCATCAATTAGACAACAATAGTATCGTTTTACTGGGCCCTATTTCAGCTTCTGTGACCGGCGAAAGTTTCAACTTGACTGCGGAAGAAATCGCTACTCAGGTTGCACTCAAGTTGGGTGCTGACAAGATGCTCGGATTTAGTCATGAAGCCGGAATATTGGATGATAATGGCGAAGCGATCGCAGAGTTAATGCCCAATGAGGCGGCGCAATGGTTAGCCCAAAATCGAGAAGCCTCGTCTATCTGTAAAAGCGCCTCTGTATTTTTGACAGCGGCCATTGAGGCATGCCGAGGTGGTGTGCACCGCTGCCACTTAGTGAGCTACAAAGAAGATGGTGCATTACTTCAAGAACTGTTTTCACTAGATGGTATTGGTACGCAAATAGCGCCTCAAAGTTCTGAGCAATTGAGAAGTGCGACAATTAGCGACATCAATGGAGTGCTAAACTTAATTCGGCCTCTTGAAGAGCTTGGGTATTTGGTGCGCCGCTCAAGGGAGCAACTAGAAATGGAAATTGAGCAGTTTATGGTAATTGAACGAGATGGTTTAATCATTGCCTGCGCTGCTTTGTATACCTTCCCAGAAGATGAGGTTGGGGAGTTTGCAAGCCTTGCTGTACACCCTCAATATCGCGATGCAGATAGAGGCAGCTTTTTACTCAGATCTGTGATTAACAAGGCGAGGAAACAGGGATATAAGGCATTGTTTGCATTGACAACACGCAGTATTCATTGGTTTTTGGAGCAAGGGTTTGATTGTGTCAATGTGGACGACTTACCAGCCAAGAAAAAATCACTGTATAACTATCAGCGTCGCTCGAAAATACTTAGGCTTGATTTGACTCGCTTACCTAAAAATAGAATGTTGTAAATTACCATTCATCAATGACTCACCTTGTTGGTAGGATTGTCACCGCTTTTAGGTTGAAATAAGTTGGTTGGGATGGGGCGAACCATCCCATGCCACTAACTAGAGCAGTTCAATTTGTTTGAGGTGCTTTTCTAATGCGGCAGAATTGAAGCCTCTTATTAGACCATCATCAATTAATATAAGTGGCAGTACTTCACCACCTAATGATTTAAATTCAGCAAGAGCTTGTGCATCATTTTCAATGTCGACTTTTACGTACTGTATGTGGTGTTGATCTAAAAAAGCGGCTGCTTTTTTACAATATGGACACCACTCAGTGGTGTACAGCTTTATTGGGTTATCAGTGCTGACTCCGTACTGACTATAATCTCCCTTTTCTACCTGATTGCTGGCGTATAAGTTTTGAACTGTTGTTAAACCGTATGTACCAGCAAACCAACCAACACCCAAAGTTAGAGCAAATATCGCGAGGTATTTTATTATACTCATTCGTTAACCTATTGCGTTACAAGAGAGTGGCAAAATAGATTACCACTCTATGCTACTAAACGCTTAACCTATCCACATATACGGATACAATCAGCTTTAATTGTTCTACAGTTATATCCTGGCGTTCCACCCATCTGACAAACATAATATTGATAGCCACAATAATTCTCTAATGTTCCAAATGACTGCCATTTACAACCGTTTGTAAAACCATTGCTCGCTGATACTGCAATTGAGGTACCTAATCCCATAGCCAGTCCCATAACTGCCATTGCTATTTTTTTATTCATTGTATTTCCTTTTAATTTTTAAATGTGAACGATTTTTGTCCACAATTAAAAATGTAATGTTGAGTCACTTCGAGTGTCAATTGAAGGTTTTTTGTTTAAGGTTGATTAAAATTCATACTTGTGATTTATAGCCGTGCTGATAGCGTTAACTTGAGGAATATGCATATTCTTACAAGAAAGTGACAAGGTATATTAATTTTTCTCTTATTTTATATTCTGATTAGAATTGTTTCGATGAGAAGCATATGCCTTAAGCACCAATTTTTATTAGGCTCGAATAGAGGTTGCTAAGATCTTTAGGGATATATAAGTGAAGTATAGGTACTCTATTAAGCATATTGCTGGTTTTTAGTGATTTTATTTTTTAGGTTGATGGTTTTATCTTTATATTTTTTCGGTATGTTTTAAAGGCTATTTATTTTAAAAGGTTGGTGTTGAGATTTGAAAGTGAAATTGAAAGGTTGGTTGCTCCTAAATATATTTTTATGCTTAACTATAATGAGTTGCAGAATTTTTTGCAGAAATGACTGTGAATAACCCAGTGTAAAATTGAAGCTATAAAATAAACCAATCGCCTTTATAAGAAAGTGTAAGAGAAGGAATGAATTGATTACCTAAAGCGATGGGGGGCTAGATGTAACTCTCCAAACATACGGTATTATTTGCCTAAACTTATCATATCTGCCAGAAGCATGTGGCATTGTTCAACAATAAAAAGATTGTGTTGCTTTGGTGGGGTCGTCACTTGTCGGTGCTCTCATACTTAAATTAGCCGACAAATAGACAGATTGTTGTTTGGCTCTGCTAGATGCGCATCTACCTTTCAATTATTTATCCTGCTTTTGAGAACTGCTATTCTATTTACTTCACGTATTCACTGAGCCAAATAGTATGATTGATGATAAAGACGAAATTAGTACGTTAGAAGACTTAGAGTCATTTTTGACTTTAGTCGAAAGCGGCGGGATGGGGTTAGAAAATGTAGCAGGAGTTGCTCTTGCCACAAATAATAGCAACGGTAGGCCTTTTGTTGCTGTTTTAGATGATAACCATCAGTTACTACTTGGGCGCTGGGTGACACAGGAAGTGTTTGAAAATGGCAAAGAACTAGTAAGAATTGGGCCTAAAAAGCGTCACTAAATGGGTTTTATGTATTGAGTGAGAAGGTTGTTTTTCCTCAATACATACTCAGTACACAGCAGTAAAATAAAGTCTCCTGTAGTCGCTTCGTAAGCGCGTGCAGTGCTCAGTTTTAAATTGAAACAATACTTTATCTATCCTTACCTTTTATACATCACAATCTTCTCTCCTATTTTGCACTCAGTTGTTTAGAATACCTTGTGTTACTGTTTTGACCAATTAGGTAGGAATAGTCAGATTTCAATAAAATTAGGAATAGCAGAGTGTCTACAGTAGAAACCGTCAAACAGAGTGAGAGCGGGGTTATCTCATTCATAGAAAAGGCAGGAAAAAAGATCCCCGACCCCATTATTATTTTTATTTGGTTTATCCTTGGCGCGTTTGCTTTGACTGCGCTGATCGGAGGGTTAACCTTTGAAACGCAAGGAGCCGATGGCAATCCCGTAGTTCATACTATTAAAAATATGACAGAGGCTGAGCATGTTGTTTGGTTTTTTGACAATGCATTGCTTCAAAATTGGCTAGGTTTTGGCAACGGTATTTTGGGTGTCATCTTAATCGTTATGCTCGGTGTTGGTGTCGCCGAAAGCTCAGGGTTATTTAATGCGGTAATCAAAAAACTAGGTACACGTTTAAAGGATAAATACCTTGCACCGGCGTTGATTTTTCTGGGGATTATGAGCTCTATTGCGACAGATGCTGGGTACTTAATTTTGATCCCGCTTGCAGGTTTACTATATGCGGGACTAGGCAAAAATCCGCTGATTGGGATGGCGGCGGCATTTGCAGGCGTCTCTGCAGGCTTTAGTGCCAATTTACTTCCCGCAACGCCTGTTGACGTAGTTATTGGCTTGAATGCACAGATTTTTGCACAGTCACAGGGCGTGCCTTTTGCTGATGCAAGTGGTAACGCATTGACACCGGCCACTATGCATTATTACTTTATTTTTGTTTCAACTTTTATGCTCGTTGGCATTGGCGCATGGGTGACAAAAAAGTTTGTCGAACCTAGGTTAGAAAAAATGCCTTATAACTTACCTGAAGGAATGGATTTGTCTGACTTTGCGGTTACAGAGCAAGAGCAGAAAGGGCTTAAAGCAGCATTTTGGGGGCTATTATTGGCGCTCGGTTTAGTCGTATTACTGGCGATGGGCCCTTTGGCACCATATGTAGATGAGTCAGGCAAGACAATCACTCCATACTTAAACAATGTCATTTTGTTGATCACTTTAGTGTTTGCCACTGTAGGCGCAGCATTTGGTGTGGCGACAGGCAAGTTTAAGAGTTTATTGGATGTGGTGCAGGCCATGGTTGCGCAAATGAATACTATGGGTTACGTACTCGTACTGACATTCTTTTGTTATAACTTCTTGGGCATCTTAGGTTACTCAGGACTTGGCACTTATATCACATACGTTGGTGCTAGTGGCTTATCAGCGCTAGGACTTCAAGAGTTTCCGATTTTATTGATTATTGGGTTTGTGATCACTACCGGATTAATAAATTTATTTGTCGGTGGACTGACTTCTAAGTGGATGTTACTTGGACCTATATTTGTACCTATGCTATATCAGGTAAACCCTGCTATGACACCAGATCTAGTAGCGGCAGCTTATCGTGTTGCAGACTCCTCAACCAATATCATAACGCCAATGATGACTTATGCTGGGGTTATTTTAGCGTTTATGCGTAAGTATAAACCAGACCTTAGTTTTGGCGAGGTCATTGCAATGATGCTCCCATATTCAGTGGCTTTCTTAGTTTTTTGGACGTCATTACTCATCGGCTTTTTTGCTTTAAACATTCCATTTGGTTTTTAACGACAAGCCTCTAAGTAATTATTTTCTATAAGCGCCGCAGGTTACGGCGCTTTTTTGTTATTTTATGAGCCTACTTAAAGTTTGTAAGTGTTAATGATTTGCGTTAGCATTTAATTGTTATAAACATCTAGGTATTCAACATGAGAAAAGAGCGGCCAACTAATTTGGCAATTCAAACCATGGCACTGCCGATTACTGCCTATGCATCAATCTTGCATCGGGTAAGTGGTGTCATAGTATGGGCAGCAGCAGTGGTTTTATTACCATTACTGATTTTTGCTATGCAATCAGCGCACAACTTTGACACGCTAAGCACCATTTTTAGTGAAAACTTTTTCGCTCAATTTGTGGTTTGGGGCTTATTAACAGCGCTTGGGTATTATTGCTTAGGAACCATCAAACACATTGTACAAGAGTTTGGCTACTTTGAAGAGCTGGCTAGTGGGTGCATGATTTCTCGCGTTGCAATTGGGCTCGGGATTGTGTTGAGTATCTTGGTGGGAGGATTAATATGGCTGTAATGAATATCGCGCGTTCAGGTACAAAACAATGGGTACTGCAGCGCATCAGCAATACCGTGATTGTGGCATATAGTCTTCTAGTTGTGACATTGCTGTTTTTAGAGCCAGTCACGAACCATCAAGCTTTAGCGAGCTTTTTCTCTCCTATTTGGTTCAAAGTACTGACTTCCATTAGTGTATGTATTTTTACACTCAATGGTGTGATAGCAGGGTGGCAAATTGCGGGTGACTACGTCAAAGGGGATGCAATAAATAAAGCTTTTAACTTTTTATGTATATTACTGAGTTTGTCGATGATTGTTGCTATGGTAAAGCTAATTTGGCTGTAGGGCGCTAATCATATCGCTCTTCTTCTAAGGGGAAGAGCACATCTAATAATGGTTCAATAACACTTACTACAATTAAAGCTGCTGATAAAGCCCATAGATAGTTAAGTTCTGTGTGTGCTTCTATGATCCAAGATACGCTCATACTCAACCAAAAAACATTAAACAACATAATATTAAAGTTGGGCTTTAATGGCTTCGCGCAGTGCTTGCAGTGCACACTTTCGCGATTGAGCAGCGGTATTCGCTCACTAAGCGTCAGTGGCTTTTTACAGCATGGACATGGTCGGGTAACGAAATCTCTCAACATTAGTATATTTGAATGATAATGGTTATCATTCAAATATACTGTTTTTAAGCACCAATTGAAACCCTTGAATTAAAATAGTCTTCACTAAATTGAATCGGGTTTGACTTAAAGTGCTAATGTTCACTTTTTATCGCTATTTGCATAGGGCTGTGACATCTATTTTAGCGATAAACTCCAAGGCTAAATGAGGCCCATCCCAAAGCCTGCCGCCATGAAAGTAAGGACCAACCAAATAATCGGTAGTTTTAACTGCTTCATTAGGAAAAAGCCAACCAATACAAGGGCAATATCCGTTGGCAGCATGACTGCGCTGATGAATACGGGTTGATATAAAGCAGCCACTAAAAGGCCCACTACCGCAGCATTTACACCACCCAACGCCCCTGCAATGCGGGGTTTTTGCGCCAGTGATTGCCAATTTTTAAGTACGGCTAAAAGAAGTAAAAAGCCGGGTAAAAATACCGCTACCGTCGCAATAAGGGCGCCAATTAGAGGGCTGGAAGGCATAAGTTCATAACCAATATAGGTAGCAAATGTAAACATTGGGCCAGGAACGGCTTGCGCTGCGGCATACCCTGTTAGGAAAGCGTCTTGACTGAGATTATCACCGACAATATTTTGCAGCAGTGGCAGTACAACATGGCCGCCACCAAAAACAAGGCTACCCGCTTGATAAAAATCATTGAAAAGAGTCAATGAAGGTGAAAGGGAAGCAAGCGCAGGTAAGCCAATGAGCAAAGCAATAAACAAAATGAGCGGGATATAACTTGGTTTAAAAGCTGGTAATGTGATTGGTGCAGTTTCTGGTTTGAGATAATAAGCACCGATGATAGCTGCCACGATGAGCACACAGATCTGCATAGTGATGCTTGGCATGACAAGTAGCGCAATTGCAGTTGCCAAACACAAACTGACGGTAAGTGTGTTTTTACAAAAGTTTTTGTACATTCCCCATGCTGCGTCAGCAACCACCACCACCGCAAGTAACTTTAAACCATGAACGACGTTTTGAAATGCACTGGTGTCAGTGGCATGACTGGCAAGCAAGGCTAGTCCTATCATGATTAAAACAGAAGGTAAGGTAAAGCCTAAAAACGCAGCACAAGCACCAGCGAGTCCACCCCGTTTGTAGCCAAGCGCAAAGCCAACTTGACTAGAGCCAGGCCCCGGCAAAAACTGGCTTAGGGCAACGATTTGACCATATTCATGGTCATCTAACCATTTGAGCTTTTCAACGAAAGTTTGTCTAAAGTAACCGATATGCGCCGCTGGGCCGCCAAAGCTTACCCAACCGAGCATAAAAAATAGTTTGAATATTGAAAACATATTAAACAGATTTACTGTGATTAATTATGTGTATAGGTTAAAAAATGATTTATAATCAATCAAATTAATAGTATTGATTATAACTATGAATATAATGGGATTTTAGGTGAGCTTTGCAGATTTTCAATGGAGAAACATAGACTTAAATTTATTGGTTAGTTTTGCATATTTATACCGCTATGAAAGTGTAAGCGTTGCTGCTGAGAAAAACTGCGTCAGCCAGTCTGCAATGAGCCACAGTTTAGCGCGTTTACGTACCTTGTTTGACGACCCCTTATTTGAGCGCAAAGGTCATAAAATGGTACCCACTGAACGGGCTCATATGTTGTCTCCAACTATCACTCAAATTTTGGCGTCCGTTACCCATGAGCTTTTGACTACCGCAACTTTTGAACCAAGTTTGTATCAAGGGGTTTGCCGAATTGGATTAACGGATTATGCCGAGTTTATCTTTGCGCCTTTAATTTATGACGCCATTCGTCAGCAGGCACCTAATGCGCAAGTGAGTTTTATCAATGTGAACCGCAGCAATTATGTTACTTTGGCTGAGCAAGAAAAACTGGACGTAGTGATTGGTAGTATCCCGACATTAGATAGTGCTTTTCATTGCGAGTACCTCTACACGGAGCGCCATGTATGCATTGCCGACCCTAAAATGGTTGAGATTGAAAGTGGCTTGACGGTTTCGCAGTTTGCTGGTGTTGAACATGCTTTGGTAAGTCCTGACGGGCAGCTCTCGACTCAAGTCGACAAGGTATTACAAGATCAAGGCATGTCGCGGAAAGTAACCGTGGCAACACGTAATTTTTTAACTATTCAAAGCTTGCTAAAACAACGTCGATTGATAGCTATTGTGCCTCAAAAAATGGCTGAAATTGCATGTCAAAGTCATGGTTTAGGGCGTTTTTCACCGCCCATAACAGTGCCTGACTTTGACATTTCCATGCTGTGGTTTAGTAGAAAAGAGCGAGATGATAAAAGCATCTGGTTACGACAGCTATTAAAGGCAGTGATATCATAGCGATTTGTACCTACCTTTGAGCGTTCAAATCGCCATTATTCCATCAATTTTATCGTAATTACACCAATGTTGGCTTCACTTTGAAAGTGTACACCTTGCGCAAAGTCTGTATCGCTTCGCGCACTATCTAAAAGTGTAATTAGGCCTTGAGGATCCGTCTCTTGATTGGCTGAATTAAAAGTGACCCCGCTGTCGCTACCAGCATCGTAGACCTTCAATTGAATGGTTTGCTCCATTACCCATTGACCATCATTGAATAATGCTAGGCTATCAATACCAATGAACCAATCAGGGCTTGGTGCAACCATAGATACTACGCTCAATAGCGAGAAGTTTTGGCTTGCTTCAAAGGTCATACTAACACTTTGACTATTCCCTGAAATGCCCGACTCATCAATCAAGTAATTGGAATAGCCGAGGTTTTGAATATTACTGATTTCAGTTTTGAGCGCCGCTTTCGATCCTGTTTCCGCCATACTGATAATACCGGCAGATGCCGATTCACCACGTTGAAATATACGGCCTTGCTCATTGTGTGTCAGCCCAATGACTGGAGAAAAGTGGGTGCCACTTGGGTAATTTGTAGGAAAAGTCTGTGCATCCCAAGTGCGGGTAAATGTCAGTTCGTAAGTGGCGGTGGCAGATGCCGCAGGTGGAGTGCTAGGAGTAGTCGGAGAAGCGGTGTTTTCGGGTGATGTTGGTGTCGTATTATCACTGCTACTGCTGCCTCCACAGGCTGTGAGCGACAGGACTGCACTGAGTGTTACTAACTTGCATATACCATTCATATCTAACCTCTAAACGAAAATATAGGGGGCCTGACAAACACAGACCCTGAAATCGCCAACTATCTTTCAAAAAATTGCTCGTTTTTTATTCTGGTTGGGCTGCTTAGAGTTTGATTGCACTTTTCATTATGTCTCGGCCTTCTGTTTCAACATAATCGAGAAAAACCTCGGCAATAGGAGAGAGCGCCTTACTTTTTATCCAAGAAAATGACCATTTTGAACGGATAGGCAGTGACTCAACATTAATCACTTTCACATCATGGATTTCACCAAAGGCAAGCGTGTGAGATGAGAGTATGGATACACCTAATTTTGACAGCACAGAATGAATAATGGCTTCATTACTGGCAATGGTCATTTTGATATTTGGTTTGACATCTAGGTTGTCGAAAAATACTTCGGTGGCATATCGTGTTCCAGAGCCAGACTCGCGTATTAAAAAGTCCTCTTGGCAAAATTCAGCAAGTGATACCTGTTGCTTTTGACTGAAACGATGCGAAGCAGGTGCAATGGCGACTAGGTCATTTGACATAAACTCAATTACTTCAAGATCAAGCCCCTGTGGCAAATGACTAAAAACATAAAAGTCATCTAATCCTTGCTCCAACCGCTCTATAACTTGTTTTCGGTTTGCTACTGTAAATTGAATATCTATTCCTGGGTAGCGTTCGCAAAAGGGGCCAAGTAAGTGAGGAATGAAATATTTTGCGGTGGTGACGCTTGATAGCCTGAGAGTTCCTGATTTTAAACCGCGTAAATTGGATAAATGCATATCCAATTCTTCGCAGCTTTGCAATATTTGTCTGGCAGTATCGACAGTAGCAAGCCCTGCATCGGTGAATTTAAGCTGTTTACCAACTTGTTGATAGAGTGGAAAACCGATGGCTTCAGCGAGTTTTTTCAACTGCATTGATACAGTTGGTTGAGTTAAGAAAAGCTTTTCTGCTGCAGCTTTTACGCTGCCTCCCTCGTAAAGTGCAAGCAATATTTCAAGCTGTCTAAACGTGCCAATATGTGCATGTAATCTGGATGCCATGCTGCCCTCTATTTATTTGATTAGATTTTTATCTATGCATTGGTTAGTTACTATCTATTTTTATCTATATTTCCTTTTTTGTAAAATACGCAAAAAAAGAGGAGCAGTTTGTGATGAAGTTTAAGAGTTTGGTATTGCCTTTAATAACAAGCTTATGTCTTTTAGCCTTTTCTTATTTCAGCTTAGTCATTGGGACTAGTGCCGTTGGGTTTGTGATTTTGGCAGTCGTTTTGTCTATTACAGCTTTACTGTTTAGCTATAAGTCTTCTTTTTCTAAACACCCTGCTGCATACTCAACAGAGGCGAAATCATAAATGGTAGATGCAGTTGTCGCTTTTTTTGTGCTCGGCATTATTGCTCAGCTACTTGGCGCTAAAATCCCATTTACAGATGGTTTGTACAAATCCTTAAGCATGTTTTTGATGATTGCCATAGGTCTCAAAGGCGGCATTGCACTGCAACAGCATGTAGATTCTTCACTCTTGTTTATGTCTGTGGCAGTGATAGGGTTTGGTTTACTCCTTCCACTAGTCGCGTACCCGCTGCTACGTTATTTCGGTCAGCTAGATAAAGTGAATGCGGGTGCAATCGCAGCGCATTATGGTTCGGTCAGTGTTGCGACCTATGCCGTTGCTGTTGCCTTACTCGAAGCCAATAACGTCGCGTATGAAGCGTATTTCCCCCTATTTGTAGTATTGCTAGAAATGCCTGCGATTGTTGTTGGTTTGGTACTGGCAAAAGGCAATTTCAAAATTATTAACAGAGAGTTTATTAAAAAAGAGTTGGTTGCAAACCAAAGTATTCTCTTGATGGTCGGTAGTTTACTCATCGGTTTTATCGGTGGTGACAGCGTTCAAAAGTTAGCACCACTCTTTATTGAGTTATTCCCTGGAATACTTGCTCTGTTTCTACTGAAAATGGGCTTGGTTGCCGGTGAACAGTTAGGGACGTTGAAGAAAAATAGCGTGTTTTTAATTAGTTTCGCAGTCTTAATGCCGATGTTAGGTGGACTAGCGGGCACTGGGTTGGCCCTATTGCTGGGCTTAAGTGCAGGCGGTATTGCATTAATGGCTGTGCTCGGCGCAAGTGCTTCTTATATTGCAGTGCCAGCAGCAATGAAAGAAAGTTTGCCAGAAGCGAATGCTGGTATGTCCATTACCGCCTCGTTAGGCATAACTTTCCCGTTTAATGTGTTGATCAATGTTCCCTTCTTCATTGCGCTTGGGCAATTTTTTGGCGCATAATCTAGGTCTGAAAAAATCTATTTAAGTACTGACGCCGCTGTGCGTCAGTGTCGATTGAACCATATTGCTCAAAGATATCAGAAAGTAGGTAAAGTTCGTGCCGGAAAAAAACTTATTAAAAGCAGAGCGCGTTGCATATATTCTCGAACAGTTGCAGTCTCGCTATCCTAACCCTCCAATTCCGCTTGATCATAAAGACCCCTATACCCTGTTGGTCGCGGTGCTACTGTCGGCACAATGTACCGATGAGCGTGTAAATAAGGTCACGCCATCGCTTTGGGAGTTGGCTGACAACCCATTTGATATGGCACAGCAGTCGGTTGAAGACATTCAAGCAATTATTCGCCCATGTGGTTTGTCGCCGCAAAAGTCGAAGGCGATTAAAAAACTCTCAGAAATCTTGGTTGCGGATTATGCGGGGGTTGTGCCTGAAGATATGGATGCTCTAGAAACTTTGCCTGGAGTGGGGCACAAAACAGCTGGAGTAGTCATGGCGCAAGCATTTGGTGTACCTGCATTTCCGGTAGATACACATATTCACCGATTGGCGCAGCGTTGGGGGTTAACCAATGGAAAAAATGTTGCGCAGACAGAGAAAGATTTAAAGCGCTTGTTTCCTGAAGCTTGCTGGAATGACTTGCACTTACAGATTATTTATTACGGCCGTGACTTTTGCACAGCGCGAGGCTGTGATGGCACGGTATGCCCTATCTGTACGACTTGTTATCCCAACCGTAAAAAGCCAAAATTGGTTAAAAAGCCATAGTAGTTTGACGTATTGTGCTTTGAGCAGGCAGTCCAAAGCACAAGTTGCACAGTTAGGTGCATGGCATGGAAGTACAAACAACAGGCCCTTTTGAGTAACATTCCATGTAAGTACATTGCCCTGTAAATCGTCCGCCACCGATTTGTTTGGTTTGTTTAACACTCACTGTATCTGACCCCAAAACTTTAATGCGTTTTTTATTTAGTTTCATTTTCATAGCTGTTTCCTTAGCGTGTTTAAAAATTAACCAGTAGCTTTACTTATATTATTGAAACTATCAATTGAGTCTTTTTAATAGTGGTGTTTATGAAGTGGCACACGATGCAAATAATGATAATTTTGGCGCAATTTTTCCGCGTTTTAGCTGCGTAATAAGCCCCATACTTTATCTATAGTAAGCATGTGAGCCAACCACACTCAGGCGTGATTTCCAGAGTGATTTGTTAAGCAAAGAGAAATAGCTGGAAACACGCCTTTTTTATTGTTTGTAGGTTGCTACAAACAAACTAGCTAATAAGTGGCAAGTTCTTGATGAATGGATTGCACTAACTCCCTTGGCAAACAGAGTTGGTTTGCAAGTGCCTGTAAGTATTGCTGTGACACATTTTGTTGTAAATCAATGGCACTGGCGCTTGCCGCATATACTTCTATGCCTGTTTGTGCGTCAGGCACCGCTTGGACAAGCTCGGTCAAGCTCATAGGTTTTCTCAGTTCGTCAAATAGCATTGCCTTTTCGGGGACAGACAGAGCCATTGTTTCGACCTGTGTGAATATCTTTTGTCGTTCAGTTTCATCAATGTGTCCATCAGCATAGGCCGCAGCAATCATTGCGCGCATTAAGATTAACTGGCCCGAGCCGCCATCACTTTCAGCAATTTCCTCAAAACTTTGCTGGGGCATTTGTGCAGGTGTAAAGTCAAATGTTCTACTTTGTGTCTTGCGACCAGCCATCGCTTGGTCATAGGCTGCACTGTCTCTTTGTTGATTAGTCGTCTGATTTTGCTCTGAATACTGCTTATATGCCTTCCAAGCCAAGCCTCCAACTGCCGCCAATGCACCATACTTTACGGCCTTTTTACTAGTTTTCTTTCCCTTTTTACTACTTAGCAATGAGGTTAATCCACCGCCGGCAACCCCACCTAAAAAGCCATTTAATGCACCCGATTTATTGAGGCTTCCTACGAGTTTCTGTAATTCTTTCATTGCTGTCTCCTTGTGTTGCTGTCAGTCCAGAGTAGGGGAAAAGGAAGAGTTTGAAAACCATCATTTTGTTACAAATAGATTCAATTTTGGGAGATTAAATTGGGTATATGGGAGACTATATTATCTGAACCAGAAAAACCTAAGCTGTTATTGCAAAAGAATGGACTGCCCCTTCGTCACATTATTTTGCCGTTAGTGTGGTCAATGAGTCTGTTCACTGAGCAACTCTTTAATTGGGATTTGATAAAATAACGCTAGTTGTCTTGCGGTGCGATGGTATACACGACATCCGCATTCTGCTCGCTTTAAAGTAGCAATTGAAACGCATAGGGCACGCTCCTGACATGCGCAAGCTAATTTTTCCTGACTTAATCCCAAGTCGCGGCGCAGTTGTTTCAGTCTTTTGCTATTTAACTGTACTCTGCCATCCATTACATTCACTCCTTTTTTGCGGGTAACTAAGCCTAGCAATGACTTATAACCTTCGCCAATTACGAAAAGTAACGACGTGTTTTTGAATGTATACGATAGTGTCAAAAATGCTGCACAGTGCCTCGCACGGATACACTCAGGGTGATACTAAACTGATACCAAACTGATACCGATAAGTGCTGCGAAGGTGTCTACACTTGGAACCAAATTCAAGGCACGGCGATTGTCGGCGTGCTGTTCACTTAAAGAGATAAAAGGAAAACGTTATGTCTCAAGCAAATCGCATGTTAGGTGGGTATGGTCCAGTCATTTTAGCTCAGGATTTTGATAAGGAATATATCAGTGCATTTGAGCATATTAATCAACGTGCAGGTGCTGATATCAAACCATTAGCGGGCCAGTCTCAAGTCGTAAACGGCACAAACTATGCGTTTTACTGCTTTGTTTCACCAGTTGTTGCGCCGGGCATTCCTAAGGTTAATCGCCTAGAGCTGATTGTTATCAATCAACAAGGTGATCAGTACACTGAACTTAAAGATCGTGTATTCAGTGAACCTGTATTAGTACCGCCCATTGGTTCTTTTGACTCTGTTGCTTTACGCAATGATTTCAGTGATGCAGAGCGCCAGACTGCAGAGAAAATAGAGTCTATGATTGGTGTTAAATATGATATTTTGGCTGCTCAGCAACAGGTCGTAGCAGGTCTGAATCTAGCGTTTTATACCGTTGTTGAGCCTGTTACGCCAAACGCTCAGGCATTTTTCGCACGCTTAGATGTATACGTCAATTTGCGTGGTGAAATTGAAAACGAAGATCTTGTACATATCCACCCATAATATGTACGCCACGGTTTAGAGATTGCTAAACCGTGGCAGTTTGAATCAGTTTATAAGCTAGCTAAAGAAACAGGTGCACTGGTTTGGGATTTTATGGCGTCAAGAACCTGAACTAAGGTGTTATGTTCACTTAGTGCATGAGCTTTCAATCCGATTGAAGTAATTTCTCCTTTGGCTGCCACTTTCGCGACATTGATTGCAATGGTGTCAACATCGATTTTCCTTCCATTTAGATAAATCTGATTTTTGTCATCAATGCTAAACTGCGGCGTAAGTGCTGGAGTGAGCGAGCGAGCAGCTTGGTTTTGTTTGCTGATGTCCAGCACAGACTCTTTAGAAAAACTCGCTGTAACGATAAAAAAGATAAGCAGAATAAAAACGATATCAAGCATCGGGTTCATATCCACATTGGCATTTGACTGCATCGCAAGTTGATTTTTTTTGCTCATATAGGTACTCCCTAGAGTTTACTGCGCAGATTTTTAGTTTTTGTATGGGTATAACGGTGCACTAATAAAAAAGGGGTGATAAAAATTTACTAATTTTTGCAAGATTGAGTTGTAGATGTTTAGTCAAAGCACACTCGAATTTGACTGAAAGGCAAATTGAACATGTCCCACTTTCTTTGGTACGGGCGTTTGGTGTTGCTACACAACCTCACAGTTAGAAAGGTTTTGTAACAGCGTTGTACACTTTTTGACTGGGCAATCTGAAGGATGCGTGATGGAATAAGCTTAATTTTAATCAAAGCAAGGATAGAAAAAATGAAAACATCTCTTATCGCAGGTGTGGTCTCTGCCACATTGTTGTTTGGCGCTTCAAATGTTTTTGCCAGCGATTCCAATGCCCATAAAGCCCAGTACCGAGCGGTACTTAAAAATGAGCTGTCCAAAAATGAGCCCGGAGCGGTTGCGCTAATTAGTAAAGAGGGTGAAGTGATTTTCAAAAAAGCGATAGGCAGTGCAAACCTTGAGCTTAAAGTTCCGCTTAAAGCCAAAAATGTTTTTAAAATAGGTTCGATTTCAAAGCAATTTACCGCTGCTGCGATCATGATATTACAGGAGCGAGGTAAACTTTCAGTACACGATGATATCCACAAATACGTGCCTGATTTCCCCACTGAGGGCCATGTGATCACCATCGAACAGCTACTGACTCACACTTCGGGGCTTGCTAATTACACGGAGGACAGAGAGTTGATGCTAAAAGAAGTTCAAGCACCAGCAACGCTTGACGAGATTTTAGCGAGATTTGCTGCGCATCCAATGAAATTTCAACCAGGTGACGCAATGGCTTATTCAAATACCGGGTATGTGTTGCTAGGTAAGATCATTGAAGTTGTGAGCGGTCAATCTTATGCAGAGTTTATTGATGAACACATATTTGACAAGCTGGATATGAAAAGTAGCCATTATGCAGGCCGTCAAATAATCAAGCGCCATGTCTCTGGGTATGACCTGAGTCCAGAAGGTTATGTGAATGCGGGATACATCGATATGATTTGGCCACATGCTGCGGGCGCATTGTCATCAAATGTATTCGATTTGAATATCTGGTTTACGGCGCTGGCCAACGGCTCTTTGATCAGCGAGCAAAGCTACCAACAAATGATTGCACCGGTGACTCTCAATGATGGGCGTGTATCTAACTACGGCTATGGACTGGCAACAACCACAATTGGTGAATATCAGGCTATCGGTCATGCCGGTGGTATTCACGGCTTTGTATCGGATGCCGTATATGTGCCTGAGGAGGAGCTTTATATTACGGTACTTGCCAATTCTACTAATCGTAACCCACAGGTTTTGACACAACGTTTAGCCGCAAAAGCGCTAGGTCTAAAGAGCCCAAGTTATAAGGAAGTCAATTTAACGCCACAGCAGCTTCAAGCTTTCGAAGGGGAATATCAATTTGAAAGTGGCGCAGTACGTCGCATTGTATATTACGAGGGAGATTTATATACGCAGGAAGGAGATGGTTATATCGCACAGTTATCAGCGTCTTCGTCAGATACACTGTTTTTTGATCAAAGTACGGCATACATGAGTTTTGTTACCAATGAACAAGGTAATTTGGTTATGAACTTATTTGAGAATTTCTCAGATGAACCTCGTAAAGCAGTAAAAAAATAATGACTGCTTAGCAAGATAAAAGTCAAAAGCACTGGGTCTTTTGACTTTTAACAGTGTGGTAGATTAATTTAGCAGCGTTAAATTACTTACACTACGTACACCTGGGTGGCTCATGTAGTCGTTTTTAATACCTTCTACACGAAGACGTTTACCGATAAGTTCAGGGTTGAGCAGTGGGCTAAAAGCATCTCGTTGCGATGACTCAAGCTTAATATACAATTTGTTACCTGAATTATTTGGATCGGTCAGCTCTAGTGCATACTTGTTGTTTATCGCAGCTGTGATGGTGCCAGATACGACGACAGGCTGGCCGTTGTTCATCGCCAATACGTCAGAGACAGATAAATCACTCCCTTGATCAGGATCGTTACTGCCATTGTCAGATGCAATGGTAATGCTGGATACTTGGCGAACGCCAGGCTGACTCATGTAGCTATCACGTACACCTTTAATAACCAATGTGGCATTTAAAATATCAGGGTTTAGCTCTGGGCTGAATTGTGCGCGTTGACTGCTTTCAAGTTTGATATTGATTGTGAAGCTAGCGTTGTTCAAATCTTCTAATATCAATGCATAGATGCTGTTTAAGCCAGACTTTACTCGACCAGTTAGCTCGATTGACTCACCTTGAGCTGTCGCAAGTGCTTGTTCAACAGACATATACGATGGTGCTATTTGTAGCTCTGTGACATAGCGGATCCCAGGCTCGCCCATATAGCTATTACGTTTACCCGTAACAATAATATTTTGGTTTAGAATTGCAGGGTTTAATTGAGGGTTGAAGTCAGCTCTTTGATTGCTTTCAAGCTTCACGTATATGTGAGTAGCAGGGTTGTTGAGATCGCTAAGTTCCAGACCATATATACCATTGATGGCAGCCGTAACTTTACCAACAACCACAACCGGCGTGTTTTGTGCTGCTGCTAGTGCATCTGCTACCGATATTGCATTGCCAGGCGTAGGTGTTGGATCTGGATCCGGATCTGGGTTTGTTTGGCCATCGCCGTAAGGTGCATTAAAAGAATTGTTTTTATAAGTGTCAGTATCCCAAGGGTTAAAGCCAGAAGCTGGGGTTCCCCAAGGTTGGCCATTATTTGGATCCGACATCTCCTGAGTCGCCATTGGTGTTGGCGTTACAAAGCCACTGTGGTGGCCATTTTGACCATCAAAATATTGATAGCTTTCTGGGGTCGCTAACCAGTTAATAATATTTACAGCTAGGACTGACGCGTGGCCCGGATCTGTCCAACCTGGATACGTTTTTTTGGTGTTGCCATTGTCTTGACGGCGATACTTAGGCGTTGCATCCTCAATGGGTGAAGAGTCACCAATAAATGCGGCCTTGCCTGCGCCTGACTTTGCTATTGCTGCGTATGGCCCTTCGGCTTTCCCACCAAAGTACAGCCCTTGGTCTTTGGCATGGCGCCATTTTACTGGTGTATCTGTCTCTGAGAAATAAACTAGGCCTTTGGCCTTCTGTGGATCAACAATTGCGAGTGTCGCACCAGCTGCCATCAGAATTGGGTCTACACCTTGGGTGATGCCTTCTGTTTTTGAACTTGGCTCAACACCACTTACACCTTGTTTGTAATCAACACCGTTAAAACGAAAGCGAATACCGAAGTTTTCAACTAACCAGCCAGCGTTGGCCGATTTTGGGTTACGCCAATCACCATAGGCGCCACCCATGTTGTACTTACTCAGATCAGAGCGGTTGTAGCCATTAAAAACTTCAGTGGCATCCCATGTGTTTAGATTACGGTCGGCATCATAGTGGTCAGCTATGAAGAAAATCCCTTTTCCACTAGCGATATATTGCTCAAGAGCTGCTTGCTCTGCCGTTGTAAAAGGACGGTTAGTTTCAGCCAGAACAAATACATCTGAATCTTTTATCGCATCATAGGTGATGATGGCTTCGTTGGTATTGCTGCCATTTGTGCGATCATCATAAAAACGAATGCGACCATCATTATCTAAATCCACACCGCGATATTCTTTTACGGTATAGCCTTCTTGAACTAGCGCATCTGCAAAATCAGAAAATGCGCCGTCGATTACCCAGTCAGCATTTCCTTCAACACCGCCATGTGAGACATCAAAGTAAACTGTCTTGCCATTATTGTTTGCTGCGGTTGGCACCTTTACAGGCGCGGTATTATTCCAATCATATGCTGCGGCAAGAGCAAAGCTACTTTGGGCAAGTAGGCCTGCGCCGAGCAATACTGATAAGGTCAGTTTGTTCACAGTCATTTTTTCAATTCCCGTTGTAATGGTTTATTTTGACAGCCAAATTCCTAAATAGCTGCCATTGGGTGGACATGGTGTGCAAATGGGTTTGCACACCAAAATTGGGTAGAGAATATGTATTATTAGTTTTGTGGCTGCGTTAGCTTGAGCTTGTAAAGCGCAAACCCTGCATCGTTTGTTTCGTTTAGAGGCTCAATATGTTCAAATTGCTCACTGTACGCTTTTGCTTCATCACTGTTAGAGCTTGTGAATTGGATTTGTGCATTATTGATAGGCGCAAACGTCCAGTTCATATCTGCTGATGGATCCAGTCCATTACCATCATTTTGCTCGCTCTGGTAAGTGATGTAGTTGGCAACAACTTGGCGGTTTTCATCAGGCGAATCGACAACGATTTTATCTGCGCCAATGTTAGGGAAGTTACCTCCACCAGATGCTCGGTAGTTATTTGTCACCACTAAAAACTGCTGCTCATCGGTGACAGGTTTACCTTGGTATTGAAGTGCCAATATACGTTGTCCATCAGATGCTTTTTCACCTTTGCTGGTATAGCGAGCAGGCTGAGTAACATCGATTTGATAAGTCACACCATCAATAACATCAAAGTTATAGGAAGGAAAATCGGGGTTTATCAAAGATTGCATATCATCACTTTGTGGGTCAATTTGATTAAATTGCCCAGCAGACATCTCTAACCACTCTTTAACTTGCGCGCCGTTTAGCTTCAATACTTTTAAGACATTAGGGTAGATATATAGGTCCGCAACATTGCGATAGGCGATGTCACCTTTGGCAATATAGGTGTAGTCATCAGCTCCGCCTCGACCAGCTCTAAATGGTGCACCAGCAGACAATACCGGTAAGTCCGACAGCTCAGTACCTTGGACGATTTTTTGTGTATACCAAGTTTGTGCATCGGTAACAATTTGAATAGATGGGTCGTCATTGACCAGTGCAAAGAAGCTATTTACTTGGCTAGTTACTTTAGCGAAAGGTTTATTAACCCAAGTGCGTGTTTCTTCATGGTCATGGTGGGTTGCGGCTTCAATTTCAGCATCATTGGCAACCAATGAAATGACGTTTCTGTTTTCATCTTGCTCGAAAATTGGCTTTAAGGTTGATTGTGAGTCTGTCACTTGCCAGCCATTTTTTTGGTATGTGAGTGTTAGGTCAATGACGCCTAAGTGGTTACCCCAAAACCCTGGCATCACCGCGGCTACGCCATTGATGGTACCTTTTTCTAGATCGATCCCCTTGTCCTCTAACCCCGCATAGCGCGCGCTTGGAAAATTGGCATGGGCGTGACCGAACATGATGGCATCAATACCTTCGACTTTTGAAAGGTGATAGCTGGCGTTTTCTTTTTTGTCTGTGTGCTCTGCAGTATCTAAGCCCGAATGTGGAATTGCGACAATGATATCTGCACCTTCTTCTTTCATTTTTGGCACATATTTATTTGCCATTGCAATGATGTCTTTGGCAATGACTTTATTTTCGAGGTTGGCTTTATCCCATTGCATGATTTGAGGCGGGACAAACCCTATGTAACCAACCTTAACGGTGTGTTCTTCACCATCAATATCTTTAAATGATTTTTCTTGTATCAAGTAAGGTGCAAACAATGGCACATCGTTACTGTCGTCGTCGTCACCGTCATATTTGAAGACATTAGCTGAAATATAAGGGAAATTTGCATCATCAATGGCTTCTTGCAAAAACTCTAGGCCAAAATTAAATTCATGATTACCTATGTTTGCAACATCATAATCAAGTGTATTCATTGCTTTATACACAGGGTGGACTTCACCGTCGGCAAGGTTTTTGATTTTTGCGATGTAATCACCTAGAGGGCTACCTTGAATGAGGTCTCCATTATCAACCAGTACTGAGTTTGTTGCTTCTTCACGGGCTTTGTGGATCAGCGCTGCGGTTTTAACAAGGCCGACTTTGTCATCTTGTTTGTCAGAAAAGTAGTTAAAGTTTAGTACGTTAGCATGTAAGTCGGTTGTTTCTAATAAGCGTAGTTCTAATTTAGTGCCTAAAGCCGGGGCTGGGTCAGGATCCGGTTCTGGTGTGGGCTCTGGTGTCGGCGTTGGATCCGGTTTATCAGTCCCTTGAGTTGGCGCTGGTGGATCTATTTCTATTTTATTGTCGTCTGAATCAAAACATCCAGAAAGTAATGCTGAGGTGCCGCATAAAATGGCCAGCGGAAGTAATTTAGTTTTCATAGTCCCTTCACTTTTATTGATTTTAGAGCGGCCACTATAGAAGGGAAAAAAGACAAATAAGCTAAGGAAAAATGGCAAGTTGGTTCCAAAAATATGACATCTTTTGGAATGCTTATTCACACTGGGGTGATAAGCGCTAAGGCTACTATTTTATTTTTCTTCAGTTGTACATATATGAATTTATTAATTTTTTATATAAGGCTCGTGGTTATGAATTTTTTTATCATTTGGAGCGGATACTGCGCATATACAGCTAAAGCAATTGCATTTGATCAAAACTTACGTACATTTAATGCGTTTTAATATTGAGATATGCGAGTTGAGTTATGTCTTCGTTTGAAGAGCAATTAACACAGGTGGAAGAAAGGCTAAATAAGCAAGAGTGGCTAGGGGCAACCTTTGGCAGCGTACTTGGAGCGGTTATTTCCATTCTTTTATGGCTACAGGTATACATAGTCAACCCAAAACTAGGAGCATTGATGATACCGGTGAGCGGTGTATTGGTGGGCCTTTTTGTCCGACTTTTTGGGCGTGGCTATTATGAATGGTTCTCGACAATAGCCTGTATGGTATACGCTAGTACGGTTCTGGTAGCTTGGCTTATGGACATTATTATAGGCGGTCACGTAACGCTTTTAATCTTGGCGGGTTTATTTTTTGCGGGCGGTTGGAGCGCAAATTATGTTGCCAAGCTAAAAATGCCTATTGTTTTGGAAGCAGCTTTTGAACATCTGCAATCGGAAGGTGAGTATCCTAAAAAGGGGACTTCGGTCAAAGGTGTGACTACGGTTATCTGTGCGACCACCCTAGGATTTGCACTCTCTTATGGTGCCGCTTTTATGATGGCTGCTGTATATCATCAGTTACAAACAGAGCAGCAAGCACCTACGGCGCAATCCGAAAGATTAGCAGCACAAAGCAAAGAGATTGAAGTGACGGCAGAAGCGTTGTCTCAGTACACGACCACACAGGCCTTATTGTATGCCCATGCCTATTTTAGTGGATATAAATTCAATACGTTAGGAAGTTATACGCGTGGATTTCCTCGTTCAATACATAAATCTCAGATGATATTAGAGTACCTAATGAAAGAGCGTGGAGACATCCGTGCTCAGTTTATTTTGGGGGTTCTACTTCAAGGCAGTCGCGGAGAACGTTTAGTCAACACGGCTGCTGAGCAAGGAGATCATTACGCTGCACTATATCAAGCGCTTTATGCTGGCTGTCAGCAGGATTCTGAGACGGGGGATCGCATTCTAAATGCTATTTATCCTTTAGTAGAAGAGTCTGCGATTAAGTCCGAAATAGAAAGCGTCCGCTCATATGGTTATGAGCCTGTGTGTAATGAAATATCAGAAGCACATTTCCCACATAGCTTTGTGCGCGGTTATATTGAGCTTTTGAGGTAGTAAAGGAGTGCAACGTCACCTCTACTTACGCACAGTGCTGAGCGGGTAAAGAGCGTTGTCTATATTGGTTTGGCGTTGTACCTGTATATGTTTTAAAGGCACGTGTGAATGGGCCTACAGAAGCAAATCCACACTCCAGGCCAATAACAAGCACAGACCAATGTTGCTTATCAGGGTCAGCGAGCATGCCTTTGGCGTGCTCGACCCGTAAAGTATTGATAAATTGGTTGAAGTTTTTTGCCTGTAGTTGATTACGCAACACTTTACTGATCTTGTATTCTGGCACCTCAAGTTCACGAGCGATGTCAGCTACCTTGAGATTTGCTTGTAAGAAGTAAGTTTGATCAACCAATAATGATTGTATTTGCCCCGCAAGGCGCATTTCGTCATCACGTATTGTTGGCTCACTTGGCTTACTGTTTTGAGCTTGATGCAAAAGCACTGTGTCTGCATTTACAGCGCGGTGAAAGCGCCAGTAAAGTAAGTATTGCAAGCTTGCCAAAACACATAAAGTAATAATAGAAATAGTGACTGCCAGCATTTCGGGATTATCTGCAAAAACTCCCTTCGCACTTTTACTTGCTAACACAGCACTGCCAAAGGTGATCATAAATAAAATACGTTGTTGCTTATCTTGCCTTTTTGCTTGCTCAAAGCCACGTATAGCTTCCCAAAACGACAGCACCAAGATGCAGGAAGAAAGCAATATAGTTGCCTCACGCATCATATGACTAAAAATGGACATCCAAGGGGCATCTAATGCCCATTGATGAGTGGCGAATAGGTAGCCTTGTTGAATCATAATGAGCGCGGCAATAGTGAATGCCACAGCAAAATGGATTAGGCCGATGGGATTTTTTTTGCGAAATAGGGTGCGTGACAATAGCCAAATACAATTACATGTGGCACAAGCTCCCATACCAATCAGGTATTGGTAAGGACCTAAACTATTGCTAGATAGTTTTTGTAGGGCAACCATGGAGACTGAGGCGCAAAAAATTGCAAATAAAATATGTGCGTTGTGTTTGTTTCGCACAGTTAATTGCGCCATCAAAATGGTGATACTAACAGCCAGTAATGTGAAATGAATATATGCCGGTTGCATAAAAAAATCCGCCCCAATTAATTCCACTTTATAGTAGTGAAAACCCCGCAATGACTCAATTTTGCTTTGTAAGAAATCTTTACTAAAAAGCGTGTGCCGAATTTCAAATTCGGTGCGACGAATTGAATTTTTAGTGGCACCTTAGCAATTAAATCAATAGATTACGAAAGGGGCTAGAATGATTTCTTTAACTGTAAATAAACTTAGGGGATTGTCGTTTACTGCTGATAGTACCCTCAGTGGCGCAATTAAAACCTGGGTGATTGTGGCATTAGCTGGGCAATGGGCTTTTGCGATGTATATTTTGAGTTTATATGCTTTGCCACTGATCTTAGGTGCTGTAGATAAAGCCGAGAAGGTGTCGCCCACGCAAGGACTTAATAGTAACATCGATTTGAACTCGGCGATGTTTTTCGCTCATGTATTACCCGCTATTTTGATGGCGATGAGTGGGTTGTTTCAGTTGATCCCAAATGTGAGAACGCGATATCCGAAATTTCATCGTTACAACGGACGTATGTTTTTTTCTCTGGGCTTAGCTGGGGCATTTACAGGGTTGTATTTAACTTGGATAACAGGACACCGACTTAGTGACATAGGGTCTTTGGGTGTGACGGTAAACGGTATTTTGATCCCTATTGCGATTTACTTTGCTTGGCAAGCCGCGGTGAAAAAGCGTTTTGCGCAGCATCAGCGTTTTGCCGTACATAGCTTCTTGCTGGTCAATGGAGTATGGACTTTCAGGTTGTATCTAATGGGTTGGTACATAGTGAATCAAGGGATGAATGGTAACACCCGCACCTTAGATGGCCCGGCAGATATTGCACTTTCGTTCGCATCCTTTTTATTGCCGATGGCAATCTATGAGGTCATCTTATGGGGTAAAAAGCAGCGTAAAGATAGTATTAAGTGGGTAATTTCTGCAGTTGCTTGCTTTGGGGTTCTCATTACCATAGTTGGCGTACTTGCCGCTGGCATGATGATGTGGCTACCGAGAATAAGCGACATTCTCAGTGTGCTGTTTTAGGTTATAGTCTAGAAGGGTGGCAATGTTCGATTGCCACCACACTGTTTTAGAGGTTACCCGTATTTACGAGTTTGTGTAATTCCTCTAATGAAGCCGCGATTTTCACACCTGGAATATTGGTGCCAATTGTTGCCTCGAAAGATCCTTCAACTTGTGAGCGGAAAGACGTAAAGGAAATACGGTATACGCCTCTGACCAATGACTCAGTTGGGTTGCTGAGGTTAGTGGTTTGTCTCAACAATGAGTTGTAGTAAGAACCACTGGGGTTGGCTGGTAATTCACGCGTATCATCATTGTAGCCAAGTGGCTGTAGTACTTTACCACCTTGCGCGATTTTACTGCTATCAATGATATTCATACGATCAAATACAATGTAGGTATCGAAAAATTTGGCTTTGTCTTTTTCCATACCAGGTGCAAAATTGTTGTGTACAAAGTCTTTTTCTGTTGGTTTAGACTCCACTGGAGATTGCATCGAAATGCCAATTTCATCAACCGCTGCAGGTACCCATGCATAAAGGTAGTAAGTGTCTTTACCTTTGTATTTACCTTCAGGTTTAACACTTGCATCGACATAGCCATAGTAATTGACGTAATTAGCATAAGGTGCGCGTACTTCGAGCGGGCCTACGCCTTCAGACATTGAGCTTTTTAAATATGGGCCTGAAGAAGTGCTCATGCACGCAGTTAGAGTTGAGAGAGAAAGAACAGCTAAAACCTTTCCCGTAGTTTTAAGCGTCATAAAATGACTCCTTGTCCTGATTAAAATCAAGGCAAGTCTAGTCGTTAAATAAGCGATTGCAATGTGAAAAGGTATGATTTTTTCTAATTTATAAACACACTATGATATGACAACAGAGTTATCTATTGGGCGATTAATTTTGGCTGTCTATGTGTTTTTGCAATGAATCGAGCTGATCTAAAATAGCCAGAAACTGTTCGCCAAGTTCGGTTACTCGATACTCAACTCGTGGTGGTAGCTCATTAAAGACTTCCTTTTCTAAAATGCCAAATTCAACGTTGCGCTTGAGACATTGATTGAGTACTTTGGTGGTTAGCCCGTCCACACATCGCACCATTTCTCCGGGTCGATTTATTCCCTCTTTGAGCAGTTGATAAAGTGTGAGTGACCATTTGCACCCATAAATGGTTTCGACCATATTTGCACTTTTACTAGGGGCTATTTTTCGTGAAATTTTTTTTTCGTTTGTATTCATAAATATGTACCAAAAAGTACCTAGCTAACCAAATTGTACTTACTATTCAGTAAGTTTGCTTAGTTCTAATATTATCACGAAACAGCAAACACTCTAGGTGAACAAATGAAATTTACAAAATCAGGTCGGGCTTTGATAGTGGGTGGCTCAAGTGGAATGGGCTTTGAAACAGCGAAAATTTTGCTTGGCCATAATGTGCCAGTTACCTTACTCGCAAACAATCTAGACAAGTTAAAAAGTGCTGAGCAATCTTTGGCATCGCTTGGCGATGTAGCCAGTGTGCAGTTGGATTTATATAGCCGAGAAGCCGTTCTGGATTACATTGAGTTACTCGCGCAATCAGATGAAAAGATCAGCTATTTGGTTAACGCTGCTGGTTATTTTTCACCACTACCGTTTTTAGAGCATGGTGGAGAGGATTTTGACCGGTATCATGAATTGAATCGAGCATTGTTCTTGGTCACGCAAGCTGTGGTAAGCAAGATGGTCACACATGGTGGTGGCAATATTGTAAACATTGGTTCGATGTGGGCAAAGCAGGCCATTGGAGCAACCCCTTCCTCTGCATACTCGATGGCAAAGGCTGGTTTACATGCAATGACTCAACATTTAGCACTGGAATTGGCCACTCATAATATACGTGTCAATGCCGTCTCTCCTGCGGTGGTGAAAACGCCAATTTACGGGGCATTTATCGAACCTCAAGAGATTGATGAGACATTAAAGAGTTTCGATAATTTTCACCCAATCGGTCGCATTGGTGAGGCAATGGAAGTGGCTCAAACAATTGCCTACTTATTAAGTGACAATACCCAATGGGTCACAGGGGCAAACTGGGATATTGATGGTGGTGTGATGGCTGGGCGCAACGTATAAGTAATCGGCTGAAAAATATCATCGAAGCTGCGCTTAGCGCTTAGGCGTGGCTGCGTTTACTCAATTCGTTAAAAAACACTGGAAATCCCTTTGTATTTGAAGGATATTTACCTCCAAGCAAAGCCTTTTAAAGGTCAGGGAGTTAAGGCGATGAAAACAGTGATAGTGCTTGGGGGATATGGCAATTTTGGGAAAAGGGTGGTCACAGCTTTGGTCGAAGATGCTGACGTTCACCTGATTATTGCAGGAAGAAGTTTGTCAAAAGCCCAAGCCCTCGTAGATAATTTAAGGGAGAGTGCAAAAGCCACTTTGACAGCGTGGCAGGTGGATATATTCTCATCCGATTTCGAAGTGCAGCTACAGCAGCAAGCGCCGTTTTTAGTTATTCATACCGGTGGACCATTTCAAGGGCAAGGCCACCGTGTTCCTCAAGCGTGTATTGATGCTCATGCTCACTACATCGACCTCGCAGACGATAGACAATTTGTATGTGATATCAGTGAGCTAAACACACGCGCAAAAGCGAATGATGTGTTAGTGGTCAGTGGCGCAAGTTCAGTGCCTGGGCTTTCTTCTGCGGTGATTGAGCATTTTCAAACGATGTTTAAGAGTATTAGCACGATTGACATCGCTATTGCTCCGGGTAATAAAGCGGAGCGAGGGCTTGCAACGATAGCGGCCATTTTGTCTTATACCGGGCATCCTTTTCAGGTGTTTAAAGGAGGGCAATGGCAACCAGCATATGGTTGGATGGATGCTAAAGTTAACGACTTTGGTGATATCGCTAAAAAACGTGGTTTGGCAAATGTGGATGTTCCTGATCTGCTGATTTTTCCTGAGCGCTACAAAGTGACCGAGAGAGTGTCGTTTCAAGCAGGCCTTGAGTTACCAATACTTCATTGGGGAATGGTGGCAATGGCCAAGTTGGCGAAACACGGTGTTATAAAAAACTGGGCACCATACGCCAAAACCATCAGTGCTTTAAGTGAGTATTTATTGCCTTTTGGCACAGATATAGGTGCAATGGAGGTGCGTATTTGTGGTATTGGCCACGATAAGTCAGGTAAAAATGCGGTATGGCGTTTATATGCACCTGATGGACAAGGTCCTTATATACCAACCCTTTCCGCTATTATCATCGCTAAAAAGTTACTCACAGACAAGGCCTATGAGCGCGGTGCAATGCCGTGTGTCGGACTGTTCACATTGAGCGACTTTGATACCTATTTTAACGCGTTTGGCATTTATGCTAGTGAGGAGGTGATGCCATGTTAGAACCGTATTTTGTTGCAAAGCTCATTCATATTTTAGCGGCCGTTGTTGTTACTGGCACGGGCGCTGGCATCGCCTTTTTTATGTTTATGGCGAACCGCTCAAATAACCCGCAAGCAATATATATAACGACTAAGCTCGTTGTTTTAGGGGATTGGCTTTTTACAACACCTGCAGTTATTACTCAGATTATCAGTGGCCTGTATTTGATGTATTTGCTTGGTTATTCATTTAGCTCTGAGTGGTTTTATGCTGTTGCTGGATTATTTGTGCTGATTGGTTTGTGCTGGCTACCGGTACTTAAAATTCAATATCGTTTACGTGCATTAGCGCAAGAGTCTGTGGAAAAAAATCATATATCAGGGGAGTTTAAATCGCTTATGCGAATTTGGACTCTGCTTGGTATTTCTGCATTTGCGGCCATCTTGGTGATTTTTTGGTTGATGGTATTCAAGCCCCTGCCTGTAGTTTAGGTTGTGAGTAATAAAATGAAGCCTATGTATTATTTAGCGTGTTTTTCTTTGGTGTTTGTTTGGCTGTTTACCGGTCTAACGTCGATATTTTTTGCACCTGAGGTTGGCTTCGAAATCTTGGCTAAGGCGCAAATAACGGGAATATATGCAGATATTTCGGTATATGGCGGGGGGCTGCTGGATATTTTTCTCGGTGTTTGGCTTATCACGCAGCGAAAGCTTAAGCTCTGCTGCATAGCACAAATAGCGACTATTTTTATCTATAGTCTGCTACTGACCATTATCGATGCTTCATTCTGGTTACACCCGTTTGGTCCAGTCACGAAAAACTTGCCGATCCTTGTATTAATTGTGTGGCTTTACCAAGCAGAAGGCACATCGTAACTGTGCCAGCTAGAATAAAAGCGCTGTTTGAGAGTTTTGAATAATGTGCATTTGCTATCTATAGTTTAGAAGGAATCATTGGTTGGAGAGGTGGTGTGCGGTTAGCTGAGTTTATTTTGTTACTTGGGCTAATTTGTGACAGTGTATTTGCGGTGACAGTGGATGAAAAAATTAAAGAGGCGGAGGATTATCTACGTATCGACCCATCACGCTCTCTCACTATCTTAAAAACCATCCCCCATATTCAATCTTTAACCGATACTCAACAGGTACGCTGGCATATTGCGGCAATGCGTGCCTCAGTGCCAACTGGTGATATGAAATTACTAATAGACTCACTTGAGGTGGTTTTTCATCATCAATCTCACCCTTATTTCGTGGATAAACTGGTATCCATTGCGAGCGGAACGGGTATTTGGTTGCGAAAACATGACTACTTGTACGATGCGCAACTGAGTTTCGAATGCTCTTATAAATATGCCATTAATGACCGGCAAAGGCTCACCTTAACCAATAGCCTAGCTCTACTCGCTCGACAATTGAATGATCTCGAAAAAGCCAAGGCCCTCTATGTCAAAGCAAAAAAAATGGCACGCCTCGCTGACAGAAAAAACCTATTGGCAATTATAGAAAATAATCAAGGTATGATCGCGCTGGAAGAGGGTAATATCGCATTAGCTGAGCAGCATTTTCGAGGAGCCTTAGCTGGGTATCAAAACATTGATAAACGCTCTGGGCAAATATCTGCGGGAGTTAATTTATTATTTGTTTTTGTTATTCAGCAGCAATGGGTCAATTTTCAGCGATTATACCAACCCACTGAAACGTTAGCGCAAGCGTTTCCAAACGTGGCTAAGCAATCTCTGCTGTTGTGGCTCAATACACGTTTCAAACATATGCAGGGCAACCCACTCAATACAAAGGAAAAAGCACAGCTTCTATTAGCCTATCAGCAGTTAGACGATGACAGAATAAGGGCGTTGGTTTCACTCCACTTAGCTTCCTATATGGACCTAGACTTGCCGCCGGTCTCCTCACCAAAACGAGTCAGGTTTAATCGTCCTTGGTTTGAAAACGTCAAGCGATGCAATTGGGAGAGTGAAGGTTTTAGCAAAGAGTGACAAGGGCCATATATTGCAGATTAAGTAGGCGAATTTGTATGGCGTTACGAACACGATGAAAAGCGCAAATTAGAGTGTAATGCCGTACAACGTATATCGGCATACGCACGGTTATGCGGTGGCGCTTATTGGCACCATCCCTGTCTGCTATTACATCCTTTATAAGGCGTTGTAATACAAGGTCCATTTGTCCAGCAAGGCATTTGACCAGAGTGACACCAGTAGTCTTTTGACTCAATGGCACCACCGCCAACTTGATTGGTTACTTCTTGATTAAGCTGCTTGTTACTCAGTTGTTTAATGTTTTTTTTATTTAGCTTTAGTTTCACAGTTATATCCTTTGTTGGTTGTTTTTTGTCCACGTTCAGGGTTGCAACATATGATAGCGTTGTCAATTGCAAATTTTGTGATTGTACTCATGCCATAGTTATTCTTGTATGGGTGTTACGCGAATAGTCTTGAGCCTCATACAAAATGGCATAAATCATGCTGAGAACTTACGTGTACTAATCATAGATATTACAGGTGGTTGGTCGCAATATGCTTTCAATAGAACAGTACTTTGGGCATCTTTACGTTGTGTATAAAATTGATGCGCTGAAAGCGCTCAACAGGTGATGCGTAGGGTATTTATCTCGCAGTTGATTACAATTCCACGAGTATGGACATGAACAAAAACAGAAATTTTAAAGTGGCGGCTTGTATTGCTCACTTGCTAGCAGCAATGCCATTGATGGCGCAAAGCAGTCAAAATTCGGCTGATAAAGTATGGCAGTACGAAGATGTATTTAATATAGAGTACGCGGCCTCTCCTGAAGTACATCCTGATGGGTATAAGGTGATCTATGAGCGTAGATCGATGGACATTATGTCTGACAGTGTTCGTTCAAACCTTTGGCAACTAGATCTTAAAAATAAAACCCATAGCCCCTTGTTGTCTGATAGTAAACAATATCGCAGTGCGCGTTATTCACCAGATGGACGTCGTGTTGCCTATCTAACTAACGCCGAAGGAGACAACCAGCTATACGTACGTTGGTTGGAAAGTGGTAACACTGCGCGCATAACTAATGTGACACAAGGTGTGAGGAACATTAGCTGGTCACCAGACGGCAAGTGGATTGCATTTACGATGTTTAAGCCTAAAGCCCACAGTGGCATTTTTAAAGAGATGCCAAAAAAGCCAAAAGGTGCCGAATGGGCGGGTGAAGCAACTTACATTGATACGATGCTGTATCGCAGAGATGGTGGTGGCTTCATTAAGCATGGTTACGAACATATATACATCGTTCCGTCAGAAGGTGGTACGCCTCGTCAGCTTACCAGTGGAGACTTTCACCATAGCTCCCATATTGCTTGGAGTGACGACGGAAAGTCGATTTACTTTAGCGCAGATCGCCATCAGGATTGGCAAAACAGACCAAGAGAGTCAGATATTTACCGTCTTGATGTAAAAGCTGGCGATGTTATACAAGTGACCAATGAAGTAGGCCCTGAGTATAGTCCGAAGATAAATCATCAAAGAAGCAAAATTGCATACCTTGGGTTTAAGGATAAAAAGCGTTCAAGCCAGAACTATGATATCTACATGATAGGGTTAGATGGCAAAGATGCGATTAACTTAACTGAATCATTGGACCGCCCCATCAGCGCACATCAATGGGATAAAAAAGGTCGCGGTCTATACTTTAGCTATGATGATCATGGTCAGCAATATGTGGGTCACGTGACTCTTAAAGGAAAAGTCACTGAAAAAATAGCTGCTTTAGGGGGGCAATCCCTCGGTAGACCATACACATCGGGAGATTTCTCAGTAGTTGGCAATGGCCGATTAGTTGTTACGGCTGCAAATTCCGAAAGACCGGCTGATTTAGCCTTGGTGGACAAACGTCGCAGTATCACGCCGTTGACCGAACTTAATGAAGATTTTTTAGGCCACAAAAAGAGCGCGAAAGTACACGCTTTAACTGTAAAGTCGAGTGTCGATGGGCGAGACATTGAGGCTTGGTATGCGTTACCGCCAAATTTTGATGGCAGCAAAAAGTACCCATTGATTTTAGAGATACATGGCGGACCACATACTGCTTATGGCCCGAACTTCAGTACCGAGGTACAACTGATGGCCGCTAAGGGTTATGTGGTTGTGTGGTCAAACCCTCGAGGTAGTACATCCTATGGCGAAGAGTTTGCCAATTTGATCCATCATGATTACCCATCAAAAGACTATAACGATCTTATGGATGTTGTTGATGGCATGGTGGCTAAAAAGTTTATAGATAAGGACAACCTGTTTGTAACCGGAGGCTCCGGTGGTGGCGTCTTGACAGCGTGGATTATAGGGAATACTGACAGGTTTAAAGCAGCGGTAGTAGCGAAACCGGTGATAAACTGGATAAGCTTTGTATTGACGGCCGATGCTTACAACTACTATGCAAAATACTGGATGCCAGGTATGCCTTGGGAAAAAACAGAGCACCTTTGGAAACGCTCTCCATTGTCCCTGGTCGGAAATGTTAAAACGCCAACGATGTTACTAACTGGGGAGCTAGACTATCGTACACCGATGAGTGAAACGGAACAGTATTACCAAGCATTGCAATTGCGAAACATTGACACCGCGATGGTGCGCATTCCAAAAGCGGGTCATGGTATCGCTGCTAAACCAAGTAACTTAGTCCAAAAGGTAGGTAATATTTTGGCTTGGTTTGAAAGGTACAAAGAGCAAAATTAAATGATTGTTAGAGGTGCGCGATCAGCACCTCTACCTCTTCTTAGGCAATCGCAACCTGCGGCTTACCATCATTGCTTAATGTTCGTCTAATCACCAAAAAAAGACACAATGTGCTTGAAATACTCATCATCACAAAAATGGCTATCATGATCATCAACTGATACTTAATTGCAACCATGGGAGAGGCTCCGCCGAGGATTTGACCTGTCATCATGCCTGGAATGGTTACCAAACCCGTTGTGGCCATAGTCGCCAGCATGGGCGTTAAAGCATGTTGCAATGAATGTTGGACGAAAGGGCGAGTTGCGTCGATTGGAGAAGCTCCTAACGACAAAGCAGCTTGATATTCTGGCCAGCGCTCTTTTAAGGATGAGAAAAAGCTCTGCAAGCACACAATATTGCTGGTCAAGCTATTGCCAAGCAGCATACCTGCAAGTGGGATAGTATATTGAGCATGGTAGTACGGTTGGGGTTTAATCACAGCCATAGCGAGTACCACTAGTAGTGGAAACAGCCCAGCTGCGAGACTCATAGCGACAGGAAAGAAGAGGGGTTTCAGAGGCAGTTTTGTCTTGCTGACAATCGCTGAGGTACCCACCCCAACCATGATAATCAACCAGCTGAGATTGACCATAAAATTATTTAATTGGAATAAAAATTCCAGGTACAAACCTATCATAATCAACTGCAAAGTCATGCGACCTAGGCCTACCATGGTTTCTTTGGCAAAGCCGAGCTGATAGTGAAAATTAATATAAAAAGGAATGATCAGTGTGAGGCTAAAAGCGGCCAATTGCCACCATTGAATATCTATGACGCTTTGCATAATTGAAACTATCTTTATCTGTCCAACATATGTCAGTTAATTATTATTGAAGCTACCCATAAGTTAGCACTAGAGCATGACACTTTTATTGATAAAATCAGGATGAGAGTTTGGTGTAGGCGCAGATGAAGGTAACGACTCGGAAGGTTACCTTCTGAGTCGTTACAATTGATTCAGTTCTAAAAATTGGTAGTTGGAAAAGGTTGTTTTTGAGGTTTCTTCAATATCAATAAAGAAAGAGAAAGTGCCATTCATTTCCATGTAAGTACTCTTAGGTAAGACACTATTTTTGATTGTCTGAAATTGCATGTTTAATTTAAAGTGGCGGATATCAGCCAGTGCGACAGGGCTAAACTCGTCCGTATTGATAATATTAACTTCTTCAATGCTGGCTGTGGATTTATTGATTGTCACGGAGCCTGTAAGTTTTCCAATTGCATCTTTACCCAGATCAGCGAGCTGAACGGGATAAGAAAATGTGATGGTTTGGCTTGTTTCTCCCTGTAAAGAAAGCGAATTCGGATTAATTAGCTCTGTGAGCTTTATACTATAACCCTCATTTTCGCGGTTTGACGCAAATTTTTTAGCTTGCTGTTGTGTGGGGGGCACGCCATTAAATTTGAGTAATTGCCACCGCTCTCCACGAGGTTTTTGTGGCAGGTATTGTGCGTAAACTTCAGTTTTCTCGCCTTCTTCTACTTCATTGTTGTGATAAGTGAAGGTCCATTTATGTCGTTCAGTGGCCTGAAATTTTGCGATTGCTTTTTCTACAAACTTTTGATGAGTATCTTCAAAAGCCAATGTAGAGAAAGTGGCAAGTAGGCAGGTATATATTGCGTGTCTAATTGTCATCACCGGGCTCCTTTTTGTTCAAGTATTCGTGCTCAGGTGTGAAATAGACGTGAAACAGCTCTATATTAGTAGCCTGTTAAATGTCATAAAACAGGCCATTTTTTGGAAGACTATATGCAGGTATCATGACCACATATATCACTACCACAGGTTGAGATAGTGACAGGGAACTTACCTGCGCCAACCTGCCTAGTTAGCTGAGTAGGAACTCGCTGTTGGTCAGCGCTTAATGTTTTTAGTGCTTTTGCTTTAAGTTTCAACTTCATAATAATTTCCTTGTTTTATTTTAAATTGTTTATTCACGTTGATATCCGTACAACTTTTCAATCAAACATTAGTTTTATCACCGTGAGTTTAAAAAATTAACGCAATAAATTATTCTTTCCAAGTTGTTTTTTGGTGTTTTTTATTTGGTCAGGAGCAAAAGTTATCGACACTAAGTAATAGCTCTTGCCTCAATACTTCCGTTAATTTGCCCGCAGCGTAGCTGCCAGCTAAGTGTTTGTCGACGCTGGTCGAGGCGGCTGGATCATAAAGGTTATCTGCGCCTGCCAACTTGTAAAACTGATTAACTATGCCTGTAGTGTAGTGTGGATCCGCTTCTACCATGATCATCGCTTGGGCGAGCACGCCCCGATGCAAGCCATGAGGGTTTGAACCAGATAAGGTGATACGTTGAGCTGTACCAGTCACTTTTAATGACTCAATATTAAGGTTAAAACGTCCATCGCAGTATGCGCCGGGGGTCTCTCCGTATTCGCTTTGGATACCTAAACTACTGAGTGCACTTCGTATAGGTTCGCACAAGGCAATATAAATGGCATCTACGTCGAGCGTTTGCTCTTTTGTTTGAGCAAAGATAAGTGAAAAATTCAAAATCCCTGGGCCATGAGGTACAGCGGTGCCGCCACTGTCTCTAACTGCAACAGGCCAGTCAAGTTGAGCTAAGGTATTACACGCGAGTTCGAAATGAGGGAGTTTGGCTTCCTTTCGACTTACAATCAGAGATTGTGGACATTCCCACAACCTCAAAGTTGCCGGTAGCTCGCCTTTGGCAACCTGTTTTAACAACAAGGTATCTTGCTCTAGAGCCTGTTTAGTACTTTGAGCAAGTGGCTCATTCAGTGCACTCCAATGTTGAGTTTGATAAAAGCGCTTTACGAGTTCTTGTTCTGTCATGAGCCCATACTTCCCTTGATGTCACGTTATTATTATGTCGAACACTGATGTAGTGTAGACGGAAAAACTCATTGTGTATTTATGTGATGTTGTCTAATGCAAGTTGAGATGTAGGCAACATCATACTGTGGTATCTAAGCTCGCCTAAAAACGCTCTGGCAGCTGGGCCTAAACTGTCACCATCTACAAAGGTCAAATGTAACTGCGCTTTACGAGTGCGGCCAGTTTGCAAGTTAAGTGGTACTAGTTCGCCAGTTTTTAGTTCTTGCTCAATGAGGGGGACTGGCAGCCACGCAAAACCAAAACCTTTTTTAATCATGTCGATAGAGGTTCGCATATGACTAACAGTCCAGCGCTGTGAAGCTTGCAGCCATCCTGAATCATGGTTTTTTGCAACGGCGGAGTCGCGTACAACAATTTGACGATGTGACTTGAGATCTTCCAGTGTAAGTGGTCTAGTTGTTTGGTGCAAAGCATGTTCAGGGCTGGCAACAGCGATAAAATCAATTTGGCACAACTCTTCGCTAAATAGCCCTTCAAGAGTAAAGGCCGAAACCGCAATATCCACTAAGGCATTTTCAAGTTGCTCATTGGCCCCATTGAGGACAGATTCAACGAGTTCGATACGCAAAAAAGGAAACTCGCGAGAGACTTTGTCTAACACTTGATAGAGCATATGTGAGGGGAAAATCTCATCAATGGCAATTCGTAGCTTAGTTTCAATGCCTTCAGCAAGGTTAGTACCAATGGTTTCCACTTTGTTTGCTTCATCGAGGAGGTATTCAACTCGGCGTAGCATCAACTCACCAGCTTCGGTGAGTACAGTTTTACGACCTTCTATTCGAAAGAGCTTTACGCCGAGGGCGGTTTCGATTTTATTTACTGAATTGTGAATACTAGACTGGCTCTTGTGGATCTGTTGAGAAGCTTGGTTAAAGCCTCCAAAATCGACGACAGCTTTAAACATTCGCCATTGCTCCAAGGTGACTTTAAGCATAAAAACCTCCACTCCTCAATTCATAAAGAAACATCAAAAGGTAACTCTTCTTCGAATGATACCTTAAATATTATGTAGTACTCATTCTGTATAATCGAATTACCAGCGAGAGAGTACAACGTCTGCTGATGTATTGTCGATTTTTATTCTGAGTCTTTCACCCTGATTTAATGACTCAATTTAGTTTCACTCGTTCAGGTCAGGTAAACCCCATTAATATTAGGTTCTTGCCTCCCAAGCCTTGGAGCTCATCTATTAAGGGTGGGCTTTTTTTGCCACTGCTTGAGGGCGCTATATTTTCACTCGCCAATTTAAGTCAACGGCTTTTTTCCCCAATCTGGTTTTTGCGCTTTTTGGGCCAATTTTTTTGCACGTTTGGCTTCGCTTTTACGAACGTGTTTTGCAATCCACTTGATAAGTTTAGGTGTTAGCTCGGGCGGAAAATTATGCCCCATACCAGGCACTATTTTGAGTTTGGATTTACGGATTTGCCGTGCAGTTTTTTCTCCTTCTTGACTGGGTATGATTGGATCAGCAGCACCATGAATGACCAAAGTAGGCGCTTTAACTTTTGACATAAGATTTTGTCTAGAGCCACTGGCCGCCATCGCGGCTAACTGTCTTTGGAATCCATGCGGGTTATAGGCTCGGTCAACTGTTTCAATGGCTTGACGTTTAAGAGTAAGCTCATCTTGTGGATATCCTGGGCTGCCTATCAACTGATTGAGGCGAATATTATAATTAATAGCAGCATCTCGGTTGGCTTTGTCAGGCCGCATGCCGGCAAGTTTAATGAATACTTTAAAATTTGAATGTGTCAGCTTCAATGAGGATGATGAAGACATTATTGAGGTTAAGCTTAATACTTTTTTCTTTTGCTTGGCGGCAATTAGCTGGGCAATCATCCCACCCATAGATGCTCCAACTAAATGCGCGCGTTTGATTTTGAGTGCCTTCATTAATGCAAGTGTATCTAATGCCATTTCTTCTAGTGTATATGGAACACTTGTACGGATTGGGAGGCGTGAGCTCAGCCAGGTTTTGATTAAGCTGGGTTGCCCATGCTGCTCAAGCTGCGTAGACAGCCCTGCATCCCGATTGTCGAATCGGACTACACGAAACCCTGCTTGTACTAAGCCGTAAAACAATTCATCAGGCCACAATGTCATTTGCGCACCGAGCCCCATTATTAAGACGATAGCTGGCGCTTGTTTATCACCCTCATCTTGATAGCTAATTGAAATACCTTCGTGAACAGAAACTGATGCCATAAATATGCTTTAGGTCATTCAACTTACTTTATGCATTTTAGGCATAAAAGTGACTAAATGCCTAGATACTAAGATAAGAGTCCTTGGGACATAATATCTTTCATAATGTACTATTAATACAGGTTGTGAGTGGCACTTTTAAAGTGATAGAGCTTGCGATGAGACGATTGAACATGAATAATAATGCGGCAATTAATCATTCAATAAACATGGAAACACAATGAGTAAAAAAATAAAACACGCCCACCAGCGTGGAGAGATCAAAGATAATGCTTTGAAAGCATTAGTAACTAGCCCACTGTTCAAAAGTAAAGTTGAAAAAGCGAAAAAAGGTAAAGGGAGTTTCCGTAGAAAGGCAAAACATCAAGGCCAAGAGCCTTATTTTATGGCAGCGTAGTGCTTACGGCGAGCCATAAAATAAGACTTTTGAACTATTGAGAACTTTGGAAAGGCAACTGACTAGCAATAAGGAATTGATAATGCGTTTTAAGTATGCACTTACTTTAATTTTTGCGCCTTTAATGCTTTGTGCATGCCAAACAACCTCGTTTACCTACAATCCCGAAAACCGTGAACATAGCCAATTAGCCCTAGTGCATTTGGAGCAGGGGCCACGCAGCTACGCTAACGATTATTTGGCCGAAATAGAATACATTTGGAACGAGCAAGGCAAAGAGTTAAGCGGACGACTACCTTATGTCAGCGCAACGTTTTCGACCATGAAAATGCAACCTGGGGTTTACCGCATTCAAGCTAAATGTGCCAATGCAAAATATTCAGGCAGTGTTGAAGGGATTTTCAATTTTCAATCTGGCGGTCAATATCGTGTTTATTGTGAACTAAAGAAAGACCGCAATACCTTGGGGTTTGAGGTCTCTACTCATGTGTCTTTAAAACTTGAAACGCTTCAGTAAGTTGTTACTTAGTTCTGCAATTGCTCACTCTGTACTTGCGTTTCTGTTGTCTCATCAGAAGTCGGGCGTCTACTCCAATAACTTGCCAAAATAGAGCCACTGATATTATGCCAAATTGAAAATAACGTGCCTGCTAGCGCAGCAGAATATGGCGCAAAAAATTTCATGGCTAATGCGACGGCGAGTCCTGAGTTTTGCATGCCAACTTCAAAAGCAATTGTCCGGCACACTCGCTCATGAAATCCACACCAGCGTGTGACCCAATAGCCAGCCAATAATCCGATACCATTGTGAAGGATTACAGCAACTAAAATGAATGGACCAAGAGCCATAATTTGAGATTTGTTGAGCGCGACAATCACAGCAATGATAAAGATAATGGCCAGCATAGAAATGAGGGGCAGTATAGGCTGTACTGTTTTGATTGTGTTTTTGAAGCGCATATTTAGTACCAACCCAAGCAATACTGGCGCGAGTACAATCTTAATTAGATTTAGCATCATAGCGAGGATTGGAATCTCTACCAATTGCCCAACATAAAATGAAATAAGCAAAGGTGTTAAAATAACCCCAAGTAAAGTACTGATTGCCGTCATAGAAATAGATAAGGCCACATCACCTTTTGCCAAGAAACACATGACATTACTCGCTGTGCCGCCCGCGACGCACCCCACTAAAATCATACCAATACTGAGTGTGGCGCTTAATTGCAATGTATAAATCAGCAACATGGCAACCAGAGGCATCACGATAAATTGCAGTGAAACGCCCAGTAAAACAGCTTTCAATGATTTTCCAACACGGCTAAAGTCAGCCAGAGTTAGGGTTAATCCCATGCTTAACATAATGACGCTAAGTAGTGGGATAATCGCGAATTTAAATTGTGCAAAGATCTCCGGCGATGCAAAAGCTATGGCGCTAAGTAGTAAAGCCCACAAAGGAAAAAACTGAATAATACGATTTAACATGAGATGTCCACTAGGTTGGTTTGAAGCGTTATTAAATACTCACAATGTGTAGTGATTATGGTTGTCTCGGACAATGGGTTAATTTGTACAATGTTTAAACTGTTGTTATGTTAACAATCAGTTACTTTAAGTCAAGAATACCAGTTGCTTGAAGCATTGAGTCTTATTCCATAACCGATACGCAGATCAGGGTAGGCATTATGAGCGAGTTTATAGTTGGGCCAATGAATAATTTGTTGTGGGGAGATGGCCAGCTCCTCATTTATGTCCTGCTGTTTGCCGGAGTCTGGTTTAGTGTTCGGTTGCGTTTAATACAGCTGCGTGAGTTTACGCATATGTTTAAACTGCTAAAAAAAGAGGGTAAATCAGACCCACAAGGGATCAGCTCATTTCAAGCATTGTGCACGGGGTTAAGTGCGCGCGTCGGTACGGGTAACTTGGCTGGTGTTGCAATGGCCATCTCTTTAGGTGGTAGTGGTGCTGTGTTTTGGATGTGGGTTATCGCACTGCTTGGTATGGCTACGGGGTTTGCCGAAAGTGTACTTGGGCAGCTTTACAAAGTGCGAGATAGCCACAAAGAGTTTCGGGGTGGGCCAGCTTATTACATCCGCTTAGGGCTCAACCAAAAGGGCTTAGCAGTGCTTTTTTCTCTGTGCTTATTTTTGGGTTATGGGGCGAGTTTTAGTGCAATGCAAGCCAATACGATTGCTGAAGCTCTGAATAATACTTTTGCAATTTCGACAAGTACAAGTGGAATTGTGATCGCAGCGGTTGCTGGCGTAATTGTAATGGGCGGGTTTAAGCGTATTGCAAGGTTTGCTGAATTAGTCGTACCATGGATGGGACTCGCTTTTGTCGCAACCGCCGTGATTATTGCTGCAATGAACTTTACCCAATTACCCGCTCTGCTTTTAGACATCGTACTTTCTGCATTTGGGTTGACAGAAGCATCTGCCGGAGCGTTGGGAGCTGCAATCAAAAGTGGTATCCAACGTGGCATGTATTCCAATGAAGCTGGTGCGGGGAGTGTGCCGCATGCAGCAGCTGGCGCAGCACCAAAGCCAAATCATCCTGTGGCCCAAGGGTATATACAAATGTTAGGGGTATTTTTAGATACCATCGTGCTGTGTAGTTGTACCGCAGTGGTGGTATTGCTCGCGGGCGTTGGATCTAGCGGAGAAATCGCCGGAATTGGCGTTACTCAATACGCTATGTCGGTACATTTTGGTGATTATGGTGATGACTTTATTGCAGCAGCTATTACTTTATTTGCTTTTACCTCAGTGGTTGCAAATTATGCTTATGCCGAAAGTAACCTGCACTTCTTTCATCTAGACAATAAATGGGGAAAAGGGGCTTATACTGCGCTCTATTTATGTATGGTAGTTTGGGGGGCAAATGCCAGTTTAAAAGAGGCATGGAACCTTGCTGATATGTCACTTGGACTGATGACCATGGTGAATATATACGCGATCATTCAACTGACCCCAACAATTGTAAATTTGATGCAGGATTACGCAGATAAAAGGCGCGCTGGCAAAGATATGGAGTTCCGCCGTAGTGAGGTAAATGTGCAGGGACAGGTGGCTGAAGGTGTTTGGAAAGACTAAATGAAATCATGGCTTAATTATTTCAATCCTAACCGCGGTAACGATAAATACTCAACGAATATGTCAGTTATTACCATGCAACAGTTAGGTCAAAAAAAAGAGGCTGTACTACAAGGTTTGCTTGAAGACTCCTTGCAAAACCCTTTTATTACGGTGCGTTATCACTTAGGTAGGCGGGCGACAGATCCATTAACGGATAAATTTGAAAGCATTGCTTTGGTCGATGTGGATAAATTTATTACCTCGAACCGCTGGGAAGTGCGTGCTGAAAATATGTGGCAACAGGGGGTGTATACCTTAGTGTTTGGTGATAACAAATTGTTGGATGTTTTAAATACACGTTCGATTTTTTATGCCACTACTGATCATGAAGAGGCTTTGTCATATTTACGATTAAAAAGCCAAAGTGATTTATATAAGCCACTTTATACTCATGTGATCCAACCAATGTTATTAAGCTACCAACGCCAGTTTGCACAAAAGCAAACTTCAGAGCAGACCTTTTTAGAGGTTAAACTTTTGAAGGTATTGATTGAGTCTTATTGCGAAATAATGAGGCGTCCTGAGTATGAACAAAAGTGGAGCAAGCAAGTCAGAGCGGCTGTTGAGACACATTTTAATGCATGCATAGCCGCCAATCATGTTGGTCGCTATAGCGATGAGCAAATAGCCAAGGCCTGTAACATTTTACAGGCCTTTTGAGGATTACACGCTAAACCACTCGTTTAACTTTGCTTGGTAGGGGGTGATGTCGCCGATGTGTTTTTCTACCCACTCTGGATTGTAATAGGTGTTTAAGTAGCGATTACCACTATCACAGATAAGCGTTACGATGGCGCCGCCCTTGTTGTTGTTTTTCATGCTTTCTGCGGCACATAATGCGCCCCATAAGTTTGTTCCTGTAGAAGGCCCTGCTTTTCTTCCAGTAAACTCCTCTAACCACAGCATTGCAGCAATGCTTGCGGCGTCTGGTACTTGCATCATGTGATCAATAACATCAGGCTGAAATGACTTTTCAACTTTAGGGCGTCCAATTCCCTCTATTCGACTTGAACGACCAGTACAAATAGCATCGCTTTTTTGTGTGTAGCCCTCATAAAATGCCGAAAATTCAGGATCAACTACCATCAGTTCCGTTGCATAACCTTTATACAAAATATAGCGGCCAAGTGTTGCTGATGTGCCGCCTGTGCCGGCGCCCATCACCACAAGATCTGGCACTGGGTGAGGCTCGTACTTCATTTGATTGAAAATGCTTTCAGCAATATTATTGTTACCGCGCCAATCCGTAGCGCGCTCGGCATACATAAACTGATCCATAAAATAGCCATCTAACTTTTCGGCTAGCTCAACTGCTGTGTCATGCATGTCTGTTGCACATTCTACAAAATGACATTGCCCACCATAAAATTGGATTTGGTCAATCTTGCTTTGAGCGGTTGAAGCTGGCATTACGGCGACAAAAGGGACGCCAATCATTTGAGCAAAGTAGGCTTCAGAAACGGCTGTGCTGCCTGAAGAGGCTTCAATTACTGGCGTGCCCTCTTTGATTTTGCCATTACACAAAGCATACAGAAATAATGAGCGCGCAAGTCTATGTTTTAAGCTACCTGTGGGGTGGGTACTTTCATCTTTAAGATATAGATAAATGTCATTGAACTGGGGAATTTGGAACTTAAATAAGTGTGTATCAGCAGACCGATTTTGGTCCGCCTCTATTTTGGCAATGCTTTGTTTAACCCAGCTTTTCATTTTATCTTGCTCCTGTCGCGCTGAACAATTTCAGTTAAGTGTCGTTTAGTAGTTTAGATATTCTTTTTAGTTATAACTTATTCTACACTTGTTGTGGTTGTATTTTAAGCTTTATTTGAATGCGCGTTTTTAGTCGTAAATCACCAAAACTTAAAACGGCGATGTTTTTCAAAAAGGCCGATAATTATGGCAGTGTTTTTAATAATAGAGCTGTGGCAGACTTATACAATTGCAATATGCTGTCGAAGTTTTTGATTTCACCGACATATAGAGCGCTATTCAATTTAAGGAGTTGCTATTGAGTGCCAAAGACACCCAGCCTGAACGGGCCATTACTAGTTTATTACCCATTGTTTCTTTTATAAAACCCTATAAATGGGTTGCTGCTTTGGCACTGTTTGTACTGTTGGTTACAGCAGCTCTGAACTTATCTATTGGTCAGGGAGTGAAGTTTGTTATCGACAGCGGGTTTATTGCTGGCTCTAGGGAACAATTGACCCAAGCCATTGGCAGTTTGGTGATATTAATTTCCTTGGTTGCCGTGGGAACATTTTGCCGATTTTATCTGATGAGTTGGCTAGGAGAGCGAGTAAGTGCAGATATTAGAAAGGCAGTGTTCAATCAAATAGTACATTTGCACCCGAGTTATTTTGAGGAAAACCGTAGCGGTGAATTGATGTCTAGATTGACCACAGATACGACCTTATTACAGTCGATTGTGGGCTCATCTTTTTCCATGGCCCTTAGAAGTTCACTGGTGCTGATCGGTGGACTAATCATGCTGTTAGTGACGAATTTAAAACTCACCTTACTGGTAATAGCCTGTGTGCCACTTACGTTAGTGCCCATCATGATATTTGGTAAGCGGGTACGTAAACTGTCTGAAAACAATCAAAGTGCGATTGCTGATATTAGCACTTACGCTGGTGAAATAATCCAGCATATTAAGGTTGTACAAAGCTACACCCATGAGGAAAAGGAGAAGCAATCGTTTGGTGGAGAGGTTGAAAAAGCGTTTGGGGTTGCTAAGCAAAGCATTAAACAGCGCTCTTTTTTAATCGCAGCTGTGATTTTTCTCACTTTTGGGGCTATCAGTGCGATGTTGTGGGTTGGTGGTATGGACGTGCTAGAGGGTCGCATGACAGGAGGTGAGCTTGGCGCATTTATTTTTTATGCCATTATGGTAGCCACGTCTGTTGCGACAATCGCGGAAGTGTATGGTGAGTTGCAACGCGCGGCAGGTGCTGCTAGTCGCTTACTTGAGTTGCTAAAGATCAAAAGTTTGATTCAAAACGTGCCTAATACCAATGAAATGAAGGCCCATGGCGAAACCGCCATTTCGTTTAATAATGTTGACTTTTATTACCCGTCTAGGCCGGATTCTGCCGCGCTTAAGGAAATAAACTTGAATATTGAGCAGGGCAAAATCGTTGCTTTGGTAGGCCCTTCGGGTGCGGGAAAAACAACATTGTTTGAATTACTGCAGAGGTTTTATGACCCACAAGTTGGTGAGATTGAGTGCCGAGGTGAAAACATAAAATTACTCTCTTTGACAGATCTTCGACACAGTATGGGGATGGTGCCTCAGCATCCAGTGCTGTTTAGCTCTGACGTTTGGCACAATATTCGTTATGGCAATCCAAATGCGTCGGACGAACAAGTTGTTGAAGCGGCAAAGCGCGCCCACGCTCATGACTTTATTGAGCAGTTACCTGAGGGTTATAACAGCTTTTTAGGAGAGCAGGGAGTACGGCTTTCCGGTGGTCAAAAACAACGTATTGCTATTGCGCGAGCGATTTTAAAAGACCCAGACATTCTATTGCTTGACGAGGCAACCAGCGCATTGGATGCACAAAGTGAGTTTCACGTGCAAGCTGCGCTTAACGAATTGATGCATACGCGTACAACATTGATAATAGCCCACCGCCTCGCAACCGTGACACATGCAGATTTGATTGTGGTAATGGATAAAGGCCAGGTTGTAGCAACCGGTACTCACCAAACACTTCTTGAGGAGTCGAGGTTGTATCAGAGGTTATGTGAGTTGCAGTTTGACAAGGCAAACCCAGCGCCAGTTTAAGCACACATTAAGACCACTTACTGACACCAAGTAAGTGGCCCTCTATATCAAGGCGAAATGGACTTACTACAGGCGACTTAAAAGCGCTTTAACAAACGGTGATTTAGCTTTTCCATACTCGTCTTGATGGCGCTTACCCGTGGCTAGTACAGCCTGCTTTTGTTGTTCGTAGGCTGCTCTATCATCAGGGTTAGCAAGCATATGTTGTTTATAAGCGAGTTGTTTTAAATGCTCTTCGCTATTGAGTTCGATAACGTGGGCATGAATATTAAACTTTTCGTCATCAAATATCACACCAATGTCTTTGCGAGGCCGTGTATCAGGAAATGGAGTATCGCTATGTTGTGCGGTAAATCCAAAGCTTTCTAAATGGCTTACTGCCTGTTCTCGGCAACCTGCCTGATAAAGAATCGAAATATCTATGATGCCTTTTCCACCGACTTCAAATGATGAAGAGCCAAAATGAATAAACTCAAAACGAGGGTCACTCAGGCGTGCGATAACTGCTTTAGCAACTTCAAGGTAAACTGGGCGCCAAACATTAAAACTCGCAGGGACTAATTCATAGGGGCAAAATTTTATCATTGTTACGTTCTTCACTCTTTTGTTGAGTGTACATTTTGCCTCGCTAAATGATGAATAACAAACTTGTAGGTATTTCCGGTGACTTTTATTGCGTAAGATCGAGATAATGCAAAGTAGTGTTCATTGATTTATGGTTTAATTTAATCAACCTTAGGATAAAACAGTTACTTTACAAGAGGGAGTGATATGAAAAAGCCAATACTGTGTGGAATAGCACTATTGTTGTTAGCTGGTTGCTCAGATAGCGAAGTAGGTGATGTGTCACTGGGCTTGTTTACGCTCAAAGACATTAAGTTAGACTCAATGATAGACCCTGTGGTGACAGGGGTAACCTGTCATGTTGCCAGTGTTGAGGCGGATCTCAGTCTATCGGATCCGAGCGACAGTTCAATTTCGTGCCGTCAGACTGGTGAAATCACAGCGCAAATGATAGCGCAAATAGATAAGTCCAAATCCGGAGAAGTGGTATTTAAAAAATCTAAAAGTATCTTTTTAAAATCTATGAAGGTACGTCGGATTTATGATCCCAAGAGTCAAACACTCATGTATTTGTCATATAGTACCAAAGAAACGTCGGGCAGTTTTAAACACAGCTTGTCAACTGTGCCTTTATGGGGCACTGAAGCTTATGTCCAGCCCTCACAAAAGGCACAGTAGTCATTGTTCAGCCGGCACTGCTCAATTGGGGTCGGCATTGAAAGCTTAAGCTATCGCTCACCTTGTACTTCAAATTCGTCAAATATTAATCTCGCGTGGCCATCGTCTTCCACTATCCAATGCTCTTTGTGTACAACTCCATATGCCTTGTTCATGGTCCATTTAGATGTTAGTAGGTAGCCCCCTTGTGGTGATGCTTGCCAATCAACATCAGTATATTCAACGTTGGTAAAGCCCTGTGAAATGATATCTCGCCAAAATTGCTCGATTTGCTCGCGCCCTGTAAAGGTACCAAATGGTCGCGCATGCATAACAGCATCATGGCAGTACTGTGCCGCACAGCCTTTGGCATCTTGGTTATTGAATGCGTGTTGCCATGCGGCGATACCTGCTTTGCAACGCGTGAGTGCTTGTGATTCTGTCATTATCGTTATCCGTTAGATTAAGTTTGTCACAGTTTAGAAAATTTATTACATTATAAAAACAGAATAAATAGAACGTATTGTTTAATTAAAAGAGACAATCAATGAACAAATTGCGTCACATGTCATTGTTCGCACATATTGTAGAAAGTGGATCTATTACCGCCGCCGCCAACTCATTGGAACTATCGAAGTCCGTACTTAGTCAGCACCTCAAAGCTTTGGAGCAAGATTTGGGTGTAACATTGCTCAAACGTACAACTCGAAGGCAGAGTTTAACGCCGGCAGGAAAAACGTTTTATGAGCAATGTAAGGTACTCAACCAAACGGCATTACATGCTTGGCATGAAGCACAGCAGTTTAGTCAGGTTGCTAAAGGGAAGGTCCGAATAACCGCGCCTAATGCGTTGATGTCCACATTGATTGCACCGGCACTGGCTAAAGTGTGCATTGCGCACCCGCAACTCGAACCTGAGCTGATTGCTGATGATAGACAGTTAGATTTGCTGGAAGACAATATCGACTTGGCCATTCGTGTGGGTAACTCAAAAGATTGTGACGCGAAACAGCGTTTGATTGGTGAGTTTAAGGATGTATTGTGTGGCACGGCTGAAGCTGTGAAAAATTATCATCTTGGTCATCAAAGGTATATTGCAAACCTTTGGCAAGGTACTGATATACAACATACGTTGATAAATGAAAAAGGGGAGAGTGAACATTTCACTGCCATCGCAAATTGCGTGGTTAATTCATTTGATACCAGCTTTGCATTGATTAATAGCGGCGCGGGTATTGGATTAGTGCCCGAATTTAAATTAGCAGAGCCAAATTGCAATTTGCATCCCGTCTTTCCTGATCATCAGCTTACGAGCAATCCAGTATTTGCACTTTACACATTCAGTAGACAGGTGCCGTTAAGTATCGGAGTGTGTTTGCAAGGTATTGAAGCGCAGTTAGCAAAAACAATGGCTTAACAGGGCGTTGGCGCACTCGTAAGCCATTGTAAATAGTGGGCTAGTTTACTGGGTAAGGAACGTAATCACTTTGTAAAACGTAAACAGCGTAGCCTCTACTAGGAGCGCTGAAATAGCCTCGACCATCTTCATAAATTCTGACCGTATCACTTGGCTCAAAGGCATTAACTAGGGTCTTACCTGCAAAGTTTGACAAGCCATTAGCATGGGTTGTAACCCAGAGCCCCTTGCGTTGTGAATCATGGTTGTTGAGCACGATTATGGCGCCTTGTTTCGATGTTTTGCCATTGCGTCTTGCCACATAAACGTGTTGTACATCACCAAATGGATTACCAGACTGTGATAACACACTTAGTTCGCCATCTAGATAAGTATTTCGGGCGAATATAAGCTGGTTGATATTTTGCTGTAATGTGATTGGCGCAGTAATTTCCTTGGATGGGTCATGGTAGTCATGCTGCTTTACGCCATAGTAATGTGAATAAAATACGGTGGGCTTTCCTTCATGGGTTAGAATGTAAGCATACGCCATCTTAAAATCCTTATTCACCCACTTGTCATGTTCTTTACCGGTATCATGATTTTCTACAAAGGTGACAACCTCTGTTCCGGCTAGTTGGTTGCCTGTTTGGTTACGTACAAGCCCCGCGTGATTGAGTGTACGCATATCAAAGTGCTGATTTTGATTCGTCATCTGTGTCAGTGCTGACTTTAAAGGAAAGTCAAATACATCAATGTCCGCACCATGTGCCTTGACGGTATCGACCCAAGCTTTGATGCTGCTATCTCCACCCCAATATTCGGCTACAACAAAAGGCTGCTGGTTCTGTTCTTTTGGCAAGCTTTTTACCCACTGTGCGGCAAATTCAGGTTGGAATCCGCGTACAAAGTCGAGTCGAAACCCATTGAACTTATGCTCCGTCTTGAGCCACTTTCCCCAGTCAATTAACTTTTGCTGTACACGAGGAGAAAAGGTGTTGCTGTCATTACCAAACATTTTGGTGTTAGTGATTATGTTGTCACTACCCAACTCCCCTAGCCAGTCATGCTCATCAACTGGATGAAAATCACTGAACTGCCAACCATCATCTGTATTGGGAATATTAGCGTATTGATTACGTTGTGGGGGCGTGATTTTTGTATTGGTATGGGCAACTAAATGCGTGTCAGTAATTTCAACTGTTGGCGCAGAACCATTGGCTTGTTGCCAAACCTCAACGGGAAAGTAGCCATTACTTTGGGCTGCGTCTGTCCAATCCTGAGTACTGGTTATAGGGCCTTGCTTGGCGCTTAGAGTGATAAATAGGTCGCTTTTTGTGGCAATATCTAAATAGTATTCGTCAATGTCTTGTTTATCGATAATTTGGCCGCGCAGCGCTAAATTCAGGCCTGGAAAAGCATTATTACCTGCACGGATTGTTGAAAAATTGCCATCGTTTGGCTCTTGTTCAACATGGGTACTGTTTGTAACCTGCTTTCCTTTACTGTCGGTAATTGTGAGCTGGTAGCCACGTTGATTGATGTCTTGCGCCCATGGCATCGTTGAACCATAACCTTGGATTTTGATAAAAACTCGCCCCTGTACACCTTTCAATTGCCAACTTATTTCATTGCTTGGATAGGCTACATGTTGATGGTTATGTGCTTTGTGCTGAGCATAAGCTTTGACTGCGGGGTTAGGTTCGCTATCTTGTTCATTGGTATAGATGTGGTTGAGTACGACATCGGCGTAAACATCTATATTATTTTGTTGCAACTTGGCAATCATCTCACTCAATTCTTGTTGGCTACCAAAACGAGTTTCTATCGTGCCTTTTTGGTCGTAAGTACCTAAGTCGTAATGGTCATAAATACCGTATCCCATATCAATGATCCCCCAATTACCTTTTGAAGGCGGTGGGATCCAAATACTAGAAAAACCCGCTTCAGATAGTGCGGGGGCTTTATTGGCTAAGTTGTCCCACCAAATCCCATTTTTGTTTTGCTCATCAACGGGAACATCCCAATAAAATCCCTGTAGCATTACATCGTCGGTGGCGCTACTGGTTGGAGAGAAGCTCAAAGGTAAGCATGCTGCAAATATATAGCAGCAGGTACGTTTATAGGTGCAAAAGCTATTTTTTAAAGTAGACATGGCTATTCCTTGCAAGAATGTTGCGCGATTTTTATACGCCTAGAATTGCTAAGGTAGCACTTTTGTAAATATTTTGTTTTGAATACGTATGCATCCCTGCTTTATAAAGGTGAAAGAGTCCAACTGCATTAACCGATTGGCATACTCACAAATACTTCGGTACCAGACTCTTCATCACTGCGATATTCAATAAAGCCATTTTGTTTTTCCGTGAGCTTTTTAGCCGTGTAAGTACCTAGCCCTGAGCGCTCTCCTTTGCCATGGGAGACAAATTTCTCAAAAAATTGACTGCGGATTGACGCGGGGATAGGGTCTGAATTTAGAATACTCAAGGTATGCACTTGGTTGTCGCTGCGTGCACTGATACTCACTAATTTTTGTGTATTCGAAGCCTCTAAAGCATTTTGAATAAGCTGGGTAAGCACCGTAAAAAGCAATTGCTGGTCGCCTTTAATTTTTAACCCAGGTGCAAGGTTGTTTGCTATTTGGATTTGCTCTTTGGAAATAATGTGGCTGAGCCCCAATAGAACTTTTTCAACCACCTCGTATAGAGGAATAGTTGAAATCGACAGAGAGTATTCATCTCGTTCTATTTTCTGCAGTGCTTGCATATTGTCTACATGGAGCTGGAGTTGCTGGCAATGCTGTTGAATATGATCCAAATACTGTTGGGCTTTTTCTGGCTCATTTAAATGATCGGAGAGCTTGCTGCTTGCGCTTTGAATATCTCGTATAGGTGCAATAATTTGATGTTGGTTCATATTATCAAATTGATCTTGGAGCTTGGCATTTTCCATCATGGTATCGATCTGATTACGCATCAATCGGTTTGATTCTATGGCGCGGCAATGGGCCTTAACTCGAGATCGCACAATTGAGGGGTTAGCTGGCTTAGTGATATAGTCGACCGCGCCTAATTCTAGACCTTTTACGATGTGCTCAGTTTGCTCTAAAGCAGATAAAAATATCACGGTAATATGCTGTGTTTGAGGGTCTGACTTTAATCGCTTACAAACTTCAATACCATCCATATCTGGCATCATAATGTCCAGTAGCACTAAATCCGGTTGAGGTTCCATTGCACAAATTTGCAGTGCTTTTTTACCGTTGAGCGCCGCTTTAACTTTGTAGTCTTTGCGCAAAATATCACTGATAACTTTGATGTTATCGGCCACATCATCAACAACCAGCACTTGTGTAATGTGTTCTTGCTGAGCCTGCTCAGTTGCATTTTGCTTGATCGCTCTGACAGGTTTGCTGAGTGCTCTTTGCAATCGGGAGAGTAAAATTTGGCTAGAGAACGGTTTTACTATGTATTCAGAGACTCCACTTTGAATGGCCTGCATCACGTTGCTTTGGTCTATAGTTGCAGAGGTCATGACAAAAGGGATATGTGCAGTACGTGGGTTACTGCGTACCCACTGTAGTAAAGAAATACCATCGAGTTTTGGTAATTGCCACTCTGAGATGATGAGATGTATGTCGTGGTAGGTGAGCTTTTCTCTGGCGTCCACCCCATTTGAGCTTTGTACGACTGTAACATCACCGAGTTTTTTGGCTGTACTGGCTATCATCGAGCGGATAGTTTCATGGGGCTCTACAATGAGAACTGTGATGGATTGGCTACTGTCACTACTGGTCATTGGATCCTCCACGCGATTCCGTTTAAAAAAAATTAAACGCTAATTAGCTGCCTTTGCGCACGCGACTTCATAACTGAGTGATAGTTAGACAAAAATTAACTGTTCTTATTTTGCACATGTTCTTCAAAAGTGTCTAATAATTATGCATACAGAATTCAAATTTAGATACTAAATTATCCCATAAAGCAGCGTAGGCTGTTAGGAGAACCAAACGGTGAGAATAAAAACTCAATCAAGGAGTCAGGTATGAAGCCTTTGCGGCTATTACTCGTAGTGGTAAGTTCGTTTGTATTGGTTGCCAGCAAATTGTGCTGGGCACAAATAAAAGTCGAGAGTATTTCAGCCTATAATGGTTTGGCAAACCCGCAAATTTACGCTGTCTCTAAAGATCCGCAAGGGTTTATGTGGTTTGGCAGTGCCGATGGCGTAAAGCGATATGACGGCTATGAATTTATCAGCTTTAATCACGACCCCAATGATCCTAATTCGCTGTCAGCAAATAGTGTTGGGGCACTCCTTTTCGACAAACAGGGTCGCTTATGGGCTGGGACTTGGGGTGGTGGACTCAACTTATTTGTCCGAGAGCAGCAACATTTTGTGCATTTCAAGCACGACCCTAATGAGCTTACGTCCCTCGGTGCGAATAAAGTTCAATCTTTATTTGAGAGTCGTGATGGTACTTTGTGGGTTGGTACCAGCGGCGGTGGACTCAATCGAATGCGCGAAGACGGGCAGAGTTTCGAACGCTTTGTACATGTAGATAATGACCCCAGCAGCATAGGAAACGACCGAGTATGGAGTATTAGCGAAGATCTAAATGGCGGGATCTGGGCTGGCACATCCAATGGGCTTTACCGGTTAGATCGTGATACCGGGAAATTTCAGGGATTTGGAGTGGCGGAAAATTCCCTAGATCACGCTGAGGTTAGACAGGTTTCAGTTGATGAACTAGGTCAAATTTGGGTTGCTACCAGAACAAGCTTTGGGTTGTTTAATCCAAATATTAATGAGTATAAGACATACAATTTACCAACTGGCACATTGCCAAGTGTAACGCGATTAATGCACTTTAACGGCGATATATTATTGGCCACCTTTGCGGGGATCTATCGATTCTCTCCAAGGCTGGAACAGTTTTTATCACCTATTCCAAACAGTAAGCTTGCTCTGTTACAAAATAGAGACGTGCGCCAAGTACTAGTCGATGATAGTGGTTTATTGTGGGCTGCGACGCGCTACTCTGGAGTTCAAAAAGTCTTTCCAAACCCGCCTGCCTTTATGTCTTGGCAAGATTATCTGCAAGATGAGCTGTTGTCGGGATTATTTAATCAAGTACTCACAGCTGAAATGGCGGCTCAGGGCGGGGTCTGGTTAGGCACAGGGCGCGGATTAGTCCATTTTGATGGCAAAGAAACATTCATTCCTTTTGCCGATGCGGAGACACTTCAAGGCAACTATCGCCTTCGTATTCATAGTTTGGCCCGAGATGAAGCGGGGCAACTATTTGCGGGTACCAGTTTTGGCTTATATAAAGTGGATGAGCTAAATAAAAAACTCGAGTTAGTTACGCTTTCTTGGCTTCAGGATTCTCGTCGCTCTGTGGAGCATGTGAGTTTTGATAGGGCAGGAGAAATGTGGCTAGTGCTGTCTGGTCGAGATGGCATGGTACGTTGGAATAGAAATACCGATGAAAAGCGCAATTATATTCCGCAACAAGATCTAGAGTTTGTATTTCACGACAGTGAAGGACAAGTTTGGGCTGGTACCGATGGCGAAGGGGTGTTTAGAGTCGATCCATCAAATGGTAAGTTTGAGCAGTTTACTGCCTATGGCAATAAAGTGGGCCCCAATGGCAACTACGTCACCCACGCAATGCAGCAGGGCAATCAAGTTTGGCTCGCGACTAATCGCGGTGTAACAAGCTTTGACTTAGCCTCGAAAGCTTTTAAGCAGTACGTCAACACTGCTTCTCAAGTCAACTTTGCCGTTAAGTCTATTGTGTCCGACGAAGAGGGATTTTTATGGTTTGCAAGCGCCAGTGGTGTGTTTAAATTTGATCCTACCTACGGTATTTTTCATCAATTCACTACCAATGATGGGTTGATCAATCATCATTTCTTGGCTCGTTCATTCGTTAAGTTTGAAGATCGCATCTTATTTGGCAGTATCGATGGTATTACAGGATTTAATCCTAAGTCAGTTCGTGTAAACACCAGCGCCCCGCCAGTTGCTTTCACTCAAGCTTTTGTTGATGGCAAAGCGATAGACATTCAAAGTGGGCGAGTTTTACTAAATCATAATGATAAAAATTTGTCGATTCACTTTGCCGCGCTAGATTATCAGGCCACAGGTGACAACCGATATCGTACTTGGTTAGATGGTTACCATGAAGGTTGGAGCGCAACGACACCTGATCACACCGTGAATTATCGCGAGTTACCGCCAGGTGAATACCAGTTAAAAGTACAAGGCAGTAATAATCACGGGGTGTGGAATCAAACCGGCATTGAACTGACTATTGTTAGCGTGCCAGCTTGGTACCAGACCTTATGGTTTCGAATTACCTTACCTGTGTTAATGGTGATACTGCTACTTTTCTTATTCTGGCTAAGAGTAAAACAACTCAGAGCAAATAGCCTTGAATTGGAGCAGAAAATTGCACGAAGGACACGCGATATTGTTGTTTTAGGTGAGGTGGGTAAAGAGGTTGCGGCCACTTATGATATGCATGTGATCAGTGAAACAATTTACAATCATTTGAGCACAATTTTACACTGCGAATTTTTTGCCGTAGGCGTATTTTATGAAGAGCAGCAATACATTGATTACATTTACGCTATGCAACAAGGTGAGCTGTACGAGGCTTTAGAAAGCCACACCAAAGTGGTGAGCAGTGCTGACGTTTATTGTGTTGCTAATGGTAAGGAGTTTTACGCCGCCAGTGATGAGAGCTGGCAGAAGATGGATCTCAAAGCTTGCAATAACCTTTATGGTGAACAGACTAAGTCCGTTTTCTGTGCCCCGCTAGTTGTAGAAGGGAAAGTCCTCGGGGTGTTTACTGTGCAATCGAATAAGCCACGGGCTTATAAAGAAGTTCACTTGAATGTACTTCGTACAGTTGCCAATCATATCGCCGTGGCGCTCGCTAACTCACTGTCATACAGCGAGTTAAAAGAGGCTGAGCAGCGTTTGGAGTTAGCTATGCAAGGGGCCAATGCTGGTACTTGGGAGTGGGATTGTCAAAACGACAAGCTGGTCACAAATACAATTTGGTCAACCATGCTGGGGTATCAAGAGGGTGAGCTTGAGTTGCAATATGGAGAAACGATTAACCGATGGCGAAGCCTTTTACATCCTGATGACTTAGGCCATGTGGAAGGTGCTTTACAAGCACATTTGAGCAAGCAATCTAAGACTTATCGTGCTGAGTTTAGAATGAAAACTGCCGATGGCGGTTGGAAGTGGATTTTGAGTATGGGCCGCAGTGTCAATATTAATCAAGATAGTCGCCGTAAAGAAATGTTTGGCATTCATATGGATATCTCTGACGCCAAAGAATTGGAAACCGCGCTGAAGCAGGCGAAAGAGCGCGCGGAAAGTGCAACACAAGCAAAGTCAGACTTTCTTTCAAATATGTCCCATGAGATCCGAACGCCGATGAATGCCATTATTGGCATGAGTTATTTGGCACTCGAAACCCAGTTAAATCATAAACAGCGCAACTATGTAGAGAAAATTCATCGAAGTGCTGAATCGCTGCTGGGTATTATCAATGATATTTTGGACTTTTCAAAAATTGAAGCTGGCAAACTAGATATAGAACATGTGGAGTTTTGTCTAGAAGAGACAATCGGAAGCTGTTTGGATGTTATTTCAGTAAAGGCCAAGGAAAAAGGTCTTGAGCTTAGCGCGCATATTGATGCTGCTATTCCATCACACTTGATTGGCGATCCGCTGCGAATTTCGCAAATATTACTCAATTTGGGAAGCAACGCAGTGAAATTCACTGAATTGGGTGGAGAAGTGTTACTAGATGTCAGATTGGAGAGTCAATTTGATGGCGATATCACTTTGAAATTTGCTGTGATTGACTCTGGTATTGGCATGACATCTGAACAGCAGGCGAAGCTTTTTGCCTCCTTCTCACAGGCGGACACGTCGACTACTCGTAAGTATGGGGGCACTGGCCTTGGGTTAGCGATAAGCAAAAAGCTGGTGGAATTAATGCATGGAGAAATTCATTGTCAGAGTGCGCTTGATGTTGGGAGTACATTTAGCTTCACATTGGTTGTGAACGACGCGCTTAAAGAACCGGAAGCTCTGACTGAATTTGATATTAAAAATGCCTTAATCATTGATGGCAACTCAAGTTCAAGTCGTAATTTACAGTCCTGTTTGAGTCGTTTTGAGATTGATGCGCAGTGTGCAGTTTCTTTCCAAGCAACCGACCTAGTAGAGCAAGCGGGTGAAAAAGATGCCGTATTTATAGATGCACGAATTGAAAATGAAATTGGGCTGTTAAAACAACTTAGAGCGAATGGGAATGAGACGCCTTGTATTGTCATGCCGCTCTATGAATTTCAACCTATTGAGGCTTATTTAGAGTCATTTGGCAGTACTACCTATTTACAAAAACCCTTTTTACCTACTGCGGTATACGGGTGCTTGCAACGGGTACTCGGTTTGCAAAACGACACGGTTATGACTGAGGGTGAACTGAAGTCCTCCAGAACGTCACTAGCTGGGGCACATTTACTGTTGGTAGAAGATAATGATTTAAACCAGGAGCTAGCTATTGCGCTGTTAACGGGTCAAGGCATCTCAGTGGAAGTGGCCGAGCATGGCGCACAAGCACTGGAAAAATTGGCAACAAACCGATTTGATGGCGTACTAATGGATTGCCAAATGCCTGTTATGGATGGGTATACTGCAACCAGAAAAATCAGGGAGCAAGCGCAATACGCATCTCTACCTATTATTGCAATGACAGCGAGTGTGATGATGGATAATCAAGAAGCTGCATTGGCTTGCGGCATGAACGACATTATTGGTAAACCTCTGAATGTGGAAAAAATGTTTGCAACATTACAAAAATGGATTGTGGTTTCGAATAACTCAATACAGACGGCTGAACAGCCCGCTGAGAGAGTGAATAGCGAAAGTGGTTATCCAATTATCGAGGGCATCGATAATCAGGTAGCGAAGTCTATTTCACAAGGAGATGTCGCGCTATTCACGCGATTACTAAAACGCTTTTCAGACAAACATCAGCATTTTACCCAACACTTTGATGAGGCATTGCAAGAGGCAAGCACCGATCCTGATGCGCCCATGCGCTGTGCACACACGCTCAAAGGCACAGCTGGGAATATTGGAGCAACTGGCGTTCAGGCGGTGGCTGGAGAGTTAGAAAGTGCTTGTGCTGAGGGATTGCCTGTTGAAGAGGTAATAGAGCGTGTGCACAGCCAACTGGATCCTCTAATTGAGAATATTAACCTCGTATTACTCGGGCTTTCATCAGAGCAGCCTGAACTATCTAATGAGATACAAGTGCAAATTTCACAGGAAGAAATAGAACAGAAGCTGGTGACATTAACAACGCTTCTTGCTGATTATGATACGGACGCCATTGACTTGGTTGGTGAGCTATTGCCTGTGTATCAGGGAACGGAGTTTTTTGATTCTTTTAATAAACTTAACCTTTTAATTGATGACTACGATTTTGATGCGGCAAATGAACTACTGACTCAAATCAAGCCTAAGCTATTAGTGCAAGAGCAGGCATAATGATTTATAAAAATTAACGATGTGAGGTTAGACGTGCCAGTTGACTCGTATTAGTATGGGGTGTTTTTAGCATAAGCGTAAAAGAGAGTCAGGTTTGAAAAAGCAGTTTATCAGCTTAGGGTATCGAGTTGATGGTCATACATTCAGTGTTGAAAATGCGGCAGGTGAGCGGTTGAAAATAAGGCCTAAAACTTGTCAATTGCTACTGGTGTTAATGGAAAACCATCAACAGGTATTAAGTAAGCATAAACTGCTTGAATTAGTGTGGCCTAATGTGGTGGTGGATGAACAGGTGGTATTTCAATCTGTTAAAGAGATTCGTCAGATATTTCAACCTCATGAAGTCATTAAAACGCTACCAACACAGGGCTATCAATGGATTGCACCAGTAAAAACCCACTCGTATGCTGGTCTATTCTCCTTACCCCCCTCGGTGATTGTATTTGCTGGATGCTTATTATTGAGTGGCATTGTTTATATTGGTATGAGCCAATTGGTTACGAGCTCGTCGGGTGATGCTCTAAAGCAAATCGAGCAATCAGCAGCAGAGCAGTTACAAGGTTCGATTGTTATTTTACCGACGCAAAATCTGGTTGCGGGCAATGATTACGACTGGGTGAGACTTGGCTTTATGGATCAATTGATACAACGCTTACCCAGCGAGCCTTCGTTTGGTGTGCTTCAAACTGATTATGTGATGGAGGTGATGAGTCGGGCAGGAATGCGCTTGTCTTCGGCTGCACTACAGTCATCTAACTCGGTGCAGCAGAAGGTGTTAGCCAGTGATTACAGTGACCATGATATAGAGCAAATTTTTACAGTATCCGGCGCGCAATTGATTGTTGTGTCTAAGTTAATGGGCACGCCTCATGACTATCAATTAAGTTACAAACTGTACTGGCCACATAAAAACATGCAAGGTGTGATTTTTGGCAGTGATACAAGAACTTTACTTGACGAGTTGGCAATACGCTTAAAGCGTTTAACGGGGAGTGAGGTGGCGCTTGAAACACACTCATACCACAGCGACTTTTTCAATGAAATGATGGGGCGGGCACTGGAGCTTAAACTGCAAGGTGACATTGAGGGGGCCGTCAGCTTGCTACAAGCTTTGATAACGCAAACACCTCAAAATATTACTGCACGGCGGGTTTTAATCGAGTTACAGCTGTCACAAAGACATTTAGGGCAGGCTCTCAGTTTACTGGAAAAAAGTATTCCTATTGCAAAGGTGTTAGAAAACCACCATGAGTTAATTCGACTTGGCTATTTACATGCTTTACATGCCGCTATGAAACACGAGCTGCCATTGGCAAAGGCTCGGGTTAATGCAGTTGCCCAGTTGGCTAAGGAACACAAGGATTGGCTGTATCTAGCATACAGTGTTGACCTTTTAGGTCATATTGCAATGCGAAGCAATCAATTTGACACCGCAAAAGCATTGTACAGTGAGGCCAAGTCTTACCATCAAATATTACGCTGCCCAGTGGGGGAAGCGACCTCTTGGCTGAACCTCGCAAAGCTTGCTCAGCAAATGGAAGTGCAGGATATGTATGATGAAGCACTCGACAATGCGACCGACATTGCGCGTGCCAGATCACTCAATGCTATCCTAAATGAAATCAATGAATTTAAAAATAAGTAATATTTTCAAAGGTTTTAAATAATTTCAGGAAGTTTTATTGGTTATTTTTTGAAATCAATGGGACAACAGCAGCTCAATTTATAGGAGTTGTATATGTCGAGATTTCAGTCCCGCCCATTCATTGGGGTGATTTTGTTTTGCGCACTGCTAATTATGCTAGTGACCTCTGTGATTATGTTTTCAAAACAACATAACGCCCTGATTGCACTGATGCATACCTTAGTGGGATTACTCATGGTGCTGGTGTTGGTATGGCACTTAATTAAGAATATTCGACCTTTGAAGCATTACCTTAATCCATTTCAAAAACATGCTGGACGGTTTTCCGTTGCTTGGCCGCTGGCAATTTGCGTCATTGCATACGTAGGTTTGGCACCGGTATTTCAGTTGGCACCGGCAATTGAAGTGTATCGCTTTGGTCAAACTTTAAAAGCAGCAGATAAAGCAGATAGTGATCCTGAACTGAAGTACGTGCAAAGAGAGGTGGAGGTACCAGAGGGCACTGGACAACGTATAACGGTGGAGCTGAAAAAAGGACCCTATTTTTTGTGGCCGCAATATGCACTGTGGATAGAAAGTGTATCAGGGGAGTTTGTGCAGCCATTGTATGTGACTGAAAAGCTCGCAACAAACCAATTTACCAATAAGGTTGTGAAAAAAGACCCTCATCAGGTATTTAATTCTCACTTACTAGTTGGCGAGGGACCTAATGCGTGGGATGTATTAGAAGGACAAGAAGATCCAGCCAGTAAAAATAGCCGTATGCGCCCTGAATCTCTGCCTGTATTTTTGCATCAATTAAATATGCGTGCAGAAAACGGCATGATGGTGCCAGACGATGATTCATTGACAATAGACGGCTTCAGTGGCGCGACAATGACTGACAACTTCATCTATACAACACGTTTGCAATCACCGCTACAAGGGCGACATCGAGTCCGTTTAGAAGTGAACCACTCCTTTGATTACAACACCTATTATTCTAGTGACAGGTTTTTGGATGACCCCATCTATTCTGGTGATGGTTACAGTGCGCAGCCTTCAGTTATCTATGAAGCGATTATTGATTTTGACAATCATGCAAATGAGACTCTTGCAGTTATGTCATTGGTAGGACATGGCCATCACTCAGGTAGAAATGGAGATATCTATGAAGATGTTAGCAATTTAACTACCGCATTGGAATTAGTAGAGAGAGTGATTGTAAGTGTTAACTAACTATCACTCTTTGATTTTGAGATAAAAAGCTGGGCGTGCCAAAAGGTCAGGTATGTTGGCAAGGATGACTAACGCACGCCCAGCGAAACTTTAATACCCCTATTTATCCCCTGCATGGTAAGCAGATTGGGTTATATAGTGGTGATTGTTGAGTTCATGCCTAATTACTTGATTATTGAGGTATGAAATTGTTTTTGGACGTCCAGCAGAATCCAAAGAGCCATCATTTTCAAAGCTGTTTTCGATGAGTTTGTGTGCTGAGGCCGTATTAACTGCGTAGAGCTTTATTGCGTAGCTTTGTGGATGTACGATCAAGTTGCTCTTGTATGAGTGTGGTGCACCACCAGAAATATTTGAGTCTTGTTGGGCACGATTACGAGCAAAGATGCCATTTTCACCAGGGTAAATAATATGGTTATTGCGTACGGTGATGTTATCGCCGTCAATCATCATCCCGTTGCCACCACTGCGATAAATGAGGTTATCTTTGACTTCAACATTGTCACCGCCGATCTGTATTCCTGTATTTTGCCAATGTGGGTCAAAAGGACTTACGCCAGTTCGGTAGATAGTATTGCGGGCGATGTAGGCATTGTGCTTGACTGAGTTAACTTGAATACCATCCGCAGCAATATGTTCTAAGCGGTTATCATAAATATGAATATCCTCAATTTTGTGCGGATATACCGTTGTAAGTTCGTTGTCACACATGAGGTTGCGAGATAGTCCAGTGTACCCAATGTACATGCCTTCACCACTCTCAGTATCGTGAATGTAGTTATTGTGAATGCGCAGTCCCGTCATGGTGAAGTTTTCTGCCCAAGTTTGCGGATCGCAAGTTGGGTCTGTTTTAATGAGCATACCTGCAAAGCGAGCTCGGTAAATCTCAATATGGTCGACTTCTATTTGTTCACTCAATGAGCCAATACCGAGGGTGCCGCCCAACCTAACGCCATATTCGGATTCATTTTCGACAGCGTTTGAGGTAATTCTGAGCCAGCGGCTATTTTCTACTGCAATGCTGTATTCGTAAGGGGAAAAGGTAACCACGCCATTTTGATTACGCAAAGTAACCGGGGCGTGTGTACTTCCTTGCACATTCCTTAACCTTAATGGTCCGCGTTCACCGGCTTCTAAACACACTGTATCACCCGCTTGAATAGCCATTTTATTGCCATCTACTAGGTGTTGAGTTGTGCTAATGTAGTGATCACATTGTGAATTTATTGGATCTTTAAAGCTTTTATTTTGGTTTGTTTCTGTTGCAAAAGCCGTGGTTATTGTGAGTAAATTAATGATAACCAGCGCTGAGTTGTGTGTTGTTGAGAGATTCGCCATTGGACACTCCATTATCAAATGTTTGAATATATTGTTGTTTCAAAGTGAATAAGAAAGCGCTTGTATGGTGTTCATGGAATGTAAAAAACACTAGAAAAACAGGGTAAATAAAGAGTAAAATCGTTTTTACCGGAAATGGGGAAGTATTACCCTTTGATATATATGGATAAAATTTTTATGGAAGAAAAGGGTTTTAGTTTAGAGAATTGTAAAGGCTTATGGGTTGGCAGTGTTTATGCAGATTTAAACACTAAAAGCTTAATGAAGAATGGTGAACAACAACCACTCTCAGAGTTGTCATTTACATTACTTTTGGCCTTAGTTGAGCATCAAAATACACCGCTTACCGCCGAGCAGTTACAAAATATTGTTTGGCAAGGAGTGATAACAGGGAATGAAAACGTTAAACAGCGTATCAGTATTTTGCGTAAAGCATTTCAAGCTTTAGATGACCAAGAGCAGATAAAAAACATTCGTGGCAAGGGCTACCTCCTCGCACAGCCCGTCAAGTTAGATCATGTGACTGATAGCAGACATTGGTATCTATTCGCAGCAGGTGCAGGGTTTATATTTATAAGTGTTGTGATATGGATGCTTTGGCCTAATGCTGAAACTAAGGTATTGAAAAGTGAGCAGTCTCAGCTATCAATCTCTCAAGGAGAGGTTATTCGACTCGCCAACAAAAAAGAAAATGTCGCATTTTGTCTAGATGGCTTTGATGATTATGTTGAAGTGCATGATGATGACTTGGACGTACACACAGGTGACTTCTCACTTTCAACCTGGGTAAAAACATCGTCACTTGGACAGCATATTATTGTTGATAAGCGTTACGAAGACCAAGTGTCAGATGTACAGGGTTACGTATTTTATATTGATGATGGCTTTTTGGCGCTTCAATTAGCCGATGGCAATGGCAGTTGGTACTGTCAGGAACCAGATTCCTCGTGTACGTTTTATGATTCTAAAGCGTTTATTGCGGATGATCAGTGGCACCATGTAGCAGTGAGTATTGATAGAGATCGCACTAAAGGGATCCGCTTTTATTTAAATGGAGAGTTTAACAGTGCGTTTGACCCTACAGGCCGTCAAGGTTCGCTGAGCAATGATATGCCACTACGTATCGGTAGCCGCTCTTCATATAAAACAGGGTTATTTAAGGGAGCCATCGGGGAAATTCAGTTTTATCATAAGGTGCTAACACCCTCAGAAATAAAGCGGGCATATCAAAAAGGCAACGCTAGGAGTTGCAGTGGTTCAGGAAACAAAGGCGGTATTTAAACATCGCAAATCTTGTGACAGTGCAGCAAGGCTACACTGTCACATGCGCTTAGCTATCATTTTCTTTGCGTTCTAAGATCATATCAATCATTTTTATACGTAGCTGTGCCTCTTGAGATTGGAGCTCTTTAAGTTGTTGCTCGAGCATTTCAACCTGTTCCTCTACTTGAGTGTTCTTGTAGTATTTACTTCCAACATGTTCACCTTGATCATTTTTTGGTGTGTCATCCACCTCTTGGATATGTTCAGTGTGTAGCGTTAATGCCCTTTGAATGGGGGCTTTTTTCAGTTCGCTTATCTCTTTTCGTAAATCTCGTATTTGTTCCTGAATTAGCGTCGTTACTTTTTCCAAATTCTCGTACTCGCTCTTAAAGTTTGGATTGCGAGCTTTATAGCCGTTCGCTTCTTCATCTAGTTCTTTGGTGATGATGGGAGGTTTTTCCTCTTCTTCTTTTTGTTGTTGCTGATTGTTTATGTGATTTGAATAGGCAAAAGAGTGCGCGCTAGGCAGATGATGCAGTGTCGTTTCATCAGGCGCTGTTATTGGTGGTTTATTTGATGCCTTAACATGTGAGTGGGTTAGGATTTTCGATAGCATACTGACTCCTTGTCAGAGTATGAGGTCATACCCAGCATATCGGCTAAAATGCGTTTTATTTTAGTTAATATTAAATAAAAAGGGGCGTTAGCCCCTTTTGAAAAGTTTGCCTACTTGTCTTGTGGCTTGCGGTACATTTCAAACCAAGCCAATGTATGTTCAATTTTTGAAATCATACGTGATGGTCTGCCAGCAATACCATGAGGTGCACCAGGCACACGAACGAGTACTGTATCAACTTTGCGCAGTTTTAGCGCTTGATAGAACTGTTCGGACTCTGACATAGGTGTACGTCTGTCTAATTCGCCCGTCATGATGAGTGATGGCGTTGTGACATTGCCGACTAACGAGAGTGGGGAGCGCTGCCAGTAATGTGCTAGGTTTTCCCAAGGAAGTCCTGGAAATTGATTGCGGATCTGGCCCAAGTAACTGTCAGCCGTCAGTACTTTACTGATCCAGTTGATAACCGGCTTGGTAATGGCTGCTGCGTTAAATCTATCTGTAAGCCCGATGGCATATGCTGTTGCTATTCCGCCCGCTGAGCCACCAGCTATGAATAGATTGTCTTGGTCAATAAAACCTTTCGCGATTAATGCATCTACGGCAGAATTGTGGTCGGCAAAATCTTCTTTTGAACTGTACTTGCCATCTAACAGCAGAGCAAAGCGCTCACCATAGCTAGTTGAGCCACGGTAGTTCACGTAAACCACAACGTAACCTTCTGCAGCATAGCGTTGTAACTCAGCACTAAAGTGTGGACCATAGGCTAAATGAGGACCGCCATGAATTTCGACCAACAAAGGGTACTTTTTAGATTTATCAAAGTTAGGCGGTGTAATATACCAACCTTGAATTTGCTCGCCGTCGAACTCTGATTTATACGTTATTTCATGGACTTCACCAAGTGTTTTACTGGCCAGTAAATCTTGATTAAGCTGAGTGAGAGTAGATTTTTTGCCTTTATAGAAATACCCCACATCGGCTGGAGAGTGGCTATTACCCTGTGTAAAGGCAATGGCACCATTGTTTGCCATAGTGAAATTTCCGCTCACATATGGGCGTCCGAGTGTGGTACCAGAGAGATCGTCAAGCAAAGGTTTTACTTTACCTCGTGAAGAGACTTTTGCTAGCAAACGCTTACCATGATCATCATATTGAATGACAAAATCACCTTTTCCTGACCACTGGTAGTCAGCCACGGAGCGGTCAAGATCTTGGGTTAACGTTTTTATTTTATTGTCTTTGGTACTTAGTAATGTCAACTTTGCATTAATATACGGTACAGGCTCGTTCCCACGACTCACAAAGGCAAGTTTATCGCCTTTGTTAGAAAACGTTGGGTTGTATTCTCGACCAGGTAAATCAGTCAGCTGAGTCAGAGTTGTAGAGTTGACATTCACTTTATACAGATCTGCTTCTGTGGTTCGATATTCCCACTCAGGGTGGTGATCTGATGAAAAAACTAAATGCTGATTGTCAGGGCTCCAAGCCAGAGGGCCATTATGTTGAAAGTCTCCCTGAGTGATTTGCCTTGGTGTGCCTCCATTGGCTGGTAGAACAAAAACATGGCGAAAAGCTGGTTCGATAAAACCTCGGCCATCGGCTTGATATCTCGCTTTATCAATTACTTTTACTGGTTCTGACCATTGGGCGCCTTTTGGCTTAGTTGGTAGTTTAACTGATTTGGCAAACGTAGATTTGCCCTGCGGTACGTTCATGGTAAACGCAATCTGTTCTCCATTTGGAGACCAAGTGATGTTGCTAACCGCTTTTGGTAATTGGGTTAGCATCGCCAATTTGTCTTGCTTCACCCAGTATACATGTAGCTGTCTTGAGCCGCTCCGATTGCTGGTAAATGCGATTTTACTGCCATCAGGAGACCAACGAGGTTGGCTATAATTATATTGGTCAGAAAACAGAGGGTAGTGTTCTTTTGTTTGTACATTGTAAAGCCAAAGCGCACGTTTTGGCTTATCGTTCATAATGTCAAAACTGTTGCGTTCATAGACTATTTTTTTGCCATCAGGGCTGATTTGAGTACTGGCTGCATACTCTAGTTGGAAAATATCTTCAGAATTGAGCTTTGCATCTGCATAACTATTTGCAGAAGCAAGTCCCAGCAAGGTGCTAAATGCAGCAAGGGTAAGTGTTGTTTTCATAATTCTTATTAGTTAATTGGGAATCCACTTACATTAAAATTGAAGCGCCGAAGAGACAAGTGTTATGAGATAGGCACACTTTGTGTAGGGTGAGTGGGGGTTAGAGCGTTTGATCTAGGTCAAAAGTATTTTATTTATAATTATTGATAAGATTAAAGGAGCTTTTTTATTGGCCTTTAAGGCTGTGTACCTGTTCAGTAGGGCAGGGGCTAGTTTTGTGCAATTATCAATGTGAGGATTGTTTTAGTTTGTGCATCTAATTGTTTTAATTCTACCCAATGCTATGTTTTAAAAGTACTTTTAAAAATAAATTATACTTTTGGTTTTTGTCTTTTTTGGGTATTTTATTTCCCGCCATAACCATGGCAGTAGATTAATTTAGATAAGGAAATAATCCAGGGCAAGAGCATGAAAA
>NZ_AUYB01000147.1 GCF_001625655.1 Pseudoalteromonas luteoviolacea DSM 6061 | reverse complement strand
AAACTAAGCTAATCTTGATTTCAAGCAATGCCCGAATAACTGAAATCCGAAATAGGGAGCTTCCACTAATAGGTAGGCTTTAACGTGGTTACAGCATTGGATACTCTGAAAAATAGCGCTATTTTTCCAAGCTTCAGAAAAATTTTTTGCTATTTTCGGCTATTTGGGGAGCATAGTTTAGCTGGCATCTTCAAAAGCAGATACTTCATCATGCCAAATCGATCTCTCGGTACCAACTGGAATCACCCATGCTAAACTCAATGCCCAAGCTCTTTTTAAACACAAAAAATTTAAAATCTGAAAAAACTTGTATAAATAATATATTTGCTAAATTCATCAAAGAAAATGGGCTTATAACTTATGATTGAATTAGCCCTATTGAGTAATGAGCAAGGTCACACCGAACCGGTATGAATTATTTAAAATAGCACAATAACGCCAATATAACTGATAGAGATAATGACGTTATTCGATAAAGCACTAATACGAGGGGTAAAATAAAAATATTATCTGGCTTAGATGCATTCCCGTGCAATCTGAAACAACACCGTACGCACCATCTTTTTTAAATCGCTTGCTGATGCCAAAGAGTCAGGTAACAGTAAAGCTGTTATTGAATCCGTATGCTGCTGCAAGAACGTATCCAGTTTACAGGGACTTACCGTACCTTCTTGAACACCTTTGAAAGTTTGCATTAAAGATTTTCTTTGTCTTTGCAATTGCAGTATGAGTGCGCTGCGAATGGGGCTGGTTTTACACACATACTTTTTGCACACTCGAATTACCACTTCCATAAACAGGGCAATTTCATCATTGTTTTGGTTTGCATAGTGTAAGTTAGATTTTAAAGCTTTTCGCTGCTCTGAACTGGTGATGCTGTTTTTAAAGCCAAGTGCTCTGTCTCCAATCAGCTCCATATCGTCACTCGTCAACATTTGGTTTCCAAATCGCGCAAAAAACATCGCTTTGTCCGTTTTGTTTTTTGGGATAATTATGCGTGTAATTTTGCGCTTGTACATTACAAGCTATTACACCACTTACTTTAGAATTTAGATTTGTTGCGCTCATGACAAACAGATACAATGCTCTTTTTTATTCTTTAGAGCCCGCAATCGTGCAATTTGAAGTTCAAGCTATCGGTCATATCGAATCTCCTTACAAACAAAAATTTGCCATTCCTAGGCAGCCTAGATTGGTCCCAGAAGCCACTGCAAAATTGATTTTTTGTGATGCATTTAATCGTGAGGAGTTTGTACGCGGTATCGAAGAGTTTACCCATCTTTGGCTACTTTTCAGGTTTCACGAAACAGCTGATAAAGGCTATTCTGCCCTAGTACGCCCTCCTAGATTAGGCGGAAATGAACGTAAAGGCGTTTTCGCAACACGCGCCACTTTTAGACCAAATGGTATTGGTATGAGTGCGGTCAAGCTCGAAGGTGTTGAGTATAAAAATGGTCAACTGGCGCTATTATTGTCAGGCATTGACCTTTTAGATGGTACGCCCATTGTTGATATCAAACCCTACCTCCCTTACTCAGATGCACTCGAAGGCGCCTCAGCAGGGTTCGCTGATACACGCCCAGAAACTGAAATGACAGTATCATTTAGTGAACAAGCCGCACGCTTTATTGACCAACAATCGCAATACCCAGAATTAAAAGGCTTTATTAGTAACGTCTTAAAACAAGACCCAAGGCCAGCTTATAAAAAGAAGAAACAGCAAACTCAAAGTTACGGAATGAACCTTTATGAGTTCAATATACGGTGGCAAGTTGAAGATGAGCACAACCATGTCATCGAGGTAACTCGAGAAAAGCAGCAAAGTGTAGACAAAGCAAAAGATTAAATATCCATACAGCGAAAATAACTCTTTTTTAGCACCTTAGGCACTGTTAAACTACGTGCCTAATTAAAAACACACAACATTGAACGGAACAAGCATGCGTACCAGTCAATATATTTTAGCGACTCTAAAAGAGACGCCTTCTGATGCCGAGGTGGTTAGCCACCAGCTAATGCTACGTGCGGGTATGATCCGCAAACTCGCTTCAGGTTTATACACTTGGTTGCCGTCAGGTTTAAAAGTACTTCGTAAAGTAGAAACTATTGTACGCGAGGAAATGGAAAAAGCTGGCGCAATCGAAATGTTGATGCCTGTTATTCAGCCAGCAGATCTATGGGAAGAGTCAGGTCGTTGGGAACAGTTCGGCCCAGAACTGCTAAGAATTACAGATCGCCACAACCGCCCGTTTGCTCTTGGTCCGACACACGAAGAAGTGATCACTGATTTTGTACGTAAAGAAGTTAGCAGTTACAAACAACTGCCACTTGCATTGTACCAAGTACAAACTAAAGTACGTGACGAAGTACGTCCGCGCTTTGGTGTAATGCGTGCTCGCGAATTCACTATGAAAGATGCTTACTCTTTCCACCTAGATGATGCATGCCTTGAAAAGACCTATCAGATAATGCATCAAGCATACTGCAATATTTTTGAGCGTCTTGGTTTGGATTATCGTCCAGTTATCGCAGACACAGGCTCTATTGGTGGCAGCGTATCTCACGAATTCCACGTATTGGCTGAGTCAGGTGAAGATGCAATCGCATTTAGCACCGAAAGCGACTACGCTGCGAATATAGAAAAAGCAGAAGCGATTGCCCCTGCAACAGAACGTGCAGCACCAAGCAAAGATTTAAATACATTTGAAACGCCTAATGCCAAGACAATTGCAGAGCTTGCTCAGCAGCATGGTGTTAAGGCGCACAAAGGTGTTAAAACACTGGTAGTTTATGGCCCTGAGACTGAAGACGGTGAGCGTGGCCTTGTTGCTCTTATCGTGCGTGGTGACCATGAATTGAATGAGCTAAAAGCTGAAAAGCTTGAGCTGGTTGGCGCCCCTCTTGAAATGGCAACTGAAGAAGATATCGTTGCAGCAATTGGCGCAAAGCCAGGTTCATTAGGCCCTGTTGGCCTTGATATACCAGTGATAGTTGATCACAGCGCAGCTGTCATGTCTGATTTTGTAGCAGGTGCTAACAAAGATGGCGTACATTACAGCGGTATTAACTGGGACCGTGATGCGACTGGGTACACAGTTGCAGACATCCGCAATGTTGTAGAAGGCGATCCAAGCCCTTGCGGACAAGGTACACTGCAAATTAAGCGCGGTATCGAAGTCGGCCATATTTTCCAATTAGGTAGCAAGTACTCAGAAGCGATGAATGCTGGCGTACTAGGTGAAAATGGTAAAAACCAAGTAATGACGATGGGTTGTTACGGTATCGGTGTATCTCGAATTGTCGCAGCCGCCATTGAGCAAAATCACGACAAGTTTGGTATCAAGTGGCCTCAAGCCCTAGCACCTTTCGACATTGCAATTGTTCCAATGAATATGCATAAGTCTCATCGTATTCCAGAAATAGCTGAAAAGTTTTATGCAGGCTTAAAAGCTGCTGGCCTTGACGTGTTGTTTGACGACCGTAAAGAGCGTCCGGGTGTAATGTTTAACGATATGGAATTGGTGGGCGTACCTTTCACGCTTGTTATCGGTGAACGTAACCTTGACAACAATCAGGTTGAGCTTAAAAACCGTAGAACGGGTGAAAAAGTGATGCTAGATATTGATTCAGCCGTTGCTGAAATCACCAAGCTCATGGCTTAACTTGTCTAAGCTTCAAAAACGCGCCCCGGTGGCGCGTTTTTTTATGCTCAAATTTTGAGATGCTCCAAAATGTCATCATAGCGTCTCAATAATGATAATTAATTGTCATCTAGTGCCTTTAACGTAGACATTATTACGCTTGAGAGTAGGCACAATGGAGCAAACTTATTACCCCAGCATATGGATTTCAGATGTACACCTTGGCTATAAAGATTGCAAAGCCGAGTTTCTACTAGATTTTCTAAACTGTACCCGCTGCGACACTTTGTATTTGGTTGGAGATATTGTCGACCTTTGGTCTTTAAAGCGGCAATTTTATTGGCACTCGAGTCACTACCAAGTTCTTGAGTGTATTCAGAAAAAAGCAGAGTCTGGTACGCGCGTTATTTATATTCCGGGCAATCATGACGAAACTTTTAGAAACTATGTTGATATGACTTTGTTCAATGTAGAAGTACACCATACTTTTGTGCATACCACATCCGCAGGAAAACGTTTCTTGCTGCTCCACGGTGATGATTTTGACTCAGCCACTCGCTATAACAAGCTCATTAGCATCATTGGCGATCAAGCCTACGACTTCTTACTATTTTTAAATCGATGGACGAATCGCATACGTAAATTGTATGGCGGTCACTATTGGTCACTGGCTTCTTGGCTCAAGAATCGAGTTCATAAAGCCCGAGAAGCCATCGCCGCATTTGAGCGCGCAGCCGTGCATGAAGCCAAAAAGCAAGGCATGGATGGGATTATTTGTGGCCACATACACCAACCAAGGATCAATGTGACCGATGGTATAGTTTACTGCAATGATGGTGACTGGATAGAAAACTGCACCGCCTTAGTAGAAAATGAACAAGGTCGAATTGAATTACTGCACTGGTCAGATGTAAAGAAAGTGCTCAACGTCGTGGAATTAGAAAAACAAGGATTACGCGACGCGAAAGCCGCGTAATCATTAAGATAAAGCTATCGAAATAACACGGTTTCACGGCTGAACCAACGCACACAGCACGTAAGGAGTGCGCCAGCCAATAAAGCTGAAGCAACAAAAATCATTGCCACGGCACCATAGTCTACGGTGCCTTTAATGATCTCTTTTATTGCTAAAGACACATTGGTGATTGGGATCCAGGCGGTTAAACTCGTCAAAGACATGTTAGGCATCAAAGACACCACAATAGGCACGAACACTAGCATGCTTAGTGGTCCCATATAGTTTTGCGCCTCTTTGAATGTTCTTGCGTAGATTGAGATAGCAAGTACCAAAGACGATAACATCACCGCAACTGGCAGTAATAGTGCAAAAATCAACACATAGTCCCAAATACTCACACTTGCGAAAGCTTCTTTAATACTATCCAGTACGCCAAATCCACTCGCGATTCCTATCCACACCGCTAAGCTCGACACTGTAACTACCGCACAGGCTATTGAACTTGCGAGTACAGTCAAAAACTTACCTAAAACCAATTGAGTGCGCGTTACAGGCGTCAACAGCAGGGTCTCCAACGTCCCTCGCTCCTTTTCGCCCGCTCCCAAGTCAATTGCAGGATAACTTGCTCCCATCAACACCAACGGGATCAACATATAAGGGATAAATGCTCCTATCTTTTCTCCATAGTTTTCTCGTTTATCTGCCGTATCAACTTTAGTCACTGCTATGGGGGTTAAAAGTGCTTTATGTTGTGATTGAGGCACGCCGAGCGCCTTTAGAGAAGTAGCGCGTATTTGCGCTGCAAATTTGTAGATAAGCGTTTCAAGGCGTTTGTAAACAAAATTTATCGACTGAGCATCGTTAAATACAATCTGCCACCTTGATTGCTCCGTAAGTGGCTGGCCAAGCTCAAATTGATTGGGGATCACAACACCCACATCTATTTTTCCTGCACGTACAGCGTCAACAAGTGCCTGTTCAGACTCAAAACGCTCTTCACCTTCATAGGGTTTAAAACTCTTATGATAAAAGAGCCTCTCCTCAAACTCAGGGGCTAAGTGAGCATTAGCAATATAATAAGTATGCACTTTTTGTTCTGCTTCTAGCGTCGTTTTAGAAGCAAGAAGGGCCAATAAAGCAAACAAAACCGGAAAAATAACAATGGGTAATGCAATCACGAAAAAAAGCGTTTTTCTATCTCTTAGTAACTCTTTAACTTCTTTTAAAAACACCTCAAACATGTGCACGCCCTTGGTTTATTATATTTAAAAACGCGTCATTCAACTCTTCGCTCTGACCTGCTGATTTAAACTGTTCTATGCTGCCGTCAAAACAACTTACGCCTTGGTCGATTAGGCAGATGCGGTCACATAGCAGCGCAATTTCGTCTAGATGATGAGTAGAAAACACTACGGGTGTTTTGTTTGATTTAAGCTCCCTGATAAATTGAATAATGGTTTGTTTTGTCATGATATCTAAGCCCGTGGTTGGTTCATCTAAAATCACCACATCTGGCTCATGAACTACCGCCCGTGCGATATTCGTTTTTTGTTTCATGCCTGTGGACAAGTGCTCGGCACGCTTGCCCAAAAAACTTTCCATATCTAATCTGGCATAGAGTGATTCACACCGCGATTTTAGAGCCCTCCCTTTTAAGCCATGTAACTTGGCAAAGTACTCAACATTTTCTTTTGCTGTTAAACGTCCATACAAGCCAGTTGTTCCAGACAAAAAACCAATGGCTTTTCTGCCCGCCAATGGAGACTTGATGATATCGTGACCAGCGATATGAATACTTCCAGCATCGGGAGTGAGTGCAGTTGACAACATTCGTAGAGTCGTTGTTTTCCCCGCACCATTTGGGCCTAATAAACCAAGCACTTCATTACCTTCACACGTAAAAGAGACCTCTTCAACGGAGTTGAAATAGCCATCTCTTTGGCGTGGATCTCGACTTGAGTTGCTCGAAGCTGCTTCTTTTGTCAGTTTAAAGCGTTTTTTCAGCCCGTTGACTGCTATCATTTGAGTTCCTTCTTTTTGGCCTGAAATAATCCTGATTGGCGTAAAATGCCTCATTTTGACTGTCAGAATGCCACTGTGGAATACCTAACAAAGGAAGAGGTGACATTTTTGTATTGTCATCAAGCACGTTTTGTTCTTGTATCAATTGAACGAGCTTGTTGTCTAAATACGCGTACTGTTTAGTCAAAGGTAAATCATAAAACGGCTCTTCAACGACGATACACAGTAACTTGCCCGTCAATCCAATAAATGGATTGGTCAGCATTTCATAATTAGCATGGCCAAATACAAACGGTATTAGGCTGTTATGCCATAGATTACGGTGTTCATAAAATACCTCTGTCCATTTATGTTCGCGTAGCTTGTCTCGCCACTGTAATTGAGGAATGGCTAGCACCAAGCCGCACTCATCAAATAACGTTAAAGCATTGCGTTTACGACTGCGCTGCTTGAGACCATGCAATTTAATTTCTTCGGTATGCAATTGGTTTAGTAAACTCTTAGTTTTCGGGAACAAGCACCAAATCATCGCACCAAAAAAGTCATGCCAATTATCTTCTCGAGTAGGCACCTGCCCTGTCTGCGCGATAATTTCTTCATAGTAACGCGTTTCATTTTCTAATAATGCATTTGGCGTGAACACAATTTTTTTACCTGCGCTGTTACTGTGTGACAGCTGAGAGTTTAGCCAATCAAAACTTGGCCAGGTTGCAAATCTCTGTAGATTAAATAGTGCTTGTAAATGGCCAAACGGAGCATCATTAAATAAATGACTATGCCAATTTTCCGGGGCAGTAAACTTTTTCATGCTTGTATAAATTATTACTCTAACCTTATTGCGCACTATTTTACTCTATCACCCCCACTGAGCAAAAGTTAAATAACGTCAGTGGTTTTTTACAGCAATCCCTGCACTGTATCGGCTTAAGTCGAATTAATCTTGCTTTTGTGGTATTACTTAGGTGAGAAGTAAAAGCAAAATAAAAGAAAGGTCATGAAACTAAAATTAACTCTAAGTGCTTTGTCGCTTGCTATTTTAGCTGGTTGTGCGACAACTAAAAGCAACACGCCTGAAGATATTTCCAACGCTTACAACAGTATCAATGCCCAACAGCTTGGCGAGCACATCAAAACCCTTGCCTCTGATGAGTTTGAAGGTCGTGCACCATCTAGTAAAGGTGAGGAGCTCACTCTTGCTTATCTAACGAAGCATTTTAAAGCGTTAGGTTATGAACCAGGTAATGGCAACAGCTTTTTACAAGAAGTACCTCTTGTCTCAATCGAAGCCGACCCAAATATGACACTTAAAATTGGTGAGCGTAACTACCCGTATAAAAAGGGCATGGTTATGGGCACTAGCCGCATCAGCCCTCAACAATCTCTCAAAGATTCAGAGCTAGTGTTTGTTGGCTATGGTGTCAATGCACCTGAATACGGTTGGAATGACTACGAAGGGTTAGACGTAAAAGGCAAAACAGTAGTTATGCTTGTAAACGATCCAGGTTATGCGACTAAAGATCCAGCCGTATTTAACGGTAATACAATGACTTACTACGGTCGTTGGACTTACAAGTATGAAGAAGCAAGCCGCCAAGGTGCTGCAAGTGCGATCATTATCCACGAAACGGCTCCAGCCTCATACCCATGGGAAGTCGTAGAAAACTCTTGGAGTGGTGAACAGTTTGGCTTTCAAAAAGAAAACAACAATATGGACCGCGTTGCTGTTGAAGGCTGGATAAGTGTTGATGTAGCGAAAGAACTGTTTGCAGATGCTGGCCTAAACTTTGAAGAAGCGAAAAAGAAAGCAGCTGAAGGCGCATACAATGTTGATATGGGTGACTTAACAGCGTCTGTTGACGTTAAAAGTACTATTAAGAAGTCAGTATCTTACAACTTCATCGCAACTTTACCAGGCGCAACAAAGTCAGATGAGCACATCATCTACTCAGCCCACTGGGACCATTTAGGTATGGACCCGAACCGTAAAGGCGACAAAATTTATAATGGTGCACACGATAACGCGACCGGCACTGGCGGCATCATCGAAGTTGCCGAAGCATTTGCAAAATTACCACAGCGTCCAGACCGCTCTATCACATTCTTAGCAGTGACGGCAGAAGAACAAGGCCTACTTGGTTCAAAATTCTATGCTGAAACGCCTGTGATTCCAGCGAATCAAACTGTTGCCAATATCAACCTAGATGCACTTAACCTGTTAGGTAAAGTAAAAGATATCAGTGTTGTTGGCCTTGGTAAATCTTCGCTAGACGGCGTATTAAAAGAAGTGGCTGACGAACAAAATCGTGCCATCTCCAACGAGTCAAATCCATCAGCAGGTATTTACTACCGCTCGGATCACTTTGCGTTTGCTAATATGGGTATTCCTGCAATGTACGCCGGTGGAGGACATGAACCGTTTGATGATGCCACTGCAAAATATAGAAAACGCATGAGCTTGGTACTACGTGGCTGTTACCACCAGCCTTGTGATCGCTATAGAAAAGAATGGGACTTGAGTGGCGCAGTGCAAGATCTTCAGCTATTTTTCAAAGCTGGTTATCTAATTTCACAAGAAGAAGCTTGGCCAACTTGGAGTAAAACCTCTGAGTTCCAGAGAAAATAAATATAAATGATATTGATTTTCATTTAATTTAAATCTAAAGTGCAACTGTTATTAGGTTACCGGTTGCACTTTATGCTCTCTTACTCTCGCTCGTATCCGCTTAAAGCGGCCTCTCAATTTGCAATGTTACTCGCTAATAAGCGATTGATATTGCCAGTGCTTCTGATAGCAGCGCTGTTTTATGACCCCTTACGTGAAATAGCACTTGGCACATTGGCTGATGCATTTTTTCAGGTCAGTGTATTTGTTGCAGGTACTTTGGCTATTTATTATTTCCTTGTCGAAAAAATGCCGCAACTTGAGCTCGGTTACCTAAACAAAAAATCGCCTTCTCTTGAAGTGACCATGGCTGCAATATTGGGCGCATTACCAGGGTGTGGTGGCGCAATTATTGTCGTAACTCAGTTTACTAAAGGACAAGCTAGCTTTGCTTCTGTTGTCGCAGTACTTACTGCTACGATGGGTGATGCCGCCTTTTTACTCTTAGCCAAAAAGCCACTCGAGGGAATGGTCATTATTTTACTTGGAGTCGGTGTGGGCGTTGCCAGTGGTCTGCTCGTAAATTTGTTCCATAAAGCAGATTATTGCCGACCTGACGTTAATAACAAAGAAGTACAAGATTGCGAGCCGCCAACTTTCGCCGTTAGAATGAGTGAGCCAGTTTGGAAGGTGTTATTATTTCCTTGTATTGCGATATCACTGTTAATGGCTTTCAACCTTGATCTGGGCCAATTCGAAAAGCCCGTTGAACTACTCGGTGCAGCCATGGCTATTTTTGCTGTCGTTATCTGGGCGCTGTCTTCAAAAGGGCAAACTTATAAACAGATCACAGCTGAAGAAGAAGAGGTTAAGCCCCCTTCTCGACTCGCCAAAATCTTACAAGATACCCACTTTGTTACCGCTTGGGTTGTTGCAAGCTTTATGATTTATGAACTCTCTGTTGCCCTTTTTGGCCTCGATTTAGCAGCTTGGTTCACAGAGTACGCGATATATGCGCCACTTATCGCAATTATGATAGGCTTACTCCCTGGCTGCGGCCCACAAATAGTTGTCACCAGTTTGTATATTCAAGGCGTATTACCTTTTAGCGCACTGGCGGCTAACGCAGTGTCTAATGATGGTGATGCTCTGTTTCCAGCAATAGCACTGGCTCCCAAAGCTGCATTACTTGCCACTGCTTACTCCGCGATCCCAGCCTTGTTTGTAGGATATGGCATTTATTACTGGAACCTGCCCTAGCACCACGATAAAGTGTACCCCATAAAAAAAGCGACCTTCGGTCGCTTTTTTTATCTTTAGTCACCTCTCATTGGGATCGTAATTTATTTTACTATCCAAGGCTTGGCGCTGACCACTTCAGACATTACATTAAATTTACCATTATCGTCTTGCCAACTTGTTGGTACTTCAAAACGACAGCGGTTATTGTCACAGTGAACATGAGGCTCTGACATGCTCACTTTACCAGTAAATTCCAAAGTGACGCCTTTTTGCTCTGGCAACATAAAGGACAGTAGCTTACCGATAAAAACTCCAGACAAGTCGCTTAATAGCGACTCAAACTCATTATGGAGCTGATAAAGCTTCTTCTTGGTTAATTCAGCATTCGTGAAATGGGCAGACTCAATTTGAATTTTAATCTCACAATAACTTGCTGAGGCTGGTGTAACCACAACAACGGCTTTGTCTTTGTCTAACTTTTCATTGACTGGCAGCATTAGCTGGGCATCGGCCGTATATTGAAGCGGTAGCGTCGTTTGTTCAGTAACTATTTTACCGCTGGCGATTTCACAAGGGCGCTTACTTTCACCTTCGACTAAATAGAAGTTAACCCGAGCATATTCATAATCTCCTTTTTGAACCACTTTTAAACGATCATAAAAGCCTTCATAAGAAGCAACAAATTCCTCAGCTGAACTGCTAAAACTCGTCGCTATAAACAATAGCGACAATACTTTATTCTTCATCAAAATAAGCCTTGTTGTGTCTTATCATATCATTGAGTTCTTCAATGTAATCTTCGCCGCGCTCAGAGTAAGACATCAAACCTGGAGTCAGTTCAGTGGCCGTGATTTCCTTTTTCTCAGCTCTTAAATTAGCTCTCACCGCCCTTAGATCACGGTAGGCATCATGGGTATTAATATTTCTAAAATAAGACGTTACTGATGCACGAACTGATTTAAACGCGGCTACCTCATGGGCAGCTTCGTCAGCACGACGCTTTGGGATCATGCCGCAACCTGCTCGATAACACCATTGCCCGAAAAAGTTTAAACCAATACGTGCAAAACGCGATGTGCCCCATGCAGACTCATTAGCAGCCTGCATTAACGCAAGCTCTTTAGGTATAATGTCGACTCTATCGAGGGCTAATTTTAGACTTTCTTTGCTGATCTCTTTTTGATCTATCTTATATAGATCAAAGATTTTTAAAACTCTTTCACTTTGTACATCGGTCAAGCTCTCGTCAAATTGCAACATCATTAAGGCAATTTCTATACTCGCGCGCTGTTGCAGAATCACTTTATTTTCCGCCTCTACGTGCGGTTTAATAAAGTCGAAGAAGCGCTTTTTCTTGGTAGCAATATCTCTAATGGCAGCAAAGTCAGGCAAAACGACATCATGTAACGGCTTTTCTGGTTGAATGACTTCTGGCTGTTCAACGATCACTTCTGGAATGACTTCGGGTTCTGGTTGTTCTGGTGGCTCGGTAATAAATGGGTAAACAATTGCGTATAAGGAAACGGCAATCAATAAAAACTTAATCAAGTTAGAACGCATGATTCTCCTCTCACTAGTACCTACAAAACGAGAATCTGAATTTTCCTTTGTCAGATAATGACTCGTTGTACTTAGTTCATCTCATAAAATGGCCGGTGATTATAGCAATAATAGTCGTTAAACGCGAATTTCACCCATTTTGTCGCTAAAATAGGCGATTTTTTCAATGGAGCCAAGTAATTACAATTTTATTTTAAGCTCGCTATACTAGAGAAAATAAGCACTGACGCTTACTGTTCAACAATAACTATAGAGATAGGTATGACGCAAACAGCTTGGCAAGATCGCCTGCTAAACCAAATAAAAAACAGACCTAATGATAACCGCTCTCCTTGGCAAATTGATCGTTCTAGGATAATCCATGCAGCCGCCTTTAGGCGATTGCAGTCAAAAACACAGATAATGAGTATTGGTGTAAACGACTTTTATAGAACTCGGTTGACCCATTCTTTGGAAGTGTCTCAGATTGGTACCGGTCTATTACGTCACCTAAAATTGCAAAACCCTGAATTTAACTACTTTCCGTCTGCTAGCTTGATAGAAACTATTTGTCTAGCCCATGACATTGGCCACCCACCTTTTGGCCACGGAGGCGAAATAGCACTGAACTACCTAATGCGTGATCATGGTGGCTTTGAAGGAAATGCGCAAACACTGCGGATTGTAACCAAGTTGGAGCCATACTCTAATGGTTATGGTATGAACCTGACCCGAAGAACGTTGTTGGGATTTATAAAGTATCCCGCCTACATAGAGCAACTTTGGCACCATAAGCCACCAGAACAACAGAATCAACGCTTTATCTACACTAAAAAATGGCTGCCAGCTAAAGGCGTCTATAATTGTGATAAAGGCGTTTTTGAATGGATTCTCGACCCTTTGTGTGACAACGATAAAGATTTGTTTACCTCTTATAAAAATCATGATGAGTACAAATCTAAAACTCGATTTAAATCGCTAGACAGTGCCATTATGGAATACGCAGATGATATTGCTTACGCGGTGCATGACTTAGAAGATGCCATTGCTACAGGTACCTTGTCAGAGAGAGACTGGTATAACTATGCCATGCCAGCTTTCAAAAAAATTGACTCACCATGGCTGGATGAAAACCTATCGAGTATTACTCATCGCTTATTTTCAGATGATGAACCACTTAGAAAAGATGCCATTGGAGAGCTGGTTAATATCTTTATCATCAATTGCTCACTTGTCGAACGAGAAGAGACATTCTCAGAACCGTTACTTAAGAATACAGTAAAGCTAGAACAAGAATTTGAAGAAATTTTAAAGGTACTAAAGCAGTTTGTATTCCAGCGCTTGATAAGAGAGCCCAAAATGCAGCAAATAGAATTTAGTGGTCAAAACATGTTGATTGACTTATTTGAAGCGTTTTCAAGCGACCCGATGAGGCTCCTTCCCTACACCGCTCAGTCTAACTATCAAGCGGCCGAAGATGAGCAAGCCAGAATGCGAGTCTTAGCAGATTATTTGTCAGGTATGACTGATGAGTATGCAAGGCGTTGCCATGCTCGACTGTTTGGAAATAACACCTGAGACTAATACAAAGAAGCTCCTAGTATTTTATCAAAACTAGGAGCCTAACTTGCATCGAGCCATGATAACTTGCCTTGCCTTACCAGCTCATTTACTTTTTTCTTTTCTAAGCCCCATGGATGCCTTTTCCACCCTTGAAACCCAAAACCAGCGATGGTTACTTTTTGATAGTTTTTAATAAAATAGATAATCGCGAGCATTCCAGAACTTGGGCAAACAGGCTTATATTCTGGCCTTCCTAATTGAAGCAAATCAGCTAATACTGATCGTCGATATGGTTCCTCTAATCGAGTCACAATGTTTTTATTCTCAATATGGCTGATAATTTCAACTGAATAGTCGATTTTCCCCTTTCTTTTAATTAGTTTAAATAGGTTTTGTTTAACGCGATTTGGAGCTGGCTCCGTCAATATAACTTGTTGCAAGCTGTTCGTATCGATACTAGGAAAATCAGATGCTATTTTTTTAGCCTGTTTACCGCGGCTAGAAAGCCATAAATCAGTACATTTTGCACCCAAGTGTGTTGGTAAACCTGCGCAAAAATTAAAGCGTACAACTCTATCGAAATCATCAATTTGATGACGGACATCCTTATTTATTGGTCCATTGCCTAAAATAAGCACCTTTTCATTTTGCATTTAAAGCGGCCCTTTGTTAATTACAAAACCAAATATTTTGTAAAAGCTGTTAAAAAATAATTTTTATAACTATTTCTTGTGGTGGAAATAAGAGCCGAGGATTATATTTTCATAAACTGAATAAAAAATTAATATAGAGATAAATATTTAAATTGGATAATATGGACTTGATAAGTAATGGTAGGTAAAGGCAGTGCTTATTTATTGCACTGCCTATATATAAAAGGTTAGTTTAAACTTTTATTGATAATTGGATAGTGGTCCCATACATGTTTATCAGCTAACGAACGAACTAGCTTCACATACTCTGCATGCGTCCATGCAAGTGGCGTTGCCGAGTTTGTTCCTTTACCTAACTCATAGCCAAACGGGTTTACACCAACACCATCCCAAACCTGCTCAGGTAGCATAAGCCCTTCATTGGCAAAGTACTCCATACCACGGACGTAGGTGTGCTTAATATGATTTATCGTTTGCTCATCTAGCCCTTTGGTAGCTGCCGCTGCTGCAATCTCGTAATGCCCTTTTTCGCCCGTAAAGAATGGCCATACTCGCCCGCGTTGACCTGCCGTGTTTTGGCCACCCTCAGCGTAGTTAGTGCCTTTCACTTCATCTTCACCATATCCGTCATTGCCATAACGACGAAAGCCTGGGTAGGTATTTGGGTCACCTGCAAAGGTAAAGCTATATTTCACTCTTAAATTTTCAGGTAAAGACTCATCTTCGTACTCAGGTAACGTATTGATAATACTCGGAGCGTCGGCATCGCGCACACCATAACGTACTAGCTCCAAAAATCCACCGTCGATGATTTGGCGCTTATCCAAACCGGCACGACCGTTGTTGTCGCCAAGCTTAGTTGCCGAATTTGGATTTTCGTCACGAGCGATTCGGAAGAAGTATTGACCGTCAGCATCTTTGCCTTGCAAGTTACCTTCTGTGGTATACATCAGCGCTTCAACTTTAGCATTATATTGCTTTGCCGTGTTTAGATAACGAGTCACACCTTCGTTATCTCCCGCAAGCTTCGCGATGTCACTTGCCGTTACTAGGCCCGCGATGATGGCAGCGGTGGTTGAAGGTGAAAAGCCATCTTGTTCTTCCCAGCGTTCTTGCTGGGTTGCCGGAGGCGTTATTTGCGTGTCATTCCAAAGGATTTTTGCGCGTCCACCTTCGACTAAAAACTCTGCCGCTGGTTTGAGCATACGCTTGTACCAATACACCAGTTTTTCATCGTTTAGTACTCCAGCTTTCCACAACTTCCACGCCAACATGATTGGCATAGCTGTTTGGTCAAGCTGCACACCAACCCACTCAAGCTCGCCGTCGACATGAGTTTTTTGTAAGAACCAACCTGTATCCCCATTGTTACCAGGTGTTTTCTCAGTTACTTGAACTTTTTCTAGATATTCAAATGAGGTTAGTGCGGTATCAGGGTCACCCATGGCCAAAAATGCCATTGCAACTTGATAAAAGTCGCGAACCCACACCGCTTTGTAACCAGTATGACCCTTTTCAGCTGCAACTGTGTCTCCCCAAGGATTCGATAGCGACGCTATCAGTGCTCCTGCATGCGTCTTGTCTTCTTGTGCTTTTAAAACCAGCGCGCTGACATTTAGCAACTTACCTTGATCTGTTGTGTAATTGGCTAGGCGCTTCATAGGCTTTAAGCTTGCAAGGTAATCTTCCCAGCCAACGACATCGCCTTGACCATTGTAGTTAGCGAGCACTTGTTGATAACCTTTGCGCAAAGCTGCACTGCCCTGCTCAAAACTCTTTGCTTGGCTGTCGCCAAAGCTGAGCGCTAAATCAAAAGTTGCAGACCCTTTAACGTCACCCAGTTCAGCTAACCAATTTACATTACCTGTTTGTTCACCCGTGCTTTGGTATGTCTGTGCCAAGTGGTGCGATGTTTTGAGCTGAGCAAGGTTATCACTGCTTCCCGTAAAGCCTACCGAGGCATTCGCAAAACCAGACTGGCTCTGAAGAGTTAAATAATTATCTCCTTCCCAAGCTACTAGGCCCTTCTCGGTCACTTTGGCAGAGTCATTCAATCCATTGTTGTTCACGTAAGGATTGACGTTTACAAACGCTTTTACGCCATCCAGCGCTGTATCAACTTTGGCTCTAACAAATAGCGTTTGACCATCAGGATCTGTAAAAACGTGCTTCTCAAGAGTAAAACGCCCCTGTTTATCTTTGCTAATAATCTTATAAGCCAGAGACAATGGGCGACCAGCTTCATCTTTGTATAAATAGTCAATTGATACATCTAAGTCATCTTGCTCCGTCACTGTAAAACCTTTACCAGTCACGACGAATTGCATGTCACGGATCTGTGCTTGATGGATCAAACCAAACATAGTCTCAGTGACCATACCTTTAGCTATCGAAAACCAAACTTTAGATACTTCACCTGTTTGTGCATTTTTAGCATATTGGCCATTTTGATATGCTTCGTATGAGGTACCGATGCCTGTTTTATCAGAGTAAGTCCAATAAGGTTTGTCACCAGGTGCACCCGGTGCTGTCTCAAGCTGCTGTGTATTGCTTGCACTTTCGCAGCCGATTAAACCTGCGGCAATTAAGGCAAGTGACAAACTTGATAATTTTTTCATTTTTTCTCCTTAGTGGTGATTCTACTGCACGTTCGTTTTTACACGGGCAACAGACAGCGCCGCCAAAACAAACGACACTCCACCAATCACTAATGCATAAATAGGTTGGTTCTCGAAAACATTTCTTAAAATAAGGCCAAGTACACTGGCTGCGAGCAGTTGAGGAATAACAATAAAGAAGTTAAATATTCCCATAAATACGCCCATTTTATTTGCAGGCAGCGCATCACTTAACATGGCATATGGCAGTGAAAGAATAGAAGCCCAAGCAAATCCAATTCCAATCATTGGGATCCATAATAGGCTAGGATCAGCGATAAATTTAAAGCTCAACAATGCCCCAGCACCAAGCAATAAGTTGATGCTGTGCGCACCTTTCAAACCTACACGTTTAACTAGAAAAGGAATGAATACAGCAGCTATTGCAGCAAAGCCGTTGTACGCAGCAAACAGTATTCCTACCCAATCGGCACCATCGTTGTAAGCTTTGGAGGTTACGTCAGTTGTTCCATAATGGAAGCTAGTCACGGCTGAAGTGGTATAGATCCACATCGCAAACAATGCAAACCAGCTAAAGAATTGAACCACAGCCAATTGCTTCATAGTTTGTGGCATTGTGAATACGTCGTATATCACTTCATAAAAGCCACCCTCTGTTCGCGAGTTATTCTGTAAATAGCCAGCGACTAAAATAATGGCCGAAAACGAAAGCAAGAGCCCACTGAGTAAATACAGCTCTTTTTCAAGTTTAAAAAGCGTTACGCCAGCAAGGATAAGCCCACCCAACACACCGCTTATCAATGAAAACTTTGCAAAGTTAATCGTCTGCTTTTGTTCGGATGACTCACCTTTTAAATGCTCAGGTTCAAATTCAGCTAATTGCTCTGGAGTATATTCTCGCGTTTTGAGAATGGTCCAACCGACTGCCAAAAATAAGATAGCGCCGCCAAAATAAAATGCATATTTAACCGACTCCGGGATCTCACCAGCAGGCGCTGTATTGCTGATCCCAAACCAGTTGGTCATCATCCACGGCAATGCTGAAGCGACAATCGCACCGATACCAATGAAAAAGCTCTGCATCGCATAACCCGTTGCACGCTGCTTTTGATTGAGGTTGTCACCAACAAGCGCACGAAATGGTTCCATGGTGACATTGATCGATGCATCCATAATCCATAGCATGCCCGCTGCAATCCAAAGAGTTGGAGAATTTGGCATGATAAAGAGTGATAGAGTCGTTAAGATTGCACCATACAAGAAAAATGGTCGACGACGGCCTAGGCCAGTCCAAGTTCTATCACTCCAATAACCAATAATTGGTTGCACTATCAAGCCTGTTAAAGGCGCAGCAACCCAAAGAATGGGGATGTCGTCTACTGAAGCGCCCAGCGTTTGGAATATGCGGCTCACGTTACCATTTTGTAGGGCAAAGCCAAATTGGACGCCCATAAAGCCGAAGCACATGTTCCAGATTTGCCAGAAACTCAATTGTGGTTTTTGTTTTTGCATAATCAGCTCTCTAGCTCATAAACAACACTAGCAAGTGGTGCCAATGTGATCACAAGTTGATTGTTTTTAATTTGCATTGTCGGATGGGATTCGAGTAAATCTGTGACTTTACCTTGCCAGTGTTCGGGTAATGTCAATGTCACTGTTTGCGTATGTTTCGCATTAAAATTGCTTGCAATAACCAAACGCTGCTTGCTAGTTGCCCTTGCAAATGCCATGACCGTAGGTGCTTGAGTTCCCTCTAGATCCATGGGGTTGAGCTCCAGTAAATCACCATCGATTATCGCTGGCAGCGCATTTAAGTTCATGAGCTTTTTATAGTATGCACGTAGCTCTTTTTGTTTCTGTGTTAATTGGCCACCATCAAACTTACCGTTGTTCATCCATGCTTGATGTGCAGGGACACCGATATAGTCAAAAATACTGGTGCGACTCGGTTTACCAAAACCCGCCATTTCTGAGCCATCCTCTCCAACCGATTGGCCGAAGTACAACATAGTCGGGGCACTGCTAATTAAGTGACTAACTACCATTGCAGGCTTGCCCTTTTCAGCACTACCAGCAAACTCAGGGCTGGCAATACGTTGCTCATCATGGTTTTCCAAAAAGTGCAGCATGTGAGGTGCTATGTCTGACACACTTTTATGCGCATCTATGACACTTTGCGCATTCCCTTTCCCCTGCATCAACAGCTTTAAACTGTCATAAAAGCCTACTTTATCGTACAAAAAGTCCATTTTTCCTTGATGGATATAAGCGCGATACAAGGTTGGGTTGTAAACTTCGGCGAGTATAAATGCGTCTGGGTTTTTCATCTTTATTGATGAATTTAAAAAGCTCCAAAACTCCACGGGGACCATTTCAGCCATATCATAACGGAACCCATCAACGCCCTTATCTAGCCAATACAGTGTGATATCTCTAAATTTATACCAGCTATCAGGTAAGTCCTTTTCTTGCCAAAATACGTAATGTGCTTTGTGATCCTGCTTAGCCATATGGGCAGGCAGTGTTGGGAAATCATAGCTTCCATCTGGGCGCACGCCATAATTGACTTTAACGGTTTCATACCAATCATGAATATGCGGCTGCGCTGCACGTGCGCCATTACCAGTCCACTTCGCAGGGGACTCAATGAATTTACCATCAACTAAATCATGTGGCATGCCACCGAGCACTTGATAGTCTGCAGAGGTTGGGACTTTGAAGTCCTGTCCAGCCACATAGTAAAAGTTGTTGTTGCGAGCATACACCTGACTGGTGTCATCTTGCGCACCAAAATCTGTAACCCCACTAGGCGCACTCAGTGATTGATAATTTCGAGCCACGTGATTTGGTACAATATCAATGACCACTTTCATGCCTGCTTCATGGGTACGTTTGATAAGTTCTTCAAATTCACCAAGACGATTAACTGGATCGATTGCAAGATCAGGGTTGACGTTATAATAGTCTTTAATTGCATACGGTGAACCCGCTCGGCCTTTCACCACATCAGGGTCGTCAATACCAATGCCATACTGGCTGTAATCAGCAACCAATGCATGATGTAAAACACCGGTATACCACATGTGACTTACACCCATTGCTTTTATTTCACTTAGCGCTTTTGGCGTAAAATCCGCAAACTTACCGACACCATTTTCTTCTTTCGTGCCCCAGGGCACATTGTTGGTATGTGTGTTACCAAATAGTCGGGTGAACACTTGGTATACTACCGGTTTTTGATCTTGTTGTTGCTTGGCCTGAACTGCCTCATTAGGGGATTGAGTCGTCTGACATGCAGTCAAAATCGCGCCGCCTGAAATAAGACTAAGTGCAAGCACTATAGGTTTTATTGTCATTATATTGTTGTCATCTTTGTATTTTAATTGAGTCTACTGACTTGTCGCGTGCTGTTGAACCACTTGCATACGTATTCAAGGTGATGATTAATTTGTTATTCATAAACAAAAACGCGAAGTATGATAGATACTTCGCGTTTTTGAACATAGCAGCAACAGTATATGTGATAAGTATCCACCTTATCGGTGAAAACTAGCCTTTATTTCACAGGTTATACCGAAGAACGCGCAAGTTGAACGCTATGATCTGGAAAGTTTAATCCACATCTCCTAATGTACTCACGAATTTTATTGATGTCATGAACGTTGGCACTTTCATTACCAGCCACCAATTGGTGTTGCTCTGGGTAGATGCCATATCCCGCTAGCAAACAGTGCCAGCTCACTGATGGGTAATACTTGTCAATGTCCTGCCTATCTAGTTCGTCCGATAAGTTTTTACCTTGCACCCAAACATTCAAAACGTTGAACAAAGACCGGGAAATTGAATTATTGTTCGCATTATCACGCCAATAATTGGTATCTGTGCGACTGTTGACGCGGTAATGAGCCACAATATAGTCTCGAATAGCCTGATATCTTTGTGACATCATTTGATTATGTTTACCTTGTTTTTGGCAGGTAAACTCACCCTCTTGATAACACTCAATGAATGATTGAACAGTTTCTTGAACTATATGTAGTGCCGTCGCTTCAAGGGGTTCAATAAAACCTTGAGACAAACCTATTGCCACACAATTTTTGTGCCAGTGCTCCTTTACTTGCCCCACTTTCATGCTGAGGTGTCTCGCTTCGACCTCACTATCTAATAACCCAAGAGCAGCCCTTAGCTCTGTTTCAGCTTGATCTTTATTACAGTATTTTGAACTGTACACATAGCCATTTCCAATGCGATTGGTTAATGGAATATGCCAGCTCCAACCATATTTTCTGGCTACCGAAACGGTTTCAGAAGCAATCGATTCACCCTGCTCTGTAGGGAGCACAACCGCACTGTCGTTAAACAAGTTATTTTCAAAAGACTCAAATCCAACTTGCAAATGCTGTTGCATAAGTAAACTGGAAAAACCTGAACAATCAATGAAAATATCTCCGCAGACTTCTCGACTTTTGTCACAAATAAGCGCGGCAATTGTACCGTCAGTATTTTTACGCACATCCTGAACACAAGCCTGAATATGCTCTACGCCAAACTCTCTGGCTTTTTCAGCAAGTAACATACCCAACTTGCCAGAGTCAAAGTGATACCCATAATTTATTTCAAATGGAAAACTCTCTGCTGCAATGGGGGCTTTTGCATGCTCTGCTAAATAAGTTGCCAAGAAAAATGGATCGGGGTGTCCTTCGAGATCAATTCCTTTTCGACGAACAAAACTGTTATGGAAAAACGCTGGCGCTGAGTAATCGTCAGGCTGCGCTGGAAACGGGTGAGAATACTGCTCAAACCCAGCTCTTGTTGACCAGTTCACAAAACGAATTCCGTTTTTGTAAGTGGCGTTACACTTAGGCATCCACTGAGATTCTGGCACCTCAATAAAGTCCATAAAAGCTTTAAATTGAGGGGTTGACCCTTCCCCTACCCCTATAATTCCGATATCAGGTGACTCTACCACACCAACATGGATATCCTTATCGCACCAACTTTTTGCAATAAGGTTTGCCGCCATCCAACCAGCAGTTCCTCCACCTAGTATGACAATTTTTCTGCTACTCATTGCCTTCCCCCTGATACACCAATTAGTTAACGATTTATAAAACAAAGCCACCAAAACATACGTTCTGGTGGCTTATATTTCAAGTGACTAACTTTGCTAATTAAAAGCTGTAGTTAAAGCCTAAGAAGTATTGACGACCAAATACTTTATCTTCACCTGTTCTTAGTGGACTACCTAGGTTTGAAGTATTAGGTTCATCTGTCAAGTTGTTGATCTGGAATACAGTTTGTATTCCGTTGTCAAAGTCATACGTCGCTTGCCAGTCAACAACTGTGTACTCATCAGCCGTGGTAGGCGTTGTGCCACCCGGTGTCGCACCTAAGTACGTGTACTCGTCACGGTAACGAATATTTAAATGCGTTGTGAACTTATCAATATTCCAGAATATTGTCGTACTCCACACATGCTTAGACAGACCAGGCAAATCTAATTGCAGATCTGGGAAGTTGCTACCACCATCAATGGTTGTTTCACTTTCTGTGTAAGAATAGTTAGCGTTTAGACCTAAACCAGAGAAAACACCCGGCAAGTTATCAAACAGCGTTGTGTACGCTAGCTCAAGACCGCGAATATAACCGCCTTTGTCGTTATTACGCGTCGTCTGATATTGACCAGGTACGAACCCTTCTGGTACTTCTAGACCAATCGAAGACCAATCTATTTCACCTTCAAAATACGTTACATCTTCAATCAATGACTCGATATTCTTCCAAAATAGCGCCGCGACAAATGCACCGCCATCTTCGAAGTAATGCTCGTAAGATAAATCCATTTGATTTGCTCTAAATGGATCCAGATTTGGATTACCTTTAGACCAAACATTGTATCTTCGGCTTACACCATCGTTAGCAGTATCTGCCCATGAACCCGCACCACCACGTAATTGATTCACAGGAGGTCGTCCCATTACTTTTGCAGCAGCAAAACGAATTTGATCTTGCTCGGTAATGCGGAAATTAAGGTTTAGTGATGGCAAGATATCTGTATATTCAGGACCATAGTTTACATGGCGATAATCTGTGCGAGTTACACCATTGTCATCGGTAATTGAGTCGCCAACTTCATCGCCTTGGATTTGCTGAATACCAATAGACTTAGTATCGGTACGTACCGCTCGTACACCAAAGTTACCTGATACTGGAATATTACCAATTTCGGTATCGATGTTCGCCATAACGTAAGCCGCTGTAACTTCTTCTTTAACTGCACCACTTTCTACTAGTGTCCAGTTATGCTCCCAAGTTTGTTGCCCTTCATAGTTTCCAGCACCAAATACAGAGTTAGCAATACCTATCATGTCTAGGTCGAAGTAATCAAAGCCCCCACCGTTTTTAACAGTGACAAAGCCAGTTAAATCATGTGGAACGCAGGCGTGACTTTGGTGGTTAAACTCACAGTTTTTGTTTGTAACAATCTCACCATTTGGTAAACGATAGCCATTTTGTCCTTCACGAGCCCCCCAGCGGAACGTTGAACGCTGATCTGTAAACTCACGTTTAGACCAACGTACACCCACTTCAACCGACGAAATAATGTCGTGTTCAATGTGGTATTTAAAGTCTAATTTCGCGCTATCGATTTTATCAGTGTACTTATGAGGGAATTGTTCCCAGTCACCCAAGCGCATATGAGCAAGGTCAGTATAGTCATGACCTAATACCAATTTTGCAGCATCGGTCGACTGATGTTCAAAACCAAAGTATTGGTTGCTTAGCTCCTGCCAAGTTTCTACTACAGTCCCGTCTTCTAACGTTGCCGTACCAAATTCATAGGCATGCATAGACGCAATCATATCGCGGCGCGTTTTTTCCCCTTCACTGTGAGCAAGGTCGAAGCTGATTTCCCACTTATCAGTAGAGTAATCTAAGTTCAAACCAAAGCTATCCGTTGTAGACTCAGTCGATTGGTCTTCAGAACGCATCTCTACCCAAGGGCCATTTGTGTCTGTTATGTAAACATCACCCGCAACCAAAAAGCCATTCTCAAGCTTGGCATTTCTCAGGTCATATAAATCGCTAGAACGCGATAAGCCTTCTAAGTTCAAACCGTTTTTGCGGTCTTCTGAATCAAATGTAGAGTGGAAGTAGTCAAACTGAACCTTAAGATTATCAGTTGGCTGATAGACTAAAGTACTCATCAAACCTAAACGCTCATCAGTACCCACTGAGTTTCTGTACTGATAACCGTTAAATGAACGCTCATTCGCTTCACCATCACCATCGATATCACGTGTACCTTCAGGAGAGTGGCCTGAGAATTCTACCGAACTATTTGGCTGATTTAGGAATGCTGCACCAATACCAAAACCTAATGTTTCATCTAGAAACTTGCCTTGGTAAGAAAAGCTTAAACGTTCTCCGTTTGCGTCTGCGTCGATGTCTGATGCCGCGTCATTATGCGAAAATCTTGCGCTCGCATTAAAGTTATGTGTCTTATCTGCATCTAGTGGGTTCGCTGTTTTGAGTTCAACGCTACCCGCAACGCCGCCTTCTACTAAAGAGGCTTTAGGCGATTTATAAACAGCTGCCTGCGTGATCAGTTCAGATGGGTATTGATCAAAGGAGATCCAACGGCTACCGGCAGAGTATCCACTGGTACTAGCTTGCTCACGGCCGTTTAATGTTGTTTGAATGAAATCTCCGTTCATACCACGAATATTTAGCTGAGATGATTGACCGCTGTCTCTCACTGCTGTGACACCCGGTAAACGGCTCAGTGCGTCTGCAATTGATATATCTGGTAAAGAAGCTAAGTCACCCGCATCAACCACTTCTGATACGGTATCGCCAAATCGTTTTTTATCGATTGAAGCAATGATACTGCGGCTTATGCCACGCACTTCGATTACTTCAACTTCTTCATTCTTCTTTGCTGTTTCTTGCTCTTGCGCACTTACAGAGTGACTTACACCAGCAGCAATTAATGCAGCTGTTAATAAGCTTGGTTTGAACGTAGACATATTGTTTTATCCCAATTAGCTTTTTATACGTCGCTTACGCGTTATTTTTAGCAATCATTGATTTTAATAATGCAAAAATAAGTTCATGTGACGTTAATTTTGTTGTCACCGGCAATAGTAGCGCTGTGACTTGGCTGCTCACAACTTTATGCATACGTATTCAAAAATGATTGGTCGCCTTTTACAATCGACAAATAGTCTAAAACAAGATTCTAGCCTCCTGTTTTATATAGCCTTATTTCTCAATTAAGTGCTTTTAACAAAATCCCGTAGATATTTAATATTACTTTACATTCATGTAACCAAACAGCCTCTACAGGAAATAGTATGACAGGATTCTTACAGATATATTAATTTTAGAACTCCAATTGAAAATTGGTAATACCAATTATTTTTCTTATACCCCTTAAAATACCTACACTCTCCATATTCTAACTATAAATTGGTAAAGTCTTGTGTGTAAACCTCCTCTAGCCTCTGAATTAAAGAAAAATTGAAGTAATTTTGATGCATACGTATGCAGTTTTTTTACTCATATGCGAGCATGCCGTATGCTTTTCGACAATGTTAATGACCCGATTCACGTCATGCTCAGAAACGTAGGACACCTACCTGAGAAAGTGAAATCACTGCACAAGCTGGAGAATAGTGCATGGCTCAAAATGAATGGTGGAAAGGTGCGGTAATCTATCAAATTTACCCACGTAGTTTTCAAGACACCAAAGGTGATGGTATTGGTGACCTTCAAGGTATCATCAAGCGATTAGACTACATCAAGTCTCTAGGTGTAGATGCTGTATGGATCTCGCCCTTTTTTAAATCACCAATGAAAGACTTCGGTTACGATATCAGTGACTACAGAGATATCGACCCGATGTTTGGCAATATTGAAGATTTTGACAAGCTCATAGAGCAAGCACACCAGCGTGATATTAAGATCATCATTGATCAGGTTTTGAGTCACACCTCTAACGAGCACCCATGGTTCATTGAAAGCCGTACCGACAAACTGAATGACAAAGCTGATTGGTACGTGTGGGCAGATGCGAAACCTGATGGCAGCCCACCAAACAATTGGCTATCAATATTTGGTGGTGTAGCTTGGCAATGGGAACCAAGACGATGCCAATACTACCTGCATAACTTTTTAACCGAACAGCCTGATTTGAACTTCCATAATCCAGAGGTACGCCAAGCAGTTCTTGATAACGTTAAGTTTTGGCTGGACAAAGGAGTCGATGGTTTCCGTTTGGATGCAATCAACTTTTGTTTCCATGACAAGCAATTGCGAGACAACCCGGCAAAACCAAAAGAGCTGCGTCAAGGCCGAGGGTTTAGTGAAGACAACCCTTACGCTTTCCAGTATCACTACTTTAATAACACACAGCCAGAAAATTTAGATTTTATGGCTGAAATTAGATCGTTATTGAATCAATATCCTGGGACAGTAAGTTTAGGCGAAATTTCGTCTGAAGATTCACTCCAGACCATGGCTGAGTACACGTCGGGTGGCGACAAGCTTCATATGGGATATAGCTTTGAATTGCTAACCGATGACTACAGCGCTCAATACATTAGGGAGACCGTGTCTCGCTTAGAAGAAGTCATGACCGAAGGCTGGCCATGTTGGGCCTTTAGCAATCATGATGTGCAACGAGTAGCTAGTCGATGGTCAAAAGACGGCAAAAGCGTAAACCCACAGCAAGTAAAAATGTTAACAGCGCTTCTAGGCTCGCTGCGTGGCAGTGTCTGTATGTATCAAGGTGAAGAGCTGGGTTTAGGAGAAGCCGAAGTTGCTTTCGAGGACCTGCAAGATCCATACGGCATTACTTTTTGGCCAAACTTTAAAGGTCGAGACGGCTGTCGTACGCCAATGCCTTGGCAAAATGGTGAGCAACATGCTGGCTTTACAGAAGGTACTCCATGGCTACCAATATATGGCGAACATGCCAAAAAGTCAGTTTATAACCAAGAATCAGATCCACACTCAACGCTTGCACAATACCGAGCATTTTTAAACTGGCGCGTGACTCGTCCAGAGTTACTCACTGGCGATATTGAATTTGTTGAAACAAATGAACCTGTTCTTGCATTCTACCGAATACTTGACGATAAAAAGTTACTTTGTCTGTTTAATTTATCTGAACAAAATGCTGAGTTTGAGGTCGAAGAAGGTAGTTACACCCCAATTAAGGAACTTGCTCATCACTCGGGTGAGCAATCAGCAGGAAAAGTAACCCTGCCCGGTTACGGCTGCTTTTTCGCATCTAGCTAACACAGATGACTCCAAGCCTCCTATAATAGGAGGCTTTTTTATTGATAGGTGTTAATACAATTTAAAGTGCACGTTTAAGCTCGCTTATATTTAAAGCTTTATAATAATGCCAACCTTGATGCACAACGACGCCTCGATCAAATAAGTAATCAGCTTGTTGGGCCGTTTCAACACCTTCTGCAATTAGCTTTTTATCGAGCTTTTCTGCCATTTCAATTACCGCATTCAATACTGGAGATTGCAAATTGTCTAGACCTATCGAGGCTACAAAGCTTTGGTCGATTTTTAGTAAGTCGATTGGAAAACTCTGCAAATATTGTAAACCACTATAACCAGTACCAAAGTCATCGATGGCAATTTCAATGCCTAAATCTACCAACTCTTTAAGTATCAGTTTTATCTTTGCCTCAGAGAGTACATCTCGCTCAGTCAGTTCGATAGTCAGGTTGTTAAAAACTGCTTTTGCTTCACAGAGCTTTCTTATATAGCTAGGGCACATAAGCAAAAACCCATTAACGTTAAAAGACACTTTAAAGTTGTTGTTGTTTGCAAGAATTGGTTTTAGATCTCTCAAGGCTAAATCAATCTGATATAAAGACAGTTCGAGTATTGTGCCATCTCGCTCAGCCTCAGGTACAAAATAAGCAGGCCCTAACTCTCCTTCCAAGGGGTGCATCCAACGGATCAGCACTTCAACCCCTTTTATCTTTTGATTCTGAGCATTGACCAAGGGTTGGTAAACATTAAATAGTTCACTACGATAAATGGCATCAAGTAGTAATGTTCGGCTACTTAACAAGCGTTTATCATAATGGTTAAGTACTAAAACTAAGCCTACCCAAGAAGCCAAATATAAAAGACACAACACCAGCAACCAAAGAGGGTTTGGCATACCTAAATACTTCGCACTCTTGCCCACCACTACGGCAAGTCTAGGGACATTTTTAAATGGCTTGATGTATAAGTACTTTTGGGTTTGGTCGTCAAAACGCCCTTCGATCTCTGTACTGCGGCTAAGTGGAAATACAGTATGATTAAGTGGCAAACTATATTGCCCTTGCAAAAATACTGGGACCCCTGTTTCTGTATCAACAACGGCTACAAAATCTAACTCTTTGTACTTTCGCAAGTGTAGCGTGTCGTTGATCCAGTCTGTTGGCAACAAAGCATTCACTTCAAAACCGTCATGGCGAGTTCTAGCTAGAACAAATGCAGGCACCTGTAAAAATTCAGAAATGATTGGGCCATGATAACGTAAGCCACGCTTTTTAAGCGGCTCTGATAAATACATGGGTTTTGAAAGTACCCCAAATGAATTACAAATAAGATCGCCGCGTGGAGTCACAACCCCGATTTCACTCACTGCAGGGTTCTTAAAGACGAACTGCCGCATGTGCCGAACAGTGTCATCTGTGCATCTTGTATCAATACTTTCGGACTGACGAAGGAAATCATCTACAGTATCTAGCTGTGATTCTAGATCCACAAGAACACGCTCTGCCATGCCTTGAACAGAGGCTTTTTCAGACTCTTTGTGTTGAATATAAATGAATGTGAATAAAAGCCCAAAAATAAATGAGCAGATCAACCAAGAAACAAAAAAATTTTTGATGCTGTTTGTCCAAGAATGTTTTCTCTGACGCAAGCTAAGTTCCTAGATTCAATAATATGGCAAAAGTTTAGATTTAAAAAATTACAGATTTATGACAAAGGGTCTATCTTTACAGATAGACCCTTTTGGTGACAGCTGCCAAAGCTGCTTTCACAGCTTTGCACCAATCTGCTATTAAAGGTTTTTGCTAGTGCCTACTTCAACACGTGTTTTTAACTTTTGACCAGGTCTAAAAGTAACCACACGCCTTGCAGAAATAGGTATATCTTCCCCAGTTTTAGGGTTTCGACCTGGACGCTCTTTTTTATCACGTAGGTCAAAGTTGCCAAAACCGGAAAGCTTTACCTGCTCTCCATTTTCAAGCGCTGAGCGGATTTCTTCAAAAAACGCTTCAACTAAGTCTTTGGCATCCTTTTTATTTATCCCCAATTTTTCAAATAGGTGTTCAGCTATGTCGGCTTTAGTAAGCGCCATATCTAGTCCCTCAACGATGCATTAAATTGTTTGGCCAATTCGGCCACGACTCTGTCTACAACCTCATTGATATCTTTCTCTTCGAGCGTTTTATCAACGGCTTGTAGTGTTAGGGCGATGGCTAAACTCTTATAATCGGGTTCAATGCCTTTGCCCTTGTACACATCGAATAAGTTTAGGTCAACTAATTGATTTCCGCCAACTTTCTCAATGCTTTCTAAAATATCGCCTATTTTTACATCATCTGCAACTAAAATAGCAATATCTCTGCGATTTGATGGGAATTTTGAGATACTAACGGCTTCTGGCAGCTTTCTTTGCGTAATTGCAGCCACTTCTACCTCAAATACATACGCTGTATCATTTAATTCCAACGACTTTTGTAGTTGAGGATGAATCGCACCAATAAAACCAACTTTAACGCCATCTGCATAAATTGCAGCTGACTGACCTGGATGTAACCCATCGCACGCTTCGGCTTTAAAACTAAATCTAGCAGGGTCATTGCAAACTGCAAGCAATGCTTCAACATCACCTTTAATATCAAAGAAATCTGCCTTTCTACTCGCAATTCCCCAGTGCTCATTGTGCGTGTTTCCATAAACAATACCACCAAGCACAGCGCTTTGACGAACACCGTTTTCAGCACTTTCATCTTTGATAAACTTCAAGCCATGTTCAAAGAAGCGGATACGAGATTGCTGACGGTTCTGATTATAAACTAATGCATTCACCAAACCAGGCATTAAGCTCACACGCATCGCCGACATTTCAACAGAAATAGGATGTGGTAACACGAGTGCGTCACTTTCTGGGTGAAGTAGCGCCTGTTTTTTAGGGTCTACGAAGCTATATGTAATCGCTTCTTGATACCCACGAGATACAAGTTCATTTCTAAAGCGAGAAATTGGTAGTGCAGCTTCTTGGTGATCTGTCATCTTAAGTGCTGCACTTGGCGCTACATTTGGAATGTTGTTGTAACCGAATACACGTGCAACTTCTTCAATCAAATCTTCTTCAATGCTGATGTCAAAACGGTAACTTGGTACCTGAGCTTGCCACTGTGCGTTTTCAAATGTTACTTCTAAACCAAGACGTGCAAGAATGTCTGTTACTTTTTCGTCTTCAATATGGTAACCGATCACGCGATCTAAACGCTCACGACGTAAAGTCACTGACTTAGCGGCTGGTAAATCAGCTTCTGATACAGCTTCAACCACAGGACCAGCTTCACCACCTACGATTTCAAGTAGTAATGCGGTGGCGCGCTCCATTGCATCACGCTGCAGTTGATGATCAACGCCGCGCTCATAACGGTGAGATGCGTCCGTATGCAAGCCATAGCTACGAGCTTGACCAGCAATTGCTAGCGGGCTGAAAAAAGCACTTTCTAACAGAATGTCTTGTGTGCCTTCTTTTACACCTGACGCTTCGCCACCAAAGATACCAGCCATTGCTAGTCCCTTTTCGTGATCTGCAATAAGTAACGTCGACGTATTTAGTTTTGCAGTATTGCCATCTAATAATACCAGCTCTTCATTTTGCTGAGCTTTACGCACTTTAATGCCACCAGAAATCGCTGAAAGATCAAAAGCATGCATTGGGTGGCCAAGCTCTAACAATACATAGTTCGTCACGTCAACAACAGGGTCGATAGAGCGAATGCCTGAACGACGCAGCTTTTCAACCATCCAAAGTGGTGATTCAGCGTCTAGGTTGATGCCTTTGATAACTCGACCCAAATAGCGAGGACATGCATCACTATCTACAAGTTCAATCTCTACTTTGTCATCAATTGTTGGTTCAACTGTACCGATTTCAATCTCTGTTACGTCTAAGCCGTTTAGTACACCTACTTCACGCGCAAGGCCTTTGATGCCTAAACAGTCACTGCGGTTAGCCGTTAGATCAACGTCAATGGTTACATCGTCAAGAGAAAAATATTCGCGAATATTTTGGCCGATGGTCGCATCTGCTGGTAATTCTAGAATGCCATCAGAGCTTTCCGCCATACCTAACTCTTCAAACGCACACAACATACCGTGTGACGGTTGGCCACGAAGCTTCGCTTTTTTAATTTTGAAGCCACCTGGTAAAACAGCGCCTACTTTCGCAACTGCTACTTTTAAACCTGCACGACAATTTGCAGCACCACATACGATGTCTAACAGTTCTTCTTCACCAACATTTACCTTGGTTACACGTAACTTGTCAGCATCAGGGTGTTGGCCGCACTCTACAACTTCGCCAATAACAACGCCGTCAAAGTCACCTGCAACTGGATCAACACCGTCTACTTCTAAACCTGCCATAGAAAGCTGTTCAGATAGAGCATCCGTATCGATCGCAGGATTAACCCATTCTCTTAGCCACTTTTCACTAAATTTCATTTTTGGTTCGCTCTTATCTGAATTGGTTTAGGAATTTTAAATCGTTTTCGAAGAATGCACGTAGGTCGTTTACACCATAACGCAGCATAGTTAGACGTTCTACACCCATACCAAAGGCAAAACCAGTGTACTTTTCAGGATCAATGCCTACAGAGCGCAGCACATTTGGATGCACCATACCGCAACCAAGTACTTCTAACCATTTACCGTTTTTACCTTTAACATCAACTTCAGCTGAAGGTTCTGTAAATGGGAAATATGAAGGACGGAAGCGAATTTCCATGTCTTCTTCAAAGAAATTACGAAGGAAGTCATGCAAAATACCTTTTAGCTCAGTAAAGCTGACATTCTCATCAACCATTAGGCCTTCAACCTGATGGAACATTGGCGTGTGAGTTTGGTCGTAATCATTACGGTAAACTCTGCCTGGCGAAATAATACGCAGCGGCGGCTGCTCAGCTTCCATAGTACGGATCTGAACGCCACTTGTTTGTGTGCGCAATACAAGCTTCGGGTTGAAATAGAAAGTATCGTGATCAGCACGTGCTGGATGGTGTTCAGGTATATTCAACGCATCAAAGTTGTGGAAATCATCTTCAACTTCAGGTCCAGACTTCACGGCAAAGCCAAGTTCGCCAAAGAATGTTTCAATACGCTCGATTGTACGTGTTACTGGGTGAAGTCCACCTGCAGGTACTGTGCGCCCTGGCAACGTAACATCAATAGTCTCAGCTGCTAACTTTTGCTCTAGTGCGGCGTTAGCTAGCGCTTCACGTTTTTCGTTAATCGCAGTTTGTACTTGGTTTTTAGCTTGGTTAATTACTTGACCCGCTTCTTTACGCTCTTCAGGCGCTAGTTTGCCTAGGGTTTTTAGTAGTCCAGTAATTTCACCTTTTTTACCAAGGTAGTTAACTCTGACTTCCTCAAGTTGCGCAATCTCACTGGCACTTGAAACGGCTTCAAGCGCTTGCGCTAAAATATTCTCTAAGTTCATTCTATACCTGATCTGGTTGAGGTAATTTGCCTTTTCTGAATCAGTTATGATAACTGAAAGATGGGGCTAGATTCTAGCCCAAATTCACAGCTTTAGGGTGGCTTTTATAAAAGGAATGGTAAGTTTTCGCTGTGCAGCCATGGATGCGTGGTCTAACTTGTCTAAAACATCGAGTAAAGCACGCATGTCACGACTCAATCGCGTTAGCAAAAATCGCGCGCATTCATCACTCAATTCAAGCCCTCTCATGTTTGCTCTTTTGACCAAAGCTTCAGCTTTGTCATCATCACTCATAGAACGGATCTGGAAAGTAGTGCCCCATGCCAATCTAGATTCAAGATCTGGAAGTGCGATATTTAACATACTTGGGAGTAAATCAGCTGTCATCACAAGACATTTTCCAGCCTCATTAAACCGGTTAAAAAAATTAAATAAGGCTTTTTCCATCGCATCATTGCCTGCGACTAAATGCACGTCATCAATACACACGACATCAAGTCCATCAAGCCCTTCCAATACATCGGGGCCAAATTTAATTACTTCTCGTAACGAGATCAAAATGGTTGAAAGCCCAAGCTCTTGTGCATGTATGCACGTGGCATAGAGAAGGTGTGACTTTCCTGAATCCGCAAGCCCACATAAATAAGTAAACTGAAAGTCTTGCTGAATTTCGCTCAGTGCTTTTTTTAAGTGTGTAACTTCCAGCGATTTTTCACCACCAAAGTACGAAGTAAACGTTTCATCATCAGGTAAAGTAACGGGTAAAGCTAACTGCATCGGATCTAACATCACTGCTGCCCTACCCAGCTATACCTAAGGTTTGATGAGCTAGCAACCTGGTGGAATGCCCGAGGGTCCACATAAACCTCAAACGATTGTTCTAATTTCAATGACTTTTGCAGATCAGATACTGACGACATATGCTCTACTTCGAATTGCACTTGCGCCTTACTGCGATACACCACATCCACACTATTTACTGTACTAATGGTAAGTAATTGCCTTTTTGCACGCTCAACTTTGTCAAAGGTACGCAGGCCATCTACCGTAATAACAGTACTATTTGTGGCGTAAGACTTATTTGGGTCGATAACATATTCGCCAGCAAGTGCCGAAGACATTTCATTAACCATGGAGATTAGGAGTTGCTGCTTGTCACCAACCAATTGAACAGACTCAAACATATCGGCATCCGTATAACGCCAATCTAGTTGCCAGCTACTTGAATTAGGTTGTTTAAACAAACGACCAGTAATAACACGTTCTGCACTGTACCGCGCTGACGCGGCCTCAACAGGCTCAGAGAAATTACCCCATACCTCTGCGATACCAACTTGGGCGCGGTCGGTTAAATCCATAAGCGGAACTACAACCGGTACACCCCACTCTGCTGCTGTGTCATATATAAGGCGCTCTAGCTGCGGGTAGCTCTCTTGCGTTACAAAGTCTCGCCTGAGGTTGTCTTCTATAACTAACCAGATAGCGATTAAAGGACGACGGTTCCCCCACAGTCCAAAGCCACTGTCTCTGACCAGCTTTTCGACTTTTTCAGCCTCAAAGCGTACCTTAATTTTTAGCTCACCTTCTACATGCTCAATATATTCATACTTGAGCATGTAATCAGAAATACGTCTTTTACTTTTTTTAATGAGGGGATGGTTGCCATTACCAGCCTTGCCAGTCAGCTTTTTAATCACTTGATCCAACGCATCTTGACTGGCCTTTGCTCTGGTTGCACGAGTTTTGTCATCAACAACCAGGGTCGCTTCATAGAGATCTGTCACCTCTATCGCATAAGCTGAGCTGCACATCCAAAGAAAACAGATTAAAAAGAGTTTCTGTGCCATTACCAACCATTTAAACAAATATAAAGTTTGATCCTAATGCAATCATACGCGCTGGTAAAGCAATGCCTAAACATTTACTGTGCAAAATAAATTTGGTTCTTTCCTTTTCCTTTGGCTTCGTACAATGCTAAATCCGCATCATGTAGCACCCCCTCCGCATTGAATGGCTGATTAACAACAGACGCAACCCCTATACTGCAGCCGCATTTAACCTCAATACCAGACTCTAGTTTGATTGGAGATGCGATAGACTGAAGAATGCGATTTGCCAATAATTCCAAAGAAGCCACATCGATCTTTTCTGTGATCATAACGACAAATTCATCACCACCTAAGCGGCAAATAAAGTCATAACTTCTTAAAACCTGATTTAGTCGGTTGCTGACTGTTTGCAAAACAAGATCACCACTTTGGTGACCATGATTGTCATTAATCGGTTTAAAGTCATCTAAATCAAGGTACAAAATATAAACCAGTACATCACTTCTTTGCGACCTTGCAGCCAACCTCTCAAGCTCTCTAAATAAAAACTTACGGTTAGCCAATCCTGTTAAACTGTCATGTAAGGAGTCATGCTCTAGTTGTTGTTGTAGAGCTTCTCTTTTTTCGATTTCCTGCTCTAGATTGCTTAAACTTTTTTCTAATTCACAGGTCCGCTCAGATACTTTAGCTTCCAATTCAGATTGGTAATTCTGCAAAGCTCGGTTGGCTTCTAATAAAGCTTGCTGATTATTGAAAGCATCTAATGCCGAAGATATAACATGACTGATGGTATAAAGCACATCGACAATCATGCCAGAGTATTCATCTTCTTTTCGATAGGACTGAATAATAAACGCACCTAAATGCTGGCTCCGATTGACTAACGGAAAGCAAAGCCACTGCATAGGAATAGACCCCAAAATATTTACTTCGTTGTTTTTCATTAGGGTTTCAATATCAGTTTGATTGAAATTGCAGACCTTATTCGCCTTTAAAGCGTACGCAGTAAGCGAATGAGAAATGTCATCCAAAGACAGATTTTCCAAATCTTCCGCCTGCATATCGTCTTTAACATCGTGAAAATATGGAAAAGAAAGATTACCGTTTTCTTTGTAGAGCACGACAAAGAAATTGTCTGCATAGGTTACTTTTTGCAAAATACAGTGAATATCTAACAAAAATCGTTGAATTGAATCTGACGTGTTTAAGCATGCAACTATATCTGTCATGCTATCGATCACATAGCCGCTGTCTACTGCATCTACAGCTATTTCTTTCATCTCGTATCCCTCATAAATATAAGTTTTTAACCTTTAATCAGCCAAACAGCTCAAAGTTTAGCCATAACTTTAACCTTTTGCAGTATTTGAAAAATGACATAATTGTGTAAACATAATACTTTACAGTTAGTTTACAAAAAATAATAATATGCGCGCTTTTATGGATCGGCAAACATTCATCATCTTTCATATCTTGGCCATTGTTGTTGTTATCGGCAGCATGCTTACAGGCTTGAGAATAGCAATGGTTAGTCAAGACTGGCTGTCTCCAGTCTCGGTGCTATTACCTCAAGGTCAAATGCATGTTTGGCACTTGGGGTTTGGTGTTGCCATCACTTTAATTATAGCCTGCTATTTATTGCATTCGTTTACAAGCCCTTTTCGTAGTATCCAGTCAAAATACCACAAAATTATTAACTACTTAGGGTATACATCGTTGCCACTTATCAGTATCTCTGGTTGGCTAATTTGGAGCGATATGCTCACTGACACTGCGCGTACTGTTCATCAAATTGCAATTTGGATGATGGGCTGCTACCTCGTTTTACATTCTTGGATTTATATCATCCAAAATGGTCGCAGAGTACTGAGTGTACTTTTGCCTAAGCGCGTCTCATTCCGTCATTACGGGATTGCCACTGGTATTTTAGTTGCGTCATTATCGAGCGTGTTTTTAATCAAAAATACCACTCATCAACTTAAAGTATTAACAATTGATAACACCACTTTTATCGAAATCGATGGTAAAGGCGACGAAAAAGCGTGGAATGAGGCTACACCAATCTCGATTATGACTATTGGTGGAGCCAACTTTCATCAAGGTTCAACTGAAGTCACCGTCAAAGCACTCGCAAATAAATATGAGAGCTATTTTCTGATTTCATGGCAAGACGCCACAAAAAGCACTAACCATTTACCGTTGCTAAAAACCAATACTGGCTGGAAAGTAAAGGAAAATGGATTCTATAACTTTGATGAGCGCACCTTTTATGAAGATAAGTTTGCAGTCATGCTGTCTGAGGGCTGTGACATTGCAGGTGATAAAACCTTACATTTGGGTGATAAGCCAATAAAAAACAAACCTAAAAATTGGCATGGTAAAGGCTATCACGCCAGCTTAGATGGAAAAACTCGAGACCTTTGGCATTGGAAGGCAGTGCGCACCAATGATATGTATCTTGCCGATGACAACTTTATTGGACCACCAGCAGCGCATTTGAGTGGTAAACGGCGTTACACAGCAGGGTATCAACCAGACGGGAAAGAAAGCGGTGCTTATGTCATGAACTGGCAATGGTATACACCGAATGGCGTTATACCTAAACGTCTACCAGCGCAATTAAGTCAAATACAATCAGCACACAATTCGGTGCTACCTTGGTTTGGTTCGGCCCCATATGATGCATCTCAAGATCACTACCCTAACGGCACTCTTTTGTCCTCAGTTTTGTATCGTTCTAACCGCTTTGAGGGAGATAGAGCCGATGTGAGAGCACGAGGCGAGTGGAAAAACGGCAGATGGACCTTGGAATTAGTTCGAAAACATAACACACAATCCCAATATGATGTAGCGCTTAAGACTGGCACTTGTATGTGGGTGTCAGCATTTGATCATTCTCAAATTGCACATACTCGTCACATCCAAGCAATTAAGTTGAGGTACTCACTATGATTAAACGCCTTACTTGGTCAGTGATTATATTGGTGCTACTGATTGCTATCTGCTTAATACCGAGAGACAAACCACAAATCAAACATCACCAGCGCTACACAAAAATTGCCCAATCAGGGGAAGTACTTTTACCTTGGCAAGGCCCTTGGGCCTGTGTGTTGGACAACCAAAACGAAGTACTGTGGGAAGTAAAAACTGACAACGAAAGTATCCATGATGGATACTGGACCTATTCATGGTTTGATGGTCAGCATGGCAAAAGCAATTTTGGGGACTGTTATTTTGAGCCCAACCGCTGTGATACTCAAGACCTCATCCGCCGCACCAATAAACAGGGCCTTTGCGGCCTGAGTAATTGGCGCTTACCTAGTGCAACTGAGCTCAATAGTTTAGTACAAGCACCCAACTCGCCGTCGCAGCCCTTTATCGCCAACGATTACTTTATACACATAAAACGGGGAGACTATTGGAGCTCAGAACATGGCATTAAGCTGCCATCACAATACCGCAGCCATGGAATGGGTGCCACCGCCGTTAATTTTCATTTTGGCAAGCGTTACATCCTACCTTACCGAAATGCCGCATTTGTTATGTTGGTGGCAGATATACCAACAACAAATAAACACCCGCAGCTAAGTCGTCGCGCAACAATTAAACAACATTAACAGGAATAACAACTATGAGAGCGCTCCACATTGGTATCGCTAGTTCGTTACTTTTGGCCAATACATGCTATGGCGCAAGTGACTATCATCGTATTATTTGGGATGGAAACCCAAGTAGCCAAGCTACCATTGGCTTCACGCCAACAAGCGGTTCAAACCATGTGATCAAGTATGGTACTAGTACCAATGAATCAAGTTGGACGACTAAGTCCGTCACAGCAAGTCATACTTTTGCTGGTAGCTTGAGCAGTCAATTTGTAAAGCTTACTGGTCTGCCCGCAGATTCAGCAATTTACTATCGTGTTTGTGACAGTGGTGGCTGTGGTCAACACTTATGGTTCAAAACGGCCCCAGCAACCACATCAACCGGGTTTGTTGCCATTGCTGGAGGCGATACGCGAACAGGCTGGACAACACGTCGCTCGGGTAACCAAATGGTTGCGAAGATCAGACCTTTGTTTATCATGCATGGCGGTGACTACACCAATGCAAACTCAGCCTCAGAAATGAAGGAATATTTAAAAGATTGGCAGCTGACGTTCTCATCAGACGTTATTGGTGGTCAAAGCTATAAACGCGTATACCCTTTCATCGCAACCCACGGCAATCATGAAGATGACAATTATAAAACACTGTGCCAAGTGTTTGGAGTCGACTACAACAATGATGGCCAGTGTACCAATGCTGATACCTATGGCGCTTTTAACGTCGCCAACTTATTACGTGTTTACACCCTAAACAGCCAGTACAAAAATAGTGGTTGGTCAAGCTATGCAACCGCCATGAATAACTGGCTAAAGCAAGATTTGCAGAGCCAAGGTAACAGCGCGAAATGGCGAGTTGCTCAGTATCATAAGCCGATGTACCCCCATTACTCTGGCAAATCTGACAACACAATATTACACACTTGGTGGGCTAACGACTTTTATAACAACGCTATGAACCTTGTGGTTGAGTCGGATACGCACATCAACAAAATCACAGAAGCGCTTAAACCTTCAGGTAATAACTTTGTAAAAACCACCTCTGGCGGTACCGTGTACGTTGGTGAAGGTAGCTGGGGCGCGCCAGCTCGGTCTGCCAATGATCCTAAGTCTTGGACTATTGATCTGGCCAGTATTCAGCAGTTTAAAGTTCTTTCGGTCACACCCAATAAGCTAGAAGTCAGAACCGCACAGTTTACTTCTGGCGCAAATACACTTACTCGCGAACAGCGCGCTGCCGATCCGCTTGCCTTACCTGGTAACGTAAGCTGGTGGTATGCAAGTGGACTGGGAGAAATTCTTCCATTAGTACGAAACACATCAGGCCTTTCAGTTATCGAGACACCAATTGGTCCAGAGCCAAATGTACTCGAAAATGACGTTCCAGTTAATGGGATCAGTGGTGCTAAAGGCGCGAAGTCTGTATACACCATGGACGTACCAGCCAATACTACACGTTTAACATTCTCAACAAGTGGTGGAACGGGCGATGTAGATATGTATGTGAAATTTGGTGCTGAGCCAAGCACATCTAACTACGACTGTCGCCCTTATAAGGATGGTAATAATGAATCATGTACGATTTCCTCCATTCAAACTGGCACTTATTATGTCATGCTAAACGGCTATGCAGCATACAGTGGCGTATCTCTAGTAGGCTCATACAGCGCAACATCAAACCCAGGCAACAGACAAGAATGGACTGGACTTAGCGCCAGTAAATCTAACTGGAACCACAAAACATTCGATGTTCCTGCAGGCACAGCCAAGTTAACCGTAACCATTAGTGGTGGCACAGGTGATGCCGATTTGTATGTTCGCTTTGGCAGCCAACCAACAACATCAAGCTACGAATGTCGCCCCTATGAAAACGGTAATTCTGAAACCTGTACTATCACCAACCCAAGCGCGGGAACGTGGCATTTAGGTGTCAGAGCATACGAAACATACAGTGGTTTAAAACTGGTCGCTGAATACTAATTCTCGGCCCGCCCCTTGTGATGTAATAGTTAGCCCATATCTATTAGGCACTATCATAAGGGGCAAATTATGAATTTTTTACATACTATGGTGCGTGTCAAAGACTTAGACGCATCACTTAAATTTTATTGTGACCTACTTGGGCTAGTTGAAGTAAAACGCAAAGAAAGTGAAAAAGGCCGATTTACTTTGGTATTTTTAGCAGCACCAGGCCAACTTGAACAGGCGCAGGAAACCTTCTCTCCTACCATTGAACTGACTTATAACTGGGATCCTGAAGAGTACACTGGTGGTAGAAACTTTGGCCATTTAGCGTTTGCAGTAGACGATATTTATGCATTATGCGATAAGCTACAGCAAGCGGGAGTGACCATAAACAGGCCTCCTCGATGCGGCCACATGGCATTTGTTAAATCACCTGATGGTATTTCAATTGAACTACTACAAAAAGATCAAGCAAGGCTACCTCAAGAACCATGGGCCTCTATGCCAAATACAGGTAGTTGGTAAGCTGAACACCTGACTTAAACGAGTGGAGTATATCTTCACTCGTCACTCTGAAATATGATACGAACTCACCAATTGTTTCATATGTTTTTTAAAGCCAATTGAGTTCGTGGTTTTCATTAAATTACCCAACTTGTCTTTATGCTTTTTGGGAACAAGGATTGCGCGATAATATTTTTGGTGGGCTTGATGAGACAAGTAGAGACTGGTCCACCAACCGTGCTTTCTTGCATAGTAAAAAAAAGTTGGTCGACTCACTACAGCAAAGTCAATTTGTTGTTTTAGCACAAGCTCTAATAGTGCCTTTTCATTACTCGCGTCGATACGCTCTAACTTTTCGAGTTTTTCTGCATCATGCAACTTTGGGTAAAAATAGCCTTGAACGCCACCATAGCGTTTACCATGCAGCGATGTAGGGTTTAAATAGTCAAATGGACGCTTAACACTCGAAACAAATTCATCCGTATCGTAGAAAAGCGGATCACTCCACAGATATTTTATCTGGTCGTTGTCACCAAACCACACGGGATTAACACCCAACACGGCCCCCTCGAGCTGGCCTTTTTCTAACTCTTCCCGAATACGTGTTTTTGACCTGAACACGAGCTGATACTGTACATCGTCATGAAATTCATTAAGCAGCCGAACAATATCAAAGTAAAGCCCTGAACTATCTTTTAACTCCATGATATAAGGTGGCTTATCGTGATACGTATACAGTTTGACCCGCTCTATTTGCTCGCCCCACGCGTACCATGGCGCCAACATAAATATGCCAATGATAATTAGCTGCTGCAACGTAACTCCTAAAAAGTGACTGAATGGCAATATATTAAATCTATATCTTACCCATTCAGTCATCAAGTTTTATGACATTAGGTTACTGGCAACTTCCGTCATTGTACTTTACAAGTATCGTTGCTCCTTGCGGAGCTCCTGAGACTTTTAAGTAACCCCAGTATTGACTTTGACCAGATAAATTAACGCATTCACTATTACCGTTTCGAGCAGAACGAGCTTCTACGTTAGAGTCGGTTGGCCAACCTTGATTGCTATACTCAAGCGTTAGGTCACCGCTACCATGCGCTGTTTGGATACTGATATTACCCTGGTCTTGAACATTTTCTAAACTGAACCACATTGGCTCTTGGCTCGCCAAACAAACGGCTGTCCCAGCCACCAAACGACCACTCGACACACCCCCTTGCGTTTTACACAAATCAGGTAAAGTTGTAGGTGGTGCATCAAAGTCAGCCACAAGCGAAACATTCTCGTAAGCGTTATATCCGCGCAACATAATATAGTAGGTACCAGCCGTTGGCGTCGCGATAGTACAGCGCTCAGCATTGCCGCCCACATAAGGTCTACAATCATAAGTATCTAGTGTGGGTTGCTGACCATGTCTCACATAGAGGTCAACATCTCCACTGCCACCTGAAGTTGCTATGTTTAGGTTAGTCGCGCCTACTGGCACTTCAATCTTAAAGTGTGTCATATCGTCTTGTTGAGCAGCAACGATTAATGACTGGCCTTTTTGCAGCTCTGTCACACCATCGCCAGATTGAGAGACCGTTACCGTCGTTGATGCGGTTGCTCTCGCGCCTTGTGGATCGCTCACTGTCAATGAAACGCTATACTCACCTTTTGTATTGTAACGGTGTCTCGGGTTCGCCTGTGTACTTTGGTTACCATCGCCAAATTGCCACAAGTAAGTCAATGCTTGTCCCTCTGGATCTGAGCTACCTTGACTGCTGAATAAAATATCGCTATCGACCGAACCTGAGTATGGGCCATTAATTGCAGCGATTGGCGCTTTGTTGTCACCACCACCTGCCAGCTCTTGAGTCCACTGGGTAAACTCTTGAGCGTAACGCTGAGACCAACCATTAATTGTGGTTTTATAACCACTCCAGTTACCTTGTCTGGTTTGCGACAACATAACTTTCAGCTCTTCAAAATGACGTTCAAACATAAACCTGACTGCGAGGTAACCCCAGCGATAAATTCGGTCTTGATCAAATCCAGCGTAGGTCGTTTCGAAGATTTCGCCCAACTGATATGTGCTTCCATCTTTAATGGTATCAATCGCAGCTTGATTGTCATTTAAGTTAGCCACATATTCTGCGACCCCTTCACTCCACCAAACAATGGCTTCGGTAGGCGCATTAAAGTCCCCGTACAAATCAAATCTACCATCTAGATAGTGCACGTATTCATGCTCTAAATTCCAAACAAAATGATCCAGCTTGGCATATGTCGCTTCATAAGCGATAAAGTTAGCTTGGTTGCCTACTTTACTCGGATCGCCTTCAAGGTACATACCGCCATTATTGGTATCAATTTTAAAGATTGCTTTAGCATATTTGCCGTAGTCACTACTACTATCAAAAATATTAACCTGCAGCATGGTGTTATTGTCATCGGCGACAGGCGTATTGTTAGTTTCTAACATATTATGGAAGCGCGTTTCTTCTAACGCCATTGTTTGACACGCCGAAAGGTGCTGCGCATTAGTCATATTTTGAGAACGAATACGTATTGTAGAGCTACACTGGTGAGTTTGAGACAGCGCCTTATCGGTGAGCTCTTGTTCAAAATTACAGATTCCAAAGTCATTACAATCTGCGTAATAAGTAGCAACATCCGCTGCTGCTAACCAAATCCCATCTCCATAACCAAAACTTTCGTAACGGCTAAATAGCGCTTTTAATGCAGTATCTACAGCGGGTTGAATCGCCGCATTTTTATAATTCTTTAATCGCGCTAGTTCACTTGCTGAGTTAATGATCATATATTCGGCATCAGAACCAATCATCCAACTTTGTTTGCTAAAGTTATCAAGCAAGCTCACAAGCGTCGTATCAGACTGTACCAAAGTGACAAAATTATCGTTCCACTGACCTCGGTATAAAATGGTAAATACCCCGTTGACAGCACTACGCATATTCCATTTGTCAGCATAATTTTGGTTCCAACGCTGCAACCAAGACTTAACCACAGGCAGATATACATCTTGCATCTCAGATGAGTCCATCGTTGTAATGACTTCTTTTAACACGCGTCCATGTGTATCACTGTTGTCGTAAAAGTGAGAGTTATTCACAAACCCGTCGATTGCGCCTTTAACGATAGGTTTTAGATCTGCGCCAAATGTGACCGAGTCATTATAAAATTCTACATAATAACCTGCGCGAATGAAAAGGAATAGAGATTCCAAGGCCGCACTGCCATTGCCATCGTAATTTGTTGTCAGTGATCTTGCGTACTCAGCTGCTGCGCGCATTTTAGCAGTAGTGAAAACGGCAGTTTGCGTTGCACTAGGCGCGCTAAATAGCTGATTCACACAGGTTGTACCTTGATTAACAACCAAGCTGGCAATATTGCTTGCACTGGCTTGCGCCAATTGATTTAGATCGCAATCTGCCGCGACCTCATTGGACGCAGACAGCATTTGATTTGCAGTCATCATATTCGCTGTAATAATCGGAGATTCACTTTCAGCGAATGGTGCTTTTTCGTCGTGTTTTGTGCTGTGTTCATCACCATGTGAAAAGTGAACTGGCGATGATGTTGTCAATGGTTTAAAAGCGCGCTCAGCTTGATGCTCATGGGCATGTAAACTGAATGCTAATACCGGCAAAGACAGTACAATTGCTTTAAGTTTCATATTTTTAACCTTTTAAAATGTGTATCCAAACCCGCTAACCGGGAACATATTTTTAACACAACAGCAATATTGCATACAATATATTTTATATAACTTTACGTAATAAACAGAGCAATAATTAAACGCTTTAATTGTTTTTTGTTAACTAATTTATTCTATGACGATTGAAAGCACTCAATATTCATCTGAAAAAATAGAGTACAAACTTATATTTAACAAAAGGTTAGAAAGTAAAAGTGAGGTGATTTTATACTATTTAAGGAATGTAATATGATGCTAATGTTTCAGCTTCCCTTGAATTTTTTATAACAGTTACTATTAGTTTTTACATTGCTTTATTCAAATATTGAATATGAACTACGCCTTGATTGCGCATTGTGACTAATAGAGTTTGCTTTTCCAGCCGCAGTGGATAGTCACCGTCTGGTAAATTTCTCTTCGTAAGGTTATTTAGCCCTTCAACAAGACCCAAGGTTTCTACTTGATCAGGTTTCGCCCCACGCTGGTGATTTTGCTTCACATAGTCCATCCCTTGATCGACACACTTATCGACCACTGCTTTTGCAACTCGTTTACCAGCCTCACTTTTAAGAGTTTTAAAAAATAAAGACTTAAAAATAGTAGAAATCATGATCTTACCCTGCTCCAATAATCTACGACTATTTTGCCACGCGAAATTATTACACTCCATTACACGCTTAAGTTAAGCAGGATAACCTGTACCTGTCAGCCTGTTTAATTAGATAAATGGTTTCTAAATGTGTATCGAACAAATATGGTGTGGCAATGCAAAGCGATGGTTAGATTCTTTGTAGTTTTGCATCTATTAAGCGAGTACTACTACACAGCGGATCGCAGTTGATGATCGAAAAATTAGCCCTGCTATCAATCTCGTTAAAACCTGTTAATTCAATATGTCGTGCAGCGCCATGGGTCACGGCATTGAGCGCTTGCACAAGCGTCACTCTCTCAGAGGGATCCAAGGTACGCTGCTCGCTAGAATAGTGTGCTGGCATAACTTCAATATCGCGCTCACTCGCGATTTCAGCTAACCTCAAGGGCGATAAAGGCTCACTAGGAAAGTTACTTTGCAAACATAAGTTACACCCGCTTTGCAATATACTTCTGGCTGGTACAAGTAATTCGTCGTAGTGGTAGTCATTTACCCATTTAAACCCACTTGTTGCCAATCGCCCTACAGTTAGACCTACCGATGTTTTGCCACTTAGCCGATTTAGCTGCGCAGATTTCAGCACTTCGCAGTGATCTAATCGTGCTAGCTCATCAATATGGCACTGGTAGGTAGGGTAAGTTGAAAATGTGCAAGATTCATTTTTAAAGCTTGCTAAGCTCTCAAACAATAGCGCCACAAACTGACTTTGAACCGCGGCTTCAAAATGGCATATCCCCTGCTTTGCTCCTTGCTCTACAATTATTCCCAACGAAGCATCTAATTCACTCAATTGCCAAATAAGCTCTGTATCGCTGAATGCCCAAGGCAAAATAGACATGCCTTCAGCAGTCACAAATCCATGTTGAGTGATTCCATCAATAAAGCTTTTGATTGACGGAGATTTACCCAGCGCACTCTCCTGTATTCGCTCTATCAGTTTGCTATTCACATAGGCAGAAGCAAAATCACTACTGATAATACACAGGGGCCTATTCAACCCGAGCTCATCTAATGCACAGACGTATAACTGCTCTATAGGTTTGCCCCAATTCAAAAGGTATGGGTCCAACCCAAAACAAAACAAACAATCTCCTTTAGCCAAACTGCTATCAAGATATGCCAATGCATTAACAACATAATCGTCACCATAATCTTGACTTGCACGCGTTGCCACGCCACTCAACCCATATAACCCTAAGTCTGCGTAATGACGACAAAGTGCCGATTCAATAAGATAACAGTGAGCATGCACGCAGCTAGGTATCATGCTTTGTGCTGGCTGTAGTTGCTGGATCCTGACCAGGCAATCTGTGTGCTTTGCGGTTTGATATACCTGTTGGAAATGACCAAAACTCAATATGCGACCATTCTTCACAGCGATTGCTTCCGCTGTTTTTACTGTGTCAGCAAACTCAGTGTAAATAACACTACCGTGGCGTGCATCATAGATATCAACATGCATATCACTCTTGTGCATGGGGTCTAATCGAGCCTGTTGGGTAAACAGGTCTGGGGTATATTTATCCGCCAATCGATTTAACCATGTTTGAATAAATGAGCTTTCCATAGGGTGGTTTTGCAGCATTGGGTTTAGAAAGTGCATCCCTTATCACTCCCGAATAACATTAGTAGCGTGTTTAGACACATGTAAACATCGTCCTTACTAGGCTAGTAAACTGCCCATACAAAGAACATTACATACCATTACACTAGTTCATAAATAGCGGGACAACAGCTCACCGGCGTTCTTTTTTACAAAAATATGACAAATGGAGAAGCTGATGAAAAGTTCGGACAATTCTCCTAAGTTTTACAATAGGCCTTTTTGCTTCAGAGTTTTAATGTAAACTAAGCGCTTTATGTACAATAGCGACTAAGTTACACAAACCAAACACTCGGAAGTGATATGGCAAACTTTTCTACACACCTAAAAGCCTCAACGATAGTCAGTGCCACACTCAGTTCAGTGATTGTAAGCATGTCTGAAGTCAGCGGATTTCAAGCATTGGGGCTATTTATTGTCGGTGCGCTTGCAGGGTTGTTACCTGATTTAGATTCAGATAAATCAAAGTCATTAAATAGCTTGTTTAGTATTTTTGCTATTCTGGTCGCTGGAGTTTTGCTACTAAACTATCAGTTCGACTCCATTTTGGAAACATGGATGCTCGGGCTATGTATTTATTTGCTCTTTATGTATGCCATAAAACCCATTTTTGAGCATTTTACTGTGCACCGGGCCACGCTCCATTCAATATCCGCGGTATGTATGTTTTGTGCTTTAACTTTTCATAGCTGCCTACTTTTAGGAGTGACACTGCATATGTCAGTGCTTTCAAGTATGTTTGTTATGGTGGGCGCGTTAACACATCTCATTTTGGACGAATGTTACAGTGTTGATATTGATAACAAAGAGTTGAAAGCTTCATTTGGTACGGCCTTAAAGCCCATTGATTTACGCTATCCTGTCACCTCATTAACACAGGTTTGTGTGACTATCGCATGTATTTATTTTGCAATGCCGCACTTTTCTAACATTGGAGATTTATTCGATACTTGGGCGACTAAGCTACATGCATTGACCTTTTTACCTGACTTTTCTGACTATCAATGGCCAATTGAACTATCGTGAGCATATTAAATTGCCTGTGCTCCATAGTTGCCTAAATAAGGGAAGATTATAATTACCATAAAGCCCCTAACCACACATGTCTCGGTAGTTGTTTACATCGCAGTAATTTCGTGAACTCGCCTATTTGTGGTAAGTTACGCTCTCAAAATTTTTCGTTACCTTAATCAAAGGATATCCGATGGCTGAGTTTTTTAACCAAATCAGTGGCCTGTTGTGGGGACATATTCTTATATACCTATTAATAGCAGCCGGTGTTTTCTTTACAATCCGACTGGGGTTCATCCAATTTGCCCAGTTCCCTCACATGATCAAAGTCATGGCAAATAGTCGCAACGGTGCAGGCGAAGGCATCTCGTCATTTCAAGCATTTTGTACTTCCCTCGCAGCCCGAGTAGGTACCGGTAACATGGCCGGTGTAGCTGTTGCCTTGTATTTAGGTGGTGCTGGCGCAATCTTTTGGATGTGGCTTATTGCTCTAATTGGGATGGCAACAAGTTTTGCAGAAAGCGCGCTTGCACAGCTTTACAAAGTAAAAGATGAAGAGGGTAATTACCGAGGTGGGCCTGCCTATTACATGCAGTATGGGCTAAACAAACGCTGGATGGGTGTGTTGTTTTCGCTATGTTTGATCCTCGCGTTTGGCTTAGTGTTCAATGCCGTACAGTCAAATTCCATTGCAGCAGCATTCGAAGTGGCATTTGATGTACCTAAGTATATTATGGGTATCATTTTAGTGGTTGGCTCTGCGATCATTATCTTTGGTGGCTTAAAGACAATTGCTCGTTTTGCTGAACTCGTTGTTCCATTTATGGCACTAGCTTACTTGCTCGTTGCACTTTACGTGTGCTTTAGCAATTTTGAGCAACTTCCGGCAGTATTCAAACAAATCATTGATAGCGCCTTTGGCTTAGAGCAAGCTGCAGGTGGTGCTGTTGGCTACGCAGTTATGCAGGCTATGATCCAAGGGATTAAGCGTGGTTTATTTTCTAACGAAGCAGGTATGGGTAGTGCGGCAAACGCAGCAGCAAGTGCTACACCGAATCCAAACCACCCTGCATCGCAAGGCTATGTACAAATGCTAGGCGTTTTTGTAGACACAATCGTCATTTGTAGTGCAACTGCGGCATTGGTTTTACTTTCAAACCAACTCGTTCCAGATTCTGGCGTAACCGGTATTGCACTGACTCAAAAAGCACTTGTTGAACATGTGGGTGACTGGGGAGCAGTGTTTATTGCTGTGGCAATTTTCTTTTTTGCTTTTACATCTATTGTTGCTAACTACAGCTACGCAGAAACAAACCTGATCTTTTTGCAAGAAAACAAAATGGCAATGATGATATTCCGCATCTGTGTTCTAGGCATGGTTATGTTTGGTGCAGTTGGTGAATTAGGCCTAATTTGGACGCTTGCTGACATTTCAATGGGTCTGATGGCGATTGTTAACGTTGCAGCTCTATTTATGCTTTCTGGCATCGTAATTTGGCTCGCGAAAGATTACCGCGCTCAATTAAAACAAGGTAAAACACCTAAATTTGACCCAAGTAGTCGGCCAGAAATTGCCAAAACTCTTCCTGAGGGCATCTGGCACAAAAAGCAGTAATCTGCTTTTAAAAAGCGGCAGTTAACCTGCCGCTTTTTACTATTCATTAATTATTTCCTCTCTAACCCATTGCTTTAAAGCGCTAATTCTCTGTACAAAAGTACCTCGAACTTGGTAACTGAACTAAGTTGATACAGCTCTATAGAACACAACAATTGTTATAGTATAACATTTCAAATATAATCCCCTTAAATCGTCACATCGCTTTGAATAATCTGGAGCAAGCAATGCAAAGTACACGTGCCCCTATCTCGGCCATTCCAACTAATATCGTCACTGGCTTTTTAGGTGTGGGCAAAACCTCTGCTATCAAACATTTACTATCGCAAAAACCTGAGGGTGAACGTTGGGCAATACTGGTCAATGAATTTGGGGAGATTGGCATAGATGGCAACTTGTTAAATGGGCAAAAGCAAGACTCAGTGTACATTCGTGAAGTACCTGGCGGTTGCATGTGTTGCGCATCTGGTTTGCCAATGCAAATAGCGCTGAACCAGCTCCTCAGCGAGGCTAAGCCACATCGACTACTGATAGAACCCACTGGCCTTGGCCACCCACTAGAAGTTTTACAGCTGCTTTCCAATGATTACTATCAAAAGCTTTTGAACTTAGAGCAAGTTGTCACTTTAGTTGATGCACGCAATCTAGAAGATCATCGGTATACAGAACATGCGACTTTTGTACAACAAATTGCAATTTCAGACGTTGTGATTGGCAATAAACAAGATCTTTATGATGCGCACCACAAAGACTCACTTACCCATTATCTAAACAAACTAGGGTTTGATAACAAAAAGCTGTATTTTTGCGAGCATGGTCAACTCGACCCCCAATGGCTCGTTGGCCAAACACACGCACATACCAAACCGCCGTGCCATCATCACCACCATGAAGCAAATCCTGCAAGAGATATTAACGCGGCGCCAATTCCTCAAAGTGGCTTTTTGTCAGCTGAAAATGAAGGAGAGGGCTTTGTTAGTGCAGGCTGGCGCTTTTCCCCAGATAAAGTATTCGACAGACAGAAGCTACGCCAATTGTTCTTACATATCGAAGCTGAACGTATCAAAGCAGTTTTCATAACAACTCAAGGCATTTTTGGCTACAACAAAACGAGCGATGGTGTCACAGAAGTTGAGCTCGATGAATGCATGGAAAGCCGCATCGAAATCATTGCCCAAAAGCAAGACTCCCAATGGCAAAGCCGTTTACTTAGCTGTTTGAGTTGAAAGCAAGATTTTTAAAAACACGGTTGCGATACTTCGCAACCAAACTTAATAGGAGGAAAGCCAAGGAGAAACCAAAATCGACTGCTGTAGTTCAGCGTAACAATAAGTGAAAACAAGAAAGAATATAAAATGAAAACAAACACATCATTGCTCATTGCACTGCTAGCGCCACTCGCTTTTCTAGCATCTGCTCACGCATCCGCAATAAAACAAACCAAAGGCGACTTTGAAGATAAATTCCGCCAACTGGATGAAGTACTTCCAACACCAAATGTCTATAGAAATGCAGCTGGAGAACCGGGACAACAATATTGGCAGCAAAAGGTTGATTACAAAATCAAGGTGTCGCTTGATGAAGAAAAGCGCCGTTTAACAGGTCATGAAAAAATAACCTATCACAATAACTCACCTTATAAATTAAAATACCTTTGGGTTCAGCTAGACCAAAACATATTCAAGGAAGACTCTATTGCAAACATGGCTAATAACTTTGGCGGCGTTGGGCGCAGAGGACCACTTACGCAAGCTGGTACTAGCACGACCCCTGCAAAAATAAGCCTTGGAGAGCTTAGACGCCAACAGTTTATGGCCGATAATGAACTAGGCTATGAGATCAGTGCAGTTACCAACAGCCGAGGTAAAAAGCTGAGCTTTACCATTGTTGGCACACAAATGCGCATTGATTTGCCTACACCATTAAAGTCTGGTGACTCGGTTAAGTTTGCGATTGATTTTGCATTCAACATTGTTGAAGAAGACGCTGTATCTGCTCGTTCAGGATATGAACACTTTCCAGATGATGCGCGCCCTGGTGGGAATGACATATTTTTATTAGCCCAATGGTTTCCGCGCCTTCACGCTTATACAGATTACGAAGCATGGACAAACAAAGAGTTTTTAGGTCGCGGCGAATTTACACTTGAATTTGGCGACTATGAAGTTGAAATTGAAGTACCTGCCGATCACATTGTCAGCGCAACTGGGGTACTTACTAACCCTAAAGATGTGCTTACTCGCACCCAACGCGCGCGATTGAAAGAAGCCAAAAACGCAAAGCGTCCTGTTTTCATCGTAACTGAAGAAGAAGCGTTAGAAAACGAAAAAGCAGGCTCAACCAAACGTAAAACATGGAAGTTTAAAGCTGATAATGTACGTGATTTTGCTTGGGCTTCTTCTCGTAAGTTTATGTGGGATGCCCGTGGTTATCAGCAAGGGGGCGAAGAGATGCCACATGTAATGGCGATGTCCTTTTACCCTAAAGAAGGTGGTGACCTTTGGAAGAAATATTCCACAGAGTCGGTAATTCATACCATGGAAGTTTATTCACGTTTTTCATTTGACTACCCCTACCCTACGGCTCAGTCGGTAAATGGCCCAGTTGGTGGCATGGAATACCCAATGATCACGTTCAACGGCCCACGTACTGAGTTGCAAGATGACGGCACTCGCACCTACTCGCAAGCTGAAAAGCGCTTTTTAATTGGCGTGGTGATCCACGAAATTGGCCACATTTACTTCCCAATGATTGTTAACTCTGATGAGCGCCAATGGACTTGGATGGACGAAGGCCTAAACAGCTTTTTAGACGGCGTGGCAGGGCGTGAATGGGATCCAAATATTCCTTGGGGCGTAGAACCAAGAGACATTATTGGTTACATGAAATCAGAAAACCAAGTACCAATTATGACCCAGTCAGACAGTGTTTTGCGCTTAGGTCCAAATGCCTATACGAAACCTGCTGCGGCTTTAAATATATTGCGCGAAGTTATTTTAGGCCGAGAGCTATTCGACTTTGCATTTAAAGAGTTCTCTGAACGCTGGCGATTCAAGCGCCCTACACCTTCTGATTTTTTCCGCACCATGGAAGAAGCCTCCGGAGTCGACCTTGATTGGTTCTGGCGTGGCTGGTTTTATTCCACCGATCATGTAGATATCTCTCTCGATAAAGTTTACCAAATGCGATTAGATACGCACGACCCTGATATCGACTTTGCCCGCGAACGCAAGTTTGAACAAGACAAGCCTTCTTCCCTTTTTGTTGAACGGAATAAAGCCGAGGGCAAACAGCTATGGATTGATCTAAACCCAGATATTCGCGACTTTTACGACGACAACGACCGCTTTACAGTAACAAACGAAGAGCGCAACAAGTACAAAGAGTTTCTTGATTCGTTGGAACCTTGGGAGCGCAAAACACTCGCTCGCGCCCTTGAAGAAGATAAGAACTACTACGTGCTTGAGTTCTCAAATATCGGTGGCTTGGTCATGCCTATTTTACTTGAACTCACTTTTGAAGACGGCAGTAAAGAAAATCAGTACATTCCTGCTGAAATTTGGCGAAGAAGTCCAAAGCACGTACGTAAATTAATTGTCACAAACAAAAATAAAGTACTCACACAGGTTGTTGTTGACCCAGGTTGGGAGACTGCCGATGTGAATATTGAAAACAATCACTATCCTCGTCGTATCATTCCGTCTCGTGTTGAAGCGTACAAAAAGGCTAAGAGCAAAGACAAAGTGAAGCGCGATATTATGCAAGATATTAAAACTAAACTAAAAGTTGATGACGCAAAAGAGGGTAAATAATGATTCGATATTTTCATCTTTTGATAGTAGCTTTTACCCTAGTAACGAGCTTACCGGTATTCGCACACCAGCAAAAGGCATCTGAAACAACAGCTTTGTTTAATAAAAACACGGGGCAGTTGGAGTTGATGCACCGCTTCTACCTTCATGATACTGAGCATGCTGTGCAATCATTATTTGACAAAAAAGCGGACATTCTCAACGCCAAAAAAACACAGCAGCAATTTGCAGACTATGTGGCGACACATTTTCAGTTGAGAACATTGGACGATAAGCCCATTGTACTGACAAATGTTGGCTTTGAAGTAGAGGGCAAGTTTTTTTGGGTATATCAAGAAACAACGCTCGCTGATACAGCAAAGGGCATTAAAATGTTTAACGGTGCACTGAGAGACCTTTGGCCAACACAGATTAATATGGTGAATGTTGAGGGTAAAGGCAAAGTGCGTACCTTATATTTTAGCCACAACAAAACGTGGCTTGAAACGCGTTTTTAAACACCCCAGCTTATTTCAAGGAGCAACCTTAGCAGGTTGCTCCTTTTTCATTATCTCACAAAGATGTACGTGGTTTGCTCAACCGCAATACCGGCAACATTCCCAGCCTTATATACACCACCTGCATACGCATAGATATTATGGTAGTTTAGCATTGAGTAATCAGTGCCGGTGCCGCTGCAACCAGATGTTTCATGCCAGTAGAGTCTGAATTGATGCTCACCCGCCATACCATGATTCCGGCCCAATGTATCTTGCAGCGGAATGCAACTCGCATTGTTTAAGACTGCAATATCAGCAACCGCAAATACGCCCACATCACGCATTGTAACCATCAATTCTTGGCTGTTGTTTTTATAATGAACCCACTGAGAGTCTGTTAAGTGGTAATTATCACCAAATGAGGTGATGTTTTGTGTCGCGGTAAACAATACCTCAAAGTCATGAATATGATTGTATGCTTTACCTGGTACGTAACGGATCCCCATAAGGGTCCAACCACCCCCTTCCGTTTCCATATCACAGTAGGTGGTAAATTCAGACAAGCCACCAATGCCATCTGGATCTAAAGTGTAGTAGCCTGATTGTGAAGCTGGATCTTTATCCAAAATAGCTTTACAGCTAGTATTTCCAATAGCTGGTTGGACGTTTTTGTTTGCACGGATAGTCGCTGTATCGCCACCAATTGACGTTATATCTTGCGCAAATAAGTGACCATTGATATCCAGTACGTTAATTACTTCATGGACGTGTGTAAGCTCAGCATCACGAGACTGCTCTTCTTGCAAGAACAGCTCATGGCTTTCGAACTGAACTGGGAGCTCGTCTACCTTAACTTGATTTAGCTTATATACTTCGCCCGTATCCAAGTTGCCTGACTTGCTCGGCGCGTACACTGCCAAATATGAAACCGTTTGACCTACACGCGTATTTGCTGTTGTCTGTAGTTCTTGATATTGAATTTTGGCACTAAACCCAATTTGGTTCACGCTGTTGGCACGCGCTACATAAGCAAACCCGCCATTGTCAGACTGTGGACTCAAAAATAGATAGGGAACTTGATCATATTGCTGTGCAAAATTAAATGTTTGGCTAGCGGTGCTCAAATCAATCGTACCCACTTCCCAAATTGAGCCATCTTGCATTGCATGCGTACCAGCACTGAGCGTGAGTGTCGAGATAGTCTCGTTTGAGTGTGAGCCATCTAGGTACTCCCACTCTTTAAAGCTTACCGTAAAAGTCCCATCTTGGTTGTTTTGCAATGCAACCGCACCTCGCTCTTGGTCAAGGTTACTCGCAACACCCGAGATCACAACTTCATTCGCTGTGGCGTTGACTAAAGTTCCATTGCTGCCCGCGGTGTTTTCAACCAGTACAACTGCACTTGCAGAGCAAGCTGCAAATACTGATGCTGTCAGTAAAGCTTGTTTAAACATATGTGTTTCCTTTTTATCATTGGATATTCGGTGGCTTCATTGCCACCTTTTGAAGTAAATGCTAACAAACCAAATGGAGCTGATACAGAGAGGTATACTAAACAATTAAGTTTTTCATAAAGTTAGGAATAATTCACTACCTCTTTAGGACTAAAATAATGCAAATCGTTAACTTTTATGACGTTACAAATATTGGTTCTCATACAAATTTAACAGGTAAGTTCAACCCGATGTGCTCAGCGAAAAACTAAACCCTCGTTGCAATTTGGGCTATATGACGAATTAATGTCCAAACAAACCAATTAGTTATTGCCTTTTAAAATAAAATCATTATAGTGACAAACCAAGTCGGCATATAGCGCAGCTTGGTAGCGCACTGTCATGGGGTGTCAGGGGTCGCAGGTTCAAATCCTGCTATGCCGACCAGCTTTCCTCTCCCTATTCAATAACTTATTTCAATTTTCCAATCCCATTTAAAAACTACCCATGGTAATTCTGTGGTAATAAAATGGTAAATCAACTTTCTTGTACCTATATTCTCGCATTAATTTTTATTATCTATTTTCAGCAAGCAATGACTCTTTTTGCTTCAACGCCAACGCCAAAACCATTGCATTCACTAAACACTTGAGCTAGCGACATCATTAAAACACTACTTCACTTCCAAAGAATACCTTGTACAAAAACCAATCTTAACCCATGGGGTTTATTGGCTGAAAAACCGAACTCCCTTGAATCTTCACAACTCAATAAATATAAAAAGAGCAGCAAAACTAGATAGATAAACCTAATATTTCGCAAGCGCAGGAGCTAGAGTCCACACATTCCCCCCTTGCCATGCAAACCATTTTTCCTTCTCAGCTCAACACTCAACTTAATTTAACTCAGTTGCAATAGTTGACTTAATACCTTTCTTAATTTGCTCTTCGCTTTGAGAGGTATGTAAAAAACAGCCAATCGTGACGTTAATGATTAAGACCTAAAAATTATTTAGACATAGGTGTGTAACACTACAAAAATGATATTGACTGGTTTGGATTTAAAATCAATTACTCTGACCCCATTGATTTTTATTATTTTTTATAGGAATTAATTCATATTAATAGTATTAGAATGTGTATATTACCGAGCTTACTTCGGGTTTTTAACTAGGAATATATAGGAGTTGATAATGGATTTAGCGAGTAAGAACCGTCGTAATTTTATCAAAAAAGTCAGTGTTACTGGCATTTCAGGGGTTGGTGTGGTGGCTGCATCTAGCTCTTTTGCAAACGAAAGCAATGTACAAAGCACAGCATTGTTTCATAGTGTTGAAGCGATGAGAAATGCGCTACATAGGGTAGGTGACGTAATAACCACGCTGGGCTATCACGACGCCCATGATGGTGGTGGAAACCAATATCTGGTAACGATGGACCCTTCTATTACTCCAGATAATGGAGAGTATATTGCCCTCAACAACTCGGGGTTATTAGCAAAAGGGTTATTTCCATCAGGTGGGCATAATATTAAACAATGGGGTGCCAAGAATGATGGTTCGGATTGCTCTGAACAAATCAAAAATGCACTTATATGGCAACAATCTGCACCAAACAGAGTATTGTATGGGGCATCTGGTACCTTTGTAATCAATGAAACAATCTCTATTTCAACAGGACTGAAAAGCGTATTTTCAACTTACCTCACGCGCACATATCCGCTCATTTTAATTGGCCATAGAGATTGCGTATTAAAAGCTAATGGACAAAATCGGGTGTATCATTTTAGATTTCCTCAAGCCCGTCATGACCACCTAATTGAAGGGATATGCTTTGATGGTTCGGGCATTGTTGAACGCGTCGTTACTTTTGAATCTACAGGTATGCCGAGCAATGGCGAAATCAATATCGCGCAAGGCACTACAATCAAGAATGGCCTCGCTATTGGCGTTTATTGTTATGGTGAATTTGCGAGAGTATATTTTGATGGCACGATAAGGGATATAGTATCGTCACAGCCCAATTCAACTACAGGGTTAAGTATCGCACCTGGACCAAGTAACAACGAGTACACAAAACATTTAGTTGTTGGCTCTTGTGCTTTTATTTCGTCAATTTCTAATGGGTACACTCCTACTCGAGATGCTGATGGCGTAATTTTTGTTGCTATGCGCGAGATTTCGCAAAGGCATGATGCAACGTTTACTGTTGAGCCAGGGGCTACTTTCGAAAACTGTCAAGGCAGAGCGATTAAATCTCAAGTTGTTAACAATATTATTGTCGGTCCTGTTATAAAAAGGGATTCGTGCAATGGCTTAGTAGATATTGACTTACAGTACGGAGGTGGCAGTGTTTCTAATGCTGTGATTATTCACAAGAACAGTACCGTGACTTACGCAATAGGCGTGACCAAGCGCGCACTTCCAAACATAAGTAGTGCATCTATTACCCACAATACCCTATCGGTAATACAAGATAACGCAACATCAGACCTTACCACCGCCATGGTCGGTGTAGCTGTAGCACAGAGCGTTCCACTTAATGGCATTCTAATTCAAGGGAATAAAGTAGAAGGTAAAGTAGAATACTTCAGTACCCTACGTATTTCTGAACTTACCTCAGGCGTCAATGAGGTAACAATAAACGACAATTATCTTAAAGAGGCACAATCCGCATTCCTTCAAGTGTGGGCATACAACGGAGGATACCCCACCCTATTTGTACGCAGCTCTGGAAACTTCGCGGAGCACACTACACTGCACACTAAACAAATCCAAAATACGCGTGCTTTCCCCTTAGTGTGGAACAATAGCGGTATTATGCCACTCAATATGATGAGTGAAGTGAGGCTAGGTCACACTCTTAGTAATATTTCAGGCAATGCTCAAGAGCATGTTCTTGCATTTGACAATATAACATCAGATCACTCAGGGCTATACGATAGCTCAACAGGAGAGTTTAAAGCTCCATTTGATGGCGCACTGAAGTTTCAGTGCAATTTAGAGCTCCACAAAATCGACGATGCACATAGTGACCTAGAGTTAATAATCTTAACGAACAGTGCGCTAAGTGATAGCTACGTAGCAAACTCCGTTAACCTACAAACAATGAAGAGTAGCAATAATACATACAACTTAAAGGAGTCGGGCGAATTACAAGTTCAAAAGGGAGATACAATTACATTTCAGGTCAAGGTAACTGGCGGCAATAATGCTCTGGACATCGCAGCGTCTCAAAATACGTTTATAAAAGTAACAGCCTCGCCACTTTAATTAGAAATACAATTGCGCGTTGTGTTGTTTAAGCTTTTATTATAAGTGATTAAATCAAAAGGCAATCACAAACACGCTATGGGCAATTCGCCACAATACAGCAGGTGACATATGTGGCATTCCGCATATGTCTTTTTAACCCGACTTCGTCGCTCTTTAGACTCTGGTCAGCCTAATTCATGCTCTGTTTTTATTCATTGTACTCATAAATCAACAACCTTCCTTTCTCAAATAAGGGCTCTAACAATTTTAGATTGCACACTGGTGGTCATGAGTTTTATCCACGCCTATTTTTTGTTGCAGCAATTGGCTTCAAGTAAAGTCTTGACTGCAAGTAATTGGAGCATGCACGGTTCCAAAAAGAATTTAAAACGTTGTTTATATTGATATAAATTGTAATTTCAATTCATCAAATGAGTGCATATATAGACTGAATGTATAAACCTCACAAACCGACATACATGTTTATGTAATCACAAATCCTTCGTGAACTTTTCGATTTTTTAGCAGTCTTTATCTAGACTGAAAGATAAATGTATAAAAAATCCAATAACAATAGCGTAAATATTTTTTACAAGGATTAGTCATGAGCACATCATATTTTTCTCAAATTCATGTGGGCCCTGATGGCACTTTTACTCCGTCAGGTGATCATTCAACTTCTCGTGCAGAACTCAAAAAAATCGTTACCGAAATTGCAGCCTCAAACAAAAAACGGCTAGTTATTTATTGTCATGGAGGATTAGTCCCTGAATCGTCAGGTATGGCCTCAGCTCTCACCGTGAATAAAAACATTCGACATGAAGATCACTATGTGGTGTCTTTTATTTGGGAAACTGGTTTTTTAGAAGTACTTCGTGACAACCTCAAAGATATATTTTCGTCAAAACAGGGAGCAAGGCTCCTAAAGTGGGCTATTCGTGCAATTACCAAACGACTTGCTTTTGGAACGCTAAAAGGCGGTGCCGGAAGTGGAATAGCCATCCAAGACATCGAAGAAGAACTTAAAAAAGCTCATCCTTTTAAAGAGTTTGATTCAATCGCCACTTCGTTTACTAAAACAAAAAGCACAGCATTAGATCTAGAAGAAGACTTGAGCAATTTTGAGCTAGATATTCAACATGAGATTGAACAGTACGAGTTTGAGAACAATGAGACCGAAGACGAATGGTACGAGGGTGCGCCAAGCAAAGTACGCACAAACTTGAGCAAAGAAGATCTGCACGGCAACCAAAAAGGGCTTGGTTACCTACGAGTAGCCTCCGCAGTCGTAAAGCTCGCATGGGCAGTAATTAAACGCTACCGCAATGGTACAGATCACGGTCTTCATGCCACTGTTGTAGAGGAAATATGTAGACAGTATTACATTTCAGACGCTGGCCAATGGGTTTGGGGCCAAATGAAAAATAAAGCGCAAGAAATGTGGGAGACAGACAAAGTTGGTGGTGAATTTATTCACCTGCTAAACGAGTTAGCACCTGATCAAGAAGTGCATCTCATTGGCCATAGTGCTGGTAGTATTTGTATTAGCCATTTACTAAACAAAAATGAGCAACTCAGTAAAAAGCTCAATATCGTTAATCTTTTTTTATTGGCCCCAGCCGCTCGGATGGATTTATTCGATGAGGCGATAGTCAACCCAAGTACTTCCCAACACAGTCGTTTCAAAGGCTTTCGCATGTTCACCATGACTGATGAATTTGAGCAAGACGACACCTTAGTAAAGGCAATTCCAATGCTGTATCCGAGCTCTTTGCTCTACTTCATTTCTGGGGTTTTAGAGGCCGAAACAGCAAGCCCTGTATCTGGACTAGTTCGACATCAAGCACACAGCGATGCTTACAATGATCCAGTGTTCAGACGTGTTGAGGAGTTCTTGTCGGTTAATCAGCGTTTGGTTACTTCTCCCACTGATGATGACGCCCCCGAAGGGTGTAGGAGCACAGCTGTCAGCCATGGAGCTTTTGACGATAATCCTTGTACGCTCAGCAGCATTAAGTATTGTTTGCTTAACGGTTTACCTTAACTTACTCAGCACGAAAGTTGTATTTCTATGAATCCAAACCATTATGCGCTTGTAATTGGGATAAATGATTATCCAGAAGCACCATCTAGATACAGACTAGATGGTGCCGTTAATGATGCCAAAGCCGTTACTCAGTGGTTATGTGATCCGTCAGGTGGAGGCTTGGATGAGAAAAATTGCTATACACTTTTTGTAGATAGCTCTAGCAGACAACAAGACGATATGGATACTGATAATGACGAAATAGAAGACGATGTTGAGCCCTACCCTGTAAGATACCATGTCGATAAAGAACTAAAGAAGATTCGAACTCTTTTACGTAAACAGTTGAAAGAATCGAATCAACCAGCTGAGCGTTTTTATTTTTACTTTTCCGGGCATGGTGAGGCCTTGAGAATGCAAAATGATAACGTACTGATGTGTATGGCGAATTGGAGCCCAGATTCGCCAAATGCCAATTTGTCTTCAAGACTCATACTAAAAGAGTTCTTAGAGCGATGCCTGCCATGCAATGAAATCGTCGTTTGGACAGATTGCTGTCGTTCAAGAACTGTCGATGTTAGAGGGGGCGGTTTAGATATTGGATGCCGTAATAGCTGGAAAGAAGGTCACGTGCCTGATTTATTTTGGGCCAATGCAACCTTACATGAAACCGCAGCGCATGAGAGCTTAAATTCTACAGGTAAAAGCTTTGGCTACTTCACAAAGGCCCTAATCAATGGCCTGCAATCCGGAGTACAAAATACCGGCATAACTTGGGATGGTTTGAGAGACTACCTAAGGTTACACGTTGAAACGCTAGCACAAAAAGATGGGTTTCCTCAACGAGCACAGTCCAACCATACAGCAGGGTCAAACAAGAAATATTTTGGAAAACACGCTGGTACAGCAAAACTAGTCATTAACCTAAATGGAGAAGGACGAAACCTCCGTCTATTACTCAATGCAAGTATAGAAAAAAAATCTTGGTCTAATGCCTCAGGCAAACTCACAGTGGAAGGCCTAGAGCTCGGCCTCTATAAGCTAATTGACACCGATACAAACGCATCTATGTTGATCGATTGCAGTTCACCAATAGAGGAAGAAGTTCATGAGTTCTGATTTAATCTCTATTCATGTTGAACCAAAACAGCACTCTGCCGTTCATGGCATGCTAACAGATGTTGAGCTGATTTTATTTGATCAACACAGTGCTATTAAAGAAAGCAATATGAATAAGTTAAATGCAAAAGTGGCTGCAGGGCTTTATAGACTGAGAGCAAGAGCATTTGGCCAGTCAGTTGACAAACTTATAGAAGTCAATGAAGAGCAAACGCGATTTGATATAGATACCCCAAAAAGAGCATCGGCTTTACCTGACGATGAAAGTGAAGATCATGAAGATTATATGCGCAAGTTTCTTCAATACCGCTCTCAACTCTCGATAGGCAACGAACATCAACAACATGGTAAGCAAGCCTTATATATCTTCGTACGCTTAGCCACTAAAACAGGCAACAACAACCCATCAAAGAACTTGCTGGACAATTGTTGGCTAGAAGACAATAGCGGCAAAACAGTTGTGCAATTTAATGCTGATGTTGTACAAAGTGATGACTCTGGCTTAACTTGGTATCGTGACTATTTGTCCCCTGACCTTTATAAATTCTGTAGTAAGGACAATAACGGAAACGTACAGTGGGTACCAATTCACCTTTATTCATCTCAAAAAAGCCACCAGTTATTCCATACTGACGTTGTTTTTTTATGGCAAGAAGGTCTGCAACTTGACTCCGCAGTAATGGCTACACCGTCAATCGAACTTTTAGATTACGACTATCGAATTCAGCTTGCGCAAACAGATGCCACTTTACAATCTCTGGCCGCGGGTGAAAGAAGCGATGAAATAACAAGTAATATGGTCAGCGAAATGCTCACCTCTAAATTTGTTAACCCGTTACAGGGTATTATCGCTTGCCATTTAATGTTAATGCGAGACAAACCTGACTATAAGTCCTTGAATAATGCGCTTGCCAATATTGAACGACTTATTGATTATAGTCCTGATATAGAAGTTCTTAAATATGTGGTCAGTCTGTCTTATACGCATGAAGAGCAAAAACCATCGCTACCAAAACTGCTCGGATTGCCGCTAATTGGCAATCACTTTCAAGAAATTGCTCTGTCGATCCTAAAGGAAAAAGGCAATAACTTTGCGTACATATCAGATACTGTTCCCTACTTCTCCATCGTGAGCAATCTCGGCAGCCAAGTTTTAGACTACGCGTTATATCGAGACTTAAGAAGCCCTTGGCTCAAAACACGCCCACACTCTGGTACTGTTGTAAATCAAAGTATCACGAACCCATTTGCATCTAATACAGTGGATTTGAACAACTCGTTTCCATTGGTTGATTATATGTTGTACGAAGCGCCATCTGGCAGCGCCAGCTCTAACAACACTCATTATAACCCTGCACACGACCCTAAACTGGATGCGATAAATATCCCCAGTTGGATAATCGATATTGTAAAACCAAGCAGAGTACATTTAAAAAAAGCGGTAAAATCAGCTAAAGAGTATAAACCGGACTTCTCTAAGCTTGCACAGCAATATGATTTACCAGAAACCTTGTTAGATCTCGCTTGGCAAAAATATAAAGCGATGGCCAAACAGTAACAGGGCTCAACACCTAAGTGTATTTCGCAAGAGCTTTCAAATTCTATCTAAGCTTAGACATAACACCCGCGTCTGCTATTAAACGCGCTGTATAAACAAGCACGCCTCATAAGCTGTATATATACCTATATATGACCGTATCACGCTATGTAAGACTGCCGTTTCAAATAGTCATCTCTCCGACTTATATAGTCATTGGTTGTTAGCTTCTTACTTGATATCATTCTGTAACTGCCCCAGTTTTAGT
>NZ_AUYB01000146.1 GCF_001625655.1 Pseudoalteromonas luteoviolacea DSM 6061 | reverse complement strand
GAGTCCATCATGACCCACCATATTCTTGCCAATTCTTTTATTCTTAAATATTCCTTCCTAATCTTGTCATTTACTAGGATTATCTCTGTATTTTTCGTATAATTCGCCCCAATTATGCAATGTGGACTATGTGGTCGAGAGAATGAGTCTAGCAGAACAAATCATGCCAGAGGATTATATATTTCCTCCAAAACCAGCACCGTTAAATGATGAAGAAAAGCAGCAATATAAAGCGCGTATCAAGTCATTGTTAAAAGAGAAAAATGCGGTATTGGTTGCCCATTATTACACGGATCCTGAGATCCAAGCACTAGCCGAAGAAACCGGTGGTTGTGTTGCTGATTCACTTGAAATGGCGCGCTTTGGTGCCAGACAAGAGGATGCTGACATCATCATTGTAGCTGGTGTGCGCTTTATGGGTGAAACAGCCAAAATCCTTACACCAGAAAAAACGGTCGTTATGCCAACGTTGGCAGCGACATGTTCTCTGGACGTTGGTTGTCCAATTGATGAGTTTTCGAAGTTCTGTGATGAACATCCAGAGAGAAAAGTGGTTGTGTACGCAAATACATCAACAGCAGTTAAAGCGCGAGCGGATTGGATTGTTACGTCTTCATGTGCGCTTGAAATTGTAGAGCACTTGGACTCGGAGGGGGAAACCATCATTTGGGGTCCTGATAAGCACTTGGGTTCATATATTCAAAAGAAAACTGGTGCGGACATGATCATGTGGAATGGCGCATGTATCGTACATGATGAATTCAAGACGAAAGCTTTGAAGGACATGAAGGCACTGCATCCTGATGCTGCAGTACTCGTGCACCCGGAGTCGCCTGCTGAGATTGTAGATCTCGCCGATGCTGTAGGTTCTACCAGCCAGCTTATCAAAGCGGCGCAAGAAATGGATAATCAAAAATTCATCGTTGCAACGGACCGCGGTATTTTTTACAAAATGCAGCAGCTTTGCCCTGAAAAAGAGTTCTTTGAAGCGCCAACTGCAGGTGAAGGAGCAACTTGCCGAAGCTGCGCACATTGTCCTTGGATGGCTATGAATGGCTTACAAGCGATTGAAGAAGCGCTTATTAGCCCTGAAGGCAAAGAAGTCTTTGTTGATATGGAACTACGTGAAGGTGCACTGCGTTCACTAAACCGTATGCTAGACTTTTCGGCAAGCTTAAAAGGTTAGTCCTAGATTGATTGTAATCTAGCCACTTGAGCTAGATTACAAAAAAAGTTCTTGCTAAAAGGCAGGGGTTTTCATAGTATTAGCCCCGCATTCAGTGCGGAGAGATGGCTGAGTGGCTTAAGGCGCACGACTGGAACTCGTGTATACGTTTATAGCGTATCGAGGGTTCGACTCCCTCTCTCTCCGCCATTCCTTCCCCTTTGAAATCAATTGTTTAATTTCCAGCTATTGTTTATTGGGGCAAATTTGGGGCTAAAAACCTGAACACTTTGAATCGGTGAGTTCCAATTGCGGTGTTGTCGCATTCACTTCCAACTTTACTATTGTTTGGCTAATTTAAACGTTTGAATAATGGTCTATTTATAAATATTTTCAATAAATTACATCGTTTACAGCAGTAAATTGACTATCCGTCTACATTACTTACTTTTAAATTTATAAATAGGATACAATGCTTTCACTTTGCATCTCTTCTCTTATCCAAGGCAGGTGGGTTAAATGCAGGTTGATGAGTGCTTTTCAAATACATATTTAGAACCAATACGGCATATTGCGTCGGGCGGTATGGGAGATATTTTTCTCGCCAAAGATACCCGATTGAATAGACAGGTTGCTGTTAAACGAATTCGCTTACCCACAGCTCTTGGCCAAGATCAAAATAGAACACAAGCTTTATACGAAGCACGTTTAATGGCTAAAGCCAATCATCCAAATATCGTTCAGCTTTACGACATCGTTGAATTTGACTCTGAACTTTTACTTGTTTTGGAATACGTAGAGGGCCAAACACTGGCTAAACACATGCGCCAGAAGCTGCTCACTCTCAATGACAAACTTGCATTGTTAGAGAAAATCACAAGAGGTATTCACTATCTGCATCAACAGTCTTTAGTTCATTGTGATATTAAACCAAGCAATATTTTAATTTCAGATAGCGGGAAAGTTAAGATATCAGACTTTGGCATCGCCAATATTCTGCATGGACAGAATCAAGTACACGACAAGTTGAGTAGCTATGGAAGCACGAGCTCTATGTCACCTGAACAGCTGGAAGGTAAGCAGGTAGGGTATACAAGTGATGTATTTTCTTTAGGTGTGTTGGCTTTTGAACTTATTTTTGGTTGTCATCCTTTTGGGGATGAAAAAGGAGAGCAACTTACAAAGAGGATCCGAGCCGGGCTTTGTAGAGATATGGATTCATTGCTGCCCAAATTGCCGGAGGAGTTAGTATTATTACTACGTAAAATGCTCCACCGATCCCCCGTCAAGCGCCCTTCTTGCAAAGAAGTTATCAATGTATTGATAAGGACTATTACACTCTTAGAGGTGAGTAACTCAGACGACACAGCCTCCTTACCGGTTAATGTTTTAGAAAAACATAACAGAAGCCAGCATTTATCTAAGCCCCTTCTAATTGGAACTATGTTGTGTGTACTTTTTATTATAATCGGTTACATGGGCAAACAGTATTTCAATGTAGATGAGGAGGTTAACTACACGTTAGTACTTGAGCCAAAAGTTTCGGCGGGTAGTGGTGAGCCTAACGTTTCTAATTTACTGCTGGCGACAATTGATAGCGCTGTTAGGCAAACAGTTATGCGCTCTCCAAACGCTGAGCTGATAGATCATGGGGAATATATAAACAACAGAGATATTTCTAGTTTGATTGCGATTACCGGTGCCTCAACTGTACTTGTGCCTGAAGTTCGGTGCGAGGCGACCCAGTGCAATGTTCGGCTGTCTCGCCTTGGAACGGATAAAAGAGTAGTTTTAGGTGAGTTGGGGACCGATGTTCAAAGGGAAGATTATTTAGCGATAAGTTCAATTTATCAGACATTTACGGCTAAATTGCTCGGTATCTCTGGGCGTTCTAACTCTCCAAAGCACGCAGCAGACCCTGAGTTTTACGAGGAGTACCTCGCCTTGTATCACGATGTGAACTTTAAAGGTAATTACTCCAGATACCATCTCGATAAAACGCTTAAGCTTATTGAACAAGACCCCAACTATTACGCTTTGTATAAGATAGCTAGGCATCTATTTCTAGAGCTTTACCACGCTGAAAAAAAGGACATGTACTTAAGTGACCTTAAAGCACTCTTGGATAACGCCCCCGCGGGTTATAAAGCGTCGAAGCCATATTTGGTAGATATGATAGTCTATTCGATTGAAAGCGGGGACGAGTCTCTTGCAACTGAGTTGTTTGAGCGTTTTTCAGTTTATGGAGAAACCGCCGAAAGCCTTCATTTGAATGGCTATTTTGCGTATCGCTTTCATCGAATTGAGGAAGCCATAAATATGTACTCTAAGGCTATGGCGCTTAAGCCAAGTTTGAAGTCCAAATATAGCCTAGCAGTGGTCTACTATGATCATGGTCAGTTTGAATTGGCACAGTCACTTTTGGACGAAATCGTTACAGCATTTCCCTGGTATATTGATGGGCGCGCTTTGAGTGCCGATTTAAGCATGCTGAGAGGGAATTTTAACGCTGCAATTTCCAATTACTTAGTAGTGGTTGAACATCATGAAAATGCCGTAGACTATAATAATCTCTCTTTGGCTTATATGCTAAGTAGCCAATATCCAGAAGCACTTGAAGCCGCTTTCAAGGCGAAGAATCTGGCGCCAAAAAATAGCTCAATTCGTCTAAATTATGCTGATTTACTGTTTCTGAGCAGCCAGTACCAACTGGCGCAGGATGAGTATAAGTCGATAATCAATGCATTTCGAGATTCCACCGATTACATTGATACATTAAATTTAGGTCAGGCATTTGCTCACTTAAATCAACATCAAGAAGCACTAGAAAAGCTTCATCTAGCTGTCAAACTCACTACAGACAAGCTCCAGTATTATTATGCTGCGACATTAATATTTACCCTCTCAGGAGAGTCAAAGTCAGGCCTCATTAACTTCAATGCTGCAATCGACGGCGGATACTCACCAGTTTGGTTCAACTTACCTTGGTTCCAACCATTGTGTAAGCATCCGACGTTTAATACGCTAAATCTCAGTTTGGATAAACCAATCTGTAAGTTTTAGAGAGGTTTAGGGCGACGAATTATGATGGTGGGGTCTATGGTTTGGACATCATTGGCGTCGTTTGTTACCTGCTTTACCTTAAGTAAAATTGTGAAATCAATGCTTAAAGCGTTAGGATCGTCAAGCGAGGTATTAGACTGTGCATCTAAATTAAACTCTAGTCTAAGGCGCTGCAGTGTGTCATTTATGACTCGAACAGTTCCACTAACGATTGCCCCTTTGGTGGTTAGGTTTTGAACCCCTAAAAACTCAAATTGATTTGGGTCACTGATAAAGTATTCGAATATAAAAGGCTGAGAGCCAATTGAACTGGGATCTACTTTGAACTGAGCAACTGCATAATTTGTTTTGTCAGATTGATCGTCAAAAGCGTAGTTGATCTGTTTATTAGCTGGGTAAACGATAAAAGGACTATTAAAATCGTGGTGTTCTGATTCTAAATATTCAGAAATTTTTGCTTGGATTAACTCTGCGTGACTCATGTGAACCTCCTTGAATTGAATAATCTACCCAACTATACAACTAAAGTTTATTACATGTTATTACATAGAGCCTAAAGAATTGAGTCTCCTCAACTTGAACTTGGCAGGTTCTCTCTCAAACAATTTTTATGTTTTTAAATTTGACCAGAAGGCTATAGGTATCGACTCATTTAGTTAGTGACAGAACTATGATGTTGCAAAGAAATAGCAGATAAAAGGGGAGTACTTTTACAGACGATATCCAAAGTTACATCGATCGCCAGTGGGCAAGAAGGTACAAAAGCCTCTCACTTTTATTCATCGCGTGAATAAGCCGTGTGCTTCGGTGCCAGAGGGGATCAATGACCGTGTTAATTTCAATTGCCTAACGGAGAAAACTGGCCGATAATTAAGCAAAGTGCAGCATATATTGCCACTAATCAAAATCAGAGCTTATGATCTTTGTAGTTGATCATCGATCTGGATGAATGAGGTTCAACTGCGTGATGACTCTGGTCGCTGGATATAATAAGTACCTTATAGGCATACTATGCAAGAAGATTTATTAAATTCGGTAATTAGAATTACCAAAACAAGAGATATCGACTCCCTTGAATATAGTTTGCTGTCGACTATTCAAGAATTTATAGCCTGCCAAAGCATTTCTGTATACAAAATTATGAGTGGAACGGGCCCATGCACCGTCGAGAGAAGTCTGTCTTTGCGAGTGCGAGATATTGGTGAGTACGAATGGTTAGATAGAGATGTGATTGACACACCCCATGCTGAATTGAACTCCTGTTTGCAATCAGCATGTAGTATCACAATGCAAGACCCAAAAGGTATTGAAAGTCGTTGGTTACCTATTGTCATACACGAAAAGCCTGTGGGAGCAATCGAGGTAAAAAGTGAGGGACTGGATAGCGCTCAACAAGTTATGTTGAATGCATTTGTTCGTATTTATGAAAACTACCTCACAATATTACGTGAGAATGAAAGAGATAAACTGACAGGGTTACTTAATCGTCAAACGTTTGATAAGAAACTAAAACAGCTGCTAGAAAAGCAAATGATTGAGCAAAACCGCGCAATTAGAGATGGCCATGACCCTAGAAGCCAACATCAGGGAGCCACATCTTGGTTAGCGATGATAGATATCGATCATTTTAAAAGTGTAAATGACACATACGGCCATGTATGTGGGGACGAGGTGCTGCTGATCCTTGCCCAAAAAATGCAAGAGTTCTTTCGTTCAACAGACTTATTATTTAGATTCGGTGGAGAGGAATTTGTCATAGTTTTTGAGCCTGCGGATTTTGACTCTATCAAAGATAAAATGGATAAGTTTTTAAACCTTGTTCGCCAAACACACTTTCCATTTGTGAAAAAGCTGACCGTGAGTGCAGGTCTTGCGAGAATAAGCCCGTATGATTTTCCTATTAATGTACTGGAAAATGCTGATAAGGCGCTGTATTTTGCTAAAGAGCATGGGCGTGACCAAGTTAACTTTTATGAAGAGCTGGTTTCTCTAAAGCAAGTTTCTGCGCATATAGAAAGCAGCGATATCGATTTGTTTTAAATATCGTCAGTATTAAAAGATTACAAGGCGCATTTTATTATTTTGCTGTTCTATTAAAGACATTTTTTTTACACTGTCTACTCATGTCTTTTTCCAGCTAAGTGCTTATGTTGCATATAATTCAGTCCAATCGCATGGAAGCGTTGCAGAGCCAGTTTAATACGGTGATGAAAACCGCACCGCTTGATGATCCATTCCAGCAAGAGGTTGTGTTAGTGCAATCTCCTGGTATGTCTCAATGGCTTAAAAATGGCCTAGGTACAAGTATTGGTGTTGCGGCTCAAATTGATTTTCCCTTACCTCTGAGCTTCATATGGCGTCTCTATCAGCAGTTTTTGCCTGATGTACCTGCGGAATCTCCCTACAATAAAACCAATATGGCGTGGAAGCTATTTAACATTCTGCCAGCGAAATTAGATGTACCAAGTTACGTTTCGCTTGCTAATTATTTGGCTAGCGAATCAGGTTCGGGTTTGTCGGCAGAGGATGACGGCCCTGATGCGCTGAAGCTATTCACACTATGCGAAAAAATAGCCGATGTTTATGACCAATATTTGATGTATCGACCCGACTGGTTAGCCATTTGGGAGGCGGGTGAAGATAGATTAGCAGACGTTGATGTGGGCATTGCGAGTTGGCAACCGGATTTGTGGCGTGAGTTGGTAAGACATACGCAACAGTTGGGTCAAAGCGCTTACAACCGAGCCAATATGCACGAGCAATTGCTCACGGCTCTAACTCAAGCTGCTAGTGAAGACTTACCTGAACGTATATCAATTTTTGGCTTATCGGCTATGCCGACTAGTCAGCTAGAGGTTTTTCAGGCGTTAGGAACTAAAACAGAGGTTTTGCTGTTTTATTTCAATCCCAGTGAGCACTATTGGGGAGATTTAGTGGATGAAAAAACGCAGGCAAAGATTAATGCTAAGTATGCTAAACGCCCAGTAATTGAAGCCCAAAACGACCAAGAGCAGGATTACTATAATATCGGCAATCCACTTTTATCATCTTGGGGCAAGTTAGGTCGAGACTATTTGGAGCAACTTCTTCAGTTAGACGCTAGGTGGCTGGATGGATTTGTGGAAGATTTTAACGATAGTTTGTTGTCAAAAATCCAACATGAAGTCTATCAATTGGCATTCAAAGGAGAGTCATTGCAAGCAGATCCCAATTGGTTTGTAAATGATGAGGGGAAGCTTGCAATCTGCAGTGATGATTACAGTATCAGGTTACAGGATTGCCATACGCCATTAAGAGAAGTGGAATGCTTACATGACCACTTGCTCGATTTATTCAATCAGCATCCAGGGTTAACGCCTAAAGATGTCATTGTGATGATGCCCGATGTGGGTAGTTATAGTCCCTATATTGAGGCTGTATTTGGCAGTGCTGAGGGTATGCGGAAAATACCGTTTGCGCTGGCAGACATGGCCATAGAGCAAGAAAAGCCAGTACTCACATCGTTTGTAACCTTAGTTAATTTGCCATTTAGTCGTTTTGGTGTGTCAGATATATTGGATTTACTTGGCGTTGAGGCGATTGCAAGCCGCTTTGAAGTGGAAGAGCGAGAATTTGAGCAAATCAAGTTTTGGCTTGAACAAGTTGCGATTAAATGGGGATTAGACGCGAGCAATAAGAAAGAGCATGGTTTGCCAGATATTTCGCTGAATACATGGTTGCATGGATTGAATCGCCTCTTGTTAGGAATTGCGAGTGCACGTGAAGATATAGAATACGCAGATGTGTATCCGGCTGACTTAGTGGAAGGTATGGCAATCAATGTATTGAGTAAATTGGTTGCATTTATAGAGGCCCTAAATAGCGCCAAAGTTAAGCTGACAGAACCCGCAAATCTTGCCCAAAAAGCAGAGCTTTTAAGGCAATTAATTGGCGAGTTTTACCATGAAGAAGCGGATCAAAGCTGGGACCTAATGCTGCTCAATAAGCTCACTGATGCACTTCAAAAGCACTATGATAATGGTGATATGACGGAAGCCGTAATGCCACGCGTACTGGCATATTTGATCAAGCAAGGGATCCAAGAAAAGGGAGTTGGGCAGCGCTTTCTTGCCGGTGCAGTCAATTTTTGTACTTTGATGCCAATGCGTGCAGTTCCTTTTAAAGTCGTATGTTTGCTGGGAATGAACGATGCAGATTACCCTCGTCAAGTGCAGCCAATAGGGTTTGATCTGGTACCTCACTCATCGCGCAGAAAAGGAGACCGATCACGTAAACTTGATGATAGGTACTTATTTCTAGAGGCGCTTTTGAGTGCTCGTTTACATTTTTATGTCAGCTTTATTGGTCGCTCATGTTTCAATAATGAAGTACAAGTTCCTTCCGTTTTAGTGAGTGAGTTATTTGAATATATAGACCGAAGTTTTTATTATCCTGAGTACGACAACCCACCTAGTGAGAAGCTAAAGCGTCAAGCGCCATTGCAACCCTTCAACCCTGTACATTACCAAAAGGGTGAGCAACAAAGTTACAACTCGAATTGGCTTTTACAATTTGAACGACATGAAGCAGGGTCAGCTTCATCAATTGAATTCTGCATACCTAGTGAGTTAGAAGTAAGTCAATTTCTACGTGCTTGTATTTCGCCACAAAGTTATTTTTACTTGAATTGCCTCGGGGTCAAAATTAGCACTATGGCTGAGTATCAAGATGATTCTGAGCCCTTTGCATTAGACCCGTTAACCCGTTATCAATACTTACAAGAACTTGTTGAAAGTAGCCTGAGTGACACGCCGGTCAACACCGCACAAATATTACAAAGAGGCGAGCTTGGCCAAGCCTATATTGGAGAAATTCAACTGGAGTCGTTACAACAGCGCGTGGTGCCGATGCTCGGTGTATTGAAGTCACATCTAACGGAATTAAGGGGACCAGTAGAGGTTAACATTGAGATTAAAGGCGTTAAATTAGTTGGCTGGTTGGATAAACTCAGTGCCAGTGAGCAGGTATTTTATCGCCCAGCGAGTATCAAGGCGAAAGATAAAATCCGAGCATTTATATGTCATTTATTAGCAAATTTAATCGTATCCCCCATGCCGACTGTTGTTATTGGGTTGGATGATCAAGTTACCTTTGAGCCGTTAGATACCCAAAGTGCGCAACGCTTGCTCAGTGAGTGGGTTGAATTTTATAAAGAAATTAATACTCGACCTGTGCCATTTTTTCCAGCGACGAGTTATGCCTTTGCCAGCACAGAAGATCTAGGTAAAGCGCAAAGTAAATTTGCTGGAGGACAGTACATTGGTATTGGCGAATCAGAGGACCCCTATGTGGCTCTTGATTTTGCCTCTCTTGAACCATGTTTAGATGAGTTTATGTTGTTGAGTAAGTCGATGCTAGGACCGATGATAGCGCTTGAACAGGAGTCACAACATGGAGATGCTTAACCCACTTACCATGCCTTTGCATGGCCATAACCTGATTGAAGCAAGCGCAGGAACAGGAAAAACGTATACGATTACGGCTTTATATCTACGCTATTTGCTTGGATTAGTTGGGAAAGATTCGAGTACTTGCCTTAGTGTAGAGCAAATCTTAGTTGTAACTTTTACAGAAGCGGCAACTCAAGAGATTAAAGACCGAGTCAGGGCGAGAATCATTGATGCGCGAGATACATTATTAGGGGCCAAGTGTGAAGATCCTCTGTTAATTGCATTGCTATCTGAAATAGAGGATGAGAAAAAGGCATTTACTCTACTTGATGCCGCAGCAAAGTCGATGGACGAGGCTTCAATATTTACTATTCACGGTTTCTGTCAAAGAATGCTGAAGCAGCATGCATTTGAGTCGCGATTGAGTTTTAATCTAGAGTTTATTTTGGACGAAACTGAATTGGTTAAGACCGCGGTTGAAGATTATTGGCGCAAGTTTTTATATAAACTTGATAAGGACCAAACAGCCCTTGTACTTGAGCAGTTTTCCCACCCCCAAAGTCTTATGAAAAAGCTACTTCCGCTTTTGAGCAAGTCCACAGCTGTACTGACTCCCAAAGTAAAACTAGAAGATGTGATGGTTGCCAGAGCAACCTACCAGCAAAGAGCGGCGCACTTTAAACAAGCACTGAAAGAGTCTGAATTTATTGCATGTCTTGAAAATTCGGCGCTTGCAAAAAATAAAGCGCCTGGTCGCAAAGGGAATATACAAGCTTTGGCTGATTATATGGCTTCAGAGCATTGGTATTTTGAGTTTGGCAGCAGTGGACACTCCTTTAACTTGTGGAGCAGTGCACAACTTGACGATCCTAAAAATTATAAAAAAAATGCAGAGCTTATAAGTCACCCACTAATAGCGACATTTGATGAAATGTCAGTGTTGCATCACAAGGTTAAGTGCCAGTTGCCAATTGCATTACTGCAACATGCTTTGGGTGAGGTCAAACAGATTTTATTGCAGCACAAGCAGCTACAAAGCACTATTTCTCCAGACGACTTACTGGGCAACTTATTTCAAGCACTGCAGTCTGAAGCTGGTGGCGAGTTGGCAAGTAAAATCGTTCAGCAATATCCGGTTGCGCTCATCGATGAGTTTCAAGATACAGATCCTATCCAATATGGAATTTTTAGCGCCATTTATCAAAGTAGTGATGAAAGTGGCTTAACGATGATTGGCGACCCAAAGCAGGCAATTTACGGTTTTCGCGGTGCAGATATCTTTACTTATATCGGTGCTAAACACGCCGTTGATGAAAGTCGCCAGTTTACTTTGGCTAAAAACTATCGCTCGGCTAAAACGGTAGTTGAAAGTGTCAATACGATTTTCACTCAACATGATAATAGCTTTATCTTTAATGACGCTATCCCGTTTTACGCGGTGGATGCACAAGGTAAATCGGCGGAACATAGCTTGTCGATTGATGGCGAGACTGAAGATGTTCTAAGGTTTTGTATTTACGACAATCAAGGAGAGGTTACGAGTAAAGCCAATGCATACCCGATATTAGCACAGATATTTGCAGGCAAAGTTGCTTCATTACTCACCAAAGCTCAGCAAGGTACAGCACATATTGGTGATGTACCGGTAAAAGCGGCCGATATTTGTATTCTTGTCCGAGATAGAAATGAAGCGAGTGTGATGAAACGCGCATTGAAAGCCTGTGGTGTCAGCTCTGTTTATCTCGCTAGGGATAGTGTGTTTGGTCAACCGGTTGCTAAGGCACTGAATCAATTTTTACACGTTTTGCATGGCTCATACGATGAAGCCGCATTGCGAGGCGTACTGGCAGCGCCGCTTTTTTCTCTCAACTATGAGCAAATTTACAAACTAGCTCAAGACGAACAACAGTGGCAGGGGTATTTAGAACTATTCGCTGAGTTAAAGCATATTTGGTATCGCAGTGGTGCGATGGCTATGTTGGAAAGACTACTAGTTCACAACCAGTTGGCGAGCACGTGGCAAACATGTGGCTATGAAGTGGAGCGATGGCTTACTGACTACAGGCACCTAGCTGAGTTGCTACAACATAAACAAATAGAATTAGAAGGCACTCAAAGGGTGCTTAGGTGGCTTAGCATTCAATGTTCAGAGCAAACGCTAGATGGTGCGCAGTTGCGCCTTGAAAGTGACGCTAACTTAGTAAAAATAGTTACCATGCATGCATCAAAAGGGCTCGAATATCCCATTGTTTACATGCCCTTTGCAACGGGCTATAGAGAACCTAATGAGGTGGTTTATCACCACGACAATACACTTATTGTAGACTTAGAAGCTGATGATACAGCTTTAGCGCAGGCCGCGAAAGAGCGTCTGGCAGAGGATATTCGCTTGTTGTACGTAGCTTTGACGCGCGCAGTCCATTATTGTGAACTTGGGTTGTATAACTTGCCCTTAGGGCGCAGTAAAAAAGTTGGAATTAATCAAAGTGCGCTTGGCTTCGCATTGTTTTCGAATACGGCGTTTAAAAGTGCCGATGAATGGTATGAAGCATTGCGGGCTATCTGTGCAAAACATACTGCGATGTCTTGCTCTATTGTACAAGAAGCTGAGCCTTTGACCTTTCATGCTGACGAACTTGAAGCTGATTGTACATTGGAGGCAAAAGTACAAAATGTACAAATTGAGTGTGACTGGCGCACTACCAGCTTCAGCCAGCTCAGTTATTTGTCTCATCATGATGAACGCCCAGCAGGCGCGTTGGATGAACACCATGAACTCGATTTACCGACTTTGAAAAAATCATTGGTTAAATCTCCATACACGTTTGTTAAAGGTGCTAAGGCGGGAAGTTGTCTGCACGAAATTTTTGAACAGATTGATTTTACTGATGTTCACGAGCCAAAAAGTGGCGAGAGAATACCAATTCAAGAGGCTGTTTCAGCTTGCCTGGAAAAATATCAAATTGATCTCGATTGGCTTGAAGCCGTAAGTAGTTGGGTTGAGCAAAGTTTGCAAACACCGTTATCCAATTGCCGCGAATTGACACTTGGTGTACTCAAACCAAAAGATTGTCTGGTGGAAATGGAATTTTTCCTGCCTCTTAAAAAGTTGCATGCCGCACGACTCAATAAAGTGGTAAGTGAAATTACAGGTCAACCCAGCTTTTTAAAATTTGAGGATGTTCAGGGGATGCTTAAAGGTTTTATAGACCTTATTTTTCGATGGCAAGGTAAATATTACATTCTTGATTACAAGTCGAATTACTTGGGTGATAAGGCCGACGATTACAATGATGAAAACTTACATTCGGCGATGTCGTCGCATCAATATCATTTGCAATATTTGATTTATACAGTGGCTTTACATCGCTTATTGAAATACCGCTTGGCAAACTATGAACCAATAAAGCACCTAGGTGGGGTATATTACTTGTTCTTAAGAGCACTGCCTGATGGCGGAGGTATATATTTTAATCAATTGACAGAGTCGCAAATCAATATGTTAGATGCGCTGTTTGAGCAGGGGGCGTAACTATGTCTCAGTTTTCTCTAGATTTTAGCCAAGACAACTTTGATGATGCACTCTTTCAAACTATCTTGTTGGAGCAAAATAAGGTCCGTGATGTTGACATTGCGCTTGCAAAGCTTCTTTGTGAAGGGAACACAGGGGATGTTTTCTATTTAATTTTGTTGCTACTCCAGTCGGAGCAAAATCAAAATAGTTGCTTAGTTTTGAGTGAAATAGACTGGTACAACCCTTTTTTACTGCAAAGTGAGTTGATAGCTGAGCAAATTGAGCTGACACCATTTAAAGACCAACGTTTGGCGCTTGCAGCACTGGCCCAGCATAACGCTGTGGGCGACGATAAACCTTTGGTTTTGTTTAACAACCATCTATATTTGGCACGACTAGCTCACTACGAAACCTACTTGGCACAACGTTTTTCTGAGTTGGCAAATCGCGCAATTAACATAAATTGCGACGATCTCAGTAGTTTACTCAATCAATATTTCCCAGCACAACAAACTACAGAAGTTGATTGGCAAAAAGTAGCGTGTGCAATTGCCGCGTTGAGTGCTTTTTGCGTCATTACTGGAGGGCCTGGGACTGGTAAAACAACTACGGTGACCAAGCTTTTAGCAATACTTCAATCTCTTTATCAAAAAGCGCCCCTGACGATTAAGCTGGTGGCACCGACAGGGAAAGCTGCTGCGCGACTGAGTGAATCAATCATAGGGGCAAAAGGGCGGTTATCCCTCGACCCAGAGCTTGCGAATCGAATACCAGAACAAGCTCAGACCATTCATAGATTGTTAGGGGTTATCCCAAACAGTAATAAATACAAACACCATGCTGGCAACCCATTGCATCTTGATTTACTCATTGTAGATGAGGCTTCAATGGTAGATTTGTCTTTAATGGCAAAGTTGGTCGCGGCGCTTCCCGCAGATGCAAGGCTTTATTTGTTGGGCGATAAGGACCAACTGGCTTCGGTTGACACTGGTTGTATCTTAAATGATTTATGCGCTGATTTAGTGCTCGGAACACCTCCTTCGTATTCAGAGCAACGAGCAGGGCTTCTTAATGACGTTTGCTTTAATGGAAATACACAATTAGCTGGTTCAAAAAGTAGCTATCAGCTTCAAGATGTAATGGCATTTTTGCAAAAAAGCCACCGATTCAAAAGTGATAGTGGCATTGGGCAATTGGCTATGGCCGTCAATAATAATGATCAACACCATTTGGATTGGGTATTAAATCAAGGATTTAATGAGTTGAGCCTGTTCAATTTAACCAGCGATACCTATACCCAGTTAATTGAACGAGCAGCCCAATATTACAGCCAGTACATAACTGCTATTAAATCGCAACAAAGTGCGCAAGTGATACATGGGTTATTTTCGGACTATCAATTACTGGCGGCTGTCCGAGAAGGGCCATATGGCGTAAATGAACTTAACAAACGTGTTGAGCGTAAACTAGCCGAAAAGGGCTTAATCTATCCTTATAGTCGGTATTATGCGGGTATGCCGATTATGGTTACACAAAATGACTACCAGCTTAAACTCTTCAATGGTGATATTGGGATTATTTTGCCTTCTGAAGATGGGCAGTTACAAGCAACATTTATTGATGAGCAAGGTGTATTGAGGGCTTTTAACCCTGCGCGTTTACCAAGCCATGAACTCGTTTATGTAATGACCATACACAAATCCCAAGGGTCAGAATTTATGCATACGGCGATGATATTGCCCCCCATTCAAAGAGCAAAACAAGGTGTAAACAGGCAGCTTGTGTACACAGGTATCACCAGAGCGAAAAAACATTTCGAGCTTGTGTGCCAGCCTCAAGTTCTTAGATTAGCGATGAATAAGTCGGTGGGAAGAAGTTCAGGGCTTAGAATGAGGCTAATTCAAGGTAAATAAATTGTTTTTTATTTGTTTCATTTTGATATTGGGCTATTGTTATGTCTAAAGCAGAAAGACGACATTTTAGCTGCTTTTATATTGCCCAGTGAATGTGCCGCCAAATGCTGTATGGCGGCCTTTTTTATTAATATCTCAATACTTAGCTGTTGAAACTAAGCGTTGTTTGAGCTTTTCTATGCCTTCCTCGGTATTATATCCATAAGCTGATTATTTGACATTTAGCGATGAAAATAGCTAGATTAAACTTAATTTAAAGTAAATACTCAGAGAGTGGCAATGAGAAGTCTTGAGCAACAGTTAGTACAATATGCGATGTATCACCGGGATAATAGAAATATAAAAACGCATCTCATTGGAGTACCACTCATTGTGTTTGCGGTTATCATTTTGACATATATACCGCTTGTTGAAATGTCTGGGTTAACGATAACGCTAACCATGCTGCTAGTCATACTCGCTGGCGGTTATTATCTCATCTTATCTCCTGCAATTGGTCTCATGATGATTTTATTGCTGACATCTGGGTATATGGGGGCAGAAGCAATTTATCAAAGTATGTCGGTGCATGACCTTTCTAGCTGGTTCTTTTATGGTATGGGTGGTGGTTTGTTTGTGATCGGATGGATAATTCAGTTTATTGGGCATTATTTTGAAGGTAAAAAACCCGCATTTGTGGATGACTTAATAGGCCTGTTAATTGGTCCGCTATTTGTTTTGACTGAAGTTTTGTTTAAGCTTGGACTGCTAAAAGGGTTAGAAAGTAAGATCATTGAACAAGCTGGGGCATACAGAAACTAACTCTGTACGCCTCATAAATGGTAAGCTGTTTATAGGCTGATTCGAGTCTCTAATTGAGCACCTTTTAATATTGTAATATCCTGACAGTTCATTCGGATTTGACCGTTGTTTGTCTCTAGAATGTAGCCTGCTTCCGGTGCTTTTTCGGGTGACGCTTCACTTAACTGTTTACGGGCTCTATGCACCATAATATTCATATGATTCATCTGAACACCAAGTTTCTTGGCGAGATCTTCACGGTAGATCCATCCCTGAGATTCGGGATCAAGTCCTGATTGCTTGTCTTCAATTCGTATTCTAGCTAACAGCAGCATTAAATAATGATGACTGCGACTACCTAAGTCGATTTCTTCGCCTTCAACATGTAATGATAAGTCTGTTTTCTCTTCGTCCAGACTTACCGAAAAATTAAGAGATAACGGTTTAACTGACGGTTGTTGTTCCAAGTGTTTTGTCATCGTTGATACACCTGCGCAGAAAAATAACCACTGCTCTCCAAACAGGCTTGTAATGCCGCCATCAATTAACGCTTGTCTATCAGAGGTGTTTAAGTCTTCCAGAAACCAATAATTCAAAAGTGCGTCATAGTAAACTATATGTGTTGGCTCTTCTTCATTTGGAAGCAGCATTTGATTTTCAATTTCAATAACATTTTTAGGATTGTTTTGAGATACGAAATACTGGCAGTTGGCATTTAAACTGGCAACAACAAAGGAGTTTTGACCAGGTGCTGCAAAATCAATTTTGTCATTTTCAGACAGTTGATACGGTAAGTTTTTATCTATTTTTCGGTCATTGATCCAAATCCCATTTGTACTGACATCTCTAATTAGCCAACTTTCATTGGTGTACTCAATTATAGCATGATGCCGTGAAATGCCGGGTTTATCTAAAAATGTGTCAACGTTAAATTTGAAACGACCGAAGGTGTGGTAACTTTTGAGGTATATTTTTTCGAGCTTTTGCTCGTCAATCAAGTAAGCCATAGATTTTCCTAGATTTCCGTATTATTGCTAGAGGTTAGCAGCACGTATCATTTGCAGAAATTTTACCTGATAAAAGAAGTAGACTACTAGTGAAATGCTTCGTATTCCTTGATTATTTCGCTAGCAGCTACCCTAATTCTGAGATTCTTGAGTACGTAGAGCCCACTAGTTATATTGTTCCTAGTTTTGGCTGTACGTCCTATAAATTAAAAATAGGCCCACCGAAATGGGCACATATAAAGGGAAATCTGCAAGGTCTTCAATAGTAAGTAGCCAGTTGCGTATCATTGGTAATGTTTACTAACCTATGTCTCTATTCTACGAGGGATTATTAATTTTATCTATTACATGGGATTACAGCACTTTGATATCAGGAGTTTAGTACCTTTAATTTTCCTTGCGATTAATCAAACAATGAACCATCCTTTTTGTATGGCTGCAATTTTTTAACTCCACACGAGGTGGTTTATGAGTGAGTTTAAACTTTTGAACACAACTAAGCTGGAAGGGATTTATCAGTTTTGTGAGCATTATGAAGGGAATCCTCTGTCTATATTTAGTCCAGCCGAGCAAGTTGTCACGGACTTCACTCGTCGCCATCCGCAAGTGATTCTTAAGGACGTGGATATAGATCATGCACTTTTCATGATGGTGAATGGACATGTCAGATGCAAATTAGTGATTGACCATGATGATACGTTTGTTGGTGTTGTGAATTCAAAAGACTTAACTGGAAGAAAAGTACTGACTACTGCGCAAAAACGTAATGTATCACGTGCGGATTTAACAGTCGAAGACGTGATGACACGAAAAGGAGACTTGCATGCGATGTTTTATGAATGTGTAGAGAATGCGCGCATTGGCGACATCTTAGAAACCTTGAAAGAGATTGGCCATCAACATGTGTTGTTAATGGATGAGAACCAAAACTTGCGTGGCATGATTTCAGCATCAGATATTGCCAGAGCACTACATATACCTGTTAACATTTTACAAAAAGCCCACTCGTTTAAAGAGATCTTTGAAATCATTTATGAGCACGCTGAAGTTACGGCCTAGTAGGCCGTAACACCACAATTAGTTTTGACTAGATAGGAAAGATAATACGCCAAGAATGGAGGCGACTTGGCCGTCAATACATTCATCAGGCGTTGTATTAGCGCTGTCAGGGTAGACTTCAGTAGTTGTAACAAATGGGGCGTTCGTCATTCCCATACACAGTCCAAGCTTAGTGCCATCATAATTAATTACACCAAACTGCTCTAGCTTTACACCAATCAGTTGCCCATTTTCATCCGCGTCAGCAATGTGCGTCACTTTTTGAACTTCTTCAATGATCACTTTCTGAAATTCAGGTTCTGGCTTTTGAGTATGACCAACAAGGTAGAAACCATCTGGAATATTCCAGTTGTGATTTACTTTGCCTTCTCTTGCTGCCAAAGCAGGTCTAAACTCGCTGTTATCTGTGTCTGTTGTTTCGTGTAAATCGATATGGGCAATGATATTACCTGAGTAAGCGTCTACATACTCCATCGCTAGCCGAGACTCTGCAGCAGGGCTGTTTGCGTAGAATGAGCGATTTGGGTCGATAGCATCAGGGTTCCATCTATTAATTGTCTCAAAACCCCAAGGACTAATACATGGCAAAATTAAGAAATTGTATCTGTCAATAAATTGCTCAATATAGCGCTCAGCAAAAGCAAGCGCACCCAACACACCACTGGTTTCATATCCATGTACACCACCGGTGATCAGTATTGTAGCGTGCTCAGGATTATAGTTTTTATTCTTCAGCGCAAAAAGAGAGTACTTTCCAGCCTTATATGCCAAAACACCATACTCTTCGATGGTACAAATGTCGCTCAGAGATTTTACCTTGAATTCTACGTTTGTGTGATAAGAACGCTGGATCTGTTGTTGTTGATACCAAACCTGCTTCTCTTCGTTACACCATGGTGTACCTGGTGTGCCAATTGGGTATTGATTTGACATGTTTCTTCTCTATTTTATGGGTTGCTGCTGCATCCTAAGCAGATTACTACCATATCTCAACTTTTTACGCCAAGTACCCTAATTGCTGCAATGTTTTCTTCTGTTTTTTAGAGATTTTGAACGCCAATAGGGTTATGCGTTTTTCTTCTGTATGGATCTGAATTGCTTTTAAGCCAAGGAAGCTCTTAGTTGTAAGGCGAGTTATTTCTTCCGAAGGAATAAACTTTCTGCGGCCAAAAATGTTGAAATGTGACAATCCCTGATTACAAATGGTAACGCACTTTTGGCCAGACAGGGCCAAAATGAAATGAACAGACACTGCTAGAGTTGCAACCATCGCAATGAAAAACTGAACTGCAGCTATTTGAGATAGTTGCAAATCAAAGAATAATTTTGCAAGGCTTAAAAGTACAACAGACAGGGTGGCAAGCACACAGTAAAATAAAGTATTGACTTGAAGTCTTAGCTCTTTCATTAAGGATTCCTATTATCTATTAAGTCTTTTTTCTAATTTGGGGAAAGATATTGGAATAAAATGGATCAAATATGAAGGTTTACTCGAATATATAAAAATACGATTTTTCTAGGGTATTTCGCGCCATTTATCAACCAAATTGGTTAGGAACCCACAGTTTCTATATGATTTTTCTATAAAGTTTGCTTTTCTGAGTCGTTTTATTCCCAATTCGATCTCTCGAAAGGTTTGTTGACTACGAGGGTGCTTTCTGCTTATTACAAAGTGTCTACTATCTTGTAAAGCAACTTTAATTCCTTTAATTGCTTCGATTACATAACCATCTCCGCTGTACCTGAAATCGGTTGTATTGTTGAATGATACGAGCATAATGTCTACCCAGCCATGACTCACTAATTTGGCCATTATTATCCATTCAGACTCATTAAACATGGTGCGTGGTTTTAGCTGTTTTAAGGTTTGCCAATCTACCGTCCAATTTTCATTGCTCACTACGCTCACTTGAGACAAGTTTTTGCCAATTTTTTGTGCTAATTTTTCAGTATTCTTAGGAGCGGTAAAAATACCAGCGTAATACTCTCCCTTTCTTATGATGGGGGAGGAGATGAGTACACTATTCGACAATGGTTGTACTTGGCTGAGCCACATAGTATCAACACTAACAAGCAGCAAACCCGATTTCAGCAAGTGGGTTTCTTGTTCTTCGTGATCAATTAACACAAATTCGAAAGATAAGCTTGAGTTACCTAAAATAAGTGCTTTTTGGATAAGTACTAAGTCAACAATATCTCGTTGACACAAAGGGTGATTGAAGATCTCGGGTGTAATCTCTTTGAGGTCACGGCCACTTAATATTTGCTGTGTGTAATGGTAAATATCTCTGTTTACAGGTACTGAAATTATGTCTTTGCCATGAGCTGAAAAGAATAAAGTAAAACTGAGTATAACAACAATAAAAGCGGGTTTTGGCATGACTATGGCTCTTGCTGACCTAATTAAAGGGTAGTGTAAGTCCGCCAACATGTATATTTTTTAAGTGACATTGGGAGTGAGGTTTTATAAGGTCGATAATGGCATAAGAAAAACTATGAATACCGTCAATTTGAAGGAGCTACTGATGAAGTTTGAACAATTACTTTCTCATCTCGACAGTGGAGTGTGCGTCGAGCAGTTACAAAAAGAGTCCCTGTTAGACATCGCTTTAATGGCTCAGTGCGTATGTGGTGAGTTAAAGCCTGGAGAACTAAGCCATGTATTACAGTGGGCCAACACATTAGAATGGAGCACATCGACATCACTTAATGACTACGTAAATGAGTCTTTAGAGAAGTGTTTGACTGCACTCAAAGGTGACCGTCTTGAAAGCTTTTTAGAGCATAGAATGCAGCAGATAGAAGATCAGCCACTAAAAGAAACAGCGTCTTTTTTACTGAACAAAATCCGTGCAGCGCAGGACGCGGGCGTAGGTGTGTAAAGACTGCAAAGCATGCAATCTTTACACAGTAGGAATTTGCGAAATTATTACCCGTTACAATAACGCTTGCGTAGATGAGTTTTGAAAAACTCGGTATTTAAAGGCTGACCTGTCGATTTTATAAGCAGCTCTTCTGTTGTATACCGACTAGCATGTTGCCATACATTATTTTTCAACCACGCATAAATTGGCGAGAAATCACCTTCGCTAAGATGTTGCTCGATATTCACTGACTGCATCATAGCTGCTTTAAATTGTGCTGCGTACATGGCGCCAAGTGTATAGCTTGGAAAGTAGCCGAAGCTTCCATCTGTCCAGTGAATGTCTTGCATACAACCATCTTTGTAATTATCTTTGGTTGATATGCCAAGCAACTGAGTCATTTTTGCATCCCATAATTCAGGAATGTCCCCGCACTGAATCTCTTGGTTTATAAGCGCTTTTTCTATTTCATATCGTAGGATGATATGTGCTGGGTACGTTACTTCATCGGCGTCAACTCTGATAAGACTTGGCTGTACTTGTTGAAGCTGAGCTTTAAGCATATTGGGTGTGTTGTGCTCAGATTGCTGTTTAAAGAGTGCTTGTGCTTTGCCACTTAAAAACTGAATAAAAGCGTCACTGCGGCCAATTTGCATTTCATAAAATAGTGACTGTGATTCGTGAATAGCCATAGAGCGGGCTTTTCCTACCGGCAAAGCTTGCATGTCTTTAGGTAAGTTTTGCTCGTAGCAGGCGTGGCCTGTCTCATGAATAACCCCCATCATGGCGTTTAGAAAGTCTGTTGATTCATAACGAGTTGTGATACGTGTATCTTGACTAACACCACCACAGAACGGATGTACGCTAGTATCCAAGCGTCCATGGTTAAAATCAAAGCCTAAAAAGGCCATTAACTCATTTGCTAACCGCGTTTGATCTTCTATTGCAAAATGTGCATTGTGTTGGTCAACACAGGAGGTTTTTGCTTGTTGAATCATATCAGGCAACCAAGATGCAAGATCGCCAAATAGTGCATCAAGTTGCACAGATGTCATGCCTGGCTCATAGATATCCAACATTGCATCATAAGGTGTCGAGCCGAGTAGATCCGCTCTGATCTGAGCTTCTTCTTGGCTCAGTGACACGACTTCATCAAAGTTGTGCTTAAACTGGGGCCAATTATTTTGTTGTCTTTGCAAGCGCCACTGGTGTTCACACCTTGCTCCAGCTAGACTTTTAGCTTTAACTAGTGAAGATGGTAATGCTGTTGCGTGCTGCCAAACTCGAGTAATTTCTCGAAGACTGGCATGTTGGTGCTCTGTTAGTTGCTCAAGGCTTGCATTATTAATAAGCTCTTCTAATTCTTCGGCAGTGTGCAGCTTGTGCAAGTGGACTGCGAGCTCTGCCATGGCCTGTGCACGACTCTCAGCGCCGCCCGAAGGCATATTGGTTGCCTGATCCCAACTACATATAGCGCGGAGATGTTCAAAGTTATGAATAGATTGGTAGTGTGCTACTAGTTTTTGATAATTTTTCATTGGTTCTATTTTATTTCTTCAGCAATTTCTGCAATTTTTTGACGTAGCCAGATGTGGCTCGCATCTCTATGTAGCAGTGGGCTCCAAATCATATCAAGCTCAAAAGGGGGAATTGGGAAAGGGGGCTCCAATATTGCCAAAGATGGGTCATCCTTATAAATATTTGCCGCTTTAGAGGGCAAAGTTGCAACAAGGTTTTGCTCTTTGGCTAAGTGAATGGCGACGTGATAGTTGCGTGTAAACGTGGCTATATTTCTATGTTTACCAAAATGAGCAAGTGCTTCATCAACCCAACCAAGCTTTTGCACATCTTCAGGGTCCATACCAACGCCAACACCAAACCCGGTTTTACTAACCCAAATATGTCTCGCTTTCAAATAAGCATCGAGGGTAAAGCTTTCCTTGATTGGGTTATTTGATTTTACTAAGCAACAAAAGCTATCTTTCCAAATTTGCTTGTGGTGAAACGATTGCGGTAAGTTCTCAAAGCGATTAATGGCCATGTCCACTTTGCCATTTTCCACGTCATGAAATGTGACGTCACTAGGTGTCAATATATCCAATGTGGTGTCAGGGGCTTCGTTATGGAGTTTTGCAAGCAGCTTGGGGGCAAGTGTACTTGCAGCGTAGTCACTCGCCATAATCCTAAAAACACGCTTACTTTGGCTGGCTTCAAACTCTCTATTTGGCGCAAGCGTTTCTTCGAGTGTCATTAGGATGCCACGAATTACTGGCTGTAACTCGAGCGCCCTTTCTGTAGGCACCATGCCTTCACTCGTTCGCACTAAAATGGGATCATTAAACAAGTTTCTGAGGCGTTTTAGGCCATTACTCATCGCAGGTTGCGTAATACTGAGTTGGTTAGCAGCCCGAGTGACATTGCACTCTCTAAGGAGAGTGTCCAAGTACACGAGTAAGTTGAGGTCTATTTTACTGATATTCACAGTGTTCCTTTATTCTTATTGTGCTGTCCAAACCGCTGATTTTGGGGATAAGGAAATACGTGTTTCGTTATGTGCTGGCGGATGTTGCGCTGCGCTTGCTGCCAATAATCAGGAGTTAATAATTCTGGATGGAGACGTTCAAATATAGCTCTGAGTTTAGGGTTAGTTAGGACAAAAGTACATAGCTGTTCTGGAAATACGTCATTTGGCGCAAAAGATAGTGCGCTTTCGCCACAATAAAGGTCATTTAATGATGTTTTGGGTAAAGTTTTAAAATTCATTTCGGTGAGGTATTGCACCTCGTCGTAATCGTAGAAAATTACTCGTTTATGGCGGCTCACACCAAAGTTTTTTAGTAACATGTCGCCGGGAAAAATATTAACATGCAACATCTCTTTAATGGCGTGGCCATAATCGTCGATTACAAATTCAGCTTCAGCGTCAGAGGCATCTTGCAGATAGAGATTCAGTGGTGTGATCCTGCGCTCTATATACAAATGTTTAATGACTATGAATTCTTCGTCTTCAATAATACTATTTGCCAACTTGTCCCTCATTTGTTCTAGCAGCTCTGCATCTATTTGACTTTTTCTTATAACCACATTGGAGTATTCAAGAGTATCGGCCATTCTTCCTACGCGGTCATGATTCTTAACTAGTTGGTAGCGCTCTAGTACCGTATCTCTGCCAAAAGGTTTGCTTTCTGAAAATTGGTCCTTAATAACTTTAAAAACATACGGAAAAGTCGGCAAAGTAAACACGAGCATAACCATCCCAGGTGTGCCTGGTGCAACACAAAATTGCTCATTGTGGCTATTTTGATGAGATAGAAACGCACGGTAAAACTCTGTTTTACCGTGCTTGTGAAACCCAATTGAATTATACAGCTCAGCTTGTGTTTTGCTGGGCATAAGTTGATTGAGAAAGCCTACAAGTGCAGATGGAGCATGTGTTTGAACCATAAAATAGGCCCGTGCAAATCCGAAGATTAAGCTCATTTGCGTGCTATTAGTAATGAGCGCATCAATCTTCAATTTGCCGTTTGCGTCATGAAGTACTGCAATGATGAATGGCTGGGTTCCTGTAGAAGAAATAACCCTACCAACAATGTACGCACTTTTATTCCTATAAAAAGGTGTATTCAATATGTCGAAGCGCATTTTAAAATGTTGTTGGTGAGTGTTTGGGGCCTGTTTTATAAATGCTTTTTGCAGTAAGCGAATATCACCTTCAAGATCACCAAATTCACATAGGAAATTAATATTTGAGATAATTTTATGAATGGTTGGTTTTAGTCCATCGACGACAGGGAAGTAGCTTCTGTATTCTGCTTCTACAGGCAGTGTTGTAGCTGAACTAAGCGAACTGGTTACAAATATAAAATTATTATTGAAGTAGCTATGGTGAAAAAGCTGACAAAAAACAGAGTTATAGAAAGTTTCAGCCAACTCAGCTTGAGGGTGGAAAGAGAGTATTTCGATATACGCTTGTTTTACCTGATACCAGAGCTGGTTGTTGACTTGCGAAGTATTAAAATGCAAGCGCAAAATATTAACTGTATCTGATACCCGCTCGTCGTAATGGCTTATCCTAGATTTGTTTACTTTTTCAATAATGTGCCATTGCTGTGTCGCGAATGCGTGAGGTACTTGTTCAGTAATATCTTGAAATAAAGAGTAATGCTTTCTAAACCCAGAAATAATCAAAAAAGCAATTTCTTGAGGGGCCATATAGCCTCCTTGCATGCTGTTGAGCAGAATATCCCAATAAACGGTAGCACTATATTTGTGGATTAATTCCGTTATTGTTTGATACAAATGAAGTTATTGTCTACTCTAGCCCGAAAGTTCTTCAGTTAGCAAACTTAAATGTAAAGCTCAATTAAGATACAAAACAATTATGACAACATTTATTAAGGCAAATTTCATTGAGAGTGTAGCAGGGCAACAGCAGTGCTTTTGATATCTTGTAGATAACGCTACTCCATTCTTTTTAACTTTTTCTCTATTTGTGCAATTTCTTTATTGAGTACTTTTACTTGTTTCAAATAGTCTTTATTGATTGACTTAAGTTGTTGTTTTACATCTTTTACTGTTGCTTTGCGTTTTTCATCATCCATTAGTCGCGTAACTCTGCGCTGTTGCTCTCTTGCAGCTTCATCTCGCTTTCGTCCTAGGATTGCAGCATGTTGCTTCTTGGCCCTTAGTGCATTTTTCAGGTTGCGAATGATCTGTCGTTTTTCAAGCGCATTAAGGGTTTTATAATGCTGTTCAGATGGCACTTTCGCTTGTGGATCAGAATGTGTAAGCGTTAATTGTTGAGCAGAATTAGAGCAAGGGTGCTGACTGAAAACGGTGCTTTTATCGGTAACACATTTATAATACGTGACTGTAGACTTTGCGCTACAAAATAATGGTATTAAAAGTATAAAAAATAACCTGAGTGATGTCATTGCTGAAGCTTCCTTGTTGTTACCTGATTTATAAATATAGACGACAAAGATTAAAAAGGCAGCAATAAAATAAGCGTAAAAAACAACGTGTTTATTAATATATATTAAATATGGATATATTAATAAGCAACTGGCCTAAAGGCCAGATGCTTTACCTGTAAACTGCTTTAGTCGTTTGATACTTTGAACTAAGAAAGGAGTATCCAGCTTTTGGTCTAAATGAAATCCCTCTTTGGCTGAGATTTGCTTATGACTACCATCATGATTGACCAATATAATCCTGTCTTTCTTGTAGGCAATCAAAACACCTTGAGAATAATTTACACCTTGGTTTACGGATTCTGAGCCAACAACATTGCCAAGCATTGTCTGCTGTGCCAATGCACCGCAATTAAAGTGTTGGTCTAGCAAGGTCATCATAATATCATTGCCTTGCATCAGGCCATTATGATTGGAAAAATAAGGTAAGTTTGTGTGCAGTTTTGTTTGTGCCACAATCGACTTATCTATACTTTTTTCAATCACGATATAATTTTTGTCTTCATTCACCTCTGGCATCTTAGGGGAGAACAAAAACGACACTTTGCTGTGTTCAATATCTTGTTCAAGATAATCGAACGGTGTAGCACCAGAAATAGAGAGCGTATTAGCTGTGTTCCATACTGGGGTTAGCCGCCTTTCTGTTACTGTGCTGCGGTAATAAGCAGGTAAACCATAAACCAAGTTAAAATACTGATCTAACGTGTTTGTAGGTACCAGTAACTGTGTCTGTGTAAACCATGCCTTATCGGAAAACAGTGAGTTATCAGTGTCGAGCGGCTCAGTTAAAACAACAATTTCGACTGGTTCAGCATTAAATTCACACGCTGGTAAATTAGCAGGCAGTTGATAGTTGGTGGTCGCGTTTTCCAAACGAACGGTTCTTGCTTGTTGATACTCGTTTAAATCAAGTAGCTCATGCCTTGCGAGCAAAGTTTTTGCTGTTGTCGGGTAGGACAAAGGCAAAACGTTATCTTGCTTAGTGATGTCAAAATAGTTATTTGCATCCGCCCAAACATGCATTAAGTGACTGATAGCAAAGCAACTAACAAGCACACCGGTTGCGTACCTAGGGAACTTATAAGATTTAAGCTGTTCTAGGTGGCGCCAAGCATGATTTCCAACAATCAGCTCAAAGGTCAGAATGGCTGCGACTAAGAGAATTAAAAATAGCGCGGTGGCAAATGATAAGCCATTGATCATACCAACTAAAAGAGAGACTATCTCGGGCAGAGATTGCAAACTAATATGGTAACCCTGTTGGTAATACACAAACGCATCTAAACACAACGTGAGAATACCGAGAGTTGCGATAATGGCCGCCATCCCTCTGATGTGCCTCGGATAGGGGAACACTAAGCTTAATGGGAATACGGTGAGCACAAACGCACAAAAAGTAATAAAACTAGTGTGACTTAGCCATGTGACGAGCATATAAGCCCAACCAGCAATACTGTTTGGTGCAGAGTCCGCTGCTAGATAAGTTAGTGCAATAACAAGCACTAACCCAATATTAGCAAAGGTAAACCAGTGCCCCCAACTTAATAGTTGACTCGCTTTTGACGAAAAAGGACTGTGTGGTGTGAGATTCATTCCGTTATTTTACCGATTGAATAAGCGCCTTAGCGAAATTTTCAGCAACTTCCTGTCTTTTAGTCTCTGGCACATGTTCTTTTACTATGTGCGTGATAGAATTTCCTAAACACATTAGACTCAAATCGACAGGTGCTTTGTGCTCTTGGAGTACATTGATTAAACTATCAACAATTTGTTCTACTTGTTCATTGGAATATTTAGACTGAATTGGCATCGGTTGGTTCAAATTAATAGAGTTACAATTCTTCATATTCTAACACCAGAGGCGTTAAAAACAAAGATGAGCATTGAGGTGAAAAAGCTTGTTGTACATTATGTAGACAAGCGTGACGAAGAAACAGAGATCCATTTACGCGAAAATGAAATGGTGATTAACGATCGTGTAAACGTTTTTATCGAACAATTACACCATGCATATAATGGTAAACCGGGTAAAGGTTACTGTGCATTTGACGGTGATAAAAATAGTACCGTGGCTTCTGCAATGCAAAGTTATCGTAATAGTGAGCTTGGGTTTTGGCACATGACGCAACAAGCGACAGAGGTGCTAAAAGAAGAGCTAAATAAATATGCATTTCACGAAACGGGTTATTTAGTTTTTTGCCATTACCAATACGTAGGTTGCGATTATATGCTGATTGCGCAAATTAGCATCAAAGAGCACTACTCGATTACCTCTGAACTGGATTTGGCAAGCTCTAGACACCTAGATATTTCAAGGATGCAATTAGCAGCTCGCATTGATCTCACTGCTTGGGATACACAAGCAGACGAAAACCGTTATATTTCATTTATTAAAGGAAGGGCAGGGCGTAAAGTTGCTGACTTCTTTTTAGATTTCTTAGGTTGTGCAGAGGGCGTAGACCCTAAGCAGCAATCTCAAACGATGTTACATGCTGTTGAAGATTACTTGTCTGAACAACAGTTTGATAAAGCTGAAAAAGATGGTATCCGAAAAGAAGTTTTTGACTACTGTAATGATTGTATCAACAGTGGCGAAGATGCTGATATCGAGGGGTTATCTGGTACTTTATCTAAGTCTTCTGACGTTCAATTTGAAGATTTTTATAAGGAGCAAGGTTACGAATTGGAAGAGTCTTTTCCTCTAGACAAAAAGACTGTAACAGCGATGGTGAAGTTTTCTGGCATGGGCGGTGGTGTCAGTGTTGGTTTTGAGCGCAAACACTTGGGTGAAAGAGTGGTGTATGACCCAGTTAATGACACCCTTACTATCAAGGGTGTACCACCAAACCTGAAAGATCAGTTAGAAAAGTACTCACAAGAGAATTAAAAAAGGCCTATCGGCCTTTTTTATTTAAGATTCACCGGTGACAACAAATTTAGCTAATTGTTGACCGAGTTTACTTGCAAGTTTACCCATGGCATTACTTTTGGCGGTATCTTGGAAACTAGAGGCTGCCTTAACTTTTGCATTAAAGTGTGCTTTTTCTTCTCCCGCCTCAGTGATAACAAGGAAGCTCTCTGCGAGACTGTAGTAAGTTCCGGACTTATGCATCTCTTGCCAATCAACTCGAAATTGCAGCGCAAAATCGGCGTTTTGTTCTGTGATTTTAATACCTTGACTGGTAAGTGCGCGAGCAAGTAAATCTCTTACTTTGCCATGTTTATCGCTATCAGCTGAAATACTGAAGCTAATGCTATTCAATATTTCGTCGGCCAATGCCTGTTGGTTACGGACGGTGCTAGGCATTGCAACATGAGCAGTCTGAAGCATACTAAGGTATTGATTGAGCTTACTGCGTTTTACAACAAGTTCTTTTAACGCCACAGCACGTTTTAAAATCAGCGTTTTATTACCCGCACTTTGTAAATTAAACTGAGTAATTTCGTCATCTAATGAGTTGATAGACAATTCAGTTTGCATAACTGCTTCTGTGCGATTGAAAGCAGCGAGCGCGTATGCAGTCTGTTGCTGAGTATTAAAATACTCATCTTCAATTTTTACGCCCTGAAGTTGTATGCTAGGCACTTTGGACTGAATAAGCTCATCAATATGAAAAGTCATAGACTTGTCATCAGCTTGTTGCTTGATAGTCGTATTCGCAGATATTGTAACGTTTAGTTGTTTTGCAAGAGCTAAACGAGCTGACTCCTGTGCTGCGAGTTTAGCTTGTTGCATATCTCCAGTGTTTTGAGCGGTTCCTACACCATAAACCATATAATTAGATGTGGGTGTTACAGAGGTCCATTGAGGTGTAGCACTCACAGTATGCTGACTGGCTGAATTTGATTTACAGCCAGTTAACACAGATACGCTTATCAATGCAGCAACGAGTGATTTAGAAGCCAAAACGTGAACGTTCCTGCAGTTTTTGAATTTTCTTTTGTCCATTCCATACCTCACGGTTTGATGTCATATCAATTAGGCGTAAATCAACCTGGTAGAAAGTCACTCGGCTGCCGCCTTGTTCGTCGACAAATGAATTAATGGTGCCAGAAAGTGCATAGTCAGCTCCTTGCTCTTGGCCCATCTCATTTTGCGTTTCAAGGCTTGAGTTAAGCTCTTGATCTTTTCGCTCTTCGCGGATCTCTAATCGAACGTCTTTATTCGCAACAAAGTCAGCTTGACCGCTGCGCAAAATAGAACGCTTTAGATCGTTTAAGAACGTATCCACCGCAATATGTTGATGTGACTTATTGCGTACCGACTGAATGATGATAGCAGGTCTTTGACCTTCTTTTTGTAAGTGATCGTTAACCCATGGGAAGCTTAACATGTCATTGATCATGGCTTCAGCAACGAGTTGTGAGTCCTTTCCGTTCCATTTGTCAGATAATGCAACCTCTTGATTTGCATCTACTCTTTGTACTTTGGTTGAAGAGCAACCTGATACAGCTAGTGTGCATGCGACAATGAGTGGTGTGATTTTTAGCAAGGTTTTATTACATTTCATAACATTTTTTCCATTATAAAAAAGTTGATTCTGGTGCAGTAACACGAGACTGCTGTAAGAACGTGCGGGTGTGCCACAGCGTTATGTTGTCTGATACAGTAACCGCTTCGGATTGCTCAATTACTTTTCCTGAGCTCAGGTGTGTTTTTAAAGTAATCTCATAGGTTCCTTTAGAGAGCGGTATCTGTGCATAGTTGATTTGTGCTGGCAGCGACTGCCACTGTCTTAAGTCAGCCGAAGCTGTAACCGCATTAACAACCGAAGTCGCAAACTTTGCAAATCCGGCAAATGATTGGTCTAACCCTGTTGCGTTAATGGTTTTTTGTGCGGTGATTGCTTTGATGATTTCTCTTGTTAAAGCGACTTGGATTTCTGAGTTTGCATTTCTTAATGCATCTTGTAGTGTCAACAAGCTCACTGAATAAATTTTGTCTAATTCTGCTGTTTTCTTACCATTGACCCAGACTTCTGCGCTTTTGACCTGTTGCTGCAATGGTTCAAGGTAGGTGACAGAAATGCGGCTACCATATTCTAGTGCTTGAACAAGGCCAACGTCCTGCGCATCATCCCAAAGGGGGCCTAGGGGAATTCGCTTCGTCAGGGCGCCCATAGCGACGTCTCCAATGTCTCCCATTGCATAGTTTTGTACAATGTCGAAAACGCTGGTGTCGGCAAACAGCATCTGGAACCACTTCATTTGGGCCCTGCGTTCTTTTTCGGTTCCCCAAAGAATTGGTGTCATGACCAAGGCTTTGGATTCATGATCTGCTTTTAGCAGCAAATTAAACTCTTTTCGTTGCGGGCCAATACCGACATTTTGAATTACATTGAGCAGAGGTGTTTTTGTGACGCTAGGTGCTTTATCTAATTTTTTATTCAGTTTGCGAATTTCATTTTTGTAGCCTCCTGCTTTAGTCATGACGCGAATTAAGTCCGTATGAACTTGGGAAACAATTTTTTTGTCATTGAGGTTGTATTGTTTCGTAAAGCCATTTTCAAATGCACCAAGTGCTCTTTGGTATTGTATTCTAGCTGAGTCCAATTCATTACTACGCTCGAATAGTACACCACTGACGTAATGAGCAAAGGCATCATCTTTGTAATCGATATTAACGAGTAAGTCATTAGGTGCAAAGATTGGCTGGATCAGCCTGTATATTCTATTGGTCAAATCATCCGAAGTCGGTTCGTTGTCACCAGCACTGTTGTAGCCCCCTGTTTGCTCTTTTAAATTACTAAGGTAGGTATCAAGTTGTCTCATTTCTACCATAGCGGAGTCTAAGTATTGCTGCTTATTTGGACCGGCACGATTTGCTAGCGCATTATAATTAAGTGCTTTGTATAGATTAATAAGGGGACGATGATAAATCTTACCTGCATATGTTGTGTAAGTCGGACCACTTACCAAAGCAACCGCAGATTCAACCACACTGATGGTATATTGCGCCTCAATGATATCTTGGGCTTCACTAAGAAGCACATTGCTACGCTCGTAATTACCTTGCAAGTGATTCAGCATCCCCAACTCCAAATAATGCAACAGTTTGCTCTTCCCATTAGGAGAGTAATCAGTTCTGATTGCCTGTTTTGCCGATTCAAAATTGCCTTGTTGCGCTAAAAGAATGGCGCTTTTATTTGCGGGCGTGGATTGGCAGCCCGCCAACAAAGATAAGCACAATAGACATGTGGCAAGATAAAAATGATTAAAAACACTAGATTGCACGTTGACATCCATGACTTGTAAAAAACATATCGGTGACTATACCAACAATTTCAGTTATATTGTCTCCAAGTTTAAGATTTTTTTAGTTTTTTTAAAGAACAAAGTTGTAAAAAATCGTTCTTACAATTTATTACTGTAATTGGCTCAGCCTTTTGATAAATTTAAATCATCGCTTTAGGCAATTAATCTGACGAAGGAAAACACCATGAAACTTAAATCGCTACTTACTACAGTGCTTGTTACAGGGATATTGGCAGGGTGTAGCTCAACAAAAGAGCAGTCTGCCTCTCAATCAAAAGTAAATATACCTGATTGGGTACTCAATCCAACTATTGAGAACGGCATTGCGGCTGCGGATTGTGTAAAATTTTCTGGTAATATCTCTATTGATCAAAAGAGTTCCGTAGCAAATGCGCGTTTAGCGTTAGCGCAACAAATCGAAACACGTATTGAAGGTTTGGATAAAACGTTTGCAAATAGAACGGATGCAAATGATGAGACGACTGTGGGTTCTACATTCAGCTCTGTATCAAAACAATTGACTAAACAAACACTTCGTGGTTCACGCGTAAACAAAGCTGACGTTGTAGAAATTGCTGGAAAAGACTATTACTGTTCTCTAGTTGTGCTATCACCTCAACTAACACAGTCTTTATTTAAAGATGTTATTAAAGAAAGTAAAAAAGACATTAATCCACAAGATGAAAAGTTCCTATATCAAGAGTTTAAAGCTTACAAAGCTGAAAAAGATCTTGAAAAAGAGATTGCTAGATTGACGAATTAATAAAACGCGCCTTTGGGTGCGTTTTTTGCTTGTAAGGATTAAAAAGTGAAGAAAGTACTAGCATTGACTATTTTGTCTCAACTGGTTGCTGGTGTTGTTTATGCCAACAGTACATCGCCTTTTGACGAACTGTCAAAGGAAATGCGAGGCTATGACAGCAAATCCCAGACCTCACCTAGAGATAGTGAATACAGCAGTGAATTTGAACAGTTTAAAGCTGAGCACTTAGGTGAGTATGAACAGTTTGTTGAGCAGCATTTGGCTGAATATGATGCATTTAGGGATGAGTTAATTAAACATTGGGGAGAGGCCAAAGTGGCGTCTCGCAGTGAATATGTCGCTTATTCTGAAGACAGCTTATCGCGCCTTGAAATTGACTTTGAAAATAACGAGTTAGTTTTAAGTATTCGCCATGATGGAGAAGGTGCACCTTCAGAAGCTGAAATCAAACGCGAATTTGAACGTTTTAGGCAATCTGAAAATGCGGTATTACAGAGCTTTTTAAACGGCGAACAAGCAAAGATCAGTGAAGCCTCTACTGATGCTTATAAAATTGATAGAAGCCTCAAAGTTAATGCAATTATTGATGCTAAGGCAAAAATAAAGCAGCAGACGATTGAGCAAAAGCAACTATTAGATAGACAAGCCGACGAACAACTTGCGCTTTCGCAAGGAGATGAAAGTAAAGTTATTGAAAAGTTGAATGGGGATAAAGCTAAGCTAGATCAATTAGAGATCAAGCGGATTCAAAACTTGGCACAATCTGTCAGACAAATTGCCGGACAAAATGACGAGAAGGTGACTAAGGTAACCGTTAAGCTACCACAAGGCAGCTTAGCTAAGAAGCGAGCCTCAAACTATACAGGGCACATTTCCAAGCAAAGTGAACGCTTCGATATAGATTCTAGCTTAGTGCTCGCTGTGATGCATACAGAGAGCCACTTTAACCCATTAGCCAAGTCTCATATTCCAGCGTATGGGTTAATGCAAGTTGTACCAACCAGCGCGGGGGTTGACGTCAATCGCTTTTTATTTAAGATTGATGCACCAATGAGCGCACCATACCTTTTTGTTGTAAACAATAATATAGAAGCTGGAACAGCGTATCTGCATTTATTGAACGACAGATATTTACGGAATATAAAAGACCCGATCAGTAGGAAGTACTGTATGATTGCAGCCTACAATACTGGGGCTGGTAATGTTGCTCGGGTGTTCAATAGCGATGGTTCTAGAAATATCAATAAGGCTGCAAAGGTCATCAACTCCATGTCTTCAGACAGAGTGTTGGAAGCTTTGCAAAGTGGATTGCCTTACGATGAAACTAAGCATTACTTGAAAAAAGTGCTGAAGACCGAAAAGCTATATATTTAATCCGCTCAATCTCTACTTAGTCAGGTTATATATTTTTAAAATATATAACCTGATGAACAGCTAATCCCATTCCATTTATCACTGTATAACACAGTCGTTTCCACTATGTTTATCTAAAAAGCTACGTTTTATATTGAGAGCGTTAATCTAACGCTTTTAGAAGCACTTCACCTATTGATGACAATGAAAGAGACGTCGGTAGAAAGGAATTGAGTCTAACTTAGAGAAAGGTTCACAAAAAACCGGCCACAGTTGTGGCCGGTTTTGTCGATTAGGTATTTCCTAACTGTGTTTACTCAACAGGTGCTGGCGATGCCATTTGCGCACTGGCTCTTGCTGATGGTGCTTTGGAGCCTGAGCCTAAACTGCTGGAGCGAATAATTGTACGCAATTCGTCAGGCATTGCACTTGGTGTAACCGAGTTTGTAGACTCTTCACTTGGACTTGCTTTAGTCATCGGTGATGCAGCGCTTCTGTTAAAACGAACACGTTCTGATGTTGTATGCACAGGTGTAGCCACCTCCTGATGTACCTCAACTGCTTCCGGAGCTGCTTCAGGTTGTGGCGTTTCTGCAACTTCAACAGGCGCTTCATATGTCTCAGCTTTATCTTCAACAACGTCTGTTGATTCTGCTTTTGGCGCTTCTTCCACAGCTTCAATTTGAGCCTCTTGAGAAGAAGACTCTACAGTCACTGGTTGCTCAGCTTCGCACGGTGCCAAATCAGCTTCTTCGTTAGAAGTTGCTACTACAGGCTGATCGATTTGTATATCTTCCACTTGCGATTCTTCAGCATTCGCTTGAATATCAGTTGGCGTTACTTCTGTTTGTGGCTCTTTTAGTTCGACAGGAGCTACTTGAGCAGTTTCGGCTTGCGCTTGTTCTGCAACAACTTCTTGAGCAGGTTCTGTGGTTTCAGTTTGTTCACTTTCAACCTCAGTCGCTTGTGTCGATAGAATACCACCTTCTTCATCCGCGACAACTTCCACTGTAGTTGTTTCTTTTGCAACAACTGGCAGTACTTGTTGAGTTGCTGGAGTCGATTCGACATTTTCAAGTGTCGTATCTACAAGTTCTACTTGGACAGTCTCATGCTGAGGCTGGTTATCAACCGTACGCTGTTGTGCTTCAAATTCAGCAGCAGCTTGATCTGCAACTGGCACGAATGCTGGAGTTGAAGAACGGTTCGGATTGTCGTTACGCTTACGTCGTTGACCAGCAGCTCTAAGGTGACGAGGAGAGCGTCTTGAGCGGGTCTTCGCTTCACGCTTGTCGTCCTGATCTTCTTCAACTTGATTAATCAATGATTGATCACCAGATTCCAAAGTTTCAGCGATAACTACATTTTCCTCTGCTTCTGCAGCCTGAGTTGGCGCAGACTCTTGCACTTTAGGAGACTCACCGTTTTTGTCTTGAGCTTTCGAGTTTGACACAGTCTCAGTGATTGGTGAATCCGCAGCTTCTGATGTTGCAGCAGGCTTAGATTCAACTACCGGAGCTGTTTCTGCAACCTTAGGTGCCTCTGGCTCTTTGACACTTTGCTGAGTATCAGCAGGTGACTGCACGTTTTGCTGCTCAGATTCAATACGAACTTTTTTGCGTAAATTACGTCTTTGACGACGCTGCTTCACAGGTTTTTCTTTAACTTCCTGTTGAGCCTCATCTTTTTGCTCGTTAACTGCTACGTTCTTTGTTTTATCACCATCTGTGCGCTTGCGATTGTTTTGACGACGACGCTTATTGCGATTGTCAGAACGTTCTTGATTTTCATTACGCTCTTTCGTTTCGCTCTTTGATGACTCATTCGAAGCATTTGCATCTTTTTGAGTTTCGTTGCGCCCTTTACCTTTACGGCGCTGGTTGCGACGACGGTTATCTTGCTTGCCACGACGCTTATTGTGTGGTTTTTTCTCTTCCTCTTTCGGCTGTTCTTCTTCAGCAGAGAAAAGGCCTTTCAACCAACTACCAACTCGCGACAACAAGCTTGGCTTCTGCTCAACTGGTTTTGCAGGTGCTGTTTTTGCTGCAGCTTTAGAAGGTGATGTCTGGGCAGCTGGTGCTGGCGCTGATGGCATAGGAACGCCTTTCAAAGCCGGCTCTTCTTTTTGCACAACAGGGGCCATTTGTATTTCTACAGCTTCGGCTTCTGGCTCTGCTACTTGTTCATAACTAGCAAGTTCTGGCACATCATCTTTACGCAAACGTACTACTTCGTAGTGCGGAGTTTCTAAATGCTGATTTGGGATGATGACTACATGGCAATTGTGTCGTTTTTCAATGCGCTGAACTGCACGACGCTTTTCATTCAATAAGAATGAGCCTACTTTAACTGGCACCTGCGCATTAACTTGAGCCGTATTTTCTTTGATAGCCTCTTCTTCAATCAATCTCAAGATTGACAGTGCGATTGACTCGTTTGAACGAATTGTGCCTTGACCACTACAGCGAGGACAAGTGTGCTGGCTAGCTTCACCCAAAGATGGACGAAGGCGTTGACGAGACATTTCCAACAAGCCAAAGCGAGAAATTTTACCAATTTGAACTCGGGCTCTGTCTGCGCGTACAGCTTCTTTTAAACGGTTTTCTACTTCTCTTTGATGACGAGGAGGTGTCATATCGATGAAGTCTATAACAATCAAACCACCTAAGTCTCTCAGCCTAAGTTGTCTTGCAATCTCGTCAGCTGCTTCTAAGTTTGTATTCAAAGCAGTCTCTTCGATATCACCGCCTTTGGTCGCTTTTGACGAGTTGATATCGATTGATGTGAGTGCTTCAGTTGGGTCGATTACAATTGAACCACCTGAAGGAAGTCTTACTTCTCGCTGGAAAGCAGACTCAATTTGACTTTCAATTTGGTAATGAGTGAACAGCGGTACATCATTTTTGTATAATTTAACGCGGTTGATGAAATCAGGTCTGAAGCGTTCAATATGTGCTTTAGCTTCGTCAAAAACACGTTGTTTATCAATCAAGATTTCACCGATATCACGACGTAAATAGTCACGAATTGCACGGAAAATTACGTTACTTTCTTGGTGAATTAAAAATGGAGCCTTGCGACTGTCAGCAGCTTCTTGAATAGCTTGCCAATGCACAAGTAGTGCTTTTAAATCGTATTCTAACTCTTCGAATGACTTACCTACACCTGCGGTACGAACAATAAGCCCCATACCTTTTGGTAGCTTTAAGCGACTTAGAGCTTCTTTTAGCTCTATACGCTCGTCACCTTCGATACGTCTTGAGATGCCGCCTGCACGAGGGTTGTTTGGCATTAAGACTAGATAACTACCAGCTACACTTATAAAAGTTGTTAAAGCCGCACCTTTTTGGCCGCGTTCCTCTTTATCGACTTGAACGATAACTTCTTGGCCTTCTTTAATTACATCTTTGATGTTTGGGCGACCATTGAAAGTGTAACCTTCAGGGAAGTATGTTTTCGCAATTTCTTTAAGAGGTAGGAAGCCGTGACGCTCTGCGCCATAGTCTACAAATGCAGCTTCAAGGGAGGGTTCGATTCGAGTGATTTTGCCTTTATAAATATTGGCTTTCTTTTGTTCGTGACCAGGGCTCTCTATATCAAGATCGTATAGACGCTGGCCATCAACCAGTGCAACGCGCATTTCTTCTTGCTGCGTCGCATTGATTAGCATGCGTTTCATATTCTTATGTACTCTATTTACTTTAATTTACCCACCAACAATTAGCTTTATTTTGGTCGGATAAATTTAACTTACACCATTCTTGTGCGCCAATGCAGGCTGTTTAATTGTTCCTGTTACTGATGCAGTCTCACGACTGGGGAGAAGGGAACTTAGTCTGTTTTAACACTTACTGCCTGATTACTCTCAAAGGCGGGTTAAAAATTAGCTTTCACTTTGCCTACAGAACTCGCTCGGGTTAAACAAACCCGCAAATCTACACAAGACACGATAATTTTGCTTCTATTTACTTGTTTGTCGTGTATGGCCGTAATGGATGAACTGTTACACGCTTCACCTTATGCCAATCACACGTAATAATTGTACTGAGTCGGAGATAAAAGCTTTGGAAATATTAGCTCTGATCTGTATGATCCTCCACCCAAGATGTGCATCACGACAGTATATTTGCGATAAAAAGCAACGCTCGCAAAGTTTGCGAGGCGATTATCCCACTAATAACTGTGTGATAGCAACTAAATTATTACTCAAATCAGTGATTAGGCAATGTCAGAAAAGAATGCTTTACAAGTTACCTTTGTAACTATCACCGAAGATCAGCTAGGTCAACGTGTTGATAACTTTTTAGTAACACACTTAAAGGGTGTGCCAAAAAGTGCGGTTTACAAGATCTTGAGAAAGGGTGAAGTTCGCGTCAATAAGAAAAGGGTTAAGCCCGTATACAAGCTACAGATTGACGACGTAGTACGGATCCCACCGATTAAAACGGCGGAAAAAAGTGAGTTTGTACCAAAGAACTTAGATAAGGTTGCAAACTTAGAAGATTGTATCTTGTATGAAGATAAGTATCTGATTGTAATTAATAAACCTTCTGGTATGGCGGTGCATGGTGGCAGTGGCTTGAGTTATGGTTTGATTGAAGCTATTCGTGCGTTGCGTCCTCAGGAAAAGTCTTTAGAACTCGTGCATAGATTAGACAGAGATACCTCAGGCTGTCTGTTAATCTCAAAAAAACGCGCCGTATTGAAAGGGCTACACGAGCAGCTGCGTGAAAAAACCATGGAGAAGAACTATTGGGCTTTAGTTGCGGGCGAGTGGTCTGCAAAGCACAAAAATGTTACAGAGCCGCTTAGAAAAAACACTCTGAAGTCGGGTGAGCGGGTAGTGCGTGTAGACCATGAAGAAGGTAAAGCCTCACACACGCGATTTAGAGTGTTAGAGCGTTTTGCTGGGTCAACATTAGTACAAGCTTCTCCGGTGACTGGCCGTACGCACCAAATTCGTGTTCACACACAATGCAAAGGGCATCCAATTGCATGTGACGATAAGTATGGCGATCAAGCATTTGATGCGCAAATGCGTAAAAAAGGCCTCGGAAGGCTGTTTTTGCATGCCCGTGAGTTGCGATTCCTTCATCCAAAAACAGAAACCACACTTCATGTTGAGGCGCCATTAGATAAAGCATTGACCGCTTGCTTAAATACGTTAAGAGCCGCTGATGAAGTATAAGTTAGTAATACTGGATTGGGATGGAACTGTTATGGATACAGTTCCGAAAATAGTTAACACTATAAATACGGTTGCTGATCAATATTCGTTCCCTCGTGAGAGTGAAGAAAAAACTAAGAGTATTATAGGGCTTTCACTAGAGAACGCTCTGGAGACTTTATTTCCGGAGCAAGCTAATCGCAGTAGTGAGTTAGCAGCAACATATAAACACGTTTACAAAGAAGTAGACAAGACGCCAACCAGTTTATTTGATGGTGTTGAGCACGTGCTAAAGCAATTAACCGATCAGGGTGTAAAGGTGGCTGTCGCGACGGGTAAAAGTCGTCAGGGCTTGAATCGCTTGATGGAAGAGACAGGCTTGGCTGGCTATTTTGTCACGACACGCACTGCTGATGAAGCTGAGTCCAAACCAAACCCAGATATGTTGAATCAAATTATGTCTGAGCTTGGTATTTTACCATGTGATACGGTTATGGTTGGCGACACCATCATCGATATGGAAATGGCGCGCCTTGCTAACGTTGATGCGATTGGTGTTACCTTTGGTGTTGCGTCAGGCGAGCAATTAAAAGCTGCTGGTGCAAGGTATATTACCAGTCAATTTGCCCAGTTAGTCGATGGACTGCGATAGCACATCGATACCAAACTCGGCTAAAGATTTAGTTAATTCGATGAGAGGAAGTCCAATAAGTGTATTTGGATCTTCTCCTTCGAGTTTTTCAAATAAGCAAATACCCAATCCTTCACTTTTGAAGCTACCCGCACAATTATATGGTTGTTCTGCGTCAAGGTAATTAGAAATTTGGCACTCGGAGAGCGTTCTAAAATGAACATAAAAAGGAACGACTTTAGTGATGCTTTTATTTTTTTCGATACAGTATAAACTGAGCCCAGTATAGAATGTCACCGTTTGTCCACTGAACATGCTCAGTTGTTTGATAGCGTTTTCTTTTGTGTGAGGTTTTCCCAAAATCTGATTATCAAATACAGCGACTTGATCTGAACCAATCACAATGCCTTTTTCATACCTGTTAATTGCGGACTTTGCTTTGGCTTCACTGAGTCGATACACCAAACTTTCAGGAGATTCAAGCGCGATAGGTGATTCATCAATATCTGGTGAGAAACTATCAAATGGTAAACCAATTTTTTTTAAAATTTGCTGCCTAAAAGGTGAGCTTGAGGCTAATATAATAGGTGTGTTCATAAGCGAATTAGTACCTGAACTAAATATTTGACACAAGGATAAGCGTTAGTAGTCGAAAAACAATAGGAAAGTTTATTTTTACTTTGACTAAACCACTAACAATCTATATGATGCAGCCCCTATGCAAAAGGTGAAAATTCCCATCACTCTTGATCCAGGCAGAGCAGCACAGCGCCGAGCTAGTTATGACGGCATTGTTAAGCTTGAAGAACTTTCTCGACTGCAGCAAGTTGTGCAGGATCAGGTAGGTGAAATAGCGGTAACTATTCATTGCGATGTTGATCAGCAAGGTTTGGTGGTTGTTCGAGGCTCAGCTCGAGCTAAGCTAACTGTGTTGTGTCAACGTTGTAATGATGAATTAGGGTTGGATTTGGCTCAAGACTTTGCGTATTCGCCAGTCGGATTAGGTGCAGAGTCGGAAGATCTTCCTGAAAGCTACGATGTGGTGGAGTTAGATGAAGAAGGCGAAATCAATCTTCGACAAATAATCGAAGACGAATTGATTTTGGCGATTCCTATAGTTCCTATGCATGATGAAGCTTCATGTTCTTTTTCTGATAAGCCTGCGAGCTTTGGCGAAATTGAAGCAGAAGAAACTAAACCAAATCCATTTGAGATTTTAAAACAACTTAAGAAAGATTCTTAGGAGAAGGCTAATGGCGGTACAAAAAAGCAAAGTGACACGTTCACGTCGTGGCATGCGTCGTTCACACGATGCTATCAGCGGACCAGCTTTAACTGTAGACCAAGTTTCTGGTGAGACTCATCGTCGTCACCACGTAACTGCTGATGGTTACTACAAAGGCGTTAAAGTAATTTCTAAGTAAGAGATTGCTTGATGCTGACTAATCTAACCATTGCGTTAGATATGATGGGGGGCGATTACGGCCCCCGTTCATCTATTCCTGCGGCAATTCTCGCCGTAAAAAAATATCCCAATTTAACTTTATTACTATGCGGTAATGAAGATGTCTTGCGACAAGCCCTACAAAAAGAAAGTCACCTTGATCATCCTAGGCTTATCGTCAAACACTGTGAGCAAGTTGTAACCAATAATTGCGAACCTGCACATGCGTTAAGAAATAAACGTAATTCCTCTATGCGTATTGCACTCGAATTAGTGAAGTCAGGGCAGGCACAAGCTTGTGTGAGCTCGGGTAATACTGGCGCACTGTTGTCCATGGCACACTATGTGCTCAAAATGCTTCCAGGTATTAAGCGGCCGGCTTTAATCACGTCAATGCCGACAGAAAAAAAACAACCTGTGTATCTTCTTGATCTGGGTGCAAACGTACTCTGCGATCCTGAAACTTTATTCCAATTTGCGATTATGGGCTCCATTGTCGCAGGGGAGGCACTAGATAAAGCACAGCCAAAGGTGAGCTTGCTTAATATAGGTGCAGAAGACATTAAAGGGCATGACGGGATAAAGCAGGCTGCCAAACTGATGTGCGAATGTGAACATTTAAACTATCAGGGCTATTGTGAAGGCAGCGATATTTTCTCGGGTAAATCTGACGTCATTGTATGTGAGGGCTTTGTTGGCAATATTGCGCTGAAAACTTGCGAGGGAATTGCCAAACTTATCATGCTAAAATTCACGAATGCACTTAAAAAACACTTTTTTTACAAGGTTCTTGCATTTTTACTGCGCCCAGTGATAAAAAAACTCTATAAAAAGGTGAACCCCGACCAGTATAACGGAGCAAGTCTGGTAGGATTGCGTGGTATTGTCGTTAAAAGTCACGGAAATGCTTCGAATAAGGCATTTTTAGCAGCTATCGATGAAGCTGTTAGAGAGGTTAATCGACGCATTCCCGAAAAGATACAGACTGCTTTCGAAAGAATGGCAAAAACAGAAGAGGCATCAGTAAGCCAAGATTAAATTAGGTTTAGCTGTTGGTCTCTTTTTGTCGTTTTGAGTGGTTGAGTCTGAGGATAGTAATCCAAGTCATACTGCAGAAGGTTGGTTGCTGAATTAGGCAATGGTCTGAACGCTAAGTATGCAAATTGAAAACGAGTTAAAAGAGCATCGTATGTCACAAAAAATAGCTTTACTTTTCCCTGGCCAAGGCTCGCAGAGTGTTGGCATGTTGTCAGAGTTATTAGAGTCTTCTGAAGTTGTAAAAAATACTTTCGCAGAGGCGTCAGAGGCGCTTGGGTATGATCTACAAGCTTTGGTACTGAATGGTCCTGAAGAAGAATTAAACAAAACACACAAAACTCAGCCTGCTTTATTAACAGCGAGCGTGGCAATTTTCCGTCACTGGAGTGCAAAAAATGTAGACGCTGAATTGGTTTTAGCTGGTCATAGCTTAGGTGAATACTCTGCATTGGTTTGCGCAGATGTGATCAGTTTGGCTGAGGCAGTGAAGCTAGTTGAAAAGCGTGGACTTTACATGCAAGAAGCTGTACCTGCTGGTACTGGCTCTATGGCTGCAATCATTGGTTTAGATGATGATACAATCGCAAAAGTGTGTAACGAGGCTGCAGAGGGGCAGGTTGTCTCTCCTGTAAACTATAACTCGCCAGGACAAGTTGTTATTGCTGGTCACAAAGAAGCTGTTGAGCGTGCGAGTGAAGCATGTAAAGAAGCTGGTGCTAAGCGTGCCTTGCCACTGGCAGTTAGTGTGCCATCTCACTGTGAACTAATGAAGCCAGCTGCAGAGCGTTTAGCTGAAGATCTAGCTGCATTAGAATTTTCAGAGCCTAAATATCCAGTTATTAATAACGTCGATGTTGCAGTAGCTAAAAGCGCTACAGAAATCAAAGAAGCATTGGTTAAACAATTATTCAGCCCAGTTCGCTGGACTGAAACTGTACAAAAGCTTGCTGCAGATAACGTTACTACCGCTTATGAATTTGGTCCAGGCAAAGTGTTGACCGGTCTCGCTAAGCGTATCGACAAATCAGTCAAATGTGCTGCTGCTAATGATTTAGCGTCAGTAGAAAGTGCAGAATAATAGAGAAGAAAAATGTCAAATATTTTTGGTCTAGAAGGTAAAATCGTATTAGTCACTGGTGCTAGTAGAGGTATTGGTAAGTCGGTAGCTCAAACGCTAGTGGCACAAGGTGCAACAGTGCTAGGAACAGCTACAAGTGATTCTGGTGCAGAAAAAATCAGTGAATATCTTGGCGAAAGTGGCAAAGGCTACAAGCTTAATGTAACTGATGTTGAATCAATTGAGTCTGTATTAAAGCAGATTAAAGCTGATTTTGGCGATGTTGATGTTTTAGTAAATAATGCTGGTATCACTCGAGATAATCTACTTATGCGTATGAAAGACGATGAGTGGACAGATATCATTGACACAAATTTAAGTGCAATCTATCGTTTATCAAAAGCGGTACTTCGCCCAATGATGAAGAAAAAGTGTGGTCGTATTATTAACATTGGCTCTGTTGTGGGTACAATGGGTAATGCTGGTCAAGCAAACTACGCAGCAGCTAAAGCTGGTGTCATTGGTTTTTCTAAGTCACTTGCTCGTGAAGTTGCGTCTCGTGGGATTACAGTAAACGTTATCGCACCAGGTTTTATCAAAACTGATATGACTGACGAGCTAACTGATGAGCAAAAAGCTGCTACGCTTGCAAACGTTCCTGCTGGTCGTTTAGGGCAGCCAGAAGAGATTGCGGCAGCAGTTGCATACTTAGCTTCAGATGCTGCGGCTTACATTTCAGGTGAAACATTGCATGTTAATGGTGCAATGTACATGGTTTAAAGATTACAATTTAATTTAAATTTTTGTGATCTTGCCGCAAACGAGCTTGAAATTGGCCTTAAAATAGGCGATAAAGTAAAAAAATATTTCGTAACAGGTTTGACCAGACAAAAAAGTCATGGTCAATCCTTGAATCCATACATGATGCGCCGTAAACTACGCCGCAATCTGAAATTAACGCAAAAAGCGTTTTAATAAAGGAAAGAAGAATGAGCGACATCCAAGAACGCGTAAAAAAAATCATCGTTGAACAACTAGGTGTTAAAGAAGAAGAAGTTAAATCTGAAGCGTCTTTCGTAGACGACCTGGGTGCTGATTCTCTTGATACTGTTGAGCTAGTAATGGCTCTAGAAGAAGAGTTCGACACTGAGATCCCTGACGAAGAAGCTGAGAAGATCACTACAGTTCAGGCAGCGATCGACTACGTTACTGCTCACGCTGAGTAATTAACGGATCTGAAGGGCAGCACTCGCTGCCCTCATTCATTCTACCCCCGCAAAATTTCAAATCCCTTTTTGGAGGAAACCGTGGCTAAACGTCGAGTCGTAGTAACTGGCTTAGGTATGTTGACGCCGCTAGGTAATGATGTTCAGTCAACCTGGCAAGGCCTGTTAGAAGGTCGCAGTGGCATTTCAAATATCACGCATTTTGATACATCGAGTTTTGGAACTAAGTTTGCTGGCTTAGTTAACGACTTTGATGCGACAGAATACATGTCCAAAAAAGACACAAAAAAAATGGACTTGTTTATTCAATATGGTATCGCAGCTGGTGTCCAAGCATTAAAGGATTCAGGTTTAGAGATAACTGAGCAAAACGCAGCCCGTGTAGGTGTAGCAGTTGGTTCAGGTATCGGTGGCCTAACACTCATTGAAGAAAACCATCACAAATTAATTGCAAGCGGCCCTCGCAAGCTTTCTCCTTTTTATGTGCCTTCGACAATCATTAATATGATCTCAGGTCACCTATCCATCATGCATGGACTTAGAGGACCGAATATTTCAATCGTAACGGCTTGTACGACTGGTTTGCATAACATTGGTCACGCAGCTCGTATGATCGCATATGGTGATGCAGACGCGATGGTTGCAGGTGGTGCAGAAAAAGCATCAACTCCAATTGGTATGGGTGGATTCAGTGCAGCTCGAGCGCTTTCGACTCGTAACGATGACCCTCAAGCTGCTTCTCGCCCTTGGGACAAAGACCGTGACGGTTTTGTACTTGCAGATGGTGCTGGTGTGATTGTACTTGAAGAGTACGAACATGCTAAAGCCCGTGGTGCGAAGATCTATGCCGAACTAGTTGGTTTCGGTATGAGTGGCGATGCTTACCATATGACATCTCCACCAGAAGATGGTTCAGGCGCAGCATTGGCGATGGAAAATGCATTGAATGATGCTGGTGTTAACGCTGAGCAAATAGGCTATATCAACGCGCATGGTACTTCGACACCAGCTGGTGATATCGCTGAAACGTCAGCTGTTAAATCTATCTTTGGTGATGCCGCTAACAATGTGATGGTTAGCTCATCTAAATCAATGATGGGTCACCTATTGGGTGCAGCAGGCTCAGTTGAGTCGATCATCAGTATCCTTTCATTGGTTGACCAGAAGGTATCACCGACAATTAACCTAGATAACCCTGATGAAGGATGTGACCTAGATTATGTACCTCATACTGCTCGAGATGCTAAGCTTGATTACGCTTTGTGTAACTCGTTTGGTTTTGGTGGTACGAACGGTTCTTTGTTATTTAAAAAGATTTAATTTAAGTAACGCGAACGAATAAAGCCTGGCATAGCCGGGCTTTTTTATTTTTGGAGAACAAGTATGGATTTAAGTCATAAAGATAGGGGTTTAAATTACGGAGATGGCTTTTTTACAACAGTAAAAATTACCTCTGGAAGACTCGCTTTGTGGGACTATCACCTAGAACGACTCCAAAAATGTGCAAAAGTTTTGGGTTTTCCTGCCTTGGATTACATGAGTTTGACCAGCGATTGTCAAGAGGTCGCTAGGCAACGTAAGTGTGGCTTTTTGAAGGTACTGGTTACTCGAGGGTGTGGCGGTAGAGGCTATGGTGTGCCCGAAAAGCCAAGTCCAACCATCATTATTTCCCAAGGTGAGCTGCCAAGTCATTACGTTGACTGGCAAAGTAAAGGGGTGTCACTTGGCTATAGTGAAATACAACTTGGTCATCAACCTTTGTTTGCTGGACTCAAAACGCTCAATCGCTTAGAGCAGGTGATGATTAAACAGGCTGCTCAAGGTAGTGTGTTTGATGATGTGATTGTCGAGGACATCGCCGGTAATGTCATTGAAAGCTCTGCAAGCAATATCCTTATCGTTAAAAATGGTAAAATGCTAACGCCAAAATTAGATTTGTGTGGCATTTCTGGTGTGTATTTAAGGCATCTATGTAGTCAAAGAGAGATCACTGAGCAAAGGGTGAAACGGCAAGATTTGGAGGCTGCAGATGCCATTTTCATCTGTAATAGCCTGATGGGGTTGGTGCCAGTTAAAGCGCTAGACAAACAAGTATTTGATGTGCAAACTGCTTTGCAGATAAAAGAAGAGATAGAAACGTCTAAATGATCCGCTATTTGTTGTTTGCCATGGTGTTGGTATCCACCATTCTAATTTATATTGGTTATAGTTTATTTGAGAAAGTCCATAATGAGCCCCTTTCTCTTGGCAAGCAGTATGTGCAAGTCGATAGCGGAGAAACATTTACCAGATTGTGCGCCAAGTGGCAGTCTGAGCATGCGTTGAGTAGCTGTTTGCCATACAAGGTGTATAGCAAACTGTTTCCAAGTCGCTTCACGCTTAAGGCGGGCGTCTACGATCTATCCTCTCACACAGTGTTTTCAGCAATAACCAAGATTAACAAAGGTATTAAAGCTGACTTCACATTTACCATTATTGAAGGTGAAAGCTATCAAAGTATTTTTGAAAAGCTTAAAAGTAGTGAATTTCTTGTTTTTGATGTGCAGGAGATTGACGTTAACCAGCACTTCCAATTTGGCAACGCTCATCCCGAAGGGTGGTTATTCCCCGAAACATATCACTATGAAGGCGGTACAAAAGCATCATCCTTAATTGCCAGAGCCCATGGAAAGATGAAACGTTTGCTAGATGAAACCTGGGCTCAAAGAGATCCTAAAATCCCACTTAACAACAAATATGAAGCGTTGATCTTGGCGTCAATCATAGAAAAGGAGTCGGGCACAGCTGCAGAGCGCAGCACGATATCCTCAGTGTTCCATAATCGATTAAATAAAGGGATGCGCCTGCAGACGGATCCTACAGTTATTTATGGTCTTGGAGAGCGCTTTGACGGTGATATAAAACGTGTTCATCTACGAGAGTACACGCCTTACAACACTTATCGTATCGATGGCTTACCTCCCACTCCCATAGCAATGCCATCAAAGGATGCATTGCTCGCGGCAGTTAAGCCAAAGAGTACAGAATACTTTTATTTTGTATCAAAGGGAAATGGAGAGCACCACTTCTCAATAACTCTAAAAGAGCACAATAAAGCGGTAAGAAAGTACATTTTGAAGCGTTAATTACATATGAGCACTGAATCAGTGCTCATTTTTATAGTTTATCGGTTTATGATTATACCTTTCACCTTGGAATGAGTACCGTCATGACAACCTGCTAAGAATATGTCTACGGTTTTGTCGGCCATCATTGCTGCTAGGCCAAGAGAAATAATAGTTTGTGCTTCGTTTTCCGCTTTAGAAAAATATCTATGTTGGCTTGCTTTACCACTTGTGCACTCAGGGCTTGAACTATTTTCAGTGGTGATGTATCCATGGCCAGAATTGATGTCATACCATCTAACGTCGGTTATTTTTGTATTGTGAATCCATTCCGCTTGAGATGAAAAAGTAGCCAGTAAAGCGATAATAGAAAGGACCGTTTTCATTATATAGTACCTGATATGGGTTTTTGGAAAGAGTGTATTTATTTTAAAGCTATGTAAATCAAAAAGTTGTAAGAGTGGTGGATTAATATAAAAGGCTGTAAAAATACAGCCTTCGTCTTTGTGGATTTACTTTGTACTGAATTCTACTTTAAGGGTCTGATTAGTTGTTAAGTTTTCAAATGTATATTGTGTGATCGGACCCAAGCTCACACCATTGACGAAAACGTTTTTAACCTTTGCATCCGTCGCAGCATTAAAAAAGAAAGTTTGCCCTTTGCTGGCGTCAATTAGGACATCGCCATAGGTATCGCCAGTTGGGGTGACTGATCCCAAATGTTTAACTTTAGTTGCTTGCTCTTTGGTAATTAGTTTCCAAGGGTCATAATCAGCAGCGAGTGCACCCGGCGCAGAGTCAGCGTACCATTTCGCTTCAAAATACTGGCCATCATGGTAAACCTGATCGCCTTTGTGATAGATGCTCCCCTGAATGAATGTAGGGCTGGCACCAATGCTCTGGACAGTCACAACCTTTCCATCTGTTAATGGGGTTGGGTTGCGCATCCACTCAACAATATCTTTAAACGGCACGATGCGCACCACAGGTTGGCCATTCACTTTCAAGTTCAATGCATATTGGATGAACTCTTCAATGGCTTGCTGGCGCTCAATAAAGGTGGTTGCTCTACCACCTTGGTCATATTCAGATGCATAAATATTTGCATGTGCGCCATAAAGTAAAGGAGAACGGTTACCAGCTAAGCGCAAATGTAGATTGTGCTTTAGAATTTCAAGCACTTCATCTTTACTCATGGCACTGCCGACCCACATGTTAGTGTCAAATGCGACCATTTTTCCGCCAAGTGGTTTTTCAAAAACGTTAGAGGGTAATTGCCATAATCCAGGGAAGCTGCCAACATCAGGCTTGCCAACGCGCTTAGTCGGCGTTCCGTTGTTCATAGTATAAGGCCAAGGGTTGTTAGTCCCGTTGTATTGATTACCCCAACCCTCTTCAATACTTGTGTCATAAACAAAGTTACCTTTTACTAAAGCAGAGAAAAGGGCATTGTTATGATTCAGGTAGGGCGTTCTGAAGCCGATAATCTCGTTTACGGGAACACCTGGTCCTGCAGCATCATTGGCTCCTGTATTAATTTCATTTGGATCAAAAGGCTTACTCAGCCAATTTTGCGTAATATTAAGTTCTTCTGCCCATTCTTGCTCAGAGAAATTATTAGTATCAGGCCCTCCATCTCGATGACTCCAAGTATGGTTGCCCACTTCATGTCCGTCTAGCCAAGCGTCTCTCCAGGCGTGCTTAATACCAACGGGGTCATTGGCGATAGACTCTATGTATGATGGCGTGTGGTAAAAACTAAATCTTACCGGTGCTCCGTCAAATGTCGCTGCGTTATTTGTTCCTTTTGCATTTTGCAGTTGGCGAGTAAAGTTTGTGATCCAATCCATTCCTTCTTTGGAACCATTGTCGTCAAAGCCAATAGAAATAAAAAGCGGTACTTGCACAGGCCTTAATTGCGCGGGAGGCATTTGACTCCACGGTTGGTTGTCAGAGTAATCGTACTTTGTTGTTTGGATTTTATCACTTGTACTAGATGTAGAAGCTGCATAGGTATGTGCGCAATTTGCAGCGGCCATACTAGAGGCGATACCAAAAGCAATTGAAGTGAGCTTAAACTTCATCATAATTTCCTTTTTTAGAGCCCAGCGCCAAATAAAAACTGATTTGGCGTTGGGCGATGGGTTTTTAGAAGTAGATTTTCAAGCTTAATTGTACTCAAAAATACATTTATAAAACCTTGATTTAGAACATGGGAAGTAAATGGTGTTTTCTTTGTATTATTTTTATAAGTATATAAATCAATGATTTAAATTTATTTCATGAGGCTGTTGAGTAAGGTGATTAAGTCTAATGAATTTGTAATTGTTGCTTATTGTATAATACGAGTTTGTCGCTGAGTGATTGCTGTACAATACTTGTCTCATATGGCTGTATATTGTCTACAAATGTGGTATTTCTATATCCGAAAAATAGTTAAAAATACTCTAGGAGTGGCTCACATGAATAAGCTAAATGCGCTCGCTTTAGCGGTAATGATTGGTATAACAGGATGTGCTCAGGAAACAACATCCAGTAAAATGAACAGTGGCGAAAATGTAGCATCACAGAAGAGTGTTAGTCGCCAAGACGTTGATAAAGTGGTTGAGCACTATACTCGAGAGTTTATTGCACACCAGCCAGCTATGGCGACTTCACTGAAACTAGACAGCACAGACTACGGCACATACGCAAATCGCTTACCTGACTATTCTGTGGCAGGTATGCAAGCCTTGCAAATAGACATGGAGCGTGCTGCCGAGCAATTAAAGCAACTTCAATCGGCTAACCTAGATAATAAAGATCTTTTACATGTTCAGGTAAATGAGGTAATTGCACGTTACTATGCTGGTGACAAGGTATTTGCAGCAGGCTACATAGATACGTGGGGTGGTCACCTGCCATATATTGTAAATCAAATTTCTGGGCCTTTGATGGATGTGCCTGGCGTTTTGCAAAATCAGCACGGTATTGAAAATGAAGCCGATGCGAAAGCATATATTGAACGACTGGGCGCATTTGCCAAAATGGTAGATCAGGTCAGAGATAAGGTTTTGGCTGATGCTAAGAGGGGAGTGATCCTACCTAAGCCGCTATTTCCAAATACCCTTTCATATTTGAATAGTTACACTCAACCAACTGCGCAAGAGCATGTGTTGGTCACTTCGTTTGGAGACAAACTTAGTAAGCTAGATACGCTAGGTGAGCAAGCTAAAGATGACTATGTGGCTTTAGCTGCTAAAGCAATGTCACAAAAGGTATATCCTGCTTTTAAACGTATTTCGAATGAAATGGCAAAGCTTGAAAAGCAAGCCTCTGATAGCGTCGGTATTTGGTCTCAGCCCAATGGTGAAGCATTTTATCAGCATGCGATAACTTACTTAGCAGACTCAGATATGAGCGCTGAGCAAATTCATGAAGTTGGCTTAGCCGAAGTTGAGCGTATTTCTAAAAGAATGGATGAAATCTTACGTGCCAATGGTTACACCAAAGGTTCGGTAAGTGAGAGAATGAAGCAACTTAATGAAGAGCCACGCTTCTTGTTTGCAAATAGCGATGAAGGGCGAGAAGAGTTACTGGAGTTCTTAAGGGGTGAAATTAAGGTTATTAATGAGAAGGCGCCACAATATTTCTCTACCCTACCTCCTCAAAAAGTCGAAGTTAAACGAATCCCTGTAGAAGTGGAAGCTGGTGCACCAGGCGGGTATTACTATGGCCCTTCGTTAGATGGCAGTCGTCCTGGTGTTTTTGCAATTAACTTGAAAGACATGAAAGCAGTACCAAGCTTTGGCTTGAAAACATTGACCTATCATGAAGCGGTGCCTGGGCATCACTTCCAAATTGCTCTGAATATGCTGCAAACTGACATCGGTTTGATGCGTCAAAACGCGTCATTTAATGGTTATATAGAAGGGTGGGCTCTTTATTCTGAACTGCTCGCATATGAAATGGGCATGTATGAGAATGATCCGTTTGGAGACTTAGGTCGCTTACAGGCTGAAGCCTATCGAGCAGCACGTTTGGTGGTCGATACAGGTCTGCACTTTAAAAAGTGGAGCCGTGATGAAGCCATTGCCTACTTCGCTGAAGCAACGGGTTCTGCAATGAGCGATGTTGTTCCGGCAATTGATAGATATATAGCATGGCCTGGCCAAGCTCTAGGATACAAGTTGGGTATGCTGAAGTTTGAAGAATTGAGAAAAGATGCACAAAAAGCTTTGGGAGATAAATTTGATATGACCTCTTTTCATGATGAGATCTTATTAAAAGGTGCTCGCCCATTGGCATTGGTAGAAAAAGATATTGCGCGCTGGGTAGAGAAGCGTCAAGCAATGTAATTACGTTTGAACGAGACAAAGAGGCCTTAGGCCTCTTTTTTTCGCTTTAAATACTGGCTGATACATATTGGTACATATAGTAAATAGCTGTTACGCAATCATTTTTTGATAGGCCATATACTCATGTCAATTAAAACAATGATATGGACACCAATATGAAGCTAAATAGATTAAACCATAAACTTCTCAGTGCGTTTGTGATGTTTGTGTTGAGCGCATGTGGAAGTAATGACGCCAACAATAATCAAGCCACAGCGCAACAAGATACTCAGCCATCTCATCAGCAAATTGCCGAGGAATTAGATTATCAAGCTTTGATTGATGGTCTTGTTTCGAGTGAAGTGCACGGGATTATTTTACATGTCTCAACTCCCGATAGCAGCTTTACAGGGAGTACAGGGCTTGCCAATTTAACAACGCAAGAACCATTGCAGCCAGATGCGGTTTATCATCTAGCTAGTTGTGGTAAAGTTTTTACGGCCTTATTGGCTGTGCAACTACACGAAGATGGTCTTCTAGATTTGGATCACACGTTAGACAATTTGCTGCCAATTGAGACTGTTAGTCAAATTCAGTATGCAGATCAAATCACGCTTCGGCAATTGCTTAATCACAGCAGCGGGATATACAACTACTCGGATCCGAATAACCCTGATTCATACATTGATTTTGTCATGGCAAGCTATGAGCAAGGTGTGTCGAACGAAGATTTAACACAGTTTGCTTACGGGAAGCCAGCGTACTTCAAGCCTGGGGAAGGGGTTAAATATTCCAACAGTAATTATACACTTGCAGGTATGATAATGGACCGAGTACTGGGGCACTCAAATGCATTAGCCATGCGCGATAAAATAATTGATCGATTAGCGCTAAGTAATACTTTCTCGGTGGGCATTGAAAATCAAATTGCACAACTGACTCCCGGTTATGAGAAGCAAGATGATTCGTTTATAAACACAGGCCCGATATTGAGCAAAGTGAATGCATCTTCGACACCTGTAGCTTCAACAGTGGGTGAGCTATCAAGCTTAACCAGACGTATTTTCAAAGACGAAACTTGGCTTTCACCAGCCGTACGCGACGAACTTGTTGGAAATAAAAGCCGCGTTAAAGTCTCAGAAACACAAGATTATGTTTTGGGGTTGTGGAGAGAACAGATCAATGGTCACACTGTATATCATCACAATGGTGGAAACCACGGCTATATCTCAAACAATCTATATATTCCCGAGCTAGATGTCAGTGTTGTTTACTTTCTCAATTGTGGGCTAAGTGAGGCGTGTCAAAATGCGTTTTATACGATTGAGGACAAGGTAATGACAAGCATAGTTGGTGAACGTTAATATGGGTGTAAGCGCGGCTAGAAGGCCGCGCTTCTGGCATTAATCTTCAATACCTCTAAACTTTAAGAATTCAGTATATGTACCTTTAAAGTCAGTGATTTTATTATCTTTGATTTCTAAGATCCGCGTTGCCAATGAGTCTACGAATACACGGTCGTGAGATACGAAGAACAAAGTACCTTTGTATTGCTCCAGCGCTGTATTTAGTGATTCGATCGACTCCATATCCATGTGGTTAGTTGGCTCATCCATAAGCAGTATATTTGGCTTATGCATCATTAACTTACCAAGAAGCATACGACCTTGCTCACCACCTGACAGTACCTTTACAGATTTCTTGATACTGTCTTGTGAAAATAACATTCGGCCTAAAAAGCTACGCAAAACTTGCTCGTCGTCACCTTCTTGGCGCCATTGCCCCATCCATTCCATTAGATCCATGTCTTTCTCAAAATCGTCGGCATGGTCTTGTGCGTAGTAGCCAATATTGCTGTTTTCTGACCACTTAAAGGTGCCGTCACGTGGCTCAAGTTGGCCTGCTAAAGTATTAAGTAAGGTTGTTTTACCCACACCATTTTCACCGATAATGGCAATACGCTCGCCTACTTCAAAAATACCGCTAAATTGACTAAATAGATCTTCTTCAAAGCCTTGAGATAAGTTTTCGATTTCAAGAGAGTTCCTAAATAACTCTTTTGATTGCTCAAATCGAATAAATGGATTTTGGCGACTTGACGCTTTTACTTCGTCTAATTGAATTTTATCAATTTGTTTAGCACGTGATGTTGCCTGTTTTGCTTTTGATGCATTTGCAGAGAAGCGTGCAACGAAAGTTTGTAGCTCAGCGATTTGTGCTTTTTTCTTGGCATTGTCCGCTAATAAGCGTTCTCTGGCTTGCGATGCGGCTGTCATGTATTCATCATAATTGCCTGGATAAACACGCAGTTCACCATAGTCTAGGTCTGCCATATGTGTACAAACACTATTTAAGAAGTGACGGTCGTGCGAAATAATGATCATGGTGCAGTTACGCTCATTGAGCGTGTGCTCTAACCAACGTATGGTGTCGATGTCTAGGTTGTTGGTAGGTTCGTCGAGTAACATAATGTGTGGGTCAGCAAAAAGAACTTGTGCCAATAACACTCGCAGTTTCCAACCTGGTGCAACTTCACTCATTAAACCAAAATGCTGCTCTGTCGGAATACCTACAGCTAACAGGAGCTCACCAGCTTTGGATTCTGCCATGTAGCCATCCATTTCGGCGAACTTAACTTCTAAGTCTGCGACAATCATGCCTTCTTCTTCGCTCATTTCTGGCAAAGAATAAATTCTGTCGCGTTCTTTTTTTACTTCCCATAGCTCTTTATAGCCCATGATCACGGTATCAATTACTGTATATTCTTCATATGCAAATTGATCCTGATTTAGTTTGGCAACACGCTCTTGAGGGTCGTAACTGACGTTTCCACCGGTGGGCTCTAGTTCACCGCTTAAGATCTTCATAAACGTCGATTTACCACAGCCATTCGCACCAATTAGGCCGTAGCGATTACCTTCGCCAAACTTGACGGAGATGTTTTCAAATAGCGGCTTTGAGCCGAATTGTTGCGTGATATTCGCTGTAGAAATCAAAATTTAACACCTTAAATAATTTAAAACGGCGCAACGTTACCTGCTGTTTGTGCCAACTGCAAGCATTGAGTGCCATAAATGTGAGATTAGTTTCATTATGACACTCTAAACTGCGTATTCATATGAACAAGGTGTTTCAAAAGCGCCGGCTTACGCTACTTGTATTGCAAAAGTTTAATTCGCGAGCAAATCGCAACAAACGAACATACCAAGCACTTTTTATTCGCAAAGAAGGGGATAGTTGACTATATATTGATGTATGAAGTGTTAACAAGATAGATATCAAATGCAATTAACCGTTTCAGCTCGCGTAATGAGTGGATTTGCGGCAGTTGTAGTTTTGGCTTGTATTATTTACGCAGTAGCTTTGACAGGGAACATAACTATCGGTGGGTCCGTACAAAAAGTTTCCAAACAAAGTGTACCAACTTTGATTGCTGGTAATAACATGCTGCAGTCTGTACTTTTGGCTCAATTGTCCTTGGTACAACTTGAGAAGGCATCGACCCCCAGTCAAGTACGTGGTATCAAAAATGAATATGATAAACAAAAAAGCACCAATAAAAATGCTATACAGCAACTCCAAGAGCTGACCCAACCTATTGATGAGATTAACCTTACCTTTAAGCAATCTAGGGAGCTGAATAACGCCTTTTTTATGGCATCTGACAAGGCGTTTTCTGATGTCGTTCGTGTTGTTACTCTCGCTCAAAAAACAGCAGAGCTGGCCAGTGAATTTGGTGACATGGGCGATGAAACATTGAGTTATGCATATGACTTAGATGGTCTCTCAGACGATGAAGCCATATCAGATGTGGTAAATAGCTTTGTTGAAAACGTCGAAAATCTTGTTGACGAAGTCAATACAGGGCTGGCATCCAATATAAAGTTCGAAGTGCTGAACGTGCAGTCGGTGGCTAAAGACACACTTGATGAGATGGATAGCCAATTTGCCACAATAAGAGTAGCCCCCGGGATTGCTGGTACTGACCAAGTGGCCACCATGGCCGATAATTTTGCCAGCTTTAAAGGTGCATTGATTGGTACTGAAAGTGCTTTAGCGGCAAGGGTAAATACACTGTCTGAGAAAGAGAAAGTAGCCAAGGGAATTCAAAGCGCCAATGAATCTGCCAACAAACTACAGATGCAACTTAAAGAACTTAATGAACGAATCATCACGCTCACTGATGAAGCACAGAGCGAGGCGAAACTTACAATTGAAGAAAGCCAAACGGTGACAACGTCGCTGACGGTAGTGATGGTGATTCTGTCAATTTTGATAGCTTACTATGTAATAAACAGTATTCGTGGCCCGCTTTATACCATCATAGATCTGATAAACCGCGCAGCGAAGGGGGACTTAACAGTACAATTTTCAGATTTTAAAAAGGACGAGTTTGGTCAGCTTGCGGACAACATGCAGAAATTAATAACGAGTTTAGCGTCGATATTGCGTGAAGTGTCGAACAATTCTCAAGTACTGGCGTCAACTGCAGAGCAAACTAATATCATTTCAGAGCAAAGTTGTAGCAGTGCAGCGCAGCAAAGTGATCAGATGACATCGATGAGCAGCTCTATTTCTCAAATGAAAGAGACCGTTAGTTCGGTTACAAACAGTATTCACGAAACTTTAGAGCATGTTAAGCAAGCCAGTTCAGAAGCATCCTGTGGCGAACAACGTCTTCAAAATAATGTAGCCGAAATCAAAGAGCTCGAAGCGTCCATTGAAAAATCAGCAAATGCGATATCGATGTTAAGTAGTGAATTGGACAACATAAACTCTGTTCTTGCAGTTATTCGTAGTATTGCGGAGCAGACTAACCTACTGGCTTTAAATGCCGCTATTGAGGCCGCTAGAGCTGGAGAGCAAGGGCGTGGGTTTGCGGTTGTTGCAGATGAAGTGAGAACGTTAGCGAGTCGAGCACAAAATGCCACCGAAGAAATTGAAAAAGCCATCAGTGGTTTACAGGAAGGTGCAAGAGATGCAGTGACGACTATGTCGACATCGCAAAAAGAGACACAAGCATGTGTAGAGGGTATTGAGTCTGTTAAAGATACACTTGTATCTATTGTTGGTAGTGTCGAAACGATTAAAGATATGAGCCAGCAGATAGCAGCTGCATCTGAAGAGCAGAGTCTTGCTGCGATGAGCCAATACGAAAACGTTCAGCATATGCATGAAATTACTGAATTAACTTCGAATCATGCAAAAGAAAATCAACAGGCCAGTCGACAGCTCGCTGAAATGGCAGAGACGCTGAGAGCCATGATGAGCCAGTTTAAAACTTAGGAGAATGCAATGAAACTACTATTAGCAATCGGTGCTGTGTCCCTTATGCTTAGCGCTATGCCGACTGAGGTAAAAGCTGGAACTTGTGAAATCAAGTACCTAAGAACGGCTTGCCCGGGTAAAGAAAAGATCAGCTATAAAAAATGTAAGGGCAAGCAAAAGTGCTCTAAGTTCAAAGAGGCCGCTACCGCTGCCGAATGTGGCGAGATGGCGGTAAAGTCATGCAGAAATAAACGTTTGACCATTACTAAATCAAAAGTAATTACGGCCTTGTTTGATGGCCAGCAAATAAAGGCGAGTAATGGTAACGAAGATTTTTGTACTGTGTATGAAAAGGCTGCGGAAGAATTTAATAAGTGTGGTGGATAGCTATTTAGCTGGGCATTTGCCCACCACATAAAATCTTTGTTGGTGGGCTCGTTTTTTCCGAAGCTTTTGTATTTTAAATCCAAAGTTCAGGACAGTAGATTGGATCACTAACTATTTTGACAAAAGCTTAGCTTTTACTTTTCGGCAGAGTATGGATCTTCGGCCATTAGGTAAGCTCTCAGATCCGCTTTTTGAGGATGATTGACCAGCCACTGGCGTATTTCTTTAAGTTTGGTGTAATCTGATTCACCAAATTTGTCTGAATAGATGTCGCTAAAAGACTGAATTGTTGACCGCTCTCGTATTTGGTTCTGATATTGTTGTGTCGCGATGGTATTTAATGAACCAGCTACATCTAGCTGTTTCAATAACGCCCATTCTCCAGCATCAAGCCATATACCGCCTACAGCGACGCTGTAGTCGATTCTAAAATCTGATTTTTCAGAAACTCTGAACTTACGCATAATTGAGCCGGATACAGGGCATAGCTTGGCACGCTTCGAGTCAACAGAATTGATGGTGTCATCTGAGCATGGAAAGCTGAAATCTTCGTTCCTTTCTTTCCAAGCAACAAAGTCTTCTATTAATATCCAATTCCCATTGCAATTAGAGCAAGTATGGGCTCTAAACAATCCATCAAGTAGCGTTGATTTTAAAGTACCATTTTCACAGCTTGTACATTGCATTTTATTTTCCCATGAGATGCCGAGTCCATTTGACTTGGTGAAATATTACAGTCTAGATAGTACGGTTTATTTGAATTAAGTCAATTATTGTATAGTGCGGTCACTTTAACTGACTGAATTAACACGTTGTGGTGGTGTAAAGCTGATATTTATAACTGTTTCGCCGAGTTGGAGCCCACAGCAAGTTAATGGTAGACTCAGTAAAAAATAGAGTGTTGTATATCGCGTTTGTGCCAAAGTCATGGCAGCAAGGGCGTTAACATAATCAATAATCATTTATGATTTTGATTTTTAAGGAATATGTTTTTTATGTGTGAATTGCTCGGCATGTCAGCTAACGTGCCAACAGACATTTGTTTTAGTTTTTCTGGCTTGTTAGAGCGTGGTGGAAATACTGGGCCTCATAAAGACGGATGGGGTATCACCTTTTATGAGGGGAAGGGCTGTCGTACTTTTAAAGACCCTGAGCCAAGTTGTCGCTCAGAAATTGCAAAATTAGTAAAAGCTTATCCTATCAAAAGTGTTTCAGTAATAAGCCATATCAGACAAGGTAATCGAGGCCGAACCTGTTTAGAAAATACTCACCCGTTTACACGAGAATTGTGGGGTAGAGAAATTTCTTATGCACACAATGGACAACTTTCTAACTACAAAGATCTTAAAACGGAATATTACAAACCGGTAGGAAATACAGATAGTGAGCTCGCATTTTGCTGGCTGCTAGATAATATCCGCCAAAAGTACCCTAAGAAGCCATCAAATATGGCAAGTGTATTTCGCTATGCAGCTAAACTTGCAGATCAGCTTAGGGAAAAAGGGGTATTCAATATGCTACTGACAGACGGTGTGTTTGTCTTAGCGTATTGTAGTAACAATCTTCACTGGATAACTCGTAGAGCTCCTTTTGGCAAAGCAACTTTAATCGATGCAGATATGGTGGTTGATTTTCAAAAAGAGACAACACCTAACGACATTGTTACAGTTATAGCGACACGTCCACTTACGAATGATGAACAATGGAATAAAATTGAACCTGGTGAATCAGTGCTATTTAAGCTGGGTGAGAAAGTATAGTGAAGCAGGTGCGTGAAGCACCTGCTTAATCATGTAATTACTGCTTTGGCTTAGCGCTTTGCGACGTCATTTGGATTTGAAATTGTTCGACACCGTCTTTCCCTTTTAGCATTTGTACCAGCATATAATCATATTTTGGTGCAAACCAAGCCATTGCATGGCGCTTGTTACTGTCATAAAGTCTTTTGACTTTGATAGTTTCTACGTTACCAATAGGTAACGTGATGGTCTCTTTACCAACAACCTTGAAGTTGTATAGCCTTACATTGCCGTTTTTATCAATGATAGGGTAACTAAACTGAGTTTTTCCCTCTTTGAGTTCATGCCTCAATTGATTCTGATAAGAGAGCACATCTTGGCGAGATTCATCCCACTCGACTTTTAGAGGGTACTCATATTCTTTTGAAAATAATTGTTTGTTGTCCCTATCAAATTTTATTCTGAAGTTTTTGTCAGGGCGAGTACCTTCACGGTTTAGGCTGTAATGAAGTGGCTTTGTTTCACCATTTTCATATTTAAACAGGCTTTGCTCCGTGCGTTTTTCTGTAAAGATCATCCACTTTACATCTGTTTCATAACTTAACGCGTATGTATTGTCCGCGACTTGCGTAAACTCTCGGGTTGCTTTGCCGTGAATCTTTCCTTTTCTTAATACATTGTATTCGGCTGAATATTCGGTGAGTGTTGAGGCTTGAAGGGAAGAAGAAAAAACAGCGCTCAGGCCTAATAGCAAAGCGCTGTTGATATATGTTTTAGTTGTAATCGACGCCTTGCGCTGGAAGGGGGTCATTGTCAAAAACTGCATAGTCTGCTTCCATTGTTAGTCTGTGTTCGCTGAACCACTTGACCACCAAAGGATAAATGACATGTTCTTGTTTATGTACCCGCTGTGCTAATACGTCTGCAGTGTCGTTTGGCAAAATAGGTACTTTCGCCTGTACTACAACTGGACCTCCGTCTAACTCTTCAGTGACGAAGTGAACACTAGCGCCATGATACTCATCGTTTGCGTCAATTGCTCTTTGATGGGTGTTCAGCCCTTGATACTTAGGCAACAAAGAAGGATGAATGTTCAACATTTTTCCTTTAAATTTTTGCACTAAGCTAGGAGTTAGAATACGCATAAATCCAGCTAATACAACTAAATCTGGATTACAAGAGTCAATTATTTTCGCAAGTTGTTCATCATAGGCTTCACGGCTATCAAACTCTTTGTGACTTAAAACTTGAGTTGGAATATTCGCACGCTCTGCTCGCGTTAGCCCAAAAGCATCTGCTTTATTGCTGATTACAGAGACGATATCACCTTGGATATCGCCGCTTTGACAATGGTCAATTATGGCTTGCAAGTTTGAACCACTGCCTGAGATCAAAACAACGATCCGAGTGGATGCCATTACTCGGCACCACCTAGGATTTCAACTTGCTCTTCACCTTCCGCTGCATCTTGGATTTCGCCAATGTGCCATGCATTTTCGCCTTGAGCAGTAAGGATCTCAATGCTCTGTTCAAGTTTATCAGCTGGTACTACTAGGATCATACCAACACCACAGTTGAATGTACGGTACATTTCATGTGTGCTGATATTGCCGTTTTCTTGAAGCCAATTGAAAATTGCTGGCCATTCCCAGCTATCACCTTTTACGACTGCTTTTGCAGATTCAGGTAGTACACGAGGGATATTTTCCCAGAAGCCACCACCAGTGATGTGTGAAAGAGCGTGTACATCTACTTCTTTTAGAAGCTCAAGGATTGGCTTGACGTAAATGCGAGTAGGCTCAAGTAAATGTTCGCCTAGGGGTTTACCCGCATATTCTTCGTTTGTGTCTGCGCCAGATACTTCAAGTACTTTACGAATTAAAGAGTAGCCATTTGAATGAGGACCACTTGAAGCAAGAGCGATAAGTTGATCGCCAGCTTTTACTTTGCTGCCATCGATGATTTTTGACTTTTCTACTACACCAGTACAGAAACCAGCCATATCGTAGTCATCACCTTCGTACATGCCTGGCATTTCAGCTGTCTCGCCACCGATAAGGGCACAGCCAGACAGCTCACAACCAGCACCGATACCACTTACTACGTCAGCAGCAGTGTCTACGTCTAATTTGCCAGTTGCATAGTAGTCTAAGAAAAACAGTGGCTCAGCACCTTGAACAATCAAGTCATTCACACACATAGCAACTAGGTCGATACCAACCGTGTCGTGCTTTTTTAAGTCAATGGCTAAGCGAAGCTTTGTGCCAACACCATCAGTGCCAGCAACCAAAACAGGTTCTTTATAACCTGTTGGTAGTTCGCATAGTGCACCAAAACCGCCGATGCCACCCATTACTTCTGGGCGGCGTGTTTTTTTCACTACGCCTTTAATGCGCTCTACCAATGCATTACCAGCATCGATATCAACGCCTGCGTCTTTATAGCTCAGAGACTGTTTTTGTTCGCTCACAGGTTTTCCTCAAAATAACAGTATAGATTTGCTTAGAAACGCGCGTATTTTACAACAATTGCGCGAACGCGGCTAGTTGAAAAACGAGGTCGGAGCTTATTGTTGGTGAAAGTTTACGATTAGATTTGGGTATTTGCTTTTAAAGCTGGTTCTTTACCTCGAAGGTACCTTGCTCGCTTGCGTTAGATCAAGGTGTTAGCGTGATTTAAGCGTACTATTTTTCTAGGGGTTGAAGGTACTTACGATTTTAGTCTTTTAATAAATTAGTCGTTAAGGCTTCGGATTTGAGCAAATAGTGGGAGTACCGTTAATAACCTCTAAGTGCAGACCCGATTGACCTTTGCGTTGCAGGAAGTGGAAATGACTATAGGATACGAAAACCTTGTAAAAGAATTGCCTGAGTTTGAGTCTAAAATCTGCAAACTTAAAGCACGCGATCAGCAATTTTCAAAGTTGCTCAATGATTACAATCTACTAGAAAATAGAATTGCGATTTTAAAGGATCGTGCTTGTACCGACGATGGTGCGCTGCTGACTGACTTAAAAAAGCGCAGCCTGACGATAAAAGACAGAATGTATATTATGTTGAAAAATGCTTAAGGTAATTACCTTATGTCAGGCCATCCAGTTTGAGAGCGCACATTTTGAATAATAAACTATACTAAAAACAATATTTCCTCTTGAGTCTTGTTTTTGGAAACATTAAGCCTTTGTTTGATCCTCGTTGGGCTCTCATTTTTGGTGGTTTCTTTTAAACCCGCGATTGAGATATGCCGCATTGCTCAAGCTTCAGGTTGGCGCGTTTTATTTGCACTGATCTGTTTCTTTGTGCTGGGTTATGCAGGGTTCGCCGCTTACGTTTACGACAGTGTAGACGCGTCTCATGTAACATTCGGTTTGTCTACAATTTTGGCTTTGGGTGGTCTGTTCGTTATTGTGGTAGTGAAATTGAGTAAGGCTAGTCTCACCAAACTGCAAAAATCGGTCGATCTTGAAAAGTACAACTCACAACATGACCATTTAACAAATTTAAGAAATAGGCCGCAATGCTTTAAATGTATTGAAAACAGGCAACGTGAAAACGCTCGGTTTTCGGTGGTGCTATACGATTTGTATAACTTGAAGCAAATAAATGACGCCATGGGGCACTTTTTTGGTGATAAGCTACTTGTTGAATTTGCGCAGGCGCTTTCTAATAGCTTATTGCCAGGTAGTGAGCTATTTCGTATCGGTGGTGACGAATTTGTAGTGGTGAGTGAAGCTCGCAATGAATCTGCATTATTTGCACAAAATAACGCAATACTAAGCGCTCTGCATAATGGGCTTGTGGTCGAAGATGTGGCCGTTGACGTTATGTATAGCTCCGGCGCGATTATCAATATCCCTGATGAAAGGACATCTGGCTCTGAGCTACTCAAACGCGCAGATATCGCCATGTATGCGGCAAAAAGAAGCAAACAAAGTCTGGTATTGTTCGATAAAGCCCTACATCAAGGTGTCGTCTCAGAGTTTCACATGCTAAATGATTTCAAGAGTGCACTCGCTCGGGGCGACTTAACTGTTTTTTATCAACCGATTATCGAAGCTTCGAGTAGTAAAGTGCATGGCGTTGAAGCGCTAGTGAGGTGGCCGTCTGACGATGGCGCGTATATATTACCAGAGCGCTTTATACCGATTGCTGAAAAAAACAATATGATTAAGTACCTCAGTGCCTATGTCATAAATACAGTATTCAGTGATTTAAAGATATTACTCCAGTTAAATGCTAATTTAACCGTACACATTAATTTGTCTTGCCAAGACTTGGTGGGAAATAACCTCATTAATGTGCTAACCAGCCAAATTGAAAGTAAGAAAGTTGACCCGAGTAGAATCATCTTCGAACTCACAGAAAGCATGGTAATGACAGATGTTGAACAAACCAAGCAGCTGATAGAGAAGCTCATTGATATGGGGTTTTCCGTGAGCATTGATGATTTTGGTACCGGCTTTTCTTCGTTTTCTATTTTAAAAGAACTACCCATCTCCCAAATTAAGATAGATAAGTCTTTTGTAACAAAATGTCTAGAGCAGGATAAAGATAGAGCAATTATTGAAACTACGCTCTTTTTGGCTAAAAAGCTAGGGTGCTCAGTGGTCGCTGAAGGGGTTGAGAATGATGAAACATCACGATACCTAACTAAGCAGGGGTGCACCTATATTCAAGGTTTCAATATCAGTGAACCGCTTTCACTGGGAGAAGTAAAAGGCTGGATCACCAGTAGCGGCGTAATTCAGACCGCGTTAAGGAAGTATTAAGGTTCGCTTATGTATATTCGCCCGCTTTTTTAAACTGTCTGGGCTATTGAGTAAGTGCAACAAGATTTTGTGTTGTATACATTGTTGAAATTCAAGAGCAACAAAAAGCTGCGCTAATTTGAAACAGATTGCACGCTTCTCAGGTCCATTCTACTAAGCAGAATGTTTCATTCTGTAAAATTCAATACAATTTTTGACAACTTTTGCGATCATATAACCTTAGGATATGGCTTAACATATTCATTTATAAGGGTGTGGTTGAATATGTTGTTATGAACCCACATTTGAGCCATGTGGGACGTTAATTTATTCTGAGAGGATTTGAAATTGAAAAAAGTCGTCAGCTTTTTATTTTTAGTGTTTTGCTCAACGATGGCGATGGCTAATGAGACGCCTTATCAACTGATAACACAAGTTGGTGACGGGCTCTTTGCGGACATAAAGAAAGTGAATGCAGGAGGCAAAGCAACACCAAAGGAAATGCGTGGCATTGTGAAAGAGCGTTTAATGCCACATATCGATACCCGTTTCGTATCGAGAAAGTTATTAGGGAAACATATTAAAGGCTTAAAGCGTCAAGAAGCCATTGAGTTTATTGGTGCTGTGACTCACTACTTAGAAGTCACATATGCGAGTGCACTGATGCAATATAAAGGTCAAGAGATTGTTTTTGAAAAAGGCCCTGTTCCTAAAGATAGCAAGTATGCAACGATCAAGGCGATTATTAAAGAAAGCGCAGGCCCAGATATTGATCTACATTTTAAGTTCCGTAAAGGGAAAGATGGACAGTGGAAAGTGTATGATTTAGTGGCTGAAGGTATCTCGTTGTTAAGTGCGAAACAAAAAGAGATCGTTTCGCGAATTTCCCAAGTAGGCTTAGCGCAGGTAACGACTGAGCTTAAAAGTAAAGGTTAATTAACGCTGTGAGTAATTAGCCTCGAGGAGAAAGAAATTTACCCGTTTCAATCTCCTCGCGTGTTTTAAGCGCAAGCTGCTCAAGTACACCTATGTTTCTTCCACGTGATGTTAACTCGTGCTTTATATCGATGATGTCAACGGCCTCAAAACCGGATAGCTGTGCGATCCGCGCAAAAGTATAGGCATGCTTGAACTTCTTTTGTTTGTAAAAAATGCTCACTAGTGCTTTGTATACTTCTATATCCGGTGTTTCTCCCGCTTGGTTTAACTCTAATACTCGGTAAAGCAGATCTATGGTTTTATCATCGTCAAATTTTGCATAGTAAGTTGCCAAAAACATTTGGATCTCACTGTTATCCTTTACATATGGCTCTTCTTGCATCCTGAGCAATTTATTCATCGCAAATTGGCTATTGTTTCTCGACCAATGGTAATACAAAAGACCCGGGTGATCAGAACCTCGTGTCTCGTGATAAATTCGGTTCATTTCTTTTAAACTAGTAAGGTGACCTTCTACGCGCGAGGTGGTTTTTTCCTTTAGCTTTATGTGTTCTATTTTTGCAGCTAGAGAAATACAAGTGTTGTATGTTTCGAATTTTTTCAGCAGCTGATATTTGTTATCATCGGTAGGATCTTTGTACTCTAAGTAGCGACTAATAATGACAGAAGCTCTTTCTTCTTTACAGTGACTGTCTTTATTGAGGTCACTACAAAAACCTGGCGTTTCGTCACAAACTTTAGCCAGTGTTAACGGTTCCTCGCATCCTGTCATTAATGTGAGTAAAGAAGCACTGACAATAGAAAACATCCACCTATTAGCCATTGTTTATCCTAAATAATTTTTACACGCGCACAACATACCATTTTTGCATCTTTCGAAACAGCCCCAACTCGACGTATGTTATCTAAGTTTAATCTAGATAGTGAGTTTTGTACGACTATTTTATGAATTTTGAATAGAGCAATATTAGGCTAATTGGGCAAGTTCTTAATTTTTAGTAACTAGGCGGGTTGTTTGCGTGTTCCTTTTATGAAAACTTGAGGAAATATCAGGTAAAAGTGGAGAATAATTGCAGATTAAATTAGAATGGCGTTGCCCAGAAGGGCTATCCGTTCAAAAAATTGTTTATTAGGCAGAAAAAATGACCTTATCTCACGAGCAAGAATATCAAAATAGCTGGCAAGAGCGCCAAGATTACGCAGAGAATATGCAACCTATTATTGGTCGCTTATACCGTAACTTAGGTGTTGAAATCGCTGTTTATGGCCGTCCACTTGTCAACACAAGTACAATTGACGTTATCAAAGCACATAAAACAGTTGCACGTTTTGAAGAGACTAAATTGCGTCTTCGTGAAAGCTTCCCATTCTTAGAAGCTATCAGCAAAATGGAGCTTGCACCTGGTCGCATCGATTTAGGTAAGCTAGCTTATGCATATATCTACAAGAATGCAGGTGAAGGCCGTTCAATCGAAGAATACTTGAACAGTGAGCTTGCTGACTTATTAAATAAAGGTACACGTCCAGAACCTCGTGACGTTGTACTATACGGTTTCGGCCGTATTGGACGTTTATTAGCGCGCCTGCTTATCGAGCGCGGCGGCTCTCACGCTGATTTACGTCTTCGCGCAATTGTTGTTCGCGGTGGTCGTGACGGCGATCTAGAAAAACGCGCAAGCCTTCTTCGTCGTGATTCAATCCATGGCCCATTCGACGGTTCTATTACTGTTGATCATGAAAAGAGTGCGATTAAAGCAAATGGTAACTACATCCAGGTAATTTACGCAAACACACCTGAAGAAGTTGATTACACTAAGTACGGCATTGAAAACGCACTAGTTGTTGATAACACGGGCGTTTGGAAAGATGAAGATGGTCTAGGTAAACACCTTAAGTCTAAAGGCGCGTCTAAAGTACTTCTTACAGCTCCTGCAAAAGGTGACATCAAGAACGTTGTTTACGGTGTAAATAATGTAGATATTCTTGGTGAAGACAAGATTGTGTCAGCGGCAAGCTGTACAACAAATGCAATCACACCTGTATTGAAAGCACTTAACGACAAGTTTGGTATCAAGAACGGCCACGTTGAAACGGTTCACTCTTATACAAATGACCAAAACCTAATTGATAACTACCACAAAGCAGAGCGTCGTGGACGCAGTGCTGCATTGAACATGGTTATCACTTCTACAGGTGCTGCAAAAGCTGTAGCTAAAGCACTTCCTGAACTAGCCGGTAAGTTAACTGGTAACGCTATCCGTGTACCAACGCCTAACGTTTCAATGGCTATTTTAAACTTGAACCTAGGTTCTGAGACTACATCTGAAGAGTTAAACGAGTTCTTGCGTGAAACTTCTCTTTACTCTGACCTACGTGATCAAATTGACTATACTGCGTCGACAGAAATCGTATCTACTGACTTAGTGGGTAGCCGTTATGCAGGTGTTGTTGATTCTCAAGCAACAATTGTTGATGGCGACCGTGTTGTACTTTACGTTTGGTACGATAACGAGTTTGGTTATAGCTGTCAGGTTGTACGCGTAATGCGCGATATGGCTGAAGTAGCTTTCCCAAGTCTACCTTAATAAAGGTATGACCATTAAAAAAGCCAGCATTTGCTGGCTTTTTTAGTTTTTGATCGGCGTCATGTGTGTTAGGCTTTCCACAGTTTTTAGCTACATCTAGCTAACATGAATAACAATTCATTGTTTTGCTTCAAGTAGGCAATATTACGGCAATAACCTTGCCAAAAAATTAGGGTAAATATGAGAATCTCAAGTAATTTTGACAGCGGTAATATCAAGGTAATTTCGGCTGAGCAGCCTCACGATATACAGCTTGAAATCAACAAAGACAACAACTCAGACTTTTTTCAATGGTTTCACTTTCGTCTAGAGTCAACTCCTTTTGTCGAGCACAAATTACACATCAACAAATTAGCTGAATCAGCTTATCCTGAAGGGTGGGATGATTATCAGGCTGTGGCCTCATATGACAGACAAACTTGGTTTAGAGTCCCGACCACATATCAAGATGGACAATTGGTTATTGACTTCGAACCAGAATATAGCCACACATTTTTTGCTTATTTTGCACCGTATAGCTACGAGCGTCATTTAGATTTACTCTACAGAGCCCAAAGTCATGATGCGTGTCAAATTGAAACTTTAGGCCAAACCATTGATGGTCGAGATATTAGTCTATTGGTTGTCGGTGAACCCAGTGATGCAAAGAAAAAAGTTTGGATTACGGCACGTCAACACCCTGGAGAAACAATGGCCGAGTGGTTTGTTGAGGGCCTGTTAGAAAAGTTACTAGACGACGAAGATCCGCATGCCGCGGCATTATTGTCTAAAACAGTTTTCTACATAGTGCCAAATATGAATCCTGATGGCAGTGTGAGAGGTCACTTAAGAACTAATGCTAATGGTGTGAACCTAAACCGTGAATGGCAAACGCCTAGCGTCGAGAATTCGCCTGAAGTTTATTATGTATTAGAAAAAATGCGTGCTGTAGGTTTAGATATGTATCTGGACATTCATGGAGATGAAGCTCTTCCGTACAACTTTGTTGCAGGTAGCGAAGGGATCCCAAGTTATGATGCGCGTTTAGCTAGTTTAGAGAACCAGTTTAAAGATGCGTTATTGACAATCACACCAGATTTCCAAGACGTTTATGGTTATCCAAAAGATGAGCCAGGTCAAGCAAACCTGACTGTTGCATCGTGTGCTGTTGGTGAAGAGTTTAAAGCTCTATCTTACACAATAGAGATGCCATTCAAAGATAATGCAGATTTGCCAGATCCACACTTTGGTTGGTCGGATAGACGTTCGTATCAGTTTGGACAAGATACATTAGCTGCAATTGTTAAAGTTGTAGATAACCTAAGATAATCAACAGTAAGGCAGCCCTTTGGGTTGCCTTTTTTATTTATATAACAACAACTAGAAGAGGAAGTGTCGTGGACGTATTAGGAAGTTTTCTTGATAGCCTAGATGCCATGCTTGGAGGCTCGTGGTGGTTTCCATATGTATTGCTGGGGGTGGGGTTCTTTTTTACAGTGTATTTAAAGTTCCCACAAATTCGCTATTTTAAACACGCTTGTCGTGTTGTTACCGGCAAGTATGACAAGAATGCACATGAAGGTGACACAACGCATTTTCAAGCGTTGTCTACGGCATTATCCGGTACGGTAGGTACAGGTAACATAGGTGGTGTAGCACTGGCTATTTCAATCGGTGGTCCAGCTGCACTATTTTGGATGTGGATGACCGCATTCTTTGGTATGACAACTAAGTTTGTAGAAGTAACTTTGTCTCATAAATATCGTGTTAAAACTGCTGATGGTACCATGGCTGGTGGACCTATGTACTACATGGACAGGCGTTTAAACATGAAGTGGCTCGCGGTTTTATTCGCAGTTGCAACTGTTATCAGCTCATTTGGTACGGGTAGCTTGCCGCAAATCAATAATATCGCGCAAGGTATGGAAGCGACATTTGGTTTTGAAAGAATGGCGACTGGTGCTGTTTTATCGATTTTACTAGCGCTTGTTATTCTTGGAGGCATCAAACGTATTGCGGCAATAACTTCAAGAGTAGTTCCTGTCATGGCAGCAGTATACATTCTTGGTGCGTTTGCAGTTATTTTTTACAATATCGAAAATATTGGACCGTCTTTTGTATCAGTTTTCACTAATGCATTTACAGGGTCGGCAGCTGCTGGTGGTTTCCTTGGCGCCTCTTTTGCTTATGCGTTTAACCGCGGTGTAAACCGAGGATTGTTCTCAAATGAAGCAGGTCAAGGTTCTGCCCCAATTGCGCACGCATCAGCAAAAGCAGATGAGCCAGTATCAGAGGGTATGGTATCTATACTAGAACCATTTATTGACACAATCATCATCTGTACATTGACAGGTCTAGTGATATTGTCCTCAGGCGTTTGGACAGAAAAGTTTGAGACCGAATTTGAACGCTCGGGCATGACCTTTATCAAAGGCAATTATGACGAGGCAAACGAAGCAGACAGAGAGCAGCTCTACAAGTATTTGAATGGTCATTCTGACCACCAAGTCGAAGAGTATACCGGTGCGATACAGGTAGTTCAGGGGATTGCGGTCAATAAAGACTTTACCGTAATTCACTCTCGCTCAATTGGCGAAGATATCCGCTTTGGTATTTCCGATGCGCATCAGTATACGGGGACAGTGGACATTGAAAGCGGTACTCCTGTTGACCCAAGCATTACTATCCAAGGTAAGTCGTTGGTCCACTCTGCTGAATTAACAACAAAAGCGTTTACACGAGGTTTCTTTGGAGACAGTGGTAAGTATATAGTGTCTATTGGCTTACTGCTCTTTGCGTTTTCTACAGCCATTGCTTGGTCGTATTATGGTGACCGCGCAATGACTTATTTGTTAGGTCCGCGTTCAGTGATGCCTTATCGTGTATTCTATGTTGCAGGTTTCTTCTGGGCATCATTTGCTGATACGACGCTAATTTGGAAATTGGCAGCCGTAGGTATTGTGGTTATGACGCTTCCTAACTTATTCGGCATTATGGTTTTAAGAAAAGAAATGAAAGAAACCGTTGATGAATATTGGGAAAAGTTTGAAAAAGAGCAAGGTCAAGCTTCTGGAGACGATAAAATCGAAAAATCTCGCGATTTCCAGTAAGACAAATTAGCTTAAACCAAGTAGAATAGGGCGCCATCTGGCGCCTTATTTTTTATTCGGAGTAACTAGAGTATGGCAATTGCCCAATGCCCCAGTTGTAATAAATCGATTTCTTCTAAACATACAGTGTGCCCTCATTGCGATGTAGAGCTCGGCAACATAAGTGAAGACGAATTACGTCGTTTATCTGTGAGAAACCGTATAAAGAAACAGCAGAGCATTACGAATTACTCTTTCTTAGCTCTGATCCTGTTTTTAGGTGGCTTCTTATATATGTACTGGCAACACCCAGTTGAGGGCAGCATAGAGATGTACGCTGCCAAATCAGCCATCGGTATTGGTATGGTTTGGTATTTGATTAATCGCGTGATCTTAGTAATTTTGAAAAAGAAAAAGTGACGATGAATGTAGAGAATTTGGTAAGTAGCATTACCCCAGAATTATTTGAGCGCTTGCAATACGGTGCATCCACAGGTCGCTGGCCTGATGGTACTGAATTGACTGAGGCACAAAAAGAGCAGACTGTTCAACTCGTCATGTTGTATCAAGCAAAAGTCGCAAAGTCGAATGAGCAATTCACGATAAATGAAGACGGTGAAATGGTTCAAAAGTCAAAACGAGAATTGCAAAAAGAATTTAAAGCAGAAAACGAAATAGCTAGGTTCACTGAAAATGATCTTTAAACACTTATTTACACCTAAATGGAAGCACCCAAAAGCGCAAGTGCGTTTAGCGGCGGTGGATAAATTAGATATAACCAAGGATGCGGAAGCACTTACTACGCTTGCATTAGAGGACGACTCGATACAAATAAGAAAAAAAGTCCTCAACAAAATTGATGACCTAGGATTGTGGTGGAAAGTATATAAGCAAGATCAGGCATTAAAAGAAGTTGCGGAACAGCACATTAACCAAGCTGTGCTTTCTGGCTCTCAAATGCTAAGCAATGAGATAAGAGAAGAGTACATTGATCGTTACGCACCAGTTAAAACGTTAGAAAAATTAGCGTTTTCGGATATTGCGTTGGCACAAAGGGTTAAACTTTTAAAACGTATAGCAAATGCCAAGCTAATTGAAAAAGCATTTAAAGAGGGTGATGTGTCACTCCAAGTGGCTTTGCTTGAACTAATTTTCCAATATGAGTTAACCAAAGCGGTATTGAAAAGTGCCCAAGGGGATGCGAAAGCACAAATTGATGCGCATTTGGAATCCGCTAGGCTTGCGAAAGTGATGCCTAAACAAGTTGCTGAACAGGTGAAATTGATCCTTGCAAAGCTCAACGCATTGCGAGAAAAATTAGACTATCAATATGTAGATACACAATTTAAAGAATTAAGTCAGCAGTGGCAATCACTAGAATTAAAGTGGCTTGATGAAGAAGCATTAAATATTCAGTCAGAAAAGTATCACAAATTGACCGAAAAGCTGTCTTTACACATCGGCAAACTAAAAGCACAGCATGAAGAGCTGCTTGCAGAGCAAAAAGCGAAAGAAGACAAGCTTAATGCCATTTCAGACATTAAAACTCAATGTGATAGTTTTGAGTCTGTGGTAAATGATGCTGTGAAAAAACTAGATGTTGAATCACAAGCGTCTTTACAATCTCAGTACGAACAACTTGTAAAATCGCTGGAAGAGTCGCCATATCGTAACGATAAAGAGTTACAACCATTCTTAGATAAAGTGATTGAGCTGAATAAAGTATTGTTGCAGTTGCCTGAAATGATTGCAGCTAGCAAAGAGTTTCAGGTTTCTTTAGAAGCACTGGCTCAAATTGAAGCGAGCGAAGATATTGAACAGCTTGATAGATTGCTGAGTGAGCAAAAACAAGCATACCAAGTTTGTAACAGTGCCCTTAAGTCATTACCGAGTGAACTAAAGAAGCAGGCTAAATCTGAACTAGGTGAAGCTTCAAAGACGTTTTTGTCAGCTATGAAGCCGCTGGTAGATAAACAGCAGCAGTTGCTCAAAGAAGCGCGTAAAAAAGCACGCGATGTACAAAGACTCATCGAGCAAGGCCGTTTTAATATCGCATTTGGTGTATTTAATGGTTTCATCGAAAGCTATGAGCAGTTGACAGCCGGCCATAAAGAGCAAGTTGCAAAGCAACATGAATCATTGCAGGAGCAGTTAGCAGAAGTTAAAGACTGGCAACGTTATGCGTCTGCACCTAAACGAACTGAACTTTTAGAGTCGCTTGACGAAAAGCTAAACGAGACTGATATTGATCCAAAAACGCGTGCAGCGGATGTAAAAATGCTTCGAGTACGCTGGAATGAACTTGGTCGTATTGAAAGCGAAGAGGAAAAACAGCAAGCTAAACAGTTTGATGAGAAGATCGAATTGCTATTCGCACCTTGTAGAGCTTATTTTGCTGAGCAAGAAGAAGCCCGCAAAAAAGTGATTACAGACAGAGAAAAGCTGATTGTTCAAATGCAAGAACTAACTTCATTTTCGGTTGAAGAAGAGGGTGCATGGCGTAAGCTGGAAAGCCAATTTAATCGTGTTAATAAACTTTGGCGCGGTGCTGGCAGTTTAGATTCCCAAACGTATCAGGGGTTAAATAGCAAATACCGCGATGCTTACTCAAAAATCAATGAACGTTTAAGGTCTCACCATCAAAACAATGCTCAGCAAAAACAAGCACTGGTTGATGAAGCACAAGCACAAGTTGACAATGAAAATGTGGCCGAGGCATGTGATGAATTGAAAACGCTACAAAAGAAATGGCAAGGTATTGGCTTTGCAGGTAGCAAAAACGAGCATGTGTTGTGGCAAACATTTAGAAAGCACAATGATGCTGTGTTTGCTAAACGCGAGGAATTAGTTGCGCAGCAAAAACGTGAAAATGCAGAGTTGGAAGCGGAACAGCGTCAAGTACTGGCAAATTTTGATAGTGCAGTAATTGAGGCAAAGACGCAGTCAGAACTTAGCCAGCTACAAGTTGACATCGCGGCACTAGAAGTCCTTGGCGGCTTGGCTAAGATAAAGAAGGCATTGCTTGAGCAAGTGAGCATCAAGTTAAATGAACTATTCTCAACCCTAACTAGGGAAAAGTTTGCTGAATTAGTGAATGCCGTGGAGCAAGGAACGGATATTCCATCTTGCTGGCAGGGTAAAAATGCATTGGGTTTGAGTGCAAACAGCTTGTTGTTGAGGTTGGAAATTTTGACCAATATCGAGTCACCTGAAGGGGAGCAACAGGCTAGAATGGCTGAGCAAGTGGCTTTACTTGATGAAAAGCTGCAAGGTGAGTCTCATAAGTTGGACTTTTACCTTGTCTGTTACTTGGCACAAGCAAACATAGAAGGTGCTGATTTAAGCTCCGAACGTTTACTTAAAGTGCTAAATGCATAAGCAAATTTAAAAAGGCCCATTAGGGCCTTTTTTAGATCAGAGTTTTGAACTGAGCCGTATCCTATCCTTTAGATAAGCGAAACTAAGGCTTGGCTGAGCGATCAGAGCATCGAAGTTATTTTCGTTTTTTACTATGATTGTTGGTGCATAAGGGTTACCAAAGAGCAGAACGCATAACTTCATAGGCCTTGGTTTTCAACATACCATTATCCGCCTGTCTTGTATTCCCCGTATACTTTGCAATGAATTCCGTCTTAAACTCCATAAGCTAATAATTTTTAATACTAAATTTAGGTGTCTCTAACTAGAGATACTGTAGCTGAGATTCGAGTAGGTTGATGTGCCACCGAGTTGTATTTGAATTGACTATTGCATCAAATGGCATACCGTTTATGGCGAACTGAGTAATATTAGTTTGGTAAATGGGAATTATTATCATATAAATGGTGTTTATACCGCGCATTAACTTTATAAATTAGCGTAACGTAGTGAATTTAGTGTATTTTGCGGCACAAACTAATACTAAAAAGTGCTTTTTAGTTAAATGATTACGAGCGCTTTAAAATAGGGTAAAATAACCCTGTTTTATCTATGCGTATTACTGCCTGACGAGGTTTATATGAGTTTGTATACTGAGTACTTGGATGAGATCCAAACCCGTAAAACGGAACAAGGACTAAATCCAAAACCAATTGATAGCGCAGAGCTATTATCTGAAATTATCGCCCAAATTAAAGACGCTGGGCATGAGCACCGCGAAGATTCTCTTAAATTCTTCATCTACAACACACTTCCAGGCACAACTAGCGCTGCTGGTGTTAAAGCACAATTCTTAAAAGAAATTATCCTAGGTGAAGAGACTGTCGCAGAAATCACTGCTGAATTTGCATTTGAACTGCTTTCTCACATGAAAGGTGGTCCTTCAATCGCTGTGCTTCTTGATCTTGCTCTTGGCAATGACGAAGCGGTAGCGAAGCAAGCGGCTGAAGTACTTAAAACGCAGGTATTCCTATACGATGCGGACACTGCTCGCTTACAAGATGCATTCAAAGCAGGCAATGCAGTAGCTAAAGATATCTTAGAAAGCTATGCGAAAGCAGAGTTCTTCACAAAGCTTCCTGATGTTGCAGAAAAAATCGAAGTAGTTACTTTTATCGCAGGTGAAGGCGATATTTCTACTGATTTACTATCTCCAGGTCATCAAGCGCACTCACGTGCTGACCGTGAACTTCACGGCCAATGTATGATCACACCTGAGGCTCAACAAGAAATCGTTGCGCTTAAAGAGAAGCACCCTAACGCGAAAGTGATGCTTATCGCAGAAAAAGGTACTATGGGTGTTGGTTCTTCACGTATGTCTGGTGTGAACAATGTAGCATTATGGGCAGGTACTCAAGCAAGCCCTTACGTTCCGTTTATCAACATCGCGCCAGTTGTTGCTGGTACTAACGGTATCGCACCAATTTTCCTTACTACAGTTGATGTAACTGGTGGTATCGGCCTTGACCTTAAAAACTGGGTTAAGAAAGTAGACGAAAATGGTAATACTGTTACTGACCAGAACGGCGACCCAGTATTAGAAGAAGCATACTCAGTAGCAACTGGCACTGTGCTTACTATCGATACCAAAGCTAAAAAATTATTCAACGGCGAAGAAGAGCTTGCTGATATTTCATCTGCGTTCACTCCACAAAAAGTAGAGTTTATGAAAGCGGGTGGTTCTTACGCGGTAGTATTTGGTAAGAAACTTCAAACACTTGCTGCTGAAACGCTTGGTGTTGAAGCGCCAACTGTTTATGCACCTTCTAAAGAAATTTCACACGAAGGTCAAGGCCTAACTGCTGTTGAGAAGATCTTCAACCGAAATGCAGTAGGCGTTGCTTCAGACACGCCACTACATGCAGGCTCTAACGTTCGAGTTAAAGTTAACATCGTAGGTTCGCAAGATACAACAGGTCCTATGACGTCACAGGAACTTGAAGCAATGGCTGCTTCAACGATTTCACCACTTGTTGACGGCGCATATCAGTCTGGTTGTCACACAGCGTCTGTTTGGGATAAGAAAGCGCAAGCGAACATTCCTAAACTAATGGCATTCATGAATAAGTTTGGCCTTATCACTGCTCGTGACCCGAAAGGCATCTACCACTCAATGACTGACGTTATCCACAAAGTACTGAATGATATTACGGTTGATGACCGTGCTATCATCATCGGTGGTGACTCGCACACGCGTATGTCTAAAGGTGTAGCGTTTGGTGCAGACTCAGGTACTGTGGCATTAGCTTTAGCAACTGGTGAATCTGCAATGCCAATTCCAGACTCAGTTAAAGTTACCTTTAAAGGCAAAATGGCCGAGCACATGGATTTCCGTGACGTTGTACATGCAACGCAAGCGCAAATGCTTAAGCAATTTGGTGGTGAGAACGTATTCCAAGGTCGCATCATCGAAGTGCACATTGGCACGCTAATGGCTGACCAAGCGTTCACTTTCACTGACTGGACCGCAGAAATGAAAGCGAAAGCGTCAATCTGTATTTCAAATGATGAAACGCTTATCAAGTCAATTGAACTTGCTAAGAGCCGCATCCAGATCATGATCAACAAGGGTATGGAAAACGAAGCTAAGACGCTTCAAGGCCTTATTGACCTTGCAGATGAGCGTATCGCTGGCGTTAAGTCTGGTGAGCAACCAGCTCTAGCACCGGATGATAATGCTAAGTACTATGCAGAAGTTGTTGTTGATCTTGACGAAATCGTTGAGCCAATGATTGCAGACCCTGATGTAAACAACGAAGACGTATCTAAGCGTTACACGCACGACGTAATTCGTCCTGTTTCATACTACAACGACAAGCCAGTTGATCTTGGTTTCGTAGGTTCTTGTATGGTTCACAAAGGTGACATGCAGATCATCGCGCAAATGCTTCGTAACCTTGAGAAGCAAAACGGTTCAATCGAATTCAAAGCACCACTAGTTGTTGCACCACCAACATACAACATTGTTGATGAGTTAAAAGCTGAAGGTGATTGGGAAATCTTAGCTAAGTACGCAGGTTTTGAGTTTGACGACGAAAAACCAAAAACAGCTGCACGTACTAAGTACGAGAACATCCTATATCTAGAGCGCCCTGGATGTAACCTATGTATGGGTAACCAAGAAAAAGCTGAACCTGGTGACACTGTAATTGCAACTTCTACGCGTCTATTCCAAGGCCGTGTTGTAGCTGATACATCAGAGAAGAAAGGTGAGTCGCTACTTGGTTCAACCCCTCTAGTTGTTCTTTCAACTGTACTTGGTCGCTTCCCAACTATGGTTGAGTACAAAGCAGCAGTTGAAGGTATTGACCTGACAGCGTTCACTCCGCTTGAAGAAGAACTAACAACTAAGTTTGGTTCTGAGCAAGCAGTGCCGGTTAAAGTTGTTTAATCAGTAACGATTGAGAACTAGAAAAAGCGCGTCTTGTACGCGCTTTTTTATTTCAATTTAGTGCATTGTTGTATTTGTGAATGAACCGTCTAGGCCTTTAGGGCATCTGATTTTATATAGTTTATTTTTGATCTATCTAGACTGATATACAGAAAACCTGTCACGTCTAATGCCTGGACTTGTGATGGTCAAAGTATAGTTACCTGTATAATTCGGTTTGTATGTTCCTACCACAACTTTGTAGGTACCAGCAGGTAAGTTGGTACGAATTTTAGAATCATATCCATCTCCGCTATCATCGTCTCTAAGGATTTCACCATTAGGTTTGATAAGTGTTAAGTATGCATCTCCTGCATGACCATCAAGATAGAGTTCAACATAGTCACTGTATTGTTGAGTAAAGGTAAATTCAGGATTGTATTGGTGGTTATAATCTTGGCCTCCTGAACTGCTCCAGCTGCCACCCGCTGAAGTACTCAAATTGAAATTCCATATACTTTGTTTAGGAAGTGGACGATTTGTGCTTGGGTTAGCTCTTAGGGCATCTAGAAATAGCTCATTAAACCCCATATCGTTGTAACCCATAGCTCGAAATGAATCCCCTAATGGTCGAACTGATATCGTGCCATTCATTAACCAAATTTCCCACTTTTGGGCGCTTGAACCATTGCAAGGGTTTGAGTTCACCAAGGTTGCATACCCTTGGTCTGTCATGCATCTGTCGCTATATCTAGAAGGAGAAATTGTGTAGTAGGATTTTTCTACAGCGTTAACTTTATAGCCTTTAGTTTCTACTAGACTAGACTCTGAACAAAAAAACAGTTGACGATTCCAGCTTGAAGCGCAGTAATCTCTCATAGCCGATTCTTTGTAAAGCGAAAGCTTGGGCTGTAACCAAAGAGAGTCACTCATTATAGCGACACTATCGAGTGATTGTACGGACACGCTGGCCGATAAAATGGTTGAAAATATTAAGGCAATTTTGTATCTGTTCATGTTTCTTTCCTTACTTGTTGAGTTTCAAGATAGAAAATAGGAAAGCCGTAATAACTATCAATTACAAAGCTATTACATGGGGGAAATAGAAAAGCAGTGCGGTTGTTTGAACAGCCCATTAAACAGGTTGGCTGCGTATATTGTTTTTAGAGCGATTCAGACTAAAATTTTTCAGATCAAGTTCGTTTATTGTTATGAGTTTTGATTGGTTATGGTACTGGATGAAGGCTTCATTTAAGTCACCTCAATACGAGACTTGTTCGAGTGTCCCATCTAAAAAACTTAATGAGGAATTTAATTATAATGCTTGAGACCAGCAATTTTTATTTTCAAAACTATGAACAGTGGCGCCACGCTATTACGGTAAAGTGCAATATAAATTTAACCCCAGAGTATGCTCGCAGCCGAATTGTGTCGCTTCAAAATTCGAACGATCGCCATACACAAGAGTTTTCTGCCAAATATGGTGATGCCTACTTACAGCAGGTTATCGAGTGGTTCGCGCGCGCTGAACAAGAGAGTTAGACATTCAAGTACAGAGCTTTTTTATTGTTCTGATTGTGCTCAGGTTACAAAGCGAGGTTTTGTTTCTCAAGTGTAAGCATGCGTAATATTTCTATCTAGAAAGGTGGACTAATTTTGTAAGGAAATTCAATCTTTATAAGGAAGATAAAATGAAAACTTATGTTCTATTCATAATGCTGATTGCACTGTACATTTGTTCACCTATTACTCGAGCTGCTCAACTTCCACACACGGATCATTTTGAAGTGTCAAAACTGTATGGCGATGTAAGCACTCAAGCTTTTGATTTTTATACCATGCTGGGCAAAGGCACTGGCTGGAAGCTAGCACTATATGGCAATCGAAGGCTTGCGGTGCATATTCTCAGTGCATTGAATGCGTCTGCAGATAGGAGCTTGTACGGTTTTCAAGCGAAAGATATTGACGGTATGACGTTATCTACTCGTCAAATTTACAATGTTTTTATGAATGGCAATGGTAATAATTGGTATAGCTGTGGAAATGGGTTTGTTGTCACTGGAATGTATTTCTATGATGAAGGAGATAGAAGCGTCGAACGGTTTGAGTGTACTAGAGTGTTAGGAAAATCGTCTTCTTCTTCCCATAGTTACAAGTATGCAGATATTAATGTGTAACTCCACCCAATTT
>NZ_AUYB01000145.1 GCF_001625655.1 Pseudoalteromonas luteoviolacea DSM 6061 | reverse complement strand
GGGTTTATTGAACCACAACAAGATGTAGAAGCACTGACTAAACATTGTCCGCTTACACACTGAGAACTTACTCCAATGCTGCCACCTGAAAGCTAGGTAGAACCCCAAAAGCTTCCTAACGCAATCAGTAAAACTAAAATTCTTTGCATGATTCTCCTTGTGGCAGTTAACGCCGCAAATAAACAGCTAAAAATAGTTGGCTATAATTTATGAACTACGAACAAAGCCAACTGTTTTTATCCTTACTAATTAACTTGTTAGCATGCTTTACACTAATCAATTTCAATACTTATATAGTTAGGCACTAAAGTACCGGCTTGCCAATGCCAACTAAATTCGATAGTAGCCTTTTGCACTTGAAATTGATAATTTACCTCAACTCCATCATCCCAATGATCTGTTTGGTGTGTGAAACGGCCAAGGATATGAACTGGTTGAAACTGTTTACTCACTACAATTGTTTCGCCATTAAATACAAGGCTACCTTCGTAAGTCTCCCCTTTAGAGTAGAACTCATTAAGTCGTACAACTAAACTTTTGATAATTGAATCTTCGATATAAAAGCTAACACTTCCGTTTTGATGATTTCCATCAAGTAGGTTCGTGCTACTTCCTAACTCAAAGTTCAATATTTCAAATGAATCAAGATTGATGCATATAGTTCCTAACATGATAATGCCTCGTATAACGGGCTAATAATGTTTGGCTAAAATTGGTAAGGCACGTACCAAGCAAAATTTTATTATTCAATGCGTTGATGCGTTTGTTAGCTGTATGACTACTCATATTTAACTGCAATTTTATTAATCCATCCGTAACTAGTTTCTGATAGATATTCATTTCCAGTAAGCCTGTGAAATATCTTTATTGTAGAGTTATCCAACCACTCTACATTTGGTGCCACTTCGTTTGGATGCCCTGGTATAATGAGTATATTGCCTGAATCATTTAGTAACTCAACATCTGCACCTAAAACGGAAACCTGAGTAGAAAACCCCGTAGTTGCACCACAATCACGCTGGAACACTACTACCCGCCTTTTGCTATCTGGTGAATATGTTTCCGTATGGAGATAATTGCCACACATATCGGGAAGAGTAAAATATACCCATACGATAAAAATGGTAGAGATTACCCCAGCGAAAATACCTAGCCTCACTATAAGCTTTATTATGAAGTCCATTTAATACAGCTAACGCTTTAATAATAGTCAGAAAATTATAGGCTACACTGCCGCCTAGCAGCAAGCCTATAATTTTATGTACTTATTGATTGACTTGTTGTGTGCATTTATACTTGCCATACACCGCTGATTCAAAACATTTTACATCAGCACATATATCAATCATTTCAGCAAACTCAAAAAGTTGATAATTATTCCCTTTACATTTTTCAGCAGCCCTGAAATGAAAAAAATGCTCTAAAACTTCACGACTATGATTTTGCGTAGAAATAATTTTTAGTACATTAACACCATTTTCAAGCGTCTTTTCATCGTAACCTTCTTCGTATGTACCAAATTTCACAGGCTTATAGTTGAAATCTGTCGGTACTGAGCAACCTAAGGTAGAGAATATCACCAAAAATAGAAGAATTCGCATGTGCACCCCATGCCGCGGTAATAGGCAGCTGGAACAGAGCAAAGCGGTGTGTAAGCTATTCCAGTGAGCACAGCGAACGAAATTAACCGCTTTGTTATGTTTTTTAAGTTTCAACATCTTTATTTTCAAGAAGTTTGAAAGTTCCTTCTACGAAAACCGGTATGTATTCGTCTAGCATTTCGTTTCGTTTTTCTAGAATTTGTTTCGACAGTTTGGATGCTTTTTTCTTATCAACCACACCCAGTTCAGTTAAAACATTAAGATATCTATTGCATGTATCAGTCATCCACATATCTAAATGGCTTTCAAGACTAGCTACTTTCTCCATGCGACTCTCCTAATTGAAGCATAACGCTTAACAAACGACGGAAAATAGCAGGCTAAACTAAGCGAAGAATGAGCGCAAGCCTGCTGTTTTGCGTCCATTGTTTAATTAACTTGTTGGAGATACCTAGAACGGAAAACAACTCAAACTAGTTGGCTTAATTTGTCCAGAAAGCCTTGTTACAACTTCTGCCCACGAATTGCTGCCATTTGCATGTAAAAGCAACTTTGAAATATGACGCTTAATAACATTCCAATCAAACTCTTCGAGCACCAATGTCGGTGGCATAAATGAATTTATAGTCCGATTTTCAATTGCCTTGGGAGAGGCTACATAGAATTCAAAAAACACGCTATCGGTTTGATGATTTTCAAAGCACAAGTCTAATTCCATAAGAACATCAAATTCCTCCCAATCACTAGGATAACCGGAGGTTGATGGTTCTAATTGATCACTTGATATTCCGAGTAACTCGATATTCATAGTATCTCTAGGTTTAACGCCCCAATAAGGAGCTGACAACGCTTGGCTAAACTGTGTAGCAGAGCGGAACTGAGCCAAGCTTTAGCAGTCCCGCACTCAATTGGCTTGTTGAACGAAGCCGCTG
>NZ_AUYB01000144.1 GCF_001625655.1 Pseudoalteromonas luteoviolacea DSM 6061 | reverse complement strand
ATTATTTAGGAAACAAGGCCATTGACATTCTGCGTCTTTCGATAATAATCGTGTTTCTACTTAAACATATTCGGTGATTCATTTAGGAATTATTGCTGCTTCAGAAGGGTAAGAATCAGCATCTATATATTCCGCTAAAATTAAACATTGGATGGTTTTACATTGATAGCGCATTCCTAAAGTGATGATGCGATGTTCTTCGCCATATCCAAGAAATGCTGGGGCATGCCAGTACCCTAACTACGTAACTTTACAAGCATGTTAGCCATAAAAAACTTGCTCAAGTTTACAACGATACGCATCCATCTGCTTAAGGTAGCAATGGTTTGTTTTCTGTATAACTAATAAAAAAACCATTTTACATTTATGCGTTCATATAAATGCTGAGGAAATATTTTCATTGTTAAGCTTTATTTATGCGTTCGCATAAATAAGGTGATTCTAATGCAAGTTAAATTTAAAGTGAGAAATATAAAGCAGCTAGGCGCTATATCTAAGCTTGTTAGACAAAGTCAATCGCTCGTTCAAGAAACCGCAGGGCTATTATCAGGAAATGGTTTAACCTTTATTAGCCAATTTGAAAATGGAATAGAGACAGTGGAAATTGGCCGGGTTCTAAATCTATTAGAGCAATTAGGCATAGACCTTGAAATCAATTTACCTCCAAATCTGCCTGAAAAAACAATCGATAAGCTAAAAAAATTACTCAATATGGATGCAGGGTGAATAAATGCGTAAATTGAATATTGATCTGCTTTAATCAAACAGTACACTTTTTTAATGGAATATAATCCAATTATTAAGGTGTGAGATGACAAAACCGCAGAAAAGTTACTTTATAGCTGAAAAGCTAAGTTTGAAGCAGAGCAATCTGGAACTAGTTTAAGTACAGGTACCAATTATTATAGTAGACCGACTGTTGTAAATCTCTGAAATTTGATTGATGAAAAAGAAAACTCGAAGGTTTAACCATCTCACAACTAAGTTAAACTAGTTAAATGAGCAATAATTTCAATCACTTACAACACCCAATTCAGTGCTAAATTAGTTAAGCCAAATCAACATTAGAGACCCTCACCTTCACTCTATAATTTCAAAACCAAATCATTAAAACCTATAAATGATGTAACACTAAAACCTAGAGTATGAAACAAGTAAAGTAGCATTTAGAGAGTTATTGAAGCACGGATTTATTCTCGAAGTAATTAAAGGCTTGGGCATACGGGCGACATGTATTCAAAAGGTAACCGCTCTAATAGTATAAGCACCAACTCACGTTGAAAGTATTGAAATTCATCAGGGATATTGAGATTAACAATCTTTGATAAGTGTGCGTTTCCCGTGTGCTGGCTAATACGATCTATATGACCCTGCTCGAAAACGTATATTTTGTCAGCCCACTCCAGCAACGCTTCTGAGCATAAAGTTGATCCAGCTTTAGCTACATACTTTGAACTCAACCCTGCAGAGCGATAGATATTTTGCTTATCAAGCGCTTGAAATAATTCTTCAGCGGTTTTGCTACGTTGGATATTAGCAGTGCATAGAAAAAGGATATTCATACAGTCCCCTAAACTAATGAGGAAGTAAAATTAAAAAATAGAAACCTCGAATGCTCCTTGTAGTAATTCTAGCAACTGTTTATTCATTAAATAGTACTTTTAAGAAAATAATAGAAACAACTACATAACTACATAACTACATAACTACATAACTACATAACTACATAACTACATAACTACATAACTACATAACTACATATTAAAGGGCCTCTAATTAATTAACCTTTTCGCTAAATTAGCCGCGCACAAGTATGTTAAAAGCTATTGACCTTGGTCAGCAAACAAACGTAGCATGCTCGTCTGCATAATTTAGTACAACACCAATCCAAAACTATTGGAGCAGATCACTAATTTAAATAGAAATGCATTTCGGCATTATAAAACGTTAATTATTCATTAGTTACAATTAATAAGCTTGTTACAAAAGTAAGACCTAAAAATTTTGACTTTGTGCCTTCGCTATTTGCCGAAGTTCAGCTAAGTGCTTGTAACCTGAATTCGACCACTTAGATATTAAAATTTTTGGTTCATTAAAGACGCTCGGCTACGACGCAATAGCAAGTGAGCAACTCTACTAACATACCCAACACACTAACGCTCTAATTCAGGCACATAGTATTTGATATCAGACTGCGGTGTTAAACGCATAGTCAAAATTAACTGGTGCTTTTTTGAGTTATAAGACAAGGCGTCACTGTCAGTCGCTTGCTCTTGAGGGATCCGAACAAATGGAGTTACCGTTTTAGAAAAAAAATCATAAGACTTAATTGTATAAAAACCTTGCCCTTCACTCTTAAAAAAGATTTTATCTTCGTACCTGGTCCAAGAGTAGTTATTGTTAAATTCATTTTTACTTAATAGCCTTTCTCTTTTATTTGCTTCTCGTAAATCTTGTTTCCACAGTGTATCGCCGTAACTGTATATGAGTGTTTGAGGGTCGATAAAGTTGCCGATGTAAGCACCTTTATGTGTAAGCTGCGTTAGTTCAAACGAATTTATGTCTAATTTAAACAGGTTTGACCTACCATCAACCTTCTGCTTGATAACTAGATCTTTATTGTTAGGGTGCCAAATCGGGCGACCAACTACACCAAGCCTTAGATCTAATTTTGTCAGCCCTTGATTCTTCAAATTGTAAATATATATTTGGTCATCTTCCTTATTTTCGGCGACGCTCACAACCAGCAACTTTGTACCGTCGGCCGACCAAGTTGGATATCGCAATTTTTTATTTAGGTGGGTTAACTGTGTTCGGTTAAAACCATCCTGATCAGAGAGCCAAAGCTCATAGTAACCCGATTCATTAGAAAGAAATGCCAATTTGTTTTGTTCTTTAGAATATACGGCGCTTTGATTAGCAAAATGGGACTCTATTAGCGGTTGTGGGCTAATTGCAACTTCATCACCTAATTGATAACTTGCAACAAAATAGTTTTCTCGCCGCGTCTGAAAAAAGATCCCTCCATCGTTTGAAAAAGAAGGGTAACTAAAACCTGCTATATCGATCTTGTACTTTTGTTCACTTGCAACGTTAACAATGAAACCGGTACGTTTATCGGCAGTTTGTTCACCATATGCAAGGTAGTCACCAGATGGGTGCCAACTTAACCCCACTATGTCACTATGCTCCTGAGACAGTATTTTTAACTCTTGCCTGTTAAGTGTGTACAAAGCAATTCGCTCTAAGGCTTTGCTTTTTCTTTGCGTCACCGCAAGCGTTTTCCCGTCAGGAGAAAAAGCCATATCTCGGTCGCGATATTGACAGTTAACATCACAACTAAAGCGTATTGGTTTAGCATTTTGCTGTGTTAGGTCTAAGAAATATATACCATCGGAAGAGTCTCCTTTTTCTTGGCCATGAAATGCCAACGTTTTGCCATCGTTTGAAATCGCAATATAGTTATAGCCAGATTTGACTGGGCAATTAGCAAGCTTTGAGATCTCTTTGGTGTTTAAAGACAGTTTTACTATTTCGCAACTTACGGCATTTTTTTGTGCAAAATATAGAGCTGATTGGTCTGAACTCCAAACTGCTTTAAATGGCGATTTATCAGCAAAAGTTACCTGCTGGAGTGGCACATTTTCGTCACCAAGTGTTTTAACGTAAAGCTGTCTGTCTCCACCAGCGTTAGAAGTAAATGCCAGCAATTTACCATCAGGAGAGGGAACTGGACGCAATTCGCTCCCTGGCATTTTGGTGATACTAGTCACACCAGAGGTGATATCTTGTTGAGTCACTTTTTTCTGCAACGAGAACATAACGCCACTAATAATCGAAGCTACAACAATTAAAGGGAAAACTAGGCTTTTATTCGTGTAGTCGCTTTGAACCAATGGTTTTTCTATGCCCACTGGTTGTGGTGTAACATTAAGCTTGTACCCTCGCTTTCGGATAGTTTCGATAACTTCTATCTCTGCATTTGGATGGTTAAAAAACTGTCTAACTTGCCAAATGGTGTTAGTCAGCGCCTTCTCTCCAACAGCTTGATTACCGTCCCAAATTTGCTCAATCAGCTCATCTCGACTAACAACCTTGGGATGTTGTTCAGCTAAATAGCGTAAAACATTCACGACTTTTGGTGGTGCAGGATAATTTTCATCTAGGCAAGTAATTTGGTTTTCATTGACATGAACTATATATGGGCCAAGACTAAACACATCATGATTTGTCATCAATATTATTTTACCCCAACACAATCTCTTGAACAGGCAACTTGGACTCTCTTTAACTTACAAATCCTTAAGTCCATTTTTTGTGTACAAGATAAGTGTGTTTTTTGTTTTAACTATGTGAAACTTAAGAACACGTACATTACATCAATTCAGTTAAAATGATAGGTCAGTGTTTCACTTCAAGCAATAGTAAAATTTTTATGAGCATACTAGTTAGGCTAGCAGAAGGAGATTAAAAATACGTGACATATGGGGGTTATTGGCTTAATGTTTAGGTTTCAACTAGCACGATGTTCACAATAACGAATACGACCCTTAAATAAAATAAGACAGCTAAGAGCATGGTTGTTTTGGCTTAGCTGCCTTGGTTAAAAACAATGGTTAAAAACAATCGGTTTGCAATCCACTATTTAATCAGTGTAACTAGAGTTTGGCCTTGAGGTACGGCGAACAGTTATCGCAAGTACAAGAAGCATCAACAAGCCCCAGACACTAAATGCACCGTTAGACGGCGGATCTTTATCTTCATTTGTGATAGTTATAACCGCATCTTCATAGTCTTGATGTAAAAAGTCTGATTCAAGTGTTACTTTAAACTTCCTTGAGCCATCGACTTCCAAATTATCGATGATGCCAATATCAATGACCTTCTTGGTTTCACCTGCCTCAAACGTAATTAGCTGCTCTACCCCGTTGTAGTCAAAGCCACTTTTTGCAGTGTCATCTTCTGTTTTTAAATAAACGTGCGTTGACATGTCCGTAGCAACACTTTTTTCGATAGTAACTGCAATGGATTTGGCGGCTTCAGATACCTGAGTGCTGTCTAACTGAAGGTTATAAGTGTAGGCGATATCTTCATTGTCAATCGTGACCAACAAATCGGCATAGTCATCGGCTAAATTATCTGACTCAAGCTTAACCTTAAATGCGCGGGCACCGTCGACAACATCGTTGTCAAATATGGAAATATCTATTTCTTTTTCGGATTCATCTTTGGTAAATATTATTGTTGTATCAAGTTCATCGTAGTCACTACCCGCTTTTGCATCAACGTCTTCTGTCACAACGCGCAGAGTGGATGACACATCTAACTCCCCCTTCCTTACTAGCTGAATTGTCACTTTGCCTTCATTTTCCAACACCGTTACATCCGATGCAGCAAAGTCATAGGTGTAGCTAACCGACTCACCATTTATGAGGAATGCATCAAATGACGCATCACCCTTCTCCCCTTCAATAATATGCACCAGCCTCAATTGCATTGGAGAACTGCGATAATTAACTAAGTCAACAGACTCTTTGTACCATACATCACCATCTGGGTGCTGCTCACCTTCTTTCCTCCATAGCTCAGTCCACGTATTGCCATTGTCGATTGTGGCCTCAATAAGACTAGTCCCCATATCAACACCGTGTTTGTTAAAATAAAACTCTAACTTTGGGTTTTTACTGTATGACAAGTCATAGCAAGGGCTCACATAGTTTAACCTGTCTCCTTTTTTCGCAAACACGAGGCCGTCGATATCTGTATCATCTCGCTTGCTGCTGTCTACTTGCAAGTAACTATGCCCTTCATAAGGCTCGTCGGCACCTGTACTGCTCGAGTTTGAATCTGGTGATGTTCTAAAGAAGAATGGATTGTTCTGCACATCCTGTACCCAAGGGTGCTGCAACTTTTCGTTAAAATTAAAGCCATCAAAATGTGGAAAGTCTATAACTACCGAAGAGTTTTCACAGGTCGGTATTACGCGCCCCTTACCATATTTATTATATAAGTGATATTTATCCCTTTGTAAAACATACTGCATCCTGTCGACTTGTTGAGCTGAGAAATGTGTTCTACAGGTATTGTCTCCTTGGCCCATAATATTTTTTGCATCTGGTGCAAACGGTGTCCCCTCTTCATCAACTGCTGTACCCGAGTAAATACAATCTTCAATGTCGTCTTCAAGCCCGTCGTGAGACGGTGGTGTATCAATGATTTGATCTCCATATAAGTAGCCTTTACTGCCTATTTGAACAGAAATTGGCTCTTCATCACCGTCGGAATACGTGTGTATTAAGCTGAAGTTATGGCCTATTTCATGTGCCAAAGTCGTTTTATCCAGATCTTCTGAGTCCACCAATACACTGTCTATACCATGATATGGCCAAAATGCTCGCCCATTTACTCTCTCAAAGTCTGCGACCATTATATTGAATGCTTCTCTATCAAAATATGGCTCTACAAACAGCATTCTATTATCTGGATCATAGTCTTCGTCATTATATCCAGGCATCTCATTGTTACTGACAAACACCGTCGATTTATAACGATATGAATACCCACTACCACCGTATATTGCGTTTAGCTTCTGTATAGACTCATCGATTTTTGCTTTATCTACCTGTGCATTGGTGCCTGAGCTATCCGATGCCGCTACAATAAAATGTAGGTCGATATTATTGACTTCTTCAGCATTCACCAGTAACGACGAAACGCAAAATAAAGCTGCAACGCCTATTCTAGATATAATTTCTATCTGTTTTAATTTGGTTTTATACACTTTGTTGTCACTCCCGTTAGATGGATGCCCCTTGAACGTGCACTTCTTGCAAAGCTCTACTCTTATATACAGACCACTAATCAAACTGCTACCCCATGATTTCCTCAGTGTGCCAAAAAGTAGTGCCAAGCAGATCTTGATATTGACGCTCACCAGATCGTTTAATCTTTGGCTTGTGTCGCACCAGTCAATTTCCCCATGTTTAAGTGTCTTGGTTTGACCAGCATTCAGACTTAAGCCTTTTAAACATAAAAGTAAGGGGCAGCATCTTGGTAAAAATCATTAAAAAGCCTAGAGTTTACCCCTCACAAGTGGACAAAGCAGGAACTTATGCTTGAACCAATTTATTCATACGACTTGTAGGTAGATAGGTAAACCTCGTGATTATCTTTTAAACCTCTTTTTTGCCTCTATTTTGTTCTCAGTCAGAATTGGGCTTAGGTATAGTAAGTGGTTTTCGAAAGGCAAACAGTTTGCTTAAATCACGCTTTGAGGTCTAAAAACTACATCACTATGCAATGGTGCTCTATAGCAACTGCCATATTTAGCGAAATTGAGGGCAAGGTGTTCCAAAATTTTATGCAGGAACCCGACAGGTCCACATCAAAGGAATACTAGATGTAAATCTATATTTTTAATTAATTTACATAAACAAGAACTGGGCTACTCATTGTTTTTTTCAGCAAAAAAATAAAACTTAGCCACCGTCTAAAGGCGGTATGTTATTTTGGGGGACTGAAAGTCCACTTATATTTCGGCTGAAGCCAATGACTATCATTGGCAACTGCATTGTCGTGTGACTTTTGCTCAAATGATGCTCTAAGTATTCCTTTATCATTTCTATTTAACTCGCCCGCCGTTACACAAAAATATCCTCTCTCCCAAAAATGTTGGCCAGAGTATATTTTTAGATGTAGAAACTCTTCGAACAACTGCACGTGATGTTTTTCCTTTTATTCATCTCATTATTTCCGAAGGCGGAAAATTTGGAGGTGCTGATACAAGCAGATACACATGATCTTGAATCCTCCCTCTCAGAGTTTCTATTTCCAAGTACTCGTAACTCTGCCTGACTACATCCCTGACCCTTAAGCTCACCCCCCTATTCAAAACTTTATATCTATATTATTTTGCGACCCACACAACTTGGTACTCAATTTTGTACTTGGCATGAGAACCTTGACGATATTTCACTTAAATATATTAAAATCAACTGCTAGCTAAACGGGTGGGTTAAACCTACAAGGTGGATAAATTAACTATATTAATCAATACACTATAAGTTAGATATTAAATAGATGTATAAAAGAGATAAACAAGAGATAGTTTGTATTGCCCTGTTGTAATCCGGTTGCTTAGATTACACATAGGCCTGAACAATCATCTGGCCACGTGCGAACCTAGATGTAAAAGCTGGGTAGAAAAAAATTATTGAGGAATCGGCAACAGGGTAAATATACATGAAAAACATGAGAAAAAATCTCCTCTATGGCGCTATACGAGTAGCAATATTTGGCGCAGCTTTTGGTGTTGTAGCTCAACAGCAAAATACCTCAGCATCAGATCTTAAAAGTGTGCAAGTAACTGAAACAAAGAAAGTAACAAAAGCAGTAAAGGAAGACGAAAAAATAGAGCACATTGTGGTTACTGGTTCTCGTTTAAAACGCGATAGTTTTAGCGTTACAACGCCTCTTGTTACATTAAACCGAGACGCAATTACAGAATCAGGTTTAGGATCTCTATCTGAAATACTCGTTGACGGGATCCCTGCCCTCAATGCAGCCATAAGCAACACAACGAGTCAGTCTAGTGTATCTACAACTGGTCTATCTTCGATTAGCTTGCGGGATTTAGGTTCAGATAGAACACTCACCTTAATTGATGGACGCCGAGTGGTCTCAAATAGCTACAGCGGAAACGTAGTAAGCTTAAGCACCATTCCGAGTGGCATGGTCGACAGGGTAGAAGTTATAAGTGGCGGTGCATCAGCAACTTATGGCGCTGATGCTGTTGCAGGCGTAGTGAATATCATCACTGAAACTGGCAAAGAAGGGGTCAGCTTAAAAGCCAGAACAGGAGAATCTTTTGAAGGGGGTGTTAGAGAGTTTTCTTTAGATTTGGATTATGGTACCTACTTTGCCGAGGATAAGGGCTACGCGCTGCTTACGACCAGTTGGGAAAGAGAATTCGGCATGACTTTTTTTGATCGAAAGCGCGCACAAGTTGAAGATGCCCACCGCTATGACGACGAACTCATGTGTAATCAAATGCTCACAGTTGATGGTTTCCAATGTATGAAAGATATCAGCCAAAGTGACTGGGCCAGCAAAAACGATGGTATTCCGGGCGGTGTATTCTTAGAAAACTCACGAAACGATACTCAATTTTGGTATGACGGCCAAACCCTTCGCGATGACTGGCGTGGCAACGAAGAACGATTTGGCATCAATAGCAATCAATACGTTATGCTGAAAATCCCTAACGATAAATTTTCAATCGCAGGTAAAATTGAATATGACCTCTCTGACGATTTAAAAGCGTATGGACAGGTTCAGCTAAGTATTAATAATGCGTTTAATAATAAATCACCTGAAAATGAATCAGAAAGTGACGACGTGCCCATATTCGACCCAATCACAGGTGATCCAGCAGGTGATGTGGAGCCCGGTTACATACCAATTGATAACCCATTTGTTCCACAAGCAATAATCGATAGCGAACCATATAGAGATAGGATCTATTGGGACCGACGCTTTAATGAAGTAGGTAACATTTCCACAGACAATACGCGCACCACAATAAGAAGCTGGGCAGGCCTTCAAGGAACTGTGTTTGATGGTGAATGGGATTGGGATATGTCTGTAGGCTATGGCAAGTTCCATCAAGAACAAATCCGCTTAAACGAGTTGAATGTTGTAAACGTAAACCAAGCACTCCAAGCTGAAAAACTCGCAGACGGCACCATTCAATGTAAAGATGCAGCAGCAAGAGAAGCGGGTTGTGTGCCGCTTAATCTCTTTGGTGAAGGCTCCATTACGCCCGAAATGGCCAATTGGATCCGTACCAACCCAACACTCAACACCTATATAGAACAAGTAAACTTTTTGGCGTATATGACTGGTGAGCTGTTTGAGTTGCCAGCAGGTCACGTTTCTGCGGTATTTGGGGGTGAGTATAGAAAAGACACGCAAGAAATTAAAACTTCAAGAGACATGCAAGTAGGTGGTATTACTTGGAACGTCGTTCCTCAATTTAAGGGAGACATGAGCGTTTTTGAAGCTTTTGCTGAATTTGATGTACCGCTGTTGAAAAATAAGCCATTTGCGAAGTCTCTGTCTCTTGAAACATCCCTAAGACTGGCTAATTATGATATTGATGCCATAGGTACAGTTGCAAGCTACAAAATAGGTTTCCTTTGGCAACCAATAGACAACTATTTTGTGCGCGCAAATTTCGCCCGAGCGCAGCGGGCACCAACCATTACAGAACTCATGTCTCCGCCTCGAGGTGATTTTGATAGCTTTAGTGATATTTGTGACAGCGTAACGGCGACCTCAACAGATCCTGGTCATGATATGTGCCGCCTTGACCCAAACATAGCCGCACTACTTGCTGCAGATCCTGATTTTGAATTTGAGGATGAAAGCAGCAGCAAATACTCTCCCAATACTGGTAACCCTGAATTGCGCGAAGAAACAGCCGATACCTTCACTTTCGGTATTACCATGACACCAGTTGAAGGGCTAAGCCTTGCTGTTGACTACATTGATATTTCAGTAATCGACGCTATTTCAGAAATCTCGAATAGCCGTATTTTGGATGAATGTTATAACTCCAGCACTCCGTTTGGAAATGACAATGCATTTTGCCAAGAAATTACGCGCAATGAAGATGGCCAAATCACCAAAGTACTACAGCGGCAGTTTAACCTTGACGAGTTGCGTTACAAGGGCATAGATGTTGCCCTTGAATATAACTACGACTTATCCGATTTGGGTGAACTTACCTTTAAAGCCGATCACAACCACATAATAGAAAGTTCAGAGACCTTTTTAGGCAACGATGGTTTGGTAACAGACGACAACGCAGGGTATGGCATGTCTAAAGATAAGCTCTCAGCGTCACTTAGATGGAAATACGAGAGCTGGCGAGTCCGCTGGCGCACCAAGTACTTAGGTAAATTCACCGCGAGCCTATCAGATGAAAGAGAGTATGAAGAAATGCTCGCTGATAACGCTGAACGTTGTGCCTCACAAGAGCTAGACAGTGGCTGTATCGAAAACCCCGAGCCGCTCGAGTTTAACGACTACGGAAGCTATATTCGACACGATTTATCAGTGTCTTACAATACAGAATTAGACGGCGGGTATGACCTAAAAGTCTATGGTGGCATTAATAACTTATTTGATAACCTTGGCCCGTTTTATCCAAGTGGGCGAGGTAACTTCTACTCAGGCTACGGAGGTGGCAAAGGTCGGTTTGGATATGTAGGCGTTGAATTGAAATTTTGATACCAGAACTGGGCCTCATGGAAGATGGCCCCCTAGGAGCAGACATGAAAACATGTGCAATATCTATTATTATTTTATTTAAATTATTTGCAATAATTTTTACTTTTTACTCACTCAACCTGCAAGCAAACATCAAAGTAACTGACGGCCCCTATATTGACGTAGAACCTAAACATATGAACGTAAGTTGGATATGTGATGACCAAGTAAGTAAAGAAAACCACCCACTAGCAACAAAAGAGGCTCCTCACTCACTTAATTACTGTGGCCTAAGTGCGCAAGTAGAGCAAACCACGTTTAAAGACGATCCGATTATTTTTGAAACAAAAGAGAAAATCGCAGCCCTAAGTGACTTGCACGGCCAATATCACCTTATGAAAACGTTGTTAAAAAACAATGGAATATTAGATAGAAAAGACAACTGGGCGTTTGGTAAGGGGCATTTTGTTATCACCGGGGATATTTTCGACAGAGGTGACCAAGTTACTGAAATATTGTGGCTTGTGCATAAGATTGAACAACAGGCACTGAGAGCAGGTGGAAGAGTCCATCTCTTATTAGGTAACCACGAAGTCATGGTACTCAATGGCGACTTAAGATACCTAAATCCAAAATATATAAAAACAGGGGAGTTTTTAAAAGTACCTTTTCAAAAGTTAATCGGCAAAAATACCATTCTCGGTCGTTGGTTAAGGTCAAAACCTGTTCTACTGAAAATTAACGGTTACTTGTTTACACATGGCGGATTTCATCCATCGTTGGCCAAACAGCCTTTGTCTTTAAGCGATCTTAACCACATTTTTAAAAGCTACCTAGTCAAAGGTGAACCTCATCAAACACGCACAGGAATGGCTAGGTTTCTTCATAAAAGCAATGGCTTAGTTTGGTATCGCGGATACTTTAAAGATAATGGTGCAACTGAAAAAGAGCTTGAGCTATTGTTAAAGCATTTTGACGTTGACCATGTTGTTGTTGGCCATACATCTCAGCGTAAAATAGAAACCCGCCATAATGGCAAAGTAATTGCCATCGACTCTAGTATCAAGAAAGGAAAATATGGAGAAATACTATTTATCGAAGATGACAACCTTTATCGCGGTGCACTAGACGGTGAGCGCATGCCTTTGAAGTAGTGTCTGACCTAAGCTCGGGATAAACTTTGCTTTCAAAAAAGAACATGCCTTAAATCGATTAAGCTAACCTCTTATCCGATTTAAGGTTCATTAGTTGGCATCAATGCACTTTTGTATCGATATCAAAAACACCAAGTCATCCCAAGATACGATGCCCAGCAAGAATTGATTGGCTTTGTGCTAGCTCAAATAAATTGATTGCAACGCACAAGGTTAAAATTTAAGTAAAATATCTTTAGTTTAATTTGACTTTCCACTATCTACTGGTCAAAAAATAGACTGACATGGATATTCCCCCAACTAATTTAGTGGGGACTACTTGTACCTCTTCCGATTTAGCGCCTCGGCATGCACAAATTGTCCTCTTAGTATGTATTACACAGAGGTGTTATCATGAATAAAAAGTCACTCAAGGCAGAAGAACCTGCCTTCCTACACTCTTCAGGGCATAACCACGATCAAAATCAAGTTAAAAAGATTATGTCAAACTCTTTTATGGACTTAGATATTGTTCCAACTGCGATTATCTATTGCGAAGCTAATTTCACAAAAAGTGATGGTAAAACAGCGAATGGGCTTATAAGACACTCATCTAAATTTAGAATCCTCTCAGTCATTGATAGCGAAATGGCTGGTTTAGACTCAGGGCTCGTTTTGGATAACAAAAGAAATGGCATCCCAATTTACTCAAGCCTTAATGAAGCGTTTGAAATGACGAATGAGCCTATCAACTTTTTTATTTACGGTTTAGCGCATTCAAATGGATTGCTATCTAACTCAGACAGACAAGTTATGTTAGAAGCCATGTCACTGGGCATGAATATAGTTAATGGATTACATCAGTACTTAAATGACGACTCTGAATTTATTGCGGCGAGCAAAAAGTATGGCGTTTCGCTTTATGACATAAGAAGACCTATCAATAAAGGTAATCTTCAAGTTTTTAGAAACATTATTCAAGAAGTTCCTTGCCCAAGAGTGGCAGTTATGGGTACTGATTGTGCAATCGGAAAACGCACCACAGCAGTCACATTAAGTAATGCTCTCAAAGAATATGGTTTAAAAGTTACCTTTATAGCAACAGGTCAAACCGGTGTTATTCAAGGAGCCCCTTATAGTTTAGTTATAGACTCAATACCGGCACAATTCTGCCCCGGAGAACTTGAAGCAGTCATTCATCGTGCTTATCACGTTGAAAAGCCAGATATCATCATTATTGAAGGTCAAGGTGCTTTAAGTCATCCTGCATTTTCAACCAGTGCGATGATTTTAAGAGGAAGTGCACCAAATGCGGTCATTTTACAACATGCACCCCATAGAAAAGAAAGAGTAGATTTTGCTGATATGCCAATGCCAAAACTGTCATCCGAAATAGATCTGATTGAACGCTTTTCGCAAACAAAGGTTATTGGAATATGCATTAACCATGAAGCGATGAATGATGCAGATATAGAAGAATATACATACCGCTACTCTAAGGATTTCTCGATCCCCGTTACTGATGCATTAAGCCGCTCAAGTATGTTTTTAGTACATATGATCCTAGTAAAGTTTCCGCATCTCAGAATAAAAACACCCACGCTACAATGAGCAACCCTCGGCTGCAAATTGACAGTACTAAAATAGCAGAGAATGCAGCCCTGTTAATTAAAATGCTCAAACCTCTGTCAATAGACGTTGTGCCTGTTACTAAAGTATTTATGGGCCATCCAGTTATTGCTCGACTACTGATAGATGCGGGTGCAACCACTCTAGCTGATTCAAGAATTGAAAATGTTGAAAGAATGCGTCGAGCCGGCATTAAAGTGCCTATTATGTTGATAAGAACTCCCATGTTGAGCCAAGTTGAACAGGTAGTGCTGAACTGTAATGTTAGCCTGAACACAGAACTTTCAACCATACAGGCCCTCTCTTCAACAGCGAAAAAACTAGGGGTATTCCATCAAGTGATAATCATGGTCGAGCTAGGCGATTTAAGAGAAGGTGTAATGCCAGATGATCTTATTAAGATAATCAAAGAAACACGTTCATTACCACACATAAGTTTAAAAGGTATTGGGGCTAATTTGACATGTAGATATGGCATCGCACCCGACCATCACAATATGGCATTTTTGGCCAAAATAGCGTCTGAGATAGAGACAAAATTTCAACTTAAACTAGACATTATTTCAGGGGGAAATTCTGCAAATTTATTATGGGCGTTTAGTTCAGACAACATAAATCGCGTTAATCAATTGCGTTTGGGAGAATCTATTTATTTTGGAGTAGAAGCACTCAAAAAACGTTGTATTATCGGCGCACATACAGACACGGTAAAGCTCATTGCCGAAGTGATCGAATCCAATCGAAAGCCATCTATGCCTTGGGGGAAGCGTCATAAAAATGCTTTTGGAGAGCAGTATGAAACGACAAACAGAGGTGACGTAGATCAGGCAATACTTGCTTTAGGCAGGCAAGATGTTGACCCTCAAGGACTCATCTCTCCGCAAGGATTATCAATTGTATCAAGTAGCAGTGATCACATTGTAATAGAAAGTACTGACACGCCTTTGCAAATAGGACAAGAAATTGAATTTAAAATTGACTACGTGGGGCTACTCTCAGCTATGACCTCCCCCTACGTAAATAAATATTTCACTTAGTACAGCTAAGCCTACTCAACTTGGAGCGCTTCAAAAATGAAACAATTATCAAGTAATGGCAACCCCTGGGGGAACGGAAGTAAATCCCCCCCCACTCTAAATAATTTATTTAAGAAATTTTTCAATTACAAAAAAAACGCCCCAAAAAAACCACCTTTTCACTTCCTGATTACTGTATCTATAGTCATTATTTTGTTGAGTGTGTGGAGCTCGGTTTATACCGTTCCTAGTGACTCTGTCGCTGTGATACAGCGGTTTGGCAAGTTTTCACACACTGAACAACCAGGACTTCATTTTAAATTACCTTTAAATATTGATAAATCAACCATTGTCGCTGTTAAACGTCAACTCAAGCAAGAATTTGGTTTTTCAACTCATGGCAACGATGCGCGTAATCAATCATCACGACAAACTCTAGGCTTAAAAGAAACTCAAATGGTTACAGGGGACTTGAACGCAGCACTTATTGAATGGGTCGTTCAATATCGTATTGATGAGCCGACAAAGTTTCTGTTTGAAGTAAGAGAACCCTCTGAGACATTAAGGCACGTATCTGAATCGGTTATGCGAGAAGTTGTTGGTGATAGAACCGTTGATGAAGTTATCACTATTGGCAGGCAAGAAATTGAGTCTGAGGCATTAAGCAAAATGCAGGCTCTTTCAACAAAATATGCAATGGGTATTAGAATTGACCAAGTTCAACTGAAAAATATAAATCCACCACAACCTGTTCAAGCCTCTTTTAACGAAGTAAATCAAGCGCAGCAAGAAAAAGAAAAACTCATTAATGAAGCTCGTCGAGATTACAACAAGGTGATCCCATTGGCTTTAGGAGAAAAAGATCAAAGGATAAGAGAAGCTGATGGTTATAGGTTAAAGCGCATCAATGAAGCTAAAGGCGATGCTGCACGCTTTCAGGCACTGTACGTCGAATACCTTGAAGCTCCCGATGTCACCACAAAAAGAATCTATCTAGAGACAATGGAGCAAGTACTCCCAAATATTCGCTCAAAAATCATTCTTAACCACACTGAACATAACGTATTGCCACTATTGCACTTTGGTAATTCAAAACTAGGAGAGCTAAAGTGAATAACCTACTCAGATTTTCAACAATTTTTATAGCCGTGGTTGTGTTTATCTTTGCAAGAAATAGCCTATACACTGTCAGTGAGGTCGAACAAGTCATTATCACTCAGTTTGGTAAACCGATTGGCGAACCAATAACAGATGCTGGTCTGAAGGTAAAAATACCGTTTGTACAACAGATAAATGTAATGGATAAACGTGTTTTAGAATGGGATGGCAGGCCATCAGATATGCCGACAAAAGATAAACTTTATATTTCAGTAGATTTATTTGCTAGATGGAGGATTGTTGATCCCCTACAGTATTTTCTTAGATTAAAAGATGAATACAGCGCTCAATCAAGATTAGATGATATTTTAGGTAGTGAAACCCGTAATGCGGTTGCTAAGCATGAACTTATCGAAATTATTAGAACGAGACGAGACCGCACCGCATTAAGAGAGGGTTTATTAAGTACCTTTGAAGAAGAGCTTAAAATTGGCACCTTAGTACCGATAAAGAAAGGACGAAAATTTGTTGAGCAAGAGATTTTTGATTCAGCTTCACAAAAAGTCGCTGTATTTGGTATCGAGCTGTTAGATATTCGTTTCAAAAGAATCAATTACAACGCCAGTGTTCGTCCAAAAATCTATGAACGTATGATCAGTGAAAGAAAGCAAATAGCGGAGCGTTTCTTATCAGAGGGTAATGGCGAAGCTGCCAGAATTCGGGGTGATAGAGTCAGAGACCTAAATAAAATTCAATCAGAAGCTTATCAGCAAGTAGAAGAGATAAGGGGAAAAGCTGACGCTTTAGCTGCTCAAATTTATTCACAAGCCTACAATCAATCACCTGAAGCTATCGCCTTTTATGAATTTACCCGCACATTGGCGTCTTACCCATCCATTATTTCTGAAGATACAACACTTGTTCTTTCATCAAATAATGAGCTTTTTAAATTTCTAGATAAAACGAACTTAAGTAACTCTGTGAATACGCCTCAAAATGCAAACCACTAGAGGTAAGCAAACTCAAGGTGAAGAACTACCAAAAGTGCACATTGATTGGTTCGTAAAACCTGTTACTCGATTTATAAAAATTGAGACTGATCTGCTGTAATGAAAC
>NZ_AUYB01000143.1 GCF_001625655.1 Pseudoalteromonas luteoviolacea DSM 6061 | reverse complement strand
GCCAACGCGGCTTCATCTAACAAAGCTTGTGATTTAAAGCGCCCTTCCCAGAATCGGCCTGTACAGCCATCTTCTCTATTCGCCTTACGCGCGATGTCTTCGTTTAGCGTTCGCATAAACCAGCTTATATCAGCTAATCGCTTTCTATATTCGTCTATGAGCTCTGATAATAAACAACGCTCTGAGTTTGTAAGTGTTTCTCCATTGATAAACTTATGGGTTAACCAACTCCCTTTAAATTGCTTATGCCAACGTATAACAATGGCTTTATCAGTCAGGCGTTTTGCTTTTTTATCATCAACATATAAAACTATATGAGTGTGGTTACTCATCACTGCATACGCACACACATCAATACAAAACACCTTAGCCAGTTGCAATAACTTATCTTCAACCCA
>NZ_AUYB01000142.1 GCF_001625655.1 Pseudoalteromonas luteoviolacea DSM 6061 | reverse complement strand
AAATTATATGAAAATAATCATTAAGCGTTGAGTTTAAGTTTTTAAAATGTAAAATTGCAGTTTAGTTGTTTTTATTAAGTAAATATTATGTCACGGATAGATCTGAAAAAGATTATTTTGGTAAGCTTTTGCTTATTGTCATGGACTGCCATTGGGCAGGGTTTTGGTAACACCTCTCCAGATTATATTATTTCTTCATCAAATATAAACGGTCAAGTTGTGTTGATGTGGACTCAACCAAATTATATAGATCCAGGAAATACACCATTTTCTGATATGGTTAAAGGTCCAGAGGTCAGTAGCCTCAGTAGCACACTTCAAAATGGTAATTTTGTCTGTCTACAAAACAATTTCAACAGTGGATGTAACAGTGGATATATTGAAGGACTTGAATATCGAGTCGAAGAGTCGGTAAATAGAGGTCCATATACTGAGATATATACTCGATATGTTGGAAATGTAGATGGGACGCACTACGCGCGTTTAAGTTTAAATAGAGAGTCAGGCACATATCGATATAGGATCAGCGCCAAACAGTTAGGAGGAACTTTCCTAGCAGCCGAGCCAATTAGTCTTCAGCATCTAAAGTTAGAAGCACCAGCATTTCTCAATTTGGAAACTCCCAATAATTTAGTGTGGCCGGCCGCGGGCGAACACATACAATCATTGGTATACAGCGCAGTTCTAACAGAACAATCCGATGTTTGCGACGACTCAACATCTTTGTCTTGGAATCTAGTAGAAAGGACCTATGGGAATCAACATAGTTTGACGACCTATGGAAATGAGCTAAGGGCATTTAAAGTACAGTATTGCAAGAGTGGGAGCTCTTGTACAAGTTACAGTGATGTAGTGTATTACGGAAATATTCACTCAAGTAATGTAAGTGGTTTGAGTTCTGCAAACGCCAATTCGCCCGCCTCTAACGTTTGCAAGACAACAATTAACAATGACGAATATCTCGTTTGGAAACCTGTAGATGGTAATGTGCAATACCAAGTACAGGGGTTGAATCATAGTGGACAATGGCAACAGGTACACAATGTTCAACAAACTGCCGTACCGCTGAAACATAGTTTACTAAAGAGCTTTCAAAAAGTACGAGTGCTCGCCTGCGACAACCAACAATGCAATCAGATTGGTTCACAATCAGGGATCGTCGTAAACGACAACTGGGTAGCAATGCCTACCAACGACCCACTACCGTCTGTTGACCTTCCAACTGTAGATAATATTGGTGCCATCTCGGCGAAAGCCAGTGTAAATGGCGGCGCTGCAGCTTATCAAATACCAATTAAGCTACCACCTGGGCGAGCCAAAATGCAGCCCAATATTGCCTTAAATTACTCTTCTTCGTCTGGGGTTGGCGTTGCAGGGCGTGGGTGGTCTGTATCCGGTTTGCAATCTATTAGTCGATGTGATGCAACGATAGCACAAGATGGCTACAAAGCTGCTCCAGATTATGGTACTGATGACAGGCTTTGCTTAAACGGACAGCGTCTTGTTGCGACGAGCGGCAACTATGGTGAAAGCGACACGTATTACCGAACAGAACTAGATAGTTTTGTATCTGTTAGACAGGTAAATAGCACCAATGATAGTGCGTCATATTTTGTTGTGCGATACAAAAATGGTCGCACAGCTTATTTTGGCAAAAGTGCACAGAGCAAAGTTGTACACGGAAATAAAACAGCTGCATATGCTTGGATGATTGAGTACGAGCATGATGCAAGTGGGCGCAATTTTATTCATTACGATTATGTTTTAGGTGGTGAAGGTGAAAAGCTCATTGATGTGATCTCCTACACTGGCGACTCTGCCATTGCCAAAGGTCGCAATCAGGTTGAGTTCATCTACGAAAACAAGCGCCAAAGCTCACTACGATATGTTGCGGGTGGCCGCCTAGAGTCCACTAAACGCTTGGCGATGATAAAAACCAAAGTATCGACGACACAAGTTAACAGCTACGCATTGGCATATGAAAATAACAAGGCAAATAACACTGAGTTATTGTCGAGCGTGACCCTTTGTTTTGCATCGAATGCTTACTGCTTACCTGCCACCACAATTAATTGGCACAATAAGCCAATACATTATGATGTTAGGAAAGTTGCAGATAGGCACGGTAATTCTTTGGCTGCATCATCCGACGCTAAGTACCCATCTGATTGGTTACCTAATGGTGACCGCAATGGAGATGGTGTAAGAGACTGGCCTAAGCATTTTGTAGACCCTGAGGGAAATAGCAAAGTGCATGATTTGAGCATGCCAACCTGTGTTGTGAGAACAGGTATGATGAATGCGGAATGTACATCTGGTGATTTTAACAGAGATGGTTTGACAGACTTATGGGTTAAAAACGAAAGTGATAAATTGCGACTAGGGTTTGGTCAGTTTAACGCCTCCCCTCGCTGGTACAATACAGATATCTCTTTGGGTGAATACGATACTGTTACGAATATCTCAGACTTCAATAGTGATGGCTATGATGACATTGTTGTTTATAGGGGGACTGATTTTAATGGCGGGACAGCAAAACTTCACTTATATCTCAACGCTCAACGTACAGGTGACTCTACTTTTAGTGAATCGAACAAACACTTAATACACAGTTGGAGTGTAGAACGATCTCATGATCATAAAAATGCAGTGACCTTTCCTGGTGATTTAGATAGCGATGGCACGCCAGATATCGCGATTTCAGAACCCGTTGAAATAGCTTTTTCAGGAGGACAAGTATTTACCTTTGAATTGACGAAAGCGCTATATCTTGAATGGTCTGGTGGTGCGCTAGTAAAGAGTGAGGTTGATATTAAATTTGGTGGGCTGAGTGCAGACACCAGCGCGTTTAGTATGTTATTTGATGTTAATGGAGACGGCTTGATGGATTGGCTAGGTTGGCGAAATGCCACTGGCGCTGATGGCAATCTCCACGTCGCGATAAATATGGGAGACAGGACATTTGAAATGCCATACTCTCTTGGAAAGAGTATTGCAACTCGACCCATGCATTATTGGCATACCTATGGCGCTGAGTGGTCAATATATCTCATACCCAAATTCCTTAACGGCTTGATCCCTTTTGATGTGGATGGTGACGGTAAAGCCGAATTGATCATGCCCGGAAAGATAGATACTGAGTATTGTGTAAACGTTCAATCTAAACCGAATACTTTCGTTGAAAAGTGTGGCGCAGAGCTGTATTCATACTATGGCAACGGGTCGACGAGTAGAGTCAACTTTCAACCGGGAATTGATTCAAGTATTTATAAATATGATGCCTATCACTTTGTCTATGACAAATTGACAGGGAAATATGCAATTGAGGTGAAAAATACCGATATTGTTGGTAGAGCGGGGGAAACCTTTGCAGCAGATGGCTTTGGTAAAGGGCTTACCGATTTGATGTTCTTATACAAAGACGAACATTGCACGTTTGGTCCAGCCAAATGCTATTTTAAAGACCCTGTTTCCGGTTCAAAAATGACAGGTAAAGGCATTAATTACGTCTACTACAACCGCAACAGTGGTTCGGTATCGAGTGCTAGTAGCCTAAGTACCTACCAGCCCAATGCCATCGTTGAATCTATACAAGATGGACTGGGCCGTAAAGCAAGCTGGAAGTTGCTGCCATTGTCTAGTTCGCAAGGGGGGATAGGCTCTACACCTCATTATGAAACGGACCATAGTTATATTGGTGATATCGACAATGCATTCCACTTTAGTTCGAGTATGTACACCGTGTCGCGCTTTGAACAAAGTAACGGGGTGGGTGGTACGTCAGCGACAGAGTATGCATACAAAGGCGCGGTTTTTAGTGCCGATGGACGGGGTTTTTTAGGTTTTAGAAGTATCATTGAAAAGAATATCGACAAAGGCTTAATTACCCAGTCGGACTACTCTCAGCAGTTTCCGCGACATGGCAAGTTAATCACCCAAGCGACCTTTAGAGACAGTGATTTTGATTATGCCGCAACGTTACTGGGCAATGCTGATAGCGAAACAAAAGCCATTAGTCATAGTGAGTTTAAATGGTTAGACAACCCAGCTCACTATGTGTCATCAGGTAAAGTACACCATAATTATCTGAAAAAACACGTCACCACTGCACGTGATATCAATAACTTGCAAAACAAGCTAAGTACAAGAATCAAAGAGGTCTTGGAAGTTGATGCCTATGGCAATGAGTTAAACGTATTACTAACGAGTGAAGACAGCTTTAATAAAAGAGAAAAGCGAGTAGAGAACACTTATGTTACAAATGCAGACACATGGTGGCTTGACAAACTAACCAGTTCAAAAACAACCAAATACAAAATAAAGAGCAGGCACAGTGAAGATGCGCTCAATCTCTATAGTCATTCTGGGTCTGGCAACGAACTCATGATGTTTAGCGCCGGTAACTTGGGGAGCAACTTTAATCCAATTGGTCGTGGGGAAGCAGTAATACAGAAAGACCTAGATGAGACGGTATCAATCACAACCAACTGGCGCGATTTTCACGCGAGCCGTAAACCAAGAAAGTATGTGGTTTCGCCAAGCTCTGGGCTTGGTAGTACGGTGACAACGACAATAAATGCTTATGGATTGCCTGATTCAATCACGACGACAGCCCAAGTTGCAAATGGTCAATATGAAAGCAGAAAAGAAGCTTTTGTTTATACCAGCGATGGTTATTTTGTTAAGAAGCATACCAACGCTAAAGGGTTCGAAACCCTGTCAGAAATAGACAGTGCAACTGGCTTGACCAAAAGCGTTAAAAAGCAAATTGGAGCGGGTCGGTATATAACCACATCATTTGATTATGATGATTACCAGCGCCCATATAGTGAAAAAACAACGGGCCAACCTGCTGTCTATTCGGTTGTATTGGTGCCAGATAGTGAGGCGCCTCACACTGCTGTCATGCAGTTAACAACACTGTCAGCCGGAAAACCCACTATCAAGACCTATATTGACCAATTTAACCGAACGGTGCGCGTGGCGACGCAAAACAATGAAGGGAATTGGATTTTTGTTGATACCCAATTTGACAGTAAAGGGAATAA
>NZ_AUYB01000141.1 GCF_001625655.1 Pseudoalteromonas luteoviolacea DSM 6061 | reverse complement strand
CGAGGGGTTGCCATTGAATATGCCTTTGGTCAAGTCTTGGCCAAGACCGAAGCTCGGGATGGGCGCGAAGGGCAAACGTATTATCGCATTGTGAATACCAATGAACGGGGGCAGGTGACTGAGTACCTTAAAGGGGGGGTCACCATGCAAGTTGGGTATGATACGCAAGGTATGCTGAGTGCCATTTACACGAAGAGCCATGGG
>NZ_AUYB01000140.1 GCF_001625655.1 Pseudoalteromonas luteoviolacea DSM 6061 | reverse complement strand
AGATTGGAGCGGCACACGAGGTTCGAACTCGTGACCTCGACCTTGGCAAGGTCGCGCTCTACCAGCTGAGCTAGTGCCGCTTCATACCCGCTCTGGACACATCTCAATAAATATTGAACTTGTCCTTTCAAGCGGGGCAGGATTCTACAAGATACGAAAAGCTTTGCAAGTACTTTTTTTAAATTTTGAAGAATTTTTGCTGATAAACCTTCAACTCCATGATGGAGTCTTTGATATCGTCCAATGCCAAATGCGAGCTTTTTTTCTGAATATCCTTCAACAACTCAGGTCGCCAACGACGCGCCAGTTCCTTAATGGTACTTACATCCAAGTTGCGGTAATGAAAATATGCCTCTAGTTCGGGCATATACTTATGTAAAAAGCGACGATCTTGGCCAATTGAATTACCACACATGGGAGATTTTCCAGGTGGGACCCACTGTTTTAAAAAATCGAGTGTTTCTTTAACAGCATAAGCTTCATCAAAAGTACTCGCTTTACAGCGAGCGGTAAGACCTGAACGACCGTGTTGGTTGGTACACCACTCATCCATGTTGTCCAGTAAGTCATCGCTTTGATGTATAGCAATTACAGGGCCTTCCGCTAACACATTGAGATCAACATCAGTGATCACCGTAGCGATTTCGAGAATTTTATCTGTTTTAGGTTCTAGCCCTGTCATCTCTAGGTCGAGCCATACCAAGTTTGATTCATGAAAAGACATACACTACCTTAGCGGTACTTTCCTTTAGATCCAATGCAATTAGATATATCATATTAGCTTCATCACTCGACCAAAAGCTTTTTTTTACAAAGCGGGGCAATTTTATTGAGTTATAGCCTATGAATGGCTTATACACCAATCATTCGCAATAATTCGTCTCGTGAGTTTATTGATATGGCAAAACGTAAAAAACTCAGTCATGGCCAATCCAGAAGGATTAAGGCCAACCACCAAAAGCGTTTGGCTAAAGCCAAACATAATGAAAGCGCTGAATTGCAATGGCAATCAGATAACTTAGGCCCCACAGAAAATGCGACTGTTGTTAGTCGCTTTGGTCAGCATGCAGATGTCGAAGCTCAAGATGGCGAAGTACTGCGCTGTAATATTAGACGTACCGTAGGCAGCATAGTATGTGGCGATAATGTCATATTTCGTCGCGCCAAAGTAAGTGAAGGCGACCTTGCTGGCGTTATTGAGGCCGTAGAAGAGCGACGCTCACAGCTAACTCGTCCTGACTTTTATGACGGCGTTAAAGTTGTTGCTGCAAACATCGATCAGATCCTCATGGTTTCTGCGGTAGTGCCTGAATTTACACCTCAGATCATCGATAGATACTTAGTGGCATGCGAAGACATGGGTATTGAGCCAATTCTCATCCTGAATAAAATAGACTTGCTCGATGACGAAGGCCTCGAATACGTGGATGATGTGCTTGATATTTATCGGGAGCTTGGATACCAAGTCCTGCTTGTCAGTAATAAGTCAGGAAAAGGGATAGAAGAACTTAAATCTCTGTTGGTAGACAAAAATAACATCTTTGTTGGTCAATCCGGGGTGGGTAAATCTACGCTTGTGAATACAGTTCTGCCGGATGCAGGTATCTTAACACAAGAAGTCTCCGAAAATAGTGGCCTCGGTCAGCACACCACCACGGTTTCCAAACTTCATCATTTACCTAGCGGCGGAAACCTGATTGATAGCCCAGGGATACGCGAGTTCGGACTCTGGCACCTAGAAGTTGACCGGGTAACATGGTGTTTCAAAGAGTTTCGAGAGTATATCGGTGGCTGCCGATTTAGAGACTGTAAACACTTGAATGACCCCGGCTGCTTAATTTTAGAAGCAGTTGAACAGGGCAAGATTAGCGAATTGCGCTTTGATAGTTACCACCGTATTTTGGAGTCGATGGCCGACGGCCGCGCAGGTGCACGGGCGCCAAGAGTTTGATACTATTCCTTACCGGTTTTAGATAATTACGATTTAAATAAGCCAAGCGATAACTTAATAACGTTTGGCACATACAACTCAGGAAAATAATGTGAACTTGGATAAAATCAAAATTGCATTGCAATATGCGCTCCCTAAACATGCTGTTTCACGTTTGGTTGGTAAGCTAGCAGCTGCACAAGCAGGTGCCTTGACCACGCAGTTGATTAAGCTGTTTATCAAGCAATATAAGATTGATATGAGCGAAGCACTGTATGAAGATCCCGCGCATTATAAAACTTTTAATGAGTTCTTCACTCGCCCACTAAAACCTGGGATCCGTCCGCTAGCTAGCGAAGCGCATATTTTGGCTCACCCTGTAGACGGCGCTATTAGCCAACTGGGTGACGTAATTGATGGACAAATCATTCAAGCAAAAGGTCACGATTATAGTTTACAGACTTTGCTTGGTGGCAGTGAGCAGGATGTGGCGCCATACGATGGCGGAAAGTTTGCCACGATATACTTAGCGCCTAAGGACTACCACCGTATTCATATGCCTGTTGATGGTGTGCTGAGAAAAATGATTTATGTACCTGGTGATTTATTCTCTGTAAACCCGCTTACCGCGCAAAATGTTCCAAACCTATTCGCGCGCAATGAACGCGTAGTTGCAATCTTTGATACCGAAATAGGACCGCTTTCAATGGTTTTAGTAGGTGCAACCATTGTAGCGAGCATCGAGACTATTTGGGCTGGGACAGTTACTCCACCAGCAGGTAAAGATATCTTTAGTTGGAATTACCCAGCTGAGGGCGACAACGCCGTTAAGTTGAAAAAAGGCGAAGAAATGGGGCGCTTCAAATTAGGTTCGACGGTCATCTTGGCTTGGGGTGCTGACAAAGCAGACTTTTTAGCTGATCAACAACCTGAAACAGTAACAAGAATGGGAACCCCCTTTGCTACGATTGCAAAATAGTGTTTACCGATAAAAAAGGCCCTGCGGGCCTTTTTTACTTTCTACTCACAGCAAACTGTGCAGGATGGATCTTTGGTAAGCTGAAAGCGTCTCTGCGCGAGTGTCAGTGCGTCAATCGTCACAAAAAAGCTATCTCCTTTCTGTAGTCCTAAAATACCATTGCAAACAGCCTGCGCCTGCATTGAGCCAACAATACCAAGCAGTGGACTCATGACCCCCGCATTTTGACAATTCAACTCTACATCGATTTGCGAAGCTTCTGGAAATAAGCAAGCGTAACAAGCACTTTTTTCACGATAGTCAAAAAAGCCAAACTGGCCATTTGTCCCTTGTGCTGCACCAGAGACCAATACCTTGTGATGTCGATAACAATACTCATTAAGTAGATATCGAGTTTTGAAGTTGTCACTACAATCAACAACCCACTGTACATCAGACAGCATGGCATTAATATTGTCGGCGCTCAATCTGACATTATTGGGTACTAGCTCAATATCATTGTTAAGACTTGTGAGTACCTTTTTCGCCGCGTTACTTTTTTCTTGGCCAAGGTGATTCACTTTGTACAAAATTTGTCGCTGTAAATTAGACAGCTCAACTTGATCATCATCGAAAAATGATAATTTACCAACTCCGCTCGCTGCGAGATAAAATAGCACAGGACTGCCTAATCCTCCGCAACCAATCACAGCCACATGGGCTGCTTTGAGCTGTTTCTGGCCAGTTTCTGAAACTTTATCCAACAATAAATGGCGACTGTATCTCAACCGCTCTCTATCGCTTAGCTCTTTGCTCATTGTTCGTCAATAGCCTGTTTGAGTTCTACGATGGCCTGTTCGGGAGAAACAGCTTCTGTAATCGCTCGAACGACCGCAACACTGCCTACACCGGTTTGCGCCACTTCACTTGCGCGTAACAAATCAATGCCACCAATCGCAACCGTAGGGTAATGTGCTTTCATTAGAGGAACAAAGTGTCTCAATTTTTCAAGACCCTGAATTTGCCCTGTCATATCTTTAGTCGTCGTCGGATAAATAGCGCCAAACGCCAGATAACTGGGGCGGTAATTATGAGCACGCAGCATTTCGTAGAAGCCATGGGTAGATAAGCCCAAGCGAAGGCCTGCTTTTTGAATGGCGTGCAAATCAGCAACATTGAGATCTTCTTGCCCTAAGTGCACGCCATAAGCTCCGTGTTTAATAGCAAGTTGCCAATGGTCGTTAATAAACACTCTGCCATCATACTGTTTACCGAGTAAGATCGCTTTTTCAATATCCTGCTCTAGTGTAGGTGATTGTGCGTCTTTAACTCTGAGCTGCACGGTTTTAACACCATTTTTTAGGCATAGTTCAACCCAGTCTATCGTGTCCACTACCGCATATAATCCTAACTCCCCATCAATTGGTGAAAAACCTGCGGCGTAGTTGTAATCATCAGGTACCATAAAATCAAGTTCATCTCCCAGCCAACTACCCGCCTCAATAACTTGTGGATAGTCTTCGAGTTGATGAGGAAACGCAGTATGAGCGACCGGACCAATACCCTCACCAAAACGGATTGCAGATTTCAACCCTTTGTTGATGTAGGCCTTGCCCAAAATAAAAGCATCTTTTAACGGATAACCTTTCGATAAACACGCAGCGATAACGGAAGATAGGCTGCATCCAGTACCATGAGAATGTGGTGTGTTGATAGCTTCATTACCAAGCCAATATTCTTCATCATCATACCAGCAATAATCAATACAATAGCCTTTCGGGTAATCCCAATGTCCGCCTTTTATAACAATAGCTTTAGCACCAAAACCTCGTAGCTTTTGCCCAGCTTCTCGCACAGCTTCCGGGCCAATTAAATACACCCCGGTCAGTATCTGCGTTTCATGGGTGTTGGGTGTGATCACATCCACCAAAGGCAATAAGTGTGTCTTGATTGCATCAACGGTATCCTCTTCAGTCAAAGCATCGCCACTGGTCGCAATAGCAACGGGGTCATAAACAACCAATGGTGGAGTCTCCCAGCGGCTTTTATATCGTGTGAGATGTTCAGCTACTAGCTGGATCTGCTGTACATTAGCAAGCATCCCTATTTTGATCACCGAAGCTTTCATATCTGCTTCCAGTGCCAGTAGCTGAGATTCGATCACTTCAGTAGATACAGCATTGATCGCCTCTACACCGAGGCTATTTTGAGCGGTTAAGGCCGTAATAGCCGTGCAAGCATGTACATCAAAGCTTTGCATCGCTTTTAAATCAGCTTGAATACCTGCGCCGCCACCAGAGTCGGAACCGGCAATACTCCATACAACGTTAGACACATTGACTCCTAAAAATTCACTAATTTTGATGCCAAAAAGGCATCCCCATGGTCGGGGTCGACGGCGCAGCAACGTCTTTTTCTGGCATCGCTTGAGCCTTGTAACTCATTCGCCCTGCACTGACGGCATGTGCGAATGCACTTCCCATTGCCACAGGATCGCCTGCACCAGCTACTGCACTATTCAAAAGAACTGCATCATAGCCTAGCTCCAGAGCCTGACAGGCATGAGAGGGTAATCCCAGACCAGCATCGACTATCAGCGTTTGTTCTGGCAAACGCTCACGGATGGTTTTTAAGTTGTACGGATTGATAAGGCCTTTACCTGTACCAATGGGCGCCCCCCAAGGCATTAACACTTCACAACCAAGGTCAGCTAAGCGCTGGCACAATACAAGGTCATCAGTGCAATAAGGCAACACTTTAAACCCATCTTTAAGTAAGATGTCTGTTGCTTCCAACAAGCCAATTGGATCCGGTTGTAAGTTGTATTCATCGCCAATTAATTCCAGCTTTATCCAATCTGTTTGAAATACCTCACGGCACATTTGCGCAAGTGTGACAACCTCCTTCACACTATGACAACCGGCCGTATTGGGTAATACTCTCAGACCCGTATCTTTAATTAATTGCCAAAAATCTTCGCCAGCGGCAACCGAGTTCTGTCGGCGCAGTGACACAGTCACAATATCAGCACCAGAACTTTTAATAGCGTCTTGCATGATCTGTGGGGATGGATAAAGAGCTGAACCGATGAGCAGCCTACTGTCAAAACTCTCACCGTAAATGTTTAGCTTATCTTGCTGTGTAGTTTCCATTTATCCCCCTTGGATGGGCGACAGAACTTCGATGCTATCCCCATTTTCAGGCTGGGTTTCAGGCAGTAGTCCCGCCGGAACAAATTGTCCATTCAAGGCAACCGCAAACGGTGGTTTTGCCCCTTTGTTGACGATGATTTGCTGTAATGACAAATGTGCATCCACTTGGATGTCTTCACCATTGTAAATTAACTTCATAATAGACCCTCACAAAGTGCTTGCTGGACGACTACAGGGGCAAGTAGATAGCCATGCCTGTAGAGACCATTAATTGCAATCACATTGTCTTTTTTCTCAATTCGCGGATGGTTATCAACGAAAGCAGGACGTAATCCAGCGCTCAAGGATAATACACGACCTTCCGCAAAGCCGCTATGGACGGTATAGGCGGCAGATAGCAACTCCAAGGTCGAACGTACGGTGATTTCTGCATCGTCTTGAGATTCGACTTCAGTTGCACCAATCACGAACTGATGATTTGGTTTTGGCGCAATATATATCGGGTATCTAGGGTGCATAAGCCTGACAGGACGTTGTAAAGAAACTTCAGGTGCATATATACGTGCAACTTCACCTCGCACACCGCGCAGCAGAGGATTATCCACTTTAGCCCCAATCCCTCTGCAATCGATTATCCAATCATATGCTTGGTTGTTAACACAGCCTTTAGCTACAACTGCCTCATGGCCATAATTAAACTGCACACCTCGGCGCTTTAACGTCTCATAGCTAGCTTTAAAAAACCCTAAGTTATCAAGCTGCCCCTCACAAGGTAAGAACAGGCCATGTGTAAAGCGTCCACTGAGCTCAGGCTCAAGCTCCGCAATCATGCGTTGATCAGCAGAGTATGGGTGATGGCCGTCAAGTGGTTTCAAGCGCTGTTGAAAGCTCTGTAAGTCACCCCGATCTTGCTGATGGGCAACGATCAGACTCCCCGCTTGCTGAAAGAACACCTCTTGATCGAGCTTTGCCAATAATGTAGGCCACATTTCGATGGCATCAAGCCCTTGCTGCGCCAACGCTTGTGAACAAATCACAGACTCAGCCAGTGGTGCTAACATTGCCGCTGCCAAAGTACCCGCACCTGTTTGTCCATCTTGCCGATCTTTCTCGAAGACCGTGATGTCATAGCGCTCTATCAACTCCAGTGCAACGATCCGACCAACGAGACCAAACCCGACGATAGCCACACTAGGCTTTTTACCAAGTTCTGACATGAAATACCCTAAAAAACGCACCACTTGCTTTAACAAATGGTGCCGGCCTTAGTATTAGATAGCTTTGTGATAAATCTCAGAGCCACTACTTTTGAACTCTTCAGATTTTGCTTTCATTTCGGCTTCAACATCAATCATCTTGATTTCGATAGCATCACCGACGTTATTCGGATCAATGCCCTGCGCTTCAAGCTCTTTCGCATAATCTCTGACGTCTTGAGTGATTTTCATAGAACAGAATTTAGGACCACACATCGAACAGAAGTGCGCCACTTTACCAGACTCTTGCGGTAGCGTTTCATCATGATATGAAAGCGCTCTTTCAGGGTCTAAGCTCAAATTAAACTGATCGTGCCAGCGGAATTCAAAACGCGCCTTTGACAACGCATTATCTCGGATCTGTGCACCACGGTGACCTTTTGCCAGATCTGCCGCATGGGCCGCAATCTTATACGTGATTAATCCCTCTTTCACATCTTCTTTATTTGGTAGGCCTAAGTGCTCTTTTGGCGTCACGTAACACAACATTGCCGTGCCGTACCATGCGATTTGGGCTGCACCTATACCTGATGTGAAGTGATCATAACCTGGTGCAATATCAGTTGTTAACGGACCAAGAGTATAGAAAGGCGCTTCATGACAATGCTTTAGCTGCTCATCCATGTTTTCTTTGATCATGTGCATCGGCACATGCCCAGGGCCTTCAATAAAGACCTGAACATCATGTTCCCAAGCAATCTTAGTTAATTCACCCAACGTGCGCAGTTCTGACAGTTGCGCATCATCATTTGCATCAGCGATTGAACCTGGACGTAAGCCATCACCTAAAGAGAAACACACGTCGTATTGTTTCATGATCTCACAGATGTCTTCAAAATGCGTATACAAGAAGTTTTCTTTGTGGTGTGCAAGACACCATTTCGCCATAATCGAACCACCGCGCGACACGATACCTGTCACACGCTTAGCTGTCATCGGCACATACCTTAACAGTACACCGGCATGGATTGTAAAATAGTCCACACCTTGCTCTGCTTGCTCAATAAGAGTATCACGGAAAATTTCCCACGTAAGATCTTCAGCCACCCCATTCACTTTTTCAAGCGCTTGGTAAATTGGTACCGTGCCAATTGGCACAGGAGAATTACGCACAACCCATTCACGTGTTTCATGAATGTATCGTCCAGTTGACAAATCCATTACCGTGTCAGCGCCCCAACGCGTTGACCATACAAGCTTTTCAACTTCCTCTTCAATAGAGGATGTAACAGACGAATTACCAATGTTTGCATTCACCTTAACCAAGAAATTACGACCAACAATCATAGGTTCTGATTCTGGGTGGTTGATGTTATTTGGAATGATTGCTCGGCCACGGGCAACTTCTGAACGTACAAATTCAGGTGTAATAAAATCAGGGATTTCGGCACCAAAAGACTGCCCTTCATGCTGCTGAGCCAGCAGTTCTTCGCGGATTTTTGCGCGACCCATGTTTTCACGGATGGCAACAAACTCCATCTCAGGAGTTATAATGCCTTGGCGAGCATAGTGCATCTGTGTAACATTTTTACCCGGTTTAGCACGGCGAATCTTAGGTAAGTTTTCGAAACGGATATGATCTAATCCTTCATCAGCCATGCGCTGTTGAGAGAACTGAGACGTTACCGAGTTTAATAACTCCGTATCATCACGACTAACAATCCAATTCTCTCTGTACTTAGGCAAGCCTTCACGTACATTTAGAGTGAACTCAGGATCTGTGTAGGGGCCTGATGTATCATACACTCTGACTGGCTCATTTTTTTCGAAAACAGGCTCTTCCTCTGTTCCACCCACAAATGAGTCGCTTAACGAGATCTCTCTCATTCCTACGCGAACACCTTCTTGCTCACCATCCACATAAATCTTTTTAGAATTGGGAAATGGTTGGCCTTTTAGGTTATAGATAAATTCCGATGCCGCTTCGCGCGATTCGCGACGTGACAACTTGCTACTGTTATTTGACATGACGTGCCTCATTTTTAGTTAAGGTGTCTTGTCAGAATTCCAAAAAGGAAGAGATTGGGTTCATACACATCCTCGCCATTGAATAAACCAATAACGATAAGGTGCAGATGTTGGTGGATAACTCATTAGCACGACGCTAACAAATTGCAGCTTAGGCATCCAAAGTTTGGTGATTCACACTAAGCAGCTTGTTCCCTACGCAGGCATTAACCTGATCAGGTCCACGGATCCCGCAATACAGCGATCTCAGCCCACAAGGGCACTCCGACAAGTAACGAATTGAGACAAAGTCTACTGAATGTCAGCTAATTAGTCAAAGCGCCTTTTAACTGGTCCGAAATGCCAAGCCGCATCTCCGTGTAGCACAAGTTCATTGGCACCAAACTCAATCGGTGCCCCTATTTGCAGCATATTTAAAAATGCTTGCTCTCGCGCATTAACCTTTGGCTCACAAAGTTTGCGTGTCATGCCAATATTAGACACAAATAGTTGCCCTTCTCTGATCTCACCTTGGCCAAAAAATCGATTGCATCCAGTGTGTCCATTAATCCTGAAAGCATCTAAAAACTCTATTGTAATAACGTCCTGCGCTTTTTCTGAAGCCGGTGTTTCTAACTGCCAACTAGAATATTTTAGCGAATGAGCGTTTACCGTCCCTGTATTTTTACAGCCAACAAGCAAAAGGCTCATCAGACAAAATAAAAAGGTCTTTTTCATTGGTAAACCAAACGTTTAAAAATTAAATTTAATTATAACGCTTGGTCGCACAGAATAGGCAGTAAAAATGTGTAAATAATTGCCTTTTTGTACAAAAATTAAGAAAATAGCTGTTCAATTTCCTGATGTAGGAACGGGCGACCACGTTCATTAACCGAGGTTCCCGTTACTATCGCATCCAACATGATTTTTTGGTCATGCTTTCTTACTACTCGCTGATGAAAAGCAAATTTTAGTTTGCTGACTTTTTCAGCCTCTACTTCTACATAAAACTCATCACCCGGCTTCAATGAGTCTTTGTAATTCATCTCTGAACGTATCACTACCAAATTGATTTTTTGTTCAGCCAATGCTGCAAAATCAATATTTTTGAATGCCAAAAATTCATGCCGAGCATGTTCTAAATAATTAAAGTACACACTGTTATTTACGATCCCTTGCAGATCGCATTCATAATCTCTCACTTTAAAGTCAACTTTAAACGTCATAGTTCGTCCTCTGATTAGAATGTGAAAGTTTATATCACAATTATTCAATTATGTGGTCGGGCTTTTGCTACACTAGAGCGCAACTAACACGGGACTATAAAGAAAAAATGAAGCTTAAACTCTCATTGCTCGCTATTGGTTTATCAGTAGCACTTTCTAATGCAGCGCACGCTGAACAAACAACTTCAAATCAAGAGATAGAAACAATCCAGGTCACTGGAGACTTTCAACAAGAATCTTTACTCACTCTCAGCGCCAGTGCATCAGTTTTTGATGAAACCGAGATTGAGACCCGAGGAGCAAGCTACCTCGACGAAATACTCAACAGTGCAGCCAATGTCAACTTTACCGCAGGCGCCTCTCGTGGACGCTTTGTGCAAATTCGTGGTGTAGGTCTTCGCTCACAGTTTGTCGACCCTATAACACCTAGTGTAGGGTTGCTAATAGATGGTATTAATTACTCTGGATTGGGTGGCAGTAGCCTGCTATTTGACGTTGACCAAGTTGCAATCTATCGCGGCCCACAGGGGACAAAATTCGGTGCAGACGCGATGGGCGGGGTTATCGATATGCACTCTGCAGCCGCAAGCCAAAGTAATCAGTTTAAAGTTAAATTAGGTGCCGCTAACTATGGTACTTATGAAGCGGGGATCGCGGCAGGAACTGGTATTACAGAATCTACGGCAGCACGCGTAAGCCTATACCAGAAAAAATCAGATGGGTACGTAGACAACATATTTTTAAATCAAGATACACAGGATCAAGATGAACGCGTCGCTCGAATTAAGCTTAATTCACAGCTTAGCGATGACTTAAAAATAGGGTTTACTTACCACTTTATCGATATAGACAATGGTTACGATGGTTTTACCCTTGATAACAGCCGTACAAGTGTTGCGGATCAACCGGGTAAAGATACTCAGCAAAGCGACGCTTTTGCAGTAAATATGGATTATCAAGGCTTCGACCTATTTAATCTTGAGGTCATTGCGACAGGCTTGCAAGCTGATACTGAGTACAGCTACGACGAAGATTGGACTTGCACTGACTCTTCACAGCCAGTTCTTTGCGAAGCTGGGCTTAACGAAAACTACTGGGGTGCCGCGACCGATCAATACTTGAGAGACCATGAACGAGGCGCTTTGGAAGTACGTCTAACTAGTAAAGACGCCGACTGGACTGTAGGTCTTTTCACGCAAAAATATGACGTCGATTTGACTCGACATTACTCATGGGTAAGTGATGTTTTTAAGTCGTCTAATGAAGTAAATAACCACGCTGTATTTATTCATAAAATCACCGATTTAAATGAACAAACACAACTAATTACCGGCCTGCGAGCCGAGCGCTTTGACTCCGATTACATTGACAGTAGACAAGTCAATCAGTCAACCGACGATACAATGCTAGGCGGTAAAATTGCCCTAGAATATCAAGCGACTCCTCAGACCATGATTTATACAAGTGTTAATCGTGGATATAAGAGCGGTGGTATCAATGCAGTAGCATTGGCAAGTGCAAATAACAGTACAGACTTACCTGCTAATTTTGATCCTGAATACATCTGGAACTATGAGTTTGGTGTGAAGGGACAATCAAAAGATCTTCGCCATACACTTCATATCACTGCGTTTTACATGGACCGCGATAGTATGCAGTTGAATCAAGGGTTGCAGTTAAGTGGCGCAGAATTTACTTCCTTTATCAGTAACGCAGCCGACGGCACGAATTATGGTATTGAAATCGAGGGACACTCAAAGCTTAGTGACGCGTTAAGCTTTAACTATACTGTTGGCTATTTAGAAACCAAGATTAATGACTACGCAATCACAAAAGAAGATGATCAAGGCAACGATGTACTTGTAAGTCTAGATGGTCGTGAGCAAGCGCAAGCGCCAAAGTATCAATATTCAGCAAATTTGCAGTATGACTTTTCAGAAGCTATCTCTGTACAAGTAGGCCTTGAAGGCAAAGACGATTACTACCTTTCTGACAGTCACTTTGGCCAAGCCCCAAGTCACAACTTAATTAATGCCAGCGCGTCATATTACGCGGATCAGTGGTCACTGACATTCTGGGGAAGAAATTTAGCCGATAGAGATATACCTGTAAGAGGCTTCCAATTCGAAGCCGATCCTAGGCTAAGCTATGCCGTTAGGGATTATGTACAGTATGGCGAACCAAGATTAGTTGGTATCACATTTAAATATGAACACTAATAAAAACGGCGCTTAAAGCGCCGTTTTTTCTTAATTTACTCGGGGTCTGGTAAGTTTCTACCATAGAAGACTTCTTGAATCTCGCGATTAAGTTTATTGCGAATTTCTTCTTCTTCTTCGTCCGTTAGTTCATCCGTTGTGATGCCAAATAGATACGTGTTTAAATCCGTTTCTTTCAGCATCATCTTCGTATGGAATAGGTTTTCCTGATAGACGTTTACATCAACCATTTGATAGGCATCTTTTGTATCGTCTGTCATGAAATTCTGAATAGAGTGAATAGGATGGTCGATATAGTGCTTAACACCATTGACGTCACGTGTGAAACCACGCACACGATAATCGATAGTTACTACATCTGATTCCAAAGAGTGGATCAAAAAGTTCAACGCCTTAAGCGGTGAAATAATGCCACAGGTAGATACCTCGATATCTGCGCGGAATGTACAAATACCGTCATGAGGGTGAGCTTCAGGGTATGTGTGTACACAAATATGGCTTTTATCTAAATGTGCAACCACTGAGTCTGGTAACGGACCAGGAGTTTCTTGACTGTGTGGTACCGTACCTTCAACCGGCTCCTCCGATACCAAAATCGTCACACTCGCACCTTGAGGATCGTAATCTTGGCGTGCAATATTTAATACATTGGCACCGATGATATCGACAACCTCTTTCAAAATATCGGTTAGACGATCTGCACTGTATTGCTCATCAATATATTCAATGTACTCTTTTCGCTGTTGCTCAGTTTTGGCGTAGCAAATATCGTAGATACTAAAGCTTAAACTCTTTGTTAAGTTGTTAAAGCCATGGAGTTTAATTTTATTAAAGGGCTTGTTCACGATAGACCCACCTTAAAACAAGAAAATCTGCGCTGCAGAACTAAAAGTTCGCGGATTTTATACGAAAAATAGTCGCTGAAAAAGCGTTATTTTTCTTCACTTTGTACAACTTCGTGGGTATGTGTAATTTCCACTGCTTTTTCAAGCATTAAGGCCACTGAGCAGTACTTTTCCGCAGACAGATTTACAGCACGCGCAAGGTGCTTTTCAGACACATTGTCTCCGGTAACTACAAAGTGTAGATTGATTTTTGTAAATACTCTAGGTGCTGATTCAGCGCGCTCTGCAGCCAGTTTTACTTCCACGTTGTGTACAGTCTGTTTGGCCTTTTTTAAAATGCTCACCACATCCACTGATGCACATGCACCCGCTGACATTAATACCATTTCCATAGGACTAGGTGCCGCACTCTCTGCACCAGCATCAAACACCACATTATGACCAGAGTTAGAACGCCCTAAAAACGTATCACCTTCAACCCATTTTACACTTGCTTGCATATTTTACCTTCTCAAAACGAGTAACACCGCCAAAAGGCGGTGTTAGCTTTTTTAAATCTTTATATCAGATCATTGTATCGCTGAGTCAAATAAGTTTTTAACCAATCCAGCGAACTCTTCAATAAACTCTTGCTGTTCTTCAGTCACACGCTGATCAACAACACTAGACAACACTTCCTGCAGGTCATAAACAATGCCATCGACTTCTCTAACAATCAAGCTACGCTGCTCTGTTGACAGCCCAGTATGTTGCTCACATAAACGGATCACATGTTCAGCAATCACATCCTCAATTAATTCAACAACCTTAGGTGCATTAGGCTTTACTACACCCGGCTTTTCAAACAAGGCTAAATTCTGTGTCAGATACATGACTAATTCATCATATCCTTGTTTATCTAAAACCATATATTGCCCACCCGAGTTTACCAACGACATCTCCTATTGATTTAAGCAGAAACTTGATCTGATTGCTACTTTTCAGCGCTCCAGAAAAATAAAAAAGCAGCGAATGCTGCTTTTTTAAGAATAAAGCGTGAGATAATTTCAGTGCAAAATAATATTGCGTCACGCGTTATTATAAATTACCTATTCAAGGTAATTTTAATCCAATGATAGGCCCGGACTCAAGCTTCCTGGTAATGTAACTTTTTCAAGTTCAACAGACGCCACTGGGTATGCGCAATAATCTGCAGCATAGTAAGCACTCGCACGGTGGTTACCTGAAGCGCCAATACCACCAAATGGTGCAGCACTTGAAGCGCCAGTAATTGGGCGGTTCCAGTTAACAATCCCCGCACGAATACGACGTAAAAAGTGGTCATAATCGGCTTCATTGTCACTGAGTAAACCTGCTGACAAACCAAAGCTGGTGTCATTTGCCAGTTCAATCGCGGCATCAAAATCTGTGTAACGGAAAACTTTCAATAATGGACCAAAGTGTTCATCATCTGGGAAATCTGTCACATTCGTACATTCGATGATACCTGGAGTTACAAAGCCTGTCCCTTCAGTGTGTGTTAGCTCTAACAAGCTTTCCCCACCTAGCTCAACTAGTTGTTGCTGTGCAGCAACCATGCCCGCAGCAGCTGCAGCAGAAATCATAGAGCCCATGAACGGTTGATCTTCATCATCGAAGTTACCAATCTTGATGGCTTTAGTTGCACGTAATAGTTGCTCAAGAATCGCATCACCTTGCTCACCCTGTGGTAGGAAAAGCTTACGCGCACATGTACAGCGTTGACCGCTTGAGATAAAAGCAGACTGAATGATATCGTGAACAACCGCTTTAGTATCAGTTACATCTTTAACGATTAGCGGGTTATTACCACCCATCTCCAATGCCAAAATTTTGCCAGGCTGACCCGCAAACTGCTCATGTAAGAAGTGACCAGTACGAGATGATCCCGTAAAGAACAAGCCGTCGATACCTTTGTGAGAAGCTAGCGCTTTACCTGTATCTACTTCACCTTGAACTAGGTTGATCACACCTGCTGGAAGACCTGCTTTTTCCCATAGCTGCAGTGTTAACTCAGCAACGTAAGGTGTCATTTCAGACGGTTTAAATACGACTGTGTTACCAGCAAGTAATGCCGGAACAATATGACCATTTGGTAAGTGACCAGGGAAATTGTAAGGACCAAAAACAGCAACCACACCGTGTGCTTTATGGCGGATCACTGCGCGTCCTACTGGCATTGCATTTTCAACTACACCAGTACGCTCATGGTAGGCTTTTTCTGAAATTGCAATTTTACCAACCATGGCACCAGCTTCTGTGCGAGTCTCCCAAAGAGGCTTGCCAGTTTCTTTTGCAATGGCAATCGCTAGTTCTTCGCTATTCTCTTTTAGAGTTTCAGCAAAGCGCTTCACCACGTCCAAACGCGCTTCAAACGACAGCTCGCTCCACAAGTAGTAAGCTTCACGAGCAGCTTTAACTGCACCGTCTACTTGTTCTGCAGTTGCAGCATTCGCCGCCCAGATCTGTTCGTTATTTGCTGGGTTTACAGACGCAAATTCTGCACCTTCACCAGCTAACCATTTACCATTGATAAATTGTGCTGCATGTGTTGTCATAATTCTTTCCCAATTAAAGAGTTGCGATACTAACTGTGTCGCCATCAATTACTTGAAGCGCGCTTGCAAGTTCTGCTGATAAAACGATTTCATCGCCTTGTGGTATATCTAGCTCAATTGCCGTCGCACGATAACCTGCTAGTTTATCATTTGCAATAAGCACTGGGGAACCACTTGTTGTAGTTACACCTTCTTCAACACGTACTTTGAAAAACTGAGTCGCGCGGATCGTGCGGATGTTGTCCACTTTAGCTTCTACCGTCGGACCGGCATCGAAAATATCCACATAACCATTGAAAGTAAAACCTTCACTTTTCAACAGCTCTATCGCTGGGCGCGTATTGTCGTGTACTTCGCCAACAACCGCCTGCGCTTCTGGACTAAGCAAATTCACATAGATTGGGTATTTCGGCATTAGCTCTGCAATAAATACTTTTTGACCAATGCCAGTTAAATAGTCTGCGGTCGGGAAATCCATAGAAAAGAAATGTTCTTCTAACCACTTCCAAAATGGGCTACTGCCATTTTCGTCAGACACACCACGCATTTCAGCAATCACTGTTTCCGCAAAACGTGACTTGTGCTGGTTGATGAACATAAAACGAGATTTCGACAATAGCTTGCCATTTAAGCCTTTGCGGTATTTATCTCTTAAGAACAACGTACACAGCTCAGTTGCACCTGTATAGTCATTACATAACGTAAGAATATCCACTGCTTTGTAAACATTCAGAGTACGAGAAGAATGAATCACTTTACTCAAATGATAGTGGTAAAACGCATCATCAAGACCAACTGCGGCTTCGATGGCACTGGTTCCAACAACTTCTCCCGTTTCTGTATCTTCGAGTACAAACAGATACCCCTCATCAAAAGGGACATCCGTCTCTTTACCAAAAGACGTCATCGAACGTTCAATTTTGTTTTGTAATAGCTCTTCATTCAGAGGTAATGAAGTAAAGCCATGCCCCGACTCTTGGGCAATGTTCAAAAGCGCTGGATAATCGCTTTTTTGGATTGGGCGAAGGATCATCATGAGCCCGCTTACTCCTCAATAAACCATTAGACAGGCGGTGCTCAATAGGAGCACCGCATTGGTTATTACACTAACCGAGTGTAATAACTTAAGCGTTGTTCTCAACAACGCGGGCAACTGCTTTTTCAAAGCGTGCCAAACCTTCACGGATATCCGCTTCAGGAATAACTAGCGATGGTGTAAAACGAACCACGTTTGCACCAGCAACCAGTGACATAACGCCTTCTTTAACACCTTCAACCAAGAACTCTTTTGCCTTGCCAGCATATTTCTCGGTAACTACACCACCTAATAGTAAGCCTTTACCACGGATCTCAGAGAATACTTGGTACTTATCGTTGATCGCAGTTAATAGCTCACGGAATAGCGCTTCTTTCTCTTTAACACCTGAAAGTACTTCTGGCGTGTTCACTGTATCGAACGCAGCTTCTGCAACCGCACATGCCAATGGGTTACCGCCATACGTTGAACCGTGAGTACCAATCTTTAAGTGCTGTGCAATCTCAGTGGTTGTAATCATACCGCCAATAGGGAAACCACCACCAAGTGCTTTTGCTGTGGTTAGAATATCAGGTGTAACACCAAGACCTTGATACGCATAAAGCTCGCCAGTACGGCCAACACCTGTTTGAACTTCATCAAAAATCAACAGTGCATTGTGCTTGTCACATAGCTCACGTACACCTTTAGCAAAGTCTGATTCAGGTGAAACAATACCACCTTCACCTTGCAGCGGTTCCATCATTACAGCACATGTGTTATCAGAGATAAGCGCTTCAAATGCAGCAAGATCGTTGTAATCACAGTGGGTGATGTCTCCAGGCTTAGGACCAAACCCATCAGAGTAAGCTGCCTGACCGCCTACAGTTACGGTGAAGAACGTACGGCCGTGGAAGCCTTTATTGAACGCGATAATTTGAGATTTTTCAGCACCGAATTTATCAAGTGCCCAACGACGTGCCAGCTTCAATGCTGCTTCATTCGCTTCAGCACCAGAGTTTGCAAAATAAACTTTGTCAGCAAACGTTGCGTCAGTTAGCTTTTTAGCCAATCTAAGCGCTGGTTCATTAGTCATGACATTTGATAAGTGCCAGATTTTTTCGCCTTGCTCTTTTAAAGCAGATACGAGTGCTGGGTGACAATGACCCAAACAATTTACAGCGATACCACCTGCAAAATCGATATATTCACGACCTTCTTGGTCCCAAACTCGAGATCCTTCACCTTTGACAGGGATAACAGCAGAAGGTGAATAGTTAGGTACCATTACTTGATCGAATAATTCACGATTAATAGTCATTTTAAATCCTCATTTTAGCGAGTTCAGCACTGAAAATTGAGCGTTCGGAATTAATAACAATTACCTTCAAGCGTCATGTAAAAGATCCGAATTTACCCAAATCGGTGCAAATTTCATACGCACATTATTCCAAAAAATTACCTCTATGTCTCATAGAAAACGCTTCTACAGCCCTTGATATTCAAGGCTTTAGTATAATTTTTCAAGAACAGTGAATAACTATTAGCGATCAGATTGGATACGCCCCCAGCATATAAGGATTTTAGTCGATCCCAGCCAAAGGGGCGAATGAATGAATAAGCGAGAAAAAATTTCCAGTTTTTTTACAAAATCGTCAATTGAAGGCTTTGTAACGACGTTTTTGACAATAAATCTTGCTCTTGTTTGCTCAATCCTAGGTGTGCAAACCAATATTTTGCTTCTTCGTCTTCAATCAAATGACTGTCTTTTAGCAACTGATACTGAGCATAACCATAAGCTTTTTTAATAACTTGAGTTAACGGCAATAAATCTTCTGGATTTTTATTCATGTTCGGCAAATAAGTTTGCGCAATTTCCGTCACCGCAGCATTGAACGGCAGGTATTTAAATGCCATTTGCTCTACCAAACGCTGAGAAACCGTAGGTGCATGCTCTACTAATAAGTTTCTCAAGAACAACGGATCAGGCCCAAGCTCTAAAAGTGCGGTATGCAAATCTTTTTGGTTTTTATCTCGGGCTATTTTAATTTTACCTTGCCACACGCGCTCAAAGGTACGCAGATACAAACGTGTCAGTGCAATCTTACCAAGGTCAACTAACATGCCTAATGTGAATGCATGTTGCTCTTTTACGTCATAAAGAGGAGCCAGCGCTTTTGCAGCAATAGCCGCTGCCATACTAACATCTCGAAGCTTTCGTTTTAACAGTGGGAATGGCTCAGTAGAGTGTGGCATCCAGTGTCGCACAGCGAAGGTCGGAATTACCATTTGCAGATTTTCTAGCCCAAGATAGCGCAATGCAAGTGACGGGGTATCGACCTTAACAGAGGTCCCCTTACTGTTTACTTTACGATACTGAGGTAGATTTACCAGAGATACCAAATCTCGACCTAACCAAGAAAGGTCATTTACCAAGGGTTCTAAGCGACTTACCGACGCCGATTTAACAGCGAGAATATCTAGGATAGTTGGTACAGCATCTTGCACACCTACTACTTCAGAATAGATCGAATCCAAATCGCTTAATTGCATTTCAATTCCAGACTCAATCACTTGATGCAAATGATTACTGGCTTTTGCAATATACTTGTGATGACTGGTACTTTTTTCCTGTCGCTTTGCCGCAGCGGCCAGCTCTACTTCGAGCATCGTCCTTTGCGGAACCGATTCACCAAAGTTTATGTCAAAGGTATGAATATAACCTATCTGCTGCTGTGCAAAGTTGTGGCTAATTAGAACGTCATGTGCACGCTGTGCGATTGCCTGTGCAATATGTGACTGCCTAATGTCTTGTGTCATCAATTATAGTCTTTTTTGGTATATTAGAATTTGCTCTTTAAAGGTTAGAAGCGAGCAATAAAGTTATCAAGTAGTCTTAACCCATACTCTGTTAAGATGGCTTCTGGGTGGAATTGTACCCCCTCTAACGCGCGCTCAGTATGACATAAACCCATCACTTCATCTAGCTCCCCAGAGGCACTCTGCGTCCAAGCCGTCAGTACTAATTCTGGGGGCAAAGTCGAGATATCTACTGCTAAAGAATGATATCTACATACATTAAAGCTGCTGGGAAGCCCTTCAAATACGCCCTTATTATTATGGTGAAGTTTTGAAACTTTGCCATGCATAACTTGTTTTGCTCTTTCAACTTTCGCCCCTAGCACTTGAGCAATGGTTTGATGCCCAAGGCAAACCCCTAAAATAGGAAAGCGACCTTGCAATTGTTCCACTACTTGCAAAGAAATACCGGCTTCATTGGGGCTACACGGACCCGGCGAAATCACAATATGATGAGGATTGAGCTGTTTAATTTGCGCGAGAGAAACCTCATCATTGCGCTTAACTAAGACCTCTTGATCTAGCTTTTGAAAATATTGAACGAGGTTAAACGTGAAAGAATCGTAATTATCGATCATTAATAACATTCAGTTTTCACCTCAAAACGATTACAACTTGCCATTTTCACTACCGCAGCAAAACACCAAAAAAACCTTCACACGCACTGCCTGACATTAAGTCAAACATTATGCCTACTGTGTGGCGCGCCATACTACCACATTTAGTCTGCAAGCTAACATTAACTCTTTAAACTGGGAAACTCGTCAGTGCACCTACCCTTGGAAATATATTCTTACAGACAGGTTATGGCAAAAATACTTGATATAGGTAAAGTGAAAGACGGCATAGCCAATAATAATTAAGGAAAAAACATGACACTAATAATGAAGAAGAAAAACATCAAAAACTTATCTTTAAATCAACACCTCGACGCAGATAAAACGGCTAAGGTAGCCGCTGGCGCAGCACACGCAAAATTCAATGACTTTTCAAAAGGCCAAGTTACCTGTAAGACCCAATAAAGCGAAAGTAGGGGCATATATTTACTGCCCCTACACAATAAACGTTCAGCCAACGTACTATTGGAATACAACGTTTTCACTGCCAGGCAAAGCTTTAAACTCATTGAGCAACTTATCACAATCCTGCAGAATTTTTGCCTCTAGGCGCTCTTCTGCACGCCAACGCTTGGTATCCATTTTGAAAATTTCTTTCTTAGAATACTTTTTTCGCGCATCATGCGTTGGCATTTCTTTGACTTCATCATACATCTCAAAAACTCCCGGGTAAGTCGTTTCAAGAGATATTTCTTCATCAAAGCTATATTGTGATATGAGTACCCAAACTCGCAAACATCCTTCAGAATATTCACACTGCTTTTGTTTCATCGCTTTTGCTATCAAATTGATACTGTCCGCCAACTTGCCATTGCGCTCTTGTCTAGATTTCTCTAACTTGTCGGCCTGCTCAGCCTTCAATTTAGCAATGGTTTCTTTTTGTACTTTCAGTTGCCATAACAACTTGCCAGCATAAAAAGCGAGGCCAGCTACTATCAACGCGCCAATAATCAGCGCAATGACCCAAAGTGTACTCATTTTTCATCCTCGTCATCATTTAGCCACTCATCAGCTAAATCATTACTGACGAAGTCAGCCAAAGGATCAGCTTCGACCATATCTTCTTCTTCAAATTCGTCATCGATACCTAATAGTTCACATAGCTCTTGATGACGTGCAATCGCACGATTGAAAAACTTAGCGTCTTTACCAGTCAACAACTCACCACGCTCATGCAGTTCAAGTAACTTCATTAGACGCTCATCATTCTCAAGCTGCTGTAGCTCTTCTTCAAGTGTAAGCTCAGGCTCATGGGCTTTGCTCAATGTCACTTGAGGTTTTAAATGACGATTCATTTGTGGCGTTTTAGGCTGTGGGCTTTGCTCTGGTACAAGCGCAACTTTCTTCTTGCTGCCAGCACGCGGGTCTATGTGCTTACCAGATTGCGAGGTAACTTCCACTTTTGCTTCTTGCGCATTCCGTGTGCCTGCCTTATTACCCTTTTTCTTTTTCACGCGCTGTTCTTTAATCGCGCGTAATTCTCTCAATTTTTCTTTACTCAATCGAGGAGTGCCATTTTCGCCAAGTTTGCGTGATTTCTTCTTTCTCGTCATGTTTCTCTACCACTTACTTTACCGAATCAACGTTTAGTCAAAATGATTACGTCATTTCCAATAAACTCAATATCGGTGTTTAATTGCTTTGCTATATATTTAAACGTTTCGCGACTAAAAAATGAAATATGGGTTTGGTCATTTTTGTAATGCCAAGATGCAAAACGCGTGTGATCAATTACCAGCTTAGTCATCATTGCCAAAGGTGCACCTGGATTCAAAAGCGAAATTAACTGCTCTAATACTTTGCCAGGTTGCGCCAAGTGCTCAATTACTTCTGTGCACGTTATAAAATCATATGTTCGCTCAAGTACTGAGGTATCGTTGGCATAATATAGATCATAGACAGCCATCGTATGTCCAGCCTCAGAAAACATTTTTGCGAGTAACGGCCCCGGTCCACAACCAAAGTCTAGGCCATCGCTAACACCTACCAAGCGCGCACTCACGGGCTCAAAAACACGCGATAGAAAACGCCTGTAGCCCTGATCATTCAGATCATTTTCATGACTATCATAGATTGCTTTTTCCGCTTGTGGAGTAAGTCTTTGCCATTTTGCCACACTCACTAACTTGCAACCTTGGCACTGCCAATAGTCACGAAACTTGTCTTGATGGTAATGTTCTAGCTGTTCTCCGCCACAGAGACCGCACTGAAGTGTTTGAGGGTTTTGCAAAGATGATGAACCAAATGTGCTGGAAAGGGGGTATTGTACCAGCAATTAAAAAGTGTACAAATAAAAAGACGGCAGAGATTTCTCTCTACCGTCTGCTAATCTGAGCGTCACAATTCGGACACTTCTCCCTTCGACTTTTTAGTCTTTTATTATTCTTCTTATTTATCTTCCATTTTGTTTTTTATTATACTTCCGTGAGTCTTTCCATATTGTTTTTGTTATCAAACTTCCATTGCTTTTTTTATTTTCGGTCTTCCTAACGCTTTATTTTTCTTCCACCTAATTTGGCATCCAAATGAATACCTTAATCTTGCCGTCTACGCTTCCTACGTATTGTCCCTGTTTTTGTGTTGTCTTGACGACAGGGATTAATCTACGCTGATTTTAAACAGTTACAACTAATCAATAACAAAATTATTACCTCTGCAACAGAGAAAAAAACAAAAGACAAATAAATACATAAACTTACAAATTAAATAAAATTCATTTTACGTTAATGCTTACATTTTAACTTAGCTATATTCTCACATCGATAGTGAGAGATATCTCACACCTAACAGATCAAAAAAAGGCAACTATTAAGCTGCCTTTTCATGACTTAGAATAAGATCTAAGTGGGTAATGAGGGAATGAGACTTTAGTGTAATCCGCCCAGATATTTAGACAAAATTTCAATGTCTTTGTCTGTGAGTTTAATCGCAATATCTCTCATCATACCGTTTGCATCGTTTTCACGTGCGCCGTCACGAAACTTTTCTAGTTGAGCTTTGATGTATTCTGGATGCTGGAAAGAGATCTTAGGAAACTTTGCCAGAGAGGTACCATTTCCTCGAGGTCCGTGACATGCCATGCAAGACGGAATACCACGTTCTGCATCACCAGCACGGTACAACTTTTGGCCCGCCGTAACCACATCTTCAGGGGTCGTTCCAGCGCTCATTGGCAAGCTTGCGAAGTAGGCAGCTAGATCTTTCATGTCCTGATCAGACAGAGGCATCGCCATACCACTCATTACAGGCTCCATACGCCCTTCTTTACCACCGGAAGTCATACCCAGCTTAAATTCTTTTAGCTGCTTGTAAATATAATCTGCATGCTGCCCAGCTATTTTTGGATACATGGTCACAGGGGCATTGCCATTTGGTCCATGACAAGCAGCACAAGTTGCCGCTTTTGCCTTACCAGCCTCTGCGTCGCCATCGAATGCTGCAACGTTGTTAATTGACAACGTACCTAGCAGCATAGTTAAAGATAATGCTATTTTTTTCATGGTAAATTCTCTGTTTCGACCCTGTAACTCTCAACCCAAGCAAAATACGCTAAATTTTGCAAAACTGGGCAGATACTCATCATTTGCACATTGACTTAAATTATTAAGTGACGCTCAATATGCTCACGCTTTACGCTGCAATTTTTACATAGTACACGATAAAAAATTCTTCGATATATTTTCTACTCATATTAAACCTATAATTTATATGGCTTTGACATAGATTAAACTTAGTCCAGAAATTCCCTTGACGCTGCTAAAATTTGTAGACTTTCTTTGCTTTTGCAAAGCGTGCCAGATGTAATAAAATACGATAAAATTAAAGAATCAGATTTCAGAATCATACAATCCGCTTAGGAGTAAGAGTGTTAAAATCTCGTATGCCATATAACCGCGCCACTTTCATAACCAGCGCACCAGATATTTCCCGCCTTCCCGCTGACAGTGGCATAGAGGTGGCTTTTGCTGGGCGCTCCAACGCCGGCAAATCGAGTGCTTTAAATGCACTTACTGATCAAAAGCTTGCTCGTACCAGTAAAACACCTGGTCGCACCCAGCTGATTAATACGTTTGCACTCGATGAAGAAAGAAGACTTATTGACTTACCAGGTTACGGCTTTGCAAAAGTGCCTATTGAAATGAAAAAGAAATGGCAAAAATCATTGGGTGAGTATTTGCAAAAGCGCCAAAGCTTAAAAGGCATTGTTGTTCTGATGGATATCCGCCACCCCATGAAAGATCTTGATATGGACCTCATTAATTGGGCTGTTGGCAGTAATATCCCCGTACTTGCACTACTCACCAAAGCCGACAAACTGAAACAGGGTAAACGTAAGGCGGAAGTCTTACAGGTTCGTAAGGCGCTATCGGAACTAGATGGTGATATTACCGTACACGCATTTTCATCACTTAAAGGGCTTGGTTTGAAAGAACTCGCTTGGCAGTTAGATGATTGGTTTTTAGGGCCATACGTTAAAGAAGAAACTGACGAAGACGCACAAACTAGCTAGGTCAATTCGAACGTCTTACCAGCAGAGCGCAATAGCATTATGTCATTTTGCTCACTGAGCTCTGCTATCTCTACCCATTGATAAAATACATTGCGATCTATGCGCGCGTGTAAGCCATAATTTAGCGTCAAATGTGGGATCTGCTGCCCTTTATAATCATCTAAATATAGAGGGAAAGTATCGCAAATTGGCCAAAATCGCCCTAAGTTGTCTTCACATATGATCGTTGGCGCAACCCCATATTGAGCAGCGATTTGGCACTCATGCCAAGCAACAATAACAAATGGGCTTGCATCAACAGTGACAAGACAAGTTTCGGAGGGAGTCTTTAGCCGATACGCTCCATCTTCTCGGCATAAAACACTGGCAAACAACTTCACCAACGCAAGCCGTTTAATTTCATCACCCTGATGATACCAGCGCCCACCTGCGTCGATTGAAAACTCACCCACACCACACTCACCAGCTTGCCAGCGCTCCGTTGGTGAATGTGATGAAACATAGTGTGCTAATAGCTGCGCAAGTTTACTGGTCATTGAATACCAAATTAAATGTAACTGGTACAGCTTGCGAAATATGACTTAGACCCGCTAATTTACGCAGTGCCTCTACTCCGCCTTCGAGGTCAAAATCACGGCTATTGATCAACACAGCACGCTGAGGCGCTACGTGCATTGTTTTGCCCAGCTTGTTGATAACTAGATCCAACTTCAATATTAAATTTTTGCCGTGTAAATTAAGCTTAACAGGTAAAGCTTTTATAATTTGCATGCCATCTTTCAATTGAGGTAACCATGGTGTTAGATCCGTTTCAATTGTTGCCGTTTTATATTCTGAGACTTCAAACAGCACCTTTTTCATGCGCTCATTTCTGATCGGGATCAAAGACTCTATGCTACTCAAGTCAATAGAGATTTTAAGTTTACCTGCATCGCTAATTTGACCAGACAGCGAAGTAAAATGGTGGTTTTCAGCAATGCTATTCAATTTGATTGACGTAAAACTCAGATCACTCAGTTCATTATTTAATTGCCAAGCAGACACGGCTTGAGACATAAAACATAAGCTACCGATCAATAGAGGCTTAAGCATGACGTATTCCTGTATGTAAAAGTTTCTCACATCTTAACAAATAAATATGAAGAGAGTTAGGATGGTGTCAAATGGATTGGCTCTTTCTAATTTACCCGGTAGCGAGACGTAAAACTGTCTTAAATATGGTAGATATCAAATGGAGAGAAAAATCGGCTCGTATAAACCTTTTACGAGCCGTTATAGCAATCTGGGGAGAAGCTATCAATACACAGTATCCTCTTTCGAGAGATACATCATCAACAGGATGTCCTACAGGATGAGGACGGCGCGAACTGTAGCAAATAGCCATCTAGAAATAAACAGCGCAAAGCAAATAACGAGCCAATTTGATAGTTTTTAAACAAATAAGTGATATTTTTTACGTTAGCTTTACACGGGCCCTGTAAATTCGGGACATGGCGACATTTTAGCTTGGTCAAGTTCGTTGATAGTTTCCTGCCCTAAAAATGAATATCACAGAGGCAACTTGAAAAACATGACATCACATTAACCGAACAACTGCGACTTTAATGGTGAGGGCACCGTAAATTGTGCCAAATAAATCGAATATTAGCAGGAGGCCGGCGTGCTGACATTAAGTGACACACCCAATCACAAAGATGATCAAGCTGAAACACTGTCAGATGACCTTAAAATTAAAGGGTCGCAGTACAGATTTACCCTCACCAAACTTATCGATTCAGTTAATTGCGGGGAAATTTTTGATACCAGCTAAAATGGTAAAGTGCTAAAAACATTCTATTCCGGACGCATAGATGTCGGAGACTATGAATACGCAGCACACTTGCAAGCTTGGCAAAAAAATAAAGACCGTGTCGCCCAGCCATTCGCTTATGGAGAAATTTATCCCGTCTCGCGACAACCAGAAAAGACTATACCTGAATCACCTGCATTGGATAAGTGGGCACACGAAACTATTCCTGTTTTCACTAGAACTGGAATATTGATGGAAAAAGTGACCACGCTCTCATCGCTATATTCACAATCTGCAAACCCTGCGGTTTATTCAACTAATCCCTATGAGGTCCTCGACTCGGAAGTTAATCTCGCTCGAGATCTCTACATCATTAGAAGAAGATTAATTAAAAGCGGTATTCACCATAAAGATATCAAAGCCTCAAACGTAGGCATAGGTAAAGATGGTCGATGGAAAGCCATTGACTTTGGCACCGCAGACGCTGAAGTAGACGGAGAAAGACCCTCCAGAACGCAAAATCAAAATCCAGATGAAACTTATATTTGGTGGCAGATCCCTTACAGGGTAAACAAGCGGTTGTCAGACGCTAAGTTCCACCCAGCCGTATTCGAAAAGTACAAACTCAATGAATTATCAAAAAATCCACAGGGCTTGCGTTTTTACAACGAGCCAAAACTTATTTTAGATAAAATAGACAACGCAGAAATTCCGAGCTTTTCTGATATGAAACGAACATTGCTGGATGAACAACCAGAAAGAGTCAGGAAGGCATATAGATTCAAGTCGAACTAATCCATACGTTCTGAACATAACTTGAAAGCTTGTTTTGCTCAGTGATTGACTCACTATGGACCCACAGCCTATTGAATCATAGGGTTAAGGTAAAGCACTTAGAGCATGGTTAACCCATGCTCTAAGTGGGCAAGCAATTTAGTGCGCTTGCTCCCAGTTGTCTCCGTGATCGGCTTCAACAACCAAGGGGACATCTAAGGTCGCAGCTTCACTCATTAGACGACAAATGTGCTCACTAAACTCAGCCACTTTGTCGGCTTTAACTTCAAACACCAATTCATCGTGTACTTGCATCAGCAACTTGATCTCATCTTGGCTATGCGCTTGCAGCCACTGATGTACCTTGATCATCGCTTTTTTAATGATATCCGCAGCAGTGCCTTGCATCGGGGCATTGATTGCGGCACGTTCAGCAGCTTTACGACGCGCACCATTACGCGCTTTGATATCAGGCAAATACAAACGTCGGCCAAATAGTGTTTCTACATAACCCTGCTCAGCAGCCTTTTCACGTGTGCTTTCCATATACTCTAACACGCCTGGAAAACGCTCAAAGTACTTATCCATATAGTGCTGAGCTTCGTTGCGAGGAATATCTAACTGACGGGCTAAACCGAATGCACTCATCCCGTAAATCAAACCAAAGTTAACCGCCTTTGCTTTACGGCGCATATCTGAGGTCACCTCTTCGAGTGGCACAGAAAAAACTTCAGATGCCGTTGCACTGTGGACATCTTTCCCAGCTGCAAAAGCACTCAGTAACCCTTTATCTTGTGATAAATGGGCCATAATACGCAATTCTATTTGGCTATAATCAGCCGCTAGGATCATGTGGTTTTCATCCGCAACAAATGCTTGGCGAATCCGACGACCCGCTTCATTACGGATTGGAATATTCTGCAAGTTTGGATCTGTAGAGCTTAAACGACCTGTTGCAGTCACCGCTTGATGATAAGAGGTGTGAACGCGCTGAGTCTCGTCATTAATCAGCTTTGGTAGTTTGTCTGTATAAGTTGATTTGAGTTTTGCCAAACCTCGGTGCTCAATAATCAGTTTAGGCAACGGATAGTCATGCGCCAATTCTTGCAATACTTCTTCAGCCGTTGAAGGCGCGCCTTTTGGCGTTTTCTTCAATATCGGCAAACCTTGCTTTTCAAACAAAATCGCCTGTAACTGTTTCGTAGAGCTGAGGTTGAACTCTTCTTCTGCCAACGCATACGCTTCTTGTTCAAGCTCAGCCAAGCGCTTTTCAATCTCTAGGCTCTGCTCACCGAGCATAGTGCTATCTATTTTAACACCGGTACGTTCCATATCAGACAGTACATTGATCAATGGCAACTCAATGTCACGAAACACGCTGACTAAACTGGCTTCTTTTTCCACTAGCGGCCACAGGTGCTGATGCAGGCGGAGCGTGATATCGGCATCTTCAGCGGCATAAGGCGCAGCCTTTTCAAGTTCGATTTGGTTGAATGTTAGCTGCTTTTTACCCTTGCCCGCGATATCTTCAAAGCTGATATTTTTGTGGCCTAAAAACTTAAGTGCAAGCGAGTCCATATCATGACGCGTACCTACACTATTAAACACATATGACTCAAGCATGGTATCAAACTCGATGCCATTTAAGGTGATCCCAGCTCGTGCCAGTACACTCTTGTCGTACTTTAAATTTTGGCCAACTTTCTTGATATTGTTATTTTCCAAGATTGGCTGTAAAAGCTCAAAAACGAGCTGTTTATCAAGTTGCTCTGGCGCTCCCATATAGTCATGGGCCAAGGGTAAATAAGCAGCTTCACCCACTTCAACCGCAAAGCTCATGCCGACTAAATTAGCTTGCATATAGTCTAAACTGGTTGTTTCTGTATCAAAAGCCATTACCTCTGCGCCTTTGAGCTTTTCAACCCAGATATTCAGTTGCTCAGACGTTAAGATAGTTTCGTAGTTACCAACAATTTCAGGTTGAGGCGCTGAAGTGGCTGATGGTGCCGCACTTTGCGGTGCCGCCTTACCGTCAAGCAACTCTGCAAGCCAGCGTTTAAACTCGCATTGACCATACAGTTCAATCAAGCGATCTTTGTCCACTGGTTGGATCTTAAATGTGTCTAGATCTTCTTCCACGTCACAATCGAGCTTGATGGTAGCCAATTCATAAGAAAGCTCTAACTGTGCTTTATGCTCTTCTAGTTTTTTCGCCATGCTCTTTGAGCCGCGAAAGCCCAATGGCGCAATGTGCTCTAGGTTAGCATACAGCTCTTTAATAGAGCCCAAACCTTGCAACATCGCCAGCGCGGTCTTTTCTCCCACTCCGGGCACGCCTGGGATATTATCCACTTTGTCTCCCATTAGCGCTAAAAAGTCGATGATAAGCTCTGGACCGATACCAAACTTGCCCTCTACTCCAGCCGGATCCAACACGGTATCTGTCATGGTATTAATCAATGTAACGTGCTCATTGACTAATTGCGCCATATCCTTGTCACCAGTGCTTATCAATACATGGCGCTTTTGTTCTGTAGCAATGCGGGAAAATGTGCCGATCACATCATCAGCTTCAACACCAGCAATACTGACCAAGGGCAGGCCCATCGCTTTTATGATTTCATGAATAGGCTCAATTTGGGTACGGAGATCATCAGGCATCGGAGGTCGATTTGCCTTGTATTCTGAGTACATGTCGTTTCTGAAAGTTGGCCCTTTGGCATCAAAAACAACAACCATATGGCTTGGATCAAACTGCTTAACCAAGCTTTTTAGCATATTGATTACGCCATAGATCGCACCAGTTGCTTCACCCTGAGAATTCGTCAAGTGCGGTGGCGCATGATAAGCGCGAAATAAATAGGAAGAACCATCCACCAAAATTAAAGGGTTTTCTGGGATCTGAGGCATAATATTTTGGATCCTAATTATAAATATTTAAAAACTCGCTAAGAATGCCACAAGGATTAGCATAAAACGAGGGGAGTGCAATGTTACTTATCGAGGAAAAGCTGTGGATAAGTTTGTAGATAAACATAAGGGTACCGTGAGCAAGAAACGTCAAGCCCCATAAATGATACAGCAAACTATTGATAAATAATAAAAAATTATAGACTAATATTTTTAATTTTTAATTGGACATTTGTGGAAATGTCGTTCCTAATGTATTTTTATCGCGATTATAGTGGCGATAAAACGACCTGTTTTTTTCAGGCGGAGGCGTATACTAACACAAACGATCAAAGATCAAAGCAGATCCTTTATATTTTTTTTCACACTCAACATTCTCACATTGAATATAGCAGGCATAATGAGCCTCAGGAGATAAAACATGAAACAAGTTGCGATCATTTTTAGTGGCTGTGGCGTTTTTGATGGCGCAGAAATCCACGAGTCTGTACTGACTATGTTGCATTTAGAAAGCCATGGCATCACATATAAATGTTTTGCGCCAAATATAGATCAGCACCACGTCATAAACCACTTAACAGGTGAAGAACAAGCACAAAAAAGAAATGTTTTAACCGAAGCTGCTAGGATCGCCCGGGGTGACATTCAAGACTTGGCTCTTTTAAACCCTGACGAATTTGCCGCTTTGGTGATTCCGGGTGGGTTTGGTGTTGCAAAAAACTTATCAGATTTTGCTTTCAAGGGCGCAGAATCTCAAGTCTTAGAGACAGTGAAAACAGCCTGCCAGAAATTCAATACGCAACAAAAGCCAATCGCTTATTTGTGTATCGCCCCAGCACTGATTGGCCACATTCACAAACCAGGTACACTGGCGACAATTGGCACAGATCCAGATACCGCTGCAGCACTGACCGCACTGGGTGCAGAACATGTTAACTGTGAAGTAAGTGATATTGTTGTTGACGAACAACAAAAAGTCATTAGTACACCAGCTTACATGCTGGCTTCTAGTATCAGTGAAGCGTCTTCAGGAATAGAAAAAGCCATTGCACGCCTAAACACGTTTATCAGCTAGCTTAGATTAAAATTTTGCTTGGTTTTAAGCATAAAATGCCAAATCTTTGCCCTAACGCAATAAAAGTTGTTTTTTATACGCTTAAGATCAAGCTTACATTTTTGATAAATTAGTTGGTGACGTTATACTCAATTTGGAACCGTCATCCGTCGTGCTTCGTGATCGAAGACATTAAAATTGAAGTGAGCAAGGTAAATGAAGAAACTGTCAGCAGCACTCTTATTGCTATCCACGGCCGCCGTCGCACAGCCGTATGATAATTCTCTAACCGAAGAAGCCATTAAAAAGCGCTTAGAACCGATTGGTTCGGTTTATTTAGCCGGTGCACAAGATACCGCTGCTGCAGCGCCAACAGGGCCGCGCTCTGGTGAGCAAGTGTATCAAGCTTCTTGTTTTGCATGTCATGGTACAGGCGCATTAGGCGCACCAAAAACAGCGGATGACTGGGCTGCACGACTAGCAAAAGGATCTGACGTTTTACTTGATCACGCCATCAATGGATTTAATGCGATGCCAGCAAAAGGCACATGTATGGATTGTAGCGATGAAGAAATTGCAGCGGCAATTGAGTTTATGATCAAATAAATTTTGTATCAATAAGCGAGACGAGCGCTCGCTTATTTCTTTCAATTAAGGCAGAATATCAAGCTCGAAACTTTATTAATATTTTACACTTGACCCTCCATGTCAAAAATGAAAATATAAAGTTTAATAAATAAACAATAATAGCCTCTGGTTTAATCATTGGAAGATCAAAACAACGTTGCAATTCGCAAGTTAACTCGTAAGAATCGCCGCTTAGAGTCCTTGTTGAAAAAATACAAACAAAACTATCACTTGCAACATGCCCTGATCCAGCTCTCTGAACAGGCCAGTACTGTTGCCGAGCTAACCCTTCTGTACCCCGCTATTCACAGTATTTTAGAACAACATCTTCCTAGCAAAAGCTTTTATGTCGTATTGCAAAATCAATTCACACAAGCATTAGAGCTCTCTTACTTTGTAGATGAAAAAGACGGTATTTCGGTTCCGTTGCATGAATCACACCACTTCGACCAAGGTGTGACAGGGTATGTATTTGACACCAAAAAGGTGCTGTATCTGACTAAAAAGCAGATGCAACAAATGATTGTAGAAGAAAAGTTTAAGGCACTTGGTAGTCCAGCAGAGCACTGGGTAGGCGTACCTATTTTTAGAGACTCCAATATTATTGGCGTTATGGTGTCACAGAGCTATCAAGCTGAACAAGCATATAGTGAACACCAGATTGAACTGCTTGAGGTTATGTCACTCTATCTTGCAACTGCGATAGAGCGAGTTAAAAAACGAGAGTTACTTGAGTCTGAAGTGAAAATTCGTACTCGGGCACTGATGCAGAGTAATGACGCGCTCAATAAAGAAATTGAACAGCGCAAACGTGCTCTTGAGCGGCAACAAATATTATTTAAAATTTCTGAATTAGCCACTCAGTTTAGCGACATCGATGACGTTTACAAACAAGTCCATAAGATTATTCGTTCTATCACCTTTGCCAATAATCTCTATATTGCTCTACATGACAAGAGCTCTAACTGGTTGAGCTTTCCATACTGTGTCGATGAAGTCACAGAGTACCGACCTAGGCCTTTTGCAAAAGGCTATAGTGAACTGGTTATTACTACAGAGCGAAGTCAACTCATAGATACAAAAAGAGCGGGTGTATTAATTGATGGTGGTGTTGTTAAGCGGCCACCTGACTACGATGATTTAGAGACCGCTACTAGCTGGCTAGGGGCCCCATTAAAAACCGCTCAGGGCGTTATTGGGTTAATCGCTTGCCAAGCGTACAACTATGAGTACGAGTACAATCATGAAGATGTCGAACTCATTTCATTTGTCTCTAACCAAATAGCGTCTGTATTACAAACCCACTTAGCTAATCAGGCACTTAAAGCCAGTAACCAAGAATTGGAACATCGCGTCGCTGAAAAAACCAAGGCGCTCAGGCAAACCAATTTACATTTACAGATGCAAATAGAAGAACGGAAAAAAATCGAGCAACAACTGTATCATGATGCTCACCACGATCCGCTCACTAGCCTACCAAATCGCAGCTTGTTTTTGACACAACTTGAGAAAACATTGCAAAAATACCAGCGTTATCCTGAACATAACTTTGCAGTGCTCTTTATAGATCTCGATAAGTTTAAAGTCATCAATGATGAGTTAGGTCACCAAGCCGGAGACCAATTTTTGATTTGGGTGGGAAAAGCTTTTTCTGAATGTATTCGTGAACACGACTTACTCGCCCGTTTGGCTGGGGATGAATTTGTGATCTTGCTCGATCACTTGACGGATAAACAACAAGCTGAAGATGTTGCGAAGCGTTTGATCCGCGTGATGCAGCAACCGTTTTGCATGAAAGGTATCTGTATGCAAAGCGGAGCGAGTATTGGCATTACTTACAGTAATAAAAATTATAAAAATACGGATGAAATCATCCGCGACGCAGACGCCGCAATGTATTATGCCAAAAACGCAGGGCGTGGCCGCTATGAGTTTTATCACCCGTTACTTACAGCCTCAACCAGTACAAGCAACAAACCAACTGAACGACATCACTTAACGGCCTTACCTACACACTTTAGAAGTACCGAAATAGTTGATTTTGGTAATCAGTCACAGCAAATTATTACACTAGAAGCATTTGGTGAGCACCCTGTACTGGGTAGTACCAGCTTCGATATTTTGAAAAAATTTGCAGCTGCGCCTGATGAACATCTTGATATTGAATTGGATCTTTTAACAAAAGCCCAAAAGATTGCCGCTAATTATCAACAAGATGTACTCTTTGCCTGTTCAACTATCATTCTTGAAACGTCCGCTTTTCATGTTTTAAAGCAGCAACTCAACCAAATGTCCACCCGCTTGTGCTTAGTCTTTGATGAAAATGAAGTTCGCTATGCTTCAAGTGTACAAATAGAAAATTTAAAAGAGTTAGCTCAGCTAGGTGTAAGTATTGGCCTCAATGATTTTGCAAAAGACCGCTGTGATTTGGCTTTTTTGAGTAGCATTGACTTCAAATATGTATTACTCAGTTCAGTATTTAGCAAACGCGTATTGCAACAAAACAGTTATGATATACAGCTCCAAGGGATCTTAGCGATCACCCAATTAAAATCAATTCAGGTCATCGCCAAAGGCCCAGCGATTCTTAACTTCAGAAGCTTGCTTGAAAAGCATGGCCTGCAGCTATTTTTTGGTAAACAACAGACCCTAAAAGGCGCATTTAAAAATGACAATGAAGTCGATACGCCTGAAACGTTAACGTTTTAACATCGCGCGTAAGTTAGCAACTCTCGCTTGACCTTTCTCCATTCGCTCTGATTGCGAAACAACCGCTTTTTTTCCTTCAAATTCAAGATCATCTTGCGGCAGCTCTTGAACAAAACGACTCAGCTCAGGCGTGATTTGTTCACCAAATTGACGGCGGCTTTTTGCATAGGTTAATGTCAGCGTCTGCTGTGCACGTGTAATGCCTACATAGGCGAGACGACGCTCTTCTTCCACATTATCTTCATCAATGCTGGTTTGGTGAGGCAATAGCCCTTCTTCCATGCCTACCATAAATACATGGGGATATTCCAAACCTTTTGATGCATGCAGAGTCAGTAACTGTACGGCATCACTTTCATCTTCCTCTTCGTTGCGCTCCATCATATCTCTAAGTGTCAACTTAGTGACCACTTCTGCAAGAGTCATCGGCGGGTTATCCGCATCACCAGTCAACATATCACTGATCCAGCGATATAGTTCAGAGACATTTTTCATTCTCATTTCAGCTGCTTTTGCACTAGTAGAAGATTCGTAAAGATAGGTCTCGTAGTTGATCTCTCTGATCATATCCTTGACTGCTTCAAGCGTATCACCACGCGTAGCTCGATCGCTCAGTTCAACAACCCAACGTGCAAACCCGGCTAGGGCATTGAACCCTTTGCCCGTCAAGCGCTGAGTCAAGTCTGGGTCAAAACAGGCTTCAAATAAGCTAATATGTTTTTCATTTGCGAGACTGCCTAGCTTTTCTAATGTCACTGGGCCAATTTCACGCCTCGGTGTATTTACAATTCGAATAAAGGCATTGTCATCATCTTGGTTCACCAATAATCTTAAGTAAGCCATGATGTCTTTAATCTCACTGCGAGCAAAAAACGACATTCCACCACTTATTTTATAAGGTATGCGGTTAGCCATAAGCGCTTTTTCAAATACCCGAGCTTGGTGATTGCCACGGTATAAGATCGCATAGTCTTTATAACAGGTTCGTTTCATAAACTTGTGCGAAATGATCTCCGCAACCACCCGCTCTGATTCATGCTCTTCATCGCGTGTCGCGATCACTCTAAGTGGATCACCGTAACCTAGTTCACTAAATAGCTTTTTATCAAATTCATGGGGGTTATTGGCAATTAATATATTAGCAGACTTCAAAATCCGCCCAGCACTTCGATAATTTTGTTCCAATTTAATCAGTCGAAGCCCAGGGAAATCCTTACTCAACAAAACCAGATTTTGAGGCTTTGCCCCACGCCAAGAGTAAATAGACTGATCGTCATCCCCTACTACGGTAAAACGAGCACGCTCTCCCACGAGTAGCTTAACGAGTTGATACTGACTGGTGTTTGTATCCTGATATTCATCCACCAGCAAATAACGAAATTGATTTTGCCAACGCTCTCTTACTTCAGCTGAACTACCCAGCAAGAGCGTTGGGATCATAATTAAATCATCAAAGTCTAATGCATTATATGCGCGTAACTGGATTTGATAACGGGCATACAGCTGCGCAAAAAGTGCTTTTTGCGGCTCTCTAGCCTCTTGAATTGCCCGTTCAGGTAAAATAAGGTCATTTTTCCAGTTGCCAATTTGCATTTTCAGCAAGTTGAGCAAATCCTTATCCCTGTCCAGTTCTTTCTCTGTCAATTCAGCTAATAATTGGCCTGTGTCCTGATCATCAAATAGAGAAAAACCTAGCTTAAAACCTAATGTTTTTACCTCTTTCTTTATGATTTGCAATCCCAAAGTATGAAATGTCGAAATCCATAAGCCTTTCGCATCTTGCTTACCAAGAGTTTGAGCAACACGCTCTCGCATCTCTTTAGCCGCTTTATTCGTAAAGGTAACCGCAGCAATGTTACGCGCTTTATACTCACACTGCTGTACAAGATATGCAATCTTGTTTGTAATAACACGAGTTTTACCTGAGCCAGCGCCTGCTAAAACGAGGCACGGACCGCTGATATACTTAACGGCTTCATCTTGCTTGGGATTAAGTTTCATAAAAAGGTGTACACACTGACCAACTAAGCCGCTTAGTTTATCGTATAAAGCCTGTAATACCAATTTATACACGCTACCGTAATGGACTATTAGCGATGTCACGGCAGTTCTACAAAAGGCGTTTAATGGTCAAAGACTTTACGGTAAGATATAAGCAATCAACCAGCTACGAGGCCAACTCATGATTAACCCTGCAAAAATCGAAGAGATTGCAAAGCAAATCTCAAGCAATATGCCACAAGGCGTGCGCAATTTAGCAGAGACGTTCGAAACTAGAACCAAGCAAGCCATTCAGGCCAAGCTAACAGAAATGGATTTTGTAAGTCGTGAAGAGTTTGATATTCAAAGTAAAGTGTTGATTAGAACGCGCGAAAAATTAACCGAGCTAGAAACTAAAGTAGCCGAGTTAGAAGCCAAACTTGAGCAACACAAAAGCGCGGACTAATTCACTTAAACAAGTCCAATGAGCGAGCAACACTTTGACTTTCAGTTGCTTGCTCATGATTACCAGACACTTACTAAACTTTATCTTGATTGCGAGTCAGCAAAGAGACCATGGCCTGTTCGTATTTAGAAGACACCAATTCATCAGAGCCGACAGCCTGTATCAGCTCATGCAGCAGCCCATCAGCCAAGCCATACACCCAACCATGTATCTGAAGTGCTTGCCCTCTATTCCAAGCATCTTGAACAATTGCGGTCCGACAAACATTACGTACCTGCTCTATGACATTCAGCTCACACAGCACATCACTTTGTTTTAACTCTGTAATATCTCGCAATACGGCTTGATGTTTCTCTTTGACATCAACCACGTGCCTTAGCCAATTATCAATCAATCCAAATTTTGCGCCATCCAGCGCCGCCTTGACCCCCCCGCAACCATAATGGCCAACCACCATAATATGTTTTACCTTGAGTACCTCTACGGCATACTGCATGACTGACAAACAGTTATGATCAGTATGTACAACAACATTGGCCACATTGCGATGTACAAACAATTCACCAGGCATTAAATCTACGATTTCATTGGCTGGTACACGAGAATCAGAGCAACCAATCCACAGATAATCTGGGTTTTGTTGCATTGACAGCGTTTTAAAAAATTCGGGGTCACGAGCTTGAGTACGCTTCGCCCACTCTCGATTATTATCCAGAAGGTGTGCTAGATGACTCTTCTCCTGTTGACACATGTTCCTCTCCCACAATGTGTTGCTGCTTTGCAGCTTGGATCAATAAATTCCTTGGTGTTAAGGACTTTTCACAAAACTGTTTAAGTGCCACGTCATACCCTGCTTCTTGCAAATACAAAGCTCTGTCTAGCACCAGCCACATTTCAATTGCACGCCTAAATGCATGACGCACTAGTTCAATACGTTCCGTAATTTGCTGCCTTTTGCGCGCAGACTCTAAATACATTTCATAATTGATTTGAGTAGGTAATACAATGTTTTTTTGCTCAGCAGCCCAAGTGCAGAACTCTTTAAACTCACCTGAAAATATCGCTTTGTTCACCGAAGGCACACTAATATATTTATCACTTCCTGTAATTTCGCGCCTAATCGCATCAAAAGCCAGACGCCATAAAACTTCTTTCTTGCGCACCTTAGCGACGCGAGAAGGCGCTGTAACTGTTTCTTGCAATGCCAATTTCATATCATTATGTGTCAGCGTCACTTTACTCTGCTTCGCAGTCACACTCATAGGCTCATACTGCGAGGGAGTGAATAAATGATAACAACATGGCGACAAACTAATTTTTTCACAGCCCGCATTTGCAGCTTCAGTCATAAAATTTTGATGCAGTTTGCCGCAGGCGTGCAGCGCAACCGCATGTTGTTGCGGCTTAAAGTACTGGGCAACAGAGTCTTGCAAGACATCTGCACAATGAAAAGTCATCGCTAAGTCCTGCTGCCGCGCACTGCGTTCTCCTTGGGTACATAAGTGTGCTTGCAGTTCAACACTATCTACATGTGGCACACCCGTAAAAGCTAAAATACGGCCTAAGTGCCCTTTCCCAGCACACCATTCCAATACCGGTAGGCGGCGCTCATTTAAAGCACCAACGAAATCTTGCAACTGACTAACCTTACGCCCTTTAATGCCATTGCTTAACCAAAATGGTAGTTCAGGCCTATTGGGCGCTAACGTTTCTACGGCAATTATTTTTGCAATTTCACTAAGCTGAGGAACATAGTTTGCAAGCGCTTGCTGCAATGCACTTTGATCCATATCTAACGCACTTAAGTTTAAATCGCTCAACTCTGTTAAATACGCGTCAAGTTCTGGCCATGGGGTACTGAGGTGGTCAAATGCCAATAGTTGCCAGTATTGACGAGTTTCAAAAAGTAATTGATCGAGAGTCCGAAAAGTTGCTGCAAAATTAGATATCATAAGCTTGCTGAGTTACTACATTTAGGCGCCAATTGTAATCCATCGCGGTCGTCATGGAAAACAACTCCCCGAAACACCATCACAAAATTCTCTCACTTAATTGATCATAAAACGCTTTTTCTTGAATAACACCAAATGAATATACATAGGTATACACAGCAAACTGAGGACAATTGCGAGAAATAACATCCATGACCAATTTATCTCAACATCACCGTCGTTAGAATAGAGAAAGGTATTTTTGTGATCATGAAACTTGGTTGCATCAAGGTGATACAGCTGGGCTATCCACTGCCAACGTGCCGCCGACATATTGCCCAGTGGGATCCCTGGCGCTTTGATAAAAGGCAACAGTTTGTCAGCTTCATTGGCTAATTCTTCAAAACTTTTTTCGGAGGCATAATATTTAGTCACCTGCAGTGCTTCATCGAGGTTTGCCAATGCATAGCGCCAGCCCCGTAAACTAGCACTGCGAAACTTAGCAACCATTTCAGGACGATATTTGTAGACATCTTCCGAAGTAAATAAGATATCCGCATAGACATTGATGCCATAATGCTTTGGGCAAATCTGCCTAGTAGCAATCCCTTGTTGCGACATTTTGTACGGCTCGTTTGAGATATACACTTGCAGGGCATCAAACTTCCCCGCCTTAAAATCCGCAAGTGGTTCCAATCCAGAGTAAATGGGCAGTTTGGTCACATTAATGCCTGCACGCTCTAACATTAATACCAATTCGGCGCCTTCACTGCGACCCAAATGACTAATTTTTTTATTATGAAAATCTTTAGGTAGATAAATATCACTGTCTGCACGGACCATCCAACAGTATGGTGAGGATTGAAATATCGCAGCTAACGCGACAAGCGGCTTACCAAGTAAACGTTGCTCTAGAATTCCAGAGTGGGTTACGCCGAACTGTGCTTGTCCAGAAAGGACCTTAAATTGCTCATCTGGATTGTGCTTTTGCGCGGGGACAATGCTGACATCTAGCCCAACCTCTCTATAGAACCCTTTGTGCTTAGCAAGATAATAACCAGCAAATTGAAACTGATGCACCCACTTTAATTGTAAGGTAACGGGCTCAAGCGCAACGACGTTTGAACTGATAAAAAAAAGCGAAAGCAAGCGGTGTTTCATAGGCAGTCCTTTGAATACATACCCACACTATAGAAGTCGAAACACCGATTTGAAAGCTGGCTCAGCCTACTTTACGAGTATATTCCTCATTGGATTGCAAATACTGAGAAAAGCAGGGGTTGTTTGTTTCATCTTGATAACTATATCCCAACCGCTCTAAATGCTCTTCAAACTTTGGACATTCCTGCGGGCCAAGCTGAAACCCTGCCAAGACCTGCCCTTTGGCTGCACCATGATTTCTGTAGTGGAACAAGGTTATATTCCACTCACTGCCCAAGGTTTCTAAGAAACGTAGCAATGCCCCTGGGTACTCTGGAAACTCAAAGCGTAACAACCGCTCTTCCAATGATACTGGTGGCTTTCCACCGACCATGTAACGAATATGAAGCTTGGCCAACTCATTGTCGGATAGATCGGTAAATGCATAGCCATTATCCGCCAAGTTGGCTTGTAGCTCTTGCAACTCCGCTTCGCCACCACGCAGTCCTACTCCAACAAATATTTGCGCTTCTCGGCCACCCGCATAGCGGTAATTGAACTCAGTAATGGCTCTGCCTCCAAGGGTTTGGCAAAATTGCTTAAAACTGCCTTTTTGCTCATCGATAGTCACCCCAAACAAGGCCTCGCTTTTTGCGCCTAGTGCCGTTCTTTCCGCAATATAGCGCAATCTGTCAAAGTTCAGATTTGCTCCAGAAAGTACAGCAGCCAAAGAAAGACCTTGCGATTTATGAAGTTCACACCATTTTTTCAAACCAGCCAAGGCAACCGCACCAGATGGCTCTGCAATTGCGCGTGTCTCTACAAAAATATCTTGCACTGCTGCGCAGATTTCGTCGGTCGATACCACCACGACTTCATCACAGTATGTTTGTGCTAAACGAAAGGTCTCTTCACCTATCTTTTTCACCGCAATACCGTCCGCAAAGCTGCCGACTTGCTCTAGCTCAACAGGTTGGCCTTTTTCCATTGCAGCTTGTAGACAAGCGCTTTCTGTCGCCTCCACGCCAATAACTCGTATATCAGGCCTCAGTGACTTGATGTACACTGCCATGCCTGCCAAAAGGCCGCCACCACCAACCGGAACAAATACAGCATCCAACTTGTCGAGTTGTTGCATCATTTCACGAGCGACGGTCCCCTGCCCCACAATCACATCTTTGTCATCAAACGGCGGAACAAACACTCCCGACTCGCGCTCGCACAGTGCCTGGGCATAACTATTAGCTGCATCAAAGTGGTGCCCATGTAGAACAACGTTCCCACCTAAATTGCGAACTGCATTCACTTTAATTTCAGGTGTTGTCACTGGCATAACAATGGTCGCTTTATGGCCAAGGTGAGCTGCGCTTAGCGCAACTCCCTGGGCATGATTTCCAGCTGAAGCCGTCACAACATGAGAATGCATTGGTAGTTTGCGCAGTTTGTTAAACGCACCACGTAACTTAAAAGAATATACAGGTTGCTGATCTTCACGCTTTAACCAAATTTGGTTGGCCAATTTTTTAGACAGTCCAGTTAAACTACTTACTTCCGTTTGCCTTACCAAAGGAGCCATGTTTGCTTGGATTATGGCTCTAAAATAGTCTAGCTCCTGTGCCACCATAGCTAACTGAGCTCCTCTAATTTTGCGAGATCACGCACTGCGCCTTTATCAGCACTGGTCGCCAATAATGCATAAGCTTTTAGCGCGTAAGAAACCACACGCTCACGGTCACGTGGTTTAAACGCATCTTTACCACGCGCCAGCTGCTTTTCTTTACGCAATGCCAATTCGGTATCATCCAACAACACATCAATAGAACGAGCATGAATATCAATAGCAACAAGGTCGCCACTTTCGATCAATGCCAATGTGCCTCCACTTGCCGCTTCGGGGGATGCATGCCCAATAGATAAACCCGAAGTACCACCAGAAAAGCGCCCATCCGTCAGCAGTGCACAATCTTTATCTAGGCCCATAGACTTTAAGTAGCTGGTTGGGTAGAGCATCTCTTGCATACCAGGTCCGCCTTTCGGTCCCTCGTATCGAATAATGACCACATCCCCTTTTTTCACTTCACCACCTAAGATCCCTTCTACAGCGTCATCTTGAGATTCGTAGACTACGGCAGGCCCAGTAAATTGCAGCATCTCATCGACAACCCCGGCACTTTTAACAATACAACCGTCTGGTGCCAAATTACCCGTTAGTACTGCCAATCCACCATCTTGACGGAAGGCATGCTCAACACTGCGAATACAGCCGCCTTCGCGGTCCAAATCTAACTCATCCCAACGACATTCTTGACTCATAGCTTGAGTAGTACGAATTCCTGCTGGGCCTGCGCGATAAAAAGTCTGCGCGCGTTGGTTGCTCGCGTCGGTAGCGTCCCATCGACGGATCACTTCACCCAACGTGCCACCAGCAACATGACCAACGTTTAAATCGAGTTTACCGGCCTTCGCCAACTCATTCAGAATTGCCATGATGCCACCTGCACGGTGTACATCTTCAATATGATATTGCTGTGTGGCTGGCGCCACCTTACACAAGAAAGGTGTTTGACGAGAAAGTTGATCGATATCGTCCATATCAAAATCAACCCCCGCCTCTTGAGCCGCCGCAAGAATATGCAGCACCGTATTAGATGAGCCACCCATCGCAATATCTAACGTCATAGCATTAGTAAATGCGGCTTTATTGGCGATATTACGCGGTAAAACAGCTTCGTTGTCTTGGCGATAATACTCATCACACAAAGCCATGATACGTTTAGCTGCACCATCATAAAGCTGACGACGGTCTTTGTGGGTAGCCAAAGTTGTGCCATTTCCAGGCAATGCCAAACCAAGAGATTCCAACAAGCAATTCATTGAATTCGCAGTAAACATGCCTGAGCACGATCCACATGTTGGACACGCCGAACGTTCCACTTGATCAGAGTCCTCATCACTCACAGAAGGGTCCGCGCCTTTTACCATCGCATCAACCAAGTCCAATTTAAGCTCGATGTCCGCTAAGCGAGTTTTACCCGCTTCCATGGGACCACCCGAAACAAAAATAACAGGTATATTAAGTCGCAACGCAGCTAACAACATACCTGGTGTGATCTTGTCACAATTCGAAATACACACCATAGCATCTGCACAGTGCGCATTAACCATGTACTCCACAGAGTCAGCAATCAGATCCCGCGAAGGCAAAGAATACAGCATGCCGCCATGACCCATAGCTATACCATCATCGATAGCTATCGTATTAAACTCTCGTGGTACACCGCCCGCTTCGCTGATGGCTTCTGCCATCAATTCGCTTAACTGATTAAGGTGGACATGGCCAGGTACAAACTGTGTGTATGAATTCACAACCGCAATAATCGGCTTGTGAAAGTCTTCATCTGTCATCCCTGTTGCACGCCATAATGCACGCGCTCCAGCACGTTGACGACCTTCTGTTGTAGTTTTACTGCGTAACTTAGCCATGTTTGTTGACCCCTTAACCTGTTTTTAGCCGCTAAACGGCATTACCTCATTCCCAAAAATATCGATACTTTGCTTGCTGGTTATTCGTTTACGAACGCTAACCAACCATTTGCATCTGCGGCCTGACCTTTCACTAGATCAAAATAAGCTTGCTGAAGCTCTGTTGTAATTGGTCCACGTTTACCTTCACCTACCTGAATTTGATCAACGCTGCGCACAGGTACAACTTCAGCGGCCGTGCCTACCATGAAAAACTCATCTGCAAGATATAGCGCTTCTCTAGCAATCGGCTCTTCTCGTACTTCATAACCACGCTCTTTGGCCAAATGAATAATCGTGTCACGCGTTAAGCCCGGTAAAATACACGCTGTAGTTGGCGGGGTATAAAGTACTCCTTTTTTCACTACAAACAGATTTTCACCAGCGCCTTCACTAAGGTAACCATTGACATCCAATGCGATACCTTCAACATAACCATTGCGTTTGGCTTCACCAGAAATAAGCTGAGAAGATAAGTAGTTTCCACCAGCTTTCGCAGCAGTTGGCATCGTATTCGGAGCTAATCTACTCCAAGAAGACACACATACATCTACACCTTGAGCGAGACTTTCGTCGCCTAAATATGCTCCCCACTCCATTGCCGCAACAGTGACATCAGCAAGATGAGATTTTGGATTTAGGCCAAGTCCAACGTGACCTAAAAATGCAAACGGACGCAGATATGCATTCGTGAAGCCATTTTCTTTTACCGCTTGCTTACACGCATCCATAATTTCCTCTTTGCTATAAGGAATTTCCATACGGTAAATTTTTGCTGAATCAAATAAACGTTGGATGTGATCATCCAATCTAAAAATAGCCGGCCCATTCGGTGTGTCATAGGCACGGATCCCTTCAAAGACTGAACTACCATAGTGCAACGCATGACTTAGTACATGTGTTGTTGCTTGTTGGTAAGGGATCATTTCACCGTTGTGCCAAATAAATTCTGAAGTTTGTGTCATTATTTTAAAACCTTAATATTGTTATATTGCCTGCTGCTGTAATGTGTGCAAATCAACCGACTGCACATCCACTAGCTTATTTAATTGTGATGTTAATAGATAGATCGGCTTATCACTATCCACCGTCATTTTGACGTGAAACAGTTCATCCTGCCCTTCCAGCTGCAATTGCATTAGACGAAATCCTCTATGGCGTGCCACACGTAGAAAACGCTCTACAGCGACGCTTTGATTTTTTACAGCCACAGTTAATTGATGTTTCATTGAGAGTTCTCCGTTATCATTTCATCATTTGCCGCACCTGGCGGTACAAGAGGCCAAACATTTTCTTTATCATCAATACAGGCATGTAAAATGTAAGGTCCTTCACTGGATACTAAATTATTGATTGCCTCATCTACTTCTGAGGCCTGTGTTATCGTCTGACCAGGGATACCAAATACAGCTGCAAGTTGCACAAAATCTGGGTTGTCAGATAAATTTGTTTCACTGTATCGCCCAGCAAAAAAGAGTTCCTGCCACTGCCTTACCATTCCCAACCTTTGGTTGTCTAAAATGACAATTTTCACTGGTAAGTTATTTCTGCGAATTGTCGCCAGCTCTTGAATGTTCATCATGATTGAGCCATCTCCTGAAACGGTGATCACCATATCTTGTGGACGAGCTATTTGAGCACCAATTGCCGCAGGCAAACCAAAGCCCATTGTTCCAGCGCCGCCACTGCTCAGGTGATTACTTGGGTGGCTGAATTTCATGTGTTGGGCAACCCACATCTGGTGCTGACCAACATCGCAACATACAACGGTTTGCTTTGGCATATCTCGGCTTAACTTGTTCAACAAGTAAGGCGCAAATACTTTTTCTCCCGGATAATCATAACGCCACGCATAATCGCGATTCATTTGGCTGACATGTTCGCGCCATGAAAGTGGCACTGTATGCCCTTCAAGCTGAGGCAGCGATACTTTTAAATCAGCAATAAGCGACGCTGCAGCAGGTTTACGTTTGCCCACTTCTGCTGCATCTATGTCTAGATGAATTACTTTTGCTTTCGCAGCAAATTTCGCCAAGTTGCCTGTCACTCGGTCGTCAAATCTTGCTCCAATACAGACCAATAAATCACACTCTTGCACTGCTAAGTTAGCCGCTTTGGTACCGTGCATCCCTAACATTCCGAGCTCATATTCATATTCAGGCAACACGCTACCCAAGGCCTTCAAAGTTGAAACAGCAGGCATTTGCGTACGCGCCAAAAATGCCATCAACTCGTCTTGCGCATCAGCACTTTGTACACCACCACCCACGTATGCAATTGGCCTTTCGGCATTTTTTAGGAGCGTATTGGCCATATCTAACTCATGCATTGATGCGCTATCGCACTCCTGTGCATCCGCAAGCCACGGCGTAAATGGAACTTGGCTCTGTTGAATATCTTTTGGAATATCAACCAACACAGGCCCAGGTCTGCCTGATGTCGCAAGATGCATTGCTTGTTGAAGTACTTCAGCTAGATCTTCCACACGTTCCACCATGAAACTATGCTTGGTACAAGAGAGCGACATACCGAGTACATCCACCTCTTGAAACGCATCTGAGCCAATAGCAGCCGTAGGCACCTGCCCAGTAATAGCCAATAAAGGCACTGAGTCCATCATGGCATCAGCCAGCGAGGTAACAAGATTAGTTGCACCAGGGCCTGAAGTTGCAAAACACACACCGAGCTTACCCGTACTGCGTGCATAACCAACTGCGGCAAAACCTGCCCCTTGCTCATGACGAGTCAAATAATGCTTGAGAGGCGCACCGTATAATGCATCGTAAATAGGCATAATCGCTCCACCGGGATAGCCGAATACATCTGTAACACCTTGCTTTACAAGGATGTCTATTACCATTTGTGCGCCTGTCATTGTTTTGCTCATTGCCCTTTGCTCTGTTTTTTAGCCCTAAAACGAAAGAGCCCCCCGAACTTTTCAGTGCGGGGGGCTCTTAGCTGTTATTTTCTTACAGCACTAACCAGCCCCCGCGGTAATAATAATCACCACGTTGATAATCACGACTAGTAGAGTTGCTGTATGTAACATAAATTCTTAACCTAATTTCTTAGTCTGTACTGCTAAACAATTTTGGGCGTAAATTCAGTGCGCCCGTTCTTTATTCTATTAGTAACCCGCGCATGCCACCAAGTCAACTATAAAATCTATGCTTTATAAAATATAAAACACCTAACAAAAGAAATAAAAAACCCAATAAACAACAATAATCGAAATATATTTCCTGTTTACTCTAAATTGGATGACCTTAGCCCAATTCGCTTCAGAATAAAAAACAACTTTATGCATAGCACTTTTGATTATTAAATTTTTGTGATTTACATCCACCTTTGATTATGATGTTCATTCAGACCCCAATAAGGAACCTATTGTGAAGCTAAAATTAAACGTTGTGCAGAGCCTATTTTTCGTCATTACGTTCTTGCTTAGTACCTTAAGTCAAGCAGCACCTGCACTATGGAGCGCAGAAAAAAACGGCGTGACATCTTATCTGTTTGGCACAGTGCATGTGGGTGACACCAGTATGAATGGCCTACCAGACCAAGTCCAAGAAGCCATTAAGCAATCAAAATACACCGTTGTCGAATTGGACATGAGCAACTTATCTCCGCTAGATATTCAGCGTAAGCTCGCAAATTTCGTTGCCAGTACAGAGGTAAAGTCGCTTCAAGAAGCGCTTTCCCCTGCTGTGTATAAACAACTTAAAAACTATTTTACCAAACGAGGAATTAATATTGAGCTGTTCCGTGGGCAGCCAGCTTGGATGGTTATGTTGACCATTATCCAACTTGAATATCAAAAAGCGGGCTACAGTGAAAAGTTTGGCATTGATAAACAAGTTATCGCCCATGCAAAGCAACTTAATAAATCAATTAAGCCACTTGAAACATTTGAACAACAGCTCTCTATGTTTCGTGAAGTCGCGAAAATGAGTGACGAGATGATGGGGCAAACTTTATCACAAATGGAGGATGCTAAGACCTTTATCAATGACATGATCACTGCTTGGAAAACAGGTGATGAAGCACGTTTGAATAAATACTACCATTTGAGTTTTGATGACACTGCGTACGCACGCCTAGCCGAAAAAACATTGCTGAAAGACCGTAATCATGCTTGGGTCAAATCGCTCTCATCGGCTATGGGCAAAGAGTCACATTTTATTGCCGTAGGAGCCTTACACTTACCACTAGAACACGGCCTAATCACACTCTTAAAAGAGCAAGGGTTTACCATAAAAAGAATTTAACATCAGTCATGTGGACGCGTTTTCTCATGACGCGTTACAACTTTCTCTTCCTTCTTTTAATTTTACTTTAAACCTTTTTAGTCCCAGCTGCGACCAATGGATATATCAACAATGATTTATGGAGCGTCATATGCGAAAGTTAACTTGGTTCCCCCTCTTTTTGAGTATTGCTTGGCAAGCTCAAGCTACACAGTCCCACACAATTAAAGAGCAGTTTTCAGTTACATCTCATCAATCCCTAGAGATTGCTTTTCCCGTAGGCAAACTAAACATAGAGACCTATGAAGGAGATAGCATACAAGTTGAGATTGAATTACGCGAAAATGACAACAGCTGGTTTGGCAAAACTGCTATCAGTTCAATCCAGCTTGAAAAAAAGCAACATAATGATGAAATTTACCTCACTATTGACGAAGAAGATGTCGAGCAGATTTGGCATGTTAAACTGCCCGCGTCACTCTCATTAGAAGCTGAGTTGGGCGTTGGCAACGTCCACATTGAAACTTTACGTAATGACGCAGAAATTGAAGTCGGTGTGGGCAATGTAAAAGTACACAGTGCGCTAAGTGACTACCAAGTTATTGATCTGGAATCAGGTGTGGGTAAAACAAAACTCAAAAACTTTACCGGCAATGCGACCTATGAGCAATCTATGGTAGGTTCAAAGACTAAATATCAGGGCCAAGGTCGATACGAACTCGAAGTTGACGTTGGTGTTGGTAACATCAAAATCACTCACTAAGTGCTGTTGGCAATAGTAGCACTTCTACTTTTTCCTGAAGCGCTGCAAAGTCAACAGGCTTAAATAAGTGTGTATTTGCCCCCAACTCATAAACTCGCGCAATGGATTGCTCTGAGGTGTTTGCTGTAAGTACCAGTATTGGCAACTCCAGCCCCAAGGACTGCCTGATTAATTTTATTGCTAAAAAACCATCCATGATCGGCATATTCAAATCCATTATCACTAACGAAAACTCCTCATTCTGCAATGCACTAATCGCCTCTTGGCCGTTAATCGTGTGTACAACGCTTAATTTGAGCTTCTCTAACATAGAAATTACAATACGTGCATTGAGTAAATTATCCTCTACGAGCAAAACGTTTTGCGTTGCATCTTGCTGATAAAAACTTGCCCTTTTTTGTAAAATTAACTTAACGGGGAGCTCAAGCCTCACCTTTGTGCCACAAGGTTCACAATCATTAAAAACTAATTGTCCGCCCATCATGCTCACCAGTAAACGCGCACGGGCTAAACCTAGCTGCATGCCTTGGTAGTTTTTAGTATCTTCATCATGCTTCTGAATACTTGATATGCCAGGGCCTGTATCGGATATTTCACAGACTAGACTAGCCTGCTCATTGGCACCAAATACACCATGGGCCACTACGCGCACGGCCCCTTTTTCAGTGAACTTGACGGCGTTATTCAAAAGCTCACCCAATAACCACGCAACGCGATTGTGGTCACACTCTACAACTTGTAAAAGTTCATCGCCCAGCTCAGATTGAAAATCTAGCTTTTTATTTTCAGCCGCTCCTTTGTATGTTGAGATAGGTAAAGCCACCGTATCTGACAACTTCGCTACTTTATTTTCTAGCTTAATGCTTTTTTGCTCAGACAACGCATTGTAATCATCAATGGAAGACAGTAATACATGCAGTTGCTGCGCACTATGACTGACAACATCCAAATGAGATTGTTGCTTAGTCTCTTGGAACAAATGCAGATACCCCAAGATTGCCTGCAGTGGTGTACGCATCTCATGGCTTGCCCGAGCAAGAAACTCTCCTTTGCTGTGTTTTAATCGATTTGACTCTTGTCGCAAACGCTGAAGATGACTGATTTTATTTTTGATACTGACTTCCATTGGATAAAAAATCCAACGTATTTCAATCGCTAATATCAGTAATCCGAAAATCCAAACTAACAACTCTGCGTTTTGCAATGTAGTGACTTTAGACGTGGCAAATTCTTCGTGTAATGTTACCGCCTGATCCAAAACCAACAAAAGTTGCTGCGATCTTTCATTAATTTGTTGAAGTTTTTCAATACTCAATTGATTTGCCAACACCAGACTATGGGCTTCTAGTAGCATCTCAAGGAAGCTTTCTACCTGCCTCTCTAATTCTGAGGGTTGCTGGAAATACAGCTGTATCAATGCGGGTGATAAGTGCACGTGCCCTTGCCCATTTCTTTCAACCAAAAAAGCATGATTGACACGCATTTTTTCAATTGTTTCGAGAAAGGCATGCTCGTTAAAAAACTTGTTTTGCTGGCCTTTGATAAACTCATTCCCAAGTAGTAATGCCGCCTTTTGTGAAAGCATCCTTTGCATACCTGCGGTGTTGATAACATTGGCACTAATTGCCTGCTGAGACAGTAATACCTGCATAGTAACCATGGTCGTTGTTATCAGAATGGCCATGATAGAGATCGCCAAAGTATACCGCAGCCTAAAGTTTTTTAAGATTTTCAACAACTGCTAATCTCCCTGTACTCCACACACACCGCCAATCGAAACTGTTATCAATCATTTTAGTCTAGCTTATATTTAATCTTTTACCGATTGGAGCTTGACACCTAGACGGCCAAAATGTTTCAATCCGTCTGACCCTATTATCGCAAAATAGCATCTAGTGCTGTTTTGAGGGCTGGAAGAGGTGCGTTATTCAGGTAGCTAAGTTGAGGAGAGCAAACTCCGTTAACACTTAGTGAGGGGAATTAACGCCGAGAAAAATCCGTATTTGCTTTGCGGATCTTTCGGGCGCTTGGGCTGAATCCCAGCGACTGTCACCAACATATTTGGTGGAGAGCTTCTGGTCTTAGAAAGAAAAGGCCAGCCTTCTTCTTTTTTAAGTCCATTGCTCTTCGAATTTTAATTGTTCGAGACATGGAATTGCTACATAAGCTCCCTGCTATCGAACAGCATTTAAGTTCGGTAGAGATGAAATCAAACTATACCTTATCTGACTACCCATTATGGACGGCATTAGTCACGCCGTTTGACGACAACAATCAGGTTGATTACACGACTTTGGAGTCCCTAGTCGATGCTCAGCAAGCTGCAGGTAATGGCATACTTTTACTAGGCAGTACTGGGGAAGGTCTTGCGCTGTCACAAGATGAACAGCGTAGAATTGTCGATTTTGTCTGTGATTTATCCCCTTCTGTGCCCTTGATGGTTGCAGTAGGTGGCTGCGATTTAGCACTTCAATTAGAGTGGGTTGCTTATTGTAATAATAAGCCCATTGATGCATTTTTATTAGGCTCGCCACTGTATGCAAAACCGGGTAATGTAGGTTTAACTCATTGGTTTAAAACACTACTAGACGCCAGTGACATCCCGTGCATGCTGTACAATGTGCCAGGGCGCAGTGCTGTCTCAATCAGCCCGAATGTAATTGAAAATTTGTCTTCGCACCCAAACTTATGGGCGCTTAAAGAAGCCAGCGGTGACATTGCTACATTTGAATCTTTCCGTAAAGCTTCACCTGAGCTGGCTATTTTCAGCGGCGACGATGGCCTGATGCCATACTTTGCTCAGGCAGGTGCAGCAGGCTTGGTGTCTGTTGCTGCTAATGCTTGGCCAAAGCAAACGGCCGAGTTTGTGCACCGCTCTCTCGCTGGCACATTTCCCAATTTATTTACCACGTGGACTGACGCAGTAAACAGTTTGTTTAGCGTCGCCAATCCAATCCCAGTCAAAGTATTAATGCATCTGCAAGGTCAGCTGTCTACACCGCGTTTGCGCCCACCGCTGACCCATTTAGAGCTGACTGATACAACGTTTATTAAAACAGCAAATTCAACAATTTTATCTTGGAGTTAAGGAAGTAAAAATGAGCTGGTTAACCCTATTAAACAACCTTGAAAATGGCACTGTTCGCGCAGCAACACAAGACGAGCAAGGCAACTGGCATGCAAATGTTGAGGTAAAACAAGGTATTTTAGAAGCATTTAAAAACGGCACAAACACGGAATACCCAGGTGGTTTTGTTGACAAAGACAACCTTGCACCACAGGGGTTTGCGGCAGAAGCAGGTGTCAGAATGGTTCCTGGAGGTAGTAGTGTGCGTCGCGGCGCTTATGTTGCAGCAGGCACCATTATCATGCCACCAGCTTACGTTAACATTGGCGCCTATATCGATGAAGGCACAATGGTGGACAGCCACGCATTAGTTGGCTCTTGTGCACAAATTGGAAAAAATGTGCATTTGAGTGCGGCCGTGCAGGTAGGTGGTGTTTTAGAGCCAATTGGTGCCAGTCCTGTAGTTGTTGAAGACAATGCCTTTATTGGAGCTGGCTGTGTTCTTGTAGAAGGTGTAGTCGTTAAAAAAGGCGCTGTGCTTGCTCCTGGTGTGCGCTTATCAGCGAGTATTCCTGTGTATGACTGCGTCAATGAACGAGTACTGGATAAAGGCGAGGCTATTCCTGAAAACGCCATTGTTATTCCTGGTTCACGCCCAGCAAAAGGTGAATGGGCTCAACAGCAAGGCCTCAGCCTATCTTGCGCTTTAATTGTGAAATATCGTGATGAACAGAGTGACGCAGCACTAGAGCTAGAAGAGGTGCTTCGCTAATGCAAACCTTGAGTACGCCTATTAAAGCAGCGATTACCGAACTGACAGCGACACAATACGAGCCATTTTATCTTTATGACTTAGACCGCTTGGCTAAACATTTAAAAGCAATAAATGATCAATCGATTGTAAAGCTATGGTATGCAGTAAAAGCCAACCCACTTTCAAGCATCATAAAAACCATAGATAAAGCAGGTTTTGATTTTGATGTCGCAAGTAGTGGCGAGTTAAAACAAGTACTGGCTCAAGGTATCGATGCAAAACGCGTACTCAACACTGGACCTGCAAAGTCTAAGCGTCAAATAGAAGAGTTTCTATCACTTGGAGTCACCACCTTCGTTGCCGAAAGTATCAACCAAGTAAGCTGGTTGCAAGAAGCGGCTCACAGGCATGGTACGCATTTGCGTATTTTATTGCGTGTTCAATTACGCTGGCCAAACAATGAAAAAAACCCATTGGGAGGCGACAGTTTGACACCATTTGGTTTAGGTACTCAAGCATGGTCAACTTTATGTTTATCAGACTATCCAAACTTAGATTTCGCAGGTTTGCATATTTTCCAATGGGGAAATTTACTCGATGCCGATAAGCTAGCTTCACTTTGGCAACAAATGGTCACTCCACTTGTTGCACTGTCAAAACAGTTAAACATGACATTACGTATACTCGACCTCGGTGGAGGGCTCGGTATACCTTATGATAGCGAGCAAACACCTATCGATTGGCAGGCAATTTTAACCAGCCTCGCTCAATTTAAGGCTGAAGCCAATATTGATGAACTTTGGATGGAACTTGGCCGCTATGCAGTGGGAGAATGCGGTTTCTACGCGAACCCTGTGATAGAGCAAAAGCAAAATTACGGTACAAACCAGTTGATAATGGCAGGTGGGATCAACCACTTACTGCGACCAGCGGTCACTGATCAAGCTTTCCCGGCAAGCTGCTTACGTGATAGTCAAGCAGACACGGTATCTTTTTCGCTGCACGGTCCACTTTGTACCGCCTTAGACAGCTTGGGTGAACATCAACTTCCTACTGATATTAATGAAGATGACTGGCTTATATTCAGTCAATGCGGTGCTTATGGATTTACCGAAAGCATGCCGTACTTTTTATGCCATGCACTACCCGCAGAATATATCTATCAAGCTGGCCAAGTGCAATGTGTGCGTTCAAGCATGACGCCGCAAGAGTACCTGAGGTAATTATGAACCAAATCACACAACATACAATCCAAGTTGGTGAGCTTGCAAATGGCCAAGCTCTGACGATTCCTGTGTTTTCAGTGGGAGACAGAGACTCAGGCCCTCATGTCTATATTCAAGCCAATATGCACGGTGCTGAAGTGCAAGGTAATGCCGTCATTTACGCGTTACTAGAAAAGTTAAAATCAGCGCGACTTGCAGGCTCCGTTACCTTAGTCCCCTATGCCAATCCAATTGGCTGCAACCAAAAATCAGGGGAGTTTACACTAGGTCGTTTTGATCCGATTACAGGTGAAAACTGGAACAGGCTATATCATGATCACAGCCATCTTCTTGCAGAGTTTGTCACACGCTATAAGCATGAATCTGAAGCAACGATTCGTAGTGAGTTTAAAAAGCTGCTGGTAGAACAAACTGAGGCATTACTCTCTGGGCCACAACATCAATTGAAAACAGGTAAACGTATTGCCTTACACCTGCAACATTTAGCGCACCAAGCAGATTTTGTATTGGATTTACATACTGGCCCTATATCGGCAAAGCACCTCTACTGTCCAGAGTACGCTCAGGAAAGTGCGAAATATTTTGATATTCCACACACCTTGTTGATCCCTAATGAATTTGATGGTGCTATGGATGAAGCCTGTTTCTGTCCATGGTGGCAATTAAGCGATGAATTAGCAGCGCAAGGGCGCGAGCTTTCAACCTTAGTCGAAGCCTTTACTGTAGAACTAGGCTCGCAAGAGCACATTGATCTTGCTGAAGCTGAGCACGATGCGGATAGTATTCTAAGCTATCTCACACACAAAGAGGTTGTGCTTGAGAGTGCCTATCAACCTCAGCCTATCACCCGTTATGCATGTTATTTAAAAGATTATGTGGCGGTCTACGCACCAATGGGCGGCATGGTGGATTATCAAGCGCCTTTAGGCGGGCATGTAAAAACAGGTGATTCACTCGCAACAGTGCTACGCATGGATAAGTATTGTGAAGGGGCTGCACTACAAACGGTCACGTTTGCCCAAGAAGGCATTGCGATATTGCATTTTGCGTCAGCCAGTGTGAACCAAGGTACTGAATTATATAAGTTGTTTACCAATTACTTTGAGTTGTAAGAGCTATCCCGGCAATGGAATGGCATAACATATTGCGTGAGAGTAGGTAGGTCTAAGGCTTACTTGCTAAGGTGTGGTGACTATGTCACCACCCTTTTTTATTTCCTTTATTCACTCCCGCATCACGGTTCAACTAGCATACGCTCCCCTATTTACACAGTGCCTTTTATACAAAGAGCATGAATCAACTATGCAAACAGTAATAAACGACTCGCACGGGTTACAGCAGCGTTTCTGTGAAAAAAAGCCAAAGCATATCAAATGCTTTGGCCTTTAAATTGATTTAAAGTCGTATTTATGGGCGAGGAATAAAGCCTACCGCATCGAATACCGCTTTCAATGTTTTCTCTGCACGTTCACCTGCTTTTTCAGCACCATTACGCATGATGTTATCAAGCAAAGTTTGATCAGCTCTGATTTCACGAAAACGCGACTGAATTGGAGTCAGCATCTCAACAACCGCTGCAGCGGTATCTTTTTTCAAGTGACCATACATTTTGTCTTCGTACTCTGGTACTAATGCTTCAACTGAACGGCCTGTAGCCACAGAAAGTAACGTCAGTAAGTTAGAAACTCCCGGCTTTTCTTGACGGTCAAAATATATGCGCGCCTGCTCATCAGAGTCTGTTACTGCTTTTTTCAGTTTCTTCTCAATTTTCTTTGGTTCATCTAGTAACAGAACAAAAGCATTAGGGTTTTCGTCAGATTTAGACATTTTCTTCATTGGGTCTTGCAAGCTCATTACGCGAGCTCCCAATTCAGGAATATATGGCTCAGGAACCTTGAAAACATCACCGTAAATGTTATTGAAGCGCGTTGCAATATCACGTGTTAATTCTAAGTGCTGCTTTTGGTCTTCACCAACAGGAACTTGATCCGCTTGATATAATAGAATATCGGCCGCTTGTAACACAGGGTATGAGAACAGTCCAACATTCACATTATTAGCGTGCTTTGATGATTTATCTTTAAACTGCGTCATGCGATTTAGTTCGCCCATTTGCGCATAACAATTAAGTACCCAGCCCAATTGAGCATGTTCCGGAACTTGAGACTGCACAAATAGCGCTGACTTTTCAGGGTCAATACCACACGCCGTGTACATAGCAATTCCGTCTAGCACACGTTCGCGCATCGCCGCAGGGTCTTGACGAACGGTAATGGCATGAAGATCAACCAGCATAAAGAAACAATCGTGATCTTCTTGTAGCTTAAGCCACTGGTTTATGGCACCAACATAATTGCCTATTGTCATACCACCGGTTGGCTGAATGCCACTTAATACTACTGGTTTAGTCATCTTGTTCCTTTATTTCAATTCTGATTTATTTAAAACGGGGATTATATCTAAGAACCTATCGCAGAGGTACTCTGGTTTCAACTCCTGTAAATCAAAACCTTGATTATACCCATAGGTCAGTGCAATCGCTGGCATACTCGCATTCTGTGCCGCCAAAATATCACTCTTAGAGTCACCGACCATTATCGCTTCTTGCGCCGTAAGCCCTAGTTGTTTGCAAGCAACATGAAGCGGTTCTGGATCTGGTTTTTTGTTTCCATCATCACCACATACAATAACATCAAAGTACGCTGCGATGTTAAGTTTTTGCAACAACTGTAAGGTAAATGCTCTATTTTTATTGGTTACAAGCGCTTTAGGAGTACCAGATAGTTCTCTGAGTACACTTTCAACATCTGGATATAACTGCGCATATTCACCAATGAGCTGTTGGTAATGAAGCTTAAATTGACCAATTGCCTGTGCAGCTAAAGTTTCTGATATTTCTGGATTCACTTCAAAGTCGCAGCTAAGCCCACGCAAGACCAGCTTATCAATACCATTGCCTACCCAAGTTCTAACTTGGCTTTCAGATACCACGGGAAAAGCCACATCGGACAGCGCTAAATTGAGTGCTAAATGCATGTCTTGCACGCTGTCAACTAACGTCCCATCTAGATCAAAAATAACACCTTTAATACTCATTAGCGCACCTTTGCAAGTTCACTGCGCATTGCGTCAATGACCGATTTGTAATCTGGTTGGTTAAAAATTGCAGAACCAGCTACGAACATATCTGCGCCAGCCGCCGCAATCTCCGCAATATTATCAACCTTAACACCACCGTCCACTTCTAGACGGATTTTACGCCCTGATGCATCAATACGCTCTCTAACTTGCTTTAGCTTATCAAGCGTATTTGGAATAAAGCTTTGACCACCAAACCCTGGGTTGACCGACATCAGCAAAATCTGATCGACTTTATCCATAACATAGTCAAGATAGTGCAAAGGTGTTGCAGGGTTAAGCACCAGTCCGGCTTCACAACCATGCTCCTTGATGAGCGCTAAACTGCGATCAATATGTTCACTGGCTTCAGGGTGAAAAGTGATAATATCAGCACCAGCTTTGGCAAAACTCGGAATCAATGAATCGACTGGTTTGATCATTAGGTGAACATCAATGGGGGCTGTAATTCCATAGCCTCTGAGCGCTTCACAGATCATTGGACCAAACGTAAGATTAGGCACGTAGTGGTTATCCATTACATCAAAATGCACAACATCAGCACCGGCATTAATGACTCGCTCCACATCGCTGCCTAAACGCGCAAAGTCTGCAGATAAAATAGATGGCGCAATTAAAAATTCAGGCTGAGAATTGGCTAATGACATGGGACCCCCTTAAAGTAAAATGTCGACGCTACTTTAACCCAAATTGCACCCAATTACACGATTAACACCTGTGCAATTTGCGAGTAAATGACAGGAATCGTAGATAAAGCGATTGTTTAATAAACATCCATAGTGTACTATTTATAGATAGCTCATCGCTGAGGGGATAGTTATGGCAACATGGCTTAAAACACGGACGGTATTGTTTGCAACAGCTGCTGTAGTTTCAGTAGGTGTATTCTCGATTGGGAACGAAGAGATTGTGGTTACAAAGTACGAGCAATGTCAGTGTACCAATTCTAATTATAATAATTACACTAGCCCGTACTGTAAACGTGAAGCACATACAAGTTGGTTTGCTTGGTTAACAGGTGGCAGTAGCAATGCTCAATTCCACTACTTAGACTTGTTAGAACTGTTAATCGGTTCTGATGACAAGCAAGACACTTCGTCGATTTCACAATTCTAATGCTAAACGCAGCTAGGACGCTTAACAATGACTTTTATTAATCTCATTCAAAGCGTCCTAGCGGCGATGTTTGGCGTCCAAAGCAACAAAAAATATCAGTTTGATTTTCAGCAAGGTCGCTTTTGGCATTATGCCGTTGCAGGGACCATATTTGTCGTTATGTTTGTGGTGTCACTGATCTTTTTAGTGAATGGTATTATTGCCACAAGTAATTAGCTGAACTGAATTACCTTTGATGGTACAACGCCATTAACTCATTCACTTTGTTTCTCGCATTCCCTTTCGGGCTTATCGTTCTTTTCACCTGAATCACGTCTAATTTGGCTTGGCTATAAATTTTTCTTGTCCAAACTGTGTCATGGTTTGAGATCAATACAGGCTTACCACTGTCAAACGCGGCTTTTTCTGCCAAGTTAGCAAGCTCAGCTTGATCATCAAGATTAAACCCACCTTTAGCATAGCTTGTAAATGATGCGGTTTTGCTCAGTGGCACATAAGGAGGATCACAGTATATTACTGAGTTGCGTGGTAACGCCTTAAATACCTGTTCATAGCTTAGGCAAGTAAATGTCGCTTGTTGTGATTTTTCTGCAAAGTAATAAAGTTCATTTTCAGGGAAATATGGGCGCTTATACTTTCCGAACGGTACATTGAATATGCCTTTTAGATTGTATCTACAAAGGCCATTGTAGCCATGACGATTCATATACAAAAATAGGATGGCGCGCTCGTATACGTCTACACACTCATTAAATTGCTTGCGGTATTCATAATAGGCTTCTGGGCAGTTGTTTTGCTCAACAAAAAGTTTTTTAGCATCACTAATAAACTCTTCTGGCGCCCGCTGCAATTCCTTATATAAGTTGATTAGATCAGCGTTGATATCATTTAGAATATAACGTTTAAAGTTACTATTTAAAAACACAGAGCCAGCACCAACGAATGGCTCAACTAATGTGTCAGCCTCATGGTTAGCACTTTGTAATCGTTTAGTGATATCTTCCACTAAACTATATTTTCCACCTGCCCATTTTAGAAAGGCTCTGGTTTTTTTCTGCATGATCGATCTATTTACCCAAAAGTAGCGCGATTTTACACTATTTTTCTTACTGTGACTGTTGGATTTGCTGCTTTATTTGAGAGATCCGTTTAAAAAACGGCTTTGCAGCTAATAATTCTTCTGGTAAGTTGGCGCGCGCATTTTTTGCATCGTTTAATTGACTATATGGTGCTAAAGTAACAAACCACCAAGTTTTACCATTGCGCAGAACTTCGGCAACCTTAAGATTATCTAACTGATGCATTGCGATAAAATCTTCCGCAACTTTTTTATCAGTGACGGCTAATAGCTGAATACTCCATTCTGTATTTGGACGCGAGATAAACCAAGTGTTGTCATTTCCCATTTCAATGAGGAGCTGCGTTTGTTGGCTTGTTTCGGCGTTTGTTAGGCTGGTCTTGCTCGACAGTGTTACTGAATTATTTGCAACTGCCTCTTCTGTTTTTTGCCCTTGATTTGAAGGGGGATTGGAAACTGCCACTTCAGCTTGCTCAGAGCCATTGCCGACAGGTTCAGTAGTACTTTCTATAACGCTCTTTGCTTCTTCAGCAATGCCTGGCTGTGTTAATAACGCTCCCAAGACGAGCGAAACCTGAGCAGGTTCTGTCTTAGCAGCCTCTTCCGTAGTGATTTCTCTACTTTGAGCTTCCAAGTTTACATCATCAGAATCGCCACCTTTCAACACTTGCTCTGCTTCAAGTACCGTTGGTTCAGACAGAATAACCGATTCTTGACTGACCACAGATTGGCGCTGTTCAAATAAATTCATTAACTGTTTATTGTACAAAGCGGCCACCAAGCACAGGGCTAAAACGACAGAAAATGCAGCAATAAAATAGTGCTTTTGTTTGTATTTTGTCGGGGGCTTTGCTCTGAGATCTAAACTTTGGCTATCTTTTTGCCAGCCAAGTAATACACTGGGGTTACCGTGTGCTTCGGCAATAAAAGTACTGAAGATTGGATCATCTTCTGAAGGTAACTCTCTAAAAAACATTTTCATAAGTTGCTTCGACTCTGAAAACGAGAGAGCTTCAAGGTGAATATCCAGTGCCCCTGGTAACATACCTGGAGATTGTGCAGTCACTAATATATAGAGTGTGCTGGGAGCTCTAGTTGCTAATGTTTGGAGCTCAGTAATCAATTCATCACTCAGGTGACGAGCACCATCAATTACCCACAAACAGGGCTCCGCTGGCTGCTCACTGTGTAAAATGAAAAAGTTTTCAGATAAGGAAAGCTTTTGATCGACGATAGGAGATCGGAATGTATGCTCCATCAATTGTCGAATGATATCTACATCTTTACTTTGAGCGGAAAGCTGAATAAATGCTTTTGAGAAATCTTCATATTTATCAGTTATAAAGCTCTCTGCTAAATAACTTTTACCTAGGCCGGAGTTGCCAACCAAACATATTAAGCCTTGTCCGTACTCAAATTGCATCGCAATTCGGTCTACCAAGGCAGCTCGGCTTGGTAATATTTGAGACTGCATTACTGCCCTATTAAGTTACCTACACTTTCATCAGAGACATCATCAACCAGTGCACACACACCCATTGCCGTTGGTACGATAAAGCGAATTCTACCGCGCTTGTTCTTTTTATCTTTACGCATATGGTGAATAAATTGCTCAGATGTCATTTCACTTGGCGGAGCTATAGGTAAATTGTATTGCGCTAACAATGTGCATACACGTTCAACTTCTTGCACAGTAATGTCACCTCGTTGCTCGCCTAATTGCATTGCCAGTACTATTCCAGCTGAGACCGCTTCACCATGCAACCAATTGCCATACCCCATCTCAGCCTCAATTGCATGGCCAAATGTGTGACCTAAATTGAGTAAAGCTCTAAGGCCTGCTTCTTTCTCATCCTGTGCAACGATTTCAGCTTTAATCTCGCAGCACCGATAAATGACCTTATTGAGGATCTGTGTCTCTAAGGCTGTTAGTTGCTCTGATCCGCTCTCCAAAACCGCCAAAAACTCGGCATCATAAATAAGTCCATACTTAATTACTTCAGCCATACCAGCTGCAAACTCTCGAGGCGGCAAAGTACGTAAAGTATTGGTATCAATGAATACAGCTTTAGGTTGATAAAACGCACCAATCATGTTCTTGCCAAGCGGATGGTTAACTGCTGTTTTCCCACCAACAGAAGAGTCCACTTGAGAAAGGAGTGTCGTAGGAATTTGAATAAAAGGCACACCCCGTTGATAGGCGGACGCCACAAATCCTGTTAAATCACCAATAACCCCACCACCGAGTGCAATAAGACAGGTATCACGACCACAGTTATGCTCTAGTAAAAAGCCACATATCTTTTCAAACCACTCTAGGGTCTTGAACTGCTCACCGTCTGGGATAATAAAGTGTAAAGGGGAAAGATCATTTAACTGCTCTTGCAAAGCTGTTAAATAAAGGGGCGCAATGGTTTCATTGCTAATGATCACAGGACGACTACTGCCAATATGTTGTCTAAGTCGCCCCTGATCGGACAATAGATCTTGACCAATATAGATGGGATAGCTGCGCTCGTTCAAATCCACATTTAATTCAAGCATCACCACTCCCTCCTTTTTTATTGGTTATTAGAAATCTAGTTTGTCGATAATTTGATTTGCAACCACTTTAGCACTCTGCTCATCAGTGCGTACAACGATATCAGCAACTTCGCTGTACAAATGATTACGTTGCTCTGCCAAATCTTCTAAAATTTTTCTTGAGTCTTCGCCAGTTTGCAACAGAGGTCGGCGCTTATCTCGCTGTGTTCGTGCCACTTGTTTTTCAATTGGCGTTTCTAAATACACGACTATCCCACGAGCTGACAGTTTGTTGCGCACTTCTTTACTGATAACTGAACCACCGCCTGTTGCCAGAACAATGCCCTGCTTTTCAGTAAGATCTGAAATCACAGTTTCTTCACGCTTACGGAAACCTTCTTCGCCTTCAATATCGAATACCCAAGCGATATCAGCACCAGTACGGCGCTCAATTTCTTGATCCGAATCGAAAAATTCAAGGTGTAACTGATCGGCAATGTGACGACCAATTGTGCTTTTACCAGCCCCCATAGGGCCTACTAGAAATATATTACGTTTCTCAGCCATATCTTATTTAGTACAAACGAACTCTAAAATTTGAAATAAAACCCCGCCTAACGACCTGGCCCCAAAATTAAGGAGGGGATTATCTCAGTATTCCATTCAAAATTTCAAGTCAAAAGGCGCAAATTCCACCTTTATTTGTCAATTTCTCGCCATTATAAATTGTCATTCATAATTCTAGGTGTGACAAAAATCAATAACTCTCTCTTTTCATTGATTTCTTTCGTGTTTCTAAAAAACATGCCTAAGTAAGGCACATCACCCAACAGCGGAACTTTACTTACTGCATTGGTGGTTTCTTGTTGATATATACCACCAAGCACCACTGTTTGCCCATTGTCGACTAATACTTGTGTCTGTATTTGTTGGGTGTTTATTGCTACCGCAGGACCATTTGCGGTTTGTACTGTATCACCTCGAGTATCTTGAGTGATAATTAAATCCAAAATTATTTTATTATCTGGTGTTATTTGTGGAGTAACTTCAAGGCTCAAAACCGCCTTTTTGAATTCCACCGAAGCCGCACCACTGGACGTTGCCTCTACAAATGGAATCTCTGTACCCTGCTCTATACGTGCAGTTTTTTGATTCGCAGTTGTTATGCTGGGCGTTGCGATAATCTCGCCTTTATTTTCCTGCTCAAGTGCCGTCAACTCTAAATCTATTAATGTCCCGTCAGATAGTTTAGCGATATGCATACCGATACTGGCTGCTGTCCCCTGCACCGGCAGATTCACATTCAATCTGTCGGATAACTGTGGAATAGTGCCACCAGATAGCAACTCTGTTGCAGTCAAATTACCAGAAATTGCGTCTGTTCCCTGCTGATCACTAAAGCCCCAACGAATACCAAGGTCTTCTTGAACATTATCCGTTACCGTCACCATACGAGACTCTATCCGAACCTGTTTAACTGGTACATCAAGTTTTTCAACCATACGTCGTACATTTTCAATACTGCGCGCTGTATCTTTGATTAACAGGGTGTTTGTACGTACATCAACGGACACACTACCGCGTAAGCTAATGATAGAGTTAACATCTGTTTTCAACAAATCTGAAAACTCTTGTGCTTTGGCATAATTGAGCTGGATATATTCCGTATATAAAGGCTCTAACTCTTCAACTTGCTTTCTGGCTTGTAGCTCTTTTGCTTCACGCGCACTCAACTCTTCCGAAGGCGCAACCATTAGAATAGAACCTTCCATTCGTTTATCCAGTCCTTTAACCCTTAAAACCACATCTAATGCTTGATCCCAAGGCACACCATCTAAACGAAGTGTGATGTTGCCAGATACCGAATCACTGGTTACCAAGTTAAAGTTATTTGTATCAGCAATTATTTGCAATACAGAGCGCACAGGAATGTCTTGGAAATTCAGAGTAATAGGTTGCCCTTGGTAAGACTTTTCACCACCAAAACTGAACTCATTAGTGTCTTTCTCAACCGTCAGCGTAAAGATATTTTCTAGTTGTTGGTAATTAAACTTGAACGCTGCATTAGGCTCTATGACGATACGAGTCTTATTCTCCTCTCTGAATGTTTCAATTTTACTAACAACAGTACCAAAATCTGTGACATCTAATTCGTACAAGTGATCGTCATCAATACTTATGTGATGGAAGTCGGCAATAATTTTGTCGCCAACTTGCTGTACATCTATGGCACTTTGTGAAGTATTCAAAAAGGCAAGGATTTGCGCGGCCCCCTTTTCAGTCCTTTTAAAGTCAATACTTTGAATACCGTTGATATATTGATTAGAGTCAGCAGACGCACTGGGATCAGGGATCGGCTGATCTGAAACTTGAAGGTAAACCAAGTTGTTTTTTACTGTCGTTTTGTACAACTTTAACGCTTCTAAAGCGATGCTTATTTTGAAGCCCCCTTCTTCCATGTAGCTACTGATCGACTTGATACCTGCTTTGTTAATCGCTAATTGCTTGAGGCTTTCCTCGAATTCGGCATCAGAAAAAAACAGCTCTAATCTCGCAGGGTCACTCAAGACTTGAACTTGAGGCTCAATATCAAGCTGCTCGTCAAATACCAGCTGTAACTCGGTCTCACCAGAAGGAACTGGATTGTATCGAATATCATATAGCATAGGGATTGCTTGTGAGAGCATTGAAGCTCCTAGCAATGCTCCACCAATAAGCGTTTTCGCAAAGCTATTCGCTAGATTGCGCGTCATAGTCATTTCACCTTTTTATTATTCGCTCGCGCCAATTTCATCAGCTTCTGGCATTTCTATCGTAGTAAGACGTTCTTTCCAACACCCTGAGCCATCTGGGATGAGTTCCATTAACTCAACTCTATCGGAAAATACACCGACAACTTCTCCGTGGTAAAGTCCCATATACTGTCCTTCTTTTATTCTATATAGACCCTGATCTGCTGCTTTAATCAAGGCCCAAGTAGACGCATTTGTAGCGATAATCCCTTTCATTACCAAATTGTCTAAAGGAAATTTTTCTAGCGGGTCTCGTGCTCTCTCCGGATCTGGGTGCAAACAATTTTTTATCTGCACCAAGCGGCTTTCAATGACCTCAGGTTCTGGCGCAACAAAGGGACTGCGCAATTCAGAAGCCTGATAAGCAAAATGCTCAAAATTCATCATTTCAGGGATCGGCTCTATATATGGCGTCGCGCTCGCCTGAACTTTGTCTATATACTCTTTTTGTTCTGCGGTGTCGTCGTTACACCCAGATAATAATACTAACACTAACGCTGGCGTCAGCCACTTCATTGGCTTTCCCCTTGCTCATACCGGTATGTTTTTGCCACCACACCAAATACAAGTGAGTTATTACCAGCATTTTCAATTCTAAAATCATGCAAACTAACAATTCGAGGAAGTTGAGCAACCTTGCTGACAAACTCGCCAAACTCGTGATAGCTCCCGACCACCTCTAAATTAATTGGCAGTTCAGTATAAAATTCTTTTTTAACTTCAGGTAACCAACCAATTTTGAGAAAAGTTAAACCACTGGATGTACCAACGTAAGTCAAATCATCAAGTAACCCTGGCGTTTCATTTGATGTTGGTAATTTTCGTAAAAGCTGAGAAAACTGATCTTCCATGTCGAGCATTTGCTGGCGATATAGTTCTAAGTTGTTAGACCGACCATATTTAATACGATAGCTTTTACGTAACTCCTGCTCTTTTCTAACAGCGCCTTCATATCTATCAATAGATGCGGACACCAACATAGTGTAACCGACAATAAGCATGATGAGCACAACCATGGCACAGCACAATACTTTAACTGGTAAAGGCCACTCACCGATATTGTCTAATTCAATTTCATTCCAATCTATTTCTTGTAGTGCTTTTACATCCAGTTTCATGTAGCAGGTACTCCAGACTGCGTGTCATCTCCTTGCTGACGCTCTTGCTCCATTTGTTCGAACGACTTCACGTAAAAGTGCATCATAAAATCACTCAAAAGCCTGTCATCATTACTGCCTGCTACAATCCCTTGAATAACAGGCCGTTCTAATAAATAGGACGACTCTACCGCCCGTAGCATTTGTGATAAGCGGTTATTGGACTCGCTCCGCCCAATCACTTTAATCATATCGCCAGTGCGTTCTAAGCTTGTTAGATATACACCTGCAGGTACCACCCTAGCCACTTCATCAATAATTTGAGTGCCCAAATTACGATTACTTTGCAGTACTTCGATTAAACGTATACGCCTTTGTAAGTTTTCTTTTTGTTTGTTGAGCCCTTCAATCTCGCCAATTCGTTTATCTAGCTTGACGATTTCACCTTGTAAATATCGGTTTTTTATTTCCTGCCCTTGACGCAAGCCATCATAAAAAGTGCCCATCAAATACATAAGAGCCAAACTGCTTGCCACAATCACAGCCAAAATCGTTAAAAACTTTTGTTGCGAAGCCTGTCGCTGTTGCTCACGCCAGGGCAATAAGTTTATATGTGGCATGTTGAAAAGCTCCTCAAAGCCAACCCAGTGGCTATCGAAAATTGAGAGCGATGTCGATTTAAAACACTTCTATCGACTTTAGGCGCAACTTCCATATTCGCAAATGGATCGCCAATTATACTGTGTACGCCCAATTCATCTACCAACAATCGATCCAACCCTTCTACCAAAGCGGTGCCGCCCGTCAGGATGATATAATCAACCTGATCATGGCCGCTTGTCGTCATAAACATCTGTAACGCTCTTCTGATTTGCTGTAACAGAGAGGTTTGAAAAGGCGCCAACACTTCAAACGTGTAGTTGGGCGGTAAGTCTCCTGTCGTTTTTGCAAGTTCAGCTTCATCAAAAGTTTTATTGTAGTACGCAACTATGCTATTCGTGTACTGTTCGCCGCCAAATACTTGATCTCGCGTATAAAGCGTTTTACCCGACTGTACCACACTGATCAGAGTAACAACGGCTCCGATATCAATAATAGCAACAACTTTGTCATATGCATCAGAAGGCAGTTGTTCGTATAAAACGTCGACCGAGCGGGCCAGAGCATAGCTTTCAACATCCACAACCTTCGCTTTGAGGCCTGATTCTTCCAACGCCCCCACTCGAGCTTGGACACTCTCGGTCCGAGCGGCAGATAAAAGTACATTCACCTTTGATGGGTCGGCTTCATTCACAGAGAGTTTTTCAAAATCCAAACTAACTTCGTCTAACGGGTACGGGATCAAGCTGTCAGCTTCAATGGCAATCTGAGATTCCAATTCAGCATCTGTTAAAGATACATCCATGAAAATCATTTTGGTAATTACTGTCTGTCCGGAAACCGCGACAGAAGCATAGTGTGAGCCTTTTGGTAAGCGTTTTTTTAGCTTTGAGATGACGCGCCCAATCGCTTCGATATCTTGAATTGCACGCTCTTTCATAGCACCTTTTGGCAAGGGTTCAATTGCAACCGCTTCAACTCGGAAACCTGCACTGGACTCTGCGAGAAGTACCGCTTTTATACAATGTGAACCAATGTCGATCCCGACCATTAACGGTGCGTGCTTTTTAAATATTTGATCAAACATGCAATTAACCCAAATATCTTATTTAGTAGTTATCTTGGCGTTTCGTGTTAGAAGTTAACAATTGATACGCCTTAAGTATTATGCATTATACTTACCAAACAACTTCGGTGCATCTTTTAACACCTGTCCGGGCAGAAGAATTTACGTAAAAGTTATTAATCGTTTTTTAATCAGGATATACTAACAGTGTCCAATAGCAATTGGGAGTCTAAGTAGGGATAAATTCGTGAATTTATTAAAAAGATTATTACAGACTGTTTTCGTTTTTGGCCTTATTGGCGTATTGATTCTAATCGGCTTGTACTTCTATGTGAAATCCGACATCCCCAGCGTCAAAGTATTAAAAGACGTGCAGCTACAAACTCCAATGCAAGTATTTACGCGGGATGGCAAGCTTATCAATCAGTTTGGTGAGAAGCGTCGTATTCCCGTGCAAATCGCCGATGTACCCGAGCCTCTCTTAAATGCTTTTCTTGCAACAGAGGATAATCGTTTTTACGATCACTTTGGAATTGACCCCATTGGGATTGTACGTTCATTTATTGTATTAGTTAGTACTGGGCAGAAAAAACAAGGTGCCAGTACCATCACGATGCAGCTGGCTAGAAACTTTTTCTTAACCCGAGAAAAGGCCTATATCCGTAAGGTTAAAGAAATTTTTATCGCGCTACATATTGAGAGATTACTTAGCAAAGATGAAATTCTAGAACTTTATTTGAATAAAATAGAGCTTGGCCATCGTTCATTTGGCATTGGCGCAGCAGCACAGGTTTACTACGGTAAAGAACTGCGTCAACTAACGTTACCACAAATGGCGATGATTGCAGGGCTACCTAAAGCACCGTCAGCACTCAACCCAATCCGTAACCCCACTCGTGCCAAGGCGAGAAGAAATGTTGTTTTGGGACGAATGCTGGCTGAGAAATATATTACTCAAGCAGAATATAACGATGCCGTAAATGCGCCTATCACAGCCAAGCGCCACGGTGCAGAAATCGAGCTTTATGCACCCTATATCTCCGAAATGGTGCGCGCCTATATGGTAGAAAAGTATGGTACAGATACAGCGTATAACTCTGGATTCAGAGTGTATACAACGGTTGATTCCGCAACACAAGCCGCTGCACAACAAGCGCTAATTGATAATCTCCATGCTTATGACAAGCGCCATGGTTTCCGAGGTCCCACAGCGACATATTGGCAAGAAGATGAACTTCCTTGGCAAAAAGAACAAATTGTTGCGCGGCTGCAAAAAGTCAAAGCTATCGCACCATTACAGGCTGCTGTAGTCACAGCAGTCGAAGAGCAATCCGCCTCGGTGCTGCTGAGGACGGGTGAAACCATTAACCTTGACTGGTCAGCAATGCATTGGGCAAGGGCCTATATCAACGAAAAACGTCAAGGCCGAGCGCCTAAAACCGCAGCTGAAATTATCAAGCCAGGTATGCAAATATGGGTTAGAAACGTTGATGAAAAATGGCGTTTAAGCCAATTACCTCAGCCTTCTAGTGCCCTTGTTTCACTAGACCCCCAAAGTGGCCAAATCAAAGCCTTAGTGGGTGGTTATAGTTTTCAACAGAGCCAATATAATCGAGCTGTCCAGGCTAAACGTCAGGTTGGCTCTAATATAAAGCCATTCATTTACTCCGCCGCTTTGGAATCAAACTATACATTGGCAACCATCATCAATGATGCGCCGATAAATCATTGGGATAAAAGCCTTGGTATCGCGTGGCGCCCTAAAAATAGCCCTGATGTATACAGTGGGCCTATTCGTATCCGCAGAGCATTGGCGCAATCTAAAAACGTTGTCTCTGTGCGGCTCATGCGAGGTGTCGGATTAGAAAAAACCGCTGATCATATCCTCAAATTTGGCTTCAAAGACGAAGATGTTGTACGCAGTGAATCCTTGGCATTAGGCAGTGCAGCACTCACGCCGCTTGAAATGGCTCGAGGCATGAGTGCATTCGCAAATGGTGGTCATTTAATTGAACCTTATTTTATCGAGCGCATGACCGATTCATTTGGCAATGAGCTTGGCACAGCAAGTCCACTCAGGGTGTGTGATGAGATAGAGTTAGAAACAGACCCATATATCTGTGCCCCCCGTATTATCTCTGAGAAAAATGCTTTCTTAGTTGCTGATGCGCTCAAGAGCGCGATTTGGGGTGGTGGCAGCTGGCGCCATAAAACTGGTTGGACTGGCACAGGCTGGCGAGCGCAAGCTTTAAAACGTAAAGATTTGGCTGGAAAGACAGGGACCACAAACAATGCGGTCGATACATGGTTCACTGGATTCAATCGCAATGTATTAACCACTATTTGGGTTGGTTTTGATGATGCCAGTAAACCGCTCGGTCGAGCGACATACAATAGCAATTTGGGTAAACAGCAAATCGTTGGTGGTGAAGCTGGAGCCACTGCGGCACAACCAGCTTGGGTGCAGTATATGCGTCAAGCACTTAAAGAAGAACCTCTAGCCCCAATTGATCCACCGCCTGGTTTGGTCTCAGTGCGTATCGATTTAAAAACAGGTCTATTGAGCGAGAAAAACGACTTTACCAGTCGCTTCGAATACTTTGAGCGAGGCACCGTACCAACCAAGTATGTTCTGGACTCTGGTGGTAGTACACCATTTGAGGACTCTCTTCCTGAAACAGAAGAGTTGTTCTAAAGAGTAAGAAAAAGGCCATGCATCGCATGGCCTTTTTTATTGGGCAAATTTAAAGTTCGAAATCAGTTAATAGCGCTGAGTCTCTCCCAAGCTATTTTAAATTTTGCGTTAGCCAATACAAATCAGAGTGGATCCCTGCAGCTGTTACTTCTTTACCTGCGCCGGGGCCTTGAATCACAAGTGGATTCTGTTGGTACCATTGGCTAGTAATGACGAAAATATTATCGCCAGGTGTTAAATTTGCAATCGCGCTGCCACTTTCTACATAGGCAATACCGACTTTTGCAGCCACTTTACCGTGCTCATCAATATCCAGTGCGCCAGTATAGCGCAGTGCTTTTCCATCACGTGCAGCCTGCTCTGCACGCTGAGCATAAAACACATCCAAATCCTGTTTGTTGGCAAGAAACGCGCCCCAATCTCCCTGTGCCAAATGTGTCGGCATGAGAGGCTCTAATTCGATGTCTTCTACATCCAGTTCAAGGCCCAAGTCTCTAGCCAATATCAATAGTTTGCGTTGCATATCTCTGCCGGATAAGTCCTCTCTAGGGTCAGGTTCGGTATAACCCATTTGCTGAGCCTTGATGACCAAATCTGAAAAGGGCTGAGATCCGTCATAACTGCTACACAACCATGACAATGTGCCCGAAAACACACCTTCAATACGTGTTACTTTGTCACCACTGTTTTGTAAGTCTGCCAATGCAAAATTAATAGGCAGACCAGCACCAACGCTGGTGTTGTATCGCCAGAACAAATTACGCTCTTGTAATTGCTCAAGTAGTTTTGCGTACCAGTTTCGAGGAGCTGTGCCGGCATACTTATTGGCGCTGATCAAATGACAGTCTTGTTCAACAAAGCTTGGATACATATCACTAAACGCGTCACTGGCTGTAATATCAATTATCACTTTATGTTCATAATCTAGTTCACTAATTCGCTCCAACAAATCCGCTTGCGAATAGTGTTGTGACTCACTGCGCCACTGCTGCTGCCAATTACTAATACTGATCCCACTTGGACAGAACAACATCTCTTTTGAGCGCAATAACGCAACCACTTTTAAATCAAAAGCGGCTTGTAATTTCTCAATTTGTGCTTGGCACTGCTCAACAAACACTTCTCCGACATTGCCAAGACCCGCAATAATCACCGCTATTTCACGGCCTTTGTTAACCAGCTTGTCATGTAAAATAGCAAGTACATCACTATCGATAGATTGATCCGTTAAGAAAAGAGCATAATTACTGTCGCTGTGCGTAAAGCGTATAACGACATCTTGCTGCTCTAGCACGACAGCAGCTTGCTGACTCAGTTGTGTTATCTCATATTCAGGCGCTACGAGAGCCACGCCTCTTAAGTGTGTTTCTACGATGTTGCCACGACCTTGAAGATGGGTAGCGACGGCATGGGTATCATTACTTGGCACTAGCAAATAATCTTCACCGCCTTTGCTGAAATGGTGAATGCTGTGCTGGATAAGCTGGCTCAAAGTACGTACTTCACCATTCACTAACTCTTCAACACGAATTAAATCTAGCTCTTCAAACGTGGTAATAAAACGTTTTTCTTTGCTATAACCCTGCTTAACAATCTCTGTACCGATAATTTCAGGCTCATAGCTGCTACGCACCTGCAACTTGATATTGGTATCTTTGAGTGGTGACAAAGTCTTAGCATGTAATACTGGGTTACCCAATCGAGCAAGTAGATTTGCCTGCACTCTGCAAACTTTCGGGTATTTCACAGCAGAGCCAACTTTACGAGGATCCGTACTAAATACACCCTGTGTATCTGTCCAGATAGAGACGGCTTCCGCATCGATATAATTTGCTAACAGTGTGGCACTATAGTCACTGCCATTGCGCCCAAGCGTAATCGTGTTACCGTCGCAGTCTGCGGCAATAAATCCAGTGACAACATTAATTTTACTCGTGTCGATTTGGGATAAACACGCCTGTTTGTTTTGAGCGTGTAACAGTTGACCTTGATGCTGTGCAAATAGGCCACGCGCATCAACATCTGAAGCTGACACATTGAGTGTATTTAAAAGGTGCGCTAATAATCTCGCTGACCAGACTTCTCCATGCGCTAGCAAAGTCGCCTCATGTAATGTACGGGCATTTGCAGCTTTAGCAATGGTCACAAGCTCATCTTGTAGCTGACTGCGCAGAGACTGAGCTGACGCTTCAGAGAATAACTCACTAAGTAACTGACGTTGGTGATTCTCTACTTGCAACAGAATGTCGTTAAAGGCTTTATCATCTTGTTGCACATAGCTCTGCCACAATTTCACTAACGTATTAGTCGTTTTCCCAGCAGCAGACACTACAACACAATCCCCTGCTTTACAGTGACCCAGCACGATATTTGCGACCGCTTTATATCTTGTGGCTGAGCTTAAGCTCGAACCACCAAATTTATGTACTACTTTTGTCATTTTGATTACCACAATACCGTATGCGCAGGAGATAGCTTAAAGTCTTTCGCGCTGTCAGAATCACCTTGATTACCCGGTTGGATCTTTTTAAATGCTTGCTCAATGTCATTGAGTAAGTCTTCAACATCTTCGATGCCAACCGAAATACGAATTAACGTATCACCCACACCAGCTTCTAAGCGTGCCTGTGCATCCATGCCCGCATGAGTCATGGTTGCTGGGTGACAAATTAAGCTTTCAACACCACCCAAAGATTCAGCCAAAGAAAATTGAGTCAGAGAGGTCAAAAATGCCGCTGAATCTTGAAGGCCACCTTTAATATCAAAGCTCACCATACCACCAAAGCCATGCTGTTGCTTTTTAGCTAATTCATGTTGAGGGTGAGATGCTAGGCCTGGGTAATAAACCTGCTCCACAAAAGGTGATGCCTCTAGGTACTTTGCAATTGCGAGTGCATTTTGTTCATGCTGTTTTAAACGCACTTTCAAAGTTCTCAATCCACGCAGCGTTAAATAGCTGTCAAACGGCGAACCCGTAATACCAATATTATTTGCCCACCACGCAAGTTCTTCACCAAGCTCTTTCGTCCGAGCAATAACAGCGCCACCCACCACATCAGAGTGACCATTAATGAACTTAGTGGTCGAGTGCACAACAATATCCACCCCAAACGCAATTGGGTTTTGCAATGCCGGCGATAAAAAGGTGTTGTCAGCGGCAACCAAAGCACCACAACCATGTGCTGCTTTTACAACTGCCTCAATATCAGTCAGTCTTAAAATAGGGTTGCTCGGCGTTTCAATCCAGACTACTTTCGGCGCTATTTCAGCAATCTGCTCTAAGCTTTCAGGTTTAGTCAGATCTAAAACAACAACTTTTAATAAGCCTCGTTTTTCCAATGATGTAAATAAACGATAGCTGCCGCCATAACAATCATGTGGGATTACCAACGTATCATCATGATTGAGCAATTGGGTAACTAGATGCACAGCGGCCATACCTGTGGCCGTAATGATGCCTTTTTCACCACCTTCTAGTTGCATTAGCGTATCAGCTAAGATATCTCTATTTGGATTTCCGCTACGACCATAATCATAGTCTCGCTTTTTATCGAAATCAGCAAACGAGTAGGTTGTAGAGAGATAAAGAGGCGGCACAACTGCGCCATGGTGCTTATCGGCATCAATGCCATTTCTAACTGCGATAGTTGACTTGTTGCTTTGGCTCATAGGTCACCTAGATACTTGGATGTTTAGACGTCTAAAAGGTTAGATGAACAAATCAAAGAAGTCAAAACATTTATACTTCTACATGGCTAAATAACTAGTATTTGACTATCTTTTTCAAACCGATAAAATTTCGCCACAAAGCGATCTCGTATGTAAATAAGACTGAGTCTTTGACCAAATATGGCAAAAGACGTGTTGTTCTGCCACTTATGTATAAAGTGCCACCTAAAATGAGCTGGGCCACATTAGTTATACCGTCTGCAGTACACCCCACGTGCAAAAACACAGTCTTATTTGCATCCCAAGTAAACACTGAGGCAAGTACAGAATTATGGCTAAATGGAACGGTGAATATGTTCACCCTTATGCAGAACACGGTAAAAAATCGGAGCAGGTGAAAAAAATCACTGTCTCTATTCCTCTGAACGTACTTAAAGTACTGACAGATGAAAGGACTCGTCGCCAAGTAAATAACTTACGCCACGCGACTAACAGTGAATTATTGTGTGAAGCATTTTTACATGCCTTTACAGGACAGCCTTTACCAAATGATGAAGATTTAAGAAAGGATAACCCAGAAAAAATCCCAGCCGAAGTGCGCACTATTATGGAAAAAATGGGCTTGGATATTCCAGAGATCAACGAAGAATAAAAAACCTTCGTCATAAAACCAAAAAAGCCTCACTGTGTGAGGCTTTTTCGTGGGGGACGATTATGCCATGTAATTTTCCGGCATATCAATTTGTGCAACGCCCGAATCTATTGCAGCTTGCGCAACCGCTTTAGCAATACGAGGTAAAAGACGCGGGTCCATAGGTTTTGGAATAATATACTCAGAGCCAAACTCTAAGCTATCCACTTCAGCCGCAACCAATACTTCTTGTGGCACAGGCTCTTTAGCAATACTACGGATCGCTTCAACAGCAGCAATCTTCATTTCATCATTGATGGCTGTAGCTCGTACATCCAAAGCGCCACGGAAAATAAACGGGAAGCACAATACATTATTAACCTGATTCGGATAATCTGAACGACCTGTCGCCATAATCAAATCATCGCGTGCACCATGAGCAACTTCTGGGCTGATCTCAGGATCTGGGTTTGAACAAGCAAATACCACTGGCTTGTTAGCCATTAGCTTGAGGTCTTCTGGAGATAGTAAATCAGGGCCAGATACGCCTACGAACACATCGGCTTCAGCAATAACGTCTTGTAAAGTGCGCTTATCTGTATTATTTGCAAATAGCGTTTTATATTCATTTAAGTCATCGCGGCGTGTATGAATAACACCTTTACGGTCAAGCATGTATATATGCTCACGTTGCGCACCACATTTTATCAGCAATTCCATACAAGCGATCGCTGCCGCACCAGCGCCCAAGCAGACAATAATTGCTTCTTTAATATCTTTGCCTTGGATTTCCAACGCATTCAACATACCTGCCGCTGTTACAATCGCTGTACCGTGTTGGTCATCATGAAAGACTGGTACATCACATCGCTCAATCAAGGCTTTCTCAATTTCAAAACATTCTGGTGCTTTAATATCTTCTAAGTTGATACCACCAAATGTGTCGGCAATATTTGCGACTGTATTAATGAAATCTTCTGTGGTGCGATGTTTTACTTCGATATCGATTGAGTCCAAGCCTGCAAAGCGTTTAAACAATAGTGCTTTACCTTCCATCACTGGCTTAGAAGCCAAGGGGCCTAAGTTACCTAAACCTAAAATCGCGGTGCCGTTACTGATCACAGCAACCATGTTGCCTTTACCAGTATAACGGTATGCATTAGCAGGATCTGCTGCAATTTCACGTACGGGCTCTGCAACACCTGGGCTATATGCAAGCGCAAGATCTTTTACTGATTCTGCTGGTTTGGTAAGCTCAACACTGATTTTACCTGGGACGGGGTGAGCGTGGTAATGTAATGCTTTTTCACGTAAATCTGACATGACGCGATTTTTTCCTACGAGAAGTTAATAGTGAGAGTGAGATAAAAATTCGCTAACTGCTTTCACAATACCCTTTTTGAAAATTAATTCAAGCACTATCAGGTCTATCCTGTTTAAGGATATTTTTTAGAATTTAGCGACTTTTACGCGACTTTTCATCCAATTTTTTGCCTATAAAATAACTCAGAAAACACCGCTTAAACGCCTTTCTGAGTAATTATTATGCAAAAGTTAACGCAAAAACAACTCATTGAAAATTAAACTACATATCAATGCACTTTAACTTAAGATAACGACATTTAGTGACATTTGAATGAATTTAACCTATTAAAAAGTAAATCACTACAGCATAAATATTCAAAACTAGAAATAATTTAAACACTTAACGCCACTAAACCAAAGGCTAAATCCCCTCGCTTTGCGAAGTTAAGTTATACATATGCTATACAACAAATATGGCAACTTTTTAATACAATACCAAATTGGGATAATATTTAGTCTTAGAAAGAAATAAGCATGTGATATGAGGTAAGAAGAAGAAGTACGTGTTGTATAACGAAAAAAAGCACCCGTAGGTGCTTTTTTGCATTACTAAGCTGTGGATTAACGCTTAGCAGATAGCGCACCGAAGCGCTTGTTGAAGCGATCAACACGACCACCAGTATCAAGGATCTTCTGCTTACCAGTATAGAACGGGTGACAAGAAGAACATACGTCTAGGTGAATGTCTTTACAAAGTGTTGAACGAGTCTCGAATTTGTTACCACAAGAGCACGTAGCTGAGATCGTCTCGTACTTAGGGTGAATACCTTCTTTCATAGGGAACCTCTAATTAAGGCCGTATCGCTCTCCAAACCCGAAGTCTGGCACCATACGTCGTTATACAAATAAATTGGACGCGTATTTTATGGCGAATATGCTCAAACTACAAGCAATAAATTGACCAATTTAGTGATTTTTCTTACTCCTCTTATAATACCAGTAATTTACGCATACAAGCTCTCAAGGGATCAGGTATACTCAAGCCCACAATACCGTCTTTTCAACAGCAATCGGCTCACCCTTTGGAGAACAAATGCCATTTGCAGCTGTCGCAATAAAAGTCCCCTTACATAGAACTTTCGATTATACCTATGATACTTGTCAGGCCCCATGCGTAGGTGGCCGAGTATGGGTTAAGTTTGCCAACCGCCGTTGTGTTGCCGTGGTGACAGAGCTAAAAGAGCACAGTGATGTGCCAAAGGATAAGGTCAAAGCAATAGAATCCGTAATCGATGAAATGCCAGTCCTTAGCAAATCACACTTGGCATTTTTACGCTTTGCCAGCCAATACTATTGCTATCCATTTGGTGATACGTTATTCACTGCTTTGCCTGGCGCGCTGAGAGATGGTGAAGATATCGACAAAACTCAAACGCCAATTTTGACCCTCACAGAATCAGGACGTACAACAACACAACTGCGTGCGAAAAAGCAACTTGCTCTGTTGGAACAATTGCGCAGTGCAGGAGATGCAACAGGCACAGAATTAAAGACCTTAGGTTTCAGCCAAGCGCAAATAAAATCACTGTTAGAGAAGCAGCTTATCCGTGAAGAATTACGACAAGATACCTCTTGGCAATCTACACCATTGCAAATTGGCAACAAACCAACGCTCAATCCAGAGCAAGCAACTGCATGCAGTGCAATCAACCATAACCAAGGGTTTCGTACTTTTTTAATTGAGGGTGTCACGGGAAGCGGCAAAACAGAGGTTTACTTACAGTGTCTTGAAAAAGTACTTGCAGCTGGGAAACAGGCTTTAGTATTAGTGCCAGAAATAGGCCTTACACCGCAAACGGTTAATCGCTTTAAACGACGCTTTCCAGGTTTACCAATTGATTTGTGGCACTCTAACCTGACGGATAATGAACGACTTCATACTTGGCGTCGAGCTCAACAAGCAACCACGGCACTAGTTATAGGCACGCGATCGAGTATTTTTTTACCTTTTCAGTCTTTGGCCATGATCATCGTAGACGAAGAACATGACCACTCTTTTAAACAACAAGATAGTCTGCGCTACCATGCAAGGGACTTGGCCGCTTACCGTGCTAATCAGTCACAGATCCCGCTATTATTGGGCACTGCTACACCAGCTTTGGAAACCCTAAAAAAGGCACTAGATAACAAATATCAGCTCATTACACTAAGTAAGCGCGCACAAACCAGCCAAGATAACAGTTTTCATATCATAGATATGAAAGCGCAACAAACCCAAGCTGGCTTTGCTAGTAGCAGTTTACAAGCTATCAAACGAACATTAGCACTTGGTAAGCAGGCTATGGTGTTTCTCAATCGTCGCGGCTTTGCCCCGACTTTGATTTGTCACGAATGCAGCTGGATAAGTGACTGTGAGCGATGCAGCACTAGCGCAACTTATCACAAAAACATGCAACGCCTGGTGTGCCATCACTGTGGTGAGCAGCAATTTGTGCCACATCAGTGCCCAGACTGCGGTAGCACGCAGATCATGCCAACAGGCCTTGGCACTGAGCAGTTGGAAGAATTTTTGACGACCGAATTTCCTGATATCCCTGTCTGCCGTATCGACAGAGATTCAACTCGTCGAAAAGGCAGCCTAGAAAGTGCATTAGAGCGCATTCATCAAGGCGGTGCACAGATCCTCATTGGTACGCAAATGCTTGCCAAAGGACACCACTTTCCAGATGTATCGCTGGTAATTATTCTCGATGTCGACAGTGGTTTGTACTCGTGCGACTTTAGAGCAACTGAGCACATGGCACAGTTAGTCACACAAGTTGCGGGACGCGCAGGTAGAAGTGGCGAACCGGGCACAGTATTGCTACAGACTCACTTCCCTGAACATCCTCTACTACAAGATCTGGTGAACAATGGCTATCAAGATTTTGCCCGCTATGCCTTAACAGAAAGGCAAGAAGTACAACTTCCTCCTTATGCGCATCTGGCAATAGTCCGAGTAGAAGCCACATCCGCACATTTAGTTATGACATTTTTATCGGATCTGGTTCCTGCACAGCCATTCTCTGGTATACAATTGCTTGGGCCAATTCCTGCCCCAATGGAGCGTTTGGCAGGAAAATATCGCTATCAACTACATATACAGGCAACACAACGTAATACTTTGCATCAATATCTAATGCAGCTTAAGGATTATATTGGCAGTCACAAGCTAGCAACGAGAGTACGTTGGAATATTGATGTGGATCCGATGGATACCTTTTAAACTATTATGGCACAACACGATTATATAAATAAAACTCCAAAAAAAGGGCAGAAGAAGAAGCAACCCACAGCTCAAAAGCCTTTCCCTACAGTTCTCGCTGTTTTCGCGTTACTGCTGATTGGCGGGTTTGCTTATGGACTTTGGTACATCAAACAGAATGCTGACCCAGTGAAAGTACAGCAAGCTCAACAGCCAGCAAAAATAGAAGCGCCTGCTGAAGAAAAGAAAGCATTGCCAAGGCCTCCTCCATTTATCAAAGATATGGAACAAGCTACTGTAAATGCAGAAGTAAGAGAAATAAAATCTAAAGGTCCTTTTCAGATGCAATGTGGCTCATTTAGGACCTATGAGCAAGCTGAAAAACGCAAAGCTCGCATTGCCTTTGCGGGACTCATTTCCGAGATCCGTAGAACAGAAGGCAGCAATGGGGTCTGGTACCGAGTGCGTCTGGGTCCATACGATAAAAAGCGTGCAGCAGAAAGCGATAAGAACCGTCTAAAGCGTATCAAAATTGTCGATTGTGGAATTTGGGGTTGGACTTGAAATTAGCACAGCCGCCCTCATCTATGCATTTATTGATATAATTATCCGAGGCAAAGGCCTCTTTTAAGGAATACTATGACTACTATCGTAAGCGTTCGTCGCGGTGACAAAGTTGTTATCGGCGGTGACGGCCAAGTTTCTCTTGGCAATACGGTGATGAAAGGCAATGCCAAAAAAGTGCGTCGCCTATACAACGGTAAAGTACTAGCGGGCTTTGCTGGTGGCACTGCCGATGCATTTACACTGTTTGAACGTTTTGAAACTAAATTAGAAATGCACCAAGGCCACCTTACTCGAGCGGCAGTCGAAATGGCCAAAGACTGGCGCACAGATCGCGCACTACGAAAGTTAGAGGCTTTACTAGCCGTGGCTGATGAAACCGCGTCATTAATTATCACTGGTAACGGTGATGTTGTTCAGCCTGAGCACGACCTTATTGCTATCGGCAGTGGCGGCAACTTCGCTCAAGCTGCTGCGACAGCGCTCATTGAAAACACCGATCTTAGTGCGCGCGAAATTGTCGAGAAAAGCTTAAAGATTGCGGGTGATATCTGTGTATTCACAAACAACTTCCAGACCATCGAAGAATTGTAATAGGAAAATCCATGACAGCAATGACACCTAGAGAAATCGTTCATGAGTTAGACCAACACATTATTGGTCAGGACAAGGCTAAGAAAGCGGTTGCAATTGCACTTAGAAACCGCTGGCGACGCATGCAATTAAACGACGATTTACGTGCTGAGGTAACACCTAAAAACATCTTAATGATAGGTCCAACTGGTGTTGGTAAAACTGAGATCGCACGTCGACTAGCAAAATTGGCTAATGCACCTTTTATCAAAGTCGAGGCAACCAAATTTACTGAAGTAGGTTATGTCGGCAAAGAAGTTGAAACGATTATTCGCGATTTGGTTGAAGTGTCTTTCAAAATGACTCGTGAGCAGCAGACTAAAAAGCACAAACACCGTGCAGAAGAAGCTGCTGAAGAACGTATTTTAGATGCGTTGCTGCCACCAGCAAAAGACGCCTGGGGCGAAGCACAACCCGCAGAAAACAGCTCTACTCGCCAAGTTTTCCGTAAAAAACTGCGAGAAGGTCAATTAGACGACAAAGAAATCGATATTGATATCGCTGAAACATCACCCCAAGTTGAAATTATGGCTCCTCCTGGTATGGAAGAAATGACCAACCAACTTCAGGGGATGTTCCAAAACCTATCTGGCGACAAAAAGAAAAACCGTAAGCTAAAGATTAAAGAAGCATTTAAACTGCTGATCGAAGAAGAAGCTGCGAAGTTAGTCAACCCGGAAGAACTTAAAGAGCAAGCCATTTTTGCTGTAGAGCAAAACGGTATTGTTTTTGTTGATGAAATTGACAAGATTTGTAAGCGTGGCGAAGCGTCCGGTCCAGATGTAAGCCGAGAAGGCGTACAACGCGACTTACTCCCATTAATCGAAGGCTCAACGGTAAGTACCAAGCATGGTATGGTAAAAACAGATCACATTCTGTTCATTGCTTCCGGTGCGTTCCAGATGGCAAAACCATCTGATCTGATCCCTGAACTACAAGGCCGCTTACCAATCCGCGTTGAACTAGAAGCGCTAACTGCAAAAGACTTTAAGCGTATTTTAACCGAGCCTCACGCTTCTTTGACAGAGCAACAACAGGCATTACTGCACACTGAACAGGTATCTGTTGAGTTCACTGATGACGCCATTGAACGCATTGCTGAAGCAGCTTGGCAAGTAAACGAAAAAACCGAAAATATCGGTGCTAGACGTCTGCATACTGTAATGGAAAAACTGATGGAAGAAATCTCTTACGATGCTTCAGACAAAGCTGGTCAGTCGCTCACAATCGATGCGAAATACGTTGAACAGCATTTAGATGTATTAGTACAAGATGAAGATCTCAGTCGCTTCATTCTTTAACTGAGGAAAGGGCCAGCACAAGCTGGCCTTACTTTTATGTATCAAGTCACAAAATTACATTATCACCGTATCAGCAAAATGCTCGACATTCACTTTGACGACGACTTAGTCGTTGCATTAAGTAGTGAGTTTTTGCGTACCCACTCTCCCTCGGCAGAAGTGCAAGGCCATGGCCCTTCACAGCAACAGCTAGTCCTAAATAAGCAAGATGTGCAGATCTCTCAGTTAGAGCCTGTTGGCCACTATGCGGTTCGACTTTGTTTTGACGATGGTCACAATTCTGGACTGTTTAGTTGGCAATACTTACGAAAGCTCTGTACAGAACACGCATCATTATGGAGTGCCTATCAACAAAGAGTTGAAGCACACCATCAAAGTAAAAACAGCGTTCCGATTAAGTTTATTCCTTAACAACACTAGACCAAGATAAATTATTGCGCGCTGACACCTGAAATGTGAATAGCACTTTGGCTGGATAAAAGAGTAAAGTGCCTAAAACGGTTACTTTAGGCACTGGCTGGAATTTTAGACTTTGTACTTGTCAATGGCCATATGCAGTGCTCTAGCCTGTTCCGAAAGCTCTTCACTGCTTTGCGCATTAGATGCTGCGTGCTCAGACGCCCCCTGAGCGATGTCCCTGATTTTCACAACATTTTTATTCACTTCAGACGCCACTTGGTTTTGCTCATCAATGGCTGTTGCAATGTGGGTACTCATATCCATGATATTTTGTACATCTTCCGTTATCAAGCCTAAGAGTTCACCGGCTCTTTCGGCCTGTTCAACACTCTCATTACTTTGACCACGACACTCTTCCATGATGCTTACCACATCTTGAGTACGCTGCTGTAACGTCGAAATAATACTTTCTATCTCTTGAGTAGAGTCCTGAGTACGCTGAGCTAATGAACGCACTTCATCTGCCACAACTGCAAAGCCTCGCCCTTGCTCGCCAGCACGTGCCGCTTCGATTGCCGCATTGAGCGCGAGTAAGTTAGTTTGCTCAGCAATGCCGCGAATAACATCCAATACCGAGCCGATTGTTTCACCATCACGCTCTAACTGACCGACCACTTCGGATGCGCCACTTAACGAGTGCGATAACGCCATAATATGGTCGATGGTTGAAGTCACTTCGCTGCGACCTTGTTGAGCATTGTTATTGGTTGATTCGGCTTTTTGCGCAGCCGCTTCCGTATTGTGTGAAATATCCTGTATCGTCGCCTGCATTTCTGTTGCAGCCGTTGCCACCATATCCGCTTCGTGAAGCTGCTCATTCATACCAGCACTGGTTTGCGCCGTAGTTTGCGATAAATGGTCTGTGGCATCATTGATGGTCACTAATGCACGATTAACATCGGAAATCAGCTCTTTAAAATCACCGATCAGACTATTGAAGTCACGGGTCATCACCGTGATTTCATCATTCCCGGTTTGCTCAATGAAAATACCTAAATTGTTCTCCCTTCTAATGCGTTCAATGGTTTGATATACGCGTTCAACAGGGCGAATAATGGAGCGGCTAGTGGACCAGACTAAAAACATCACAATGACACCCGCGACAATGAAAATCACAATCGCGACAAATTTTGCAAATTCCGCGTTATTATTAATTTCTTGCTTGGTCTGTTCGACAATCGCAACAACCACAGCATCACTTTGCTGTACAATTCGCTTCATCTCACCTAGTGCACCACTGTCAAGATCTACACCTAGTGCTACTTGCGTATCAATCAAGCCTTTAAACTTACTTTGATACACATTAAGTAGGCTAATTAATTCTTGTTGGTAGCTATTACTGTGAGAAGACTCTCTAATTTGCGCCTCAAAGGTCTCAATATGTTTATTGAATTTACCAAGATACTTTGTATCTAGGCGGAGCATAAAGTCTTTTTCTGCTCTACGAAGCTGTAGCATCGTTGTTAGCAGCTTATAGTCTTCTTTTTGTTTAAGCAGAGTTTCCACGCCATGAACGGCTTTACGAAGTTCACCATACAGTGCATCTTTTGGATGTAAACCAATCGTTCTTTGCAGCGAGACAACATGATTAAATGATTGGTGGTATTGCTTAACCAACTCATCAAACTGCCCTAGCTGCGATCGGTCTATATTAAACTCGACAAAGATCTCGTTTAACAATGCTTTCTTAGTTTGCAACTGACGATATTCGTTTTCAAACTTTTCTAGCGCTTCAATATCTTTATAGAACAAAAAGTTCTTTTCATATTTGCGCATTGAGAGTTCGTGAACATCCAGCTCTTCAGCATATTGAATTGTTTCATTTAAGCGGCGCATTGTATTGGCTTCGATGATTATCACCGCCAACATCACAAGCAATGCTACACCCACAACTACCGCGTTTATCTGCAAACGCCTTTTAATGGTGAGATTTTCAAGTAGAGCCATACAGTTACCTAATTATTACAGAACCTGCAATATAGTATAGCCAAACTCACCTTGCGTCGAAATTCAATCTACAACTTTAAGCAATTTTTTTTCAAAATGCTCATCTATCATGCAACTTTGTTCCTATTTTCAAGGATCGGATGCCATAAACTATCGTGAAGTGCACTGTAATCTTGCCATTGTCCTTTTGCTAACCAATTTGCTAAAGGCGTTGCATCCGATGGAAAATCAATGACCTGCCCCTCTGGATATTCCAACCATTCCGCCAATGCTTCTGAATTTAGGTAGTTCATAACATTTGCAAGTCCCAGCGACTCAAGTGTCAACGCATTGCTCTGCTGCTCAAACTGTCCTTGCAGTGGCTTTAACAATAACTTCTTACCGTATTTAAGCGCTTCACTCGACAGTTCAAAACCAGCATTAGCAACCACCCCAGAGGCACTGGCCAAGTCCTCTAAAAAGCCTTGCCTTGAAGGGGCACGTAAATGAATATGATTGATTGACTGATCCATCGCATCCGGGTGATAGCAATAAAACTCCCTATCTGGAAAATCTCCCAGCAGCTCCACAATACTATTAAGGTCCTCAAAAGGCAGGTACACCAGAACTTTATTTGGAATGGATGCTTGATGGGCACCATGATATGCAATGAATGGCGGTACGATGTTCTTTGCAAATGGCTGCCAATGAACCCCTAAAAAGACATCTGCTGGGGCAAACCAGCGAATGAGTGCACGCTGCATTGCACCGGCACCAAACAAGGGAACTTCTGGGGATAAAAAAGCGGCTTGATGACTCATCGCAACAACAGGAACCTTAGCCAATTTAGCAGCCCATGCAGATATTGGTTCGAAGTCATTAAATACCATATCATAGCGTTTGATGTTTAATGATTTTACGTCACGAACAAACGTCCCCAATTTTAACTGCTTTGCGGTTTCACGATAGTTTAATCGGCCACTTTTTGTGATAAAACTCATACCTGTGCGCGTTTGAAACTCGCCAAAGACATCCATATCAAAGTACTGATCTGCTGGACGACCAGAAAATAAATAGTCTACTTCGATATTCATGCTCTTGAAACATTCAGCCATTACACGTGCACGTGTAATGTGGCCATTCCCTGTTCCCTGGATACCGTATAATATTTTCATAACTCTCCTAAAATTCCAATTGCCAACACAGCACACCCGCTGCCCATCAACGCCCCTATAATCACATCAATTGGATAATGGACTCCCACCAACACCCGCGACAAAGACACCCCCATTGCCCATACAATGAGTGGAATAGTCAATACCGGGTACACTTCCATTAAGCAGGTTGCATATAGCCATGCGCCTGCACTGTGTCCTGAGGGCAAACTAAACTTATCACTGGGTGTGAGCATGGCCTTCACAGCCAAACAGTCACATGGCCTCACTCTGGCAAAGTGATTTTTCAAAACAAAATACAAAGGCCGCTCAATGGCAAATGCCAACAGTACCGTTTGAAAGAAAGTGACACCTACTTTTCCCATAAAGTATCCGTTAAGCAGCGCAAGGACCACGTATAGCCCTCCATTGCCACTTTTAGATAACATCAACATTAACCACTTAAACCATGGTCCTCGCTTCGGCTTGTAAAGTGCAAAGTAAAGCGCCGTATCCAGCTTAATTATTTGTGCTTTCATCATAGTTGCTTACATTTGTTCACAAATTCAGCATAGAAGAGCTTAATAACAATCACACGACATTTTTGTTACACAATTATGTAAGTTGATTCAAAGCATTGCGCAGCTTCTCAATGGGAGTATACTGACAACAGTTTAGCCATTCTCTGAGGATACTATGATGGATTACAGCACTTCTGATCTGTGCGATCACTTCGCCGATGCCATTGACGTACTTGAGCCTATGTTCATTAACTTTGGCGGTCAAAGCGCCTTTAGTGGTCGAGTAAAAACCGTTAAATGCTTCGAAAACAATGAAATGATTGCTGAAGTACTACAACAAGATGGTACGGGCAGAGTGCTATTGGTCGATGGCGGTGGTTCGACTAGACGTGCTTTAATCGATATCGACCTCGCTGAATTAGCAACTGATAATAATTGGCAAGGTATTGTTGTCTATGGTGCCGTGCGCCATGTAGAAGAGTTGGAAGAATGCGAGTTAGGTATTCAAGCTATCGCCTCGATCCCCGTTGCCGCTGATAGTGAAGGCGCAGGTGAGCAAGGTGTCCCTGTGAACTTTGCAGGCGTCTCTTTCTTTGACGATGACTTCCTATATGCTGATTCAACCGGCATTATCATTTCCGCAGAGGAACTGCTACTTGAAGTAGATGACAACCCTGCTGATGAATAATACATAACAAACCTGAGCTGTTACTCAAAATGAGAACAGCTCTGCTATCTTCTATAGAATTACCTGCATTAAAAAACACCTGAGTACCATGACTGTAAATAACTGGATTAAGATTTATAACGAATCGAATATCAATGAGTTCACCTCAACTCGTGAAAATGAAACGCGCTTTTGGCAAACCCTTTCATTTTTGCAAGTCCAAAACGAATTTTCTCAAGCGCTAAAAGATGCCGCCCAATTTGGAATAAAGTACGTACTTGTCGCGATTAACGAAGATATTGGCCCGCGAGGTAATTGCGGAAACGGTGGTGCCACAGACGGCTGGTTTGCATTTTTAAAACGATTTTTAAATCTACCCTGCAATCAATTTCTCCAGCCAGACAATGTGTTATTGCTAGGTGAAATCATCACAGTTGACTTGCAGGCAAAAAGCGAAAATATAGACAATTGCACCGCTGAAGGGCTGGAGCAACTGCGAACTCTATGCTCTGAGCTTGATCAACGCGTTAGTGGCGTATTAAAAGCAATTTTTGATGCGGGCCTAGAACCGATTGTGATTGGTGGAGGACACAACAACAGTTATGGACTCTTAAAAGCACTCTCACAAAGTCAAAAAGTGCCGTGCCAAGCCATCAATTTTGACCCTCATGCTGATTTTAGGGCTCTGGAAGGAAGACACTCTGGAAATGGTTTTAGTTATGCGCATCATGAAGGGTATTTAAATGACTATCATGTTGTTGGCATGCATGAGCAGAAAAATAATGACACCATTGTCAGCGCGCTTACAGAAGCTGGATTTACCTTTAATAGCTATCAAGAAATATTAGTGTCTCGTCAAGTTAGTTTAACGGATGCAATTACACCGGCTTTAAAACGCTTTGATAAGTCTAGACCAGTGGGTATTGAAGTTGATGTTGATGCAATCTCTGGTATGCCTGTTAGTGCATTTACCAACTGTGGGTTTAGTGTAAATGACGCCGAGCACTTTGTGTATTTGGGTGCGCTACACCCCAACGCAAAATATCTCCATTTATGCGAAGCAGCACCCGCGAATCACCCTCAAGGGGCGCAACAGGGGCATATTGAAGCAGGGCAAGTGCTCTCTGGGCTTGTATGCAGTTACCTCAGAGCTAAACAGAATTAATCTGTACTGTCTGCAGCACTCGATGGGTCTTCGATCGGGTGCTCCCAGCGCCATTGTTTAAGCCAGCTAATCATTCCAACACTGCTTAACGGACGAGTGAATAGATAACCTTGAGCGGCGAAGGCATTCAAATTCTGGGCAAATTGTAATTGCTCTTGAGATTCAACCCCTTCACAGATCACTTTGCAATCTTGGACATTTTGCATTTCAACAATACCACGAACAACAGCTTTAAAGTTGCCTTGGCTTTGGTTTGGCGTAGTGAGTGAACGGCCAAGTTTGACATAATCAACCTCCAATTTAGGCAACTTAGCCAACAGTAAAGGCGATTCGCCAAACCCATCCACACACAATCTAACCCCCATAGTACGCAGCCTCGCAACCATCGCTATACCTTGTTGATCTAAGGTCGTAAACATTTGCGAGGGACATTCAATAATGATGTCTTGAGGCAATAATTGATGTTCAACCAACACGCGATCGACAAACTCGATAAACTCCTCATGCAGCATCTCGGGGCCAAACAGATTAATACCCAATGGCATTTGAATCCCTTCGACTCTGAGAGCCAAAGCAATCTCCGCTGCGCGCTCAATAACATATTGCGCTAAAGGCAATGCTAACCCAGCAATACGGATATCGTCGATAAATTTACTTGCAGCTAGTATGCCCTGTTTTGGGTGCTGCCAGCGCAGTAAGAGCTCAACATATTCAATATCACCATCACGGTTGCGCACAATAGGTTGAAAATACAGCTCTAGTTCATTTTTAAAATCAATATGCGCAAGCTCAGCCAAACGCGCTTGCTGCTCCAATCGGTCGATTTGCATCTTTTGTTCATAGGGCGCAATCACTTTTTCAGGCGAACTGTCTAGTGCAAGAAAAGCGCAGGTCAGTAAATCGTCAAATTGCCCCAATTCTTCATCACAGTTAACAAAGCTTGCTCTAGCACTTACCTCAATAATGCAATTACCCACATTAAATGGTTTTAAAGTACTTTCGATGATCTCTGCACAGAGGTGTTCATGCAGATGTTTTTGATTCGCCAAGCTACAAACAAACACAAAATGCAAGCCGCCCAAATGTGCCAGCCGAGCCATTTCATTACCCAAAGCAATGGGCATCACATCGTGGCTTTGTAGATACTGCTTCATACGATTGGCAGACTGTGCAAGTAACAGATCTCCGAACTCTCTGCCTAAGTGAAAATTAACTTGCTGAAACCCTTCTAATCGAATCATTACCAACATTGCAGTGCCAGGCTCTCTAGCCCGATACTCATTAAACGCTTCCCTCACACCAGCACGGTCTGGTAGACCCAAAATATCACTATTTGGAATTGGGTTTGGCTCCGCAGCAGGTGGTAAGTCTGTATTTTGAGAGTGCAAAAAGAGTTCACTAATGAAGATAGGTAAAATACCTGCAATCACATAAATTTGCGGCCAATACCACCAAAAGTGAGTTATTATCAATAGGGTTGCAATAACTGAAGATAAGGCTGCAACGACAATGTGCCAGCCCTTTCCGAGTTTGTCACTTTGCCATATATGTACGAGTAATAATGCAACCAAGCCATATAACGCGATGTCACCAACTTCAGCGAGGACAGCCAAACACCCAGCCCCCAATAGTGCATGAATAATTCTATTCACTGCAAATTGAGACCGCGCGATAGCCACTAAACTCAAGCTCATGACCACACCAGCAAAAAATGCACTCACGAGCTCAGGTTGCCAAGCACCAAATAATGACTCGTCAGATAAAGTAGTATTTGCCCAAATCGGCAACCCCATACATGCTAATATAAACGCATATACCCACTTTGCAGACATCATTCTTGCCATTATTCGATCACTTTTTACATCGTTATTATTGGATAAGTCTACCCGATATCCACAGATTTAACAGATCGTTTACGCCAAATTGGTAACTTAATTCAGCGGGATGCTGAATTTGCCACATCGCAATATCTGCTTTGCAGCCTACTTTAAGCACACCGCGATCATCCAAGCCTAACGCCTTGGCAGCATGTCTCGTTGCTCCTAGTAACGCCTCTTCTGGTGTCATTTTGAATAAAGTACACGCCATATTAAGCATCAAACGTAATGAACACAGTGGAGCCGTGCCAGGATTAAAGTCACTGGCAATCGCGATAGGTACACCATGATCACGCAACAATTCAATTGGCGGATGTTGTGTTTCACGCAAGAAGTAAAAAGCACCAGGTAAAATCACTGCCACAGTGCCCGACTTTGCCATTGCTTCAACACCACGTTCGTCTAAATATTCAATATGGTCCGCTGACAAGCCATTAAATTCCGCAACCAATTCAGTACCGTGTTGATTAGATAGCTGCTCGGCATGACATTTCACTTTTAGCCCAAGCTCTGTTGCTCGCTCAAACACTCGTTTTGTTTGTGCATGACTAAAGCCGACATTTTCACAAAACACATCCACGGCATCTGCCAGGTTACGCTCGGCAACTAATGGCAACATTTCATCACACACCAAATCAATGTAACCGTCACTGTTTCCTTTAAATTCAGGCGGCAATGCATGAGCGCCTAAAAATGTACTCTGTATTTGAATGGGGTGATGCTCATCCAAAATTTGATTCACTTCAAGCAACTTTAGCTCTGTGTCAGTGTCTAAACCATATCCTGACTTACTCTCAACAGTTGTAACGCCTTCGCGAAGCAGTGCGTTTAAACGCGATTTTGCAGCAACAAATAGCGTTTCTTTGGAAGCTTGTCGAGTGGCTTTTACGGTTGTCGCAATGCCACCGCCTTGCTCGGCGATTTCCTGATATGACACACCATTTAAACGTTTTTCAAATTCTTCTGCGCGTGAACCTGCAAATAGAATATGGGTATGACAATCAATTAGTCCTGGTGTTAACCAAGCATCTTTTGCTGAAGTCACAGGAATTGATAGGGCATCAAACTCTGGTAGTTCGGATTCCTTACCCAGCCAAACAATGGTATCGCCTTTAATCATCACGGCACCATTCTCAATTACACCATATGCACCCTCAACTTGCGCATCCATTGTCGCAATATTCGCATTAGTTATCACTAAATCTACATCGATCACAGTCTATACTCGGTTGGATAAAATTAATACGAGTTTAGCAAGAATACTTGTATATACAAGATAAGTGTGCCACCTTTATGAGTACCCTTAATTTTGGCGACAAATAATCGTGACTGACCAACCTAAGTTTGCACAGATAAAACAACATATTATCGACAAGATACGCGCCGGAGCTTGGCAGGAAAACCAACGTGTTCCTTCTGAAAATGAATTGTCAGATCAGTTTCAAGTAAGCAGAATGACAGCCCGGCGAGCACTTAGTGAACTCACAGAAAGTGGTGTACTCACTCGCAGCCAAGGGCTAGGTACATTTGTCGCAAGCTTTAAATCTCAATCTTCGTTGTTAGAAATCCGCAATATTGCAGATGAGGTCAAAGAACGTGGAGGAAACTATACCTGCATCGTTTTGTCGTTGGAGTCAATTTCCGCAATCGCACCTATCGCCATTGCTTTGGGTGTTGAGATGGATAGCTTGGTGTATCGCAGCATCATTGTGCACAACGAAAACGATGCACCATTACAAGTAGAAGAACGATTTGTGAACCCTGCGCTTGCACCTGAGTATCTGCAACAAGATTTTAGCCAAACAACGCCCCATGAATACCTCACCCAAGTTGCCCCGTTGACTGAAGCAAGGCACACAGTAGAAGCCATTATGCCAAATGAAGAAATTTGCCAGTGGCTTGATATGTTTAATGAAGAGCCTTGTTTACAAGTGATCCGAAGAACTTGGTCATCACACGGTATCGTGAGCTTTGCGAGACTTATCTCTTCTGGAAGCAAATATCGACTCGGCGGCCATTTAACCTTTAAGAAATAACCCAGTAGGTTAAACAGCCTAATACAACTTTATATCAACGAAACGTTATATTTCGTACTGATATTCAAAACCCAATTGACACACTGCTGAACCACTAATAATTCGTTCTGACTTAGTATCACTGCCAAACGTCGGTGGTACGCTCCCATGTTGCGTGCAATGTTTGTGATAATAATCTTGCTTGGTTGGATGTGACGGGTGACACAAATTATATATAGGGGCTGCATCTGACCAATTGTCTAAAATACACAGCAAACCATTCACGGCATCTTGTTGATGTAACATATTCACACGCGCAAAAGATGAACTCGACAGATGCTTGCCTGAAATAAAGCGTCCCGGCTCGCGCTCTGGCCCAACTAAACCAGCTAAACGTACAATTTTGCCACCCGCGTTTTGAACCATCTCTTCAGCGCCTTGTAGTATTTGTTGGCGTTTTGTATCGCGCTCGGCAAGTGCTGCCAATTCAGTAAACTCACCATCTTCGGTTCCATATACTGCAGTCGACGAGCACAATAGAAATCCTCTGCATGCCATACTTTTTGCAGTTTCAAGTGCCTGCTTCAGGGTCTCTAAATAGTTACTATCCGTTTGACGCATACGCGGCGGAATGGCACACACCCAATATGCGTCGTCCAAGGTTAGGGTATGATGGAGTTTTGAGTCAGTTACACAAAAAGCGCTAATCTGCGCAGTGCTATCAGCAGCTCTACGTGTTGCCTCAACCTGCCACCCAGCTGACTTGGCATCGCGCGCAAGCGCATTTCCGAGCCAACCAGCTCCCAAAATGATCAACTTTTTACTCATCATATTTTCTTATATTTACCCAAAGTAGGTCACAATGTTAGTACAGAAGTAATTAAAATTCTATCAACAGTTTCTCAGCTTTAGGTTATAAATATGCTGCTGTAATTTGATGATTCTGTACTATTTTTTTATTCGACAAGTGAAGATATGATGATTAAACATGATCTCCCCTTGGTTGTGCCTTAACCTTTTATGGTAGCCAATTAAGATGAGATATGGTTTTATTAAGCTAGCGCTGTCCCAATAAAAAGAATATGTCATGTTTGAAAATTTATCTCTTCGTAAAAAAATTCTCATCTTAATCGGCGGTACAATTTCTGTACTATTGATTCTCGCTTCTACGTATTTTGTTAATCATATCGCAACAATATCTCGCCAGGGTATTGAACGCGAAGCGCAGAGTTATTTGTACTCTGAAAAACTCTCAATGGAGTCCTTTTTTGCTCAATACGGGAAGGTCGTCGAAACGTTTGTTACCAACCCACACAATATCAATTGGTTTGACAACTACAACGAGCGCGACAGAGATCTTAGCAATGACAAAGGCTATGACGAAGTTAACGAAGATTTTATCCGCATCAGTAAAAGTGACGCAAATATTCTTTCCGCTTTTATGGCGTCCGCACGAACAGGCGAATACTTTAAAGAAAACGAACGTACATCCAATTTCGCAGATGGCCGCCCTTATTACGCATACAAACGCCCTTGGTGGCAAGATGCGCTAAGCCATGGCAAGCTTTATGTTGGTGCTCTGTCTGTCGACATTAACACCGGAGATGTGTCAGCGGTGGTGCAGCAGCCGATTTATAACAAGCAAGGTGAGCTAGTTGCCGTTGGTGGTGTTGATTTACAAATTAATAGAATCAGTGCCATGGTTGAAGAGATCCAATTTGATGGACAAGGCTACGGATTTTTATTGGACCATGACCTAAAAGTTGTCCACCTCTCTAAACGCACTGGTCATTCACTTTCAACAACAGATTCTGGACCAAAAGGTAAAGAAGGCCTTGCGGGTTTGGAACAACAATTTCAAGACACCTCAGGTTTTACTGAGTTAACACGCTCAATCGGCAACCAAGACTCTGGCACCGCAATGGTCACAATGAAAGGGCAAGACTATTACGTTGTGTTCAACAGTGTGAAACTGGATACTCCGGTACTCGATTGGCATGTAGGTATACTAATTCCAGTAAGTTTAATCGAAGAACCTGTCGATAATGCCGTAGCTAGCACTGTGACTGCGGTCATCGTGATTCTGGCAATCATAGTTGCTATGATCTTAGTCGCTGCACAGATGATAACCCGCCCAATCATTACATTGGCAGATACAATGCGTGATATTGCGACGGGTGAGGGCGATTTGACACGCCGTATTAATATCGATAGCAAAGATGAAGTGGGCCAGTTGGCCATGCATATGAACACCTTTATCGATAAACTGCGCGCGATGATGATAGATACAGCAGCACAAGCCGAGCAGTTAAGCGGTGCGTCAGCGCAACTGCGTGATGTATCAAATAATACCAACAATGAAATTCAGCAAGAAAAAGAACAAGTAGACAGTGTATCTGCTGCTGTAACAGAAATGGCAGCAACAGTCACCGAAATCTCTCGCAATGCACATGAAACGAATCGAGCTTCAGATTTAGTGCAAAGTATGACAAATGATGGTGCGCAGCGCTCCAGTCAAGCGCAAGAAGTGATGACAGAGCTCGCATGTCATATCGGTGAAGCAGCCAAAGTGGTTGAAGGCTTAGAGCAAGAGACCAGCAATATTGGTGCTGTAATCGACGTTATCAATGGTATTGCCGAGCAGACTAACCTGCTTGCACTTAACGCGGCAATTGAAGCAGCCAGAGCTGGTGAGCAAGGCCGAGGCTTTGCGGTTGTGGCCGATGAAGTAAGAAGCTTAGCGAGCCGTACTCAAGAGTCAACAGACGATATTCGCAACATGATCTCTAAGTTGCAACAAATCGCACAGCAAGCATCTACGATGATGCAGCAAGGCCAAGAGCGCGCACAAAGTTCAGTAGAGCAGACCCAAGAGGTACTTGATGCGCTACGTAATATCACAGAGTCTGTGAATACAGTGCAAGATCAAAGCCATCAAATTGCGACTTCCACAGAGGAGCAGACGGTGGTTGCTGAAGATATCAATAACAGCTTAAATGCGATTAATGACTTGGTAAATAGTACGGCAAATCATGCTCATTTACTGGCTGACGAAGCGCGTGATCTGAATGATTTAGCCAAAGCGCTCAATGCGACGGTTAATCAGTTTAAGCTTTAAATAAGCCCGCGTGCAGTACCAAAAGCTGCACGCGATTTCCTGCACATCAAAAAACTTCAACACCCGTTCATTTAAAGCGATTAAGAAACCATCAACCTAGCTGATTACACTTTCAACATAAAGTCCAAAAACCCTTTACTATCAGTTAGTAAACTAAAATCCAAAACTATTGATTAGAGTCAAATAATTTCACTTAGATTCCATTAATTGGGTATTTTTTTTCACCCGATAAATAATATGATCAAATTGCAAAATTTACACTAAACTATTCATAGGGAATCCCTCTTTCTATTCCACATTTTCATCAACAGCTTAACTCGAAGATAAGGCTTTTAAATGGTAAAAAACTGGCGGTTAAACCAACAGCTCAACGGTGCTTTTGGCGTAATGATATTTATGATGTTAATCCTATCTATTGTTGCATATTGGGGATTAAGTTCTGGGTATAGTAACTTCGTCGACTACCGTACCAAAGCGCGCGACAATACTTTAGCAGGCCGGATCCAAGCAAACTTGCTGGAAGTAAGACTGCAGGCAAGTAAATATTTGAAACATCAAAGTCCAAATGCAATTACACAATTCAATCAACGATTAGATCTGCTTGAACAATTGATGGCTGAAGCGAAAAGTCAGTTTAAAGACCCAGCTCAGTTACAAGTGATTAGTCGCAGCCAACAACAGGTGGAACGTTACAAGAAAAGCTTTGAGAATATTGTCAGTTTGTTTGAGCGTCGCCATAGGTTGGTCAATGATGTGCTGAATGTGCAAGGGCCCCTACTAGATACTTTGCTGAGTGACATGATCGCAAACTCACAATCTCTTACTGATATAAGAAATATCAGCATGTTAAGAGGCTTGTTGCAACAAGGACGCTTATCGACCAACAAATTTTTAGTCACTAATTCGGAGCAAGACTACCAAGCGGCAAAACAGGCCTTTGCAGCTTTACAGTCCCAGTTTCAAAAAACACTCGCGAATAGCGGAAGATCAGATTTAGCTAAGAGCAATACACAGTTCAAGCAGGCACTTGATGCATACAAAAACGGTCAAGAATCCGTATATGGTGTGATCTCTGAACGTAACCAACAAATCGCTCAAGTGCTAGACACTGTTGGGCCTGAAGTTGCCAGTCAACTTGAAGACATCAAACTTGATATCAAAGCAACACAAGATCAATTGGGGCCCATTGTGCAATCCGCGAGTGCAAATTCTAAGTTTACGGTGGTTATTTTTGCCAGTATGATAATCTTACTGGGCTTATTCTTTAGTTGGTACATCAGTAAGATCATAAAACTGCCAATAGGCGGAGAGCCGAAAGAAATTGAAGCCATGGCACGAAGGATTGCGGCGGGCGATTTAACCGTACAATTCGACAACCATGGTGAACATACCGGCATCTATCAGGCTATGGCAAGTATGGTGCAAAATTTACGTGGATTTATAGAACAAATTCATCAGTCGACTGACACACTTGCTGAAACCTCGCAAACGATGAGTGCCATTACAACTCAAGCAAAACATGGTGCCGAGCAACAAATGGCACAGCTAGAGTACACAGATAGAGCCATGGACGAAATGACCGAAACGGTCTCCGAAATCACCCGCAGCACTCAGTCCGCTGCCGATACAGCGACCTCTACAGAGCAAACTTCAAAGCAAGGTCTACAGGCCGTTTCTGAGACACGTAGTGCAATCTCACTGCTTAAAGAAGACATCAACAATGTCAGTGATACCATTTCTAGCTTAGCCGATGAAACTCAATCCGTTGGCTCCATTCTGGATGTTATTAGGGGGATCGCCGATCAAACCAACTTGCTCGCTCTAAACGCAGCAATCGAAGCAGCCCGCGCTGGTGAACAAGGGCGAGGCTTTGCCGTTGTTGCAGATGAAGTTCGCAGCTTAGCCAGCCGAACTCAACAAAGCACAGAAGAGATTCAAGCTATGATCTCTCGCTTACAACAAGAAGCGCAGCGTTCTGTCGACCTCATGAGCAATAACGTTAACAATGCTGAAATTACCGCACAGCGTGTTCATGAAACGGGTCAAGTACTGGAGCATGTCTCTGACTCTGTCATCTCCATTCGGGATATGAGTATTCAAATCGCCAGTGCGACAGAGGAACAAAATGCCGTGACGCTCCAGATCTCAGAAGGAGTGAGAGAAGTGACCTCCACCGCCAAAGAAACAGCACAAGGCGCAGAGCGAGCTTCAAGTGATGCTGAGCAACTTGCCAAGCTAGCCGAGGAACTCGCCACAACAGCCAAACGCTACCAACTTTAAATGACATGGACAAATGTAAGGTCTATGCCTTACATTTGTCTACTAAACGCCCTATTGCGTCAGATCAAACTGCATTCTATGCGACACAATTATAATTACGACGTGTAATCAAATTTGAGTGCGATCGTGATTAAATTACCTTTTTGGGAAGATTCCCTGATCAAGAAATATAATATTTCTGGACCAAGATATACCTCATATCCAACAGCCTTATCGTTAACTTCAGGGTATGATCAACAAGCGCTTTCTAGCGCCATTGAACAGTCTGCCAGCCGAGCATTATCTCTGTACATCCACATTCCGTTTTGTCATCAGCTTTGTTATTACTGTGGTTGTAATAAGATCATCACACGCCACCAATCAAAAGCAGATGTTTATTTAGACCATTTATGTGCAGAAATTCGTGCCCAAGCTCCGTTCTTTAAAGATTATCAAGTCGAGCAACTTCATTTGGGCGGCGGCACACCAACGTTTCTAACCGAAGCCCAAATGACTCGGTTAATCACAACACTGGAACAGCATTTCACCTTTACTAAAGATGCACAGCGCGGCATTGAAATAGACCCACGTTCACTGGCTGACAACATGCTAGTTGCTCTCAAGGAACTGAATTTTAACCGCGTTTCATTTGGGGTGCAGGACTTTAATGATCAAGTGCAAGAAGCGGTTAATCGACCGCAAGAGCTCGACGAAGTACTCAGTATTTTGCAGCAGGCGCGCGCACTTGGCTTTAAATCTATCAATATGGATATGATTTATGGTCTACCGCATCAGACACCTCAAAGCTACCGTAAAACGATTGAGCAACTCATTGCCCTGGGACCAAATAGAGTATCACTGTTTAACTACGCACACTTGCCAGACCGCTTTGCAGCTCAGCGCAAACTCAAAGAGCAAGACATGCCAAGCGCAGAGCAAAAATTACAAATCTTTAAAAACGCACTGGAGCAAATGACCCAATCAGGATATCAATATATTGGTATGGACCATTTTGCCAAACTAGACGATGAGCTTGCCATTGCACAACGTGAAAACCATTTACATCGAAACTTTCAAGGCTACACCACCCATGGTAACTGTGATTTATTGGGACTCGGGGTATCATCAATTTCGCAAATTGGCAGTGCTATATTACAAAACGAAAAAGATTTAAAAACCTATTATGCAGCCGTTAATGATAAGCATAATGCAATATGCAAAGGCATCTCTCTTAATCAAGATGATGTGATCAGGGCGCATGTAATTAAGCAACTCATTTGTCATTTTGAATTAGATAAATCGGCGATCAGTCAGCAATTTGATATTGATTTTGATACATACTTTGCCACTTCATTGGCATCAATGAAGCCGCTCGTCGATGACGGGTTAGTTGTAATAGATAAAGATAATATCACTGTGACAGCACGTGGCACTTTGTTTATCCGGATCATTTGTATGAGCTTTGATGCTTACCTCCAGCAACAAATAAAGAACACACGGTTTTCTCGCGTTATCTAACCCCATGGCTGCAATAAGATGCAACTTAATTGCAGCCGCATCTTCAACTAGGTGTAGCTTTCGCACCTAAATAATTAAATTCTCTCTGCAAGTTATCCTCACCAAAATTTTTTACAAATAATTATCATTTATAAAAACGTTATGACCGCCTCAAACACGTTTTAATAAATGTAATAACCGCCCAACTTACACCGAAACTCCCCATTTTAATCTACTGATAAATATTAATATATTTATTCAGTACTGAATTCCCGGTGAGAAATTTAAAATGATATGACAATGTATTATCAACAAGACCTAAACAACACAATTTCACAAAAAATAAACAGTATTGACATATTGAGATAACTTAAAATAAAGTCGTTTTGTTCAAAATACGAACATCTGGAAATCTCGTTCCAGTTTTGCAAATAACAAAAAGGATTTATTATGAAAAAGTTAGCAGCTTATGCGCTTGCATTATGCACGTTTGGCAGTCATGCCGTACATGCAAATACAGATCTTAGTATTCAAGTTGAAGAAAACACAGTAAGTGGTCACTTTCAAACTTCATTAAATACAAGCAGCCTCAAAAGCACTGTCTCTGGTGACAATAATGTGGTGAAGTTTAGTCTATCTGATGATTTAAATAATCACATCAGTAGTACTATCAAATTCAACGGTAATACATTTAATCTCAAGCTGGATAATACCAACAACACTGTACATATTTCTGGTTTTGACATTAATGATAACAAACTCATTAATAGCCAAAAATTAAAAAGCAGCTTAACCAGTATATTCCGTGATTCACAAAATTACGCAGATGACGTCTTAAAGGTGCAGAGCAAACTCGATAAAGAATCAAAAATCGTACTATTTAAATTCTTTGAATTTCTGTCGACTTACCCTGTGGGCATGCCAATAGAACAAAGTATTGAACAAGACTTTTCAGCTCAAGGCTGGACTGATCTGTGTCCATACATGGGTAGATATAAAACTGCAATTTGGGATGTAACCTATGTAGGTGTTAAAACGAAAAGTTATAAAGTGGGTGGCCATGGTTTTTGCGCTGCCCGTTGTGGCGCTGGCTGCCCAATGTTTGGCGATGGTCAGTATACACAGGACTGTTTAAATCATGATGCTTGTGCAGACGTTGAAGGAGAGCAGCTTGGAGTATGTGGTGACGAGTGGACATCTGCCTCAGATGACTTCTGGTTCTCTCCTGATTGTGAGACTCCACCTTCTAGTTAATTAATAGGCAGGAAAAGTGAGTGAAAGCGCTCACTTTTCCCAAATAGCTTATCCACAAAGCGTACAACTTGATCTCGCAACTGTGGTGTCAGAGAATAGATGAAAAATCTCAGCAAGGAAGAGTTATATGTTTAGCCAAAGACGGCTATTGATCTTATCGATTATCATGGCATGTATTGCCATTGCACCGCTGGCAGCCATGCTGATAGCAGAATTTGTATCTTCTCAATTAAATTGTATTGTTAATGAGCGGAGTGATGTGCCCTGCACTTTATTTGGCACAGATATTACCATGTTGCTTGCTAGCTTTTACGTGGGAGGCTGGGCAAGCTTTGTCACCTTACCTCTTGCTGGCGGTTGTGCTGCAATATTGTATTTAAAGTATCTAGATAAAAAGCTCATAAATGACGCATCATAAACGCACAACACACAGTACATAAAACATCACACGTTACATCCCTGATCATTAAGTTCCCCAGCTCGATAAGGTTTGGCTCGGGAACATTGAATGCCATTCAAACTTTTAGGGATAATTAATGGGAATTGAAAACGCGAAACAGCGCTGGCAAGCACTACTTGGCGAAGAAAATGCACGCTTTAACACCAGTGCGAGACGTCCTTATGAACGTGCAACCTTTGCAACCGATACCAAAGTAAGCGGTGTACTCAGGGTTAAATCGAAACAGCACTTGCAGCAGGCCTTGATTATTGCGAACGAAGAATCTGTTCCAGTATACCCACTCAGTACAGGGAAAAATTATGGTTACGGTTCCAGTGTTCCAACATGCAATGGGGCTGTTGTCATTGACTTGTCAGCTTTAAACCAAATCATTCGATTTGATAAAACGCATGGCACTCTCACAGTTCAACCTGGCGTCACTTTTGAACAGGTATATCAATTTCTCAAAGAACAAGGCGCTGATTTTTCAATCGCTGGCACAGGCTCTACACCAGCATCAAGCTTAATCGGCAACACCTTGGAGCGTGGTATAGGAAAAGGATTAACCAGTAATCGCGTTGACAATATCTGTAATTTAGAGGTTGTATTACCCAATGGACAATGTATCCACACTGGTCTTAGTCGATTTGTTAATGCAAAAGGTAAAGACGTCACAAAATTTGGGCCTGGACCATTTTTTGATGGCATATTCACACAGTCTAATTTTGGGGTGATCACAGAAATGACCTTTTGGTTAACCCCCACTCCCAAAGCCTTCACCACCTTTGTATACACCATAAAAGATGAGACTAAACTGCCTGAAGTCATTGATGCACTGCGCTTTTTAAAGCAGCGAGATATTTTACGCTCCTCTACAACCCTTTTTAATGACCACCGCATCTTGGGGTACGTAGGAGAATACCCTTGGGACTTATGCGATGGTAATCGCAGCCTAACAGACGAGGAGGTCAAAACCGCTCTACAACGAAGTCTGCCAATAGCGAGCAAGTGGTATGGAGATGGTGCGCTTTTCTGTCATAGCCGCGCCCAGGCACGTGCTGAAATTAAACTGATCAAACAAGCGCTGAGTGGTTTGGTCTCAAATCTGATTTTCTTTAGAAGACCCTACGTTACTTTTGCTAGTAAAGTACTCACTGCCTTGCGCAAGTTTTCGGGTAAGTCTTTTATCAACCCAATCGAGATATACTTTAATAAATCATTGTATCTGGGCCACCCTCTGTCGATAACACAAACGCTGGGAAGCACCTATATTCGCAAGAAAATGAGTCTACCCAATGCCAACCAAATTGACCCAGATAAAGACCAATGTGGAACCTATTGGATGGGGCCAATAGTGCCATTTGAAGGTTCTGAAATTGCAGCAGCAACGAAGATAATCAAAGATGTCATTACAGCCTATGGCTATGAGCCAGCCATGACTCTACAGTGTATGTCAGCACGGCAAATTGATATTATCACTTCAATCTCATTTGATAGAGAGATTTCAGGAGAAGATGAAAAAGCTAAAGCTTGTCACGATGAATTGCTAAAAAAACTCTGTTTAGCAGGTTACTACCCTTATCGATTAGGTAATCAGTCTCAACATTTATTGCCAGCACCAAATGATGATTACCTACAATTTACCACTGCAATCAAACACGCTCTAGATCCAAACGACATATTGGCACCAGGCCGATATGATTTTAAAAAGCAGGCTAAGCGTGCTTCTCAATCAACCAACGGATAGAACGGGAATTCAATTAAGAATTGCTAAAAATAAAGCCCCGATTAACTCAGGGCTTTATTGATGCATAATCCAGATTATCTACACCTGTTATTTTACATAGTAGTAAAGTGTATCTTGCTCTGCACCGCTATATGCACCACTGCTATAAGGCCATTGATCAAACTTGACATTATGTTGATACAACGCCGCACCAATACGCATATAACCATCCCCACGGCTCGTTGACTTTGTACTCAAGCTGATAAAGGAGTAATCTAGCCCTGAAGCACTACAGCCAGAGCCTTCTTGCAACCAGATCATCCCAATGTCATACGGCACTGGCGGCTGACTCAAATCAGTCGTTTGCGATAAAGCCACACAATTTGCACTCTCTAGCTTATCTTTATTTAGCTGAGAGACTTTGCCATATTCATCCACAAACATCATACCTGTGGTCATATTATTCTGTATTGCCTGCCATTGTTCACTCGGTAGAACACCCAATTCACTTGGGCTAAGCGGCTGATTTACAGCAATGTTATCTAATCCATCTTTATGGTGCGCAACTAGGGTCCAGCCACCACCATTTACAGTCATTTCACAGTGCGCGTAAAACGGGGCAACGCCTCCCTCTCCATCTGGGTCAATCTCATACATACCTGAGCTTGCGGCTGTATCCTGCTGTTTAATTGAGGCACAGGTAGTGCCCAATGATGGTTCTGGTTCCGTCGGTGGCGTGACCACATCTCCCGAATTTACAAACCCACCAAAGTACTCTAACTCTCCAATAACGCGATAACTATGCCCTTGGGTATTGTGAATCTTCAATCGGACAAATTTACCAACCGCCGGCTGCGATAACTCAATCGTTTGATCTAAACTTTTCACTAGTGAGAATGACTCATGATCAACAAAGTTAACATTGTCATTAGAAACTTGCAGTGTGACATCTTTAACGCCCATACCGGGGTTAGAAGCGGCAGAGTACAACATCACTCTAAAGGCAGTTATATAAGCAGAGGAATTAAAACTCACTTGCAGCCAGTGCTCTTGGGCAAGCGTGGTTAGCCAAATGCCACGTTTGATTTTAGCCGCCGCATCGGCATTAATTTTGGTGGAAGAGTTATAACCATCAAAAGCACCCGACGCACTATCTGCCGCATAATTGTGACTGGAGCTGTATGATGATTCCGTTAAGCCATTTGTGCCAATGAGGGCGATATTCCCATATTGTCCGCTTGTCTCTCCCGGTACCACAGAAAAGGTGTCAGAGGTCGATAAGCGCAGGGACATAGTATCTTTGCCATAGTGAGTATTATCTTGGGCAAACAAGTTATTTTTCATAGATAGAATACTGACCATTTCTAACAAGTGGTTGGTCTCTGAATCTCTTGATTGCTCTTCTTGAAGTAGCAGCTTGCCCTGTAATTTCTGAAATCCAGACTCATTAATCGCTTCTTGAGTCAGGTTAAACGGCGTCCCTTCGTTTGTCGTGCCACTATTTACCTTGTTGTATACAGCTAAATAGCCAATCGACTCCTCAACGTGTGCATTACCAGCTTCTTGTTCGTTGAGGCTAATACCAAATGTCTGTTGAGATGTACTCGATACTCTCAATGAATATGCATCGGGATCATTTTGGGTTTGGCCACTAACAAAAACATGAGGCGCATGGGCAAAGCTCTCACTAAAAAATTGGTGCTTCGAACCACTGCTAAGCGCAAGCTCCCCAGCTTCCCACACACTGCCATCTTCTAGATGATGGCGTCCTTTTTCAACGACCAAAAACGAGACATACTCTTCACCATGAATACCATCTAGATATGACCACTCTTTAAATTGCACGTCAAAGCTACTTGGAGTGACGTTAGAAATGGACACAACGCCAGGCTCTTGATCGTTAAAAGTGGGTACAGACGGAATGATAATTGGGTCGTGATAACCATTGATAGGAATGGTAATTGTCTGGTCCGTTATCGAGACATTTTCAATTAATGTAAAAGCCTGTGAGACAGGTGCCACAGCCGTTAGTAGAGATGCAAATCCGATTGATTTAAGCATTACTAGATCCTTTATAGATTAAAGTACAGACGTGTGTAATTTATTAAGTATCTCATCAATAAGTTACCCACTTTTTTGAAATTTATTGTGTTGGATTATTTAATAATCAGAATTAGCTAAGAAACTACCAAACCCTTGTATGAATGTATTTATATGCACAATAAGACTGTCAATAAATAGAATATTACCATCACTGAAATCATAAAAAACAATTCAAAATTATAAAGTTATAGAGTTTTGAGCATTTAAAAGAAAGGATTCTGAGAGTTCAATAGGCTTAATATCAATTTAATTATTAAACCATTAAAAACAAAAACCCCAGCCGAAGCTGGGGTTTTTACAAGTAAACTTAATTAAAATTAAGCTTTCTTAGGACGTTCAATCACGTCAACTAGCGTCCAAGATTTTTTCTTAGAGATTGGCGCACATTCGCGAATAGTCACGACGTCACCTGCTAGTGCTGTGTTGTTTTCATCATGTGCGTGCAACTTAGTTGTACGCTTGATGAATTTACCGTAGATCGGGTGTTTAACCTGACGCTCGATAGCAACAACGATTGACTTATCCATTTTGTCGCTAACTACACGACCTTGAAGAGTACGGATCTTATCGCTCATTATGCACCTGCCTTCTGGTTGATAACCGTTTTAACACGCGCAATATTGCGACGTACTTTTTTCAGCTCGTGAGTTTGAGCTAGCTGACCAGTGCTCGCTTGCATGCGCAGGTTGAACTGCTCACGAAGAAGCTCTAGAAGTTCAGCTTTAAGCTCTTCTATGCTTTTGTCTTTCAATTCGCTAGCTTTCATTACATTACCGTCCGAGTTACAAATGTTGTTTTGAAAGGTAATTTACGAGCAGCTAGGTCGAATGCTTCACGAGCAAGCTCTTCTGAAACACCTTCCATCTCGTAAAGTACTTTACCAGGCTGAATTTCAGCAACCCAGTATTCAACAGAACCTTTACCTTTACCCATACGAACTTCAAGCGGTTTTTCTGTAATCGGCTTATCTGGGAATACACGAATCCAGATTTTACCTTGACGCTTGATGTGACGCGTCATAGCACGACGAGCTGCTTCGATTTGACGAGCAGTCATACGGCCACGGCCAGTCGCTTTCAAGCCGAAAGAACCGAAGCTAACTTTGTTACCGCTAGTAGCAAGACCACGGTTGCGGCCTTTGTGTACCTTGCGGAATTTTGTACGTTTTGGCTGTAACATTAGTCGCTACCTCTTACTTAGCACTTTTCTTAGCTTTCTTCGGTGCACGTTTAGCTGGCTTCTCTTGCTCTTGTTTCAGTGGAAGACCACCGATAACTTCGCCTTTGAAGATCCAAACTTTAACACCGATGATGCCGTAAGTAGTCAAAGCTTCTGAAGTAGCGTAATCGATATCAGCACGTAGAGTATGTAGAGGTACACGACCTTCACGATACCACTCAGAACGTGCGATTTCAGCGCCGCCTAGACGACCGCTAACTTCAACCTTGATACCTTTAGCACCTAGACGCATTGCATTTTGTACTGCGCGCTTCATAGCACGACGGAACATAACACGACGCTCTAGCTGTGAAGAGATACCGTCAGCAACTAATTGTGCATCTAGCTCTGGCTTACGTACTTCTGCAATGTTGATTTGTGCAGGTACACCAGCAAGCTTAGTTACAGCTTGGCGAAGCTTTTCAACGTCTTCACCTTTTTTACCGATAACAACACCAGGACGAGCTGTGTGAATTGTTACACGGATAGATTTAGCTGGACGCTCGATAACGATTTTAGACACAGAAGCGTTTTTCAATTCCTTAGTAAGGTATTGACGCACTTTGTGATCGCCAAAAAGCTGCTCAGAGAAATCTTTTGTATTCGCGTACCAAGTAGATACCCAAGGCTTTGAGATACCTAGGCGAATACCAGTAGGATGAACTTTTTGTCCCATTACTTATATCTCCTAGCTATCTGAAACCACAACAGTGATGTGGCTTGAACGCTTAAGGATGCGGTCTGCGCGTCCTTTAGCACGTGGCATAATACGTTTCATTGTAGGACCTTCGTCTACAAATACTTTAGCCACTTTAAGCTCATCAATGTCAGCACCTTCGTTGTGCTCCGCGTTAGCGATAGCAGACTCAAGTACTTTTTTAACCAATACAGCCGCTTTCTTCGGGCTATACGCTAGGATTTCTAGCGCGCGATCAACCGGAAGTCCGCGGATCTGATCAGCAACTAGACGTGCTTTTTGCGCCGAACCAGAGGCGAATTTGTGTTTAGCTAATGCTTCCATCATACCCTCCGATTAACGCTTTTTAGCTTTCTTATCCGCAGCGTGACCGCGGTAAGTACGTGTAGGTGCAAATTCACCTAGTTTGTGACCGATCATTTCGTCTGTAACGAATACAGGTACGTGCTGACGACCATTATGGACAGCGATGGTCAATCCGATCATGTTAGGGATGATCATTGAACGACGGCTCCAAGTCTTGATAGGCTTCTTGTCACCGCTTTCCAACGCCTTCTCTACCTTCTTCAGCAAGTGTAGGTCAATGAATGGACCCTTCTTGAGAGAACGTGGCATGGCAATTCCTCAACTATTACTTAGTACGACGACGTACGATAAATTTATCAGTACGCTTGTTCTTACGTGTCTTAGCACCCTTAGTAGGCTTACCCCATGGAGACACAGGGTGACGACCACCAGATGTACGACCTTCACCACCACCGTGTGGGTGGTCAATCGGGTTCATGGCAACACCACGAACTGTAGGACGGATACCACGCCAACGATTAGCACCAGCTTTACCTAGTGAACGAAGCATGTGTTCAGCGTTACCTACTTCACCGATAGTTGCGCGGCAATCCGCTTCAACTTTACGCATTTCACCTGAACGTAGACGTAGAGTCACGTACTGGCCTTCACGCGCTAGGATCTGTACATATGCACCAGCAGAACGTGCAATCTGAGCGCCTTTACCAGGCTTAAGCTCAACATTGTGTACTGTAGTACCTACTGGGATGTTACGCATTGGTAATGTGTTACCAGCTTTGATTGGTGCATCAACACCAGACTGGATTGCATCACCTGCTTTAACACCTTTAGGTGCGATGATGTAACGACGCTCACCGTCTGCATATAATACAAGAGCGATGTTTGCGCTACGGTTTGGATCGTACTCTAGACGCTCAACAACAGCTGGAATGCCGTCTTTAGTGCGTTTAAAGTCAATTACACGATAGTGATGCTTGTGACCACCACCGATGTGACGAACCGTGATACGACCGTTGTTGTTACGACCACCTGATTTAGAGTTTTTCTCTAATAGCGGAGCGTATGGCTTACCCTTGTGTAGATCAGGGTTAACCACTTTAACGACGTGACGACGACCCGCAGAAGTTGGTTTACACTTTTGAAGTGCCATAATTCTAACTCCCCTTATTACTCGGCGCCGCCGACAAAGTCTAGCTCGCTGCCTTCTTTAAGAGTAACGTAGGCTTTCTTCCAGTCTGAACGACGGCCGAAACGCATGCCTGTACGCTTTGTTTTACCCTTAACGTTTAGAGTGCGAACACCAGTTACTTCTACTTCAAAAAGCTTTTCAACAGCTGCTTTAACTTCAGCTTTGTTTGCATCTTTTGCTACTTTGAACACAATAGTGTTGTTCGCTTCAGCAGAGATAGTGCTTTTCTCAGAGATGTGTGGAGCAAGAATTACTTTTAAAAGACGTTCTTCACTGATCATGCTAATGACTCCTCAAGTTGCTTCACAGCACCTGCAGTAATTAGAACCTTATCGAAAGCGATTAGGCTTACTGGGTCGATGCCAGCTACGTCACGAGTATCAACCTTGTACAGGTTACGAGATGAAAGGAATAGATTCTCATCTACTTCTTCAGTCACGATTAATACGTCTTTTAGCTCAAGCTCTTTAAGCTTAGCTACTAGTTCTTTAGTCTTAGGTGCTTCTAAACCGAAGTTTTCAACAACAACAAGACGTTCTTGACGAACTAGTTCAGATAAGATGCTCTTGATCGCACCGCGATACATCTTACGGTTAACTTTTTGGCTGTGATCTTGCGGCTTAGCTGCAAAGCTCACACCACCGCTGCGCCAGATTGGGCTGCGGATTGTACCAGCACGTGCACGGCCAGTACCTTTTTGGCGGAATGGTTTCTTACCACCACCACGTACTTCAGAACGCGTCTTCTGAGCTTTAGTACCTTGACGAGCACCTGCTGCGTAAGCAACAACTACTTGGTGTACTAATGCTTCGTTAAACTCACGTCCAAAAGTAGCTTCGGAAACTTCAAGCGCACCAGCGCCTTTAATTGCTAATTCCATCACTAAATCTCCAGGACTTATGCTTTAACAGCAGGTTTAACGATAACGTCGCCGCCGATAGCGCCAGGTACTGCACCTTTAACTAAAAGCAGGTTACGCTCAGCGTCAACACGAACTAGTTCAAGGTTCTGTGTCGTAGAACGAACATTACCCATTTGACCGGCCATTTTCTTACCTTTGAAAACTTTACCAGGAGACTGGTTTTGACCGATTGAACCAGGAGCACGGTGAGATAGAGAGTTACCGTGTGTAGCGTCTTGCATGCTGAAGTTCCAGCGCTTAACACCACCTTGGAAACCTTTACCTTTTGAAGTACCAGTAACGTCTACTTTTTTCACTTCAGTGAAAAGTTCAACAGTTAGTTCTGAACCTACTTCAAACTCACCTTCTCCGCCGTTAAGACGGAATTCCCACAGGCCACGACCCGCTTCAACGCCAGCTTTAGCGAAGTGACCCGCTGCTGGTTTGTTTACACGGCTTGCTTTTTTCTCGCCTGCAGTAACTTGAAGCGCGTTATAACCGTCTGTAGCGTCAGATTTGATCTGAGTTACACGGTTAGGCGTCGCTTCGATAACTGTCACAGGGATAGATACACCATCTTCAGTGAAGATACGTGTCATACCCACTTTACGACCGACTAGACCTAATGCCATTTTCCTAAAACCTCTCTAATCTTTCGATTAACCCAGGCTGATTTGAACATCAACACCAGCAGCAAGGTCTAGGCGCATTAGAGCGTCTACAGTCTTGTCAGTTGGTTCTACGATGTCGATCAGACGTTTATGGGTGCGGATTTCATACTGATCACGCGCGTCTTTGTTTACGTGCGGAGAGATCAATACAGTGAAACGCTCAAAACGCGTAGGTAGTGGGATTGGACCACGTACCTGAGCACCAGTGCGCTTCGCAGTTTCCACGATTTCCGCCGTTGATTGGTCAATCAAACGGTGGTCAAAAGCTTTTAGGCGAATACGAATGCGTTGATTTGACATTCTTAAACCTCAATTAAAAGAGCATTTAAAAAGAGCATAAAAAAACCGCCGAAACTATCTTAAAATACCTAAGAAGTCGGTTGTTCTTTTATTTCTACCATTGAATTCCAAATCGGAATTCCTGTTTAATAGCCTGAAATCCAGACTTTTCATTTTACTTTCACCGGCCAGAAGCCGAGAAAGTTTGCACATTATAAGGATACTGGTGATAAATGCAACAACAAAATACAATAATTTTACTGGCTCTGCACTACACTGGTTCTTTTACTGTAAGCACTCGATGCAATGTAAATCTGTGGCACTTTTTAACGTCATCTTTGTCGAGTCTGTTTTGTCTGCGTACTATACTGTTCAATAGAGGTGATGAAGTAACACAGGCAGAGATGACAAAAGTATGGCACTACGTTGTATTCTGCGGGCTCCACTAGAACTCACTGGACCATGGTCAGTCCAGTTAATCCCTGATATTCTATTGCAAAAATTAATACTTGGTACTGCGTATGCGCTTAATTTCACAATGTCTCAATGTGCTCGCTCGGTGGACAAATTGGCTACTGGTAAAGAGCAAACTGTTGCCGGAAGACCCCATTGCACAGTTTGAACTCGACCCTAACCTACCAACGTTTTATGTTACTCGGTTAAACTCATATGCAGATCTTGCAGCATTAGACCGTATGTGTAAGCAGCTTGGTCTACCAAGCCCAATGCAATCACAAAAAATCGGCAATACTGAAGTACCCCGTTTCATCGCAATGCAGAACCCCACTCCACTGTTTTCTAATACAGCTAAGCCCAGTGATGCATTGCAGTTGAGTAAAGAAATCTTTCACGCCTTGAAAGCAAACCCCGAAACTAAAGCACAAATCCTCCCTGTTTCAGTTTTTTGGGGCCGAGATCCCGGTAAAGAAAAGCCAGGTCTTGCAACCTTACTCGGCCACTCTCTTACCCCTAGCTGGTTAAGAAAAAGCTTTGTGGTATTGTTTTCTGGACGCGATAACTTGGTGCGCTTTTCTGCTCCTATTGATGTTGCACAGCTGATGAACGACAAAGCGGACGTCGAAGAGCTCCCACAAAAGCTATTACGTGTTGCTCGCGTGCATTTCCGACGCCAGCAACTTGCAGCCACAGGCCCCAAGCTGCCCTCGAGAGAAGCCCTCTTCAACTCTATTCTTGCAGCACCCAACATAAAAAAAGCGATAGCAGAGGAAGCCAAATCAAAAGGTCTCAGTCATCACGAAGCACGATTGAATGCACAAGAGTTACTCGATGAAATTGCAGCAAACTATTCTGATGCAATGGTCAGAGTGGCAGATCGTGTTTTAACTTGGCTATGGAACAAACTATACAATGGGATCGAAGTAAAATACGCTGATCAAGTGCGTACACTCGCAGACAAAGGCCACGAAATCATCTATGTGCCCTGTCATCGCAGTCACATGGATTATCTACTTTTGACCTATGTAATCTATCACCAAGGGTTGGTACCACCTCATATTGCTGCGGGAGTGAATCTTAATTTCTTCCCCGCGGGTGGTATTTTTAGACGCTCTGGGGCTTTCTTTATACGTAGGTCATTTGCAGGTAATAAGCTGTATTCTGCGGTATTTAAAGAGTACCTCAGCCAGCTCTTTATTAAGGGCTACTCAGTCAAGTTTTATACCGAGGGTGGACGCAGTCGTACGGGCCGACTACTGCCACCAAAAACAGGGATGCTGGCCATGACAATGCAATCTATGTTGCGCGGGATCGATAGACCTATCTCAATCGTGCCAGTCTATATTGGCTACGAACATGTCATGGAGATAAACACGTATCTCAAAGAACTTGCGGGCAGTAACAAGAAAAATGAATCTGTATTAGGGGTATTTAAAGCAATTAAAAACCTTCGTAATTATGGTCGTGGTTACTTAAATTTTGGCCAACCAATACATTTAAACCAATACTTAAATGAGCATCAGCCAGACTGGCGCCAATCTATAACCGCCGACGAAGCACCTAAACCACAGTGGTTGAATGGTCAAGTAGCTAACGTTGCGGACCAAATAATGACGAATATCAATGCCAGTGCAGCATTAAACGTCATTAACTTGTTAGCGACCATATTATTAAGTAATGAACAGTTTGCGCTCAGTAGGCAAAAGCTCATTGAACAACTACGTTTTTACATGTCACTACAAAAGCAAGCCAAATACAGTGACTATGTCACTCAACCAAATGAAGATGCAGAAGCACTGCTTGAGCATGCTCTTAAGCTTGAAAAGTTAGAGGTATTGCAAGACAGCTTAGGTGACATCATTACGATCAAAGAAAAAGAACGCACACTGTTTAATTATTATCGTAACAACATTTTGCATTTGTTCGCAGTACCAAGCGTAATTGCGCAAATGCTATTTAATCGTTACGAAGTGACACTACAAGAATGTGAAGAAAAACTCTCCACACTTTATCCCCTATTTGCTAAAGAGTGGTTCTTGACCCCAATCCGCGAAGGCTATATTCAAGACATACTGAATAGCTTTGCTGACCATAAATTAATTTCCTTTGACGGTGTAAAAGCATGCACCAATAAGGACAATAGCGCGCTCACAAAATTAGAGATGTTAGGCAAAGTGTGCCATCTGACTTTAGAACGCTATGCCATCACCAGCAGCTTGATATTGAAACATCAAGATATCAAACGCGCGGAGTTAGAAAGTGAAAGCGAAATTTTAGCCAATCGTTTGGGGACGCTGCATGGCATAAAAAGTCCTGAATTCTTTGATAAAAAGGTGCTCAGTAACTTTATCAATACTTTACGAGAGCAAGAGGTTATTTCTATTTCTGAACAGCAAACCATCAGTGCAGCTGCACCATTGAATCAATTGCAACAGCATCTCAATGATTTATTGCCAGCACGGATCTGGCAATCAATTCACGACACACTTTAACAGACTATGCGTCAGTACTTAATTAGCGCTGACGCATCACTCCTTCTTGAATAGTTGAGGCAACCAACTCACCTTGGCGATTATAGAATTGCCCACGAACTAACCCTCTACCATTACTCGCACTAGGGCTATCCACGCTGTACAGCATCCAATCATCTAGTCTAAACGGACGATGGAACCACATTGCATGATCTATGGTCGCCACTTGCATATTGGGCTGCATAAAAGAAAGTCCGTGCGGCTGCAACGCCGTTGGTAAAAACTCAAAGTCAGATGCATACGCTAATAGATAGTTATGAATACGCCTTTCATCGGGCATCGTGCCATTCGCTTTAAACCACACATGGCGCTTCGCAGGTGCTTTTTGAGGCTGGAAAGGGTTTTGAAAATTAACCGGACGAATGTCTAACGGCATTTCTTGCGTAAATTTGGGCCTTAAAGCTTTGGGGATTAATTCTGCGTTGTCTTGGTAAAACTGCAGTGCAGACTTTAATGTCTCAGGTTTGGGCACGATTGGCATTTCACTTTGGTGGGACATACCCGGTTCATCCCCTTGGAAAGATGCCGTCATATAAAAAATCGGTTTGCCGTATTGAATTGCACTCACTCGGCGAGTACTAAAACTACGTCCATCACGAATATTTTCAACATCATAAACAATCGGCTTACTCGCATCTCCTGGGCGCAAAAAATATGAATGCAACGAATTGACATAGCGACCTTCTGGTAGCGTGTATTTCGCTGCAGAGAGCGCCTGCCCCATCACTTGGCCACCAAATACTTGTGGGAAACCAAGATCTTGGCTTTGACCTCGATATATTCCTTGCTCTATTTCTTCCAAACTTAATAAATCAAGTAAGTCTTGCAACACCTGACTCATGCCCACCTCACCATTGTAGTTACTGCAATTACTGATAATAATACACTAATCTACTTTTAAATGAGTATTTATAATGGCTTATTGGTTATTCAAAACAGAACCTGACGCGTATTCCCTTACTGACTTAAAGAATGCACCGCAACAAAGTACCTTTTGGGAAGGGATAAGAAACTACCAAGCACGTAATTTTATGCGTGATGATATGCAAGTCGGTGACCTTGTATTTATTTATCACTCTAGCTGTAAAATACCTGCGGTCGTTGGTATTGCAAAAGTTACCAAAGCAGCTGAAACCGATCCATATCAATTTGACGCTTCCAGTGATTACTACGACCCCAAATCAGACCCAGACAACCCTCGCTGGATAGGAGTAACCGTACAATATGTTGAGCAGTTGCCAACTCCTGTCACGCTCAAAGCCATCAAAGCGAATGACGACATCATTGACTTAGCGCTAAAAAAAGCAGGTCGGTTATCCATCATGCCGGTCACCGGTGAAGAGTGGCAACACATTGTTGCGATGTCACAATTATGATCAACTAGGCTTTTTACCTCGGCGAGTTTTAACTCGCCCCTCTTTTGGAATCATCGTGACGTAAAGCAAAAGTGCTAGCCAAGAAAAGAATAAGGTGCCTATCAGCCAACCATTTTTCTCATGGCCTTTGGAACGTTTACTGCCTGCAATCAAACCAATTGGGGCAATGTATAGACAGACAGCAAAAACCAGTAACATCAGCTCGTTCATAACTGCTCCCAAGCTACCTCATTTTCGAGTACTCGCTGTGGTGCAATGTAATGAATAATATCTCCCGCCTGAATGCCATAATCTAACGGTGGATTGAGATCCATGTTTTGACCACTTCTATCATGAGCAATGCCTAATAAAGTGGCATTGTGTCGCTCTTTAAAAAACATAAATAACTGTCCAAACTGGCATGCTTTAACCGACTCTGGTAACTCCAAACTGAATTGGGTATCGCCATGCAGTGTTGAGAGCAGTTCTTCTTGTATTCTACTTGAACCAGGATCCTGCATAGAACGCACCAATATTTCGGCAGACATTGCCGATGAGCATTCCACATTGGCGCAGTGTAAACGCAACAACCGCGCTTTGGTTTCATCTAAAAAGTGTGCACTTATATGTGCGCCAAGCTTTACCATTGGACTTAGCTTGAGTGCCGTCGTAAAGGTATGGTCATCATCTTTACCATCTACGATTAATTTATCTGCGTATTCAACCGCCGCCCTTTTTAACTGCTCATCATCCGTAAAACTAACTAAACGAACAAAATCAACTTGAGGAAAACGCAGCAAGGGGTGCTCCATGTCTTCTTGCACAGCTAGGACAATACGCCTGTCCACGCGTTTATTGTCTGCAAGAATAAACTCAATCATTTTTTCTGTCCGCGTAGGATGCCAACCAAAAATAATGATGTGATCTTTGAGATGTGAAAAATTCTTATCGCCCTTCATAGCCCTTTTTACCCATAATGTAATCTCTTGTCCGACTTTACCGAGTAACACACCAAACAGTGCTAGACCAAACGGTATCTGAAATAATGCAACCACCCATCGGCCAAACCCCGTTGTCGCACTAAAGTCTCCGTACCCCACAGTGGATGTCGTCACGACGTAGTAATAAATATACGTATCTAGCGGCAACAAAGCCCGTTCTTGCGCTATCCACAGTAATCCCCAAGTAAGCAACATATGGCAAACCGTTGCCAATAACAAAATTTCCCAGCTTGCTCTATTTATATGTGTTTGGATCTGGACCAGTATGCGCTTTAATATTATTGGCATTCATTATCCTAACTTTGTGCATCGTTCCTTACCTCACATCTTCTTACAGTGACAGAGCAAGTCAATGCTTTGACGAGAAAAAGTTGTATTTACCAGCGCATTTTGGCAAACCAGACTTTTCTTCTTTATGAAGTAAAGAACTCGTAATTTTTGTATTTATATGTGTATACTTTGGGAAGCAGCAAGAGTATGAGGTGAAAATATGGCGGGCGTATTAGCTTCGGTCGACCAACGTACACAGTTGGTGGGTGAGAATCGATTGGAATTGTTGCTATTTCATTTACATAGCCGACACCTATTTGCGCTAAACGTATTCAAAGTCAAAGAAGTCGTAAAATTACCACACCTCAATAAAATGCCCAATGCACACCCCAAAATTGCGGGCGTGACAAACATTCGCGGTGAATCAATTCCGGTCATAGATCTTAGGCAAGCCATTTGTATGCCTGACACTGAGTACGACAGTGACAGCAATTTAGTTATCACAGAGTACAACCGCACAGTTCAAGCATTCTTAGTCGGTAAAGTCGACCATATCGTCAACACTACCTGGTCTGATATCATGCCCACGCCAAAGTCCGTAGGGCGAAACCACTATTTAACAGCATTGACAAAAATCCAGCGCGATGGAACAGAGCATATTGTCGAAATCATTGATGTGGAAAAAGTACTAGCCGAAATTGTCGACTACGATGTTGAGATCCCTGAAGGCATTCTTGATCAAGCGATACTCAATCAGTTTCAAGGCCGAAAGATACTTCATGCTGACGACTCTCCAACAGCTCGACGCCAAGTCTCTGACACCCTTGCTCAGCTTGGTATAGAGATAATTCCTGCCACCGATGGCCAAGAGGCGCTAAATTTACTTAAACACTGGGCAGATGAAGGCATAGACGTAAACAAACAGTTGATGGCCGTGATAACGGATGCTGAGATGCCCGTGATGGATGGGTATCGACTAACCTACGAAATTCGCAATGACGATCGACTCAAGGATCTGTATGTCATCCTCAACACCTCTTTAAGTGGTAGCTTTAACCAAGCAATGGTTGAAAAAGTGGGGTGTAATGCATTTTTATCTAAGTTTCAGCCAGATCTGTTAGTTCAAGAAATGCAAAAAAGGCTAAAACAGGTTTTAGAGTCATAGACTGTATAAAAAGACAGTAAAGAAGAAAATAAATACACTTACATTTCAAAATCTTAGGATTTCACTTGTTGAAACCTCCCACGAAAACTGGGCTTTAAATGCGACGCTAGGTATACTTTGCCCTCACTTTTCGAAATAGGCGCAAAGATGGACGTATCTGAATTACTTGATGGCTTGAATGACAAGCAAAGAGAAGCGGTTGCTGCACCGCTTAGTAACATGCTCATTCTCGCGGGTGCAGGCTCTGGTAAAACAAGAGTATTAGTGCACCGGATCGCTTGGTTAATGCAGGTCGAACACGCGTCTCCCTACAGCATTTTTGCTGTGACTTTTACGAACAAAGCCGCCAAAGAAATGCGTACTCGTGTTGAAGAGACACTTCAGAGCCCTGTAGGCGGTATGTGGATAGGTACTTTCCACGGCTTGTCCCACCGTATTTTGCGCGCGCACCATCGAGAAGCAAATTTACCGGAGTCGTTTCAGATCCTCGACTCTGACGATCAACAACGTATGATCAGGCGCTTACTCAAGGCCATGAATATCGATGAGAAAAAATGGCCAGCAAAACAGCTCAGTTGGTACATCAGCGCACGTAAAGATGAAGGATTACGTCCAAAAGATATCCAAGCCTACGATGCGACCGAACAATTAATGCTCAATGTCTATACAGCATACCAAGAGGCCTGCGATAGAGCTGGCTTGGTCGATTTCGCAGAAATATTGTTACGTTGTTATGAGTTATTGCAACAGCAGCCCACTTTACTCCGTCACTATCAACAGCGCTTTAGACACATGCTAGTAGACGAGTTCCAAGATACAAACAGCATCCAGTATCAGTGGCTGCGACTACTTGCCGGTGGTGAAAACAACATTATGATTGTTGGCGATGATGACCAAAGTATTTACGGCTGGCGTGGAGCGAAAATCGAAAACATCAAACGCTTCTTGCAAGACTTTGATGCCGACACCATTCGTCTAGAACAAAACTACCGTTCAACCGCAACCATTTTGAAAGCGTCAAACGCGTTAATCCAAAATAACTCCGAGCGCATGGGTAAAAGCCTTTGGACTGAAGGTAATCAAGGCGAACCTATTTCTATTTATGCTGCATTCAATGAACTAGATGAAGCGCGCTTTACAATCGGAAAAATCAAATCTTGGTTGCAAGATGGCAATGCACTGACCGATTGTGCCATTTTATACCGCAACAATGCGCAGTCACGTGTATTGGAAGAAGCTTTACTTCAAGAAGGACTCAAGTATCGCATTTATGGCGGCATGCGATTTTTCGAACGCCAAGAGATCAAAGATGCATTATCCTACTTACGTCTGATCAGCAATCGCAATGATGATGCTGCATTTGAGCGAGTGATCAACACACCTGCTCGTGGTATTGGTGATAAAACACTGAGCCATATTCGCGACTGTGCTCGTAATGAATCATTGCCACTATGGTATGCCGCCAAAGCGGTAATTGAGCAACAACACTTAGCGGGACGCGCTGCAACAGCGGTTACTCGCTTTATTGAATTGGTCGAACAACTTGATGAAAAACTCGTCGAGTTAGAACTGGCAGAGCAAGCGAAAACAACTATTGAGCATTCAGGACTCTTAGCCATGTACCAGGCAGAAAAAGGCGAGAAAGGCCGTGCTCGAGTAGAAAACTTAGAAGAATTAATCAACGCCTGCGGCCAGTTCGAACTCCCTGTAGAAGAAGAGTTTTCCTCACCATTACAGGGTTTTTTGGCATACACATCACTAGAGTCCGGTGAAGGACAAGCAGATGAACATGAAGATGCCGTACAAATGATGACCTTACACTCGGCTAAAGGCCTAGAGTTTCCTTTGGTGTTTATGGTAGGCGTAGAGGAAGGCATGTTCCCATCTCAACAGAGTCATGAAGAGTCGGGCAGGTTAGAAGAAGAGCGTCGCCTTTGCTATGTAGGTATGACCCGCGCGATGCAAAAACTCTATATTAGCCACGCTGAAAGCCGCCGATTATATGGACAAGAAAAATACCATAGCCCTTCTCGCTTTTTACGTGAATTGCCTGAAGAGTGTATTGAAGAAATCCGCATCAAAACCCAAGTTTCAAGGCCAGCGAGCACCAATCGTTTCAGTGCTTCAGTCAGTCATGCTGCTTTTGAAGACAGTGGGTTCAATTTGAGCCAGCGCGTGTTACATCCTAAGTTTGGTGCTGGAACAGTACTCAATTATGAAGGTAGTGGTGCGCAATCACGTATTCAAGTGAACTTTGATGATGTTGGCACCAAATGGTTGGTCACGGCTTATGCTCGACTCCAAGCAATTTAACCTCCCATCACTACTTGGCGAATTAGCACAGGCACGACATCGCCAACTTCTGATTCTGTGTGGTCGTCGGCAATGGGCTATCACACAATATCAAGCAATCGCAGGTGATAAGCCTGCGCTTGCATTGAGCAACGATACACAGTTTTATCGCGCCATTTGGCCTCAGCACCTGCATCAGATCCTCGGTCAAGAATTTCAATTTGTCTGCTATGACGGATACAGTGGCATAATTCCCAATAAATTAGCCGCAGCAGCTGGAACTGTGCAAGCAGGAGGCTTACTAATACTGCTAATGCCAGAGCTCACCACACTTGAGAATTGGTGTGATCCAGCACTCAACAAGTGGCTATCTGAAGGAGAAAAACCCGATTCCAGTTTGTTTTTAGCACGTTTAGCTAAGCTCATCGCCCAGTATAATTCCTGGTACATCAGCGAAAGTGGCGAGTCTCAATTGCCGCTGCAATACAAGGCGCCTAGACAAACACTTAATCTCACACAGCAAAATAATTTAATATCGAGTATTGCTAGGCACCTCACAACCAAAACACCATCACCCGTGCTGCTTAGTGCCGATCGTGGACGAGGTAAATCAGCGGCGCTTGGTCTTATTGCCGCACAATTCAAAGACCAAAGCATTGTGATCTGTGCACAGCAACGGCGAGCAGTACAAAATAGTTTTAAACACTTGGCCAGAGCATTCGGAATTGAAGAGCCAAGTGTCCAACAAAATAGCTTACACAACCTAACCTACATGCCGCCAGATGTCTTGCTCTCTTCTCAACTTGAGATGGACATACTACTCATTGACGAAGCTGCCGCTATCCCAGTGCCAATTTTAAAAAAACTATTATCACGCTGTAATAGGATTATCTTTGCCAGTACCTTGGTGGGATATGAAGGGAATGGCCGTGGCTATACACTGCGCTTTCAAAACCACTTAAAAGCGCATTTCCCTCGCTATTTATCGTGCCAGTTAGATGAACCTATTCGCTATGCGGCCAATGACCCATTAGAAAATCAAATGCGCCAGATATTTGCATTGGATAGCCAACTTACAGCGCCAACTGAAGTCAAGCCCGACTTAATACAATATCAGCTTATTGAGCGCGCAGATTTACTCAATGACGACGCGTTATTGAGGCAAGTCTTTGCTTTATTAGTATTGGCTCACTATCAAACTTCCGTAAATGACTTACGGCAACTACTAGATAGCCCAAGCAATCGGCTTTTTATTGCCAAGCAAAATGAACTCCTTATCGGAGTCTGTCTGGTGGGTATTGAAGGTGGTTTAGACCAAGAACTGGCTGCACAAATTGCACAATGCACTCGTCGCCCAGCAGGCCATATGATGGCGCAGCAGTTGTCCCAGCTACAAGGTGATACTGACTTTATCACTCACAAAGGCGCACGGATTGCACGCATAGCAATAGCACCAGAACTACAAAAGCAAGGGATTGGTCAGACGCTGATTAGTTTTGTTATCAAACATTTACGCAATCAAGTCAGTTACTTTGGCAGCAGCTTTGGTGCCCAAGCTCAGTTACTTCGCTTTTGGCAAAAGCTGGGCTTTGAGGCAATGAAAATGGGTTACAAACAGGATAAATCTAGCGGCGAGTTTGCAATTATAGTTGTACATAAGAATACGACTTTGAACATATCCACGGTGCGCTCACAATTTAAAACTCAATTGTTTTTTGATTTGCCAGTATTATACCGAGATCTGCCTTGGCAACTGGTTTATGAGCTGTGTCGCACCCTACCCGCCAACGAATTAACACAAGCTAACTTGGAGCAGATGGATTATTTAGCAAACAAGCCCTCTACACAGCAACAAGTTGCACCTGTGCTTTACGACGCCATAATGGCACAACCAAACTTGCTCTCGGCATTAGCAAACATTTCCCAAATGCGTTTGATTCTACTATTATTACAGCGCCATCAGCCAAAAGACTTAGGCTCAGAACTAAGGGTAGAATCAAAGAAACAATTACAGCAAGTTTACCAACAGTTGTTATCGGAAGTTTATGCTGAAATCACTTGTACAAAGCGCCCTATTTAGTGGCTTATTTTTATTACACTCAGTCACTTATGCAAATCCAGAACGCATAAAGCTCGGTATGAGTGTCGCCTTAAGTGGTCCTGCCAGCCATATTGGCATACAGCTCAAAGGCGGCCACCAGCTCTACTTTGATTATGCCAACCAGCATGTACTTGATGACAAGATGACATTGGATCTATTGGTCTTAGATGATGGCTACGAGCCAAACCGTACAGTTGATAATACCCATTACTTGCTACAGCATCACAAAATTCATGCCCTCATTGGCAATATGGGCACCCCCACTACGCATGCGATCAAAGAGATTTTAAAGCGCCACCAGCTACCTTTGCTTATGCCTTACACCGGTGCAAACTTTCTATATCAAAGTCCCCAATTTCCAACGTTTGCACTGCGTGCCAGTTATTTGGAGGAAGCTGAGGAACAAGTTAAATACCTTGTAGAAGAACTGGGACATAAAAAAATAGCGTTATTTATACAAGCTGATGAGTTTGGATTAACACTTGAACAAAGCCACAGACAAGCACTACGAGATAAAGGTATCGAGCCCGTTGTCATAGCGCGTTTTCGGCGTAATACCAACGATGTCGCTCGAGCTTTAACGCAAATTTTACTCACGGATACGACTGCAATAGCCATGATAGGCACTTATGAACCTTTGGCTGCATTTATTAATCAAGCTCACAGAGCTGGGTTTAGAGGCACCTATACTAGTGTCTCGTTTGTCTCGTCTACCGCCCTATTTGAAAATATTATTATCCCCGCACAAGTCATGGTAACCGAAGTACTCCCAAATCCGACAACTTGCACAGGGCAGATCTGTACGTTGTATCGTAAACTCTCAAAAGACAAAAAGCGCGTTATCAGTTATCCTGCATTTGAGGGGTTCGTAAATGCCTATATCTTTATTGCAGCACTCAAACATTGCGACGTTAAATCGTTTTCAACCTGTATAGTACCTGCCATAAGAAAAGAGCGCGAAACAAACCCAATAATCAAAGCGCTTTTTAAACAACAAAAAAGCCATACGGCTTACCCTGTCTATAGGTCTTATTTGAAATATTGATCTATGCTTAGTACAAGCAAATAATGTTTGAGGCTAGCATGGATCTGATCAACTTTAGAGTAGGAAAAAAAACAATATCACTCAAGATATTAGATATTTTGCTCACTGAGCGGTACGAAGGAAATTTAACGTCTTTACCCAACGAAAACCCTAGTTTTCTCGGGGTTAAAGATTACATGGGAACACCTACCCCCATTTTTGACTTAGGGCTTATCTTAAACAATCAATCTTCCTATGAAACAAATCAGTCCCTTGTAGAACTATTGCAGCTACGCGAACAAGATCATAAAGCTTGGCTCTCTGAGCTTGAGCTCAGTGTGCACAACGATGTCCCATTCACCAAATCCAGAGATCCCAAGCAAACAGATTTTGGTAAATGGTTTTATAACTTTAAAACCGACAATGAAGACCTAAAAGCCATATTAAGCCGCTTCGAAGGCCCGCATGATAGGTTACATAGCATCGCTGATGAAGTACTTAACCTGTGTAGCAAAGGAAAAAAAGACCAAGCATTAGCAACCTTAGAGAAAGAAAAACTCACCACTTTTACTAAACTGATCCGGCTTTTTGAGTCTGCTCGAGATCAAATTATATTAGATCATAAACCCATTATCGTGTTCACCACTGAAGACGGACAACAACCCCATATTGGGCTTTTAGTAGACAGGGTAGAGGATAATATTCACTGCGATGAATCGGATATTAAACCTCTTCACGAAATGACCAACGTTGGCTTTGATATCGACCCTCAAACCAAGAAGATGATGAAAGGTCTCATCAAACAAGGGGACAATCACAGCCTAGTGTTAGATCCCAGTGCGATATTTAGGCCTGAACATTTACAGGATTATGAACCCGTCGAAACAGAAGAGTACGGATTATTCTAGACAAACAAAAACGCCGCGGTAAACGCGGCGCTTTTCTATCGCTATATTAGCAATTAGCCTTTAGCTTGACGGCTCGCGCGCTTACGCTCACTTTCAGTTAATAGCTTCTTACGAATACGAATGCTCTCAGGCGTTACTTCTACCAGCTCGTCATCATCGATGAACTCAAGTGCTTGCTCAAGTGTCATTACGATTGGTGGCACAAGGTTTTGCGCTTCATCTGTACCAGATGCACGAACGTTCGTTAGCTGCTTACCTTTAAGTGCGTTAACTGTAAGGTCATTATCACGTGCGTGAATACCGATGATCATACCTTCGTATACTTCAACACCGTGACCGATGAATAGTTTACCACGGTCCTGTAGGTTGAATAGTGCGTTAGTCAGTGCTTTACCTGCCGCGTTTGCGATTAGTACACCGTTTTTACGTTGACCAATGTTACCGCCTTTGTGTGGGCCGTAGTGATCAAACGTGTGGTACATAAGACCAGAACCAGACGTTAGCGTCATAAAGTCAGTTTGGAAACCGATAAGACCACGTGAAGGCATCATGAAGTCCATACGAATACGACCTTTACCATCTGGTGCCATGTCAGTCATTTCAGCTTTACGCAGACCAAGTTGCTCCATGATAGAACCTTGGTGCTCTTCTTCAACGTCAACCGTTACTGTTTCATATGGTTCTTCTAACTGACCATCTACTTCGCGAAGGATTACTTCAGGACGAGATACAGCAAGCTCGTAGCCTTCACGACGCATGTTTTCAATTAGGATACCTAAGTGAAGTTCACCACGACCAGATACACGGAAGCTATCTGGGTTGTCAGTTTCTTCAACGCGCAGTGCTACGTTATGTACAAGCTCAGCTTGAAGACGTTCTAGGATGTTACGTGAAGTAACAAACTTACCTTCTTGACCCGAGAATGGAGAAGTATTTACAGAGAAGGTCATTGTTACTGTAGGCTCATCAACAGACAGTGCAGGTAATGCTTCAACAGCGTTTACATCACATACTGTATCTGAAATTTTCAGCTCACCTAGACCTGTGATTGCAATGATGTCACCCGCTTGCGCTTCTTGCGCTTCGTGACGGTCAAGACCTAAATAAGTCAGTACTTGGCCAACTTTACCGTTACGTGTATTACCATCAGCACCAACAATTGTTACCTGCTGGTTTACTTTAACAGTACCGCGCTTGATACGACCAACACCGATTACACCGATGTAAGAGTTGTAGTCTAGCTGAGAGATCTGCATTTGGAAGTCGCCAGCTGGATCTGCGTCTGGCTGTTCTACTTGCTCAACAATCGCTTCGAACATAGGTTGCATGTTGTCTGACGGCTCGTCTAAATCTAGTGTTGCCCAACCATTGATTGCTGACGCGTAGATTACTTGGAAGTCAAGTTGCTCGTCCGTTGCGCCTAAGTTGTCAAATAAGTCGAAAACTTGGTCCATTACCCAATCAGGACGCGCGCCAGGCTTGTCGATCTTGTTGATAACAACGATAGGCTTAAGACCTAGTGCGAACGCTTTTTGCGTTACGAAACGCGTTTGTGGCATTGGGCCTTCTTGTGCATCAACCAGTAGAAGTACAGAGTCAACCATTGATAGTACACGTTCTACCTCACCACCAAAGTCGGCGTGTCCCGGGGTGTCTACGATATTGATGTGGTAGTCGTTCCACTCAATGGCGGTGTTTTTCGCCAAGATCGTGATACCACGCTCTTTTTCAATATCATTTGAATCCATTACACGCTCTTCGTTGCCACCGCGTGTCTCTAATGTGCCAGATTGTTCTAGCAGCTTATCGACTAGGGTAGTTTTACCGTGGTCAACGTGTGCGATAATCGCAATATTTCTTAACTTTTCAATGCTCATTACTGTTACTCAGAGAAGTTGGCCTTCAGTGATCCTAGTCGATCCACGCAATTTTGCGCGCCTAAGATACCGTTCCACTATTAAAGGTCGCGTATTATCCCCTAATAATGTGACAGATGAAAGTTTATCCAGTGATTTTTTGCCGTTTTACCTGTTTTTCTCACTTTATGGCGCCAAATTCGACATGCTTAAATGGTTATTGTCTGTTCCTTTAAGAAATACTAAACTCCATGTAAACCGATGGCACAATCGGTAAGCATATAAACAAAGGATAGAAAATGACGACTCAGTCGCTGATTTTGATTGTGGAAGACAATCGAGAGGTACGCTTAGCTGCACGTTTTGTGTTAGAGGACTTCGGCTATCAAGTCGAAGAAGTCGAAAACCCTGTACAAGCACATGAATTTCTCTCCCATACCCAGCCTGCTTTGATTATGCTCGACATGAACTTTGATCTCGACTCTACCTCAGGCGAAGAAGGACTGCGCTTTCTGCGAGGACTCAAGCGAGACGCCATCGACGTTCCAGTGATCGCCATGACTGCCTGGTCAAACACGGATTTAGTGGTACAGGCCATGCAACTGGGCGCTGTCGACTTTATTGAAAAACCTTGGCAAAACCAGCGTCTTGAGCAAGTGATTCAACAGCAACTGAAAATATCAAGACTGCAAAAAAATAATTCAGCCCTCAGCCAAGCTCTCGCGCCAAACGGGGATGACCCCATTTGGCAAAGCACGTCAATGCAGCAATTAATGGCCCAGCTCAGCGCCGTAGCCCAAACGGATGCCAATATCCTTATAACTGGTGAAAATGGCGTAGGGAAAAGCCATATTGCCACTTGGGTTCATAACCAGTCTTTACGAAACACACAGCCGTTTATTTCACTCAATATGGCCGCCATTCCTGAACAGTTATTCGAAAGCGAGCTGTTCGGTCATGTGAAAGGCGCATTTACGGATGCCAAAGCTGAGCGCGTGGGCCGCTTTGCATTAGCCGACAAAGGCACCTTATTTTTAGATGAAATAGGAACTCTGCCACTTGCTCAGCAGGCCAAGCTGCTGCGCGTGCTTGAAACCGGCGAATTTGAAATGGTGGGATCTAGCAAAACTTTGACCAGTAATGTGCGGCTTATTAGCGCAACCAATGCTGAATTTGAGCAACTCATTGCCAAAGGGGAGTTCCGGCAGGACTTATATTATCGTCTCAATACATTCGCGTTTACTATTCCTGCACTGCGAGAACGGGTTGATGACATTGTGCCACTCGCCGAGCACTTTTTGGCAAAACATGGCAGTAAGTATAACAAGCAAGATGTCACTATTGGTCCTTGCGCGAAGCAAGCATTGATGCGATACAGCTGGCCCGGTAATACGCGGGAGCTGAGCCATTTAATGGAAAGAGCGGTGTTACTTTGCCAAGCCGGTGTCATTCTAGCCACCGATCTACATCTGCCTAATACACTAGATAGCAATGCCATCGACTCGCTTCCAGAGGTGACATTAGAACAAGCCGAAAGACATTTAATTAAGCAAGCACTGAGTAAATTTTCAGGCAATAAAAACAAAGCAGCACAGCAGCTGGGGATCACCAAACAGGCACTGTATCGAAGGTTAGAAAAATATGCGTTGGAAGACTAGTAGCTTAGAGGGCTTTTGGAAAAGACAGTGCCTACTGCTAATCCTAGTGCAAATGAGTTTACTCACGGTTTGTTGGCAGTTTGGTGTTTCTCAGCCACACCCCATTTTCAATACTGTCACAATCAGTTGTTTAATCACTTGGTTAGGGGCAACTATTTGGATATTCCACCGTGTTATCACACAGGTAAAATCCTCGTATGGGCGCAGTACAACCCAGCTTGAGTCCTGTCGGCAACAAGACTTTAGCCAGCAAGCAAAAGCCCGTTTTACTACAGGTATCATTGGTGAGTTCCATCACCAACTAAACAAACTAAGTAATGACTTACTGGCAACAAAAAACAATGAAGACAAAGAGTCAATCTTACTTCTTCGCCTTGTTAAACAATTAAATACGCCGATATTGGTGTTTGACGAGCGCTTGCAACTGAGCCTCGGCAATCAAGCATGCACAACGTTATTCAATCAACCATGGCAAACCTTACGCTTTACCAACGCTGCACGACTCGGTTTAGGTAACCAGCCTGATTGGCATTTCAAAGATGAAAAGCGCCAACAACGCTGGCAAGTACGCCACAGTAACTTTAACCACAACGGCCATACCTATCATTTGTTGGTGATGACGGATATCCAAATAGCGCTGAGAGAGCAAGAGCTCAAAGCATGGCAGCGCTTGATACGGGTTATTAGTCATGAGATCCGTAACTCTCTCACCCCAGTCAGTACCATGTTAGAGAGACTCCGGCATAGGTCAAGCAATGAGCGAGATAGTGCTGCTTTTGATGTCATTGTGGAACGCTGTGAGCACCTAGCTGAATTCGTGAAACGCTATGCACAGTTACAACAAAGCGTCACAGTAAAGGCCACAGTTCAGCCTTTTTCACAACTTTGTATGGAACTGAGCGCCTTATTTCCTCAGGCAAATTGGCAACTAGAAGGCCAACACCTCACGCTCAATTGCGATGTGATGTTACTCAAGCAAGTGCTTATCAACTTAACTAAAAATGCATTGGAAGCCTGCTCGGACACACCGCAAATCACGCTATCACTGAAACTGAAAAATCACGCTGCGACGATTTGCTTAACAGACAACGGTCATGGGCTCATTAACCCCGATAACCTGTTTGTGCCTTTTTATTCCACTAAGGAGCGCGGTGAAGGTATCGGCTTAATGTTATGCCAACACCTGACTGAACAAATGAGTGGCCAATTGCAATTAGTTAACCGCGCTGATGGTCAACAAGGTGCTAGTGCCGTTATCACATTAGCGCAACCCACTCACTAAGCGTCCGAATTTGATAAAGCCAAGTCCGGTTTCGGACCTTGCTTTATTAGGTCAGCCCCATAAAAAACCAAAACCATATAAAAAACAAAAACTTAAAATTTGGTACATAGCTTGCTCAATCCTTTGCATCATCAATAAATAATAAAGATAAATATGGACGTCGTAAAATCAAAAACAGTCACGCCAAAAAACTCTCTCAAGAGAAAAATCACGGCTATGGTCGTCTGTGCCTCTGTGCTAGGCGGTGTGTTTCACTTCACTTCATCATCGAGTTCCACCAGTCTGCAACAGAACAACTTGATTGTCGCAACGGTACAACGGGGTGATCTAGCTATTCAAGTGGATGGATATGGCGTCCTACGCTCTAATCAACAAAAGCTGTTAACTGCACAAAGCAGTGCTACGGTCAGTGAAATACTGTTGCGCCCAGGTGCCATTGTGACACCGGACTCTGTGATTTTAAGAATGCAAGATCCCGACCTCAAGCAGTCGATTGAAACAGCACGTATGGCACTTGAAGAACAAGAAGCTAATTTACGTCGTCAAAAGCTTGCTAACCAGCGAGAGCGCTTATCAGAAAAAGCCACGCAAGCACAATTGGAAAGCGAGTATCAATCACTGGTACTGCGCCGTCAAGCGCAGCAAGTACTTCGGGACCAAGGAGTTATCCCTGCCATAGATGTGCAAACTGCAGAGCTCGAAGAGCAGCAGCTAGGTGCACGTACTGAGCTACAGCGCCAACGAATTACGCAACTGGCACAATTACACCAAGAAGACATCGAGATATCTCAACAACAGGTAAACCAAGCGCGCTCAAATTTGGCAAGACTAGAGCAACGCGCTCAGCAACTCGAAGTCACTGCGGGGATCAGCGGTACCATCCAACACCTCGCCGTTGAGCTTGGTCAAAGTGTGTCGGCAGGACAAGAATTAGCGCAAGTGGGGAGCAACTCAGACTTACAAGCACTGATCCGCATACCACAATCAAAAGCGGAGCAAATCAAAGTCGGACAACCCGCAACTATCGATACCCGACGTGAACGCGTTCCCGCTGCCGTTACTCGGATCACGCCACAAGTGCAAGACGGCACTATCGAAGTGGAGCTGTCTTTTACCGAGGGAGTACCTGAGTCGGCTAGACCAGAATTAAGCGTAGAAGCACAGATCCTCACAAATCAATTAAGCAACGCTTTATATGTCGAACGACCAGCAAACAAGCAAGCCCATAGCGCAACCGAGCTTTACATCATCGATGGAGACCAAGCTGTTGCAACCACAGTACGATTCGGCGAAGACGCAGGTCGACATTTGCAAATTCTACAAGGTGTGCAAGAAAACCAACGTGTCATTCTCTCTGATATGACACCGCACAGCGAGCATAAGGCCATCACGTTACTTTGAACCCAATAACAAGAATTAAAAGAAAGGATTTAGACATGAAAGAGAGCGTATTAACAATGTCAGGCGTGACCAAAGTATTCAGCACCGAAGAAATGGAAACCCATGCATTAAGAGGCATAGATCTCACCATTTATCGCGGAGATTTTGTCTCCATCTGTGGTCCTTCCGGCTGTGGTAAATCGACGTTACTCTCTATTTTAGGGCTGTTAGACATGCCCAGCTCTGGCCAGTACCAAATTGAAGGAGAAGAAGTCAGCCAGCTGACGTTGGCGCAATCGGCATATATTCGCAATGAGAAAGTCGGTTTCATATTCCAGTCGTTTAACCTAATTGATGAACTGACGGTCTATGACAATGTAGCACTACCGCTTAGGTACCGAAAAGAGCCCATGTCAGAAAAGCAAATCAAGCAAGCCGTGGAAGCTTGCCTTGCCAAAGTAGATATGAGCCATCGCGCGAGCCACAAGCCCAATCAACTTTCTGGTGGTCAACAACAGCGCATTGCCATTGCCAGAGCACTGGTTGGAAAGCCAAGCATGCTACTGGTTGATGAGCCAACAGGTAACCTAGATTCAATCAACGGCGATGCGGTGATGGCCATGTTGCAACAGCTCAATGCCGAAGGCACCACTTTGTGTATGGTTACGCACGATCCGCGCTATGCCGATATGGCGACTCGGCAACTCCATTTGCTCGATGGCAAAATCATCGACAGTGAAGAGCATAGCGACCCCAAGCATGCATTTGAAATTCCACTTGCACAGTAAGTAGGTGCCATTATGTTGAAGCACAATTTATTAATCGCAATCAAAAGCCTAGCAAGAGTTAAAAGCTATGCACTGACTATCATCATGACTTTGGGTGTCACGTTAGGTGTGATGGTGGCGATGTACAACCTCAATTACCAGATCATCGCAGCTCCACTCCCTTATCCAGATCAGGATAGGCTGTTCTTAGTCCAGGGCCAACTGCTGGCTGACGGTGAAGTAAAGCGTGAAAACTACCTGCCCTTTTTAGGTGCGGTTGAAGCTTATAAAGATAGGCACCCAGGTATCGAGACTTTTGCGCTACACAATATCAGTATTGATGTTGAACAAAGCTTACCAAACAGCCCAACCTTCAATACAGGTGCAATTACACCTGAATATATGCAAATCATCGATGCACCACTGGCATTGGGACGTCAATTTACTAAAGAAGAAGGACTCGACAGCAATCAACCTGTTGCCATTATTTCATACGATGTCTGGCAGACACACTTTGGTGGGAGCAGTGAAGTTCTTTACCGCTCTGTGACTTTCAAAGGTGTCAGCTTTATCATCGTTGGTGTCACTGCTGAACACTTCGCTGAGCCGGTATTAGCAACCCCCACTTGGCGCACTGATGTGTGGTTCCCTTACGATTATCGTGACACCCCAGATCCGCTTTGGACATTTTCCTCAAACCAGGTTCACTTGGTCGGCAAATTAGCCAAAGATGCGAATATCAAACGTACTCAATTAGCACTGAATAACTGGGTGATGGCACGCTACCCGGCAGCGGTTGCAGATGATCCCGCTGTAGCAAATACCGAAGTTAAATGGCGTTTTACCACTTACAAATCGCGTATTATTGGCGATGCAGGTAATACCAGTGTCATGATGCTCGCTGGCAGTGTGGTCCTGCTGCTCATTGCCCTCAGTAACATTGGCAACCTCGTTTTGTCTCGAGCTGTTGAACAACAACGTGCCTTTGCTATTCAAGCCGCATTAGGTGCACAACCTCATCACTTGTTCAAACTAGTACTGGTTGAGTTATCTTTGCTATTCGCTGCCGCACTCATTGTTGCCACCGGCATTGTGAGCCTTATCTTGGGCTTATTAAAAGCTGGATATGCAGGCCCTCTTGCACGTTTAGATGAACTAAGCTTAAACCTGAATACTGTTCTATTTGCGATTGTGTTAACACTCGTTCTTAATTTTGCACTCGCTTGGGTGGTCAGTAAGCAACTTAATTACAATGCCATTATTGGCGCACTGCAAAGCAGTGGTAAGGGTTCTGGTGTACAAGTGTCTAAACACACGCGCCAAGTACTGGTTTCAATGCAGGTATTTTTTTGCATCTCTCTGCTCGTGTTATGTGTGAGCATTTTCAAACAAAGCTGGGCACAGCTCACTGCACCAACGCAAATCAATACTAAAAATACCTCACAGATTGCGCTAAACGTTGGCACTTTACTCACTGACATGTCTTCAGAGCAACGCGCCACGCTGGTGCTTGAAGCAACAGAGCGACTTAACCAACACAGTGACATCGTGCGTGCCGGTGTCGGTAGTTATCCTCCTATCTCCTATTGGTTAGAGCAGTTCTCTACATATCACTCGCAATTACAGCCCGGCATAGATAAGCCCGTCGTGTCACACAAACGAGTCTGGGGGACACGCGCTTATTTTGAAACATTCGGCTTGAGATTAACGCAAGGACGTCACTTTACTGATGCCGAGGCCAGAGACAGAGCCCCCGTGGTGATCATCAATGAATTTATGGCTGAAATGATAAAAGCTTCTGGGCAAGAGCCGATTGGTGCAAAGCTGTACGGACGCAACTCCAGTGTTCCCATCACGGTAGTGGGTATCGTAAGTAATTTGAATTTGCCAAACCAACTGCCAATTTCAAGAACCTATCGCCCTCGTGTGATTACTGGATACCCAATTGTTGTGGTCGAGACCAAACCCAACGTGCAGCTATCTAGGCAAAGTATCAATGACTTACTAGCACAAGTACATTCGCAAATACGCGTTTATGACTTACAAACCACAGAGCAAATTTTATCCTCGCACCTTAAATCGCAGCGCGTTGCCAGTATTTTTACAATCGTGCTTTCAATGGTCGCAGTAATATTAGCTGGTATTGGTATTTACGGCGTATTTAGCTATGCCATTGCCTTAAGACGCTATGAGCTAGGTATTAGAATGTCAATTGGAGCAACCCCTGAGGCAATTTTCAAACTGGTACTAACAGAAAATATGCAGCCATTTTTAATCGCAGCCGCTGCGGCCACCAGCGCATTACTGATCGGTTACTTTAGTGCAGCGTCCGCACCCATAATGCAAATGATGGACGTATGGAGTTGGTTGATCCCTGTTGCCTTAATAGCAAGCCTAGTCGTGGGTATCACCTTGCTATCAGCTTGGAGCATTATTCGCCAACCCGCGCAGTACGCATTAAAAGGCACATAGCCATGTCTCAAACCAGCCGTCAATCAGCATGCAATATCATGATAATTTCCTTCCTGAGATGTTGTTTCTGGTTTGTCATGGCGGCTGGTTTATTTATCTTACCTCTAGGTAATATAAATGAACTATGCTTAACCTGTGAACTCGTATTGCTGTCCAGAACTAGTGATACGAGTCCCGCATTTTTATACTCGCTTCACGTGCTAGAGTGGTTGGAATAAACCAATAAATAGGTCCTTTTATAGACTGCACCACAATAGTGCAACCTGTACTGATATGGTGCACCCATTTAGGGCAATTGCGCCCTTTCCGACCATTAAAAACAAAATAAATCAAATTTTACAATAACTTATATTTTTGGCACAGATCACGCTTATAAGAGCGCAGTTAAGCAAATTATTGCAGCAAAAAATAACCCATCGAGTCGGAGGACACATGTCACAGTCGGTTTTAGATTTTATTAAAGAGAATGAAGTAAAGTTTGTAGATTTACGCTTCACGGACACAAAAGGTAAAGAGCAACACGTTTCAATTCCACATCATCAAGCCGATGAAGACTTCTTTGAAGATGGTAAAATGTTCGATGGCTCGTCAATCGCTGGTTGGAAAGGTATCAACGAATCAGACATGGTTCTTATGCCAGATGCAAGCACCGTCAAGCTTGACCCATTTGCAGAAGAAACAACAATGATCGTACGTTGTGATGTACTTGAGCCTTCAACGATGCAAGGCTACGAGCGCGACCCTCGTTCAGTTGCAAAGCGCGCTGAAGATTACATGCGCTCTACAGGCATCGCAGACACAGTACTATTTGGTCCAGAGCCAGAATTCTTCTTATTTGACGACGTTAAATACAAAACAGATATGTCTGGTTCTATGTATTCTATCGATGCAGAAGAAGCGTCTTGGAACTCAGACAAGAGCTACGACGAAGGCAACACAGGTCACCGTCCTGGCGTAAAGGGTGGTTACTTCCCGGTAGCACCAGTAGATTCTTCACAAGATTGGAGAAGCGCAACGTGTTTAGTACTTGAAGAGTTTGGTCAAGTAGTTGAAGCACACCACCACGAAGTTGCAACAGCAGGTCAAAACGAAATCGCAACTCGTTTTAACACAATGGTAATCAAAGCGGACGAAATCCAAGAGATGAAGTACGTTATCCACAATATGGCACACCACTACGGTAAAACGGCAACATTCATGCCTAAGCCTGTTGTAGGTGATAACGGTTCTGGCATGCACTGTCACCAATCACTAGGTAAAGATGGTCAGAACATCTTCGCAGGCGATAAGTACGGCGGTCTTTCTGAAGATGCACTGTACTACATTGGTGGTATCATCAAGCACGCTAAAGCAATCAATGCATTCGCAAATGCGTCTACAAACTCATACAAGCGTCTAGTACCAGGCTTCGAAGCGCCTGTTATGCTTGCTTACTCAGCACGTAACCGCTCTGCTTCAATTCGTATTCCTGTCGTTCCTTCAGAGAAAGCACGTCGTATCGAAGTACGTTTCCCTGACCCAACAGCTAACCCTTACCTTGCTTTCTCTGCAATGCTAATGGCTGGCCTTGACGGTATCAAAAACAAAATCCACCCTGGTGATGCAATGGATAAAGATCTTTACGATCTACCAGCAGAAGAAGCGGCTGAAATCCCAACTGTTGCAGCATCGCTTGAAGAAGCGTTGGCATCATTGGATGCTGACCGTGAATTCTTGACGCAGGGCGGCGTATTCACTGATGACTTAATTGATGCATACATTGCTCTTAAGTCTCAAGAAGTTGAGAAATTAAACATGACAACTCACCCAGTTGAGTTCGAAATGTACTACAGCGTTTAATCGCATAAACATACCTGCAGTAGGCGCGGTAGGGAGCTACCAAGCGCAGTGCTTACTGCTATTTAAGTGTATTCTGCGCTCTTAAATCATATGTGTTCTCAAGCCCGCTTTATGCGGGCTTTTTTATGGCAAAACAATGCTAAACACACTACAGTTATTGAGTGAACATTAGTGCTTGCACTATTGTGAAATTTACACAATGATTGTGTTCTTTGACTCTATTCATATTTGCTCAGTGAGGTTGCCGTGGCTCGCCTTTGGTTATTGATAGCTTTGTGTATAGTCTGCGCGCAAGCCTATGCAGACAAAAAGGTTTATCGTTGGAAAGATCAGAACGGAAATTGGGTTTATTCTGATACGCCTAGAAAAGGCGCAAAAGAGGTCAAGATCAACACCAACTTTTTAACCATGCCAGCAACCGACACCTCGGTTTTAACTTCCTCGCAATCGCCATCAGGGCAGGCTTACAAAGCAGCGATTATTGCACCCAATCATAAACAAACACTGCGCGATAACACCGGCAGTGTTTATGTCAGCGGCCAAATCACACCTAGGTTCGCGAAAGACTTTACGGTACAACTTTATTTGAATGGCAAACCCACAGGCCCTAAACAACACACAGTCACTTTTGCTTTGCGTAATGTGCCTCGCGGGGAACATTCTTTACAACTTATGGTGTTTAATGGCAAGAATGAAATCGTCACCAAAAGTGATGAAACCATATTTTACCTACACAAGGCCTCGGTCAATAATTAGTCCAATCAATTCGTTGTTTCAATATAAAAACAGCACATATAACTGCAAATAAAACAGCAACTTTTATACTAACTAAACATTTGGCACAAGAATGTGTTACATTAACATGCACCAACTTGGTGCAAGGCGACCCATTATGGAACAAGCATCTCCTTCTATGCTGCAAGAACTTTGGCAAAACCTGTCAACTTCCGTCATTTTGTTAGATGAAGATTTAAGGATTCACTATGCCAATAATAGTGCCAGTGAACTACTCGGGCTTGGTCAGAAACGGCTATTAGCTCAACCGTTTGAAAGTATTTTTCACCACCATTTAATCGACCTTAAACGCCTCAAGCGCTACGTCTTAGACGATGGTATAGACTGCCAGCAGCACAAGGTGGACGTGGTATTTATTGATAATCGGGCCAGCACTATTAGTCTATTTGCACGCAAACTCTGCTTTGAAAATCAAAACTATATTCAGCTTGAATGTCGACGTATTGATGAAGAGCTGCGATTTGATAAAGCCTTCAACCAAGCCCACCAGTACCAAGCTGCACGCAACTTAATTCGCGGGCTCGCTCATGAAATTAAAAACCCGTTGGGTGGGATCAGAGGAGCGGCGCAATTATTGCAGTATGAGGTTGATCAGCAAGAACGCGATGAGTGTGCACAACTTATCATTGCTCAAGCAGATCGCCTCAGGGAGCTTGTAGACAGACTATTAGGGCCTAACGAATTACCTAAAAAAGCCCAGTGCAATATCCATAAAGTTTTGGAATCGATTTTAAAGCTCAGTACGCTTGATTCTGAACAAGCTGTTTCATTGCGAAAAGACTACGATCCAAGTATCCCTGATATTTGCCTCGATGAAGCAAAGATACAACAAGTGCTATTGAACATTGTGCGTAATGCGCAACAAGCATTAAATGGACATGGTGAAATACGAGTTACAACCCGTATTTGCCACCGAGTTAGGCGGGGTAAGCTAATGCTAAGAAAAGCATTGCTGATAAAGATTGCCGACAATGGACCGGGTATAGATGAGTCGCTCAAAGCAACACTTTTTTACCCCATGGTCACTAACAAAGAAGGAGGCTCTGGTCTCGGACTGTCAATCGCGCAAACTTTAGTAGAACAACATCGTGGCTTTATCGAATGTGACAGTTGGCCAGGGCATACAGAGTTTTGTATTTATTTACCCTTTGAAGAAGAGCTGGGGAGCAAATGATGAAGAGTGTTTGGTTAGTTGATGATGATGCGTCAATTCGTTTTGTATTGGAAAAAGCCTTGTCTAGAGCTGGTTTTGAAACCGAGAGCTTTGCCAATGGCCAAGATGTATTGACTGCACTCGAATACGACCAACCCTCAGTATTGATGTCAGATGTTCGCATGCCGGGCCTAGATGGTATGGCCTTGTTAGAGGAAGTCAGTAGCCTCTACCCCTCATTACCTGTCATCATCATGACTGCACACTCCGATTTAGACTCAGCAGTCAACGCCTTCCAAAAAGGGGCCTTTGAATACCTTGCCAAGCCATTCGATCTAGATGAGGCGACCTCTTTGGCTGACAGGGCTTATCGAGCAGCACAACAAAACGTCAAAGCCAAACAGGTCGATGCCATTTCTAACCGACCTGACATTATTGGTGAAGCGCCTGCGATGCAGGAGGTATTCAGAGCCATCGGGAAATTATCCGCTTCGAGTATGAGCGTTTTAATCAATGGTGAGTCAGGTACTGGTAAAGAACTTGTCGCTGGCGCTCTGCATAACCATAGCCCGAGGAAAGAGAAAACCTTTATTGCTTTAAATATGGCAGCTATTCCCAAAGATCTGGTTGAATCTGAACTGTTTGGTCACGAAAAAGGAGCCTTTACCGGCGCGGATAGCGTCAGAAGAGGACGCTTTGAACAAGCCAATGGTGGAACGCTTTTTCTCGATGAAATTGGAGACATGCCACTAGACGTACAAACTCGACTTCTCCGGGTTTTAGCTGATGGAGAGTTTTACCGAGTAGGTGGTCATCAAAGTATCAAGGTTGATGTTCGGATCTTGGCGGCGACCCACCAAGATTTGGAGCAACTGGTCAGCCAAGGGAAATTTCGTGAAGACCTATTTCATCGACTCAATGTAGTGCGATTGCGTATTCCACCTCTTAGAGAGCGTAGTGTGGACATTGCAAAGCTCGCTCAATACTTTTTAGCGAAAAGTGCTAAAGAGCTCAAAGTACCGAGTAAAGTACTGACTGACAAAGCTCTGGCACAATTATGCGACTTTAACTGGCCGGGTAATGTGAGACAATTAGAAAATACCTGCCGATGGCTAACCGTGATGGCACCTGGTGATATGGTTGGTCCGCAGGATCTCCCCCCAGAACTCAGCCAACCCACTGAAAAAACAGAGTTCACTGATAGTCATGATTGGCTAGATGCCTTTCAAATCTGGCTTGATCAACAACTGCGTCAAGGAGAAGAGCACATATGGCCACAGGTTCAAGCTCAGCTTGAAACACGTTTAATTAAGTCTGCACTGGCAGCTTGCCATGGACATAAGCAAGATGCTGCGCTAAAAATAGGATGGGGGCGTAATACATTGACCCGCAAACTGAAAGAGCGCAATATGCTAGAAAAGGACTAGGTGTTTGGCAGATTATGAAGCTGTTAGAAAATATAACCACCATTAAACAACTCGAAATCATCAACCGACTAGACTTTTTTAAAGAGTTTTCATTGGCTGAACGGCAAGTATTATTGGAATCTTTCAGCCACCTCTATTTAATTGGACAAGGCAAACACGCATTCAAACGCTTTGAACAAGATAATCGCCTATACATCATATTAAGTGGTGAGTTACGTATCTTTGCAGAGAAAAGCCATATTGATATTGGCCATGTTGGACCTGGGGAATTCGTTGGTGAAGGCGCGTTCATTTGTCATAGAGAGCGCAGTACCAGCGCACAAGCAGTGTCCGACACCATTGTATTAGCAATTACTGCCGAGGCTTTGACTAAGTTACCTGCGGTCATTCGAGAAAAAATCAAAGATAAAATCATCGAAGGTATGAGCGAACGTATTCACAAACTTAATCACTACATCGAAGAGCAATTCTAAATTTCGCTAAGGGCTACAGAGTTAATAATCACTCTATAGCCCCAAGTTTTCTAGCAGTTGTACATAGACATACAAGTGATGCCTTTGTAAGAAATACATCCTGGCACATGAGGCGAACTTGCATACATACCACCAGCAACCTGTGGTGTTTGTTCTTGATTTAAAGTTTTATTGCTTGTTGTTAATTGCTTCACTGAACGTTTCTTAAGTGCGACTTTCATCGTTATTTCCTTTTTATGTTGATCTATTTCACACAGGCTGGCTATTGCAACCTGTTTAATAAATAACCATCAATACGTATTAAAATCAACGCTTTCAGTCTGTACATTATTTCATTACAAATAGTAAGGCGTCTGTGAGATATTGAAATGTTTAACTGGATAAAAATCAGGCAGGCAAGTTTGAATTAAAAAGGGCGCTGATGCACCCTTTTATTAGTTTAGCAATTCGCTAAATAAATCGAATAGTTTATCTAGCTCTTCTATGGTGTTGTAGTGCATACAACCAATTCGCACCACTCCACCCTTATCCATCACTCCAAGCTGCTCACACAAGCCTTGGGCATAAAAATTTCCATCCCAAACACAAACATGGTGCTTTCCTAAAAACTCAGACACTTTACGTGGTTCAAGACCATCGAACGTCAGTGCAAAGGTCGGCGTACGCTCAGCGACTCTAGACACATCATCTATACCGTAAAGCTTTATTTGAGGAAACTCGGCTAATTTTGCTAAGAAATGCTGGCTCAACGCCATTTCATGCGCTTTTGAATTGGCAAACGCTTGCTCTAAACGCGCTCTCAAAGATTCTGATTGCGGCAATTCACTTAAAGAAGCTATGTAATCTATAGCAGCAATAACACCAGCCAAACCTTCAAAACTCTGGGTACCTGTTTCCCAACGACCAGGGATAACATCTTTAGCAGGTTCGACTTTATATGGTGTGAATCCTTCTAAGTGCTCACGTTTACCGTAAACGATACCTACATGCGGACCAAAGAACTTATAGGCTGAACAAGCTAAAAAGTCGCAATCTAGCGCTTGTACATCAATCAATTCATGCGGAGCAAAATGCACTGCATCGACATAAACTAGTGCACCTACTTGGTGGGCCATCTCAACGATTTTCTTTATGTTATTGATAGACCCAGTGGTGTTAGATGCGTAAGTGACCGCAACCAGTTTAGTGTTAGGACTAAGGAGCTCAGCAAAGTGTGCCAGATCCAAAGTACAATCAGCTTCATTGATACGTACGGCATGAACACTTGCGCCTTTATCTTCAGCGGCTTGGCGCCATGAAGAAACATTGGAATAGTGATCCGCATTCGTCACGATGATTTCATCTGTGGATTGCCAATCTCTAGAGATTGCACGACTAAAGCTAAATGTTAGGCTCGTCATATTGGCACCAAACACAATTTGTTCGCTGCTTGGCGCATTGAGTAACTGTGCAACAGCCTCTCTTGCACGGCTCATCAATTCGACCGTTTTATCACTCGAAAAAAATGCACCGCCTAGATTTGAATTAAAGTAACCAAGGTACGCAGACATCGCGCTCAGTACAGACTGAGGCACTTGCGAGCCGCCAGGTCCATCTAAAAATATTGGTGCCTGACCTGAAATCTCCTGCATCAATGCAGGAAACTGACGGCGAATTTGAGACAGATTCATAGCAACCTCATTAAGCCGTAAATACGAAACAGTCTAAGTAGCCCACTTTATCCGCGTCTAGCTTATTCATCGGTGTTGCGTTATGCCAAACCTCACGGTCATTAACAAGCGCAAATAACCCATCTTTAATTTCCATCTTAAAACATGGCTCGGCTTCTTTGTGCTCATAAACAAGTAGTTCACCACCTGCGATATTTTCATGAGAAACGCCACATACACAAACATGATCAAATCCATCTTGATGTACCCCTTCTGGTGCAGGGGGCGTATCACTCTCAATAGCGAGCATTCTGAACTGATGTACTTCAATATCTCTTTCGTCTGAAATACCTGTCATTACTTTGAATTCAGCCAGCAATTGTTTAAAGCCTTCGCTTTGCAACAATTCTGTTTCTAAGTTCTCGTATACACGCTCGATATTGCCTTGAAAATTGTTGATCGAGTCATCTTGTACAAACGCTTTTGTCGGTTGGATTGATACCGTATTGTCTTGAAACTTTAACACTGAATAACGGCGCTTACGAAACGCACCGTCTGCATACGGGTTATCAGGTAAACGCGTGAAAAACGGCTTTACTGAATCAATATGAGATTGTTGAATAAAACGAAGTTGAAGCAAATTCTGGTTGTTTACTGCTGTCATTTTTGCTCTCGCCTTTTGATGAGAAATTGGCAGAGATCTTAATCTATTTCGCAGGAAATTTTGATTTTGAATAACTTGTTTTTAGCAAAAACAAAGAATAAATATACCCTATAAAAACATAAGTTAGATTAAAAATACCATTTGTTTTAAATTTGGTAACTGAGTACTGTGGTGCCTGCGATAATCAGCATTTTGCTTTGCAAACCTATAGCCAATCATGACAGACACCCAATACATGCACTTTTATTGCTAAATGTGGGACCTACTTCAATACAAAGCTCACAGCTTCTCTTTAATTGCAGACAGCTGTTGAGTAAAGCTAAGGTGGCGTAAATCCCCTAACCCCGCTTTTTCAGTTAACTCTAAAAGTTGATTTTCAAGCGCCAATAACCGAGCTTCAACTTGCTGATCTGATAATGCTTGCTTGCGGGCAAGATGCTCTGCGTAAAGATGTTCAAGCCTCAATATTTGCAGCTTTGCAGAACGGGCTTTCTCTTCAATTTGCTCATATTTACGCACATTTAAATGGATGTATTGCTTTGCATAGTCCGTGGTATTCGCGGCATCAGAGTAAACACTCGGTAACACTTGCGCTTTGGTTGACGCACCTATCAGTTTTAATTCAGCAATTATGTTTCCCATATAGTGTAATTCAACCGCATCCTTTTCCAATGCAGTTAACTGAGCTTGATATTCTGGTAATCGAGTTTCTACTTGAACTTGCTTTCCCTGAACCAACATTCCTTTAAATTTTTCATGCAAGGTAGTTAATTGGCGATAACGCTTTGAAAACTGTTGCGACGCGTCGAATTTATCCAATACCGCAAAGTGTGAACGAACCGGCTCCAATACTGATAAGATTAATTTTTTTGCGGCCTGAGCACCTGCAACCAACGCCATTATTTGCTGGCTATTCTCAATAATTTCACCACTTAGAGTCTGAGAAGAAAAGAAAGATGCGCTATCTAGCGCTTCATGGGGGTTCGACTGCAATTTAGCAAACTGCTTTTTCAGCACTTGCCATTCCTTTTGCGCTCTCTCGACTCGATTTGAGTCATACTCTGTCAATGACTCAATATTTGCCAAATACATTGCTTGCTGCGCTTCTGCATAGGCAGCTTCAGCACGACTATATGCCGCCTGTACTTGCTCCGTTGAAGGTGATGACCCTGCCAACGTATTTTGCACAGAGTCGAGTGTTTTACATCCCGTAATACCAAAAAGTATTGCCCCAAAGGTAATACCTAACTTCATCTGCATTAATAGCTCCATTGTAGTCCTGCGGTCAGTGAAACATTAGTATACTCTATTTCAGGAACACGCAAACGTCGGCCATTTACTTCTTCTGTGACTGTATCTCGCTCTTTATAGTAAGCATCTACACCAACCATCACCGCAATATGCTCCACTAAGTGATATCTTACCCCAGCTCTCGCCATGACCCCCCAGCCGTTAAAGTTTTCTGTCAATGTTGTTGTCTCAAACTGTGTATTTTGAATGCGGCTATACACTGGTGTGCTTAATTCTCCCTCAACATACCAGCTGACGGTTTCATTCGGTTGAGTAAGCTTGCTGTCATAACGCGCACCAACAGTGGCAAGCAACCCCATTTGATCTTCTGTAACTGAAATTACAGGCACTAAAGAGGCTGGGTTATTCTGTAGAACATCATCACCATCTTTTGCTTGACCAGGCAAGTCAAAACGAGGGACAGGATCGCCTTCATCTCTTGGTAACGCTTTCAGCGCATTATCAAAATCTGTTGCGCCAGGATTTACAAAACGAAAATTTGAACGAGTAAAGCTTGATGTAAAGATCTTCATCCCAAAAGTAAGCTGTATGGCTCTTTGATAGTTGTAAGCAGCCGTGAACGCTAATTCATTGGCTTTAACCTTAAAGTCATTTTGCTGAATAGCCCCAAAGTTTCTCAATGACCAAGTTTCGGTGTCTATTTCCGTAGAGATAGTTGCGGCGCTCCCTATATAAAACCCCCAATCGTCATCCACACCGGTATATGAGAGCTGCCTCACGGCTGGGTTGGTTACTGATATTGACTGCGACAGCTGACCAAAGCCGGCTACGTCTTGTAGGGACTCATTGTAGTCAATAGTTTCAAAGCCAAGACGTATTTCACTAAAAGATGGCAGCGGTGCTGCCAGTGCATTGCAACTACTCAGGATCCCTACTAAAGCGAGCGTATTTTTCATTGCCTTTCCCCGATAACATGATGATTGTGTATCGCAAGGCACTACTCACCTCCCCTTGCTTACAAGTTTACTGCTTCAATAAGACTCACACCATTGCATGAAATGCACAATGACAACAACCCTCAACAAGGTATCAACACATCGCCAATAAACGTCGCAATACAAGTCCAATAAAGCACGCCAAATAACTCCACTGATTATTTATAAACAGTAGTACAGACCTCTTTATAGTCAAGGACATAGAATACTTTCAAAGGCAGGTGAATATATCTAGAAAATTACCAGCACAGGCCATATAGCAATAGCAAAGCTGCTGAAAAGCCAACATAAAGTTGGCTTTTAAAGAGAGTAGCTAAACGGCTTGCTGAATGATGACGCTGTCAGCTTTTTTAGTGTATTGAGGCATGTGATGGAAATTCAGGTATCGGTATGTATCTGCTGCTGTCGCATTGATCTTAGTCGCATACTCCTGATATTCATCTGGTGTCGGCAATCGACCAATAATTGCCGCAACCGCCGCAAGTTCAGCAGATGCAAGAAATACATTGGCACCCGTGCCAAGTCTATTTGGGAAATTGCGAGTTGAAGTAGATACGACAGTAGCTAAATCGGCAACCCTAGCCTGGTTTCCCATGCAAAGTGAGCACCCCGGTGTTTCTATACGCGCACCAACACGACCATAGATGCCATAGTAACCCTCATCAGTTAACTGATCTTGGTCCATTTTCGTAGGTGGTGCTATCCACATACGGGTCGGCAATTGCCCTTTGAACCCATCCAATAGCTTGCCCGCAGCTCTAAAGTGCCCAATATTAGTCATACAAGAACCAATGAACACCTCGTCAATTGCCTCTCCTTGCACCGTTGAGAGTAGCCGCGCATCATCCGGATCGTTTGGTGCACACAAGATAGGTTCTTTGATTTCACTGAGGTCGATGTCGATAATATGTGCGTACTCTGCGTCTTTGTCTGCAACCATTAGCTGTGGATTTTCGAGCCAGTCTTGCATTTTAGCGATACGCCGCTCAATAGTGCGGACATCCCCATATCCCTCAGATATCATCCACTTAAGCATCACAATATTTGAATTCAAATACTCTTTTACCGAGGATTGTGACAACTTCACGGTACAACCTGCTGCAGAGCGCTCAGCGGATGCATCTGATAATTCAAATGCCTGCTCAACAGTTAAATGTTCAACACCTTCTATTTCTAAAATTCGCCCGGAGAACTCATTCACTTTCCCTTTTTTCTCTACTGTAAGTAAACCTTGTTTAATCGCGTAAAAAGGAATGGCATGAACTAAGTCTCGCAGCGTAATCCCAGGCTGCATTTCACCATTAAAACGGACCAAAATTGACTCTGGCATATCAAGTGGCATAACCCCTGTTGCAGCTGCAAAGGCGACTGCGCCGGAGCCTGCAGGAAATGAGATCCCCAATGGAAAACGAGTATGCGAGTCTCCACCCGTTCCGACTGTGTCTGGAAGCAACATGCGATTGAGCCATGAGTGAATAACGCCATCTCCCGGTCGTAATGAGACTCCACCACGGTTCATCATAAAGTCTGGTAAAGTATGATGGGTGTTAACATCAATTGGTTTGGGGTAAGCAGAAGTGTGGCAAAATGACTGCATAGTCAAATCGGCGGAAAAGCCCAAGCAGGCTAAATCTTTCAGCTCATCACGCGTCATCGGGCCTGTGGTGTCTTGCGACCCAACGGTAGTCATTTTAGGTTCACAATATTGTCCAGGGCGAATCCCATCAACCCCACATGCTTTGCCAACCATTTTTTGCGCAAGCGTGTAGCCTTTACCTGTATCACTTGCTTTCACTGGTTTGCGGAATATTGTCTCTTGTTCTAAACCAAGTGAAGCGCGTGCTTTGTCTGTTAATCCACGACCAATAATAAGCGGGATCCGTCCTCCAGCTTGAACTTCATCTAATATTACTTCTGACTTTAAACTAAATGTACAAAGCACTTCATCCGTACCAAAGCGCTTAACCACTCCTTCATAAGGATAGATGTCGATTTGATCGCCCATGGCCAATTGATCAACAGGCAATTCGATTGGTAGTGCACCTGAATCTTCCATCGTATTAAAGAAAATAGGCGCGATTTTCCCTCCAAGACAAACTCCACCAACACGCTTGTTTGGTACATAAGGTATGTCATCCCCCATGAACCAAAGCACTGAATTTGTAGCTGATTTACGAGATGAGCCGGTGCCCACAACATCTCCTACATAAGCTAATGGTAGCCCTTTACTCTTCAGTGCTTCTAACTGCGATATAGGCCCAATTTCACCATGCTGCTGTGGGCTGATCCCCTCTCTTTCATTCTTGAGCATTGCTAAGGCATGCAGGGGAATATCTGGGCGAGACCACGCATCGGGAGCTGGCGACAAGTCATCAGTATTTGTCTCACCCGTGACTTTGAAAACCGTCACTGAAATCTTATTAGGTACTGCTGGTTTTTCGCTAAACCACTCTGCGGCAGCCCAAGAGGAAATGACTTGCTTGGCATGCTTGTTGCCCCGTCGCGCCTTGTCCTCTACATCATAAAATGCATCAAACATTAACAACGTATGAGATAGTCCTTTTGCGACTATGGGGGCTAAATCCGTATCATCGAGCAGCTCAATCATCGGCGCAATATTATAGCCGCCGAGCATCGTTCCCAATAACTCCGCGGCATAGGCTTTCGTAATGAGTGGTGATGCTGTTTCCCCTTTTGCTATAGCAGCCAAAAAGCTGGCTTTAACATAAGCCGCATCATCCACCCCGGGCGGAACCCGGTTGACCAACAAGTCTACTATGAATTCTTCTTCTCCTGCAGGGGGAGCTTTAAGTAGCTCAATCAATTCTGCGGTTTGCTGTGCATCTAATGGTTTGGGAACAATCCCTTGCGCTGCACGCTCTTCTACGTGATTACGATACTCTTGAAGCACGGTTTTATCCTCTTGGTGACGTGTTTTAATAAGCATTTTAGTATTTAGATTTATAACTGCTTATTTTTTATTCTGACCAATTGATTATATGAGCTTTGTAATTAGATGAAAATCTTGCAAGTTGGATTGGAGTCGATACTGGTTATAAATAAAATGAATGTATATAGGAAAATGCTAAAGCGGCGTGAATGAATGTTGTGATTTTTGCATTTATAGCTGAACTCACAAAGTGAGCTCAGCCAATAATTAGTTATTAACGCTTTACTTTAACGCGTTCAACCGAGATTACTTTTGCTTCTACACGTCGGTTTGCAGTATGTGCTTCTTGTGTATTACGGCTATCCAATAAACGCTCTTCACCATAACCCACAGTAGAGATTCTAGATGCATCAATACCTTTATCCACCAACTGCTTAGCTACTGAGTCTGCGCGCTTTTTAGAAAGCCACATATTGTAATCAGCTTTGCCGAGACTAGAAGTATGTCCTTCTAATACCACTGAGGTTTCAGGATGAGCATTTAAAAAGTCAACAACAGCACTGATGTCATTTAAATACTGCTGAGATACTTGTGAATTGTTGTTAGGGAACCTGACTAGAAGGCTTACTGTGACTTCTTTGTCTTCATATAAACTACATCCCTTAGCATCAACGGCATCACTCATTGGTGTATTCGCACATCGATCATTCTTATCCAGTACACCATCTTTGTCGCTGTCTTTAGGTGCTGCAACAACAGCTGGCTGCGGTGTAGGTTGCGGCGCAGGCTCTACCTTTTTAGGGCTACTTGTTGTGCCGCCAAACATATAATTGATGCCCAGTTTCGCACCAACATCTGTATAACCCCTCTCTAAACCTTGATAAATAGCGGTTTCAAAATTCGCGGCAAAATTATCAGTAAAATGGTGGCGATAGCCCACACCAGCATTAGCAAATAAATTACTATCAAAGACATCAATAGACTTTAAACCTGCCAGCGCATAAAACGGACCACCATCAAAATGATAAAGACCATCAATACCCAGTCGGTCACCATCTACTGAGCCGCTTCCAGCTCCTTCAAGGTCAAAGTCCAGATCTGCATACTCAATACGCGCGCTCCAATACTTATTGAATCGATAACCTAACTCTGCCCCCCAGCCAGTGGAGTTATCTATACCGACCCCACCATTACCAACACCTCTGATGTTTTCCCAACTTGCATCGTAATAGTCGCCAAATACACCTAAGTAAACACCTTCTTCAATCTCGCTGGCATGTAAAGAAGACACAGTAGCCATCGCTACAACTATGCTTAGCATCTTAAGTTTCATGTTTATTCCCTCTAAAATTTAGACTTTTTTAATTTGATGCCCACATAATAGTAGTCGATGACTTAATAATTACTTAACACTAGATAAGTATTTTTAATTATATTTTTAGCCTTGGTGACCGAATAGTACTTGGTATAATCCATCCTCTTCCACCAGTGTTCTATGATCTCCTGACTGCGTTACCTTGCCATCATCTAGCACATATATGATATCTGCTTGACGTATTGCACTCAGTCTATGTGCAATTATTAAAGTCGTGCGACCTTGTAAGAACTGATTGAGATTTTTATGGATCCGCGCTTCCGTTTCCACATCCAGTGCCGAAGTCGCTTCATCTAAAACCACGACTTTAGGGTTAGCTGCAACCATTCTTGCAATTGCTAACCGCTGCTTCTGCCCCCCGGATAGTCTCACTCCATTGCGACCAACAATTGCTTCTAATTGACCTTCCATCTCTTTTACATTATCAGCCAGCTCTGCAATCTCTAATGCCCCCCAGAGTTGTTCATCTGTGCACTCACGGCCTAAGCTTAGATTTTCCCGAATAGTGGCGTTAAACAATATAGGCTGCTGCAACACCGTCACAACATGTTCACGGACTCTGTCGTAACCAATCTCTTCAACTGGTACATCATTAATTAGAATATTGCCCTGAGATTTGTGATACAGGCCAAGTAATAACTGTACCAGCGTAGACTTTCCGCCCCCAGACACGGCAACCAACGCGACCTTTTTACCCTGTGGAATAGACATGCTGACGTCATGCAATATTTGTTGTCCATCATGATAAGAAAAGCTCACGTTTTTAAATTCAATCCCCACTTGCTGCGCTTCAAAAGCTGTTGTTTTAGTATTGGGAGCCACAGGTTCAGTCTCATACTCAAGCACCTGATTTAGCCGCTGCAACGCGCCTGATGCACTGTAATATGAGTATTGAATACTTAAAATCTCCTGAACAGGTCCCATCATAAACCAAAGATAGCCAAATACGGCAAATATCTGCCCGACGGAGAGTCCAGAAAACACCACCATAAGCATCGCTATAGCCCTGAACACCTCAAAGCCAAGTAAGAATACAGTGAAACTTAAACGGTTTACTGCATCCGTTTTCCACTGAGATTGAACGGAATAGTATCGAAGGTCTTTGGCTGCGCTCATAACATTGTCAAAGTAACCATGCTCTCTTCGCATTGCCTTCAATTGTGCTATCGCGTCTAAAGTCTCAACAAGTGCTGTTTGAAACGCTTCAAATGCGCTGTTTTTCTTTTTAGTGAGGTGTTTAACTTGTTTACCAAATTGTCGGGAGAAATATATTACCGCGGGATTGAGTGTTAGGATAATTAACCCGAGTGTGAGATCTATCCATAACAGCACGATCCCCGTGCCTATGATAGTCAAAAGACCAATCAAAAAGCGCGACATTGTCTGACTTATAAACCCATCAAGAGTTTCTATGTCAGTGACACATCGCGAGCTGATCGCAGCACCTCCCTTAGTCTCAAATTCTCGTAGTTGTACCCGCGATAAATGGTTTAATAGTCGTTCACGGATCTGTAAGGACACGTCCTTACCAATAATTGTAAATTGACGTGATTGAGCAACACCAAGTAATAAGGCACCAATTCGCATTAGCATTACAGCACCTAAGATAGCGAGAATATAGCCTGTTGGACCATGCCAGTCTGATGGTAATAACTGATTCATTACGTCCACGGCAATGCCAGGCTTCTCTAACAATACCTCATCCACTAACAAAGGCATCATTAAGGGAATAGGCACACTGACCAATGCAGCTAACAACGCAATAAAATGAGCCAAGATCAACGGTTTTTTATGCGCGATTACTTGTTTTTGTATTTCCTTCCACGTTAATGGTCCCGTCATAACTTCTCTCAAAAATTAAGTACCACAGAATGTCTGATAATGTGTTGTATTTGACTGAGGTGTTAGCCACTTTGGTGGGTAACTGCGATATTCATATGGTTTGTTTAAGGCTTCCAGCCACTCATTTAACTGGTGACTTGTACCCACTTGATAATACTCTCTAATAACCTCTTCAACGAGCTCATTGCGTGGAATAATCGCAGGATTAACCACCTGCATTGTTTCAAGCATAGCTTCGGATGAATACTTCGCTGTGCGCTCTAACCATATTCTTAACCAGCCATCTAGCTCACAGGGTATTGGATATTGCTCTTGCAATGCACCCAACTTGTAAGCTGTCAAAGATGCAAAAGTATTTGTATAGTCCAATTGATGTTTTGTCATCAACTCTAGTAATTCATTGATTAAACTTTGATCTTCATCATGCCAGCCAAGCAATCCGAGTTTTTTCTGCCAAAGCGCTCTATAACCCTGATTAAAGGATTCAGAAAATTCGGCAAGGATCTCAGAAAATCGATTAATCGCATGCTCTTCGTCGTCACATAACAACAGTAAAGATTCAGCTAAACGAGCGCAATTCCAGCTTGCTATATTTGGTTGTTGGCCAAATGCATAACGCCCTTGAGTGTCAATAGAGCTGTAAACACGAGAAAACGAAAAGCTCTCCATCATTGCACAAGGACCATAATCAATTGTTTCGCCATTAACTAGTGTATTGTCAGTGTTCATAACACCATGAACAAATCCAACTTGTAACCACTTTAGCATAAGCGCACATTGTGCTTGGCACACACTATTAAAAAAGGCAAATATACGGTCTTCGCCCTGCACTGTTATCTCTGTAAAAGCATCTGAAATCGCCAATTCCATTAGTTCGTGCATTGCTTCAGTATCTTGCCTAAGTGCTAATAACTGAAAAGAGCCCACCCTAATATGGCTACGAGCAATTCTCGCAACTAAAGCACCAGGCAAATAACCTTGTCTATATACCGACTTACCCGTTGAAAGTACCGCCAAGCAATGTGTAGTCGGTACACCTAAGCCATACATGGCCTGACTCATAATAAACTCTCGCACAGCAGGCCCGAGTGCGCACAAACCATCTCCACCCCGTGAAAAGGTAGTTGCGCCAGAGCCCTTCAACTGAATATCGTAGTCATTACCATCTAAGCCTTTGAAGGATGCCAACAGGTGTGCTCTGCCATCTCCTAGCAGAGGGTTAAAATGGCCAAACTGGTGTCCAGAATAAGCAAGAGAAACACTTTCAGTATTGCCTATTATTTGTTGACCCGATAGATAGCCAAGTGCTTCATCATTATCCCATGTCGGGCCAATATCTGTATTTAGGCCCTTGTTCAACAGCAGTAACTTTGCCTGCTCAAAGGCTTCTGGATTAGCTGGTACAGCAAACTCTGCGCCCAACTTAGTATAACGAGAATAAAACATCATTTAGGTACTCTGAATTGCGTTGTCACCAACGCTATATGCGATAATCTGGCTTATTGCAGTCATTGACAATCCACTGGTATATTGAAGTTCATTAAAATGCGATTGCGCTGCTCTCAAAGACTTCAAAGTTTGTAGACCACCATCAATTACTTTATGCGCTCTCAAGTAAGCTTCAACATCCTTTGTCAGTAGAAAAGTATCTTTTCCTAGCGCTCTTAAAGCAAACGGGCCCGTATTTCCACCTAATCTATTGCCCTTTTTTTTAAGTGTTAGCCACAGTTCGATTATATTATTACTCGGCCACTGCGCCACTAATTGGCTAAATGAGCCATGTTCCTGCTGCAATTCGTAAATCATATGACAGTTTATTGCAATACTTTGCACTTTCTTAAAATTACGAATAATACGTTCGTCTTGCGATCTTTGTTCATACATATCGGGGGACATATACAGCAATTTATCGATAGAGAAATCCCAAAAAACTTCTCTAAACCCTTCCCATTTAGAATTAACCACAGACCAATAGAAGCCAGATTGAAAGATTTTTCTCGTAAATTCTTCAAGCCACATGTCATCACTATATTCCGCAAGTGTAGTCGTGCTTTGCGGTGCATTTAATAACGCTCTCAATTTAGCTTCACCACCTTTGCGATAACAAGCTCTTTCATAAATCTCATTAAATCGACTCAATTGGCCCCCTACTGTTTCTCTAAATATGCATCTCAATAATAGTCTCATATATATAGCCATTGAAACACATGTTATTTGTAGGGGCATTAAACTAAAAAGGGCTCTTTTCTTTTAATTTTTATAATAAGAAGACACCCATAGGTATGCAATGAGATTCACACACCAGTTCAATAGGTTAGCGACTGCGAACGCAGTGAGTACAGTTCTTTTGCACAAAGGTGACGAATGACCGAAACAAAGTTTCGCAGCATGAGGAGGTGAGCGCATGGATGCGCGATG
>NZ_AUYB01000139.1 GCF_001625655.1 Pseudoalteromonas luteoviolacea DSM 6061 | reverse complement strand
TGGGTGTCTTCTTTAATTATTATGCTAACTCCCTCACAGTTAAGCCCGGATGTATGTCAGAGCAACGCTTTATTGCATGTGGCTAATCATCGAAGTGCAGCTGGTAGATATTAAAAAAACAACGAGGCTGCAAAAGCTCCCCCGATAGATTCACTCTGCTTGACATACGGAGTGTCCATATATGTCTTCTTTAATTTTCCATGCAAGACCTGACCCTATTATTTTCAATTTTTGAATGCGGACACCCACTCCAATTTAGAGTGGGTGTCGCTTAATACCCTTCTGTTTTAAATTTAATTTAACATATCAGGATTCCGATGAATCAACTTTTAACTCTATAAAGTCAAAGCCATCTAATTTATTTTCTTTTATTGAATTCATAACCAACTCATTGATAACAACAATATTGGTACATCCATCAACTTTAAAAATAAGGCTATCAGGACTAACTTTTTTACTGTCCAAAACTGGCGTAATTACCGTTTCTTCGTCCAAGAACTCAGTTAAATTCATTTCCAAACAATTTAAAGTGTTAACAGGTGTTAGAATATAAAATAACTCCTTCTCTGAGGAGTCCAAATTTAGTAATGATACTTTAGAGAAAATAGATTGGTTTTTAACTAAAAGTCTAAGCTTTTCATAAGCTTTTTCAGAAATCAATATTAAGCCTAAAGGATTCCCAATTAAATCAGATTTTTTAAAGCCACTTTGATGAAAGCTGAAATCAACCTTAGATATCTCTTCCAAAGAGCCATAATCCCCATCCCAATAACTCGAAATATCAAACCCATTTAGGTCATAGTCTTCAACGCTCAATAAACCTTCATCATCACTATATGTTAACTCGTAAAATTTCACTATTTTATCCACCAAACACTTTTATTGTCATAAGGCTTTATTTTACCACTTCGGATACCACTATTTAGCCGATTCATTATAGCATGCAGTTCATTTTGAGCAGCCATTTTCCCTTGCCCACCAACCCTTTTGTATCCAGTATTAAGCATGTCTTGAACCAATCTATGG
>NZ_AUYB01000138.1 GCF_001625655.1 Pseudoalteromonas luteoviolacea DSM 6061 | reverse complement strand
ATGTCTTGAACCAATCTATGGTAGCTTTTACTGTGAGGCCCAGAGTGGTTTAACAACCTTATAAGATTTGACTTTTCTGTTTTCAAGTTCATCTCTGCTTGCTTTACTAAAGGGTGCTTGTGATGAGCAAACTTAGAATTATTATGAGGAATCATATGATGATTTTGAGTCCTCATATTTTTAGATTCTTCATCATCAGGAGGTGGAGGAGAAGCGATTGCCCCCGCTATATCTTTGATTTTCTCTGTCAATACAGTAGCCATTTGCTCATTTCTTTCTTTTTGGCCTGTTACGTCAGCCATACCAGCAATAGGAGGAAGAGGTATTACTCCACATACGGCTGCAGCAGCAGCAAATATACCACCACAACCTCCCCCGCCACTGCCTGAAATATTGCTACTATTCTCGGTTGGAGTATTTGCTATGTTGTTTTGTGACATCAAATCTGGTAAAGCAGCTTTAAACGCACCAGCGATTTGAGAAACTCCCTTGCCCATTGCTGCTCGCACTTCAGCACCATTAGCGA
>NZ_AUYB01000137.1 GCF_001625655.1 Pseudoalteromonas luteoviolacea DSM 6061 | reverse complement strand
CCTGCACCAAATGAATCGCCTGCGCCAAATGAATCGCCTGCGCCAAATGAATCACCTGCGCCAAATGAATCGCCTGCACCAAATGAATCGCCTGCATACATATTGTCAGCAAATTCTGATTGGTAGAAGCTCTGTTCTGATTGCGCTGGAGTTTCATCTGAAGTGTAGTACGCGGCTGTTTGACTGACTGCTTTACCTGAGTGGACAGCAATAAGAGCAATAGGTAACACCGTTTTTATATTAAACTTCATTTAATTCCCTTAATTAAGTTGCTATTGGAAAGATAATTTATTTATGAATTCAGCCAGCATTGCATTAACCGCCTCACGCGCCGTGATAGCATAGTCTGGCCATATGCTAGATGGTAAGTGGTTTACATGGCTGGCAATTGTGGCAACAATGTATTTTAAACTGCCGCTTAAAACTAATTTGCTGACTTTACTGTTGTGATTATTAAGTGCTTTTACCGCTTTATTTAGCTCATTGAGTAGTTCAACTATTGAGCCATTCGTCGCGATATTACGTTTAAGGTTCGCAATGATTTTACCTATTTCATCAAGAGAGATTGTTTGATTTGAAGTGTGTGTGGCGCAGCTATGAGTATAATGATAAATGCACTGCTTAACTTCTTCTTTGATGGTATCTTTAAATAAAACCTCACTGTATTTAGTGGGTGTTGAACCAGATATAAATGCACCGTTACTGGCATTGAGCACATTGAGGAGCGGCGTTAATTTAATAAGCTGTTCCTGCGCTAGTCGAGCTTCATTAAAAATACGTGAGGAATAAACAAACTCTTCAAAGTTACCTTTAACCCGCATTTCAGCATCAAACTGGGCTCCCGATAAATCACTGGCCTTATTAAAGTAATCAGATAGCTTACTGTGATGGTTTTTGGGGTCAATGTATCCATAGTCGCACCCAAGCAAAATTAAATTATTAAAGCCTAAACGCGCAAATGCCGCAGCAGCCATATTCGTTACGGTGGGATTACAGTGAAACAATGGCGTCACTCCCTGCTTAGGTCCCCACAACAACTCTCCTCCGGCATCATTACTCTTAGCAAACAATATTGCATGCTTAAATTGTTCAATAAGCTTTGGATAAACCGTATTTAAAGAAATTAAAACAACCTTTTTAACTCGAGGATCAGTCAATTGATGCTCTTTGAGATAAAAGTTAGATGGTGGCCTTTCCATTTCTATATGAAAGTCCGGTACTATGTCTCGCTTTAAAAGTGAACCAAGAGATGTACCGCATGACGCGATAAGTACATTTGGAGTATCAGAGCAGAGCTTTTCAAGTTCATTGTCTAACGACGGTCCATTTCCGACTATAACAATTGGCTGTGTTTTATATTCTTCAAAGACTCCTGCATGACTTTTTACCACAGCTTTATGGCTATTTTCGATACTGTGCTTAAGACCTATTAATTCGTCTTCAAAAAAACCCCACATACTGGCTAAATTATTGCGCCACTGTTTAAAGTCGCTGTAAATTTGGTCAAATACAGGTGTACTATAATGGCGGTAAAGACTTATATCGACGAGCAGATGTGCACCTTTATTGTCCATTAAAGATCTTAGTTCACTGATAAAGTGCTCATAACTTGCTATATTTAAAAACGTCAAAGAGCCTTGCCGAGCTTCACACTCTTTATTAATGGCATCTAAGTTTATATTCATTCCAGCCATCGCATATTGCTCAACATTCGACTCAACCACAATAACGTCGGTGTAATGAATACTAGAAAGCAGTTTATTCAAATGATGGCCTGCGCCTAGCCCAAGTAAGACTAACGTTCCCCTTTGCGGTTTAGAGTTGGCTTTGCAACCCAGATCAAGCGAGCGTTTATTCAATGTGTTTATGCATATTTGATGAGCATATTCACTAGCAACATCTGAAACATAATTTAAACGTAAGTGTGTGGGATGTTTTAAGAAAAGGGATACTTGTTCTTCACAGCTTTTTCTAACTTCATCACCATAAAATTGATGCTGATAATGATTAATTTGGTCTAATTTTAAACAAGATAGTTCATTGACAAAAGCGGGTGAAAAGTGTTGCTTAAAAAATCTATAATTCCGATTAATTAATTCCATATCCTTTACTTAATTTAGTGCTATTCCATGGTGAAGCTTTTCATAAATATATTATATCGTCAATCACCCCAATCTATCAAAAACAATTATAAGTCAACATATTAGTAGGCATCTTGACACGCTATATAGCAGAAAATACATCTTAAAAATACAATATTAGAACGATTATCAAGAAACACTAAAATATTATAAATTAATTTATATTTATTCTTAGAAAAAACACAAAAAAAGCCACGCTTTCGCGTGGCTGGAGACACATTGCATGGGTGTATTGCAATGATTAAAAGTCAAGTAGGGCAAATTACCTACCAAAGGGAAAAAAATTAAGCGGCTTTGCTGGATGAATTATCAGAGCGAATTAAGTACTCAAACGCCCCCAAACTGGCTGTTGCGCCACTCCCCATTGCTATTACTATTTGCTTGAACGGAGTTGTTGTGACGTCACCAGCAGCAAAAACACCTTGCATACTAGTAGACCCTTTACTATCGATTTCTATTTCACCAAACTGATTTAAATCTACATCACTGCCTTGAAGCCATTCGGAGTTTGGTACTAGGCCAATCTGTACAAAAACACCTGCAATAGAAAGCAACTGCTCTTGACCAGAAGATCGGTCAACATATTTCAGACCTGTCACTTTTTTCTCGTCACCGGTTATTTCAGTCGTTTGCGCATTTGTATGAATAACGATGTTAGAAATACTCTTTGCTTTGTCTATTAATACCTGATCAGCCTTGACCTCGTTGGCAAACTCCAACACGGTTACATGCTCAACAGTGTTGGCTAAATCAATCGCGGCTTCGATCCCGGAGTTCCCGCCGCCAATTACTGCAACTGGTTTGCCTTTGAATAATGGACCATCACAATGAGGGCAGTAAGCAACACCGCGACCTTTATATTCAGACTCTCCAGGTACATTGACATTTCTCCAGCGCGCACCAGTAGAAATAACAATGGACTTAGCTTTTAATTTAGCGCCATTTTCAAGTTCAATGTCTAAGTATTCATTTCGAGCGATACTGGCAACTTTGTTGCTCGTCATAATATCGACATCGTACTCTTTCACGTGCTGCTCTAATTGCGCTACCAATTTTGGGCCTTCTGTTTCTTTCACAGAAATGAAGTTTTCGATACTCATCGTATCCGCGACTTGGCCACCAAAGCGTTCAGCTACAACGCCAGTATTTAAACCTTTTCTTGCAGCGTATACAGCAGACGACGCACCAGCAGGGCCCCCACCAATTACGAGCACATCAAATGGGGCTTTATCGTTAAGCTTATCTACTTCTCGTTGAATAGAGTTGGCGTCAAGTTTTTTCAAAATATCAGACAAACCAACAGCCCCTTGGCTGAATAGCTCACCATTCAAATAAACACTTGGTACAGCCATAATTTCACGCTCAGCAACTTCTTGTTGAAATAACGCGCCATCGATCATGGTCGATTTGATATTTGGGTTGTTAGCCGCCAAAACATTTAGTGCTTGGACCACCTGAGGACACGTCTGACAACTTAATGATACATAGACTTCAAAGTTCAGCGTCTTGTTAATTGATTGAATGATTTCTAATTCGTCATCATTTAGCTTACTAGGATGTCCACCACTGTGCAGTAATGCCAATATCAAGCTGGTAAACTCATGCCCCATCGGCACACCGGCAAAACTAAGCTCAGTATTATTCTTTGTTGAGCTCACAACCATGGAAGGCCGTCGAGCATTCATATCATAGTTCTCAACCACAGAGATGTAAGCATTCAACGAAGCAAGATCATGAGCCAATGAGTTTAACTCGTTGGACTTATTACTACTATCCAACGCAACTTTGAGCTCTACAGGTGATGTGATTTGTTTAAAGTGCTCTTCTAATTGGCTTTTAATTTGCGCATCTAACATATTTTTAATTCCTCATTGAAACGCAAAGCACATGCTTGCTTGTTAAAAAGTATGCAAATTCAAATAGGTACCTACCGACTACAGTCGGTAGGTTAGGAGTAGGTTGATATTAAATTTTACCTACTAAGTCCAAAGACGGCGCTAAAGTCTCTTCACCTGGCTGCCAAGACGCAGGACAAACTTCACCATCATGCGTTGCAATATACTGTGCAGCTTGAACCTTACGAACAAGCTCTTTTGCACTGCGGCCAATGCCTAAATCATGAGTTTCAATCACCTTAATCTCACCTTCAGGATTGATGACAAATGTTCCGCGTAGCGCCAAACCTTCTTCTTCTATCATCACACCAAAATTACGCGTGATTCTGCCCGTAGGGTCGCCAATCATTGGAAATTCAATTTTCTTAATTGTGTCTGACGCGTCGTGCCATGCTTTGTGCGTGAAATGCGTATCTGTTGATACAGAGTAAACTTCAACACCCATCTCTTGTAATTGAGCGTAGTAATCAGCTAGGTCGCCTAGCTCAGTAGGACACACGAAAGTGAAGTCTGCCGGGTAAAAGAACACAATGCTCCATTTACCTAATAAGTTTTGCTCTGATACGTCGACAAAATCACCTTTGTGATAAGCTGTAGCGTTGAAAGGTAAAAGTTTTGTATTAATCAATGAAGTGCTCATAACTATCCTCTATTAGAAGTATGTAATTTTTTTTAGCAACCTAAGCTGCTTTGCTTGAATACAAAGATATAAGCTAGAGAGGATTAAATAAAATTGATTAAAACTATCATTGCTATCGAATAATTTGATTGAATAAACTGAGCAGTCCACTAAACCTTAGGTATAATCGACACGTACGTATAGAGAGTTGCGAAAACATCAGCGTTTAGCATGACAATGTGTTAGCTCATTGCCGACCAGAACCAATAAACAACATTAAAGAGTACTTATGCATCCATATTTTAACCATATCCAATTGGGCTATTTAGGTTTCGTACCGTTTTTACTTTGTATTGCCTCAACCCTGATGTTAGGTAGCTCGGAAGCCTTAGTCGAAGTATTTAGCTTTTACAGTATGGGCATTTTGGCCTTTATGGCTGGCACACTATGGAGAGCTGGTGAGCAACCCAAGTCACATGCGATGCTCGCCGTTGCGACAGTTATTCCATTTCCTTTACTGCCTTTATTAACACCAACACTTGTGCTTTGTTATTTAGCAGCCTGTTTTTGGATTGTACTTTGGACAGAGAAGGCAATGCCAAAATGGCAGGAAACTCACAAAGATTACAAGCAAATGCGTTTCATTTTAACGTCTGTTGTTTTTGTATCGCACCTATTTATGATCTCACAAGCAATTGAATTAACTAGATAGAATAATGTTTACACGACTTTACTGCAGGGACACCTTAACTATTCTTTTAATCTAATGTAAAAAAGCTACAAGTTCTCGATCTGATAGATTACCATTGCGAAATAATGGCGAGCGAGTGGCTATCTGAACGATCCCACTCCACAGCAAGATAAAGAGCCTTATGAGAAAACATAACGTTCTTTATCTTGAAGAATAATTATTTCAAGCGACTGAATAATTGTAGTAAGTTTGTTTGCAGATGGGCAAATCGAAACGATAGCTGCTATAAGTTAAAGAGTAGCGTGGGGAGTACAATATATGTATCAAAAGCTGCTTTACGGGGCGATTTGGATCTTTGTGTTAGGGTTTTACCTTTGGATGCGAGAGCAACCCGGAGATTTGCTCGATTCATTGGAAGAGCTATTTTGGTTTAGCATTGCCTCAACCATGATTGTCTACTCTGCACCACACCTCAAAAACACAGTCTTAATATGCGCTTGGGTGATTTACTGTGTAGGGCTACTGCTTGATTTATTGGATGATTTTATTGCAGTAGATATATTCCCAGTAATAGCTTTAGATACCTCATTAAAGCAAATTGGCTTTTTACTCATCTGTTATGCACTGTACACCATGATAGTGCGTAAAAGAGAAACCATTGCTCAACTGAATAATGAAATTCAGCAGCGAAAAAAATTAGAAGAAAAGCTCAAGTTTGATGCGACCCATGATGAGTTAACACAAATTGGTAATCGAAGAGCCTGTTTTACCCAGTTTACTAAACTTTGTGAACAACACCCGACTCTTTTTTATTTTGATTTAGATGACTTTAAATGCGCAAATGATAAATATGGGCACAATTGCGGTGATGCCATATTAAAAAAGATTGCCACTGCCTTAAGGCAGGTTTTTGGAGAGGATAACTGCTTTAGGATTGGGGGCGATGAATTTGTCGCTTTTGGCTCCAAAGCGCAAAATGACGACGATAAGCTCAGACAAAAGCTACTTGAAGAAGTTTTCGAATATGGTGTTGGCATGAGTATCGGATATACAGCTACAGACACACAAACAGCGCCAGATAAACTACTGCACTTAGCCGATGCAGCAATGTACAGCAACAAAAGCCTTAAGTCAGTGCGCTCAAAGCCTCGACAAAGATAAACAACAATTTCCCCTTTTATTAACCTTTACTTCTTGATATATCTTATTTTTAAGAAAAATAGCCATTCGCTTGTTCATATAAAATACTTCATAAAAAATTTGTGTCACAATAGCAAACAATGCAATGGACACATTGTTTAAAATTACAACGAGCCGTGTATTCGCAAATCGAATCACACTCATGCACAACAAGCGCACATATAAAGGGGATTAAATCAGTGTTTAATAACTTATTCTCTAACACCGATTTTAAGGAAGAGCTACGCCGCACAAAATTAGAACTTGCTGAGCAAGTTCAAGAAAACCAAAGGTTGGCAGCTGAAAATCAAAGGCTTCAAGACCAACTTGTTGAAGCTCAAGAACAATTAAACGACAACACCGATAACCAATTATTACAATGCGCGTTATCCGGTATGAACCAGATCCAAGGAATACGAGAAACTGTACTTCAAAGTTTTTTAAACATTGAGCAAGACAGCGCAGCTATTGCAGAAGTCAATCAATCATTTGAAACATCTGAGGAGTCCCTGGCAAAAATCTTATCAGGTATGGGTAAGCTGTCTGAAAATATGTCTAGTATGACCGACAATATATCCGGACTGTCGCACATGGCGGATAATATTCACACCTTTGTGACTACCATTTCTAAAATTTCAGACCAGACCAATTTGCTTGCTTTAAACGCAGCAATAGAGGCGGCAAGAGCTGGAGAGGCTGGTCGTGGATTTAGTGTTGTTGCCGATGAAGTACGAGCTTTGGCAAATAACACAAATGCATCTGCAAATGAAGTTTCTGATCTTGTTACTAAAATTATTGATACCACAGGACTAACGGTTAAAGATGTATCCGTTATTCAGGAGTCCAATAAGGTTCTGTCTAGCAGTATTGAGCACTTAAACGATGAGTATGGGCAAATCGTTGAGAGCTGTGGTTCAATGAGAAACACGATATCTAATGCGACTAATCAAACGTTTATTCAAACGGTTAAGTTAGATCACGTCGTCTGGAAAAGTGAAGTTTACAATGTCATTACTGGCAGCAGCAACAAAGCCGTTACAGACTTTGCTGACCATACATCCTGCCGATTGGGTAAGTGGATTGCAGGGGATGGTGCCAAACTGTATTCAGACAACTCTGCATACAAACGACTAGAGCCCCCTCACCGCGAAGTCCATAAAGCAGGTGTTGAGGCTGTGTCTAGGTTTAAAAAAGGTGATAAGCAAGGTGCTGTGCAACAACTTAATCGAATGGAACAAGCTAGTATTGATGTAATGCACTTGCTAGATGAGCTAAAAAATTCGTAGCCATCAAAGCATAAAAATGTGCTTGGTATCTAAAAACAACGCTTCACCAGCTAGTTTGGTTTGCTATAATCACGCGTTTTGAAATACCCGTAGCATTTTATGAAGTTGAATCCACAGTGGCGAATTTTGACAGTAGGAGATGGTGATTTAAGCTTCTCCTACTCTATTCAAAAATACCTCAAACCTAAAACCTTGGTTGCAAGTATCTACGATAGCGAAGAAACCTTGAAAAGAAAGTATCAAGAACACGCTTTCGATAAACTTGTAGATTCCAAAACACCAGTATTAACCGAGTTTGATGTTACAAGCCCATCTTGTTGGGAACAGCTCAACCAACAGCAGTTTGATGTGGTTGTTTTTCAATTCCCATTGATCCCAGCCTTTGCTTCTCACGATGAGTTTAAGCAAAATAACCTGACAGTTAATACTTTAAACAGGCGCCTTTTACGGTACTTTTTAGTGTATTCGCAAACATATGCATTGGACAAGCAAGGTCCAATGCTAAGCATCATTACGTCAAAAGACGTAAAGCCTTATTGTGAGTGGAATTTAGAACAAACTTTACATCAAGGGCTTGATATTACGTATCTTGGTCAAACTGATTTTGAAATTGATCAATTCCCAGAGTACAAGATAAGAAATGTGGATAGAGACAAGCATGTAAAAGATACGCGAGGTATAAGCTACTTTTGGTCGTCAAAGGGGCAACTGCCTCTACCAGTCTCACTCCAGTTCCCAGGCTATTTATCTGAAACACATTGCAGTATGTGTCGCGCAGGTCCATTCTTAACGGAGCAAGACGAACGAGCCCACTGGTCTTCAAAGAAACATAAACAAATGTCACGTCATGAAAAGACTTGGCAAACATTTTTAGAAAGCGGCGAAATTTAGTGCCGCAGACAAAATGAAATATGAATAAACGCGACATTCTGATACAAAACAAATTCACAATCGAATTGTTTTTTTAACCCTAAAAACACAACAAAAACATAATAAACACATGGGAAAGTAAAAAAACAGCAACTATAGAATAATGTATACAAAATCATTGAGTGAGGTGCGCGAAAGCTATAGACTAGCGGCCTCTTTTAGCTAGTAGGTATATCAATGCAAATTCTGGATAAGCGTTTTTTGTATGCGATTGCTTGTCTTCTTTTAGCCATGGTGACTATTCAGTCTGGCGCATCAATCGCAAAACAACTGTTTCCTTATGTCGGTCCTGAGGGTACTACGGCTTACCGTCTTGGCTTTTCAGCTCTGATTTTGTGCCTTGTTTTTAGACCTTGGCGAAAGTTACCTGCAAATTGGCGCCCTGTTATTCTTTACGGCTTATCTTTGGGCGTAATGAACTTAACGTTTTATTACGCAATCGAGCGCATTCCACTGGGAATAGGTGTTGCACTTGAGTTCACTGGGCCTTTAGCCGTCGCGTTGTTTTCATCAAAACGAAAACGTGATTACCTTTGGGTATTGCTTGCTATTGCTGGCATTTTATTACTTCTCCCAGACATTAGCGATGTGGATGGCTTAGATCCTATTGGTGTAATTTTAGCCTTAGTAGCGGGCGCTTGTTGGGCTGGGTATATTATATTTGGCAAAAAAAGTGGCGGACAAGGTTCAGGCGGTATTACAGTTGCTTTGGGAATGAGCGTTGCTGCTTTTGCGGTCGTACCATTTGGAGTCATTTCCCAAGGCATGGCATTAGTTGACTGGCAGTTGATCCCGCTAGGCCTGGCCATTGGCCTACTTTCTAGCGCCCTGCCCTATAGCTTAGAAATGGTTGCGCTACGCAATATGCCTGCTCAAGGGTTCAGTATTATGATGAGTTTAGAACCTGCAATTGCGGCACTGGCAGGTTTAATGATTCTTGGAGAGCTTTTGACTGTCTGGCAGTGGTTTGCAATATTTATGGTCATTGCGGCTTCACTGGGCAGCTCAATTACACAAAAAGAGTAAGACGTTATTAACGTATGAGCGTATTAATACTCGCTAAAAAGGCCCTCACAGGGCCTTTTAAATTTCTTTAACCCCACGGAGATGAATACTCTACCTGCTCTTGCGGTGCTGGCAGTTCAAATCTAAATATCTCCGGTATCGTATCCGAAACTTCAATCTCGGGTAGTGATTCAAAGTGCAATTTCAACCACTGAGACTGTTCATAAAGCATATGCAATACCTCTTCTTGCTCGCTGTACATATGCCCGCTACTTGGCAACATCACCAGCCTCACAGACTTACCCATATCATTCATTGCACTGAATAAACGCTCTGACTGAATCGGATAACTTCCATTGCCCCTATCTTGATAACCGTGAACCAATAGCAATGAAGCATTCACGTCATTCGCTTTAAAAATAACGGAGTTTTCTATGTATTGTGATTGATTCGCCCACAAGCTCTCTTCCCCTTGACCAAACATAAACGGGGCGAGCGTCAAATTGTAGGTGCCACTTCGGGCTATACCTGTGACAAATAAGTCCGTTTCTGCCAGTAACTTTACAACATTAGTTGCAGCCAAACCATGGCCACCTACAGCAATTTTATTCTTGTCAGCAATCCCTTGAGCAATCAAAGTCGAAACGATTGCCTGAGCACTATCCTGCAAATATTTGGATAATGCCTCACCGTGCATTTGCTGGTCGAGTGTTTGCAAATTTCGAATGTTGAGCACGGCATAACCTTCGTGCACATAAGCTGCCCCATTCAATGCATTTAGTTGCGAGAATAAATAGGGTGATTTAACTCCTTTTGATGTCTTTTCTTGCTGCATGTTTAACCAGATCAATACAGGGATTCGACCATTACTTGGATCGAAACTGTTCGGCAAATAAAAGTCGCCTTTAATCGTATGTCCACCAGCTTTAAAGCTCATATCTTCTTTACTGATTGCTTGCATACTCGGATATGGATGCCTATTTCTGGTAAGCTGCTCAACAGTATCAAACGTCAAGTTCCTTGAAAAATAGTTGGCGGGGTTGCTTTTAGATTGCTTTTGAGTAACAAAGCGCATGCCGTCATCTGAAATTACATCGATAACTTGCTCAAAATATGGCGCACTTGACTGCCAAATTGATGTAAATAAATTACCTCTGGCATCAAACCTTGATAAATACGGCGTATCAACGCCATTCTCTCTTTTAATGCCTTTTAAAAATAAATAACGTCCACCAGCAACTTTAACGACATCTACACCTAAGTCATTTTTGGTGTGGATCAACTCGCGTGATGAACCTGCAGATAAATCATCAAATAAATTGAGGGGCACACGTGAACGGTCTGGCGTTAATGGTGAAAATGCATAGTAAGTCATTTTACCGTTACCTTGATTCATCACCAAAATTGCAAGTTGACTATCTCCCCACAAGATATGGGAAACACGCCCTGGCGTTTCGGCATATAATCTTGGTTCACGCTTAAAAGGAGCCGAAATACTGTACAAACTTTCGTTTTCCTCACCATCGCTGGACTCAGCCCATACTAATGTTGCACCTTTGTCTGCACGCCATTGAAATGCCCTTTTGACAACCGGCTGAGAAAAAGGCTCGGATAAAACATTGGCAATTTGTAAGACTTCTTGCGGGCGATAAACTTCATATAAAGGGATCCCTCTCATTCCCCAAATTTGCCAGACACTGTATCTTTGTCTATCAAAGTCTGCTTTTTGCATATCTGGCAATTGTGACATATCCATCATTGCAACTAATATATTCGTCGCATCTGGTGACGCGCTAAAGTCACTGAAGTAAGCTGGCTGACCAATGCCAACAGCTCTGCCTTGCAAAGGCAATTTGTAAAGCTGCCCAAATGCAAATCTTTTAAATTCATCTTGTTGCACAGAGCCAAATTCAGAACTGGCCCCTTTTGCTAAGCTTGCAGTCGCCGATATAACCAAAGGTTGCTGTACCGAAGCCTCTGGCTTGTGGCGTTGATTAGAAGTGGGGTTGTTGACTCTTATATTTGCGATAAGACCTGAACTATCCGCTAACCATTCAAACGGTTTGTTCATGGTAAAACCATTCAATGGAAACTGGGATAAAATACGGCTTTTCTTCTGTTTGAGATCATACACCCACAGATGGGCAGCTTGCTTTGTTTCTAACACAAAAGCCATGTACCGGTCATTAGCACTCCATGTTGGGTGCAAAATATTTCCTTCGGGAATCGCTTTTGGCCTGATAACCGCGCCGGTGTCAATATGCTTGAAAGAGACTGAAGTATAGCGTGGGATGTTTATTTGCATACTGCTCAAAGGATTGAATGCAATAGCGAGCAAATTCTTGGTATGCAGCGCGCCAGTTTTCTCACTATCATTCCCCTCCAGCAACGCCATCCAACGTCCTTTGGGACTCACCAAGGTATCCGGTACATTGTACTCGTTTACAAACTCTGCAATTGCTTCTGATGGTTGTTTATAGCCAGTTGCTTTCGCATTAAAGCTCTGAAACAGCGAAAGTACAAATACACAAAGCGCTGTTGTAAACAGGAATGGACCGGTCGAATTTATCACTTCTGAAAACCCTAATCTAATTCTCATAGCAGTCCATGATATAATGATTTTACGCCAAGTGCAGTATTTTAGAGACACTTGGCGTTCAAAAATGTGATTTTTAGACTATTGTTTTAGAGAAATAGTACACAATTGAATTGGAAGTTGCAGAGCCACAGACTAAACGTTTAAACTATGCAACCGTCATCAGCACAATGAATGCGATCAGGCACTTATGAACAACAACAAAAAACCAGAAAAAATAACAATTTTCGATGTTGCCAAAGAAGCACAAGTCTCAAAGTCTACCGTTTCACTCGTATTGACCCATTCAGATAAAGTAAGCGATAAAAGCAAAGAAAAAGTCTTAAAAGCAATAGAAAAGCTAGGGTACGTGTACAACCGTGACGCTGCGGCACTTAGAAGTAAAAAATCTAACTTAGTTGCTGTAGTAATCAACGATTTAACGAACCCTTATTCTGCACAATTAGCCGTAGGATTGGAAAAACATATCTATGCATTGGGCATGGTGCCTATGTTGGTAAATACGGGCGAAGACTTTCAACGTCAACAGCAAGTTGTTAATACACTGAAAGAGTACAACGTATCCGCATTTGTAATGGTACCCGCCCCTGGAACTACTAAAGATTGGGTGAATCAATTGGTACACTCCGGCTTTCCAGTAATAAACATAATGCGTGAAATTCAATTTGCAGATGCGCCCTGTATTTTGCCTGACAACCAAAAAGGCACTCATTTGGCCACGGAGCATTTGCTCGAAAAGGGCCTAAACAAACTGGCTTTTTTAGGTGGTACAACTGAGATATCAGATTATCATGAGCGTGTTGCAGGCTTCCGGTCAGCCATCTCTGCGCGCAACTCAACGTCGCAGGCCCAAGAAATAACAGCACCAACTAACCGCCAAGGCGGTAGAGATGCATTTCATCAGTTATATAAACTAGCTCCCGATACACAAGCAATTGTGTGTTTCAGTGACGTCATCGCCTATGGTGCGATTGAAGCTATGCGTGAGCATGATCTTATTCCTGGCAAAGACATTAAAGTCATTGGTTTTGACGACTTAGCCGATTCAAGGTTAATGCGCCCCGCTCTTTCTTCAGTTCGAATTGATGCCGATGATATAGGTAAACGTACGTGTCAGGCACTAAGCGAAATCCTTAACAAATCACAACCACCGGTTAGGACGCTGGTAGACATTACATTACAAATTAGAGAATCTTCTTCATAAATGATCAAAGTTTTAGTTATTGGATATGTATGGCCAGAGCCTAACTCTTCTGCTGCTGGCGTGCATATGCTGTCCTTACTTCAGTTTTATAAATCTCAAGGTTGGCAGGTAGAGTTTGCCAGCCCAGCTCAAACCACAGATCACATGGTTGATTTGAACGAGTATGGCGTATCTAGTCAGCAAATAGCGCTCAATTGCAGCTCATTTGATGAGTATATTCAGCAACTTGCTCCAGATATTGTCATGTTCGACCGATTCATGATGGAAGAGCAATTTGGCTGGCGAGTAGACAAATATGCCCCCAACGCCATGAAAATCCTCGATACAGAAGATCTCCAATGCCTGCGTGGAGTAAGACATGAAGCCGTCAAGGCAAACGTGGATTTTGATACGTCAAAACTGCTTGACTCCGAACTTGCTAAAAGAGAAATTGCAGCGATATTGCGATGTGATTTATCCCTAATTGTGTCCGATTTCGAGCTAGAGCTGCTACGTAACACCTTTAACATCAGTGAGGACTTACTGGTACATCTACCATTTTTAGTAGACTTATCAAAGTTACCAAGCAACTTGCCTCGTTTCGAAGAGCGTCAACACTTTATGACCATCGGCAACTTTCGACATGCCCCAAACTGGGATTCTGTGCTGTACCTGCAAAAGCTATGGCCAGCAATCAAGAAACGTTTACCTGATGCCGAACTGCATATTTATGGTTCTTACCCACCGAAAAAAGCCACTGCCCTTAACAACCCAAAGACAGGCTTTTTGGTGAAAGGTTGGGCAGAAGATGCCATTGAGGTCATGAAGCAGAGCAAAGTGTGTTTATCACCCATTCGGTTTGGTGCAGGTATAAAGGGCAAGTTCTTAGAGGCGATGCTCACCCAAACACCCTGCGTGACCACGCCAATCGGTGCAGAGGGGATGCATGGTGATCTGCCTTGGCATGGTTGTGTTGCACAAAATGACCAAGAGTTTGTCGAAGCTGCAGTCGCACTTTATACTGATGAAACTCAGTTTCAAAATGCCCAATCGAACGGATTAGCGCTGTTGCAAGCGCGGCATGACAAAGTCTACTTAAGTACCCGTTTATTAAACAAAATTACGGCTATTAGAAATACTTTAGCTCGCCATAGAACCCAAAATTTTTACGGCCAAATGTTGAAACACCACACGTTGCGTAGCACTCAATACATGTCTCAGTGGATTGAGGAAAAAAACGCAAATAAAATGCGTTGAAAATACAGCAAAACTGGTTAGAATGCGCGGCGTAACTTATTATTGATTTTATGGTAATTGAGGCTGGGTTATCCTAGAACACTTTGCATAGAATTATGTGCGCTGCTCATGCAAAAAATATGGAATAGTTTATTCATATCTATTCCATCTCATTGTTCAAAATTGCAACATAATTGAGCAGTAACATTGCACCATTAAAGTTATAATATTTTAGTGTAATTTGGGGTTTGAGCAGTATTGTGCTCAGATTTTTGGGCTTGGTCCTTAACTACTCAACTATTAGGTATTGCACAGTTGAACTCAGCGACGTTTACGCAAAAGCGCAAGTTTATTGTTAAACTTGGCAAAATGCTTCACCAATATGGTACTCCTGCTTTTCGTTTAGAAGCACACTTGATGGAAGTTGCCACACACCTTGGATTGAAATCATCGTTTGTCATGTCTCCGACATCGGTTACTTTTGTAATTTGGACAGATGGCCACGAAGAGGAATATACCCACGTAGCAAGGGTAGAGCCCGGTGATCATGATTTGGGATCATTAGCCAACACTGACGATGTCGTTAACAGAATGCTGGCAGGTGAATTAACAGTCACAGAGGCGGACGAGTGCCTAGACAAAATACAAACCGCAGAGTCTCCCTACTCTAGATGGCAAATGGCGCTGGCTTTTGCGGTCTCTGGTGGCGCATTTGCCATGCTTATGGGCACTAGCTGGAGCGATGTTATTTGGTCTGGCATCATTTCGATATTAGTGTACCTCTTTATCCTATGGTCAGAGCACTCAAAACGCGTCACACACATGCTAGAGCCGATGGTCGCAATTGCGTCCGCTATTGCTGCTTGCGCAGTGTCTGCCTATATCGATCCACAACTTAATATTCGATTGGTAGTATTGTCCGCAATAATTGTATTTATACCAGGTTTAGCTTTAGCGCTGGGTTTTGCAGAATTGTCTGCGAGGCATTTGGTTTCGGGCACGGCACGTGTCATGGACGCGTTTATGTTGCTGTTTAAGCTCTATTTTGGTGCTTTTTTAGGAATTAGTATTGGCTTTTATTTGTTTGGCCAAACAGATTTTGTACAACCAGATCCAATTCCAAAATGGACTGCATGGCTCGCTATATTATTACTGTGTTTAAGCTTAGTCGTAATATTCAAAACCAAGTTAAAACACACGCCATGGTGCATTACCTCCGGCTTTATTGCGTACGCAGTGTCAGTCAGCGCAGCAATTTACTTTGACTATGCGTTGGGTACTTTTGCAGGCGCATTTGCGGTAGGAATATTCAGTAATATCTTTAACAGAGTTGAAAATGCCCCCGCATCAATAGTGACTATGAAAGGGCTGATTGTATTAGTTCCGGGCTCTAAGACCTATATTGGATTGAACTCGCTAATTGAAGGTCAGAGCTTTGTCATGGCAGATCACATTGGTCAACAAACATTCCTGATATTTATGTCTCTCGTTGCAGGCTTAATATTTGCGAACGTTGCACTGCCTCCTAAAAAGAGCTTGTAATCCCTAGTTAAAAGCCAGCTAAGTTAGCTGGCTTTTTCGTCGAGATTACCAATAATACGGTCCATACCTAGCGAGATATTAAGCACGATGTTACTCTGCCGAGCTTTTTATGCACGCAGTTAAAGATGTCACTGTACACCAAAGCGACCTCTTAAAATTACATAGTACGGCGACTAAAACGTTTTTTAAGGAGGTAAAGTAACCCTCCACCTTCTGAAAAATTCAAACAATAACTTAACTTGCTACCTTATCAATAAGTCAAAGCCCGAAAGTTGCTCATATTTTTGTGTAACACGTCAGTGCCCACCATGACAAAACCTCCAATCGAAGCCCCCCCGTGAACCACCTTCTCCTGCCAATTGGCATTTACACCATTAGAGGCGGGAGAACCCTGATAGCACCACAGGGAGCCAAGTTTCCCATTCAAATACTTTCATAAAATTGAAGTGCTTCAACGCATCGACCATAAAGATTAAAAATGGAATGACGTTTCCTTCATCTGCACACTCTTAACCCAACAAATAAACCAAATCGCGATTACGGCATGTACTATGGCGAAAGCCCGCCCTCAACAATCAACCAAAAGGCTATTCAAGACATCACATATATCAATTCATTGGACTGTCTCAAAATCGCATTATTTTGCCAGTGTATTAAAAGATAAGACTATTTAATCTTACATACAAACTAGAACTCTCTAGTTGCTTAACATACGTTTTAGATTAGGAGTCAATTTTGGAAACAGAGCAAGAATTTGAATTTACCTATTTTGGTTCAATGAAAAGGAAAGAAGATGGTTCAAAGCTTGGCGGAAAAAATGCGAGGGCCAAAATCAGCGGCTCATTAACTGGAATTTATAAAAAAAATGGTCAAGAGTACTTTGTAAAACAACCAACAGACGCTTTAGAAACTTTCACTGAAGGGTTGGCAGGTGAGATCATTGAAGTATTCAAAAAACAATTAATCCGAGATAATTACAAAAAATGCTTAGCTACTGCAAGTATCGACTGTGAAAAAGAAACAAATACAACAGTGCTTATCCAAAAATTTCTTAAGCTGACTGAGTTACACAAGATTCTAGAAACCTCAAATGACAAAGGTCGCGAGCGCTCAAATTGGACCGAAATGAGCTCAGGAAAAAAGAAGTACGACGACTTCCTACTCGATGGTGAGCTAAACGGCATGACTCATGCGGTATTATATTCATTACTTGTTGGAGATTATAGTTTACATAGTAGCAACGTGGCCTTATTAGATAGCTCACTTTATAATGGTGAGCGCTGGGTCACGAAAATCGATTTTGGTGCTGCTTTTCGTTTTTACGATAAAAATGACAATAATAACCCCCTTTATCCTGCCGAATACAAAGGTATTAAGGGAGCTATAAAAAAGGTTTATAAAGATTATCTTCGATACTATATTGGAACTGATGGTTTTCTACAAATGTTAGGAGAAACTGCAACTTCTTACCTAGACGCATTTAGAGCACAAAGAGTCCCCCTTGAAATTGGCATTGAAAACGCATTAATAAAAATATTTAGTGTAATTAAGCCTGGCGTTGATGAACTAAAGGACATCTACAAGTTAACGGGTATAGATTTAACGAAAGCTAGCCTCCACCCTGACAATGATTCTTTTGAAGAAAATGCAATGATAATTTATCAAACTATGCTCACTAGGTTGCATAGTTTAGCTTCATTAAATGACCCCATTTTACAAAAGAAATCCTTGGAACAATTAGAAAGCACTAAACGACCAGCTAAGCTATTTCGAAGTAATAGCTATGAAGGAAACCCATTGAATCCGGATACCAGTAGTCCAATATTAGACCGTGACTTTAAACGCTATGTGATACTCAGCATTGAAACTTATTTAGATAACGAACAGCGAACGTATGAACATTATGGTGTAGCAGGAAAAAATGGTAAACGCAGAGCTACAGCTCTGCTCAATCGAGTTAAAGGCGCGGACTCGACTGATAATGTTAAACAAGCGATCAGCAATTACTTTAACGGTCGGCTCAAAGATGAAGACGGTAACATCTCTGGTTCAATTGGCACCAAATACACTTCATATGTAAGTTTTTTACTTGGCCACTTGCTTACAGTTGAGAGGGCTGCTGAGTACTATCCAGATATCAACTGGGATGATGTAAGAGAGCAATCTTACTTCCAAAAAATGATGAAAAAGCCAGCTGAAGGCACTTTGATCAACGATGCTATTAAATCTTTTTCACGAGATGTGATTTAAGCTTTCAGTCTTAGAAAATTATCATAAATCACAATGTTTATTAATCGCTCGTGTGGACTGTCAGATTTGACTAATAGACCTCACATCAAGTCTGACAGACATAAATATTGGCAAGTTACATTTGTAGATACAACGCTCCTTAAATAGGGGATGTAGCAACGAAAACAATCAAATAATGGTTGCCGGGCTTTTTAGCAGCTAACTTTACGAATAGTACTAACTTTATTTATTAGCCGTCATTGCTCATAAAGTCCTGGATTATCTGTTTACATTTGTTCGCGAATTCAATTCCTAAGTGCACCCTTTTCGGTATATATTATCTTACCGGCGTATTTACTATCGATTTAGTACAACGCTTGTTTTCGCTAACTACTGGCTTTGAACAGAAAGTGGAACCAAGGAAGACATTGTCTACCTTCAACTTTTCGATATCAAAACTAGGATACCTATTTACAATAAGCTGTTTATCACGCTTTATGTGATTTTGATAAATAACGCCTGCTTCAGCCATATTCATGCGTGCCTGCAGAGTAAAGTGAACATTGCCAATATAGTTTATGATACCGCTTTCACTGACAAACTCATTGCCTCTTTGTGAGAAGTTTACCGATAAATACGGCTCGCTTATTCGCCAACCAGTCAACGTATAACTCCCAGCAGGCAATGACACCGCAAAAATACCACCTCTGGCGTTTTGCATCTCTATTAAGTCAGCCTGAACATACCCAAGCTCACCTGAGTTATTATTTTTATAGAACAATTGAAAGTCGTTGTACTGCCCTTCATACGTAATTGTTCCCCAGACAATACCAGCCCCAGAGTCTGCTGGTAGTTCAAACTTAGGTGCTAAGTTTGGCGTTACGCACCCAAACAATGAAATTGTGAATACCAAAATAAGAACCTTCACCAACATCCCCATATAAAATATCCCTTACTCAATAGCTTAGGTGTCACATTACTTTGCACTTAGATAAATTTATGCGCAACATAATTATTGCTTAATACTTGGTGCTAACAAGAGTGCCTGAACCATCCATTTGAAACTCTATTGACCTAGAGGTGAGACAATTCAAACAACGACGAGGATCTATTTTTTTCAAATAAAACAAAGATTTCTTGATTATCTAATAAAGTATTTCATAGATAAGCTAGTGGCTTAGAGCACGTTTGAGTCAATAAACAATCCAGCGCTTACGCATTTATAAAAGTATTTTCTGCTTATCTAGTCAGTTTTTATTCTATTTTATGCAACTTACTTCCCACTAATCGCATACCTTATACACTTTATCGCAAACACTGGTTTTCTTAATACCCCTACGTAAAATGTGCTAACTTTTATGAGCGGGTCTCTATTCTCAGCTCTGTTTTTTCTCAAGGTTAGTACAATGAAGTTGATCAAAACGACTCTTGCCCTCGCTATCGGTCTAGTGAGTGCAAGTAGCATTGCAAGCAATGCTGACACCATCACCATCAAAGACATTCCAAAAATCCAAAAGGTAGTAAGCTCAGCAGTTAGTCCTGATGGCGAATCTGTTGCATTCACGCGCTCAGTTCCTCGTGAGCTATATGTTGATAAAAATGGTAAGAACTTCACTGAACTTTATCTTGTGGACGATGAAGGTGTCGAGCGTCCGTATATCACAGGTAAGGTAAATATCCGCAATATTTCATGGTCTGCCGACGGTAGCTTCATATATTTCTTAACAAAAAAGAAAACCGATAAATTCACTTCGCTTTATCGTATTGCCGTAAACGGCGGCGAAGCACAAAAGGTACTTTCACTTTCCGGTACGTCCATCTCTAAATATCGCCTAAGTCCTAATGGCAAACAGGTCGCTATACTTGCAATGCCAGCAAAAGAAGCTTCTGAAAAAGAGCTAAAAAAACTGGGCTTCATGGCAGAAGTTTACGAGCTTGGTCTAAAAAACAAACAGCTTCATATTTTAGATTTAACATCGAGTGAGAAAGCGCTAAAGCCAACAGCAATTAATATTGAAGACTATGTCAGTGACGTAAACTGGTCTGACGATGCGAGCAAATTACTTGTAAAGACACAGCCAACCGCATTAATTGATGACCAATATATGCAGTCTCAGTGGCATATTATGGATGCAACAACGCATAAAGTAACGACATCCTTTAAAACAGAAGGTAAGTTAGGTGAAGCCGAGTTTTCTCAAGATGGCAAATACATTGCAATTCTAGGCGCCGAGGATAAACATGATCCTGCAAAAGGTCGCCTATATATTGCTCACGCAAAAACAGGCAAAGTTGAAGAGTGGATCCCTAATTTTATGGGACATATCGGTGATTTTGAGTGGTCAAACCGAAAAAATGCCCTGAATTTCGTAGGTCATGTTGGTGCAGAAAGCTTTGTTGGCCAAATAAAAGTTGGATCTAACAAATATAAAAAGCTCATTAAAGAAGGCAAGCTGATCGCTGGCAAACTATCAGTGTCCGATTCAGATAAAACAATTGCACTGACCGCAAATACAGCCAAGCATCCAAATGAAGTGTATATGCTAAGGTCTAAGCGCCCTACTCGTCTGTCAAACTCAAATGAATGGTTAAATAGCAAGCGCTTTGCCAAACAAGAAGCGCTTAGTTTTAAAGCTCGCGATGGCGTTGAGATCGGTGGTGTACTAATTTACCCACTTGATTACCAAGCAGGTAAACGTTACCCACTCATCATGTCTGTTCATGGTGGCCCTGAGTCTCATGATAAAAATGGCTGGTTAACAAGTTACTCAGATCCTGGTCAAATGGGCGCCGCTCGCGGATATGCCATTTTTTACCCTAATTATCGTGGTTCAACGGGTAAAGGCGTCGACTACTCAAAGCTTGGCCAAGGTGATTACGCTGGTAAAGAGTTCGACGACTTAGTGGATATGAAAGAATATCTCGTGAACATGGGGCTGGTTGATACTAAAAAAGTCGGTATTACTGGCGGCTCATATGGTGGTTATGCATCTGCTTGGGGTGCAACGAAACTAACTGAGCACTTTGCTGCGAGTGTAATGTTCGTAGGCGTATCAAACCAACTGTCAAAATTTGGTACTACCGACATATCAAATGAAATGTTTTTAGTTCATGCTCGCTCATATCCATGGCAAAAATGGCAGTGGTACCTTGAACGCAGCCCGATTTACTGGGCCGGCCAATCTAAAACGCCATTGCTAATTATGCACGGTAAAGATGACCCACGTGTGCACCCGGCTCAATCAATGGAGCTATATCGTTACATGAAGGTACAAGGCAAAGACGTACGTTTAGTTTATTACCCAGGAGAAGGTCATGGTAACCGTAAAGTTGCGGCACAATATGACTACAGTATTCGCCTTATGCGCTGGATGGATAACTATCTAATTCATGGTAATAAAGAAATGCCTGACTACAAGATTGATCACGCTGCTAATTTGAAAGAGGTAAAAGCAGCTCGTAAATAACCGCTTTCCATGTCAAAAGAGTAAAGCGACGAAGTCTTAGACTATGTCGTTTTGCTCTTTTATTTTAAGAACTGCTCAAAAACAAGACGCCCAGCTTTTCAGTATTTATAAAATTCATTGACCCCGTCCATGCGCTTCAACGTTAGTGACCGTATTGAGCAACTGCAAAATACTAAAAATATGGACAGCCTCACTTTTGAGCTGTACCCATATTAAACTGATCAATACAAAAAAGTAAACACCATGTTCACAATTAAATTACAGGATCGAAAAATACTTCAATCGGCTCGCTGCGACCTTTTAAACTCACTTCAGCTGCTTTTTCTAATGAATTGAGCTCAGATTGTTCAACACTGACCTTGCTAACAAGCAACGGTGTATTGAGATCTTTGGTTTTGCTTTCAATACGCGCAGCCACATTGACTGTGTCACCAATCACCGTGTAATCCATACAACTAGAACTGCCCACATTACCAGCAATGGCATCGCCACTGTGGATACCAATGCCTATTTCAAGAGCGGGTAATCCCTCTTTTATTAATTCTTTATTCAACTCCTCCAGAACCGAGAGCATTTCTTTTGCGGCCTCTATCGCGTTTTTAGCGCTATTACCTTCGTCTTGTGGAGTTCCAAAAATAGCCATGATGGCATCACCAATAAACTTATCTATCATGCCATCGTATTTAAAAATAATCGTACTCATTGCTGAAAAGTAGCGGTTTAATAAAGCTGTAATCACCTCTGGCTCGTGCTCTTCACACATACTGGTAAAGCGCCTGATATCTGCCATCAACACAGTAACGTTTCTGCGCTCACCTCCTGGTTCTATATCTACCTTTCCTGTTTCGACAGCACTTACTAACTTTTTAGGTAAATAGCGAAGTAAACGCTCTCTGTGCCGTAAGCGCGTATATGTATTGGTGATATAACTAGAGATAGACCAAGCCAGTAAACCTGAGAAAAGAATAATGATTTGTTCATGTAATTCTATTGCTCTTGCGGTATCGCTATGTTCCAGAATTAAGGTTCCAGTTGCTAAGCAGCATAAAGTAGAGTAATAGATAATTAGCTTTCCTTGACGAAAAGCACTCATCACATTAAAAAGAATTAATGCACTCATAAGCATCAATTCAAACTCAGTATTGTGCATGTCATGCAAGAAATGCCCAACTTCCGAGAGAAACTCCATTTCTAACGTAATCAGTAGAATAATGAGATAATCAAATAGGATCGACACATACTTTAGCCAAGGTTTATAGACTTTGCCCCTCGCCCACATGGCAACCACAATGCACCACACAGCAGTCATTGCCATAGTGCCTAGATCAACGACGATGAGAGTCCAATCAATACCACTATTTAATAGACCAATTAATAACTCAATTAGAAACAATGACATCAATCCATAAAAACGGATCCGATTGATATGCAGCTCCATTTCCATTTCACGTTGCTGATAACAGTCAGTCAGCAAAGCATCAAAAGTTTCGTCTATATCCTTTAACCATTTCATTTTTATGAGATCACCGCATTAGTTTTACATCTACAAACTGAAACCCTGTCGACATCAAATAACGCCAGCCCAGTATCGACACATATAGTGTAGCCAAGCATTTTTAAGTTAACATAACAATCTCAAACGTTTAGCAAGGAAAAGTTAAAGCGCTGCAGTATGCCTCGAACACCGAGCTCTTCATACTACAGCTTTGTAGTTGTTACTGTTGAGCTTTTGCGTGATATTGGACACCAAATCGATATAGGTGCGATTCTAATCCATTTAACATCTCGGAAATTTCATCTTTACCACTGGTAAAGTCCTCACCATTTGCCAAAATAATTATCCCTGTTTTGGTGTGATGGTTATATGACATTTTAGCGTGCGTGCCAGGGTCACCACCATTATGTCCAAAGAATGAACCATCCCAGTACCAGAATACGCCCTGTTTATAAGGAATATTAAACACATCACTTTGTGCTGCGAGCATTTGCTCTACGTTGTTTTCGCTTAAAATGCGAACTCCATCATATATGCCTTTGTTTGCAATCGCTATGAGCAGCTTACTCAGGTCATGGCTACTTACATTTAGGTCACCGTCGTAAAATGTAGCGTAACTGTATTCTGGCATTGCATGCTTTTCACCATTTTGATCAATACTGTACTGCACTGCTTTTGGGTTGTTTTCATCAAGTTTCGTATGGTGCCAGTTAGTGTTGTGCATGTTTAGTGGTGCAAAAATGTGCTGCTGCATATCTTCAGCTAGGTTTAGCCCCGTCTTTTTCTCGACGGCATGTACAGCTAGCGCAGACCCGATATTCGAATACCCAAGTACTTTATTTGGAAAACCCAGTTCATCATCGTAGTAGACACCACTTCCCACATATCGGCCACCAGTTCTAAAGTAGTCATTGGCTAAAAACGTCTCTAGATCTTGAGTCACGGGCGTTTCGGCGTCACAAAGAGGAATACCGAACATACTCAGCAGGGGCAAACCAGTTTCATGGACATAGTAAGTACAAAGAATCATGTCGCTGTCTTTAATACCAGATGTATGTGTTACTAAGTTCCGTAAGCTTATTTGCTCTCCTTCATTTGCAGGGTTATTTGGGTCAAAAGTTAAGTTCATCATTGCTACATTTTCGTCAAGGCTCACTGCGCCTTTCTCAATTTGCTGCATGATAGAAACCGCTGACACCGCTTTGCTTATTGAGCCGACGTTGTAGGGGGTGTGTATCGTAGACTTTTGCGCATTTTCAATATCCGCAAAGCCTACTGCTTGCTCATAAACGATCTGATCTCCCGATATAACTGCTACCGACAAACTAGGTAACCCTGTATCTACCAATGCTTGTTGCAAGTGAGCATCAAGCATTGCCGCATCAAAATGGTGCCTTGTCACTTCACCTTGGGATTGAATGACAAATTCTATGGGTGTATCAGTATTAAGTTTATGGTCAACACTGGCATAAGCTGGCATTAATACATCAGGTGTCACACCTGCTTTTTCTAGAATTTTGCCAGCATTATTTTTATACACCTCATGGCTCAAACTCAACTCCCATCCACCTGGCAGCTCATGAGTTAATGAATCGGAAACACTGCCATTAGTTGCCTCACCAATTAAAGTACTATGTGGTAACACCTTTAATGCTTGAGCCAGTACTTCAGCTCCACTACCAGTATTCTCACCTATTAATACGTAAATGGGTTTTGTATAGGTATGTGATTCACTCGGCGTAACTTTCAGCTCAAGCAGTTGCCCTTGGTGCATTTTATTTGAAATTTGCTTAGTCCCAAATACATAGGCCTGTTCGGTAAAGTAGCCAGCTATTTTTCGAGAAATATCGTCAAATCCCCCGCCATTATACCTAAGATCAATAATGATGCTTTCTGTGTCCTCTAAGTCTTCCAGCACCTTTTGCATCACTTTGTCTGTATTTTCTAAATCTCGCTCAATTTTAGATATCAAATCATCGTCAGAGTCGTCTTGTACCATGTGATAGACTCGGTCAATCCTTATGTACCCAAGATTGTTGGAGATGTTTCCATAAAATAAAGCATCGCTGTTTTCATAGGTATGTAGTTGACCATCTTCCATTAAATGCTTTAATACCTGGACCTCTTGTTGGTGTAAGTGCGCAATCGCCTCATCAACATTCTCCCCATCAAGTAAAAGTGCTTCTTTTAATAGAGAATCAATTTTGTTGCCGTCTGCGCTGTTGTCAAACTCATCACTTAAGCTCAAATGTCCGTCGCCAAACTCAGTAAAGATTTCGTCCATTACCTCTATAAATTCATCTTTTGACATTGACGCTGTCACTTTAGGTTTGTTCTCACTATACACTTGCTGCCAGTCAATTCCTCGGATGGCAAAGAATGCATAATACTCATTGAGCGTGTGCCACACATAGTCAAATATTTGTGGGTAATTCATTTGTTTAGTCAATTGGCTTGCTTGGCAATGTTCGGGCAAAGTATCTAGCTTGCTTAACATCAAGTCAGATGATGCGGGGCTGTCGAAAGTCAGTGAATCTTTTTTATCAGACATAGACATATACTTTATGGCTTCAGACAAATCGTCTTTGCTCTGCTGCTCAGCCTTGATACAAGTTTTGCTATTGAAGTTATATGTTGTCAGGCCATCTTTAGTAATCGACCAAATTTGGCCTTGCCCTGACAAATTCCAATCGCCCGCAAAGTCAGCGAGCACAGCTGGGCGATCTTTATTATCCGGCTTTATCACCTTTACATCATCATCGTCACAGCCAGTCAAAAACATCGCTGAAGCTAAAATACTTAACGTAAATCTTTTCACTTTTCTATCCTTAATGTTTTCAGAAACTGTGTCTATATTAGGAAACCGTGTGGCTCAATATTGTTTTTAAGTGAGAGCTTGATGTGAGATTTAGTAATTGGGTGTTGGCTTTTACGCACGCTTTAATAAACTTTTGAACAGGCATTTAAATTGCTCAAAAACAATACAGCCCGAGCTCGTGTGAATTTATCGCAAATACGCTTTCTTAACTCTTTGACTACTGTACTGTAAATTAAAAGTACATCATCAAAGGAATACCATGAACTTCATTAAACACTTAGTGATCACAACGCTAGTAATCAGTACATCAACCATGGCGAACATCCAATTAAAAGCAAAAGATGGCTTTAATATCGTTGGGACCTACTTTTCAACAGATCCATCAAGCCAAGCTGCGGTGCTCATGCTCCATCAGTGCAATTACAACCAAACAATGTACAAAAACATTGGCAAACAATTGTCAAACAACGGTGTTCACGCGCTCAGTATCGACTTTAGGGGCTTTGGCAAAAGTAAAAACCAGACTTTTGATGTGAGCAAATTCGCGAACTTAGGCACAGAGAAACGACGAGAAGCGTGGCGTGCTATGTCAGCACACTGGCCTTCAGATGTTCAAATTGCCTACAACTATTTGAAGGATAAAGTCGGAAAAACTGGCAAGATTGCGGTCATTGGCGCGAGTTGTGGTGGTGGTCAAGCGATTGAACTGAGTAAAAACAATTCGCTTGCGGCAATCGGGTTTTTCTCCTCCGCACAATCGGATGAAAGAATCAATCAATATGTAGAGACGCTGTCAGATAAACCAACCTTAATCATTGCTGCTGACGAAGATGGACGCACTTACACCAGTGCACAACGTTTATTTGTCGAAGCAAATCACCGCAATAGTCAATTCTTAGCATACAAAGGTGAGGAACACGGCTACCCTCTATTAGACAAAGATGTTAACTTGAAAAACACAATTGTGAATTGGTTATCTGCACAAGTTAAATAAAGCCATGCTTGAGCAAATATGTGCTCAAGCTTACTTTGGCTTTATAATGGCGATAAAACAACAATCAGCAATGAGAGTCCTTCTATAGTGGCGCAATTAGTAATTATCCTTGGTAATAAAAACGATAAATTTGGCAATCTATCTCCTATTTCAAAGTCTCGCTGTCAACTTGGTTTTAACCTATTCAAAAATACTCCCTCCAGTAAAATACTGTGTACAGGAGGGTTTGGTAAGAACTTTAACCAATCACCAAATTCACATGGCAGCATAGCCCGAGAATACTTGATGAATATGGGGGCACCGAGTACAGCATTCTTAAATGAAGCATTAAGCCGCTTCACCATTGAAGACGCCACACTAACAGCCCCTATCATAAAAGCCTGTGGCGCAAAATCGGTGGACATCGTAAGCTCTGATTTTCATATCGAGCGAGTTAAACTTATTTTCGAATATATACAACCAAGCCTACAAAAACAGTTTCACGTGGTCAGCACGCGTTTGCCCGAGAATGAACTGGCAAGACTTAATGCACATGAGGCAGTCGCAATCAAGCGAGATGCGCACTCACTACACCAACACTTCAGTCCAATCATTCAGAGTGATAAAGATATTCCATAACACCACCATGAATAAAAATAATATTTTTCAATACGTTAAGATTCAATCACAATATTTTTTCGAAAAAATTAGTACCGCGTTGTTATAAAATTCAATTTCCCTCGTTTTAACTACTGAACAACAAAACTCATCAACGAGGAACGAAAGAATGAGAACTCTACTAGCTCTTTGCTTAGGATTATCGGCCGTGTCTGCTGGTGCGCAGGCTGCACCACAACAATGGCAGGGCTTTTTTAAAGGCCAATGTGAATTAGTAGCTCCGGGACATGGTTCTTTGTATAAATTTCCAATGTCACTTGAAGTGGGAGCACCAGTAGAAAACAAAGCAGACTGGATTATTACATATGGAGAAGGGGCTACTGCTCAGCCTCGTAATTATACTTTAGTCACGCTAGATGAGAAAAAAGGTCATTTTGCTGTAGACGAAAACAACGGCATCGTTATTGACCAGTACCTTTTTGAAAACAAGTTCGTGAGCCTTTTTGAAATTGGCTCGAGCAAGCTAAATGCCAGCTACGAATTACACAGTGATGGCTCTTTAGATGTAGAAATCATTACTTATACATTCGACACAATTCGTGAAGCACAGGTAGGTCCATACCTAGTTGCTAATTACGGTGGTAAAAGAATTCAAAAGTGCACCTTGTATAAATGGTAATTTGTAAAGCTTGATAAAAGTATTTGCATTGTCACCGCCTACTCGGGATGCAATGTAAAAAAACCAAGAACATGCCCGTCACTTGGTTTTGCTGTGTGAGCTGCTTGGTAAGAACAATCAATAATAATAATAATGTTTTCTTACCAAGCAGTATCCACACTTATCAAGTGTAAAACCTTCAGTTTCTCATTAGTAAAGCTTTTCAACTTCAGACAGTAGCCCTTTAATTAATGGCTCGTTTAGCCTATTTTTCGAGACAACGAAATACAACGGTAATTCAAAATCCAATAATTGAGTCCGATTAACTCCTTCGGGCAAATTCTCGACTTCACTCTCATCCACAAAGCTTACTCCATGGTTTCTGGCGACTAAGTCCAGACGCGTCAATTCATCAAAGCTAGAGATATGACTTATTTTCGCCATTGGCAGCCTTTCATGTAAGGCAATATCAAATGGGCAATTATTTCCCACACTGATCCAAGGCTTTTGCATTAAGAGCGATAATTCATCGCTTTGCTCATCACTCCACGCTTTAGGTAAAACCGTTGTTATTTTTCGATTGGCAATGAAAACAGACTCAAACTCTTCACCACTCAACCCAAATACATAGCCACCATCCAGCAGACCTGTATCAATATGATTTAAGATTTCTGAAGAACTGCTTGGACTTAACTCTAGGGACACCAATGAATTTGCACTATGCATTTGTTTTAGTAATTCATCACACCTCAATACTCGTGCAGATAAATTTATGCCAATAGTAAGCTTACCTGTTTGCGGCAAGTCTAAATGTGTAGCACATGCTAAAAATTCGTTTGCGCTGTTGAGTGTGGCTTCTGTTTTTTCTTGCAGGGCAACACCTTGAGCTGTCAACCTCATACCTTTACTTGAGCGCTCAAATAAAATCACATCTAGCTCTTGCTCCAATGCTTTGATATGCGCGCTCACAGCTGGAGGCGTTGTGTAAAGTTGCTTTGCCGCTTTGGTTAAATTTTGGGTCTTTGCTACCGTGACAAATGATTTTAAATGATAAAATTCCACATTTGTCCCCTTAAAATAAAATTAAAGACCCAGCTTATCTTTTAGCCAGCGTAAAATTGGACGTCTATATCTGAAGTCAGCCATGATTTTTGAGTTTGAATACAAGCACTGCCCTTTAGACTCAGACACCAATCGCTCTGTTTCTTCAAAAATATACTTACGAGGCTTTTTGTGCCAGTAGTGGTAAACGCGTTTATGCCCTACTTCGCTCACATCTTGGTGGCGACATAAAATAATACCCAATGCAAACTGCTCAGCGGTATGTATTGTTGTGTGGGCATCGATTAATGGCATTAACCACAAGGCGCTATCTAGGTGTTTACAATGCGTATCACATATACCTATCAAGCCAGAGTTATACATGGGCATATCAGCCTCAATCAGCCAATCACCAAACTCTGGATGAGAAAACGCTTTGCCGATAACACCCGCATGTTGTTTAGCAAAACGTTTTCCAGTTAAATCACCTTCTTTTTCATGAAGTAATGTGTGCTTTTCAGATACTAGGTCGAATAGATCCATAATCGGCGCTTTAACCAACGTATCTGTATCTAGAAAAATGATTTTGTGAGCATGTTGCTCCAATAAGTATTTAAGCCCTGCCAGCTTTAGCTTAAAGTGGTACCCGTCTTCACCCATCCATTCTCGCTTCATATCATCCGTTAGCGGGATCACTTTAAGTTGAGGATGATCATCAAATAGTTCATGGCACTCAGCCAATACACAAATTTGTGCTTCAGGATTATGATGCACAAGGCTTGCAATACTTAACTGCGCTTCTAAATAATGTCTTTCTTGTTTGCCATAAATTATATAGACAAAACTCTGCGCAAATTTTTCTAAGCTATTCTGTTCCAAAGCAATAAATCTTCCATATGTATAACTGCCAAAAATATACCATAAAACAGAGGAATAATCAGATTAAAACAAATTTGGAAATTATATTCGTATATAAATCAGAAATTAAGAATGAGATATTGCAACAAATCATAGCTTAAATACAAATGATTAAGCTTACTCATCTTTTACACCTAACTATCTATTCTATCTAAAGATATGGTATCAAACCGAACTCGTACACAAATAAGATACATACACACAAGTTAAACGCAATTCACGTACCTTTCTGATACCTTTGAAGTCGCATTGATAATAAATAATTCCATAACAAAAACCACAGAAGGAAACGCAAATGCAGAAGGCAAATAACACCACACCAAATAGCGTGTTAAATGATGACACTATGACCATCTATGAACTAATAAAACAGCATGCTCAATTTTCACCTGACAAAATCGCCATAATAGACGGCACTGAACAAATAACCTATTCACAACTGATGTCAGCGGCTTGGACAGTTGCATCTGAAATCAAAGTACAACAAATTCAAAGCGGTGCATTAATAGCGGTATGTATGACAAGAAAGTGGCAGTTAATTGCAACGATGATTGGGATACACAAAGCTGGCTGCGCTTATATTCCGCTCGACCCAAACTACCCTAAGCATCGCGTAGAATACATGCTATCTCATTCTAAAGCAGATGCAGCTTTCATTGATGATAGTAAAACTAAGGCACTGTGTGAAAAAGTCGGCAAATGCATAAATATTCATTCACTTAATCTTGAGGCGAAAAGCTTAGAGCCCCTCGATAAGCCTGTTGGTAGCGATTTGGCCTATGTTATTTATACCTCTGGTTCAACAGGCAAACCAAAAGGCGTTGCAATTGAACATCATAATTTGGTGGCTTTGTCTCAAGCAATGGGCAAGCTTTTTAGTCCCACAGAGTTACAAGGAGTTTTAGCAGCAGCATCAGTGTGTTTTGACACATCCGTTATGGAAACCTTGGGCACTCTATCTTTAGGTGGTACATTGCTCCTCGCAGAGAATGCGCTAGCGCTACCAACCCTTCCATATGTGGATAAAGTTAAAGCCTGCGTAATGGTTCCTTCATCCATGCAAGCTCTACTAAACACTGATCTGCTCCCTAAAAGTATCGAATGTGTAGTATTTGGCGGTGAAGCACTAAAACCCGCGCTAGTTGATAAAATACACCGCCTTCAACCAAGGCCCCGAGTAGTTAATGCATATGGTCCAACAGAGGACACCGTATTCTCAACACTCAAAGACATTGAAGTAGGCGCAAAGACCATTCCAATTGGGTTACCTGTTGAAGGTTCATGTGCTTATATATTGGATAGCACGTTTCAGCCAGTGGATAGTGGCTCAGCAGGAGAGCTATGCTTGGGTGGGGGGAAGTTGGCAAGTGGATATTTACATGACCAAGAGCAAACAGATGCTCGGTTTGTAGAAATACAAATCAATAAAGAGACTCCAAAGCAGCGACTATATAGGACAGGAGATTTATGCCGCAGGAATGATGAAGGAGACATCGAGTTTTTAGGACGCATTGATCAACAAGTCAAGATCCGTGGGTTTCGTATTGAACTTGGCGAAATAGAATCAGCTCTAGAATCATTGTCATTTATCAGCGCTGCAGCAGTTAGTGCTTTAGAAAGTGACAATGGACAAAAATCACTAGTTGCATATGTTGTAGAGCAACCCGATGCCCCAAGCCATGACACGCTAAAATCTCTACTTTTGGAACAACTACCAAATTACATGGTGCCCCAGCTAGTGATGTCTTTAGAATCACTCCCCCTTTTGCCCAATGAAAAGTTAGACAGGAGCAAACTACCTAGCCTGACCCAAGTGAGGCTTGCAAATCAAGCCAACACGCACAGTGAAAAAGCAGATTTAAGCAAAGGTAAGCGCACACCACTTGAGGTTATTCGCCAAGAAGTAGCGGCTTTGCTTGGTATAGCAGACCCTACGCTCATTAATCCGAACACCAATTTTGATAGTTTAGGCATTGATTCATTGAATTTGTTAGAACTTTCAAGCCGAATAAGTCGAGCACTCAACGTAGCAATTTCACCCACTAACATAGCAAGCTACCCAACACCTGCTTTACTGAGTAAACACTTAGTCAATGACAAATCACAAGAAGCAGGGCAAACAGGAGAAAATAAGCATTACCTTGAAACTTTAAGCCATTTTCAAACTTTACTGCAATCAAGTCACCCAACTTTTGGCTCAGCGAGTGTGCAAGCTTGGAATATCAATGACAAAAGCCTATTGGTAGAAGCCATCTTAAAAATGGTCAATCGCTTACGTCGTAATCCCTACGGTAAAATTTTAAAGACTGGCAGCTCTGCACGGGGGCTCATCGGAGATAGCTATAACGATGAGCGCCAACAGTCTATTATTTGGTCCACTAATTTATACTTTGGGTTTAATCGAGATCCACACGTCATTGCACAGGCCAGTAAGGCTTTGCAAAACTATGGCACTGGCATGGGGATTTCAGCGGCTGCGACAGGTATGACTGATCAGCATGTGGCATTTGAAAAAGAGTTTGCAAAACTGGTTGGTAAACCAAGCGCGTGTCTGTTTCCTACTGGGTATACGGCTAACTTGGGGGCTATCTCTGGTATACTTGGGCCAAACGATATTGTGGTTATAGACCAGCTTTGTCACGCTTCCATCGTGGATGGTGCACGCCTAAGTGGCGCAACCATACGCACCTTCAAACACAATGATAAAAATGATTTGGCAACTGTTTTAGCCGCTGAGCAGTCTCCATATCGCACTACCTTAGTTGTTTTAGAAAGTGTCTATAGTATGGGTGAAGGTACAGCCCCAGTTGCTGACATTGTAAAAACCGCAAAACAATATGGCGCCCTTGTTCTTGTTGATGAAGCCCACTCTTTTGGTTTTTATGGTGAACGTGGTGCCGGTGTCTGTGTTGAGCAGGGAGTTAACGAACAGGTCGATTTTATTATGACAACCTTAAGCAAAGCGCTGGGAAGTATAGGCGGAGTTATTGCAGCCAGCGAGCAACATGTAAACCTGCTTAAGTCTGCGTCCAGAGCCTATATTTTTCAGGCATCCATAAGCCCTGCGGATATAGCCGCGGCACTCGCATCACTGCGTATTTTACAAAGTGATGACGCAATGAGAGCGCAACTTTGGGATCGGACTCGCTATATGCGCCGAAGGTTTAAAGAAGCAGGATTCGACCTAGGCACTGGTGACGGGCCAATTGTTACACCACATTTTGGCGACAAAGATAAGCTCTACGCGATTGTTCAGAGCCTATATCAGCGTGGTGTACAAACTTTAGCCGTTACTTATCCAATTGTTGAAAAAGGTCGCGGAAGATTACGCTTTATCTGCTCTGCATCGCATACCTACGAAGATATTGATCACACAGTAAATGCACTCATTGAGGCGGAAAAGGAAGTGAACGCGCATTTCGCTGAACACCCGCATTACAGCAATACAGAGTTTTCGGAGCTCAATACCATCATACCTGCATTGGATGATTGGCTAGAAGAGTTTGCGTGCGACCTCAGGGTATACTCACGCAGTAACACGGACTCGCAACCGGAGCTTGCTATTTCGTTAAAGCTCGCCTCTGATGAGTTGCCACTTACTTTGAAAGTAGAAAATAAACACATAGCTATTGTGAATGATGTAATAGACAACCTTCCGTGTTGCGAGTTACTTCTAACAAACCGAGAAGCTCAACAAGCACTTATTGAGTACGATGTACAATCATTGCTTGAAGCGATCTGTCATAGTGGTTGTATTTTAAAAGGCCAAAGTGAAGCGTTTGTGTGGTTTGTTGCGAGACTCATAGAGCGCAATCAGCAAAGCTTAGAAGCAAGCGAAAGTAAAGTTCTAGCTGCCGATTGTTTGTGTTAGGTTTTAATTTTTACATTTAGCCAAGTTTAAACGCTTGGCTTCTCACCATTTAACTGACCTCTATGATTTAGTCGGTTGACTATTAAAAAGCACACTGACTCTCATAAATTTGCTTGAATGTTTGCGTTAGGCCCTTTGTTTATCTGATGATGATTTTAGCAAGTAGATGACACCCTTTGCATCATATGAAAACTGTAAAATTTCACTGTAATTATATTCACCAAGCACATTAAAAATCCTAGTTAGTTATGTAAAAAGCCACCAAGGAGCCAGAATTGAGCAAATAATTTAGGCCTGTTCTTCTGTACTCTGTATATAATATCGCCGCTAAAATACATACGTTTAAGGAAATCTAAAAAATGAAATATATATTAGGAATCTCTGTTTTAGCGATTGCAACGATGCACAATGCTCATGCAATCACAAAACCTACAGAGTCATTCGCTTTTCAGCCCAGCACACTCACTGTCGGGCAGCCAAGCACATTAAGGTGGTATGTTAGAAATGCCACGAGTTGTAAGAATCAATGGGGTACGGAAATTGGGCCAAGTGGTTCATACACATCCACGCCACCAGTTGGTAATACTGAATATAGATTTACATGCACGGGACCTGAGGGAAGCACTGTGTTTAAAGCCAATCGAGTTGTAAAGCCAAAACCATTGCCGAAGGCCAATTTTGCTTATCACCCCCGCACGGCTGAAGTTGGCACATCCATTACTTTGAGATGGTCGACAGAACATGCAACGTCATGTAAAAACCCGTGGGGCACTGAAATTGGTACTTCTGGCACATATGCTTTTACAAGTGACAAGCCCGGTACGGTAAATTACAGCTTTAATTGCTCTGGTCCGGGTGGAAGTACCAAAACCACAGCTTCCTATACATTAACACCCGCTGCCAAGCCAACAATAGCCCATTTAAAGTACACTCCAAAAACAGCCTATTTGGGCCAACGCCAAACTATGAGTTTTACATATGGCAATGCAACAAAATGCTATGCCTACAATAGTAAAGGTGATGAGATTGTCTATTTTGAAGGTGCACAGAAAAATGGCAACTATAGTTGGAGGTCAGAACCTCGCGCTAATCTTGTGAACAATTACACACTCAAAGTTTTCTGCGAAGGCAAAGGAGGTGTCACACACAGCACCACCCACTACAGTGTTTCAGAGAACCCAACCGTCACAACTCTAAGAGAAGCTTTTGTTGCTAGAACGCCCCAAAACTGGGTTAACAATATTCACTGTGAGACTCCGGTCATTATTGATGGTAGGACGCAGAACATTTGTGATGTCAAACATATGTATAATGCATGGTTAGGTATAGATGGGTTACTCGATCTTTACCTTGCATCTGGTGATACTTCATTAGCTGAACTTGCACTTCAAATCAGTGAAAAATATAAAAGTATAGGGCAAGACAAAAACGGAGATGGCTATCTAGATTGGTTTAGTACTCCTCTATTCGAATATAACGGAAAAATGTACGATCATGATCACTATGAATGGCGAGCAGGAGCAGGAGTTGCACGAACTGTAGCTGTAGTTTTGGACGACTCGAAACTCTCTTCTTTACACTCTAGAGCGAAAAGCCTTCAAGCCTTTGCTGAACAGCATATTTGGAGAAAGTGGTACGCCAAATACCGTCAATTTAGCAATCTAAAAGTAACACACTTTATCGGCCGAGTCGGCACAATTGCGCTGTTCCTTAACAAACACAGCACAGATCAAACGCTCAAAAGTCAGTACCAAAACTTCATTGTAAACCGTGGGCAAGTGTTAAAAGACTCTCTCGAACATATAACAACCAACGGTGCTAATGCTTACAATATTCGTTGTTATGCGCCAGCTGGAGGCGTTGCTCAAGATTGTGCCTCGGCAAGTTTGCCTGTTGAAGGTACCATTGATGTAAGTCATGCCGGAGATACGGTCTCATTTATTGTAGAAACCTATTTAGCGGGAGGCTTTGGCGTCTTTGAACATCAGGATATGCTAAAACTATCAAATACGGTGAAAAAACTCATTATCTCTGATCTAGAGCAGCGCTTTAGATCCAACGTTTGCTCGATTGATGCATGCAGCAAAAACAGAGGCTCAGACCCCTACTATCGTAATATTGGTGCTTATCAAAGCCAGTGGGCAAAGTTGGCGCAGTTCGATAAAACCTTGCTAGACATTTATTTATACTGGCTTTCTACACAGAACGTAAATGTAACTCCAAGAGAAACCCCCGAAACTTTGATTGACCAATCGCAATCACTACCTGGCGGTTATGGAACTCCAAATATCTTCGGTAATATCGCTTTGGCGGTATCTCGAACTCAGGAGTAATTGAATCTCTGCGATTAGCAAGCGATTCGAATTAATATACAATAAAGCGCAAGACCTAATCAGGACTTGCGCTTCATAATTTTGGCATCATGCAGAGCCTATTTATTGATCTCCTCCGGGGTCATAAAAATAGTATCTACAGCTCTAAGTCACTAAAATTTATCACTTTAACTCATGCCAAAAATGGATAGGTAAAAAGACAAAAGTGCATTAGATTAAACGCAAAGTGCAAGTAGATTGGCACCAATATGTTGTTAGTTTTTTGGTAACCATATGCGCAGCCAACGCCCAATAACGAAGCAATAATGGTGTATGCTATGCCACCGGGTAAATGCACAATACCAAATAAGATGCCAGAGCAGCCAACAGTTAACCACTGGCCCATATGGTACTTCCTCAAACCTCGATGCAACTGTGTTTGTATAAAGCCACGGAAAAATGCCTCTTCAGCATAACAAGTAATAAATAGATTAGTTATTACCCACCCCATTAAAATTGGGCTCAATTTGGGGTCCCACTGAACCAAACCAGAAAAAACACCTCCGGCTAGTCCGAACAAGACCACAAAGGTCGATACCGCGAAAACCTTCGTCGCCTCTTTGCATTGTGAGAAATCACTGCGTGGAACTATCAACGCCATCAGTGCTATGGCGACCATCAGCTTATCGAAGTTTAGATGCTTTGAAAAAGGTACTGCGTTTTCACTCACTAAATAAGACTCAATAACCAAAGGGTTATTAAATCCAGGAAATACATGGACAAAAAATAGTACTGAAAAAACAAAAATACCCAGCCCCAGTATCCATTGGATGGCCATGTATCTAAAATAATTAAAGCCATAACACATCGCAAACAAATTAATGATCCCAAGTGCACCAAATACATCAACAATTGCGAAGCAGTAAGCAAATACGAGTGACATCAACGCCAAAACAAGTGCCGAACGATTTAATGAAAATGTGAGGGCACAAATAGCCAATAACGCAGGAAGAAAAGAAATGGCAATGCTGATGTTCAACGTCAAGCCAAACAGTTCAAAAGGTGAATTCATTTACGGTGCGACTCAAATCGTAATTTGTACACGCTAATGTGACAAAATATTATACTTTACAACATTGTACGTTAAAACCATCAACGAATAGTATAAATTTCTAGGCGATTATTATTGCAGCCGACTTATATTCATAACATCATCGAATTACGACTTTAATTCAACCAGTTAAGATTTAACCTCCTTCGATGCAGAAGAGTTAGGTAAGAACTTTATATAAAACGATGTATTTTGCTTCTGCAACTCACCTAACTCACTATTTATTTTTGATTTTTACACACGCCACTCAGGAAATGGATCCGGCAACTGTGCCCAATAACTTTGTCCCCGCTTAATTTCATCTGGTTTGAGCAGGCACTTATCTAACCTATCAATAATGCCCTCTTTATCTAGACCTTGACCAATGAAAACGAGCTCTTGGCGCATATCACCAAAGGGTTCTTCCCACATATCATAAATCGCTTCGAGGTATTCAGGGTCCTTTGGCCAGCGCTCTTTAGGCACTGCCTTCCAAAATAATCCGGCCATACCATATCTCGCCATACCACCTGCTTGGCTCCAGCTACCAGCGATATGCGGGCGTGTTGCTAACCAAAAAAAGCCCTTTGAGCGAACGAGCTTACCACCAATATTTTTACAGTGAAGAAAATCATAAAACTTTTGTGGATGAAACGGGAGCCTTGCTTTGTATACAAAAGCGCCAATTCCATACTCTTCTGTTTCTGGAACATGTTCACCTCGTAACTCCTTAAGCCAACCAGGGGCTTGCTGAGCTCTTTCAAAATCAAACAAACCTGTTGCGAGTACCTCATGCACTGGTACCTCACCATTTTGAATGGGGATTTGCTTTGCTTCTGTATTAAGAGACTTTAAAATTCCTTGCAATCTTTTTAGCTCACTTCCACTGACCAAGTCGACTTTACTTATTAGTAAGACGTCTGCAAACTCAACTTGCTCAACCAATAAATCAGCAACACTCCGTTCATCACCCTCTCCTAAACTCTCACCCGTTTCTTGCAATAGCTTGGCTTCGTCATAGTCTTTTAGAAAGTTCAGTGCGTCCACTACGGTAACCATAGTGTCTAGCTTGGCTATGTCGGATAGGCAATTGCCATTTTCATCTGCAAATGTGAAGGTTTCTGCAACGGGTAGAGGTTCCGAGATCCCCGTGGACTCAACAACCAAATAATCATACTTACCATCTCGAGCTAGACGGTTTACTTCTTCAAGGAGATCCTCACGTAATGTGCAACAAATACAACCATTGCTCATTTCTACAAGCTTTTCTTCAGCTCGATTAAGACTCACTTCATTTTGAACAATTTCTGCGTCAATATTTATTTCGCTCATATCGTTTACGATTACAGCAACTCTCAATCCGTCTCGGTTATTTAGAATATGATTGAGTACAGTTGTTTTTCCTGCACCGAGAAACCCTGACAAAACAGTGACAGGTAACAGTGATATTGATCCAGGCATAAGTGCTCCTTAAAAACTCATTTGTTTTTAAAATTAAATTGCCCCCCTATGCAAACCCCAAAGGTGCAAGCAATTTAACGATACATTCTCTAACCTTTAAATAGGTGCTCACCCACCTCTTTAATGTTTTTCACATCAGCACAATATTCTGTTGTCGGCCTCGCGAGCAGCCTAGGAATTCCAATGGGTTCTCCCGACTCAATACAATATCCGTATTCGCCAAGCCTGATACGCTCTAAGGATTGAATGATCTTTGGCAATAGTTTCTGCTCTCTGTCAACAATACGCATAGACAAGGCCCATTGCTCCTCCCAAGATGCTCTGTCATTAAAATCAGCAAGATCTGGCTTATCTTGCATATGCTCTTTAACTTCTCGAATTCTTTCTCGCGTCGTGTCATGCAATTCAATTAATCGTGCTTTAAAAAACGCTAGCTGCGCATCATTCATATATTCTGATTCAGGCGCAGCTAATATTTGTTCCTCACTCATCAAAGGTGATGATCTATCATCGGCAGTCATTCTATAACTCAACTCGCTAAATTGCTACAATATAACATAGCACAATATAGCGCTTTACGTTCTCTAGCAAGGAACAATTCATGAATAAAAAGGCAAAGACAAGTTATGTATATAACAAAACTTCAGTTCGTCGCTTGGTAAATAGTATAGAGGGGCATACTAGTCACTTCAGCCGTAGTGTTAGCTTATTAAATGCGCTAATACTGTTGATTTAATTGCAGTTAGAGAAGCTTTTATCTGGCTAGAGTGAAGATCCAGCTCACACCAACCATCCGTCCCCATCATTTCTACTTTTGAATAAGTAATTTCGTAATCGTGCAAAGTAGGTGACAATTCACCGGTTAACCTGAATATTCCGGCTCCAGTCTGTATTCTTGTTATGTGGAATTGAGTCATTTTCTACATATGTTATCGATTGCTGATTTAGTTGAATTGTAATCGATGATGTATCTTGGTTAAAGAATCATCACGTGTATAAATCGAGTACTTATTTAGTCCTACCTAATAGAATTATCATGAGCGCTAAAAAGAAATTTCAGTGAGCGATTTATTGCTTCAACTAAAGCACTCGTAGCCTATAAATTCAGAGCCTACAAAGAGTGCTTTTCCAAACCTGCTGATAGCAGTTTAAATCAAAATCAGTCACTTTTAGCATGCTCTTTTACGCGATTAGTATGCATATAAAAACTCTTCCATTGGTCACAACCATACTGAGCCAACCATCCTCTTAAACTGATGACTTCCATTGTTTTCTCAGAGTGTTAGATAAATTGAGCACATTGATATTCATCATCACAATTAATGCATCAACTTAAAAACCAATACTTTTGAATCATTAAATTCTATTTTTACTAATGAAAAAACATTGTTAAATATTCCCAAAATGCTATAACAGGGTAAGGCTCTATTGAGGAAACCAAAATGAAGACGCTTGTCTTATTAATTACGTTCTTGGCCTTAACCGGGTGCGGTGGAGGAAGTGATTCCAATAGCAATGTTGCTCCAGAGAATAGCAGTAGCGACTCCCCCACTAGCTCAACAGGCAACAATACAGGCTCACAGCCGGGCGATAACAATGAACAGCCAGACAATACTGATGATACCAATAACGATCAGGACTCAGGAACTCAAGATGATATTGGGGTTGCGCCTATTGTTGACGTAAAAACGCCAGGCAACATTGTTCGCAAGGGTGCAACGATAGTGATAGATAGCGTGATTACAGGAGATAGCAGCGAGCTAACGTATGTATGGACACAAATTGCAGGGCCTGCTGCTACATTGGTAAATAGTAACTCCCCAAGCCTCACAGTCATTCTGCCAGAAACAAGTTCTCCTAACCAAGATGATTTGGTATTTGCATTGACGGTGACGAATAATGAAGGGCTAAGTACTTACACCGAAGCAACCATAGAATCTGTTAATGCAATGAGTGAATTGCAGGCGGCATCATTGTTACAACAAGGTACGCTAGGCCCAACGTACGCAGAAATTCAATCAGCCGCAGGTAAAAGTGAAGAAGAATGGATAAATGAGCAGTTGGAGATGCAAACTACTTACCACATGCCATTTCTAGAAAACTACCCTGATAAAGAACAGCCAAATCATATTAACCGCATCGATGCATGGTGGAAAGCCAGTATTAATGCACCCGATCAGTTAAGGCAACGAGTAGCATTTGCTTTAAGTGAGATATTTGTAGTGTCGGATGCTAATAGCGCCTTGCGAGGCGAACCAGAGGGTATGACAACTTACTATGACATGTTGCTTAAAAATGCTTTTGGAAATTTTCGTACCCTGCTTGAATCAGTGACTTTATCTCCTGTTATGGGCGTATATTTAAGCCACCTTGGCAATGAAAAAGCCGATCTAGAAAAGAATATAAGACCAGATGAAAATTACGCTAGGGAGGTCATGCAACTATTTACCATAGGCCTAGATGAGCTCAACCTAGACGGCACCAAGAAACTTGATAACGATGGCAACGCCATCCCCACTTATTCTCAAACAGAGATAGGTGGGTTTGCAAAAGTGTTTACTGGATGGACATTCGCCTATTCTGCCCGCTGGAATCGCCCTAGTAAAAATTACACTTTACCTATGCAGCCTTTCTCGGAATATCACTCTAGCCAAGAAAAACACCTTTTAAATAATGAAGTGATCCCAGCAGGAACAGGTGCAGAAGAGTCAATGCAATTGGCACTTGATAACTTGTTTATGCATCCCAATGTTGCGCCTTTTATTAGCAAACAGCTGATACAGCGTTTAGTGAAGTCAAACCCTACACCCGCTTATGTTCAACGCATCGCCCTTATATTTAATGACAATGGAACAGGTACTAGAGGCGATATGGCCGCAGTAGTCAAAGCCATATTGTTAGATGATGAAGCGCGTAAATATTCAAGTGTATTTGAGCATTCAGGAAAGATTAAAGAACCTATACTCACCAAACTGCACTTTTGGCGAACCTTGAATGCAGCTTCACAACTAAACCGTTACTATACGTGGAACCTGCAATCAACTTATGGCCAAGGTCCATTGCTATCCCCATCAGTATTCAATTTTTTCAGACCTGACCACAAGCCCAGTGAATTACTCAATTCAGGCTTAGTTGCACCTGAGCTTCAAATCGCCACCGACTCCAATATGATTTCAACAACCAATGGGCACTATAGTGACCTCATATGGCGCATGGCAGAACGGAAAAACACACTCAATCCAAACACCATCTATATGTATGGCGCAGCGCAGATTAGCATACTGGAAAGCGCTGGATTACAAGCATTACTCGACCATTACAATATTGTCTACTTTGCGGGAAGCATGTCTGATGCTACCCGTAACGCCCTAGTAGATTTAGATAGTTATTTTCTTAACCGCTCACCTGCTGATAGAGTATCCCAGTTACTTTACATGGTTTCTCTGTCGCCAGACTTTAATTATCAAAACTAGGAGCAGAACCATGACAACCTATAATGACAAATCAAGAAGAGCTTTCTTGTCACTTTGTTTAAAAGGTGGCGCATCGGTTGCTGCGCTCACCAGTTTGCAACTTCATGCATTAAGCAATACTTTAAACAGTACAAACCTGACGGATTACAAAGCGCTAGTATGCATATTTTTGCACGGTGGAAGTGACTCATTAAACATGCTCGTGCCAACGTCAGGACAATACAGGACAAATTATGAGCAAAGCAGACAAAATCTGGTTGTCACTGATGCCATAAGCCTCACAACTAAAACACAATTTGAGGGTGGCGTCGGATTACACCCCAGCATGAGTAGCCTTACACCTATATTTGATTCAGGACAATTGGCATTTGTAGGCGGGGTCGGTACTTTAATGGCCCCTACCACACTCACAGATTACAAAAGCAAGAGCGTTAGCTTGCCCGGGCACCTATTTTCTCATAACGATCAACAAGCAACTTGGATGCATGGACAAGAAAAAATATCTTTGAACACGGGTTGGGGCGCTAGAATGCTAGAGCGATTAAACCAACATAGCTCCTTCACCAGTAATATCTCTCTTGCAGGGTCAAACCCTTGGCAAACTGGCGTAAATACCTCCCCCTATGCACTTAGCCGATCGGGCGTTATGAAAATTAACCCTTTGTCAGGATATCAACCCCAAGTTGACCATGTTAAAGGGATCATTGACCGACTACTTGCAAATACTAACAATCCAATTCAGGATGCCTATGCCAATCGCTTAGGACGCTCAATTAGTAATGTTCAAAACATGAATAATTTACTTGAGCAAGCGCCCACACTCACAACTCAGTTTAGTGATAATGACCTATCCCAACAACTGGCTGCAGTTGCTAAATCATTAAGTATTCAAGCGCAAACAGGTTCACAGCGACAAATATTTTTTGTTTCTCTTGGTGGTTTTGATACTCATGATGAACAATTAACGAGACAGCCAGCGTTATTTTCAACCTTGGCCACTGCGCTCTCTGAATTTCAAAGTGCGGTTAACGAACTCGCACTACAAAACAACGTCACCACATTTACAATGTCAGACTTTGGAAGAACCCTAACTTCTAATGGCGATGGTACAGATCACGGGTGGGCTGGCAATCAATTGCTTATGGGAGGTGCTGTTAATGGGCAAGATCTGCATGGCACGATGCTTGATCAACAAGTAAACGGGCCGCTTGATGTGGGAGGTGGAAGGCTCATTCCTCAATATGCTAATGAGCAGTACTTTGCTCCGATAGCGAAGTGGTTTGGCTTGCCTGAGTCTGAAATTTACGAACTCTTCCCTAATTCAAGGAACTTTGACACGTTTGCAATGCCTTTATTTAACATGTAGGAAAAGAGTAGAGATAATGGCTGATACAGGCGGCAAAGCTATAGCTTTGCCGCCTGTTCAACAACAATGGCATGGCGCTTTGCTAAACGCTCATGGTCTTTATCATAACCACCGCCAATTACGGTGGCTACAGGTACGCCTTTTCTATTGCAGATAGAGAGAACGGCGCGATCTCTTTTTTCAAGACCTTGCCAGCTGATATCTAGCTTTCCAAGCGTATCTTCTTGCCACACATCAACACCCGCATCATAAAGCACAAGATCTGGGTTAAGTTGTTCAATTAAATCGATAAGTGTTGATTCAACAACGGACAAATACGTATTGTCATTGGTGCCAACAGGCAACCCAATATCCAAATCGCTTGATTGCTTTCTAAACGGGAAGTTTTTCTCACAGTGAATAGAGCATGTAAATACAAAGGGGTGATGAGCAAGCATGGCTGCGGTGCCATCTCCCTGATGTACATCACAGTCAAATACTAGGACATTATGTACTTTGCGTTCATTAATTAACCTTGTGGCTGTGTATGCAAGATCATTCACCATGCAGTACCCAGAGCCAAAATCAAAATGAGCATGATGCGTCCCCCCAGCTAAGTGGCAAGCGACACCATGTTGTAGAGCTAATTGCGCCGTTAAATACGTACCCAGTGGCGCGGTAAAGGTCCTCGCCATCAACTGTTCAGACCAAGGTAGTCCAATTCGTCGCATAGCTTTATCACACAACTGGTTGTGATATAGATCTCGTACGTACTGCTCACAGTGTACCAATTCTAAATCACTGTAATGCCCTATCTGCCCTTGATACAGGTTGTCCTTTAAAACGCCCTTCGTAGCTAAGTATTGTTTGAGCCTCGCAAACTTACTAACCACAAAGCGATGTTTTGGGTCAAAACTAAAAGAATAATTAGGGTGATACACAAGCGGAAGATTTGGATTGTACATGTATAAATATCTTAGAAACTCTATCGCGAGTATCGCATACTTTTTAAAAGTTTTGTATATACCCTCCACCGTGATGAAACATGCTCTCAACCAATCGAATCATTTTTTAAATTGCCAGCCCGTATCGAACAAACTTTAACCACTTGTGTTATATGCACTATTTATATTTCCTTCACGATAAACGCTTACACCCAAAAGTAACAAAAATGCAAAAACATACATTATATTGTATACAATTAATTTTCATTACGGTAAGTTAGAAAACGCTTAATGGTATTGAACCGAGTGTTTGGAAACTTAAAAACCATATAAAGCAATGATAATTAATAAAAAAACAAACTCACAATCAAGAGGTATAGGCAATGATGCCGTTTGTTAGCTCGTAAAAAAGTCACCCAACGACTTGTACCGATTGTTAACAAATTAAAACTACAGGAGAACAACATGTATTTTTCTAACCGAGTGCCATTTTTGTCACCAAATAGAAAAGCGCTCAATTACGTGACCGCAGCCATACTGTCAGCCACAGCAACAACTGCCTTTGCAGGAGAAAGTGCACAGCCAAAACTACAACTAGCCAGTGATCTATCAAGTATTGCTACTCAGACCAAGCACACTCACTCTGGACAAATTTGTGGTACAGATCACAATGAGCAAAGCTGGACGGCTATTCAAAAAGAAAACGCTCGCCAAGCGAAGATAAATACTAGCTTCGCTTCACAAATAATGTCTTCTCTTGCTTCACAAGAGGATTTGGCAGCAGAAAATGGAAATGGTGTTCCCGGAAGATACTATATACCAGTGGTGGTGCACGTATACGGTGACAGATATAACTGCGAGAACGGTACTTACTGTTTAACAGAACAAAAAATCATTGATGGTCTCAATAAGTCCAACCAAGACTTTTTAGGGTTGATCACGGATGATGGCCCTATTGCACCAGAATTCCAGGCCATCAGACAAAACCTAAATATAGAATTTGTGCTCGCAAAGAAAGACCCCAATGGCCAGCCTACCAATGGGATCGTGCGCTATCCGGACAAAGCCGGATATGGCAATGGCAGCGGTGTAGATGACCAAATCGCCGCCGATGCTTGGGACAACTTCAAATATATGAACATATATGTTCAGCATGATTTGTATAACGACGGTTCGACTAATAACTCTGGAGTCGCTTGGTACCCTCAACTTAGCATGTCACAACAAGGACTCTCTCGTGTGGTATACAACGGTGACTATATAGGTGCGAACACCAACGAAAATTTTCGCTCTGTTTTGACTCATGAATTTGGTCATTGGTTGAATCTCCCTCACACTTTTGATGGTAGCTGTACTGTTCACTCAGAAGCATTTTGTAACGCCACTGGAGATGGTTCATGTGATACACCACAAATGAGCAGTAGCATATTGCAAAACAACGCAAAAAACTGTCTTGGTCAGCCAACCAACACAGAGAACTTTATGCACTATTCCGATAACTATGCCATGTTCACAAAAGACCAAGTCGATCGTATGACGGCAGCGCTTCATGGCCCGGCTCGTGCTACCATTTGGTCCAATGCAAACCTAATTGCGACCGGTTTAGGTGAGTATACTAGTGATGCAGATCACCCTTGGGATGGCACATCTGGCGCGGTAGTTCCACCTAAGGGTACTGTGGTTCAAGCGTTTAACGATCTCTTTGCACAAAAAGGCGAAACAGATAATTTTGAAATATCAGTACCTGAAGGTACACAAGCCGTTGCCTTTTATCTTGATGGGTATGATGAAGACCCAGATATGTACGTCTCGAAAGGTAAAGCCCCCGTTAAAAATGGCGATTCATGGGATGCAGATTTTATCTCATTCAGAAGTGCAGGTTCTCCAGAACTTGTAACGCTATCAGCGCCTTCCAGCACCGAAGTTTACCACACAACAATTGATGCATTTAGCGCGTACTCCAACGCAACGCTCAGTATCATCGCTGGCAATGACAATACTTTATGCCAAGGTTGTGAGCGTGTATTCTTATCTGAAGTGAAAGGCTTAAAGTCAGCTAAAGGTGCGGAGCCAAAAACCTACCAGTTTGATATTCCTGCTGATGCAATCAGAACTGTCGCAGTTATTCCTGGGGGTTACCAAGGTGATCCTGATCTTTATGCGAGTATGAATAAAATCCCCAACACGGATACTTTCGATTGCGGACCTTTTAGCGCACCTAGGCTCAGTGAATATTGTGAATTTCCTGCAGGTGGAGGCAAACTAAACCTTCTTATAGACCCTTTCTTAGAATATAGTGACGCCTCAATCGTTGTGTACTATGAAAGAGCAACGGATTCAGAGCTGCCTGTTGCTCAAGCCAATGGACCATATAGCGGTATAATCGGCAACAACATCCAGTTTAGTAGTGCCGGTTCATTTGATAGCAATGGCAGCATTAGCAGTTATGCTTGGGATTTTGGCGATGGCAACACATCTACACAAGCCAACCCCACTCATGCATATCAACAAGCAGATACATATATTGTAAAGCTTACCGTCACTGACAATGATGGTAACACCGCCAGCGATACAGCCAGCGCACATATAAAGCTAGAAAACCAAGCTCCAACAGCTAATGCAAATGGTCCATACAGCGGACAAGTGGGTCAAGCAATCAGCTTCAGCAGTGCAAATTCTTCCGACCCAGACGGCAGTATTGTGAGCTACCAATGGCAATTCGGTGATGGGCAGTCAAGCTCGTCTGCCAATCCTTCGCACACGTACAATGAATCAGGTGAGTATAGTGCGACTTTGACCGTTACTGACAATGAAGGCTTAACGCACACATCGCAAGCAAACGTTAATGTGGCGGGAATAACGTATTGTGAAGCAAGCGGTAACACACGATATGAGTGGATTGCCAACATCCAAGCAGGTTCTTTTAGTAACCCTTCACAAGCAAACGGCTACAGCGATTTCACATCGCAGGAAATTAACCTTAGCGAAGGCGACAACTTATTCACACTCACGCCAGGAGGTGATTACACTGAGCATTGGGTTGCATGGATAGACTTTAATGAAAACGGTCAATTTGAGCATTCTGAGCAAGTTATGAATGGCGTTTCGGGCAAAGGCGCTGTGTCTGGTACTGTTACCGTCCCTTCAGGCATGGTAGGTAAATCAATGCGTATGCGCATTGCAATGAAATATAACGAAGCCCCTTCTTCTGCCTGCGGCAGCATTGGAGATGGAGAAGTTGAGGACTATACAGTCGTTATTAAGCCAAATGACACGAGCAAACAAGTACCAAATGCTTGCGCGACACAAACACCTATCACTGGCGGTCGCTTAGAAGCGGGTAAAGCTGCATGCCTAGGCGGCAATGGTACTCTGTGGTTAAGTATTGGCGACATCAATTCTGCTCAAAACGTTGCTATCACGACAGCTCATGGTCAGAGCAATCTACATATTTTATATAAAAATGGTGGCTGGCCCAGTGAAAATGACAAAGACGCGGAGTCAAACTCAGGTACACAAACTGAGTGTATTACGATACCCGCTGGAAACCAGTATTGGTCTTATCTAAAAATCTCTGGAGATGCGAAAGATACAAGTATTGTTGTCGATTTTGATAGCAATCAATGTAGACAGTAAGAATCAAATTTTCATCCTTATTCTCACCCAAAGCACCTAATAATCTTATTAGGTGCTTTTTTCATTAATATCGAAGCACTTTACTCTCTACGTAATGAAAGAACAGCCAAGAACCACGCTCTCAAATCCTATACGCCGCGCAACTAACCATCGTTCAGCAGTTCGATGCTTGACCGCTATATATTATATTTAGGGCTTTCGATTGTTCTGCGCATACGTTCATGTAGCGATATACGCTCTGTTTGAAAATAATCACTCAAAAAGTCAATAAATGCGCGGACTCGAAAAGGCAAATATTCTTCATTTTTATACACAGTATACATTGGTAAAGTCGGCCTTTTGCAATCAACAAATAGCTCTTTAAGCGCACCAGTTACAAAATGCTGTTCGACCATCCACCTGAACATTGCAACAATTCCTAGGCCAGAAAGGGTAAGCTAAACAATCAAACTGAACACCGTCGTACTCACAGAGTTATGGCGCCTGCAATGAGGTTAAAAGCAGCTACATACCAATTATAAAAACAAAGAGTATGGTAGGCGCAACAATACTCGTGGCGCCCACTGCTGTAAATTAATGTGTCATAATAATCTGCGATGGCAGTGTGATATCAAACGTCACACCTTGGCGAGCATCGTTACTGCGATTGATTTTCCCGCCTAAAACAAAGGTCACTAGGTTAAATACCATATATAGCCCTAACCCTACGCTCCCTTCATTACGAGCCGTAGTATAAAAGGGTTCAAAAATATGAGGCAAGGCAGCGTCTTCCAAGCCAATTCCATTGTCCGAGTAAACAATTTTTAGGCTATCTGACTCAGCAAAAACCTCAACAATTATTTGCCCTTTGTGTTTTTTAAAACCATGTTGTAGTGAGTTTTTACACAAATCTTCAAATACTTTACCCAACGCTTGTGCATCACATTCAATTTGCATCGTGTCGGAGCAGTTAATTTCGATAGTTAGCTCACTATCTTGAGTATGAAAAGCTATCGCAGAATAAATGAAGTCCTTTAAATTAAGCTCAGTGGCGTTGCTAACATACTCGTGTGCGGAAGCATGCTTAAATCGCTTAACCAGCTGGGCCGCGCGACCTAAATTACTCTCAATAAGTGCCGTACCAGAGAGTGACACTTCTATAAAACTTTTCGTATCGCTCAAAGTTAATTTGCTAGCCTCAAGTTTATCCTTAAAAATTGTCAGCTCCTCCTGTAGTACAGAACTTGCTGTTACAGAGTTTCCAAGTGGTGTATTCAATTCATGAGATACTCCAGCGACAAGCCGCCCCAAAGAGGCCATTTTTTGTGCCTCCAATAACGAGGTTTGAGCTGATGTCAGTTCTTCAAGTGCTGTCGCTAGTTCATCTCTGGATTGTTGCAAACTGTTCGTACGCTCTTCGACTCGCTGTTCTAGAGTTGCGTTAAGCTCAGCCAGTGCAAATTCAGACGATTTGATTCTAGAAATATCTTTGATAGTGCCACTGACACGCAGCGGCTCACCAACTTCATTTAGAGCCGTGACTTTTCCTCTGTCTAAAACCCATAACCAATCACCCGTTTGAGTCAAAACACGATAGTTTACCTCGTAATAGTCACTTTCCCCTTTTAAGTGCTGTGAAAAGCGTTCTTGTAGAATAGTAAAATCATCAGGGTGCACAACTGGCCTGATCTTCTCCAAATCCATGCCAATATATTCGCTCGGCAGGCGTAGATCACATGCTTGGTTGTCTCGTGTAATAATGCCAGTTTGCAGATCCCAATCCCACAATTCATCACCGCTGCCCCATAGAGCAAACGTTAAGCGTTCTTTCGCTTCACTTATCTGCTTAAGCGCTGTTTTCTCAACCTCTAGTTGCCTATTTTTACTGCGCCAAAAATAGACAAATGAGAACACTATAAACGCCAACAATAAGCTAATAAAAATAAATTGCTGCCGACTAGCTTGTTGCTTTAGTTCCAGATCTTTTATTTGGTTCTGTTGAATAAGTGCAGCGATCTCTCTTCTTTTTTCGGTAACACCAAATTCTATGGCCAATGACCTAATGAGATATTGATTATTAATAGAGTCCCACTTCGACTTTAATTCATTGTGAGATTTTAAAAACGCCAGTGCTTGCGCGACATCCCCTTGTGTTTCGAGTACTTCCGACAGCTCATAGTAATAGTCTATCAAGAACGCATCTCGGTCATGCTTCTTCGCAATATCGATTGCTGACTTATATGCTTGCACAGCTAATTTGGGGTTATTTCTTTGTAGATGAAGGTCGGCAAATGCGTGATAGATTTCGGCAATTCTGTCTTCCCACCGCGACCCCTGATAAAGGGGGATGCTTTTGGAAAGATAGTCTTCTGCTAAATCTAATTTACCCGTCTTAATATAAAGTCGACCTAAATCAAGAAAGGTAGAAACATTAGGGTCGGGTCGGTCAAGCGCTTTTTTGAGTTCCAGTGCTTTTAAGAGCGATTCCTCTGCGCTTTGATAATCGCCTGCCAAACGGTAGACACTGCCAAGCCGATTGTACGTATGAATAGCCCCAAGTTGGTAGCCAAGCTTTTCTTTTATAGCCAATGATTTTAGATGCATCTCGATAGATCGAGCGTAATCAGATACCTCCTCAAGGTAAGTGCCCATGTTACTGTAGTAAATAGCCAGATTAGCTTCGTTATTTAAGCTCAAAGAAATATCAATCGCTTGATTCTGATGAAATAGCACCTTTTCATACAAATTCATTGTTCTATATAAAGATGCAAGGCGTTGATTCAGCGACGCGACTCCTGATTGATTGTTGAGCCTTTTATAAATATCTAAGCTATATAAATAGTCCGAGAGTGCAGCCTCATAATCCTTAACTTTAACATTGAGATTGCCAGAAATCCGATACGCGCTAGCTAAGTGGAGATTGTGACCGATTGCGGTGGCTAATGTGATGGCTTCATTGGTCAGTTGTCGAGACTCAGCAATGTGCTTGTTTCTTAGTTCAATTCCCGCGCTTATTAACTTTGCCAAGACCAATGCCTCTTTATTAGCACTTCGCTGTGCAGTAGACAGTGCCACTTTTATCAATGCATCGGCTCTTACCAGATCTCCATATGCAAAATATGCTCTTGCTAAATAACTATGTAATTCTGAAGATTGCTTATCACTGCCATACATTGGCAAAAGCTCTAAACCGGCTTCACCATGCAATATTGAGGGCTGTGTATTGAAATGATAATGCGTTTTAACAAAATCAATAATCGCGTCTATCTTGTCAGAACCTTCACTGCTTTCAATTTTATTTTCCATTACGGTTACTTGGTCTGTGCTGGCGACACACACACCTACAATCGGATACAGGCAAAGTAACAAAAAGAATATTTTAATTATCGAAATTGGATTTAGCATCGTACAACCTAAACCATCCACAGCAGGGGCTAACACTCTTTATAGTCCCTCAAATGAAAAAAGCATAGTTTTGACTCGTCAAATTAGACGAATTAACTGAATAAAAACTTAAACAATGTCATAACTTTAATTGTAAGAATCTCGCGGATTTCAAGACTTAAATGGCTATTTATAGAAGGAGAATAGTAATCTCTCTGTCAATAAATTGCGTCAAAAGAAAAATGTAAAAAAGGGCCACATACCGAAAGGTATGCAGCCCTGTTGCGTCTAAAATGGATATATTTAGGTACTGACTTAAATCAGCGGCAGACCCCCAAGAAGTAAGTGTAAAATCCCAAGAGTAATTGCAGTCAAACCCATAAGTTCTTCATATGGCAATACTGCATTTTTGACCTTAGAAAATATATTAATTTGATTTAACTTCGACTCATTTTTAAGCAGCAATACGCCACTCACAAGCGCTGCAACTTGCACTAAGCCGTTGCCAACTATCGGCGAAAATGAAATTAAGTCAGTGAAGAAATCGAATAAACCTAACCCAATTACAGCGTATCCGATATAAATCGATTTACTTTCCATCGCTGCAATAGTTTGCCCAATCTGAGGAACCTTTGATAAAACTCGATTTTTTGCAACCAGTAAACCTGACGACATCAATACCAAAGAAAGTAATAGTTGATTAAAACTAAAACCCACACTGCCAGAGTTAGCCTGCAATGCTTCCTCTCTCGAGGCTTGCCCTTTAGCCTGAGCTTCAAGGCTTTGTTCACGTGCTCTAGCCTGTTGCGCTTCCCTTTCAGCTTTTTGCTCAGCTTTTAATTGCTCTCGCTCTAAACGTTCTTGCTCTTTCTTTTGCTTCGCTTCTCGTTTAGCTTGCTCTCTTTTAGCAATGGCTTCTTCTCTCGCTATTCGCTGCTGCTCTTTACGCTCTGCCGCTTCTTTCGCTCTTTTTTCCCTTTCGGCCTTTTCTTTGGCTTTTTTAGCTAGGCGTTCCTTTTCTTGCTCTCTTTTACGAATTTCTTCTGGGTCCTCTGGGTAAATTGCACTGTTAGCTAACTTATCTAAGTCATCGGTACTTTTTGCAAACCAGTTTTTGCCCTTATCGCTGTATATGCTATCAACTCCGCTACTTAATTGACGGCCTGTCTTGACGACTTTTCCTCCTTTCACTTCAAAACTGTAGGACTCGACGGGAATTCGCTCATCTTTGTAAGCAAGAATATGATACTCGCCATCTTCTAGTTTTGTGATCGCTAAGCGTGCGCCACGCTCATCATGCGGTTTCGTAAACGATACGCGTGTAAATTTAAGGCGCCCAGGGTAAGAGCTCATTGAACCTCGGCCTTCGCCAATTACTTTGTCACCTCGAATAAGATGGAACGTTAATCCTGTGCCACCAGCGGCTTTATCTAGTGTATTTGGAGATGGCTTGATCAACTCCAATGAGCTGTCTTGCCAAATATCTAATTGCGCTTCTCCAATTGACACATAGTCATCCCACAAGCTAGCAACTTTGAGATCTTTGGTATTTTTAACAAATTCACTCTTTTCAAGAGCAAACTCATAAGATTGAAACAATTCACCCTTATTGTAAAAATTCATCTTATAAGCTCTTGGGCTCATATCGATATACTGATAACCATGCTGAGAGTTTTCACCGGTACAACTCAAAAACCTTGTATTTCCAGGCTTCTCCTTGGAATAGTCCACATTGGTGTTACACAGCCATGCGGCATGCTTTTTACCATCAAGATCAAGCAACTTTACTTGTACAGTGTTCTTCCCTTCTTTGATTTCAGTGACTTCGATATTTCCTAGTGACAACCTAAACTTATTGGCATTGGTAGAAGTATCATTTTGCTCAAATGAAATACCATCCATATAACTTTGCAGATCAACTTGAGCGGTAGTAGCAAGCGCGTTCGCGTTGTATAGTGAAGAAAATGCAGCTAAGCCACATAATGATGAAAGTAATAGCTTTTTCACAATATAGTCCTTTTAGTAAATATAATAGCTACGACATTTTAAGAACCCAATACTAATGTAAAAAAACGATAAAATCCCACAATAAGAAAAATAACAAACAAGAAAATTAATAATATAATAAAATATTAATCACCTCATATTTTAATTTTTTTATGAGGGTTTAGCACCTTCAAATTTTAGTCAAAAAAAAAGCTAAGTCCACTACAGTTCAGACTTAGCTCACATATATCGGCAACAACCAAGATTATTGCCAGAGTCTGATAAGTATCAGCCTACCAAGGGTAACCCGTTGTTGACCAATAAAGTTGACCACCTTCCCAACTACAGTTTCTTTGTTCAGGGGCGAGATCTACCTTATGGTAAATGATTCCGTGGTATAATGCTGAACCACCCTTTTTGCAGACGAAGTATATTTTTGTAAATGCAGCAGGTTCTACTGTTGGCCCAGAAACTCTCTCAACTTGGGCGCTAGCCGAGAACATTGTAAAAGCTGCAATAGACAATACTAATGATTTCATTTAAATATCCTTTTATTTATTAAAAACCGAACCAACATTAACATTGAAAAAAACACCAGAGCAATAACAAAGCACAAAACAAACAAAAAAATTAAATAATTTATAACTCATAAAATCCATAAACAAAAACACTGACATAAATATTCAAAATCCTTAGTAATATGCAAGCCTAATCCACTTTTCAGAATTAATACCACTGATATAAGTAACCGACCAAAATAGAACTATACGAATTGCAACAGTAATAGAATAATTAAACTTTATTCCAACTTATTTAATACATTGATTTAAAAGCAATATTTAAGTAAAGAAGAGAACATGGGCAACATTATGATAGAGAGTAGCGAAAGCCAAGGGAGCTAATTGATTAAAAATTAACTCCCTGAGCCTATTAGTAGATTGGTTGACGCACTTTTGCTTTATGAACCTTTAGTTTGAAGTAACTCAACTAATCGAATTGCTGTCGGCAGTGCAGATTTAGGGTTTTGTCCTGTTAGAACATTGCTATCATGGACAACATAGGGAGCGCCGGGCGCCGCAAAAGAAAAGTTTGCGCCTTGGGCTTTTAGCTTATCTTGAAGTAAAAAAGCGTAATTTCTGCGCGCCCAGCGACCCTCTTCAGCATTCGATTTTGCTGTTATTTTAAGGCCTGTGACTAAAAACTGCCCATCTGGCTTTTTGATATCCACAAAAGCGGCAGGGCCATGACAAACCCCTGAAATAATTTTATTTTGTGACAAAAATGCCAATGAAAGCCTTGTCATTTCTGGATGCCCGGCAAGATCGAACATAGGTCCAGCTCCGCCTGGAACGTAAAATGCGACATAATCTTTGGCCAGAATCGACCTCAATGGAATTGGTTGATCAATATTGCTGTTTTGACGCAATTTCTTGTAATTGTCTCGCTCTTGTTGAGAAAGCAAACTTAAAGCTGCGGGGCGACCAATGTTGCCGTTAGGGCTGGCAAATTCGATACTATAACCCTTATCTACGATATGCTGGTAAGGTGCAACAACCTCAGGTAAATAGTAACCATGTTCGTCTGCAGACAATATAAACAATATTTTTTGGTTTTGATTACCTTTAGCCAAAGCTGGCTCAGCAAACACGCCGATAAATGTCAGCCAAATTAAGCCAATTACTTTTAACATAGTTTTCTCCTACTATTCGTTTTAAGCGGGAGAATTATTGTCGAAGCCCTGTCAGCAAAGCATTACCAAACGATGAGAAAATATGACTTTTTATGACCCATCATTAAAATTTGTTCTTATTAAGTCGCTTACATAAGATGAAATGTGCCATGTCGCCCAGTGTTCATCAGAAACGCTAAAGTGATGTGGAATATAGTCAGCGTGATACATGCTGGTTACCCGCCCTTCAACATCTATTGCCAAGATTGCATTTTTTTCGGTATTTCGGCAGTAAATTAGGTTGTTATGAAATTGCCAACTGACTCGATAACGACGTAAAACATCCGCACATACACTGATTTCAACAGAGTTGCCTTGCCATTTTGCAGCAAAGTTTTGGTCAAAATACACATACTGCATTTTACCCTCTATTTTATTTGCCAGCACAAAAGCGGAAGTTTTGTCCATTGGCAAGTGCTGGCTAGTATTTAAATCAAGTATATTTGCTTGCCAACCTTGCATCTGCCACTCGCTATAATGAATTTGCTCATCACTGTACCAACCGACAGCCGCGACTGTATTGGCTAGGTCAATAACTTTATGTACACCAAGTTGCTCGATGTCGTAAATCACAATACCTTTATCGGTATTGGCAAGCAGTCGTTTATCGTCGAAAGACCAAGACAGTTGGTAGAACAAACGTCCTCGATCTAAGAGTTCAATTGAGCGCAGTTGATTGGTACCAATTTGCTGCAACCATAACTTGCTATATCCGGAGCGTTTAGAAATAAATGCCAGCAGCTTCCCATCATTTGAAATAGCAGGTAAGTAATCCATTACCGATGAGTTAGACAAAACACTAATTTCCCCATCCAATTGGATATCCCGGTTCAAGATGTATGAGGTGAACAAATAATCTCTACCATTGTTTATCCGATTGAGGTCTCTAATTCGCCTCGAATCACTATAAAGCACCTGTTGTTGGCCTGTTGTGATTTCTGTTGCTACCAAATCAAATGAAGGATGCTCTCCGGGGTGTACTATGCTGTTTAAGTCATAGGCCCACAATGCTGAATTAACTTTATATGGCAATTTCACCAAGCTATGGTACGTACTATCGGCAATGTTCATTTCAAATACTTGGCTAATACTTGGGGTTGGTTCATGTAGTAGCAAAATGCGGTTGGTTTTTCTGTCTCTATCTAGGTAGTAATTCCCTTTGCCAATAGGAATTGGTTGGGCAACTTTCCGTTTTGTCATTGAATTTAAAGATATAGAAAACACCTGCCAAGGCGCATATGCTTCAACTCGTTCAACAAACAGCAGTTTTTGCTCTTCAGGTAAGTGAATTACAGAACGAACTTGACGGTCGGCGCATTGGTAAATGACTTTTGGCTTACTAACCTCGCTCTCAAAAATATCCAACTGATGGATCTCGCAATCTTGTTTGCCATAAAACGCATAAAAAATATGGCGCCCATCATCTGACCAATAGGGCATATGAGCGTTACCATCATCAGGGCTAACCACATGAGTTAAATTGTTGTGATTATCTTGTATATGTAATTGGTGGTTGCCAAGTGAATTGGGGGCAGAAAATGCCAAGTACCTTTGATCTGTAGACATGGCGCCTTGAGATTGCGTGGTTGACAACCTCAATAATGGGGAGACTTTTGCATCGCTATAAGTTGGCGGCTCTTCTGCACGCTGGGTGATAAAAAGTAAAAACACAAAAGCACTCAATAAGCATACAATAACATAAGGTAGTTTTACGTTTTTAGATTGCTCTCGTTCTGGCATGTTTTTATCCACCAGACTTTCTTCTTCTGGTTTCGGCTGCGCGCTCAACAACTCCGCTGCAACCGCTAGTTTGTAGCCAACTTTTGGAACGGTCACGACAAACCGCTTTATTTTGCCATTATCTTCAAGTGCTTTTCGTAATTTTACCACAATGCGATTTATTGCACTGTCACTGACAACATGTCCAAGCCACACGTGTTCAATCAATTCATCTCGGCTGATGGCCCGTTGTGGATTTTGACACAAATAACGTAACAAATCGGCCACTTTGGGCTCTAGCAGAACTTCTTGCTCCTGCTTATTTAGCACATTGCTATTGGCGTTAAAGTAAAATGAACCTAACTTCCAGCGCATTTTTTCCCTTACTGATTATTATAATTATTTGATAAATATGCGCATAATAAAAAGTCATATTCGGTCATATATGATACACGACATGCAACCAAACAAGATTGTACAGTATCAATCAGCTCAAAATCCATTCACTTTCAACGCCAATGTTGGTGTCAATAATACACAATAACGAGGAGAATCTATGAAGCGAATAATTCAAATGATGATGTACGTTGTGGCGATTTCACAAATGCACACCGTTGAGGCGAACGATGACATTAAACAAATAAAGCAAGTAATTCAATGGTACTTTGATGGAACAGCACAAGGAAACCCGGAATTAGTTGAAAAGGCTTTTTTACCCACTTTAGAACTACAATTTGTTTCCAGTGAGGGAAAATTTAAACGTTGGTTAGACCCGAATTCAACTCCGAACTGCGACACTCGTTAATATCAAGCAGCCATACCCTGTTCTTTAAAAATAATGGCTGGTTGCTTGAACCCTAAACACTTTCTAGGACGGTAGTTAATCCTTGATTGAGCAAACTTAATATCTCCATCTGTTACCTGTCTTAAATCCGACCCTTTTTTAATATACTGCCTCAATAGGCCATTGGCATTTTCGTTTGCGCCTCGCTCCCAAGAACTATATGGATGTGCAAAGTAAATCTTAGTATCTAATGCAATGCCAATTTGTTCATGCCCCGCGAACTCTCTACCATTATCTGCGGTAATTGTGTGTACGTACTCTTTAAATGGCATAAGCATCTCTATCGTCGCTTTTGTCACTGCATCAGCAGATTTTGATGACACTTTCTTCGCTAAATAAAAACGACTTTTTCGCTCTAAGATGGTCACTATCGCGCCTGTACCATGTTTACCTAATACCGTATCGATTTCCCAATTTCCAAACCGTTCTCGGCGTTC
>NZ_AUYB01000136.1 GCF_001625655.1 Pseudoalteromonas luteoviolacea DSM 6061 | reverse complement strand
ACTAAAACTGGGGCAGTTACATATGCACAAGTTCAAAGTTTATATAAGCATCTAGCAGCTGCTTTACATTTTTAGAGCAAACAATTTGACCACTGTTAGCACAACGAGCCATTTCGATGGCATTATGAGCAGCTCTTCCCTCTGGCATATTATTCGCGAGACTCACCATCGAGCCAGTTTCCATTCCCATCTTCAAATGAGACACAATGCCGTGGCTTAATTTAAGAAGTGCATTTTTACTATGTATCCTGCTCACAACCTCCAATGCAGCTCTTGCGCTCAGCCTACTATCACTGTCACTGGCTCTTGGGTAGCCAAAATAAAATACTAATGTATCTCCTAACGTACCTACATGGTAAGCGCCAAATCTAGTTGCAATATCAATACACTGCTGAAGCTGATCTGCGTGTAACGTATCGATGACATCTTGCGCACCGTCTTGCGCACCATTAATCGGTTCACACCCCAGTATGATGCAGAGAATAGTTACTTGCTTTCTCTCTGCTAGCCTAGTGTAAGACAAACCGAAGCGGGTATCCGATACTTCTTGAGTAAGTGTTTTTGCTATTGTTTGCGTGGACTGTTCGACTGGTTTTGATTCTAATTTAGCGCTTGAGGGAGCTAAAGTCCCAACTAAATTAGCAAAATTTATTTTGCGAAAGACTTTGTATAGCTCAACTGCATCCTTAGGTCTTTGATCTACTTTTTTATCTAATACTCTTCGCATTAACGAAGCTGAGTCATGTCCTGCCAATACATCCAAAGGAATATTCGCGGGGCTCAGTTGCTGATGAAATATTGAAGCTAAGCTCGATCCTCGCATTACTGTTTCTCCGGTCAAACACTCCAGAAAAACAAGACCCCATACGTATATGTCAGTCTGGGATACTGGCGGTTCGCCTCGCAATTGCTCAGGCGCACTGTAAGCCGGTGTTCCTAAGGTTTCTTGGGTTAATGTGATACTTTCATAATCGAGTTTTCTAGCTTCTTGTACTAGACTTCCAATCCCAAAATCTAAAACTTTGACATGCAGCTTGGCTCCCGCTTTTAACAGCATAATATTTGCAGGTTTGATATCACGGTGAATGACACCTTTGGCGTGAGCGTGCGCAAGGGCATCTAGTACGCCAGCCATAACGTCCGCTGCATTCAAAGCAGATAAAGGGCCATTGCTGGCTAGGAAGTCTTTAAGCGATTGTCCATCAATATATTCATAAACTGCATAGATCAACCCTCCATCACACTTTCCCCTATCGATTAAGTGGACAATATTTGGATGGTGCAACCTGCTTATCAAGTCAATTTCTCTATGAAACCTGGCTATGTAGCGACTTTTCTTGTCCTCCTCGAGGTCGGAAGATATTCGAAGAAACTTAATGGCAACCAATTGGCCGGTGCTAACTTGAGTCGCTTTATACACCTCCCCAAAGCCGCCTTGCCCTATCTTTTCTAGCAATTTATAGCTATTGGAAAAAAAGTTGTCCTGAATTTTTGAGCTATTAGAATGCGCAATTAACATATTTTTAGTACTCTTTTATTATCCTTAAATCATAAGAGGCCACTGAATATCTCTCTTCTGACTAAAAGTATCTCTATTTATATTTCTAAGAGGCTCGCCCCATTAAGCTTAATCAAGAACAAAAAACAATACAAAAAAACAACATGATTAACACATCAAAACCAGAAGCAACCAATTTAATTACAAAGAATTTCAATGTGAGGAGGTGTTGTGATTTTATAAGCAGGTTTGGTAATTTTAGCTGCAACACTTTTCGCGACCTAACAGTGTTGAGAAGTCAGGTTACTTAAAATTTTCAATAGATTTGAGCACACAATTCACCGGCAAAATAACCTCAACTAATAATGACAAGCAATCAAACATTTAATGAGTGCTATGCTCGCTCAAAGGTACGCTTAGAGGCTGAGGCTAGTAGTGAGTTCACATTATGGTAAGGTTGTAACTTGCTGACGCACGTTTTTTTGAATGTCTTCGAGTTTTATAAGCCAAGAACTTCGTATTTGCTCATCTTCGATTAAGCCGCTAAACATTTCCACCACAAACATATTGTCATTGGCATCTGGCAGCCACCCAGTGTTTAACAACTCAAATAGAGAGGATACAACCTTTTGCTGGTCACCATCTAAGAAATGCCAATAAGGCAGGTAGCGTGGTTTTATAGCGCTTCGTATAGCCAGTTGGTCAGCCATTAATTTTTGAATAGCTGCAACCTTCTCATGCTCTCCTAAGCCCTGAAGAATAAACGAGTACAATAGATAATTGCCAACATTGCCGCGAACCTGATGGTTCATCATGCTAATTTCACTAAAGTGTTTTTCGAAAATCCGATTAGCCTCTTTAAATTTTTGAGTTTGATACAATCCCATAATGTATGGCATGACATAATGGCTATCTTGCGGGGCCAATAAATACCTTTGCTTTAATAACGTGACAGCTTTTGCTTTATCTTGTTGATGCCAGCTAATAGCAGCTTCTACATATAAACCAAAAGATGACGCTCTTTGGCTTGGCTTTATTTTCTCAAACTCTTCTTGAGGGTCTTTGGAGTTACCAATACTCAATAAAAATAAAATATGAGACAAACGATGTAAGGGATACATCTTTGTGTGATCTTCGATGTGGGTCGTAAACCAATTTCGATAACTTTCAGCAAGTTCAATGTTTAATGGATAAAAGTCTAATTGATACAGCGGTATGTTTTTAATGTGTGGTGCAATTTCAACACTGCGTTCAAAATACTTACGTGCACTTTTCAAATCCCTAAGGTTTAGATAGGTGTAAGCGAGACCTCTGAGAACAGTTGGATCATTTGGCGCAAGTCTGAACGCTTTTAAGTCCGCTTTTAGGGCTTCATTTAGATTATTCGTCTCTCGGTAATATCGACCATCCCAATACCACAACATTGGAGAGTTACCTGACAAATCTAGAGCTTTAGAAAAATACCGTATTGCAACATTATAATTTTTACTTAAAGTCTCTAATCTCGCCATGGAAGTTAAGACATCGACACTATTGCTGTCTAGTTTTATCGCCGCTTCCAACAACGGGCGACACAATGGCTCTACTTTTGATTCTGGTAATGAGCCATATGTAGCCAAGGCCATATAGGTATTGCACAACCCACTCATTGCACCAGTATGTTGCGAGTTTTTCTCTAGCACCTCCGAATATATTTGTTTCGCTTTGATGATTTTTTCCGCCCGTTTTTTGCTCGCCAAGTGCTGCGCTAACGAGACTGATTCGAAGTATGGATCATTGACTGGTGAACTTTTGACAAGTGAGTTGAATAACTTAGTAATGACAATTATGCAGGTTACTGTAATGAGGGCTCCAATCAGTATATTTAGCGGGGCCGAGCGATTTTTTTCTTGAGGAGCACTATCAACTCGCACAATCTCTACTTGTGGCACAATCCTGTAGCCCTGACTCGAAATTCGCTCAATGTAATCGTGAATATCACTGTCTTCATTGAGCACTTTTCTAAGCATTGCAACAGCTTGGTAGACCGAGTTATCAGACACAACTCTATCAGGCCAAACTAGCTGAGCAAGCTCATCAACACTCAATGGACAATTGCGATTTTCAATCAAAGTAGTGAGTAGCATCATCACCTTTGGCGTCACCACATGCTCCGCCATGGTTTCTACATGCTTTATTTTGTTTAATTTAGGTGTCACAACCCAGTTTCCTACCTGAACTGTTTCAATCTCACGACTCATATTACTTTTTGTTTTTATTGCTTTTTATTTTTTTAAGAAAAATTTTAGTTCTCTGTTATGAGAATTTCATTTCCTAATGCCCAGGTTGTTTTAAGTTCGCCTTTTTACAGGAGGTTATATGAAAAAATATGCTCAAATACTCTCTCTACTGGCAGCTAACTTAGCACACGCCAAAGTAGATTTGCTAATCGATAATGCAACCATTATATCACCAATCAACCAAAGTGAAGTATCCATAAAAACTAATCATTGGGTCTCAATTAGCAATGGAAAAATAATTGAAGTATCAAATAACTCGACTAGGCCAATTGCCAACACAATGATAGATGCAAATGGGCTATTTTTAATTCCAGGTTTAACCGACAGCCATACACACTTAAGAACAATGCCTGGACTATTAAAAACAGATAACGATGCCAAAAAAATGCAATCCCAATTTTTAAAACGCCAAGGGGCCAATTATTTGTACTACGGTGTTACACAAGTCATCGACCCAGCAAATACGGCACAGGGCATAGCTGAGTTTAACAGTCATTCATTTTCACCTGATGCTTATTTTTGCGGCGCAATGCCAATCTATCAAGGCTATGCGGCCCAAGGAATTAAATACCAAAACCTTCATAAACAGCGAGCCTATTACGTTCATCAACACGATGATCCGAGCCACCTATCGACTCCATCAATAACATCTTTGCATCAAGCAAAAACTGCGGTCAGAAGACTCAAAAAAGATGGCGCAATCTGCGCTAAAATTTTTATAGAAGATGGTTTTGATAAAGCTAAGAATATCCGGCTCATCAATCAGGAAAGTGTCAAAGAAATAACCTCTGAAGCAAATAGACTAAAGCTACCGGTTATGGTCCATGCCAATGCCACAGATATGCAATCAATTGCGCTACAAAACAATATAGATATATTGGCACACGGTATATGGAACTGGTTGGATGAACACCAGCAAGAAGCGAGTCTCGCTAACAGCCTACCAATAAATGTAAAACGCGTTGCGAATCAGATTCTGAAGAAAAATACCTATTATCAGCCTTCTTTAAACGTAATGCGCAGCCTCACAGACGTGATGGTTCCCGGTCACTTAAATAAAAATAAATACAAAACAGTGCTACCAAATTGGCAGTTGGATTGGTACAAGTCCCCTAATGGTCAGTGGTTTGCCAGAGAGATGTTGTCAGGGTGGAAGGCCATGAGCCACCAGCAAAAATTTAAATACATGCAGTCCAAACAAACTAACGGCAAGCGTGTTTTAAATTACCTTTACAAAAAAGGAGCGCCAATATTATTGGGCTCCGATACGCCACCAGCACCCACTTATGCTTCTCAACCTGGGTTGTCCACTTTCTGGGAGCTAAGGGATATGCATCACGCTGGTGTTGATCTTGTTGGCTTGTTAGCCAGTGCAACGATAAACAATGCCAAAGCCTATCAACTTGAGTCTAAATATGGGGCAGTATTGCCTGGTAAGGTAGCGAATTTATTGCTTCTAAGATCAAATCCTCTCACGAGCGTAGAAGCCTATAACAAAATTAAAAGTGTTATTCTCCATGGCATCGTGCATGAAAGAACGACCTTTCACATAAACAACCTTTAAAAAATTAACTTTGGGGCTAATGATTTGGCCCTAGTCTTATTTAGATTCAAATCCAGACATCATTATCCGCTGTCAACTCACCACCTGCGTCACCTGTATTTACCACTCCACTTGGTTCGATAATTAAAATATGACACTCATCGGTTGCAACCGGTTTATGTTCTTCGCCTTTTTTAACTACGTACATCTCACCACTTGTTAATGGTACAACCCTGTCTTTAAAATGGATATCCATCGAACCTTTTATAACGAGGAATAATTCATCTGTATCAACATGTTGATGCCAAGTAAACTCCCCTTTTACTTTTACCAACTTCAGTTGATAGTCATTGAGTTGCGCAACTACTTTGGGTGACCAATGTTCATTAATCAATGCCAGCTTTTGTGCAAAATTAATTACTGAGTTCTTATTCATCTTAATTATTCCTGAGTTATCTAAAACTAGATTAAGTTGCAATATCAGATGAATCAAATGTACATTTTTCAGATATACATGAATTTGGTACATACAATGGATCTCAGACAATTTGATCAGAACTTATGGCTAGTGCTTGACGCACTTTACAAAACGCAAAGTGTATCCGATGCAGCTGATAACTTAAGTTTGAGTCAATCAGCAATGAGCCACGCGTTAAAAAGACTCCGAATAGCCTTTAACGATCCGCTATTTGTTCGAGTTAAAGGAAAGATGCTACCCACACAAAAAGCAATCGATATTCAACCTCTCGCACAACAAGGTATAGAGTTACTCAGTCAAATTGCCAAAAGCATTGACAGTTTTGAGATGAATACTTCTAGGCGCCAATTTGTCATTGCCGCAACAGACTTCACAACTAAACTGTTTATCTATCCTCTGCTAAACACACTGTCTACACTTAACAGCAATATACGAATTAAGGTCATTGATCTTAGTTCGGAGATCCCAATTCAAGCATTGTCTTCTAATCATATCGACTTGGTACTGACATTTAGTCACGCACATGCTTTTGCAAATAATCTGAGCCAGCAGAAATTAATATCTGGGCACTATCGCGTCATTGCTAAGAAACAACACCCGATAGTTTTAAATAAACTTTCTTTAGAGGCTTACCTAAGCGCAAAACATGTACTCATCTCTCCTTGGGGAGCTGAAAGCGCAAGCTTAGACAATGAACTTGAAAGACTCGGAAAAACACGTCAAATAGCGGCCATAGTGCCCCAACTTATGAACGCAGTTGAACTGGTGAGCAACTGTGATTTAATCGCTACAGTCCCAGCACTCTTACTTAGGCAACAGGACTCTGAAAATGTACAGATATTAGAACCACCTCTAGCTCTGCCTGACTATAAATTGTTCATGGTGTGGCATCCTTCATTCAACTTAGACCAAGGTCTAATATGGCTGCGTTCTGAGCTCGAAACTATTGCAGCACAAATACTTGAAGGTAATTCATAGTGTTACGCACGATATTCTGTTTACATATTTAGAACAAATATATTGCACTTGAGTTTTATTTATGACAACGTCTAAGGCAGGCAAAGCCGTTAAAATAAAAAATAATTATAGAGTAGTAAGTTATGACAGGATCTCTCAAGCTATCACCAATAGCGTTAGCACTATTGGCCAGTACCACGATGGCGCAAGCCAATGAACCAGCCGAAGAAAAAATTGAAACTATTTCAGTTCTCGGTTCAAAAGTTTCTAACCGTACCGCCACCGAGTCGACCTCTCCAATTGATATATTAGATACCGAGCAACTTAATAAAGGTGGTTTCACAGAATTAGGGCAAAGCCTTCAATCAATTGCCCCCTCTTTTAACTTTAGTAGAACTCAAGTATCTGATGGTTCAGATTTATTTCGTCCAGCAACTTTGAGAGGGTTACAACCAGATCAAACATTGGTGCTAATCAATGGTAAAAGGCGACATACTCAAGCCATCTTCGGCTTGTCAGGGACAGTAGGCGCAGGCGCTGCGGGAACTGACATGAATTCCATTCCAATGATGGCACTAAAAAATGTTGAAATTTTACGAGACGGTGCTGCAGCAAGATATGGTTCCGATGCAATTGCAGGCGTAATCAACTTATCTCTGAATGATTCGACTGGTGTCACTACCGGGTTTTTCCAAGGTAGTTCAACTGGAGAAGGTGATGGTGATACGTATGCACTTGGCTTGAACCGCGGTTTCGATATTGGTAATGAAGGTGGCTTTATCAACGTATCTTTAGAATATAGAGATGCGGACGGCACCAATAGAGCAGAAAGAGATACTGGGGGATCATCTACAATTGCAAAAGGTGAACTGTCAGAATCTGTTCGCTGGCGTCAAGGAAATTCAGACAGTGAGTTTATTTCTGTTTTCTACAACGCAGCGCTCCCTGTGGGAGACAAAGAACTCTACTCATTTGCTGGTTATTCCAATAGAACGGCCCTAGGCAATGGTTTTTATCGTGATTTTGATCGTGCAGAACGTAACGTACCGCAAGTATACCCTGACGGTTTTTTACCTCGTATTGATAATGAAGCGGAAGATATCTCCTTCGCAATTGGTATAAAAGGCGATATTAATCCAGATTGGAACTTTGATTTTTCAACTGTATATGGTGAAAACCAGTACGACTACTCTTCGTCGAATACTATCAATGCGTCCTACGCAGCAGAGTACCTTGCAAATAATCCAAACGCTAGCAACCAAGATATCGCTGACAATGCTGGACCTAGAGGTGGATACTCTGGTGGATTCCGTTTTGATCAATGGACCACAAATTTAGATATCAATGGGGTAATCGATAGAGACAATGCCGAGCCAATCTACCTATCTATTGGTGCAGAATATCGTAAAGAGAACTATCAAATTGTGCCTGGTGAAGTCGCTTCTTATGCGTGTGGTGCGTCCAACGCAGAGCGTTCGTTTGCTTCTGTAATAGATTCTGAAGTATTTGCTGATTGTGGTTTTCAAGCATACCAAGGCCTTAGACCAGATGCAGCAAACAACGCAGACCGTTCAAGTCACGCCATTTACATCGAAGCTGAAACCCTACTCAATGAGAATTGGCTCGTTAGTGCAGCACTCAGATATGAAGACGTCTCCGACTCTGGTGATGACACCATTTGGAAGTTAGCTAGCCGCTATGAAATTACAGAGGATCTAGCTGTCAGAGCCGCAGCCTCTACAGGCTTCAGAGCACCATCCCTTCAACAATCAGGATACACAGCTTTTACAACCACATTAGGTGGTGATGGCTCTCTAGCGACTTCATATACCGCAACGGCAGGATCTCCTTTCCCTTCTGCACTCGGGATTGATGGATTAAAACTCGAATCATCAGATAACTACAACTTGGGTTTAGCTTGGGATGTTAGCAGCAATTTATCGCTAACTTTAGATTTCTATCAAATCAAAATTTACGACAGAATTAACTTAGGCAGCTTTATCGGTGCCGATAGCGCTGAACTTACAAATTTTGCCGACGCAAATACCGCCCTAAAAGCCACAGGCGCTGTTCAAGGGAACTTCTTCTCGAACTCTTTAGACTCAACCACCAAAGGGGTTGATTTAATTGCATCATACAATACCGATTTTGGAGATGGCGAGCTTGAAATTACCTTTGCAGCTAATAAAAATGAAACGACCATCGATAGAGTCAATTCACCTGAAGGCATTCCAGATACCATTGCACTTGATGAGCAGCGTCGTTCGTTTTTAACTCATGGGCAACCACAAGAACGAGCTACTTTGACGTTTGATTATCAAACTGAGCAATGGTCTTCGTTGTTGAGGTTCAATTATTTTGGCGAAACCGAAGTAAGTTACTTTGCTGGTAGACACATTGTTCTTCCAGATTTTCTATCTCCTACAAATAGCTGGCAACAGACCAGTGTAGTAGAGTCCGCGGTCTTAGTTGACGTGAATTTTGGTTATGAGCTAACTGAAAATCTTAATTTATCTGTGGGTATTGATAATATTTTCGATGAAACACCTGACGAACTTGGTGAGGATGAGGTATTAAACTTCATTACCAATGGTGCAATGCGCTACCCATTGAGAGCACTGCCCTATGGCTTTGACGGTATGACTTACTATGCAAAAGTCAGTTTTAGCTTTTAATTAGGAACAGTCAAAAGCTGTATAGCGAGCGGCACTCGTTGTACAGCTTTTAAAAATACCCAATTCCCCTTCTTTTATTGCAATCATTCCGATTGAAAAATAATCAACAGATATAATTAATAAATTTATAACTTAGCAATAATGTAGCGCTTTTATTATTTTATTGCCTTAAAACGTATAACTATCAACAGTTAGCACTTAATTGATACCCCTCTAAATTCAATAAAATTCATATTAATAATGTGTGTTAAATAGTCTAATTGACATTTTATCAACAGCCTTTCTAATATAAATATTGCACAACTATTAATCACAACATATATATCGAACAACAATAAGGAAGTTTATAGTGGCAAAATATCTTCGCCCAATGCTCGTACTAACCTTTTGGGTTATGTGTTTTGGAGCATCTGCTAACCAAGATATTCAACTCATTGATCAGTGGCTTAAACTAGAAAAACAACAAAGCACATTAAATTCCGTCTGGGCTGAGCGAAAAACAAAGCTACAGCAACAAATTTCACTATTACAAAAAGAACAACAAGAGCTCGAACGATTACTTGAGAGAAACCGCAGTAATAAAAATGAAGTGTCGCAACAAAGGCAAAAACTCATCACACAACAAGCAGAATTCGAAGAGTATGACGCTTCATTGGCTACGGATTTGGACAACCTTGTAAATTACATGCAGTCTGTACAGCCAAGGCTTCCTTTACCGTTACAGAAAAAGTGGCAAGAGACACTTATAACTTTAGCCCCCCAGGCGAACTCAAACAAATTAGACAGCATTCTAAAACTATTCAAACAAGCTTACGATTTCGATGATCAAGTTGTATTTCACACGGGCTTAGTATCATTTTCAAAAGACGAGAGCAAATCAATCCTCGCTGAGCAAGTCTATCTAGGACTATCTCAAGGTTGGTATATATCAGCAGACAAACAATACTACGGGTATGGTAGAAGTGATAACAGCAAGTGGCATTGGTGGCATGGTCCGCAAACAACACAAATTCTAGGAACTGAATTATCTAATGCTCAAATATCTGCAGTTACTGACATAATAAAGCAACCTACAAGGGCTCGTTATGTTCAACTGCCCCTTGCGATAGAGCGAAGATACGGAGACAAGCTATGATACGAATAATCAGCTTTACTCTATTTTTGGTTTGTAGCTTTGCCGCTAAAGGCAACTCGAATACTTCCAATGAATTACTGAGTCGTATTGCAATTGCAAAGAATAAACTTGAAGCCTCACAATTAAAAATAGACAAAGAGCATAAGGCACTTGCCAATAAGCTTCATGCGCAGTTGCAGCGTGTAAAGGCACTTCGTAGTCAGGCAAAAAACATACGCAGATTAGAAGATGAACAACTAATAAATATCGATAACTTAAAAACGCGTAATCAACAATGGCAAGCCCAACAAAACTACCAACTACAGTTAATCACATCTTTCGAGCAGCAAACAAACAGTAAGATTTCGAATGAAACTGGTAGGCTTAATACCATGCATTTTATTGCACAATTCGATTCAAAACTGACGCCTCGCTTTCGCTCAACACAGCTTATCGGCAGCGATAACAAATTGGCCAACTTTGAAAGTATTAAAATTGGTCCTATTGAATACGCGATTAATAATGAAGAAGCCGGTATCGTTTCAAGAATTGGAAGCAGTGATAAAGCTCAAGTTCATCCTTTTACGAGTGAAGGCAATATATATACACATATATCAGCGCTAAAAGAGCATGGAGTATCTCGCATTACCTTTGATCCAACTTTGGGCAATGCTGCGAAACTCAATCAAACTCAATTTTCTTTTCTTGAGTACATCGAACGCGGTGGAACTTGGGCAGTCCCTATTATTTGCTTCGCATTGGCGGCACTAATTATTGGTATAGTTAAAAGTGTTCAGCTTACTCGTTTGCCAAACCTCAAAAAACTAGAAACCCAGATGTCGGTATTTAACGATAAACCATTGGCTGTTGATGAATTCGCCGTGCTAATTGAAGATTTAGAGCCTATTCAAAAGTCACTCATGGGTATTATAGATAAAAATCCAGTCTCTCAAAAACGTGATGACTTATTAATAGCCCAACTGTCAAAATACAAAGCAAGCAATGAAAAATACATAGGAGTTGTGACAACGTGTGCTGCGGTCGCACCACTGCTTGGGCTACTTGGTACTGTTTCGGGTATGATCCATACATTCATGATGATGAACGTTTTCGGCTCAGGAGATGCTTCGGTCGTTTCGGGAGGGATTTCTCAAGCTCTTATTACAACTGAGTTAGGCTTAATCGTTGCGATCCCATCACTCATAATCAGTGCCCTACTCACCAGAAAAGTAAAAAGCTATCAATCTGCCCTAGAAACTCTGGCGCTACTACTCAGCAAAGTTGAAATTACAGGTAAAGGACCACAGCATGGCTGAGCTGACTTCTTTACTTTCAAACAAAGTAGTTTTAGCGTTGCTCGGCCTTGCTAGCTTCACTTATTTCATCTTATTTGATCTTTATTTCGCCTCCCCCTCACAAGGTTGGGAAGTAAAAGTACGTAACTGGCAAACAGGACTGCTTGCTTTAATTTCGGCCCAACCACTGCTCGGCTTGCTTGGTACAATTCAAGGTTTACTCGACACATTTGAATTTATCTCAATCTTTGAAGTATTAAGCCAACAAGCCATCATGTCAGGTGGTATTTCCAACGCACTAATAACCACCAAACTTGGATTAGTACTGGCAATACCCTCTTTGGTTTTCCGTCAATTAGTATTGTTCAAACTAAAAAAACAGCGAGGTCACTCATGAGATCTTCATTTGAACGGCGCACTGAGCAAGAAAATAGTAATGAGATTGACTTAGCACCACTGCTAGATGTTGTATTTATTCTGTTGATATTTTTTATTGTTACAACTGTATTCGTAAAGGAAACAGGCGTTGAAGTAAACAAACCTTCAGCAGTATCTAGCGAGCGCTTAGAAAAGAATGTCTTCTTAATCGCTATAACCAATGATGGACAAGTAATATACGGAGGAGCAAATATTGGAGTGCATGGCATTCGTAGCACCCTTGAACATTTAAATAGAAAAGATGCAAGGCCTCTCATTATTCAGGCAGATAAGTCTGTGACCACTGATTTACTGGTGAAAGTAATTGACCAAGCCAAACTTGCGGGTATTAAAAACATTAACTTAGCAACTGAAGAGCAGAAGTAATGGATAGCTTAAAAGTGACTTTTACCCGATTATTATTAGGCATATCAGCTTTGACTCTTTCGCTGTCTTTGTTTCTATTTTTAGTCGTATTGGATAATTCAACTGGTAAGTCACCCGATAAGTTGCAGATTAACCGAGTAGACGTTGCCATGATTAGCCCTCCTCCACCACCTCCTCCAATAACCCAGACTCATCACACGTCTGGGCAATCAAGCGCTCTCAATGTAAAGGGACTCGGAGGACCTGTAAAAGTACAATATAGTGTAAAAAACGTAATGGAGATCCCAACAGCCAACAAGCTAAACCTACCAAAAATCTCTACCGATAAACTCAAATTTACCAGTCACTTTTCTGCTAGTGTTCCAATGTTAAATGTGGAGCACCTAGATAGAGTCCCAAAAGTGGTTTCCCAAAGGTATGTAAGGCCACCCAAAACAGTTAGAAAATATGGCCAAAAACGTATTGAAACATCCGTTGAGCTTATTATTGACCAAACTGGGAAACCTTTTGTGAAAAGAATTATCGACCCTGTTTTTCCAGAAATGAATGAAACCATAAGGACTTGGGTAAAACATGCAAAATTCGAAGTCCCCAGAAAAGAAGGTAAAGCTGTTCAAGCAGTATATCTATACGGAATAAACTTTAATTATGGATAATCTAATGAATCGAAAACACGCTTATGGTCTTGCGTTGCTCTCTTTTATATTTGCTAGTTTGTGCGTCAAGGCGCAACAGTTTCAACTTGAACTAGCTCCCATTAACTTTGTTTTGCCCGCATTTAGCGAGGAATATTCAGACCGAGAAGTCACACTTGCACCTGATGAGTATGAGCTAGCTGAAAAGCTAAAGTCTTTGCTAGACAAAAAGGACTATAAACAAGTACGCGATGAGCTAGTGACGTATTATAATATTGAACTTAGTCCGGCTCTTTTGATGATCAAAGCGCAAGTTTATTTTTCCCTCAAAGAATATAGTAAAGCAATTAAAGTCTACGAATATATACTAAAGAGGAAACCACAGCTCGTTCGGGCACATGAAGACTTGGGTCAACTATATCTTTTTACTGAGCAGCTCTACAAAGCTCAAACGCATTTTGCCAAAGCTATTTCCTATGGTTCCAACAATGCTATGGTACATGGCCAGTTGGGATATTTAAACTTGCAAAGCAATGGCGCGTTTAGTGCCCTATATGCCTACCAAAAGGCGTATAGTCTTGAACCAAATAACCGCCAATGGCAACAAGGTCTGCTAACCTCACTTGTTCAGGCTAAGATGTTCCCCTCTGCACTTGCACTTCTCGAGGAATTTATTGAGAAAGATACTCTCAACCAATCTCTGTGGCTAACTAAAGCTGCAATTAACCTTGAGCAAAAACAAAATTTAGATGCGCTTCAAAGTTTAGAGTATGCGCTTTTACTAGGAGAATTACCTCATCAAAACAAACTCGTAATGATAAGCCTGCACTTTGAACAATCGCATTACGACAGAGCTATGTCTCTTTTAAAAAGTAGTGCAAAAGAAAATAAGGTTAAATTTTCTGAAGTAGGAAATTACCTTTATAGGCTTAACGCAGCAAACAGATGGAGCGACAGTGAGTGGCTTCTAAATCATTTTGCCGACTCAGATACACTGAGTGACTTTGACAAAAGTACGCTAGCTTATACACAAGCACAAATTCTAGAAGCAAAAGGCAAACTAACTCAGGCAAGCAAATACTACGCAGATTCACTACAAAAAAATGCAAATAACTCAAGCGCCCTATTGTCCTATGCCTACCTGCAGCTTCAGCAGAAAAATTTTATTTTATCCGAACAATTATTTATTCGAGCACAGTCTTTTGAAAATGTTAAATTGCAAGCAATGCTTGGCCGAGCTCAACTTTATATCAACACCGACGATATACAAGCAGCATATAACTTATTGCTAGACGTAAACAGTAAATATCCCGAAACACAGGGCCTTCAAGATAAAATTGAAATACTTGCCAACATTACAAAAATCGAAAACACCAATAAACTATAAGGAACATTAATGATGAAACTTTTTTCACTTGCTCCCTTCATGATGTTATTTTTATCCGGTTGTAATTCAACTAACGAACAATTAGTTTACGCCGATTGCATTGCTGAAGACTGGAAGAAACTCGGTTATGAAGCGGCGCAATCTGGCAAGAATGTGAGAACCTTTGATAATGTTAAACGTGAGTGTGGTTCAAAGTTGGCACCCGAAGCACAAGAGCTATTTGTCGACGGATACAGTGATGGCTTACTGGAGTATTGTACGTACGAATTAGGGCATGGACACGGTGAGCAAGGACTTGAAGCTTCTGACATTTGCCCACTTGATATGAGTTTAGAATACAAAAAAGGTTATAGAGTCGGTTTGCGTAAACGCACAGAACTCGAAGAATACATGGCTAGACAAAAAAGAGAGTTAGAAATGGGCATTCGCTCACAGGGTCAGCGGGGCATGCGAGGAGATAAGTAACTCTTCGCAATGGGAGACGGAAAAAATATTAAAAAGTGGCACCTTTTGACACCAATTTATTAGTTTGTCTATCTCCCGCCCACTTTATATTTATACTTTCAGATGCCTTTTTTGGCTTGTTATTCTCTCCTAAGAACCACACCTAGTGCTTCAAGCTCTTAAATTTGTCTAGGACAATTATATTTATCATTAAGGTTCAGTTAAAAAAAGCGCTTTATAGTGATGACTTTATCGCTCCATCTAATAAAAACAAAAGGAGGTCAAATGAGGTTTAGGTTAGCTTTGTTCGCATTTAGTATATTTTCGCTCGATGCAATTAGTAGCCCATTAATTAATCATGAGCAGGCTGAAATACAAACTGACTGTTTCAAAGGCATCTTTTCCGATTACAACTCATGGCGAGAATTTTTAATTGAAAAAAAGAGTACTCAGCTTAAATCCGAAGGTGAAGTAAAAAAATATATTAAAAGGTTCGAGGAAAACTTTAGCCGCAAGCAGTTTGAATATTTTAGAGATAGCCTGTCCTGTAAGACGTTCCAATATATAAACGATGGCATTGATGTCAAAGGGTATGTCATCAAACCAAAATTGCATGACAAACCACTGCCTGTACTTATATACAATCGTGGGGGGAATGGCTCTTTTGGCACTATGGTTTTTGGCTCGATGATGAACAACCTATTCCCTGTCGCAGATCAAGGGTTTGTAATTATTGGAAGTCAATATAGGCGCTCTAACTCAAAATATAAATTACTTGATGAGTTTGGCGGAAAAGACGTCGATGATGTAGTCGCACTGCAAAAATTCATTCCAGCAATAGTTGGAGCTGACTCATCCAAAGTCGGAATGTATGGTGCAAGTAGAGGTTCTATGCAAACTTTTTTAGCACTCAAGAAAATGAATAATATTAAAGCAGTCGCTAGTATTGCAGGCGTATCTGATTTATTAAAAGGACTTGAATACCGCCCTGAGATGGAAAATGTATATAAAAAGCGAATTCCACTCTATGAGAAAAATAAAACTTCAGAACTACAAAAACGTTCTGTATTGCGATGGGTTGACCAATTACCTTCAGACGTTCCGGTGCTGCTTCTTCATGGTACAAAGGACAAGCGGGTATCTGTAAATCATTCAATTACGCTTGCAAAAGCATTTTCTAAAACTGGTGTCCCTCATAAACTTGTTTTGTACGCTGGAGACAGCCATGGCTTGCGCAACAACAAGGCAAAGTCTCATAAAGAAATTGCGAATTGGTTCAAACAGCATTTATAAATTTATCAAATGCAGGGCTTAGTAAACCGAGCCCTGTTCTTCGTCTAGATTAACCTGCAGGTGGCTCATCGCCTCTAGCTGTGGTTAGATCAATGTCACTTGGCAGTGATGTGGCACCGTTACCACCTTTGACTAACTTTTGCGCTTCTAAAGACAGTCTCTTTAAGTTCTTTTTTTTCAGCTTCATATTTCTTCAACATAGTAAAATTAAACGATAACGTTCACTCCCTGATATGTCATCAATTATACTGGTGAACACTAAAAACACGACTCGAATAGTGTTACATTTTGTACCAAATACTGTATTCCAAAAAATTTGCTAGAATACGCGCCTTCTGCACCAATATAAAAATATATTTACACAATAAAACAAGGGGTGTTTACAGGTAAAAACCCCAACTTGAGCATAAAACCTCAATACCAATTATCAGAATTTAACACTACAAGCTTTAATAGCTTTACATCCATTTAAAAAACCACAAACAAAAAGCACCAACTAACAAAAGACAAATAAATTTATAAATACAAATAGCTTTTAAAGCATAAACAGACTTTGAAATATAAACAGCAAAAACCAACCGCCAGCTAATCACATTAAAAAGCAGTGCTCAATATTAAAAATCAAGCTCACTCATTAATTTCAATGAGCGTCACTTTCTATAACTTAAACTACAATCTAATGAGCCTAAAGAGACAATAGATTTAATAATACCCCACTTCCAATACAAAAACCTCTATTAAATAATAGCTAAAATCTAAGCTTCATATAAAAGTACAAAGCTAGCATTACTCAACTGTTGGCGGCTCAAACATATCTGTCGTTGCAGTCACACCTTCAGTTCCAGGACCTTTCATTGCTCCTCGAACTTTATTTAGATCTTTAAACGACAATTCTTTAAGTTTTGATTTTTTCAGCTTCATTTTCCATAACCTCGCATAAGAAACACAAATATACATTAAGCCAAGAGCACGGAAATAAAAAGCGAATCACAAACTTAAACTAAATTATATTAAATAAATCATCCAGTGTTAAATTTTGTTTAACAGATGATTTATATATGGAAAAATAAAACCAGCAATTATAAATAAAATGATTAATCACTAATGTTATATTACTAACATCGCGCAAATCGCTGCTCTACAGTAACGAGTAGTTTCACAAACACAAATCAACAACGTCTTTGCTATCAGAATTAAAGTCATGTTTAAAAAGCACTTTAGAAAGCTAGAAATAAGTGCTATTCAAGTTGAAATCATATTAGGAAAGCCAATGAGTACTTTAAATGCAATTCTATCTTTTATCACCAACCCTATAGCTGATTTAACCGGTAGCTATCGAGAGCGAAAACGTATCGCGATGGAGATGGCAGCAGAAGTTGCACGTGCCGAGCACAATTTTAAAATTGCTCAGTTCAATGCCCAAACCCAACGCTGTTTGCAGGCCGAGCAAAACGATGCAGATTACGACTTGCTGGTGCTTAAGCGCCGAGATAGAACCATTATGGATGAGGTAATTATTCTTTTCTTCCTCACTCTTTTTGTATTGCATTTTATACCCGTTATGCAACCGTACATGGCCGATGGCTGGGAAGCTATGGGCTATAATGGTGTTCCATGGTATGTTGAATTCATAATGGTTGGGATCACCGTATCTACTCTAGGGCTTATGCGTCTTTTTAGAACCTTTTGGGGCAAGAAGACAAAAGGCACACAATCAAAGGAGGCTTAGCACATCCAAAGTTCTAGTCTCCAGCTTCAAAAGAAATTAATGATAATTGAACTGGTTGATCCACAGCTGTCCCAACTTGGAATTAATTTCCCACAATAAAGAGCTGAACAGTCTCAGCTCTTGCCATCACCGTTAAGAATGACTCTGTTTGAAATTAGATTAACGGTTACTCTATATTCTGCCCGTAAAATGAAAGAGTAACAAAAATAATCTAAGGAGAAATTCGGGCAATTGATAATTAGCTAATAGGCAATTACTAATACTTTAACCAGAGATGGCTCTACAATTGAGTCACCTCTGCTTGCATACATAATTCTTTTTAATACTACCCTTTTAAGTTTCTAGTTTGAATTTCATTTTTTAATATCCCAAGTTTATAAAGTTTTGGCGATTAGTTCTTTACTAGCAGTCTTTATAGTCATTCCCATAACTTGTGGTGGCTCTTCGCTTGCTCTGGTACCACTTCCACCCGCCACTCCCGACAAGTACTTCGTAGATAGCTGCTTTAAACTTTTTTTCTTGAGCTTCATCATGTAATCCTTATTCATTACTTTAATATGTTCCTACTGCCCATACTGCAAAATGCTTTCGTGCACATAAAGAATAACAACAAAAAACACTGGTAAAAAAGCCTAACACTTATTAAACCAGTACTTTCAATAATATTGGATAGCTACAACGAGAGATAGGCTTAAGCAAAAATTTAAAGCGATTTTTAAATTTCCCTTCTTACCTTCCTTGTTGATTGTTCATTATTAATTGAGGGATACGCAAAGCTGACCATGCTCGCTTACCTATACTTTTTCATATCTTTCTTTTTAAGGCTTATTATTAATATCAAGTTTTAATTATGAATGCGCCCATCTTTTATATCACTGAGACGTTAGCTTAAATCAAAAGGGTCAGTAAATCAAAAGGGTCAGAGTCATTGATTCTCTCCCAATCTAAATCAAAAGGGTCAGAGTCATTGATTCTCTCCCAATCTAATTGCAACGAGATACGCAGCCTCTCGAATCTACCAAACAGATCGAAAGCCCTGTTACACTCCATCATAAACATAACTTAAACGATTATGAATCGAAGCCACTTTGTAAATGTGTTACTATGATAGCGTTAGCAACCAATCACTTAAGCACAATAGATAGCTCTCAAGTTTATGAAAGAAAACAAACAATTACATACAAAAGAAAATGTCGAAAATATCCCAACTATCTATTGGCACGATTATGAAACATGGGGGGCGAGCCCGCAAAAAGACAGGCCAAGCCAGTTTGCTGGTATTAGAACTGACTATGACTTAAATATTATTGGCGAGCCTCTGATTGAATACTGTCAACCAGCACCTGACTATTTGCCACACCCCGAAGCGTGTTTAATCACTGGGATCACGCCTCAACACGCACTTAAACACGGTCTTCCAGAAAGCGAATTTATGGCGAAGATCCATGCCGAGTTTATCAAGCCAAATACGTGTGTTGCAGGCTACAATAGCATTCGTTTTGATGACGAAGTTACACGCTATAGTTTGTATCGTAATTTTTATGACCCATATGAACGTGAATGGCAAAATGGCAACAGCCGATGGGACATTATTGATTTGGTGCGAGCGTGCTATGCGCTGCGTCCAGAAGGCATTGAGTGGCCATTAAAAGAAGACGGCTCGCCAAGTTTTAGGCTTGAAGAACTAACGGTGGCAAATGGCATTGAACACAGTGCGGCACACGACGCATTGAGTGATGTAACTGCAACTATAGCTCTTGCCAAATTAATTAAAGAAAAACAGCCAAAGCTATATCAGTTTTTCTTCAATTTACGAACAAAGAAAGCGCTGACTGAACTGGTCGATGTATTTAATATGCAGCCTTTGGTCCACACTTCATCACAGATCCCTGCTGCTCAGGGGTGCACTACTTGGATTGCACCTATGAGCTTTCATCCTGTAAACAAAAATGCGGTTGTCTGCTTTAATCTAACACACGACCCAAGCGTACTTGTGGATTTGTCCGTCGAAGAAATAAGAGCGCGTTTATACACCAAACACGCAGATCTTGAAGAAGGCGAGCTTCCTGTCGGCTTAAAGCTTGTTCATATAAATAAGTGCCCTATTCTTGCACCAGCAAAAACATTGCTACCCGAAAATGCTGCCCGTTTAGGTATTGACAGAGAACAATGCCTAGAACATTTAAAGTTTTTAAAATCGCATCCAGAGTTGCGCGATAAGGTCTCTCAAGTTTTCGCTGATCAGGGAGACTTTAGTGATACAACGAACCCAGATTATCAGCTCTACAATGGCTTTATTAGCAAGGCTGATAAAGCAAAGTTGGCAATCGTCCGCAACGCGTCCCCTGTTGAGCTAAGTAGCCTAGCACTGGACTTTGAAGATCCTAAGTTCCATACTCTATTATTTAGATACAGAGCCCGAAACTGGCCAGAGAGTTTATCCCAATCTGAGCTTGAAACTTGGCGAAAATATTGCCAAGGAAAACTGATGCATGGCGAAGACAGTCCGTCTATCAACGCACAAGACTTTATGCTTACTCTTGAAAACCTTGTGTTCGAATACGAGGGCAATGAAAAGAAAGTCGCTATTTTAAAAGCACTTTACCACTACGCACAAAGCCTATAACAATAAAAAAGGGAGCCACTGCATTTGCTCCCTTTTTTAACCTTAAAGATGAGATTCGTAAACCTTTAGCGCTTGCTCTAAATCGGCTAACAGATCTTCTACATCTTCTAACCCTATATGCAAACGTATAATTGGTCCGTGCTCCCACCCCGTGGTTGTTCGAAGCGCTGCCATGGTTATATTTGCAGTGACTAAACTTTCGTATCCACCCCAAGAGAAGCCCATTTTAAAATGATGTAAACTGTCTAAAAAACGGTTTATGGCTTTTTGATTTCCTGACTTCATTACAAATGAAAACAGGCCATTGCTGCCATCAAAATCTCTTTTAAAATACTCATGACCCGGATTGCTTGGGAGGGCCGGATGACGAACATGGTCAACGAGCGGATGTTCAGCAAGCCAATTTGCCACTGTTAGCGCACTTTTCTCATGTTGCTGCAAGCGAACAGGCATGGTCCTTAGCCCTCGTAAAGCCAAGTAGGCGTCGTCAGCAGACGTGCATTGACCAAGTAAATACGAGTGCTCTCGTAAAGTAGGCCAGTATTCCTCATTAGCTACAGCTACACCCATCATTACATCTGAATGGCCAACAATATACTTAGTTGCGGCTTGAATACTTATATCTACACCATGATCTAGAGGTCTGTAGTGCCAGCCATTGCCATAAGTATTATCAAGCATGGTGATTAGACCATTTTCCTTAGCAACTTGAACTAACGCAGGTACATCTTGAACTTCCATGGTGATCGAACCTGGAGATTCTAAAAATAGTACTTTAGTATTCTCTTGAATAAGCGCTTTAACGCCCGCACCAATCATCGGATCGTAATACGTAGTGGAAATACCAAGGCCCGCTAGGATTTTGTCACATAAATCGCGTGTTGGCTCATAAGCAGTGTCAACCATTAAGAGATGGTCACCCGCTTTTAAAAAAGACAATAAGCTTTGGCTTATCGCTGCGGCACCACTGGGGTACAAAGCACATCCTGCTCCGTTCTCTAATTCAGTGATGGCATCTTGAAGTGCATAGTGCGTATTTGTCCCTCGGCGGCCATAAAACAAAGTCCTATTGCCACGCTCTTTAATTGCCTCATGCATATCTGCGACGGAGTCAAAGACAACGGTAGAAGCACGTTGAACTACCGGATTAACCACACCTTGGGTGTACTGTAATTTGCGGCCTGCACTCGCTAATTTAGTATTCTTTTTCATTCTTTACTCTTTTTCTGGTAGTTGACGCCAATGCTCAACTAAAAAACGTGATATTGAATCTGGTCTTGTAAGCTTATAACCTGGTACCTCATCACCCCATTGCGCAAATTTATTAAGGTCTTCTCGAGAGAACCACTGCGCTTGCTCTAGTTCATCTTGCTCGACAAAAATATCTGTTGTTTGGGCAGTTGCAATAAAACCAAGCATTAATGAAGATGGAAATGGCCACGGTTGCGAAGCCAAATATTGCACATCGCATACTTTCACACCGGCCTCTTCTTCCACTTCCCTTGCTACAGCTTGCTCAAGAGTTTCTCCAGGGTCGACAAAACCAGCTAAAGTAGAATATACCCCTTCTGGCCAAGAAGCTTGCCTACCTAAGAGGCACCGCTCTATTCCATCAGGAAATGTGTGCTTTACTAGCATAATGACTGCGGGATCTGTTCTGGGAAAAGTCATGTGTTTACAATCTTTGTTATTACATAACCGCGCATGCCCAGCTTCTACACTGAAATTCTCAGTACCACAGCGACCACAAAAACGATGAGTTTTATGCCAATAACAAAGCCCTCTAGCCAAGACCCCCACTGAAGCACTGACCTGCTCCAATTTTGGCCCAACTTTTCGCATATCGGCAAACTGATACTCTCCACTTTGATTGTCGTCAGTTTTAAGCCTTATACGATTCTGCAAGTCTTCAATCGGAACATTAGAAACATCCAACGCAAAATACGAAAACTCATCATCTTTACCTAAAAATACGGCCTCATTTTTATCAAATTGTTCGATTTGAGACTGCTTTAAAAGTGCTAGTTTGGACAGGTCATTGGAAAATAGGTTTTGGTCGTTATGGATTAACAACCAGCGGCTTCCTTCACCATATTGAGTGAGTAACCAATTTTTATCTTTACGTTGAGCAGACGCCCTATCTAACGTCATTTGTGTGTAGTACAACAAACGCTTGTCCTTTTTATTTGGTTTCATTGTTTTTTATTAAAACTAGCAGGTGTAAGCAAAAGCACTTTATACACACATTGGGCTATCAACTTCAATTAACATACGAAGTTGAGTGTACAGAATGCCTGATTGTGTTGCCCAAAACTTGCTACGAAGCCAAGCTAACAATAGTATCGGTATTTGCCAAGAGTTCAGGCAAAAAAAAAGCCCTTTCGGGCTTTAAAACTACAGTGTGATTTCACACTACAGAGAGGCAAGGTGTGCTTGAAGCTTTTGGTTTTCCGCTTCAATGTGTTTGTAAAACTCAATATTGTCTAGCTTGCTCGCAGCGGCTTCATCTATAACAATCACGGCATCACGGTGCAACTGTAATGCTGACGCTGGACAAGATGCTGTTAGCGGGCCTTCAACAGTTGCTTTAACTGCTTCTGCTTTGTTCTCACCAGTTGCCAGCAAAACCACTTTTTTGGCGTCTAAAATAGTCCCGATACCCATAGTGATAGATAAATGCGGCTGGTATTCGTCTGCAGAGAAAAAGCGAGCATTGTCGTCAATTGTTTCTTTAGTAAGCGTTTTAACGCGGGTTCTTGATGTTAAGCCCGACGAAGGCTCGTTGAATCCGATGTGGCCGTTACGACCAATCCCTAACAACTGAACATCAATGCCGCCAGCTGCCGCAATTTGAGCTTCATATTCTTGACATGCTTCAACTGGATTTTTTGCATTTCCAGGGGGTACATGGGTGTGGTCTTTATTGATATCCACATGATTAAACAACTGTTCATTCATAAAAAAGCGATAGCTTTGTGGGTGTGTACCTTCAAGACCTAAATATTCGTCTAAGTTAAATGTAACCGCATCTTTAAAGCTAATATCACCACAGCGGTTTTTCTCGATTAAATTTTGATAAAGTGCAACAGGCGTTGAACCAGTAGCCAAACCCAACACCGACTCTGCTTTACGATTTAATTGTTTTTCGAATATATCTGCACCATAAGCAGCGACTTCAGCAGCATTTTTTAAAATTACTATTTGCATGATATTAAAGCTCAATGTTGAGAAAAAATAAGAAAAATGGGATCTGATCCTTGCTTCGCGTGCAATCAAAACAAGGTCAGATCAAAACCTAATTGGGATACACTGTATTAGGTTATTACCATTATGACAACGCTGTCATTATTATCAGAAAAAAAAGCTTTGTAAAGTAAAAGTGAAGAAAAACTTGTATTTTTTTTATGCCAATAAAAAACGGCTGCATAAAAGCAGCCGTTTTTTTAAGCTCACGTTAGTCTCTAAACACTAACGAAAATTTTTCGCTTGTACATCCAATGCAGAACGAGCAACTGCGCCAATAGCAGTGCAATAACTGCGATAAGAGGCTGCCAATCAGCCCCCACAGCGTTAACAAACCCACCAAATACACTGAGACTCACATACTCCCAATTTACCAAACTAGAAGCCAAGTAAATGATGATTGAGTTAGCACCAATGATCACAAATGGATAAGCAAGCTTTTGACCGTTTAAGATATCTACCAATGCATAAAACACGGCTAATAAAATTGCACTCCAGCCTATCGTTACAAAGACAAACGAACTCGTCCATAACTCTTTATTAACCGGAAACTGAATATCCCATAACCACCCTATCGCTACACCTGCAAGTCCTGCTACAAATAACCAGAGCGCAACCTTCCATTGGCCTAGCCTATCTGCTTTAGCTATTAATTGACCTGCAAATACTCCAGCAATCGCATTAACGATAGCTGGGATGCTAGACAGTATCCCTTCAGGGTCGACCGGTCGGTTTTGGTATGTAATACCTGGAAGTAAATTTTGATCGAACCATGCATTCCAGCTACCAGTGCCAGGTGCCGCCAGTTCACCTGCATTTCCTCCAGGAACAGGCACAAAGTTTAATAGTATCCAATACCCAATTAATATTCCGCCTGCAACAATACCTGTCGTCCTCAAGCTCGTATGCCAAACTAACATTGCGCAGAAGAACCAAGCAATTGCAATTCTACCTAGTACACTCGAATACCTAATTTCATCTAAGGCAAGTGGAATTCCAGTTCCCCAACCATGGTTATACAAAATACCCAAGCCACACAACAGAAACAGTCTTTTAACCGCTTTTTGGTAGTAGGGCTTACGCTCACTCAGTGGCAGGTGATCAATGCGTTTGGGCGATAAGCCCATTGCTACGCCAGAAAGGAAAATAAACAACGGAAAGATTAAGTCATAGAATGTGAATCCATGCCAAGGGCTATGAACTGTATGTGCTTCAAATAACTTCCACCCTTGCCAACCTGTTAGTACAAACATAGCTGCGAATATCGACTGACCACCCAAGATCCAAAACATGTCCATTCCGCGCAGCGCATCTAATGATGTTAATCGTTGTTTTTTATTTGTCATTAATACCTTTCCTGTAAAAACAAAAAATCCCCGCTAAACTACAGCGGGGTTTTTTACCCAGGGAACTTTAAATTTTGTAGCCGCCAATGAAGTTACTTAAGACTTCTTGACTATAATTCAGCAAAACGAAGTCTGCATCAGCACCTTCTAATAAATGCCCTTTCCTGTTCAATCCTAGATATTGTGCAGGATACAAAGAGGCCATTCTAAGCGCTTCGTTCAAAGTAATGTCGAGCGTATTTACTGTATTTCTAACTGCACTTGCCATATCAAGCACACTGCCTGCTAACTCTCCTGTTGTAGAGTTCAGGCGATCACCTGTTCGGATCACCTTACGACCATCAAAAAAGTCAAACTCCATATCATTCGTTCCAACCGGAGGCATGGCATCAGTTACCAGCATGATTTTGCCACGTTGCTTAGAGCGTATCGCAAGTTTTGCAGATGCAGGGTGGACGTGATGTCCATCAACAATCAAACCACACCAAGCATTGTCTTCCCAAAGTGCGGCACCAACCACACCTGGCTCTCTTGAAGTGTAAGCAGACATTGCATTGAACAAGTGCGTAAACCCATCAACGCCAACTTCCAAAGCGGCCATTGTTGTTTCAAAGTCAGCATTTGAATGGCCAATGCTCACTTTTACTCCAAGTTCAATAAGGCGCTTTATATCTGTCAACGGAACAGTCTCAGGCGCCAGTGTTACCATCTTGATACCTAGATCTTGCCTTGCATATACTGCAAATTCTTGCTCAGAGATAGGTCTTATAAACTGTTCGCTATGAGTGCCTTTTTTAGGGTGTGATAAATGCGGACCTTCGAAATGAATGCCAACCACACCAGGTTCATTGGCAGCAATAGCTTGCGCAGTTGCATCTGCTGCGCGCTCCATCACTTCAATTTTATCTGTTATTAAAGTTGGCATGAGCGCCGTAGAGCCGTATTTTGCATGAGCAGATACTATTGTTCTCAAGCAGTCAACTGATTGCTCCGCGTTGAAGAAGCCACCGCCACCACCGTTAACTTGAACATCAATAAAGCCAGGGGCAACTAAGCCATCTAATGCTTCCGCATGCAAGTTTGAGTCTTGCGTTGCAAATGAAATTTTGCCATCAACAACCAGAAACTCGACGTTCTGTTTTAATTTGTGCCCATCAAAAAATTGACTTGCCAAATACTTTTTCATTTTTAAACCGCCTTTTCTGACTGCTGCTCAACACTTTGGATTGCAAAGAAAATTGCGCCCATTTCAGGCGGCTGCTTTGGAGATTCAACAATCTTTGCAATTTCAGGGTCAAGCCATTTACGAAGAGGTTCTGATAGGCCACCAATCATAGATAATCTCGGCGGGTTATTTTCCATCAACCTATGAGCCAAGTTGCTGATATATTTAGCGCCCGATTCAACGATTTGAAGTGCTACTTGATCTTTATCTTCTGCGGCGGCGAGCACGAAACGTGCTAACTGAGCATAGCTGCTAGAAGGTTTACCAGCCATTTGTTCAGCAATCCCCATTGCAGTCGTTGTGTTAAAGTGTTGTTTAAGTGTTTCGCTTAAAACCGTTTCTGGACCTAACTTATCAATTCCCAACAACGCTGCTTTAACTGCTTCAAGACCCATCCAAGCGCCACTGCCCATGTCGCCTTGTGCAAACCCATGCCCGCCATAATTAACAGAAACACCATCAACCATCGCAAAACCACAAGAACCTGTCCCAGTGATAATTACTGCACCGTCACCGCCTTCATGTGCGCCAATGCACGCTGTATGCAAATCGGTTGTTAAGAACATTTGCTTAAATGGGTGGTCCCATCTCATAATTTTGTCATGAAGTGCAGGTAGGTTTACACCAGCAAGCCCTAAGCCTGCGTAGAGGTTATGCACAGCTTCAATTCTAAGCCCAGCATCCTGCAACGCCAATTGTGTCGATACCATGATCGATTCTATTGTTCTTTCAAAACCATGAAGTGGATTAGCGGGCCCACCGAGACCAGTGCCCAAAACGCCGTTTTTAATCGAGTAGATGGTGGCTCGACACTTTGTCCCTCCTCCATCGATACCTATATACAACTGGTCTTGTTCAACCTGTTTAGCCATCATTAAGCGACCCCTAAGAAGTAAGATATGAACGCGAATTTCATCGCGACACAGTATTCAGTCATGTTGATTTGATGTTACACAATAAATGACAGCGTTGTCATTAAGTTTTTTATTATTTTTTCTCAGTTTGAGAAATTCTAATATTGCACACTTTAGATTAATTGTCAGGAAAAAATCGATTTCCAGCCGTATTTGAGCAAAAAAAAACGGCCTACACAAGGCCGTTTAATACTTATTAATCAGTATGTTATTTAACACCTAATTCGCGTAGACGTTCTTGTAAGTAAGAATCCGCAGTATAACGCTCAGATAAAACCACTTCTGGTTTAGGGTGTAAAAATAATGGCAGTGATATACGAGATTTATCGCTCGCTTTACCTGTTGGATTAATTACACGGTGAATTGTTGATGGGAAATAACCACCAGACGCTTCTTGTAACATATCACCAATATTGATAATTAATGACCCAAAATCACATGGCACGTCTAACCAACTTCCGTCACCTCTTTGAACTTGAAGACCAGGCTCATTTGAAGCTGGCAATACAGTTAGTAGGTTGATATCACCATGTGCAGCTGCGCGGATTGCTCCAGGCTCTTCATCGCCAGTCATTGGTGGGTAGTGTAGTACACGAAGTAACGTTTGGTCTGAGTCTTTGATCATATCTTTAAGATCGATCGAAAACTTCTCACGTACATCTTCTGGCGCTTCAGCTTGAACCCAGCTTAATAGCTCAGCAGCAAACTCATTCGCAAGGCGATAGTACTCTCTAATCTCAGCTTCTAACTGAGCAGGAACGCGCCCTTTTGGATAAACGTGAAAATATTCCTTAATATCTTTTACAGTAAAGCCTTTAGCGACTTCTGAAACTTCCGGTGGAAAATAGCCGTCTTGAGTGTCCTTGTCAAATAGGAAGTCGTGCTTTTCTTCTGTGTAGAAGAATTCTTGCCAGTTTTTATAGATAGACTCTACTAACTCCTTCGGAATTGGGTGATTTTTTAAAACACCAAAACCTGTGTTACGTAGAGACTCAACAAATTCTTTTGCTGCTGTTTCTGACTTATAATCAACTGTAGGTAGCTGTTGCATAATGGTTCCACCAATTTAATTGCGTGACTTCAATTCAAAACATTAATTAGAAGAATTATTTATAATTAACCTTTAGAATAAAGATATAAAATCTTTGCTCGGCGAGCTTAGTGAAATAAAGGGCCACATATAAGGACTTATGTCCGCATTGAAGTTGATTAGTTTAGTTCATTGATGCAGATCAACCAGCTTCAGATGGGATTTCAATCACCCATTCAAGCCCCCTCCCTTGCTCAAAAATTTGATAGCTGCCATACAACGCATTGCTAATTAAATTGGCAGTGACGGAAGCACTTAGCCCTACATGCCCCGCATTTCCTCTTTTAGTCGTAACAAAAGGTTTTAGTAATTCTTCGACGGTTAAGTTTTGCAAGCCTTGCCCGTGATCGTAATAGGTTATCTGAACGCCATGCTCAGCTTTATTAAACTCAATCGTTATTGGCTTTGAGCCATGTAAATTGCCATGAGCCAATGAGTTAGAGATCAAGTTATCTATTACAGTAGATAAAACCTCATCATCTGCTTTTAGCATATGCGCATAGATATGTAGTTCAAGCTTAACAGATTCATTATTCCAACGCTCTTTTAGCTTTTCACAAAATTCATTCACATTTATGTCGCGGGGGCAACTTGGTCGCTCTACTTGAGCTATCTCTTTGAGCATTTTCACAAACTTGGCAACCCTAACCAAACTCCGTTCGCACAATCCCACGCTCTCCTGCGAATCCTCAAACCCTACAGACAACTGCTCCGCGCTCAATGTTTGATTGTCAAAAGCACTACGTAACTCATTTAGAATACTCTCAAAATGAGTTACAGCGGTGATTGCTGTGCCCAAAGGCGTATTTATTTCATGTGCAACCCCAACAACCATTTGATTCATTACGTGAGACAAATGCTGTCGAACAGCCAGTTTGTGCGCTTCTATTACTTTTAGTTGTGTATTTACGCGAGCAATAACCTCAGCGGGCTTTAATGGCTTAGTGATATAATCAACCCCTCCCACCTCTAAAGCGGCCACTATGTTGTCCGTATCACTCTGCGCGCTCACGAATATAATTGGGATTTGCGCAGTAGCTGCTGACTCTTTAAGCTCCTTACAAAACTCAAGGCCACTCATTTGTGGCATTTTGATATCTGAGATTATCAAGTCAGGTAGATGTTCGGTCACAATCCTCAATGCAACTTCTGCACTGATAGCAGCAAAAACCTTATGGCCTTCATTACGTAAAATAAGCTGCAGAATTTGTAAGTTCTCTGCAACATCGTCGACAATTAGGATGTTTGCCATGTAAACACTCCTTTCGCACCTTCCGTTTTTACCGTATGTGATTGCATCGCTTGTGAATTACCCTCCGCGGTCTATTGTTAATATTAGTAAAGTTTTGGAAAGTAAGTTATGCCAACAAAAACAATGTTTCATTCGTTTTTTGTAATGCTCTCAGTTTTGCTGATCACAGGGCTCATATCTCTATTTTGGTGGCATGGAGATATGTCAAAATATATGCATCGCTTTAATACTTTAAACAGCCAACATGAAGCCTTTGCAAATCTGCAATCCATGCGTGCCGAACTATTCTTTAGTTTGAAAAGCTATGACTTTAAAAAAGACTCTACAAGTCGAAGTATAGCTAGTGCTGAGCTCATTAGCCTAAGAATACAATTTGAAGCCATTCAGCCTCTCCTCCAGCCCGACACTAGCACTAAGTCAACTATAGACGCAGTTAACAGCTATCTCGTGTTATACAATATCGCAGAAGAACTGTTAGTCAGTGACATTGGTCAATCAAGATATAACCTTGATAGCGACGCACTTACAAATGCAAACCAAAACAGTACCACAGACATATCTCGTGCTTTGGACCAGACAGAGCAGCAAATACGTCTTACCCAAAACCAAATTGAGAGCATTCAAGGACGATTGCTGATCACTTTGGCTACTATCTTGGCGTCACTTATTTTATTGGGCATTGCAGCGTATTTATATCTCACGAAACGCTTGGTAGCCCCGTTTAATGCATTGCATCAAGCATTTTGTATTAACAACTCCTCCAATGATGCTGTTGCATTGCCCAAAGGGTTAGAGGGTGAGATGGCAGATGTCGTCGAGGCCGTATCACTTACCTATCAAAATTTAGATGAGCGAGCGGATATTGCCAGAATTAGGCACGCGTTTGGCAGAGAAGTGCGCCATTGTGTTGACCCTGAAGACATGCGAATAACAGCGGCAAATTTTTTAGCTCATCACTTTAACGCTCCGAGCGTGGCAATTTTTAGTCACAGCGACGATGCCTTTACTGAACATGTTTGCATCGGTTTTCCCACATTATTTGACGAATCCTCTACCCAAGTACAAAAGCTCAAGGCTGACAAAGCAACACAATCTTTTGAAAGCAGTTCTCAAAATGCTGTGCTGACCAAAAACGAACTCTCTATAGCGTTGCATTCTGTACTGTACTTGCCTTTAGTCATTAATGAGGAATTGGCGGGTGCTGCTGTGGTCGCTTTGACTGGCCCTATCAGTGATGGTCAAAAGCACTGCTTAAATTTACTGTCCGAAGACTTGAGCATTCAACTCAGACTTAGTGAGAACACCCAGAAACAGATAGAAGCCGAAAATGCGCTTGCTGCCCATCTTGAGCTAACGCTTCACATAATCAACGCAATTCCTAATCCAACCTATTATAGAGACACACAGGGCATTTTCATGGGGGTGAATCGTGCTTTCTTATCATTTATAGATAAGTTTGAAGTGGAAGTGTCAGATTCGCACCTTAATCAAGTGTTTGATATGCAAACAGCAAGCTATCTAGAAACCAAATCAAAACAAACAATTGACCAAAAAGAAGCTCACTCGTTTGCATTATCGATGGAAAACAGCTTGAAGGAAATGAGAGAACTGGTGGTATATGAGGCGCCATTTTTTGACAGCCTAGGCCAGGTTGGCGGAGTTGTAGGCACATTTTTAGATGTCACAGAGCGCAACGAACTCGAGCGTCAAATGTTAAAAGCGAAGGATGAAGCCGATAAAAATGCTCAAGTTAAAGGAGAGTTTTTGGCCAATATGAGTCATGAAATACGCTCCCCTATGAATGCAATTATCGGTATGGCCCACTTAGCTCTCAACACCGAACTCTCAACACAGCAAGAAGGCTATGTGACAAAAATAGATTACGCGGCCAAACAACTATTGAAATTGATAAATGATATTTTGGATTTCTCAAAAATTGAGGCCGGAAAGATTGATATTGAGCATATCCCTTTCCAATTAGACAAAGTGCTCGATAATGTTGCGACCATTGTTGGTATTAAGGCACAAGAGAAGAAGCTAGAATTTATTTTTAACGTCCCAACAGACCTACCGATTAACTACTTAGGAGACCCACTAAGAATCTCTCAAGTGCTCATTAATTTAGCGGGCAATGCTGTTAAGTTTACCGAACAAGGCTGTGTTTCTGTGTCAATCTCCATGCTTGGCTTAGAAGGCGACCAAGCAAAACTAACTTTCTCTGTAAAAGACACTGGCATTGGAATGAGCCAAGAGCAACAAACAAAGCTATTTCAATCTTTCTCGCAAGCCGATGCATCTACAACAAGAAAATATGGCGGAACAGGCCTCGGCCTGACAATTTCACAACAACTTGTAAAGCTCTTGGGTGGCGAAATCTTTGTAGAGAGTGAGCCTGATAAAGGCGCTGAGTTTTACTTTACTTTGCCTCTAATCATTAATAATCAAGCGACGTATTTATCACAAGAAGCGAAAAAATTTACTGGCAAGACAGCATGCATTGTCGATGATAGCGAAGACGCAAGAGATATTCTCAGCGAAATGCTCGAAGGTTTAGGTCTAGTGGTTACCACGTTTTCAAGTGGCAGCCAATGCGTAGAGCAATTGCAACAGCAAAAACACGCTTACGATATTTTATTTATTGATTGGTTCATGCCCAATTTAGATGGGGTAGAGACAGCAACCAAATTAAAGTCTCTCAACGTTGAGGGTCATTATGTGCTGGTTACAGCCCATGGACACGACATTGCCCTTAACGATGCTCAGAAAACCCTGTTTGGCAGCATGTTGCTCAAACCACTTAACCCTTCTAATCTTGTTGATTGTTTACAAGCATGCCTAATGGCAAACTCAAGTTCAAAACCTCCTCATCAAGCACATAAACCCGACAAGCGCTTACAAGGCATTCATGTATTGGTCGCGGAGGATCAACCGGTAAATCAAGAAATTGCTGTAGAGATACTGTCTTTCCATGGAGCTCAAGTCAGTGTGGCAAATAATGGCGAAATTGCGTTACAAAAAGTCAAAGACAATCAATTTGATGTGGTCTTAATGGATATGCAAATGCCAGTCATGGATGGCGTGCAGGCAACTAAGCTTATTCGAGAGACTACGTCACACAACGCCCTGCCCATACTCGCCATGACTGCAAATGCCATGGGGCCTGATATTCAACTGTGTTTAGATGCGGGCATGGATGGTCATGTCGCAAAGCCTATCGATGTTGAAGGGTTAATCGAATCAATTTTACAGGTAACAAAACCTGATTTATTGCCCGACGAAATACCCGTAGATGCACCTGATACACAGGACCAAACATCAGAGGGTGAAATCGAACTCACTGGCATAGATGTGGTAGACGGAATAAGACGTGCAGCAAGCAATGAAGACATTTATTACAAACTTTTAGAAAAATTTGTTTTTGAACAAGTTGAGGAAATTATCAACCTCAAACAAGCTATAGAAATTGGCAACTATGAACTCGCATTGCATATTCTTCATGCGGTTAAAGGAGCTGGTGCCAATTTATCCATGACCTACTTGGCGGACTTGGCACAAGAATTAGAACAGCAAATAAAAGAAGACAACATTAATGAGCAGCTCTTAGATGATCTTCTACAACACTTGCAAGCAACCAAACAAAATATTTCGGCTATTAAAAATAGAATATCCCCTCCCAAAGCCGCCGCGCCGCATTGCTCTGTCAGTGACTTTGCAATGGCACTGAAAGAATACGATTCTAAGGCTACAGAGTTAGTAGAACAACTAGAAGTCAGCGAATACCTTGATTTGGAAACGATTAACGAATTGAAGGTGATGGTGTCTCGCTTTCAATTTGCAGAAGCGTACGACCTACTCGAATCTGCAACGGATGTGAACGAATAATCTATGCCATGCACCAAAAGCTGCATGGCATGTTTTTGAGCTTTTACAGGCCTAACTCTGCCATAAAGTCATCATCAGCAGCATCTTCCTGCTTTTCATCAGGTTTTTGAGCTTTTGCTTTTGCTGTGGCGTTTGACTGGTTTGCAATAATGTCATCTGGGTCGACAGCTTCAGAGATATCAAAGTCATGTAACTTAATGAACTCTGTTTTATCCATTGCAAGCTCAAGATAGAATATATTCTGACCTTGAGTTGTAAAAGTCACACGTCTGGCTTGTGGGCGATCCATAGTCGTATCGACTGAAATTTGAACCTGTTTGTTGATTGCCATCATCTTAGGCTGGTTTTGTGTAATAGACGTATGCAACTGCTCTCGCACTTTGTTTGTAAAGTCACCAACAATTTGGTTCATTAACTCACCCAACACATTTGACACGTCATCAGACAAATGACTTTGCGCAATTTCACTTTCAGGCATGCCCATGTTTCGCATATAGTCCTGATACACTTCCATCGCGGCTTGTGCTGTGAAATTGGTCACCACTAGCCCAGTAAACCCACCATCAAACAGCACAAAACAGCCAATATCCGGTCTCATACAGGTACGTGTTATTTTTTGTACCATCGCCGAATATGCGATTTGATTGCCACTTGCAGAAGATAACACCTCTGTTACCGAATGACATAGGGTTGATAGGATATCTTCTGTGCTAATCACTTTATTTTTCGCCATTTCTTATCTCATTTTTTACTTCTTATGACTAATAGTAGCCAAGCTACTCAATTTATCACTGACTATCCAGTATAAAATGCTAAAATAGCGAGATTATTTTTGTATGAGAGTATTAAAGTGACTGGCAAAGACAGTATTTATGCCACTGAGCAAAGGGTAAAAGATTTTACTTTTGACGAAAATGTCGTCGAAGTGTTTCCAGATATGATACAGCGTTCCGTTCCAGGGTATGCGACCATGGTCAATACAATGGGTAAATTGGCCGGTCAATTTGCGCAAAGTAATTCAAACCTATATGACTTGGGATGCTCTTTGGGCGCCGTGACTTTGAGCATGAGACGAAATATTGACAAAGAAAACTGCCAAATCATCGCTATTGATAACTCCGCACCTATGGTTGAGCGTTGCCAACTGCACCTAAAAGGCTTTAAGTCTGATGTGCCTGTCAATGTACAATTAGGTGATATCAATGATGTAAACATTGAAAATGCAAGCGTAGTCGCAATGAACTTTACCTTGCAGTTCATACCACAAGAGCAAAGAAAAGTGGTTCTGGAAAAAATATACGCAGGCCTTAAACCCGGCGGAGCTCTGCTACTATCTGAAAAAATTAAAGGTGAAAATGACGTCAGGGATAACCTACTCATAGACTTACATCATGATTTTAAACGCCAGAATGGGTATTCAGAACTTGAAATCAGTCAAAAGCGCACTGCAATTGAGAACATTATGCGCACTGACGCGTTAAGCACACACCTAAACCGTTTGAGCGACGTTGGCTTTTCAAACACACAAGTTTGGTACCAATGCTTTAATTTCTGTTCAATGATTGCAATTAAATAACGAGGACACTATGAACGCTTGGTTTACCGACTTTTACGCAGCCATTGCAAAAACACAATTGAGCCATTGGTTAGATACGCTTCCAGCGCAATTGACGCACTGGCAAAAAGAAGCGCAACATGGAGATTGGCCAAAGTGGGAAAAGGTACTAAAAAACCTACCAGAGGTTACGACTGACCAGATAAATATTGAGGACCGCGTAGAGTTTGGGGCCAGTGAAGCTCTTTCTGATGGCCATATGAAACAAGTGGAACATCTATTAAAAAGAATGATGCCATGGCGCAAGGGGCCTTTCCATATCCACGGTATCCACATTGATACTGAATGGCGCAGTGATTGGAAATGGGATAGGCTTTTACCTCATATCAGTGACTTGCATGGTCGTACCGTGTTAGATATCGGATGTGGCTCTGGTTATCATTTATGGAGAATGAAAGGTGCAGGTGCAGAGTTTGTAGTTGGCATTGACCCGTCGGATTTGTTTCTAAGTCAGTTTCAAGCAATAAAACACTTTAATCCAGACCCAAATGTACATTTACTTCCGCTAGGTGTTGAGCAGCTACCTGAGTTAAAAGCCTTCGATACAGTATTCTCTATGGGCGTACTCTATCATAGACGCTCGCCTATCGACTTCTTGAGCCAATTGCGTGCGCAGCTTCGTAAAGGTGGAGAGCTAGTATTAGAAACACTGGTAATTGAAGGTGATGTGAATACAGTTTTGGTACCCACGGACCGCTACGCTAAAATGCGCAATGTTTGGTACATTCCAAGCTGCGATGCATTGAAACTTTGGTTAGAGCGTGTAGGCTTCAAAAACGTTCGAGTCGTTAATAAAGATGTGACTTCACTTGACGAGCAACGAAAAACACAGTGGATGGAAACAGAATCATTAGCAGACTTCTTAGACCCACTAGATCCATCTAAGACAATCGAGGGCTACCCTGCTCCACTGCGTGCCATATTTGTCGCTGAAGCCTAGGACTTTTTTGCCTATGCCGCCTTATGTTTGTGGCATAGGATTTCCTCTCTGTTAACCTTCTCTAGACAAACTACCTAGTAATAGAAAGCGGGCTTTTACTGATTAGTGACTCCCCGTAACTGCGCTGTTTAAGGTAATTAATACAGCGCAATACACTGCCGTATAAAGAAAAAGCCGCTAAACTAGCGGCTTTTTTTTAAACTTACCCAGCTGGATAGATGTAACTAGATTGCAAGCCTAAAGGAATACCTAGACCCCAATATGCAAGCAAGAAGATACTCCAACCTACTAGGAAAGCGATAGAGTACGGGATCATCAGAGCAATTAACGTACCAATACCTGTGTCCTTAACATACTTTTGACAGTATACAACTACAAGCGGGAAGTAAGGCATCAATGGCGTAATGATATTTGAGCTTGAATCACCTACGCGATATGCCGCCTGAGTTAGATCTGGTGACAAACCAAGCTGCATTAGCATTGGTACAAAGATTGGCCCCAACAAAGCCCATTTTGCAGAGCTAGACCCAACAAATAGATTCACGAAAGCGGTTAAGAAAATAATGCCGATTACCGTTACTGAGCTCGGCAGTGCAAGCGCTTTAAGTACTTCTGCACCTTCGATTGCCAGTAATGCACCCAAATTCGATTGGCTAAACGCTGCAATGAATAGCGCACAGAAAAACGCCATAACAATATAGTAAGCCATACTGCCCATCGACTTGCTCATTGCATCTATCATGTCTTTAGAAGACTTGAATGTGCCAACCAAGAAGCCATATACAGCGCCTGGGATCCAAAAGAGCAAGAAGATAAGTGGCACAATAGACTGCATCAATGGAGCACTAAACTCGGTTAAAGCTCCGCTTGGGCTTCGTAACGCTGAGTCTTCGCCGCTTGCAGCATAAATAAGCAGTGCAATACCTGACAGCATAACACCAGATGCAACTAAAAATGCTTTCTTTTCTTTTGCATTCACTTCGTCGAAAGAAGGTAGGCTGTTTGTATCTCCATCAACTTTAGTATTTTGAAGTCTAGGCTCAATGATTTTATCGGTAATATACCAACCTAAAAGAATGATGAATAAGCTTGATGCTGATGTAAAGAACCAGTTATTTAGCGGGTTTACTGCGATTTCTGGGTCAATGATTTGTGCAGCACTTTGAGTAAAGCTTTGCAATAATGGATCAATACCAGATGGAATAAAGTTAGCGCTAAAGCCTCCACTCACCCCTGCAAATGCAGCGGCAATACCCGCCAGAGGGTGACGACCCATTGCGTAAAAAATTACCCCCGCTAGTGGAATTACCAAAACGTACCCAGCGTCCGTTGCAGTATGGCTGACAATAGCGATAAGGATAATAGATGGTGTTAATAATGCCTGTGGCGTTCTTTTAAGCATGAGTTTCAGGCCAGTATTGATGTAACCAGAATGCTCAGCAACACCAACACCTAACATTGCAACAAGAACAACACCCAAAGGTGCAAAGCCAGTGAATGTCTTCACCATTGAAGCTAAGAAATTAGCGAGCGCATCACCACTAAGTAAGTTATGAACAACAATAGCCTCGCCTGTACGAGGGTCAATTGCGTCAAAAGTAGTACTTGAAAACATCCAAGACAGTAACCATATCAGTAACATAGCTGATAGGAAAATAATGGCAGGATCGGGTAGTTTATTCCCTACGCGCTCGATCCCATTGAGAAAACGTGCAACTGCCCCGCTCGGCGCTGCCGCTTCTGTAGATTGACTCATAATGGTTCCCAAACAATAAAATTGTCTAACCTTAACTTAACAAAGCTAACGAAAGCAATATTCCGTTCCTGAATTACCAACTGGTTGGCTAATTTGCACGCAAAATTGCACTATTAGTTAAGTTAAATCACAAAAATTAGAAACAGACAGACTATACTAACCTTACTTCAGTGCAAAAAAATCGCGTCGTATAACAACGCATCGTAAGTGGATTAGTTATGATAGAAATCGATAATATTGTTCTCAATGACGTAGAAAAAGGGTTTTCACTCCCACCAAAACCTGAACTCCTCACACAATTACACGAACTGCTTCAATCCAGCGAGCCTGAGCTCGGGCAAATTGCTGATTTGATAGCAACAGACGTTGCGACGTCTGCTGCAGTACTCAAAGTGATAAATTCTTCTTCTTATGGTTTTTCTCGAACCATTACCGACATCAAACAAGCCGTCATGTTTTTAGGGCTAAATAGTGTAACTAACCTAGTAACTGGTTTTTTACTAAAACAAGCATATGACCAATCGCAATGTTGCATTAGCCTTGAGAGGTTTTGGGACACAGCTAACGAAATATCCGAAGTTGCAATGTTAATCGGCAGGAAAATGCCGGTACAAGTGCCATTGGAAAGCCTGCATATGCTTGGCCTGTTTCATGATGCGGGCATCCCAGCGATGGCGCTAAAATTTGATGATTATGTAAATGTGTTATCAAGCGCAAACAACAATCACGATATGTTGCTAGTTGATCAAGAGAGTGCTATTTACAACACAAACCATGCAACTATCGGCTATTTTCTTGCAACCAGTTGGAATTTGCCTAAGCCCATTTGCAAGCTTATTTTAAGGCATCATGATTTAGAATTCTTTAAAGAACCTCATGAGCAGGACTTTGCTTGTACTATGGCGGCACTGAAAATGGCAGAACATTTAGTACAAATTAATAAACGATTTGTGTCCGTTCCAGATTGGGTTCATTTAAAAACCGATATACTTCACGTTCTGGAATTAGATGAAGATGCTTATCAAGATATTAAAGACGATGTAGAAGAGCTCTTCTCCTGAAAATCATACCAACATAAATTTATTCATCCCCTTTTCATTAATACTGCATGCGAAAGTCTTTATGCGGTATTAATGGACCTAATTTAAAATAAATACTCTTTTCAATCGTCTAGTTTTTATTGGAACGATTTCACTTTTTAAATAAATGTAAATGAAAGTGAATTTAGATCTATGATTGCGAAAAGAAAGCGATTAGAATACACGTTCCAAATTTATGAACAATGTTCTTTTACTTTGAGTTTATAAGTGATTATCGAAGGTCGAAAAAGGGAAAGTCGTGCAATATAAAGATCTAAAAATTGCAATAGTCGATCACAATAGCGACAACATTAGATTTTTAGAAGCCTTGCTGAACAAGCAAGGAATATCTCACGTGCGCTCGTATCGCTCGGGAAGTGCATTTGAGCTATCAGCACGACAAAACACCTACGATATTGTATTTTTAGACAATCGAATTGACACAATTAAAAACCTGTATGACCTAGTGAGCGATCTTGTGTCAAACGGCACACTGCCATCTACGACAAGATTGGTGTATATGGCGCAAAGACAAAGCGCCTTTGATTATGCCTGTGAATACCCTTTTCATAGTAATCAACTGCTTGAAGTTCCTTACACTATGCAAGATCTCGTGACAATTCTTGATGAGCATACTCTACAAGTTAAAGAGTTTAAGCATGCCTATCACTGTATCGAAAATAAAAAGTATAAAAGTGCATTGTTTAAGCTAAAAGAACTTAGAAATCAGGAATATCCAAACTACTTGAAAAAGGCCAGAAACCAGTTGCTAGTCAACTTACTGCTCAAACTCGGCCACTACACACTAGCAAAGAAACTCCTACTGCCTTTAACAGAAAGAAATATTCAATGGGCAAAATGGTCTCTTTTCCATGTCAATTATGAACTACGAGATTTTGAAGCATGTAAGGCTTTTTTATCAGAGACACAAACAAGGCAAGATTACCCAATTAGGGTTTTTTATTGGCAAATATATATCGCTTTTCAAACGGATAATCGTGAGTTAGCTACAGCCCAGGTGCTAGCATTTCCGGTTGAGGATATGTCGCCCAGTATGTTTAGATTGAGCTTGATGGTCCTTCATGTTTCTGATGAACTAGATGCAGTAGATAATCTGATTAAACGTAAAGAGCGCGTATACCAAGAAGACCCTGCCCTGGCTACGCTGTTGTGTGCTTTGTCCATCAAGCTAAAGTTATTGGAAACATTAAACTCTCAATCGAAAGCCAAGCCTGATGACTTAAAAGTCAGACAATTAGAGTTGAAAGCTCTCCTGACTCACTCTGCTAGCAATATTCAAAAATATTGCCCGGAGGAGTTCAATATGATGTTCGTTATGATGATGCTCGTAGAAGGAAAAGCAAATGAAGCCAGCAGTAAGCTCTTACAATTAAGTCAAACTTCAAGTGATCCCAGTGCGATCATTATCATTGCTTATTTATTTCACCTTGCCGGAGAGATGGACCATGCTAAAGAAATGCTGTTTAACGCGCATAGAGCACTAGGAAAACAGCACCGTAACAGCCATTACGTTTTGGCTGGACTAATGCATCGGGAGATCTTTTCAAAAATATATAAAGAAGAAGCCACACAGCAACAGGCTTATATTCACTTTGCTTCCAAGTTATTTGATTCAGGAGAGTTTAAGGACACAATAAAGATGTGTAGCAAAGCGCTAAAGAGCGGAATAAATGACAAGGCCCTTAATGATCTATTGCTGCGATCAACCAAAGAAGCGGGCTTAAAAGAACAAGATTACCTCCATTACCTCACCCCAAAAAAGACGTTCCAAACAGTAGTAAGCTGATGTATGTCATTGAATTTATAATTTATATTTCTTTCATTTATAAATCAGCAAGACATCAATACAACATCATGTGAATTTGCCTAACTTTTCATAAATTACCTCTCATCGAGCGCTTAATTTATAAAATAGGAATACACAATGAAAACACGTTTGCACACGTTATTAATGTCAATCTCGGCGTTTGTTATAAGTAACCAAGCGATAGGAAACGAGCAGTCGAAGTCACTTGTTGGCGAATATTTAGGTCAGAAAAGGCCAAAGAGCATACCTACTGTTTTTGCACCGGGTCATGTTTCTGGTAAACACAGGGATGTTAACGCTTTTTTCTCCCCCGATATGAAAGAATTTTATTTCACTAGAATGGATCTTGAATTAGAAACCTGGGACTTAATTTCTTACACGTTACAAAATGGTCAGTGGCACAAATCAATCATAGGACCACGGGTCGGAAGGCCGCTTCTCGCACCGGATGGGAATACCATGCACTTGGGTCAATACTACATGACACGGAATAACTGTGGATGGTCACAGTTAAAACGTCTTGACCCGCCATTTTCGAGGAGAGACTGGGGAATTATGCGATTAAGCGCGTCTAAGTCAGGTACATATATTTTCGATGACTACAAAAGCGGCGACATAATCAGAATTTCCGAAGTAAAAAATGGCAAACGCCAAACGCCCAAAGCACTTGGACCTGAAGTCAACACTGGTAAGTATAATGCCCACCCTTTTATTGCGCCCGACGACTCTTACATTATTTGGGATGGTGTAAGAGAGTCTGGTTTTGGCGATTCAGATTTATATATTAGTTTCAGAAAACCAGATGGGACTTGGAGTGACGCATTAAACATGGGAGACACAATTAACACTGAAGTAAGAGAAGCCTCTGCCAGCGTCACACCAGATGGCAAATACTTATTCTTTAATCGCGCAACTAAAAATAACGACAACGATATCTATTGGGTTGATGCAAAAATTATAGATACTTTAAAGCAACAAGTCGTCATGTAACATGACTTGCTAGACTCTTTCAGTATTGTAAACTGAAAACATAAAAAAGGCGCACACGCGCCTTTTCAAATTACAACGAGTTTCAAATGGATTATTGGAAGTATTCATCAAGCGCAGTTTTTAAATGTCTTTGCATTGCTTTGCGGTGATATTTTCTTACACCGTAGCTTTGTTCTAAATGGATAAAACGTTTAGAAGAAGCGTCTGCACTTTTATGGCAACTATCTACAGAGTCGTTTGTATGGCGACCTTGCACATTCCACGTGCCTCCCAGACTTCTTGTGTCATTTCCATAAACACATGCTTTTATTACACCTTCGCTTTCAACACTACGACGAATTGAATGTAAAATACTATGCTCCTGATCGTTCGTGGCGTAACGTACGCTTTCACTCAAATTAAGCATTAAGTCGTTATCTGTACCACACTGAGCCTGTAACTTTGCACGTGTCGTTTTTCCAAAGCCATGATATTGGATAAATACAGTTTCTAAATCAAAATCGCTCATGTACTCATGAACCACCTGAAACAAAGACTCAGTTTGGTGCGCAACATCACTCGCTGAATAATTAGTTCCTGTGCACTCACTAATATCATGACTACTATCACGGCGAGTACCAGCCAGCATCAATAACTTAGTTTGTGTATACAAAAACGCATCTATCGCTTGCGTACCAGTGAAAGAATCTCTTTTAGGGTGTGGTGCCTGAAGCACTGCATTTGTACCACCTACGTTCATTACATAAGTACCACCGCCGATAAACTTGTCACTTGGCAGTTGATATTTCTCTTGTAGCAAGTAGTACACTTTATCTGTATCAACATCACTAAATTGAATTACTTGATAATTTACAGCCTGAGCCAACTCATCTGCCAACGGCCAATTTTGTTGATGAAACGCCTCAAATAGTGCTTTGAAATCGGTTTGATAATTACCACTTGGCTGCACCCACTTATTGTCTGCTTTGGTACCATAGTTGTATGATTTTAAATGCCTATCTAATTCACCAGACATAATCACTAGTGCTTTAGATGGAAAGCTTACGACAGTAAGGATAAGCAAAACAACAGTGAAAATAATGTAGGTTGCGAGTGGGCGAGCGCCATTCGTCAATCGTTGAGAGTGCGTTTCAAACAAGTGCATATAAATACTCCAGTGGCATTAAGGTTAGCTGTGTTAAGCAAACATCCCTGGATAAAAACAATACCAAAGTATTGATTTTCAGCTTTAGACCATGTCAAAAGTTGCACTTATTATTACCAATAACTAAACAAAAGCTCTAGTAAAACTAGTAAAAATGACCATTTGGTATTACATCAATATGGGAACAAGACAATAAAAAACAGCTTGAAAAGTGTTATTTATCAGGTGATTAGGTAACTGATACGACCTCTAATTTAAAAATAGCACTTTGGGTCGCGAAAGCGTTTTAGTTTTGCAGTTATTGGCAAGAAGTTTAGAAGTTATTGGCAAGAAGTTAGAAGTGCCACTAAAACTGCTATCGTAGTTTACTCAGTAGCACTTCAAAGATTGATTTAATAAGAAAGATGACTGCTCGGTCCTGAAACCGACTTGACTAACATACCAGCTTCCTCTTTGCTCATCCCAAGTTCAACCAGTAAAAGCCCGATAACAAACCGTGTCCTACCAGATCCCCCTTTGCTGTGAATAGCAATCACCTTACCACCTGAAATGGCTGCCATAATATTTGGGATTTGATTTTGAACAATGCTCTGGAATTCGTCGTCAAGACTTGAGCCACTTGGCACGCTTAACTGTAACCATTTAACCTGAGTACTTTCACATACGGCTTCTAAGTCGCATGCCCCACTCTGAATAAGCTCTTGATCGCTCATAATGGTCAACACAGCACTGACGCCCTGCTCTTTAAGTTGTTTGATTGAAGAGAATAACGCAACACCTTGAGTTCCTGGGCACGGAGTCACAACAAAAGTTGCCCCCTTACCTGTTTCAAGTTTGCAAAATGGATGTGTAGTCATAGTAAAGCTCCATGAGATCTATGATTTCATGATTTTTTTATGGTAGTACCTCCCCCCTAGAAGTAACGTATAAATTGAACCAATCGTTTCTTTCTAGGCTAACTTTAAGGGCACCTACCGCATTTCTAATTCGATTTTCGTTCGTTGTACCAATCACTGGCTGAATGCCCGCTGGATGACGCATTAAAAATGCTAACACGATAGCTTCGCCTTCAACCTGATACTTATTTGATAATTGTTTAACTAACTCCGCTGTATTTCTTACATTTTGATTACTCGAGTATAGACCTTGTTCACAAAAAATGCCTTTTGATAAACTTCCCCATGCTTGAAGTTGAATATTGTTTAATTGGCAATGCTCAAGGGTGCCACTCACAAAGTCAATTTTACTGTTACCCTCAGATCCAACCATCACTCCATCATTTACCCAATCTAGCTTTGATAAACTCATTTCAATTTGGTTGGCAACAATTGGTATGTCCACAGCTGACTGAAGCATCGCGATTTGGTGGTGATTCATATTTGAAACAGCGATATGATTTATTTTTCCCGCTTGTATCAAACTTTTTAGCGCGTTCGCTAACTCCTCTACATCCATAAGTGGATCTGGCCGGTGCAGCATTAAAATGTCAATAAACTCAATACCGAGGCGTTTCAAAATACCATCCACTGATTGTCTTACCCATTGGGCCGAAAAATCGTAGCAACCAAAGTTATCGCCATTTTTAACCCTGATCCCACACTTCGACTGAATAATCATATGCTCCCTCAAATGAGGGGCGTCTGCCAAGACTTTGCCAAATACAAGCTCAGCTCGGCCTCTGCGATAAATATCAGCATGATCAAAAAAGTTAATTCCGGAGACTACAGCACACTCAACAACACTCTGTGCCTTGACAATATCGTATTTCGACAACACTTCGCCATTATTAATATCTCCCCCAAGTCCCATACATCCATATGCAATATGGCTTGCGTTGGTGAGATATTGCTGAATTGGAATGCTTTTGCGCATTGTGCCTTCCTTTAGGTTCACATCAATAAAAACCTTATGATATTGTTCTTATATAAAAATAAAACCATGCTAAAGAAAACACATTGTTCACTATACTAAACAAAAAATTAATGGATTACTCTCTTGAAAGAACATAAACGTATAGAGCTTGTTATGTTATTTGTGAAACTAGCAGAAGACCTGAGCTATACCAAAGCCGCTGCTTCTCTTGGTATCTCAAAGGGTCATTTATCAGAACAAATTAAAAAGCTCGAGCAACACCTTAAGGCTCCTTTGCTACAAAGAACTACACGAAATGTTAAGCTCACTCAGTACGGTACTCAGGTCTTTACCGAAGGCAAGCACCTTAGAACAAAACTGTTTGATATAGAAAGAAGCATAAGCAGCGAAAAAATAGAAGGTAAGCTTAGACTTACTGCACCACGTATGTTTGCACAGACCTTTCTCATCGACATATGTACTCAGTTTAAGTCCCGGTACCCTGATATCCAATTTGAAATTGACGCGAGCTATCACACTCATGATTTAAACGAGAGAGATTTTGACTTAGGGTTTAGAGCGACAGTAAAACCTCCTGAAGACATGATTGCTGCAAAGTTATTTAGCTACGACCACCCTGTGGTTGCTGCACCACACTATTTATCGACCCACCCTTCAATTGCAGTGCCTTCAGATGTGTCTGAGCATCAATGTTTAACTATGAATGCAAATAGCGTTTGGCAATTTGATGAGCAAAAAGTACCCGTAACAGGCTGGCTTTCGAGTAACGATAATACCTTACTTAAGTATCATGCACTCAAAGGCCATGGGCTTATTAAAGTTGCGAGTTACTTTATTCAACAAGAATTACAAACTGGTGCACTACAACAGGTACTACAACAATTTACTGCACAACCTAAAAATCATATTTATTTGTTCTATCCGCAATTGGTCTACCCGGCTCCAAAGACTAAGGCTTTTATTGCATTCGTGAAGCACTACTTCGAATCACCTGTTAGAAATTAAGGGTCAGATTCGACCAGATAAGCGCCTTTATTAGGTAATAATGTAGCAGCTCAAAACGGCTTGTTAATTTTTACTTGGATAAATTTACATACAAGTTAACATAGCCAATAAAAAAGGAATCGTCGTGTTATCTGGAATATTATCAAAAAGCAAATCATTGGGACCTGGTGTATTGATGGCTACTGCAGCTGTTGGTGGCTCTCATCTCGTAGCAGCCACGCAAGCAGGAGCGCTGTTTGGCTGGCAATTACTGTGGATAATCATCGCAGTAAATATACTTAAATATCCATTTTTTAGGTTTGGCGTAGAATATACGCTACACACAAAGCAGAGCTTAGTTAAAGGTTATAAAGATAAAAACCCCTCATTGTTTTATCTCTTTGTTGCTATTAACTTACTTGCCGCCGTTGTCAATTCAGCAGGTGTACTTTTGCTGACAGCGGCGTTATTACAATATATTTTGCCTTGGAGCTTTGCACTCACTACGATCTGCTATGGTTTGTTGGCCGTATGCTTAGCAATCCTAATTTTTGGCCATTACAAGCTTTTAGACAGCGCAAGTAAAGTAATTATGGTGTTTCTTTGTATCGCCACCACAGCAGCCCTCGTCGTGGCGGTATCTAATGGACCCGCACACTCCGTACCGGAAGTTGCCCCATCTCCCTATGAGCTCGCATTGCTCGGATTTATGGTCGCTCTTATGGGGTGGATGCCGGCGCCTATCGAAATTTCCGCAATCAATTCACTTTGGTTAAAGACAAAATTAAAAGCCAATCAATTAACCAGAAAACAAAGCCTATTTGATTTTAACCTCGGATATGGAGTGACCTTATTATTGGCGTTAATGTTTTTCGTATTAGGTGTGTTGTTGCAATACGGTCAAGCTCAAAAAATTGAGTTAGCAGGTGTCGCCTTCTCTAAACAACTTATCGATATGTATGCGCTTACCATTGGTGAGTGGGCCAGATGGCTCATAGCTGTTGTTGCTTTTTTATGTATGTTTGGTACCACGTTAACGGTACTCGATGGCTATGCTAGAACACTTGATGAATCCCTTAAAATCATTAAACCGCACCAGAATAGATTTAGTTTATCCGCAATCATTGCTGTGCAATCAGGGCTAGGTATGGTCGTTGTGTTGTTTTTTAAAGGTAACCTTAAAGATATGCTTATGTTTGCAATGACTCTGGCATTTTTAACCACGCCATTCTTTGCATGGCTCAATTTGTCTTTAATAAAAGGAGAGATATATGATGCTCAACCTAAAGCGGTCAAGGTGTTGTCAATATTGGGTCTAGTTTACCTTGTGGCGTTTTCGTTGTTATTCGTCGTATGGAAATGGATTTTATAGATGTAACTGTAAGGGCGAGCACTTCAGTGTTCACCCTTATTACCTTTAAGCAGCAAGTGCTTTTACTTGCTCCCAAATGTTTACGACATGTGTTTTGTCGTCTTCTGTTAGTTCGCCATTTTTGTAAGCTTTTACTAAACTCTCTTCAATTTTATTGTTTAGCTCTTCAGGCGCAAGTTCCAATTCTTCAACTTGTGCATATCCTACCGCTAGATCAAAGTGACCTCGCAAATAGCCACCGGCAAACAGTTCATCATCATTTGCACGATCAACTAATTCATCAAAAAACTGCTGCGCAGCTTCTACATAGGTTTCAAATGACATTCTGTCTCCTCAGTTATTCTTGATGCCCAACGGCATACATCACATGATCATTATACCCTGTGACGACTTTAATATATCCACTCAATTCATCATCAAGTGCTTGATCCCCAGTATCTGCAATCAATGGGCGACCGTTTAATGCTTGTAACTTACGTTTAGTTGCAATCACTACAATATTTTCTTTGCCTATTTGCCTAATTAAAGCAGGGCTTAATTGTTGGTTTCCACGTCCAAATATATGGCCTTGCCCTCCAATAAGCGTAATTACGAGCTTTGTAGGTTGATCTTGGGTCATGTCCAGTAATTGTGTGGCGGTCAGATCCTGACCAAGCAATTCGTGGTCTTGAATCAAATCTACACCGAGCAGCGTGTTTTCAAGGCCCAACTCTTCCATTACTGCAGCTACTGTTGAACCAGAGCCCATAATGTAGCGTTCATCTTCATCCATTTCTGAAATAACGTATGCAGCAATATCGGCTAGTACGAGCTCATCACTTTCTTTACCACCGTTTTTAACACTTTGAACGTAGCGAACTTCACTAGGGACCTGCATCTCACCATACCGTTTCGCTTTGACAGTTCCTTGCCTAAAAGCGGTTTCATCTATGTCCATCACGTCAGCATCAGCAAGGGTTACAAGCTCACCATTAATAAGCATCTCAACAACTCGACCAGCTGCTTTTGGTGTTATGGCATAGACCCCGCTATGGATCTTACAGCCTGCAGGGACGCCAAGTACGGGTGCCGTATCTTCTACAACTGCACAAATATTTCGAGCAGTACCGTCACCTCCAGCAAATAAGATTAAATCGACTTTTTGCTCAACGAGTAATTTAGCCAATGCCTCCGTATCTTCGGGTGTTGTTTCCAGTTCTGATTGATAAATAATTTGGGTGCTAAAACCAAGTTCTTTGGCTATGCGCTCTCCCATCTCACCAGAGGCAGTATATACCTCGATGTTCTGCTGATACGGTACCAACTGCTCAAGCGCAAGCTTAGTTCTATTATTTGACTTTGGTTCTGCACCAAGCGAGAGTGCTATTTTAGCTGTCTCTGCACCATCACTGCCTTTTAATGCAACTGCACCACCTAACCCCGCAACAGGGTTAACTATCAAACCTAACTTAAACGACATTTTCAAACTCCTGAGGGCAATGCCAAGAAAATTGTTCTGCTGTTAAGGGCCAAGGTGTTTTATAAAAATCGGCCAGCGCTTTAAGAAGTTGTTCTGTACGAGTATTGAAACCATTCTCGATCAGTGCAATCACTTTATCATGTACATTTTTTTGAAAACTAAAACGGCAGGTTTGTTCACCGTTTAAGTTGTCAACGGACACATTAAATTTAAAACTAGCCGCAACACTGAGTGCCCACTCGATGGCCTGGGGTTTAACTTCAACCTTCTCAAATTCAGCTTGCTGCGCTTTATCTCTGCCATCAGGGCAATACCAGTAACCGTAATCTTCTAACAACCTTCTCGCTTCGCCGGCAACAAGCCAGTGTGCTATTTCATGCAACGCACTGGCATAAAATCCATGTGCGAATACAACTTGATGATAATCGCAGGTATCATTTGCAGGTAAGTAAATGGGTTCAGCGTCACCTCGCACCAATCGCGTATTGTGAGATTGGCCGAACTGGGAGTCAAAAATATTTTTAAGGTCAGATATGTCGTGCATAAACGCCAATAAAGCGCGGTAATTCAATGGCCGATGATTGTACGGATTTTTGTTGTGAAAGTAAAAATTTGCAGGCACTAACGCAAAAGAAAAATCACTAATGTCAGGTACGCCGATATAACGCACCTGACATTGGGCTGTATTACATAGAGAAGGTGCGAGATACCGACAAGACGATACGCTCATCAGCAGTATCGATATCTAAGTTTGTATTCTCGGCAGCCAATTCAATGTTAAATGCGTCGATGCTCGTTTGATAAGCCAATCGATAATGGTAGTAAGACTTGTCATTGTCTTTCCAAAGCCACTTGTCACCATCCAATGAATTAGACACATCGAAGCTCGCCCTCAAAGCATGGTTTGGTGCAACTTCAAAAGTATGCGCAACCATCGCTATCGTGTGGCCCACATCAACGCCGAAATAATCCCAACTGTACCAAAAGTTAAACTCTGTTTTACCTAGAGCGTTGTTATAACCAAACTTTGCATATGCTTCAGGATAATTTCCATCACTGGACTCACTTGCTCCATGATAGGTGTAATAAGCCACACCATAGTCAACACTCCATGTAGCGTTGAACTCGTGGTACTTTCCGAGATAAAAATCCCATTCTATATCTGTGTCGCCAAAGTCTACGTTAGACGCCCAAGAGCCTACATAAACGCCATTACTGAAAGACTTGTCGATGCTACCTTGTATAGCTGGATCATTTTTAGTCTGACTTACACCATTAAATGTGTAGTCTGATGCCGCAGTTATAGTCGTACTCAAATCGGCCATGGAAAGTCCGGAAAATAGAGCCAATGGGAGCAATGCAATTTTATTTATCTTTTTCATAATTAGCTGACAGTCTTTATTTTGTTAAAATCAATTTCATTATCTTCTGGCGAACTTTTAATTCCGCCAACCGCGCGCAACTTTTTGCCGACTATGAATCCAAAACATGCGAAGAAAATGGCAATAACAATTGCGCCTACCCATTGAATTTGCAAAAAATTAAGTTGGAACAATAAGGTTAGTAAAGATAGCGCGACTATATTAAGCGCAATGTACTTACGTTTACCCAAACGTTGAGTAGTAAGTCCAAGATTATCGGTGTATAAACGAATTAGTGAGTCTAGAGAGTTAATCACAAAAACTACTCCCACAAACACCATTGCAAAGTTAGTCAATCCTTCGGTAGAAATCCCTGCCTCATGGTAATGGTATAAAACAGCAAACCAAGCTGCAATGGGAATTGAAGGGAACACGAGCATTGCGGCCAGAACTTCATAAGTCTTCAGTCCGCCAACAAAACGAGCCGTAAATTGCCCAATCATAATGCTCCAAGCAAACCACCAAAATAGATAAAACTCGTGATAATCATTCATAGGTAAAACAAACTGATGCATATTGGCAAAATAGTCCCCCATCAGCGCAAGGTTCGTAAAATAGTTTCCCATTGCACTATCGCCCAGTACGAAAGCATCAATCCATAAAAGTGCAATTAGGCCTATGAAAACCCAAGTTGTTGAGACACTGAGTAGCCTTACATACTTAATATTTGTACTTGAGTAGACAGCAATTGATATAGCTATAAATACGATTAGATAGAATAGAGCGACTATGGATTCGCCATCACCTACGCTTGGCAAATACCAAGGCAAATTCGATAGCAGCAAAAATGCAGTAAATGCACAGGTACCAATAATTACCACATTATTAATAAGTTTTACCAAAGGGATCTCGAAGAACTTTACTTTTGGCTCGATTACGCAGAAATAAAAACAGGTCAGGAAATAAAATCCCCAGATCAAAAAACCCCAAAACCCAAACTCAATGGCTAGAGGGTTAGTAAAACCATATTCTGGGCTTGCGCTTATGTCTGCGTAACCTGCAAACTCGGTTAAAGGGAACATGATCAAACCGACATCAAGTCCCGAAGTAAACAAAATAGCGATGAACGTAAAAGTTTTAACGGGAGTTACGCCAACAACTTGGACATTTCCCCATTTGTAAAGAATAAAAACAATTGATAGTAGGGTGAATAACACGCCTGCACTAAGCCAAATGGTCATTATCGCCCTCCCAAAATAAATAAAAATAACTCATGTGTTTTCCCGTTTAAGGTTGTAATTATTAAACTTGCTTACTGTTCCATTACGATTTTTCTAAACTAGCTAATCGATGGACACGCCTCGCAAGCCAGTGCCAGTCCAAAGACCAACACAAGGCGAATTTTTTATATATTTAGCGTTGTTGATGATGCCAGTCGGGATGGACAAAAGAGCTTGCGGTAGACGATGGTAAAGGGCTAATCCCCAAGATCATATCTGCGGCTTTTTCTGCAACCATAATTGTTGGTGCGTTTAAATTTCCATTGGGGATCGTTGGAAAGATAGACGAATCGACAACTCGAAGCCCTGCGATTCCATGAACTCTCGTTTCAGAATCTACTACAGCCATATCATCCTCACCCATTTTGCAAGAACATGATGGGTGATATGCGCTTTCTACAGCTTGACGCACAAATTCGTCAATCTCTTCGTCAGACTGAATATGTTCTCCAGGTTGAATTTCACCATCCCTATAGTCATAAAATGCCGCTTGCGAAATGATTTCTCGAGTTAGACGCACACACGCCCTAAAACCCTCTATATCGTCTTGATGTTGTAGATAATTAAACTGAATTTTTGGCGCTTTCGCAGGATCATTTGACTGAACGGTTACGGATCCTCGACTTTTTGGTTTGTTATGCCCTACATGAACCTGAAACCCGTGACCCTCAAATGCAGATTTACCATCGTATCGAATTGCTGCGGGTAAAAAGTGATACTGAATATCAGGCCACTCGACACCAGCCTTAGAACGAATAAATGCACACGACTCGAAGTGATTCGTAGCTCCCAACCCTGACTTGTTCAAAATCCACTTGGCACCAATTAGGCCTTTTGATATTAGTCCAAGCTTGCCGTTTAACGTGATAGGCTGTTTGCATCTATATTGAAAGTAAAACTCAAGATGGTCTTGCAAATTCATACCAACACCAGGCAAATGATGTTTTACTTCAATTGCCGCTTTTTCCAATATTTTTGAGTCACCAATTCCCGATAATTGCAAGATATGAGGCGAGCCAATTGGCCCAGCACTCAAAACAACCTCTTTATCAGCTTTGGCGGTAATTAAAGCATCACCCAAAGCGTATTCCACACCTTTCGCATGCCTACCGTCTAACAGTACTCGTGTTACTTTAGCGCCAGTTACCACAGTCAAGTTATTGCGGGTTTTGATTGGATCCAGATATGCACGGCTTGTAGAACAGCGAACTCCGTCCTTTACAGTCATATGCATCGGACCAAAGCCCTCTTGCTGCTCTCCATTGTAATCATTAGTAACCGAATAACCGGCTTCTTTTCCTGCCTCAATAAAAGCACGATAAAGGGGGTTCACCATATTGTTGCCGTTGTTGACACCTAACGGGCCTTTTCCGCCTCGGTAATCATCTTCGCCCAAAAGCCATGCTTCCGCCTTTTTGAAATAGGGTAAACAGGTCTGGTAGTTCCAACCTTTAGCACCATGACTTTCCCACTCATCAAAATCCTTTGCATGGCCTCTCACGTAAACCATGCCATTGATTGAAGAAGATCCACCGAGCACCTTTCCTCTCGGGCAGTGCATTTTGCGATTATTTAAATATGGCTCTTCCTCAGTATGAAATTGCCAAGCATATTTCTCGGTATTCATAGGAATAGAGAGCGCAGTAGGCATTTTAATAAAAATGCTCTTATCTGAGCCGCCAGTTTCAAGTAACAGGACCTTATGTTGTGGGTTGGCTGAAAGGCGATTTGCCAAAACGCAACCAGCAGATCCAGCACCAACAATGATATAATCAAATTGAGACATAAGCCCTCCTAGAATGGGCTTTCTATCTTGCTCATACCAACATACACAGATTTAGTCTGCGTATAGCTGTTGAGCGTTTCGATACCATTTTCTCTACCAATTCCAGACTGTTTATAGCCTCCAACTGGCATCTCGGCAGGAGAATTTCCATAGCTGTTTATCCAGCAGATACCTGCATTTAACTGATGGATTACCCTATGAGCTCTTTGAATATTTAAGCTAAATACACCCGCACCTAATCCTAGGTCAGTATCGTTTGCTCGAGCAATTACATCTTCTTCATCTTCAAATGTCAGAACGCTCAATACTGGCCCGAATATTTCTTCTTTTACGATGGTCATATCGTCGGTGCAGTCAACGAAAATAGTCGGCGCGACAAAGTATCCATTTGGAGCAGATTGTGGCGATAAGGCATGACCTCCGGTCAAAAGAGTGGCGCCTTCATTTTTACCTATTTCTATATAATTAAGAACCAGTTGCTGATGCTTTTTGGAAATTAACGCACCTAAGTTTACATGTGGCTCAAGTGGATTTCCTGCAATGATATTTTTTTCAGTACGCGCTTTAAGTTCATCGATAAATGGCTGATAGATTCCTTTATGAACGTACACTCTTGTGCAGTTGGTGCATATTTCACCTTGCGTATAAAAGTTACCTAACATCGCCGCACTGACAGCCTCTGATACATCGGCATCTTCAAATACGATAAGTGGAGACTTACCTCCTAGTTCCATCGTCACGTCTTTGAGATTGGACGCTGCGCTATGCATTACATGTTTTCCGGTACCTACTTCGCCAGTAAAAGAGACTTTTTCAATATTAGGTTCAGAGGTCAGCCACTGGCCTACTTCTGCTGCGCCTTGCACAACGTTAAATACACCCGGAGGCATGCCTGCTTCGATAAAAATTTCGGCTAGCTTAATAGCACCCAACGGTGTTTCTTCAGATGGTTTGAATATTAAACTATTACCTGTCGCAAGTGCTGGACCTGACTTCCAGCAAGCTATTTGCAAGGGGTAATTCCATGCGCCGATACCCGCACAAATACCCAAAGGTTCCTTACGAGTGTAAAAAAAGTCACTGCCCACTGGCTGTTGAGTACCAACTTGTGTTGGGGCCAAACCGGCAAAATATTCAATCACGTCCGCACCAGTCTGGATATCAACACAATCAGCTTCTTGAATCGGCTTTCCAGTATCCAATACTTCTATTCGTGCCAACTCATCATTTCTCTCCCTAAGCAACGCAACCGCTTTGTTTAAAATCCTGCTGCGTTCAACTGGCGCCATTGCTGACCATATCGCAAAACCTTGTTTCGCACTCTCAATTGCGCGAGCTTGAACATATTCATCGGCGACCTCAACATGATAAATTACTTCATCAGTGGCTGGATTTTTAACAGGAAATGTTTCTTGAGATTGATTCGCGATAAATGCGCCATGAATAAAGTTTTGATAAACCACCGTGGTCATACTTTTACTCCAGAAGATGAAATTAGAGATGAGATATACTGCTTAGCCAGCAGCTCGGCTTCTTTGAACGATTCTTCGCCTGCTTTACTTAGCACTGCACGCAACCACAGTCCATCAATCATAGCCGCGGCTAATTTAGCCGCTTGCTGCGCTTCATCCTTATTAAAATAACCCAGAAATGAATATGTTAAGTTGCTATAGAGCCTTTTCGAATTAACTAACTGTAAACGGTGCAGCTGCCCATCATGCATCGAATGGGCCCAGAAACTTAACCAAGTTCTTGTCGTTTTGCTCTGCTGTTGAACCATTGAGAAGTTAGCTTCGACAATGAACATTAAGCGATCATACGCGTTGGTACTGGGTTCTACTTTTGAAAGTAAGCTGGTTTTCAAGTTTGTCAAAAGGTAACGAACAGTGGCTTCCATCAAGCCCTGTTTGCCACCGAAGTAATGGCTAATAATCCCAGACGATAATCCGGCTCGATTACTAATACTATTTATTGTCGTTGCATGTAGACCAAGCTCTGCAACTGATTCCAACGTCGCATCTATTAGTTGCTGTCGACGTATTGGTTCCATTCCAACTTTAGGCATATTTATTTTAATTGAACGTTCAATTAATATAAATTATATAGAGCTCTAACCATTATAACAATAAGCAATTCTGACCTCAGGCACAGATCTACTTATCAACCCCTTACCAAAAAACGCAAAAATCAAATTTAAGAAATTGATTTTTATATATTTATTTTATTTTCATATCGTTTAATAGAAGCGTCAAAAATAACAACACAATTGTTTTTAATACCGCATAGCAAGAAAAAGAGTAGCCCTCTAATTATATGTGGTCGGTGTAATATGTCCCGAGCGAGCTATGGAAATAACGAAAAAATGGGAAGTATCATTGATAAAGCGGTGTGTTGAGTTGGCGCTCGAGAAGTTGATCAACTTGATGATATCGTACATCCCTCTGATTGCTAGGGGGGTATGTACAATATCACCAAGTTAAGTAGAAAAGTTTATACGGCCTTTAATTTGAGCATGCTCCCTAGGCTTTGGACCTTATCCACTATTAGATAATTTACAGGTACGAGCAGTAAAGTGATGAAAGTGGCAAAAACAATACCAAACCCTAAAGACACCGCCATCGGGATCAAAAACTGCGCTTGGGTTTCTTGCTCGAACAGAAGTGGCATTAGGCCGAAGAACGTTGTAATACTTGTTAACATTACCGGTCTAAACCTTGCCGCTCCCGCACTCAAAACGGCATCCATGACTTCTTTCCCTCTGGCTTTTTGTTTGTTGATGTAATCCACCAATACCAAAGAGTCATTCACCACAACGCCAATTAACGCCAACATCCCAAGTAAACTCATAATGGTCAGTTCCATGGACATTATCCAGTGGCCAATCACTGAACCTATCAAACCAAACGGGATCACACTCATCACTATTAATGGCTGAATATAAGATTTAAATGGAATAGCCAATAACGCGTAAATTATAAAAAAGACAAATAACAAGGCCCAGCCTAGTGAACCAAAAGAGTCACGCTGCTCTTTTGCCTCACCTTCTAAAGAATGTGTAACGCCGGGGTATTGCAATACCAGTTGATCTAAAAATACTCTTAGTTCCTCTTGTAACACCGTCATATTGGTATTTTGTTTTTCAATATCCGCCGTGATATTGACCGTCCGATACCTGTCAATACGATAGATATTTGATGGACTTTGACCCGGAATTAATGTGGCCACATGACTCAGTGGCACAGCCGCAGAATTAGGCGTGTCAATTAGCAGAGTATTCAAAGTTGCCAAATTGCTACGCTCCTTTAAAGGCAAACGCACCATGACTCTTACATCGTCTCTACCACGCTGAATACGCTGTACTTGCGCACCAAAAAAGGCACTGCGAATTTGTCTCGACACGTCTGTACGTGTCAACCCCAAAGCCTTGCCTTGCTCGGTTAATTCTATTTGTAGCTCTTCTTTGCCGTCGCTCAAGCTATCTGTAATATCAAAAACCGTTGGAAATGTCGCCAGTTGCGCTTTTACTTTGTCCGCAGCTTCTCTTAACACTTCAAGAGAAGTGCCTGTCAATTGCACATCAATGGGGTCACTTGAACGACCAATTTCCGCCCTAAACGTTAAACTTTCTGCACCTGGAATACGACCTATTAAAGTACGCCACTCTCTAACAAGTTGACGAGAGTCGATACTGACTGAGCGAGATTCTGGAGGTGTGATTTCAAAGCGGACACGCCCAGAATTTGAAGCGCCACCTCGCCCTCCTGTAGTAGCCAAAATGTGCGTAATGACACTTTCACCCGTTTCAGGATCGGTATATTTGTCCTTCAAAAGCTGTGCTTTATCCGATATTAGGTCAATATACTTTGCCGTCACTTCAAACGGTGTTCCTGTTGGTAAGGTCAAATTTGCGCGCACGGTTTCACTTGGAATACGCGGAAAGAATATAAACTTTGTCCAGCCACTCATGATTAACGCAACGATTATCATGAACACACCAACAAATGCGCTGAGTGTGACCGCTTTGTTAGAGACAGCAGCCTTTAGCGCTGGTTGATAATACTTCAGTATTGCGCGCTCAAAACCATCTGCAAAGTTCTGCTGAAATTGACTAAATTTATTTGTTTTTGCTTTATCTTTACGCAGTTTTAAGTTTTTAAGATGTGCCGGTAAAACAAATTTAGATTCAATTAATGACATTAACAAAACAGGAATAACAACAACAGGAATTTGTGCAAATATGGCGCCACGCACCCCGTCAATGAAGGCAAGAGGTAGGAAGGCCGCAACGGTGGTTAATATACCAAAGGTTACTGGCGTCGCCACTTCTTGGGTGCCCTTAATCGCGGCCATTTCACCAGACTCAGAGCTATTTAAATGAGTGTAGATGTTTTCACCGGTGACAATGGCATCATCGACCACAATCCCGAGAACCAAAATAAATCCAAACAAACTCATGATGTTTAAGCTCATACCAAAAATAGGCAACGCTAAAAAGGCGCCCATAAAAGACACCGGTATTCCAATAAAAACCCAAAATGCAATTGCTGGTCGCAAAAAGAGAGTCAACAACGCCAGTACTAAAATTCCCCCTTGCAATGCATTGGAAGCAAGCGTAGCAATACGTTTTTTGACAATGACTGAATCATCATCCCAATAACTTAGCTCGTAGCCATATGGCAAGGAATCTTGGCGCTCTTCAATGTAAGCTTTAACTTTGTCAGCGACCTCAATGGCACTTTGCTGTCCTATTCGATATACCTCAATAAATGCTGCTTGCTTTCCGTTAAAGCGAGTGCGGACTGGCGTTTCTTCAAATCCATCAATGATGTTGGCCACATCGGATAAATAAATCACTGAGCCATCAGCATTTGTTTTTATTGCTATATTTGCGAATTCATCTTTGCGATACGCCTGTCCTTTTGAGCGCAGTAATATATCTCCACCAGATGATTTTAAATTACCAGCCGAGATATCTGCACTTGATTTAGCAATCAGATCCGAAATTTGATTTATCGACAAATCGTATTGGCGTAATTTATCTTGACTTACCTCTATGGCTACTTCGTAGTCACGTACCCCATCCAACTCAACTTGAGTGACACCCGAAATCTTCAGCAAATCATCTCTGACTTGCTCTGCAAACTCTCTTGTTTCTTTTTCCCCATAACTGCCAGCTACAGTCACAGTAATAACATCCCGTTTTCGTTGCGCTAAAGAAATAACGGGCTTCTCTGCATCCGCAGGAAAGGTATTAATCGCATCGACCCGACTTTTTATATCAGCTAGCATTTCCCTGGGGTCATAGCCATTTTCAACCTCTATAGTCACATTTGCAGAGCCTTCTGCTGATCGGCTAGATATTTTTTCAATTCCCTCTAGGTCTTGCACTGCTTCTTCAATACGAATTGCCACACCCTGCTCTACATCCTCGGGAGTTGCGCCTCTTAAGGTCATGCTAATACTAATACGGTCGGTTTCAAATGAAGGAAATACTTCTAGTGGAATTTTGGTTGAAAGCGCGAATAAACCACCAAACAAAATTGATATCATCAATAAATTGGCGGCAACCGAATTGCGTGTAAACCAAGCAATCATATGCCTTTCTCCTGTGCTCTATCACGACGCTCTGCCATTACCTGATCAACAGTGACTCCACGTTCTTTAGCAATTTTTTGCACTCGACGTTGCTGTTTTTCACTCAGTTGTTCCCAACTTTTAGCATCTTTTGTTTTGTTATCAGGTGAACGATTCATTACTGCTACACGAGTTCCTGAGCTAACTTGACCTAGTGGCGTTGTTACTAATCTCATACCATTCGATAGTCCCGATTTTACAATCGCGTTTTCTTCGCTTTGCCACGCTAGAGTGATCTCCTGACGCATCAACAGATCATTGTCATCCAACACATACACATAGCTTCCCTGATAGATAGCACTATTGGGGATCGTAATAGCGTTTTTAATCGTCCTTCCTGCGATTCGCGCATTGACATACTGGCCGATTTTGATTGCAAAATTGTCTTGCTGCTCCATTGAATAAGGGTCATCAATTTGAGCAACAACATACAACTGTTGTGATAACTCGTTTATGGCCCCTTCTGTACGGACAATTTTGCCCACCCACTGTTGTTCAACGCCAAGATCTGAGCTCAATAAGACGCTTGCGAAATCACCATGTTTGGTACCTTCTCTGGATTGTTCTGGCAGAGTTAAAAACGCAAGGTCACGATTGTTTATAGGCAACCTCACCTCAACATAATCAATGGCATATATTTGTGCCAATTGGCTGTTTGTAGAAATCACCTGTCCAAGGTCCACCTTTTTGCTCAAAATACGCCCTGCAAATGGCGCTATAATTTGCGTGCGTTCCAAAGCCAGTTCTGCCTTGGCGAGTTGGGCCTGTGCTGAGAGCACGTTTGCGCGCTGTGCTGCTAGCTGCGGTTTTCGCAAGACTAAGTCACTCGGCTCTGAGCCGTCACCCAATCTTTGCCAGTCAACCTCAGCTTGTTTCCCGCGGGCTTCTTCTTCAATCAGACCTTGCTGAGCACTTAATAAGGTTGCTTTTGCGACCTGAACTTCGGCATGATAATCCCTGTCATCAATGCGCAACAAAAGCTCACCTTTTTCAAAAAAGCCGCCATCTCTAAAGTTGTCGTTAATCTCGCTGATTTCGCCTGAAACCTGTGCCACTAACATACTTTGAGTGCGGGGTTGAACAACACCATAACTGCTAATTTCCATAGTGAAAGGAGCTGTAGAAACTGTTTGAAAATCTACCGTCATCTGAGCTTGAGGCTTACCTTGTCCTCGCTTGGCTTTGGGCGGGTTTGACGTAATAAACATGACCAATAAGATTGAAACAACCAGCACCGCGGCTGGTAAAACTATTTTTTTAACTGGATTCATTGTTGTCTTCCTTAGGCTGAGATGATTTAAAGTCTCCGCCCAACGCGAGATGGAGCTCTACACGGTTTTTAATTAATTCATTCTTGATTGAGATAAGGCTGCTTTGTGCTTCAAATGATCGCTTTTGTGCGTCCAAAACAGTGGTATAACTAACTAGACCTTTTTGGTACTGCTCAAAGGAAAGCTGCTCTGCAAGTCGTGCATTTTTCTCAGAAACTAGCGTCTCTTGATATCGGCTACGTAACGCTTGCTCTGCGGTTATTCCGTTTTCTACCGTTGTAAAAGCATCCTGCAAACTGTCTAGATAAGACAACTCTTGAGCTCTTAGCTGTACTTTTGCGAGCTCTTCGTTTGCTGCTAGTTTTCCGGCATTGAAAATAGGTGCTGAGACTCCCGAAAGTAAGGACCACCCTGCTGATGACATGGAAAATGCATCTTTGAAATCGTTACTACTAGAGCCGTAGGACGCAGTCAGATTGATACTTGGAAAGCGGCTTTTGTGAGCAAAAGCCAGCGCTGCATCCTGTGCTAATAGTTTATACCAACTAGACATTAGCGCAGGTTTACGGCTCACAAGCTCCGAGGGCACACCTACGTTAATATTTGAACTCAATAATGGTAATTCTGCATGCACACCAAGTTGAGCACTAGGATATTCACCCACCAGCCGCTCTAGCGCACGCTTTCTTTCACTTACCAAAGCACTTTGCTGTGCTACTTTCGCTTTTTCATTACTAAACTCATTGCGAGTCAAGTACACATCTAGGGCGCTATTTAAGCCTTGTTTATAGCCGTTTTCGATAATATCTAAATTCTGTTCAACCAGCTCTAATCTTTGATGAAGTAATTCAAGCTGTTTTTGTCCCTCTATAACGGCGAACCAGCTAATAACCACATCAGCCACAAGATTATGCTGCGCTTGCATAAACTCTGCATGACTAGCCATTACATTGAGGTTGGCTTGACGGTCTTCGTCAGCGAGTTTCCCCCAAAGGTCTAGTTCATAACCCACTTTAAGACCGAGTTCATGACTACTAGAATACTCTTCTGTACTGGCAGATTTGCGCCTTGTGCTATCAAAAGAGACTTCCAGAGTAGGCCATAAAGCACTACCACTAATGATAAGCTGTTGGCGAGCAGTTTCAATTTCGAGAGCTTTTGTTGTTATTGATAGGTTATTGCTTAACGCCAGTGATACAAGTTTATGTACTTGAGGATTGTCTAGCTGCGCTAGCCAATTGGACTGTACGTTACCTGCAGTATGCGTTTGCTGCCACGTTACCGGCATGCTCAATTGGCTTTGATAATCCTCTCCGATTTGAGAAGTCGCGCTACATCCAACCAAGACACCTGTGACTGCAAATACAAACACCATGTTTTGCCACATTATTCTCTATTCCTACAGAGTCTACGAATAATACTTTAGTTTAGTGCGCAATAAAGCAATGACTCAATAAACTTTACATAGCCTTACAATCGGTCATTTTTTGCGTAAAAGTAAGTAATACGTTGTACTCGTACCAATTAAGAAAAGATCAATAGAGATTGTCGATAGCGCCAATGTGTAGCAAGAAGAGAAGCCAAGTTGAAGTGTGCAATTAGTAATCAGTTAAATAGAGACTGAGTGTTAATAGCCAGCCTCTGATGGTTTTTATCACAAGTGCGTTTAGCCACAACTCTTTCAAGTGTGCGATACGATGTGACTAAAAATAAACGTTATGCGCGGCCTTGAGCAAAACACTGCCAACCTGGGCCTACAGCCCAATATTTGCAGTAAACACCTGGTGTTTTTGTCGAATTGGCAGCACTACGCCAAGCACTTATTGCATTTGCTGTCGCGTTAGCTTCACTGTAACCCCAAGCACTCACTTTTATTATTTCACCTGCTGGCGGTGTGGTGCTTTTCTTTCTTAAGCGGCCATCACACTGCCAAGGTGGGCCCATTTGAGGGCTGTAACAATTGATACTTAAAACGGTGTAATTATTTCGAGAGGCGTAGTTATGTATTGAGCTTTGCGCTTGTGCCTTGGTAGTGCCATATGCACTGTAAGTTATGTCACTGGCTAATACCTGACAAGACCCAGCCAACGCAGTTGCTAATATTAATTTCTTTAGTACTTTCATGCTCTATTCCTTTATCAAAAGCTAAAAATAGAATTGATCAATTATCACTCAAGGTAAAGTGCTCCAAATTGATATATCCTCAATTATAAAATAGACTCACTCATAGCGCAGTGATTACAACACAATGTATTAAAAGGGGTTTTTAACTCCGCGCGGTTAACACAAATAAACTTCATATTAAATAATTAACACGTGAACGGGGAGATTTTTACCCTAAACAAAGTATAAGTAATACCCAATCTTGAGATACCAATAGAACTTATTACTGCCAGTCAAAGGTTAAACTTGCTTTTGTTTTAGTCGAGCGAAAAGTTACTTTTTTATGGATTGGAGATGATAGCGGGCAAGTATTTAAAAATAATCAGTGCTGATTTTTGTTTTAGATGTAAAAACACCCCGTATGAGGGGTGTTTTTACAGTTCATTTAATTTTTCTTAGCCGTAGTATGCTTCACCAGCTTCAGCTTTTGCTCTGAGTGGTTCAGAAGGCGTAAAGACTTCATTTTCAGTCGCGTATGTCGACAATTCAGAACATACTTTATTAATGCCACGTTTATCCATATAGCTAAACGGTCCGCCTAAGAATGGTGGAAAGCCAATACCGAATATTGCGCCAATGTCACCATCCCGTGCAGAAGCAATGATACCTTCATCAAGGCATCTTGATGCTTCATTTAACATTTGGGCTACGCATCGGTTAGCAATTTCTTGTTTGTTCAGTCTAGGGGCTTGTGTAATGCCCAGTAATTCATAAACTGACTCGTCAACTTTTTTACCTTTTTTACCTTCATAGGTATAAAAGCCTCTACCCGTCTTACGACCTAAACGCTTGTTGCTGATCATACGTTCAAAGGCATTTGGCGCTTTAAAGCGTTCGCCCAACTCCTTTTCTAAGATAGGAGCAATTTTTGAGCCAATGTCAATGCCGACTTCGTCAAGCAGAGCCAATGGCCCAACAGGGAAACCAAACTCTACCAACGCTTGGTCTATTTTTTCAATCGGCTCTCCAGCTAACAGTAAGCTGGCTGCTTCGTTAACGTACGGAGCCAAAATTCTATTCACGTAAAAACCAGCCTTGTCTTGAACGACAATTGGCGTTTTCCCTTGTTTGCGCGCGAAGTTAACCGTTTTTGAAATCGTGTCTTCTGATGTGCCTTCATGGGGAATGATTTCTACAAGCGGCATTTTCTCAACAGGTGAAAAGTAATGTAGGCCAATCACATTTTCTGGGCGCGCTGCTTTCTCGGCTATTTGCGCAATCGGCAGTGATGACGTGTTACTTGCAAAAATAGTATTTTCTGAACACGCTTTTTCAATATCTGCGACCATTCCCTGCTTTAACTCTAGGTCTTCAAATACGGCTTCAATAACTATATCAATATGCTCAAAACCGCTGTAATCAGTTGTACCAGTGATGCTGTTCATAGTTGATTGCATCTGTGCTTTTGACAAAATACGACGTTTTTGCTTCTTAGATAAAATTTTATAGCTGTAATTGAGTGCGTTACTGATCCCCTGATGCGCAACATCTTTAATACGCACACGGACGCCTGCTTTAGCTGCGCTAACATGGGTAATGCCGGCGCCCATCAAACCACCACCTAATACAGCTGCGCGCTCAATTTTCGCTTCACTATCGCTTTGCCACTCTTTTTTCATTTCAGTCGTCGCAAAGAAAATTCCTCGTAACGAGCGTGAAACCTCAGTCATCACGAGATCTGCAAACCCTTCAGCTTCTGTTTTGTATGCTTTTAGCTCATCAAGCTCAACTGATGCTCTAACGGCTTTAATGATTGCAAAAGGCGCTGGGTAATGGCCACCAGTTTTCTTTTCAACATTTTCTTGCGCTTTTTTGAAAATGACGTTTCGGCCAAACGGGTTAGATTCCAATAACTGGCTGAGTTTATCTAGTTTCGGCTTACGAGGTTTTGGCTTACCCTTTCTTGCCAGTTTGATAGCGACATCCATCAAGATACTCAAAGGCACACACTCATCAACCAAGCCTGCTTTACTTGCCTGCTTAGCTCTAACTTGCTTGCCTGTCAGCATCCATTCTAGTGCTTTTTGAATACCCACAAGTTTAGGTAACCTTTGAGTGCCACCACCACCAGGCAGCAAACCAAGCTGTACTTCTGGTAAACCTAACTTGGTTTTGTCGTCATTTGTACAAACGCGGTAGTCACAAGCCAGCGCAAACTCAAGTCCACCACCTAATGCAGCACCGTGAATAGCCGCAACGGTCGGATACGGTAAGGACTTCATTTTAAAGAATGCCTGCTGGCACATTTCTGACAAACGTAATGCATCTTCTCGTGTGTTTGCGTTGTCGAGCATTTTAATGTCTGCACCGGCAATAAAGTTGTCTGATTTGCCGCTTACAAACACCATCCCAGTTACGTCGTCTTTTTTGCCCTGCTCTAGGATTTCTAGCAACTCATCGGCAAAAGAGTCACGCAGCGTGTTCATCTTTTCGCCCGGTACATCAATAGTAACTAGGGCAACTTTATGACTGTTTAATTCATAATTAAATACTGACATTTATGCACTCTCCAATACAAAAGCCGCACCTAAACCACCTGCCGCACACGCGGTTGTAAGCGCAAGTCCGCCACCACGACGTTTAAGTTCATTTAAACTCTGCGTGATCAAGCGCGCTCCTGTCGCTGCAAATGGGTGTCCGTATGCTAACGAACCCCCATTTACGTTAAATTTATCCATATCGATTTCGCCGATAGCCTTACTGCGCCCAAGTTTTTCTTGCGCAAACTTATCCGATGCAAACATTTTTACGTTTGCAAGCGCTTGAGCTGCGAAAGCTTCATGCATTTCGATCAAATCTAGGTCTTTCAACTCAATACCTGCTCTATCTAATGCCAGCGGAGTTGAGTGCGCAGGCCCCATGAGCATGTCTTCATGTACACCAATGGCTGAAAAAGCATAAGAGCGTACATAACCAAGTATTTCATAACCTAGGGCTTTTGCTTTACTCTCACTCATCATAAGAACAGCAGCTGCACCATCTGTCAGTGGCGTCGCATTTGCCGCCGTCACTGAGCCATGTTTTCTATCAAATACAGGGCGTAATTTAGCATAGCCTTCTAGAGATGAGTTCGCTCTGATATTGTTATCTTTCTCGATGAAGCCTTTGTAAGGCTCGACATGGGCAGCCATAACTTCTTGCGATAACAAACCGTCGTCCCAAGCTTTTGCTGCAAGTGAATGAGAACGGTGCGCTAACGCGTCCTGCTCTTCGCGGCTAATGCCGTGAGACTTGGCCATTTGCTCAGCAGTATCTCCCATAGACAAGCCAGTTGAGTATTCAGCAACGGCAGGTGGTACAGGTAATAAATCTTTTAATCGTAATTTAGAGAAGATTTTCAGACGTTGGCTAAGTGTTCTCGCTTTGTTTAGATCAACTAGGCTACCCGCAAGTTTTTTACTAACACCAATCGGCAATACTGATGACGAATCTGCACCACCTGCTATACCTACAGCGGTATGACCAGCAATAATTGATTCAGCAACGTTTGCAACCGCTTGAAAGCTCGTCGCACAAGCTCGAGATACTGAGTATGCATCAACTGACACAGGCATACCCGTGCCAAGAACGATTTCACGAGCAATGTTGGGTGCTTCAGGCATTTGTACAACTTGCCCAAACACAAGTTGGTCAATTTCTTTTTTATCGATATTCAAGCGCTCAAGCATTTCGTTGACCACGGTTTTACCCAAGTCTAATGCAGGAACGTGATGGTAAGCTGTAGCTTGCTTCGCGAAAGGAGTACGCAAGCCACTAACGATGGCAATACGGTCTCCGTTTATTGTTTTTAGAATGTTTTGTTCAGACATGAATTTTGCTCTCCCGCTGACAGGTCTGACCTGTTATTTTAATCCGATTCTAAACAACCGAACTCGTTATGCCAATAAAAATTTAGAAATTGTCTGTAAAATCACAGCGCAAATTAAACTTAGCGCGAAAATCAAACAATTCAAAAAGCTGCTGAAAAATATATTAAAAATTTGGAACTAAACCGGATTATGCGGTCTAAGAAAAAAGCGGAAATACACCTCAAAAGCTTGAGTTTTCCTTTTCAATCCATATAAATAAGCAACAAATTTGTCATAACAAGGACAAACAAGCATGGCAGTTAATGAGTTTACTGAACTAAAAAAATATCTTGATACACAAATATTGGGTCAACCAGACCTAACTGAAGCGCTTCTTATTGCAATTTTGGCTGATGGCCACCTTTTGGTTGAAGGTCCACCTGGACTTGCTAAAACACGTGCAGTTAACGCCTTAGCTAAAGGGATCGAAGGGAGCTTCCAACGTGTTCAGTTTACCCCGGATCTGCTACCTGCAGATATCACTGGTACCGATATATATAGACAACAAACCAGTGAATTCGTTTTTGAAAAAGGCCCTCTTTTTCATAACTTGATTTTGGCAGATGAAATTAACCGTGCACCCGCTAAGGTTCAATCGGCGTTGCTAGAAGCGATGGCTGAAAGGCAAGTTACGGTCGGTAAAACAACATACCCACTACCTGACCTATTCATGGTAATGGCAACACAAAACCCACTGGAACAGGAAGGTACTTATCCACTACCTGAGGCGCAACTAGACAGGTTTTTATTACATCTAAATATAGATTACCCCGCTGCGCAAACTGAATTAGAAATTCTGCGCCTGACAAGGGGTGAAGCGCTAAGTGATGAGAAAGTATCTTATAACCCAATTAGTCAGCAAACATTGTTTGAAGCACGCAAAAAAGTATTAGCACTTCATTTAGCTGAACCATTGGAACAATACTTAGTGCAATTGATTATTGCCACTAGAGAGGCTGCCAAGTTAGATGAACAACTCGGTGCATGGATTGAGTTAGGCGCGAGCCCACGTGCGACAATCGCATTAGATAAATGCGCTAGAGCTCACGCATGGTTGCAACAACGAGACTTTGTCACGCCAGACGATATTCAAGCAGTTTTGCATGATGTGCTTAGACACCGCATTATTTTGAGTTACGAAGCGCAGGCTGATGGCATCACTAAAGATCAAGTGATCAGCCGAATTCTTGAGTTAGTGCCTGTACCATAAATCAGGCCGATTTATATGAAAACGAATATAGATATTACAAGCTGGTTTTCAAACAGTCACAGCAATGGTTTCGAGTTAGGGTTAAAAGAGTTACTTTATTATAAAGCCAAGTCCCAACTACTTGACCTAAAACCAAAAGGACAGATCCGTAGCCCTCAAGCTGGACAGTACCTTGCCCCTCATAAAGGGCGAGGTATGGAGTTTGCTGAAGTGCGCCAGTATCAATATGGTGACGATATTCGAGCAATCGATTGGCGCGTTACTGCTCGTACCGGTGAAGCGCATACAAAGCTTTACCAAGAGGAAAAAGAGCGCCCTGTCTTTGTCTTTACAGATTTGTCAAACAGCATGCTATTTGGCAGTCAGCTATTGCTTAAGTCAATACAAGCGGCACACCTCAGCGCGCTAGTTGCTTGGTCAGCTACTCAGCGGGGAGATAGACTAGGCGGTGTGGTGTTTTCCGAGCATAACCATCACGAATTGAAACCAACTGCGCGAGATAAAGGCGTGTTGGCCTTTTGTCATCAATTGTGCGATGTCCACAGTGCAAGCCTGAAAAATAGAGATCAGCAATCCAATAGTCATTTTAATGAAAACTTGCGCCGCCTTAAGCACCTAGCCAAGCCTGGCAGTTTAATTTATCTCATTTCAGACTTTTCAGACTTAAATGATGAAAGCTTCTCATTGCTCGAAGGTTTAAGCCGCCACTGTGAGCTTATTGGCTGTCAAGTTAGCGATCCCTTTGAACATCAACTTCCCGAGTATAGTGATGCAATTGAGATTCAAGGTGCGCAAGCTTCGTGGACACTGCCCCTTGGCGACAAAAAGTTTAGAGATAAATTTGCAAAGCGAGCTGAGCAAGTTTTTAGTACACGCTTACGCCGTTTAAGTCGCTCAGGCATGACCATGCTTAACTTTTCAGCAGCGCTACCACTAGAAACTCAGCTCGCCAGGTAACATGTATGACTCCTTCTCCACTTGATGCCCTAAATGACGTTTTACCACCAGAGCAAGTGAGCTGGTGGCCCCTTTCACTACCAATGTGGGCACTCATTTTAATAACCATAATACTCTTAATTTGCTTTGGTGTTTTTACGTATCGACGCTGGCAATTTTCCGCGGCAAAGCGCGAAGCTATTAAGTTAAGTGCTGATTATAAAAACGATCCGCTAAAACTACATGGTCTGCTAAAGCGACTGACCAAGCACTACTATGGAAACCAAGCTTCATCTCAATCCAGCGCTAACTGGTGCAAAACGCTGAATAGTTTGTCAAAAGTGAATTTTCAAGAAGCAGATATTGTGTCGTTATATAACCCAGATCCTAATAACGATTTGCAACCCAAGCTAATCGAAGCAATAAAAACGTATAAAACAAAGGAGCGCCTAGATGTTTGAAATTGAGTGGCCTTGGGCGTTTTTATTGCTCCCTCTACCTTGGATTATCGCAAAAATAAAGCCTCAACCAGCAAAGACCCCACAGAAAATTCGCATGCCTAGTTATGCAACGCTAAGTGGTGCAGGTACAGACAGCCAATCTGTAACAGCAAAAAATAACTGGTTAGAGATTTTAATATGGGCCCTGTTGGTAACAGCTCTGAGTAATCCTAGTTGGTTGGATGACCCAATCACACTTCCAAGCGAAGGGCGTGATATTATGCTTGCAGTCGATTTGTCACACTCCATGGCTGAAGAAGACATGGAATACAATGGCCGCTATGTCGACCGCCTTTCTGTTGTTAAAGCTGTACTAAGCGATTTTATAGAAGAGCGCCAAGGTGATAGGCTGGGGCTAATATTATTTGCCGATACAGCCTTTTTACAGACCCCACTTACACGCGACATAAACACCGTTAGTCAAATGCTTAAGGAGTCTCAAATTGGCCTAGTAGGCAGAGCAACCGCTATTGGAGATGCCCTCGGTTTGGCTGTGAAACGCTTTAATCAAAAAGAAGAAAGTAACCGTATTTTAATTTTACTAACTGATGGTAGAAATACAGCGGGAAATCTTGAGCCTGATGAAGCCTTAATCCTTGCTAGAGAAGAAGGTATTAAAGTATACACTGTTGGAGTGGGTTCGGATGGTCGCAGAAATATGGGATTCTTCTCAATGGGAAGCATGGGTGGCAATAACATTGACGAACAAACATTAACCCATATTGCAGACGAAACAGGTGGTAAATACTTTCGAGCTAAAAACGTACAAAGTTTACAACAGATATATGCCGAACTGGATAAACTAGAGCCAATCACTGACGAAGACGAAACATTCCGACCAAAACTAGCACTATTTTATCTCCCTTTACTTGCCGCAATTGCATTGTGGGGGCTAGTAATCATCATACGTACAGCAAGACAATGGAGGCGAGAGAACTAAAATGACCGAGTTCCAATTCATCCGCCCAGATTTACTTTGGCTTTTGATACCTTGGGTTTTTATAAGCCTGTTACAGTGGTATAAACGCACAAACACTCAAGATACTAAGATTATTGCACCACATTTAGCTGGTGTGGTTTTGGCTAACAGTGAACAACAAAAAGTAAGCCACAATTCTTTGCTGACTACTTTAATTTTGTTACTCAGTATAATTGCTGTTGCTGGACCGAGTATTGAAAAGCAAAGCGTACCTGTATATTCAGCCAAGCAAGCAAGAGTAATTGTGATGGACATGTCGTACTCAATGTACTCAACGGACATCGCACCAAATCGGCTAACCCAAGCACGTTTTAAAACATTAGATATGTTGCAGCTTTTCAAAGAAGGTGAAACGGCTTTAGTTGCTTACGCACAAGATGCATTTATCGTTTCGCCTTTAACCAGTGACATAAAAACCCTAGAAAACCTTGTGCCAAGTATTAGCCCTCAAATTATGCCAGGCAAAGGGGCCAATGTACTGGCGGGTATAGATCAGGCTAAAACATTGCTTGAGCAAGCCAACTATTCGCAAGGGGAAATAATTTTAGTCACCGATGAGGTGGAAACCGATGAAGTCGCCGATATTCAATCGCTACTTTCTGGCAGTGGCTTTAAACTCCATGTTTATGGGGTTGGAACCCCTCAAGGTGCACCCATTAGTGTTCCAGAAGGTGGTTTTTTAAAAGACAGATATGGACAAATCGTGGTTCCGAAACTTTATGTAGATCGGCTTAAGTCTTTGGCTCAAAGGCTTGGCGGAAAGTACGCTACTTACACACCTGATAGTTCGGATATTCAATCCTTTGCTAATTTGCAGCGCAGTGATATTGAACAACCAGAAAAACCGAATGAAACATTATGGAGTATTGATGCCGGTAAGTATCTACTGTTGGTTATTTTACCACTAGCTTTGATTGCTTTTAGAAAAAGCGCTTTAGCACTGTGCATCACTTTGATAGCATATTTGCCAAGTACACCAAGTTATGCTGCCGAGTGGCAGTCATGGTTTAAAAATAAAGACCAAAACGCCCTATCCGCTTATCAAGCGCAAGATTATGAAAGTGCAGGTTCAGCTCACAACACCTCTCTAAAGGGCGCAGCGTTATATAAACAAGGTAATTACGAACAAGCAGCAGAAGTATTGACTGGTACAAATTCGTCAATTGGACAATACAACTTGGGTAACGCATTGGCGCAGCTAGGCAAACTAGACGAAGCTGTTGAGGCATACAATCAAGCATTGAATATAAATCCTGATTTCGAAGAGGCTAAACAGAACAAAGCTTTGGTCGAACAACTCAAAGAGCAACAGCAGAACCAACAAGATCAACAGCAAGATGGCCAGCAAGATCAGCAATCCTCGGACCAACAGCAAGATCAACAACAGCAATCTCAGGAGCAATCAAATTCGGATCAGCAAGGTGAGCAAAACTCACAGCAGCAAGATTCACAAGGTAATGAGTCCGATGAACAACAAAGAGACCAGACTCAAAGTGCTGAAGGTAATGAGCAAGAGGGACAAGAAAACCAAAACCAGCCAGAGTTAGCTAATAAAGAGTCAGACCAACAACAGCACTCCGAAGCACAACAAGCTCAACCGACTCCTCAAAATGCGCAGCAATCCGATGAAACAAATACACGCCAAGGAGAACAACAAGTTGAGGCACAAATGCGCGAGCTGACACCCGAAGAGAAAGAGAAAGCCCAACAGCTGGATCAATTGCTCCGCAGAGTGCCGGACGATCCAGCTATTCTTCTCAAGAATAAAATGCTTTTGGAATCTAGACAAAGACAACAACAAAGACAACCTGTAGGAGCAGAAAAGTCATGGTAATGCGATATGCTATTTGTTTTTTAATTTGTGCGCTCGCGCTACCTACTTGGGCTATAGACAAGCTTACAGCAAGTATTGACAAAAACCCGGTTCTTGTTGGTGAGTATTTTACGTTAACAATAGAAGCCAATGGCAAAGTCTCAGGGCAAATGCCCGACACCAGTGCGCTTGCTCAGAGTTTTGTGACTGGGCCTGTGAACACTAGCTCTAGAACACAAATCATCAATGGCAGTATGAGCAGTGCAACTACTTGGCAAATGCAAGTTATGTCAAGACGTGCCGGAGACTTTACGATTCCAGCCTTTGAAGTCGCAGGTCAGCAAAGTCGACCGATTGAAGTTAAAGTCGTGGCACGAGATCAAGATGCCAGTGAGCAAAAGGATGTCTTTATCAAAGTGAGTTTAGAGCCTCAGTCTCTATTTGTTCAACAAGCAGCCCTTTATACAATGAAGCTATACATCGGCAAGGATTTAATTGAAGCTCAGCTCAGTGAACCTGTGATGAAGGATGCCACCTTAACGGCAATGGGTCAGCAAGAGGAGAACTATGAAATAGTAGACGGGAGACGATATCGTGTCATCACAAGAAACTATCTTATCCAACCTCAAAAGAGCGGCAGCTTTACCATTGACCCGCCTGTTTTTAATGGTCAAGTCAGAGAAGGCTATCGTCGTATGGCTATGAGCGCGATTGGCGATTCCATCGAAGTTGAAGTCAAACCTATACCTAACGACTATCGAGGCGACTGGTTACCGAGTGAGTTAGTAAATTTAGCCGAAGAATGGCAACCAGACAGCAACAAAGTCATTGTTGGCTCCCCTATCACCCGTACATTTACGCTAACAGCACTGGGTATAACTAAAGAACAAATGCCTGACATTGAAGTGCCAAGTGTTGAAGGCTTTAGAATTTATCCAGATGAGACTGACAGAAATCAAATGGCAAGAGATGGTCGTGTGATCTCTCAATTGGTTGCATCTTACGCCATACTGCCACAAAAGCCGGGTGTATACACCTTGCCTGAAATTAAATTGCCTTGGTTCAATACGGTTATCAACCGAGCTCAGTACGCTACCCTGCCGGCGCGAACTATTGAAGTTGTAGCAGATCCAAATCAGCCTCTGTTACCAGCCCAAGCAGAGCCTCAAGCTTCGAATAATAGCCAAGTACCTAACGCTACGGTTGAGCCTCAAATAGTTTATAAAGAGGCAGAAAAGTCGATTGTAGATTGGGCAATTACGACATTAGGTTACATACTATGGATAGTTACTTTAATCATTTTGTTGCTAAAGTCTCGTAAGCAGCCAGTAACCAATGAAATACTTGAGCAGAAGCCCGTAATGAAAGATATCACTGCTTTAACCAAAGATTTAGCGTCTGCTTCAAAACAAGGTGATACCAATGCATTTTACAAGTCACTAAGACGATATGTAGAAGTTGGTAAGAAACGCACTGTCAAGTCCTGGCTAAGGGAACAAGAGCCCGAAATCAGGGACGAAATTGCAAAACTGCAAGCATCCCTTTATAGTGCCAACAAAACTGATGTGGATATTCTCTCGCTGTACAAAAAAATAATAAGTACTGAAAAACGAGAAAAATCAGGTACTCAGAACCGCCTAGAGAAGTTGTATTAAAATAATATGGCGGAAAATGAAATAATATTGCTAAAGGCAAGGTCTAGTTAGCATGACCCAAAAACAAAAACGTTATGAATCGTTGGTGCAGGTCTACCATACAGAGCTTTATCGCTTTGCTTATTGGCTGTGCCAAGATCCAAGTATTGCAGAGGATTTGGTTCAAGAGACTTTTTTGCGTGCATGGCGCTCATTAGACGCTTTGCAAGACGAAAAAGCAGCCAAATCTTGGTTATTAACTATTTTGCGACGCGAAAATGCGCGTCGCTTTGAAAGAAAACAATTTGACTATGCGGATGTTGAGCACGACACGCTAGAGGACACCAAAAGCACGTCGTTAGATGACGAAATGGAACAAACTGTTGTGCAAAGACAGATAAGCCAGTTAGCGCCTGAATATAGAGAACCATTATTGCTACAGGTTGTAATGGGCTGCTCAGGTGATGAAATCGCAGAAATTTTGGAGTTAAACAAAAACACAGTCATGACTAGATTGTACCGAGCGAGAAATCAGCTAAAAGAGGCATTAACCAACGTGAATGAATCAGCAAGGGGGGCATCAAACTGATGGATGATTTAGAATTTCGTCGTCGCCTGTTCGCCGATCCAAACGATGAGCAGCTTGCGTTAGAGGCGAAAAATGACCCGGAAAAACAACGGTTAGTTGACGAAGCGCAAGACTTTGACACTATGCTAAGCGGCGCCTTCAATGTGCCAGTTCCGAGTGATTTACAAGCAAAACTACTTGCACAAGTAGAGGAAGAGCCAGTTGCAAAAGCAACTGCTAAAGTTGTCAATATCGCTTGGCATAAACGCTTTTCAGTTCCCATAGCTTCTGCTGCATCTGTGGTTATGGCAGTGTTAGTGTATTTTAGTTCTGCAGTACATGCGCCGCTTCACGCTGGTGAGCACGCCTTGGAGCATGTCTACTACGAAGAAAGCGCACTTAGACTGAGTAAAGAAGTGACTTTGCAAGTAGTAAATGAAAAGTTGGCGATGCTTGGTGGCAAATTAGAATCAATGCCTGGAAAAGTGACTTACGCAACATTTTGTAATTTCAAAGGGCAAAGAAGCTTGCACCTTATTTTCCAATCAGCTCATGGTCCAATGACCGTTTTTATTGTGCCAAGTGATAGCAACGATTATCGTGAAGGTGAATCTCACTTTAAAGATGGAAGATTTGCAGGCTCAATAAATAAAGGAAAGTACGCAGACACGATATTAGTCGCCAATGTTGGAACGCCGATTGAAAAATATCAAGGCGAAGTCAACAACTCCTTACGCTGGCTATAAAAATAAGGCGCATTAAGCGCCTTATTTGTTCCTAAAACCAACCTATTTTAGTTCATTTCATACGTTATTTTATTTAAAATGACAGGCAGTATTTAAACTTAGAGGAAAACCATGAAACAATTCTTTGTTTTATTGACTATCGTTTCGATGTTGTTTGCAACAGCTTTTGATGCTGAAGCTCGTAAAAAGTTTGGCGGTAAAAAGAAAGGCAAAACACATCAAACATCTACTGTTCAACAGAAAAAGCAAGTCGACACTAAATCTCTTGCTGCTCAGCAAGGTGCTAAGAAAAAGTCGAGTAAAAAAGGTATTATGGCTGGTGTTTTAGGCGGCCTTCTCGCTGGTGGCTTGATTGCTGCAATGCTTGGTGATGATTTTGAGGGTTTCCAGTTCCTTGAAATGATCCTGTTAGCGGTTGCCGCATTTGTGCTATTTAAAGTCATTAAGAGCTTTATGAGTAAAAAGCAGCAGCCTCAAATGGCTGGCGCACCTAACTTTGGCCAACAGCAGAGCCAACCTTTTTCTCAACCTCAGCAGTTCCAAGCAAATCAAACAGCTGGTGGCTTTGGTGCGACTCAAGATGTTCCATTCAACCTGCCCCGTGATTTTGACGTGAACGGATTCCTACAGGGAGCTCGCTCTCACTATCAAACAATCCAAGCTGCTTGGAATAAAAAAGACTACGCCACAATGGCCGAGTATCTTAGCTCTGAGCTAGTTGAAGAATTCCGCCAAGAGCGAGAGCAACAAGGCGATGTAGCCACTGAAGTGATGTTTGTAGATGCTGAGCTTGCTCGTGCAGATGTCAGCGCGGACAAGTGGGAGATCAGCGTTATGTTCAGAGGTAAATACCGTGACTTGGGTGACATGCAAGAAGAGCCAATTCACGAAGTTTGGCACCTTGAGCGTAAGACTCAAGGCGATGCACCTTGGTTGATTGTAGGTGTTGAAGACCTGATCGACAGCTAAACAATCCATTAAAAAGGCGCTTATAAGCGCCTTTTTATTTGCCTCTTTGCTTATTCAGTATTTTGCGATGAGCATCTAACTCTAACTCAAAGTCACATACCTGAGGAAGTTGGTTGATACCCCACTCAGTTAGACGTTGATAAGACTGAATGAAGGCTTCAATTTGCTGTTCACTCAATCCCCTGCCAGTTTTTGCAATGAGCTTTTGCTCTTGCTCTGCTCGCCATTTAAATACATGTTTAAAGCTTTTCCCGTTTAGAAATATAAGCTTATCAAATTTACTAAATAAGCTTTGATAGTCGGCAGCTAGAAACATATTGACAGTACTTCTAAATGAGGCGTCGTGATCTTGGAGCATTTCGAATTGATTACATGGTAATTTTAAGCGCTCTTCAGGCTCAGGGGGCACCCCTAAGCACCAGCCTTCGAATATCAATACATCTAGTGGCGCATTCACTTTTGTCCATAAATCTTCACTAAGTGGATTGTCTGTAGATTTATCAAATCTAGGAAGCACTAGGGACTTTCTGTTTTTAAAGCTTTCAAGGACTGTTTGAGCCGCTTTGACATTGTGAGTGCCCGGGACACCACGAGTCTCAAAAGCAGGATGTAAACTCCCTGCTAACTCTAGTCTTTGATTTTTACTTAAATAAAAATCATCCAGTGAAACTGTCTCAGCAGAAAAGCCTTGTGCTCGCAAATAAGCAACAAAATAAGCTGACAGAGTGGATTTACCACTTCCTTGACAACCGGATATCGCAATACAAATTGGCTGCTGTAAATCACTGACAGCCGACTTAAACCAGCTTAGTGCGTCAGTAACATTTTCCGCATAATCATGGGGGAGCTGCCAACTTTCGCAAAATTGTATTTGCCATGGAGCCAGTTGCTGCATGCCACTAAACCTCAAACTTATACCCTACTCCGTAAATTGAATGAATAAATTCACACTCTGGTGCAATATCATGAAGCTTTTTGCGGATTTTTTTGATGTGACTATCTATGGTTCGATCACTTACAACTCGGTCATCGTCATAGATTGATTCCATTAAACGAGCACGATTGTATACCCGCCCGGGATGTTTAAACATGGTTTGTAACAGCATAAACTCTACATGAGTTAAATCGGTCCGGTTACCCGCATAGTTAACAAACATGGTTTCTTCGTCTAAGTGGAGTCCAGTTTGGATCGGAGCAGAATTATTTGTACGCCTTAGAATCGCTTTAACTCTAGCTACGACCTCTTTTGGGCTGTAAGGTTTGCAGACGTAATCATCGGCACCAACTTCCAATCCTAAAAGGCGGTCAATTTCTTCCACTTTAGCGGTGGTCATAACAATTGGCACTGAAGAGTCTTTGCGCACCTCATTACAGATTTGAATGCCATCTACCGAAGGCAACATTAAATCTAGGAGAATAATATCAGGCCCAAAAGTTCGAATTCGCTTGAGTGCATCCCCCCCATCCATAACAATGTCGTATTCATAACCTGCTTGCTCAAGGTACTTGCCTAAGATATTTGCGAGTTTTTCTTCATCTTCGACAATTAATACTTTTTGTTTATTCATGTCAGTACCTTAACCTTCAAATGACTTATTTAAAATTGTAGAAAATCATACTGTTGTCTGTATTTTTCGGCAGTTAGTGCTTAATTGGTAAGACTATTTCAAAGTTTACACCACCTAAAACACTTGCATTTGCACTGATTCTCCCACTGTGCGCTTGAACAATGCTTGCGCAAATCGCCAGACCTAAACCAGAACCACCCGATGCTCGATCCCTTGCTTGATCAACTCGATACAGCCTATCAATCAACTTTGGTAATAAATCCGCTTCAACCCCTGGACTACTGTCTTGCCATTGAATACGAACTTCTTCATCACTTTTTTCCAGATGAACTTTGATGATACCAGGTGTATGTTCCGCAGAGTCAGTATAACGCACTGTATTCTGCATCAAATTATTAAACAATTGAGTCAGCCTTGATGCATCGCAGCTCAATACAATGTCTTTATCACCAGACACCGTCCATTCGAAGTGCTTGGTTTTTAGCGTAGCCGCATGTGAATCAAAAGTATGCTGCACAATATCATTAAGTGTATATATGTCCATCTTATAGCTGAGAGATCCCCTATCTGACATAGACAACTGATGTAAATCATCTACCAATTTAGTGAGTCTGTTGATCTCATCGTATAAAGAGTTAAGTTGCTCTTCGTCGGTCTCGATAATGCCGTCAATCATGCCTTCAAGCTCTGCCTTGAAGACTGCAATAGGCGTTCTTAATTCATGAGAGATGTCCGCTATCCACTGTTGCCTAGAGCGCTGGTTTTCTGCAAGAGTTACTGCCAGTGTATTTAAATCTTGCGCTAACAAACCAAGCTCATCCTTGCTGTACGACTTACAAGGAGGCTTATAATCTCCTGAAGCTATTTTTTTAGCAGCTTCTCTTAGAGACAAAACAGGCGCAACCAAAAAGCGGCTAAATGGAACAGCCAATAAGCTACTAACAAGCATAGCGACGATTGCAATCCCTAAAAACCAATGCTGTTGGCGACTTGCGAATAATGCGTCTAAGGAGTTACTTATTTCCATCCCATTGGCAATACCAACGTAGCCTAAAAGCGGCCCTGTGTTATCTTTATTTTTATACACGGGTTGCCACAACGCAGTATTTTTTGATTTTGGTCGTCCTATTAACATCTCATCATCGACCGACTTAAATACCAAACGCGCGGGTGATTTATGCTTCGGTCGAGGCGGTCGGCCTTCTCTTCCTTCAGGCCCCCTTGGAGGTTTACCCTCTCCTCTTCCGTCTTTTCTATGATATTTAGGTGGCCCTTTTCTCGGTCGCTTCATCATTTGTTCAATCTCTGCTTCAGAGCGCCCTTCGAACTCACCGACTAACTTTGGCCACAATGGATTGTGTTTTACTAGCCAACTCTCACCATAAAGAGAGAAATTTTCTCTAATTGTAGGCATTAAGGCGGTTAGTTTAGCTCGACTACTATTTTGTAAATATTCCCGAAAGCTCTTCTCAAATGCGAGTTGATTAGCGTAATAAACCGCAGAGATTAAGACTGCGTTTACCAATAATAAAATGGCAAGCAACTTTCGTCTCAAGGTAAGTTTCATTGCAGCTCCATCGTTATCAAACCAGTTAGCTTTACTTCCAATGACTACCTTTTTCGTCTCGAGTTGTTGTTCCATAGTGAATTCTATTGGGTTAAATGACGGCTCTATCCATGAAGAATGGCAGCTTGGGTATCAATTTCTGATAAGCTGTACACATTATTTATCAAAAATGTGCAAAAACCGTGAAAGTTGACAAATATGGAAAGACGAATGTCTCCCCATATTTTATGACTGTGCTAGTTAATTTGAACGATTTCAAGGCCTATTATGTAAGCGTCTGACGAGTCCTCAGTGCTAGTACATCGAACAACTTTAGCATTGGCATTGAATGGTGGGATTGTTGCGCTTTTACTGTTTATAAAAACGGTCGTGAGCTCTCCAACTTCAAGCGGACTATCTATTTCTACAGACAATCCCGTGGCACTTAAATCTTGGCACACACCGACTATTTTTTCCCCTGACTGGCTAACCGTTAACTCTGCTTGCGCATTGACCATCATACGCATAAAGCGACGTTTGTCTTCATGGATCATAGTTGAACTCCTAGACCATATTTTTTATTTTTTCCAAAAGAGATTGCATAGCAAATGGCTTAACAACATATTCATCGCAACCTGCTTCATACCCTGCTTGCTTTTCCTGTTCAGATTCTAAACCCGATACCATCATGACCGGAATGTCTTTGGTTTCGGGCGTATTTTTTAGCATACGGCAAGTATCGTAACCATCAAGGCCCGGCATACAAACATCTAGCAATATGACATCCGGCGGATCTGCTATTGCATTAGATAGACAACTTAACCCTGATTCCGCATAACTGAATTTAAACGCGTCCGATAAAGCCATCGACAACATTTCATAATTAAAATACTCATCGTCGACGACCAATACGTGCGGTGTTTTACTCCGTCTTTGCTGCGTGGACATAGTCAATGCCGCTTCCTTCTCACAATCCAAAAAATCATATCCTCTTATTAAGGTAATTGTCTCAAGGCAAAATGCAAGTCAATTCCTACAAATCCACTTCATTTAACGCATTACTAACACGCTTAGCCGAAATTGGGTAAGGTGTACCTAACGTTTGAGCGAATAATGACACTCTTAGTTCCTGCAACATCCAAAAAATATGTGATAATGCTGATGGAATTGGCATACCTTTAGGCACTTTTTTGTATTTTTGTATGTACATTTCTGATACTTTTTCGATTTCCAACACGCACATACGGTCTCTATTTGGATCTACAGGTAATTTCTCTAGGCGCTTCTCTATGGCTTTTAAATAACGCAGTAAATCGGTCATTTTATCTGCACCATGTGTACTAACAAAGCCTTTAAAGATTAGAGACTCCAATTGAGATTTAATATCACCATGGGCGGTGATCATGGTCAAATCCACGCGCCCTTTCATTCGCTTATTCACGGCATGTGCAATACTCAATACTTGCTCAACCTGAGAGGCAATTTCGACGACCTTATCGCCTAACTCGCCGCGGATAAATTCTTTTGCTCGCTCGAACTCAGACTCATCTCGAATTGTTTCAAACTGAGCAAGTAAACTATCAACTCCTGCGTCTGTGCAGTCTGCGATCAAATCATGAATCTTGCCAAATGGATTAAAATATAATCCAAGCTTGGCTTTATTGGGTAAGTGCTGCTGCAAATATTTCACCGGAGAGGGGATGTTAAGCAAAATTAGGCGTCTTAGTCCCATCTGATGCGCTTGTTTGGCCTTTTCTGGGTGATCAAACAAACTGATTGACGCACTGTCTTTTTTGTCCACTAAGGCTGGGAAGGCTTTTATTTCATACCCTCCCTGCTTTTTGGTGTACTCCTTTGGCAGATCGCCAAATTTCCACTCTGTGATGCTTTCCTGCTCAATGCCCTTTTCCGCCACTTTCGACAAAGTTTGGGAAACTTTCCCTTGCAACTTTTCTTTCAGCGCATTCAAATCGAAGCCATGTGAAAGCACTTTGCCATTGTCATCCACAATTTCAAACTGCATTTTGAGATGATTCTCAAGCGCACTCAAATCCCAATCCTGCTCCTGCACTTTGATACCGGTCATGCGCAAAAGTCTGGTTGTGAGTGCCTCTAGCAATCCACCTTGCAACGGTTCAATCGAGGCCAGTACAGCATCTGCATAATTTGGTGCAGGCACGAAGTTTCTTCTTAAGTTTTTGGGTAAACTCTTAATCAGTGCGCAAATAAGTTCATGGCGCAGCGCTGGAATATGCCAATCAAAGCCCTCTACCTGAACCTGATTCAGCAACGCAAGGGGTACAATTACCGAAACACCATCAACTGCTTTTCCCGGCTCAAAGTGATAGTTCAAGGCAAGAGTTAGGTTACCTTGTTGCCAAGTATCTGGATAATCAAATGTGGTTACTTTATCTGCACCATGACGCATAAGCGCATCACGGTCCATATGTAGAACACGCTTGTCATTTTGCTTTTTAAACCAGTTATTAAACGCAGCACGGTTGTTTACATCAGCAGGAATACGTTCATCGTAAAACTCAAACATCTGCTGTTCATCAACTAAAATATCTCGACGTCTGGCTTTATTTTCTAATGATTGGATCTCTTCGATGAGAGACTGGTTGTAATCCAGAAACTGCGATTTTTGACCTAACTGTTGTCCAATTAATGCCTCTTTAATAAACAACTCACGGCTTATCACTGGGTCGATCTGACTATATACAGTGCGTTTTCTTGAAACAATGGTCAGTCCATAGAGCGTTTGTTGTTCAAATGCGATCACTGCACCTTGTTTTTTCTCCCAATGGGGTTCGCTATAACTACGTTTGACAAGGTGTTGAGATAACGGTGGTACCCAAGCTAAATCGATCTTTGCATTTATCCGTGCATATAGCTTACTGGTCTCAACAAGTTCCGCTGACATTAACCATTTTGGGCTTTTTTTGAATAAGCCAGATCCTGGAAATACGTGGAAAATACTGTTTCTAGCACCTTTGTAATGTTGCTTTTCATCTTTCACGCCAATGTGGCTTAGCATACCACTTAATAATGCTTGGTGGATGGCTTCAAAACTGGCTTCGTTACCTGAGCCTTTTAAATCCATCTCATCACAAACTGTAGTCAGCTGATAAACAATATCTTGCCATTCACGTATTCGCATATAGGCTAGGAAATCTTTTTGGCATTGCTTCCTAAACTGGCTTCTAGAGAGCGCTTTTTGCTGTTCATCTAAGTACTGCCAAAGATTTAAGAACGCCATGAAGTCTGAGTTCGGATCGTCAAACCTGCCATGCTTTTCATCTGCGGCGCCGCGCTTTTCTTGAGGCCTTTCTCTTGGGTCTTGAATAGAAAGGGCTGCTGCAATAATGACCACTTCATTCAACGCCCCCAGCTCAACTGAAGATAGAACCATTTTCGCCAATCGAGGGTCAATTGGGAGCCGGCTCAATTTGCGGCCCGATTGAGTTAACTTGGCATTCTCTCTTCGATTCGCAGCACTAACCGCTCCTAGCTCCTCAAGTAAAGTCATACCATCTTTGATATTTCTGTTGTCTGGTGCCTGAACAAACGGAAATTTAGCAATATCACCAAGTCCTAAGGCCAGCATTTGCAAAATAACAGATGCTAAGTTCGTGCGGAGAATTTCTGGATCAGTAAACTCTGGGCGAGATATAAAATCTTCTTCAGAGTATAAACGAATACAGATACCCGCTGCGACACGCCCACAGCGCCCAGTTCTTTGATTTGCACTGGCCTGTGACACTGCCTCAATAGGCAACCTTTGCACTTTTGTCCTGTAGCTATAGCGGCTAATACGTGCCGTTCCAGGATCGATAACATACCGGATCCCCGGTACTGTTAGTGAGGTTTCTGCCACGTTGGTAGAGAGTACGATACGGCGATGGCTATGCGGTGCAAAAATACGGTTTTGTTCAGCATTAGATAAACGAGCAAATAGTGGTAAAATTTCAACACCTTTTAAATTGCGTTTGCTCAGTGCATCAGCCGTGTCTCTAATTTCACGCTCGCCGTTCATAAATATAAGAATATCGCCTGGCCCAGCTTCACAGAGTTCGTCTATGGCGTCAAAAATACCCTGCAACTGATCATTCTCGGCTTCACTTTCTTCACCTGAAACATCCAATACGGGCCTGTAACGCACCTCAACAGGGAAAGTACGTCCAGACACCTCAATAATAGGCGCATCATTAAAATGCTTTGAGAAGCGCTCAGGATCAATAGTTGCTGAAGTGATAATAACCTTGAGATCCGGCCTTTTTGGCAAAAGGTTTTTCAAGTAGCCTAGGATAAAATCAATGTTAAGGCTTCTTTCATGAGCTTCGTCAATAATGATGGTATCGTACTGATTTAAAAATCTATCTTGTTGTATTTCGGCTAGTAAAATACCATCTGTCATTAATTTGATGTAACTTCGGTCGGAAACTTGGTCGCTAAAGCGGATCTTAAAACCAACCTCTTCACCAAGTTCACACCCAACTTCTTCTGCAATACGATTCGCAACACTACGTGCAGCAAGACGCCTAGGTTGCGTATGGCCAATATAGCCATCAATACCGCGACCAAGCTCCAAACAAATTTTGGGCAACTGTGTAGTTTTACCAGAACCGGTTTCACCAGCGACAATCACAACCTGATTGTTCGCGATAGCCTCTTTAATGTCTTCTTTCTTTTGACTTACAGGCAGGGACTCAGGGTAAGAAACTTGAGGTAAACCCTCTTGTCTTTGGGTTTTCAATTGTTGACTGCGGGCAATGGACTCACTGATCTGAGTAACAACTTTTTGTTGCTTCTTCTCATCAGTGATTTTTTTTACACCTTGAAGACGTTTCTTAAATAAAAACTGATCCTTCTTTAAACAAAAAGGAATATCTGAATATAACGACTTTAAGTCCACTACACGACACCTTGAAAATTCCAAAATCGCCGCGTAGTTTATCAAAACCTCATGCTTCTACCCAAGTAAAAACAAACTTTTAAACAAATCTGTTCCCAGATTCATAGGTGTCATGTAAATGTTTATCAAAAGCGAGTAAAACGTGAGCACGTGTAATCACCCCAATCAAACGCCCATCTTCATCACACACAGGATAAAGCTTGGGTTTGTCATTGGACATTCTATCAGCAATTTGCAAGATGCTGTCTTCAGGGTTAACACACACTGGGTTTTTATTCATAACGTCAGATACAATACTGTGTGACTCATTTTGATAGGTCGCTTCTAACATCTTTTTAATACAGTCCTGTTCCGATAAAAAACCAATGACTTTATGATTATCATCAAGTACTGGACCGCCAGATTGACCACTTTGTAATAATTTCTCTACCGCCATTTCAATACGCATATTCGCATTGAAAGTGACTGGTCTGTGATTTAGATAGTCTGCTACTTTAACTGATTGCATTATTCATTCCCCCAAATAAAACGCCAGCTACTTTTATAATAGTAGCTGGCGCTGATAAATTTGCCCAAGAATCAATAAGCGTTTAGTTTTCCTTAAAAATACCCACAAAGGTTGGTGTTGTACTAGACTTGCTCGCTCTATACATTCCCTTGGTATTAAATGGCATACTTATATTTCCATCGGCATCTACAATAATGACGCCTCCAGTACCACCAGACTCATACATAGGCCCAAAAATAACTTCTTTGCCAGCTAGCTCAATGGGTTTATTTTGGTATTCAACACGTGCACATATATCTGCAGCAACGTTATAGCGAATAAAGTATTCACCGTGGCCGGTTGCTGATACTGCGCAGGATTGATTATCCGCAAAAGTGCCAGCACCGATTATTGGCGAGTCGCCAACCCTACCATAGCGCTTAGCGGTCATGCCTCCAGTTGATGTACCAGCGGCGAGATTCCCATGCTTATCGACCGCAACAGCCCCCACAGTGCCCATTTTATGTTCAGCTGCTAATGCTTTGTGCGCAGCTTGATAATCTTTCGTGCCACTTTCTTTTTGCTTAAGCTTTTCTTTTGCACGTAATAAAGATTTATATCGGTCTGAAGTATCAAAATACTCCGATTTGACCAACTCTACCCCCTGCTTCTTAGCGAACTCCTCTGCTCCATTTCCACTTAACATCACATGTACAGAGTTATCCATTACTTCACGTGCAAGGTTTATAGGGTTTTTAACGTGCTTAACGCCCGCTACAGCCCCCGCTTGTCGGTTCCTGCCATCCATTATCGACGCATCTAGTTCATGGCTTTCTTCATAGGTATAAACTGCACCCTTACCCGCATTGAAAAATGGGGAGTCTTCTAGAACATTAATTGCTTTTGTAATTGCATCAAGGCTGTCACCACCATTTTCGAGCACTTTGTAACCGACCTCAACTGCCTCTTGAAGTTTCGCACGATAAGCCTGCTCTTTTTCGGGTGTAAAACGGCTTTTTTCTATGGTACCTGCTCCTCCATGGATCGCGATGGCGATAGGTTGGTCTAACTGTTTGGTTGCTCCACTTGCAGAGGCCAGCGTAAAGATAAGCCCCAGTAAAGTTTTTTTATTCATTATTATCCTTTGTTGGATTTGCCAATGCCACCACAATGCTTGTAAAGCTTAGGCTAAGCAAGCTTTTGCGTTAAAACGAAACATTAATAATTGAAATAAAAATGACAGAGTAAGAAAGAAGGGAAAAAGCTATGCTGATTTACGGCATAAAAAAACGCCTGCTTTGCAGGCGTTTTTATTTAATCACAATGCCCAATAGTGGGAGTTATGATTAAGCGTCTTGTAGTGCCGCTTTTAGGCGAGCTAGACGTGCAACTTGGTGCGTAGAAGTTAAGAAAGCAAAGATAGGTGCTAGGTAACCACGCTTACGAAGTTCAAGGTAGTCTTCGTCGCTTAGCTCGTTTAGTTTACGCTCATCTACTAAGTAGATACCATTGATGTCTTTTTTCTCACCAGCAATATCAACAGTTAGCGTCTGTTGTACAAGTAGCTCTTTATCAGCAAGGAATTTAGTGAACACTTCAGTTACACGAGCAAACTCAACGTAGTTTACAAGTGCTTCTTTACGCGCCTGAAGGTATTCAGTTTCTTTGCCATCTGCAAATAATGCATTGCCTTCTTCTTCGCCTACAAGCTCACTCGCCTCATCGATAACAATACCAAACTGGTCTTCTTCTGGGTGTTTAACCAAACCGAAAGGATAACGAGCTGCAGCAAGAGGTGCAAAACCTGCCTGCCACTTGCCATCTTTAACATAAAGGTTTTCACCTGGCTCTAAACCAAATAATGCCACTGCCTGGAACTGGCCAGTTTCAGTATTTTTTACAAACGCCATTGGAAACTCAGTTGCTACGCGAGCAAACTCATGAGCAACAACAGGGATAAGGTGCTGTGATTTCAAAAATTCAACATTGATGCCATTTTTAACTTTTATATTGGCATGCTTCTCGTTGTGTAAAGGCTGCACTTGTTGCTCCGCCATAATACTACTCCATTCAAATTCTTAATTGTTACTTTTAGTGGTCCTAAGGCTATCGGTTTTAAAGCGGAAATGGAAGTTGAATTCCTTACAATCTGCTAAATTTTTTGCTTAAACCACTTTTTGATCCCTTGAATATCCTGTTCAGACAAATTATTTAGAATGTCATAGAGATTTTCTGGCATGTGAGCTTTGGGATCATGGTCTGTTTGAAAAACAAAATATTTGAAAAGACTTTCCCAAGCTTGGCGCTCATTACGACTCAACATCGGAATAAAAGACATAAGGAAAATCATGCTTTCAAAAGGTGCTCCTTCTGCTTCTCCCGTTTCTTTCCACCAGTAATTCAGCAAAATATTTTCATCACTCAAGGACTGTACACTGTGCCACCATAAATTGGGAATAAAAACGGCATCACCCGCATTCAATTCAATTGTTATTGATTCGGCCTCAGCCTGTTTGTAGCGCGGAAACTTTTCATAATCAGGGTTAGTTACATCAACGAGGCTTATGGGAGTGCCACCTGGCGTTCTTGAAATAGGCCCGATGTAAAGGTTATTCACTTGGTTAGTTGGAAAAAGCTTAAACTCCCGCTTACCTTTTAACACCACAGCTATATTGTGTGAAAAATCGAAGTGTGCTGCAGTATTACATTGATTGCCAATCCAAAGCCGCCGATCGGTATTATTCGGTAACTCCTCACAGCTTAGTATATCCGACATTGCGTCTTTAAAAATTACATCAACCGGAATTGCTTGCGCTGCAAAATATGATTTTTCGGCTTTTTCTTTCTGTTTCTCGAGTAGTTCAAAAAATGACTTTAAACTTCCTTCTGAGTGCTCAAAATTAAAATTGGTCAAGTCCTCGTTATAAAAATAACGACCTTTATGTTCACTCGCACAGGACATATAGTGTACAGACTTGTTATCACTACATCGAATTAAATCCTGCGTTATGTCTTTACTAACATCAGGAACAAACTGCGAAATCTTAACTGGCTTGTTATTGTTGATTATCCCATTTTTATTATCAAAAAATGCTTTGCGTGTTAATACTTCAACAGTCATGGTGTGATTTCTTTTTAAAGGTTACAATAAGGCCAGTTTTAACATATTGAGGGTAGATAATGAAGTTAGTATTAAATAAAAACGCTGTAGTAAATCGAGTTTATTTAGAAAAATGTACTTCTCCTGTTTATGTTATTGACGATGTTTTAGTAAATCCACATGAAGTAATTTCATTTGCAGAAAATACAGCGTACTTTTTGGCTCCAGGACGTGATGGTACACTTTACCCAGGCATAAGAGATTTGATGCCCAAGGCATATGAAAACATGCTTCAAGAGCTGATGGTTTTAATAAACGAAAGTAATAAAGAATTTTATTTCCATCGCGCACTGCTTAGTCTAGTCACGCTTTCTGAAAGTGAGTTAAGTGACTATCACTCTCTACCACATGTTGATTCTATTGATAAAAATGAGTATGCGTCAGTACACTATTTCTGTGATGAGGCATTTGGTGGGACCTCTCTGTATAGTTATAAGCCTCGTGACATTATGCAAATAGGTGAAGGTGACGTTAATATATTTCAGGAAGCGCTCGATAAAAATCAGGAAAAAGGTTATTTGCAAGGTGACAACTCCCTTTTTAAACGAGAGCTTAAAATAGAGGCAAAGTTCAATAGATTGGTCATGTATCAAAGCAATATACTGCACTGCGCTGATATAAACACTAACAAAAGTATTTCAAAAAGCCCAACTAATGGTAGGCTAACGGTCGCATCTTTTTATCAATTAAACGATAGATAACCAAGCATCTAAACATTATATGGGCATTAAACAATGCCCATATAATGTTTGTATTAACTTTTTGAAAAATTATTTACTTTAACTTTTTCTAACAAAGCCCTTTGCTCTAATAACTGCCTTTTGTATTGCTCGGCGGTTGCGAAGACTTGTTGATGTTGAGCAGCAAACTCTTTTGTCTTTTTCTCAGTCAATCCATAACGATTGAAGTCAAAGTTCATTCCGCACAAAACATACAAATAATTTTCTATATCAAACACTTCAAACTTTGAGAAGAAATCATCCTTTGTTGGGTATGTTTGAGACCATAACTCTAGTCTTTCTTTTAAACTGTCTGGAATTGAGTTGCTAGCACGGTTATCTTGCCAAAATTCACTATCCTGACGATCTGAAATACAGTAATGCAACTTTACAAAGTCGATCACACTCTGCCAGGCATAACTTACACGCTGGTTAAAACGCTTCGACAAAACCGCAATATCAGCTGTTGTTTCTGGCAATTTATTACAAAATAGATTTGCAGAAAAGTCCGATAACAAAATCGCTGTGGCTTCCAAGGGTTCAACAAACCCTTGAGATAGACCTATTGCGATACAGTTTTTTTCCCAAGCTCTCTCTCGAAATCCAATTTTCATGTCGAGATCACGTACGTTAAAATCATTTAGATCGCGACCTACATAAGTTTGTAATTTGTGAAATGCCGTATCTTTATCTAAGTATGCGTCACAATATACAAATCCAACTCCTCTGCGGTTGCTCAGAGCAATATCCCATATCCAACCCGCTTGATGTGCTGTAGAAATAGTGTACGGCGGGATCGATGCTTCTAATTCAGGTACCTGAACAGTTAATGCTTTATTGGAAAAAATTACATCCTGTTTATCCACAAATGGGACATCTAATTTGCCCCCTAACAAATAACTGCTAAACCCTGAGCAATCTATGTAAAAGTCAAACCCCATAGACCCTTGCTCTTTGAGCACGAGTTGGTCAATACTGCCATCGTGTGAGTGGGTTACATCAACAACAGTATCAGATACATATGTGACACCTAGTTTTTCGATAGCGTGGCGCTTTAACAATTGCGCAAATTTGTGCGCATCAAAGTGGTAGGCATAATCGGATACACCTGCAAATTCGGGATCACATATGCCTTTTGGTGCTTTCATTGACTCTGCAAGGTATTGTTGAATAGATACAATTTCTGCAAAGCTGGATGTGCTTTGGTTATGCCAGTATTGACACAAGTTGTCGCCAAAAGGAAATGGGTAGTCAAAAAGGTGATGATAAAAGTTGTTTTCACCATGCTTCTTTTTATCCATCCAGTTTACAAACTTGATAGATTGTTTAAAGCTTCCATCACAATGATTGAAGAGATCAGATTCACTTATCCCAATACGTTTTAGGGTATCTCTAATTGAAGGAACAGTTCCTTCACCAACACCTATAATTGGTATATCTGGAGATTCAATTAAAGTGACTGTTTTCGCAGCATGCTCTGAGGTTGCACTCGCCAATAAGCAAGCTGACAACCAACCTGCGGTTCCCCCACCCACAACAACATAGTCATTTACCAGCATATATTCTCCTTACTTCATACTCACTGACACGAAACCACTTTGACCGTGCACTGTCGCATTGAGATATTCTTTATGGCTCAATGTATGATGACAAGCTTGCTGTTGTCTATTCTCAATATAAGCAAACACATCGTCAAACTCCCCTTCAACAAAAGGGATATCTAATTCTGGGAAATAATTCATTCCATACAAAATGTATCGATAGCTTACATCAGAAAACATATGAGATGTGGAGTTTGAGACATCAAAATATTCACATACTTTGTGCTTCCACACTGATAGCCGGCTTTTAAGCAACTCGCAACCATCTAGTGTTTTTGGTATGTCACGCCAAAACTCTGAGTCAGTTCTGTCAGACAACACATAGTGTAAAACAATAAAATCTTTGAGCTCATCATATGTATCATTCATTGTTTTATTGTAATTATCACGCGTAGATTGCTGTGTTTTTGAAAAATTGTTGTGTAACACAAACTGTCTAGCTGCTAAATATATTAAATGTAATCCGGTAGACTCTAGTGGTTCAATAAATCCGCTTGATAGCCCTACTGCCACACAGTTTCCAATCCACTGTTGACGTCTTCTTCCAACATGCATATCTATGTGATTGAATTTCGTTTGTTCATCTAACCCCAAGTGCTTTCTAAACTCTAGTTCAGCTTGTTCAGGACTAATATGTCGGCTCGAATACACATAGCCATTCCCAGAACGATTTTGCAAATCAATCTTCCATGACCACCCTGCACTGAGTGCATGGGAAATCGTATAGGGGTTTGGTGCATATGACGTATCATTTTCAGTTTGAATTGTTACTGCTTTATCGCAAAGTAATACATCAGAGTATGAGTGCCAGTTTTCCTGCTCTTCGAGCTTACTCAATAGTAAAGCTCTAAAGCCAGTACAATCGATAAATAGGTCAGATGTAATCTCTCCTTTATCAGTACTCAGTGATACAATCTTGCCCTCTTTCGCGACAACATTATTCACATGTGCCTCGACTCGAGTTACACCTCTGGCAATTGCATGCTTTCGTAAAAACTGTCCGAATAGCCTTGCGTCTAAGTGATAGCTGTAAGGTACGATTGACTGGAAGCTTTTCGACTGTTGTACTTTAGGCGTTAAATTCTTATCTGACAGGGCCTTGGCAATAGATACTGAATCATCGTAACTTTTGTTTCTCGAAGACAGTAACCAAGATGTCGCTACATCTAATCTTTTCTCTACCCGCTCCTGATCAAACGGGTGCATGTACTGGTGTACTTCACCTTCTTCCGTTGGCGCACACCAATTTTTGAACAAGATCCCATTCTTGATGGTTGCATTGGTACTTTTGATAAACTCGGCTTCATCTATACCGACAGCCTGCAAAAAGTCCTTAATTGCAGGTACAGTTGCCTCTCCTACTCCGACAATATCTACATCGGGACTTTCAACGAGTTGTATCGAAACTGTATTGCCAAACTTATTGTAAGCTTGATTTAAGAGCACCGCAGTCATCCAACCTGCAGTACCACCACCCACTATTGTAATTGACGCCATTACATCTACTCCAAAAACAAAAAAGCCCAGCGAATGCTGGGCTCGTAACGTCTAAAAAATTAGAAACGGAAGTTTACGCCCGCTTTAATACGACGCTCGCCTTCGAAAGACCAAGCTGGGTAGTTGTTTTTAAGCTCATTCTTAACAGAAGATTCTGTTGGAGCTGCACCTAGCTGAATGCTGTCTTCTTCAAGGATATTAACAACTTCGAATGTGAAGCCGATATTATCTGTAAGCGTGTAAGTTGCTGATAAGTCAAGCGTACCATAATCATCGTGCATACGGTTACCGTAGAATTTAGCACCTTCACGAATCATGTACTCTGAACGCCAGTTATACGCAAGACGAACAGTGTAGTCTTCAGCTTCATAGTAACCTACTAAGTTTACAGTGTGCTCAGAAGAATCCGAGAATTGTGAAACTAGGTCAGCGTAGTTGCTTGCATCAGCTTTCGCGTCAACAAACGTATAGTTAGCTACGTAACCAAAACCACTGTCAAACGAGTTCTGCCACTGGATTTCGAAACCTTCGATTTTACCACCAGTAGAGTTTTGCTGTGTACTTAGAGTCCAGTTATCATTGCCAAAGTTGTCAACAATACCTAACTGCTGATCAGGCGTAAGAGCCGCAGTTGTGAAGCTAGAGATATCTTTAATAAAGTAAGTGAATGATAGTAATGCACTGCTGTCATAGTACCATTCTAAGCTCAAGTCAGCCTGAGTTGCTTTGAAAGGTAGTAGACCTGGAGAACCCTTAGTTAGTACTTCGTTGTTCTCAATATCATCGTTATAGCCGTCTTGTGACTGTCTAGCAAACATGTTTGCATAGTTAGGACGTGCTACCACTTGTGATGCTGATGTACGTAAAATTAAGTCATCAGTTAGGTCAAATACAACGTTAACACTTGGCAATACATCGTTGTAGCTTGCTTTTTCAGTGCTTAGTACTGTTTCATAAGCTTGATAACCAGCTAGTGCACCACCTTCTGCATATAGACCTTTTTTGATACCTTCAAAGTCTACAGCAAAGAAGTCTGACTCAGCATCAGTCTTGATATAACGTAGACCAAAGTTACCACGGATACCTTCAGCAGAGAACTCAGCCATTACGTATGCAGCGAAGTTTTCTTCTTCTACAGTGCCGTAACCAGAACGTAGAAGCTCCCACTCACCAAGACCACTTTTAGCACGAGCTAATAGTGCACCGTAATCAGCTTCTGGGAACATGAAGCCTTGTGCAAGCTCTAACTGGCTATCTTTATATAGCTTAGTTGGGTCACCAGAAATTACGTCTGTTGCCGCAACACGTGGGTTAGGCTGGAAAGTTTTCTCTTCTACGAAGTGATCTGCGTATGAGAAACCAGTTTTGATCGATGTAATAGGACCAAGGTCCACGAAGAACTTGATGTTACCTTGAACAAAATCTTCTTCGTCTGTGTTAGGCTGACTACGAATAGACCAGCCTGGTAAATCTAGGTCACCAACGAAATCGTCACGAGTCCATGATTTAACAGCTGTATCAACAGTGTAGATTTTACCAGTAGCGTCATACACACCAGCAAAGTCACTCGCTACACCAATACCGTTACGCTGTGCAGCAGTAAAGTTTGTACCACCTTCTGATTTAGTCGTACCGATACGGCCATCAATAACATAATCGTCAGTTGTGTAGCTACCATTGATCTCTAAAGTTTTAGAGTTCATTTCTGCATCACGAACCCAAGTTTGACCCCAGCTACCGCCAGCGTTTGCGTCAAGAGTTGCCTTTACACAATCGCCTGTCGCGTTAGTTGCTTGACACTCAGGCATATTACCTAGAGGGCCATCAACTGGCGCTTCATCTACACCACCGTTTGTATAACGGTCACCGTAAGGGATCCAACGCGCAGCATCTGCACCTTGTGAGAATAGGAAAAGTGAAGAGTTGATGTTATCAGCTTGTAGATCTAAATATGTATAGTTTAGACCGAATTCTAGCTCATCAGTAGGTGCATACTGAAGTGCTAAGTTAGCCGCCGTACGCTCACGCTCTTGCTTAAATACTGTTGGCGCTACTGCACCACCCCAAGCAAGGATTGTTTCTGTACCACGACGTTGGTATTCTGTGTCTTTACGAGAAAGCGCAACTAATGCACCAAAATTCTCGTTGTCATTTTTCCAGCTATATAAGCCAGAAACTTCAGGATCCCACTCTTCAGAAACTGAACCGTGGTCCATTTTTACACTGCCGAATACAGTGTTAGCTTCTAGGTCAAGTGGCTTACGTGTTTTAACGATGATAACACCACCAACACCACCTTCTGGAAGGTCTGCTTGTGATGATTTGTATACATCAATACCGCCAACCATTTCAGAAGGCATAAGTGAGTAGTTGAAGCTACGGTCGATTGCTTGTTGATCGTACCAGTTTGTAGAAGCAACTGAGTGACCATTTAAAAGTGTGCGGGTTAATTGTGCTGACGCACCACGGATCGAAACTTGTTGGCCTTGGCCAAACTGACGACCTACAGAAACACCAGAGATACGGCCAAGTGCTTCACCTACATCACTATCAGGAAATTTACCTACATCTTCTGCAGAAACTGCATCTACAACAGATGTTGCGAAACGTTTAGTGTTAATCGCGGCTTCTAAAGAGCGGCGAATACCACGAACTTCAATGACTTCTACGTCTTCTTTAACTTGACTGCCGGTTTCAGCAACTGCTACACCAGATACGCCTGCGGTTAACGCAAGACCAATGTTTGCAGCTAGTAAACTTTTCTTAAAATTATTAGCTAACACAGGATTCCCCTTGAATCATTTTGTTGGTTTTTAAATCACTTCTGCCCAGTGATGATGACAACGCTGTCATCTAATAACAAACCATACACCCAAAATTACATAATCGCTACATGTTTTTTGCCTTAACACATTAAAATTTTTCATTTCAACAGCTAACGCATTAAAAAATAAGGGATTATTCTTAATTTGGAGATATTTTGTTACAAACGAGTATTAATATACCACAGTAAATGTATAAATCTGTAGTTTATGAGGTGATTGATACAATTTTTTTGTATCTAATTTAAGAACTGCGTAATTTTAATGCAGCTTTTTGAAGAGTTTACCTAATGTTAGCCTGGGCAGAAGCTGTTCAAGGTGATAAACATTCTCAATGACAACGCTGTCATTTTAGTTCATTTGCTTACTCATGTCTAGTAAAAGCTACTCTTTCACAATACTTGCAGCATTATTAATAAATAACAGATAAGTAACTTTAAAATTAGTTAGTTATCCAAGAGCAGGCCTTTGTGAATTAGCAAATTTTCAATAATCAACAAAAACAGCCCTCTCCTTCACGAAACTTTCTTTATAACTATTAATAATAAAGTATGTAGTAAAGTGCGAATAAACCTTTCAAATTCGGAATAAAACCATTTGGGGCGAGCTTTGAATAAACGAAGATAAGGCTGATAGCAACTTGAATTTGATTTTGACTTTAGAGTGAAATGTTCTTGCTGAGAATGGTTGTGAGGGCTGTAGGGTAAAAAAGCACACTATTCGTGTGCTTTTTCCAACCTAACGAATTACGGACACCAAAATACGCTTAGATTTAAATCAGATAACCCCAAAACTGCTCGCAGTGGAATATCTAGTTCAGAGCCAGGCTTTTTAGCTTCTTCGTAAATTTTACGTTTGGCATCACCACTAATGAGTAGAATTGCATGTTGAGTATTTGCGATACCAGCCAAAGACAAGCTCATTCTTTCTGTAATACTGCCAGTTACTTCACTTTGAATTGCATTAATAGCACAAACTAACTGTTCTGTTTCTAATGCTGATTCCAACCCATCTGCATTTGGAAACAGTGAAGCAGTATGACCATCAGGGCCCATGCCTAAAATAGTCACATCGAATGGCTGTTTCAACGATTGATACTTGCTTTCAACTGCATCTTGCCCTTGCATTGCAGACTCTGCGATATTCTTCATCGTCACAAAATTAGCATTGAGCGCATTGTTTTGTAATAACGTTGAGTTAATGAATGCTTCATTTGATTTTTCATGAGTAGGCTCTACCCACCTTTCATCAACCATAGCAACCGTGACTTTATTCCAGTCTAAATTTAGGTTCGATAAACGCTTATATGCAGGAGCTGGCGATGAACCACCAGACACAAGCATACTCGCTTGGCCATCTTTGTTAAGTGCAGCGTTCAATGTATCTTCAAGTAAAGACGCTAAATGTTCCGTCATCTCGTCTTTAGAGTCGAAAAACTTTTCATTTAAAAGTGCCATTAGTTCTTCTCCCCTACATTAAACCAAGCATGGTTTTTCTCTGCCAGTAATTCGTCAGCAGACTCTGGGCCCCATGAACCTGCACGGTAAAGCGCTGGAGTTCCTTTTTCTTGCCATCTCGCAATGATTGGGTCAATCCATTTCCAAGCTTGTCTTACTTCGTCACGATGAATAAATAACGATGGATTGTTTGCCGCTGCATCCAACATTAGACGCTTATACGCATCAGAGTGGAAACCATTGCTATATTTTTCGCTAAGCTCAATGTTTAATGTTACCGGCTCAAGCTGCATTTCTAAGTTATCTAGTCGTTTAGACATTAGTGTCAGCTGGATGCTCTCTTCGGGTTGAAGTCTAATAATCAATCTATTTGGTAAGATTGGTCCAACTTTCTCGTCATAAACATTATGAGATACTGGTTTGTATTCAACTACGATTTCCGCGCAACGCTGCTTCATTCGCTTACCAGTACGCAAATAGAATGGCACTCCTGACCAACGCCAGTTTTCAATATGTGCTCTGATCGCCACAAACGTTTCTGTTGTACTTGAACCTTCGCCTAACTCTTCCAAGTAACCTGGCACTAAGTTGCCATTTAAATCACCTGGAACGTACTGCCCCCTGACAACATTTTCATCAACAAGCTTCTCAGTCAAAGGTCTAAGGGCTTCAAGTACTTTTAACTTCTCATTGCGGATACTGTTCGCATTGAGCTTGTGCGGAGATTCCATCGCAACCAAACACAATAACTGCAGTAAATGGTTTTGCACCATGTCACGCAATGCCCCTGCTTTATCATAAAAGCCAGCTCTGCTCTCTAAGCCAACAGTTTCTGAAATACTGATTTGGATATTGTCGATGGTTTTTGCATCCCACAAGTTTTCAAATAATACATTTGAAAACCTCAGGGCCATTAAGTTTTGAACTGTCTCTTTACCTAAGTAGTGGTCAATCCTGAAGATTTGGTCTTCTTCAAAATATTCTGCAATCTTTGAGTTAATTTCTTCTGCTGATTCACCGCAATAACCAATTGGCTTTTCAACAACAACACGTGAATTTTTAGAGATGAGGGATTTTTTAGAAAGAAGTTCGCAGCAAGTGCCATACACAGCGGGAGGAAGAGATAGATAAAACACACGAGATTTATCTTCATTGTCAGAATCTAGAATTTCTCTTAACACATCCCAATTGTCATCGGCTTCTGTCACGTTTACGACAACTGGTACTAAAAATTTAGCAAACTCATTCCAATCTTTTTGATTGTATTCGCCGTTGCTTAAGTACTCTTGAAGTGCTTTATGTGCCGTGTCAACATAGTCGTTTTTTTTACTTTCTTCTCGAACTGTCGGCAATATGCGAGTACCCTGAGGCAGGTTGCCTTCTTGATATGCTCGATACATTGCGGGCAACAATTTTCTCAACGCTAAGTCGCCGCCCCCACCAAAAATTACGATATCAAAAGGATTAAGCATAATTATATCTCACAAGGTTAGGCGCGCGATCATATTGTGTAGCGAACACGCGCGATAATCAAAACCGTTTGGTGTTCAAAGGTGAATAGACCAAACTCTACTTCTTTTAGGTTTGAATTCGTTCGCAGATTATTTTACTTACTTAGAGTTGAGCAAAAAAGCACATAAAGTAAGTTGTATTCAAATTAATTAGTCAAAAATGAGTCTTAGGGGCTCTGTAATTCCTCTCACAAAAATACAGGCCCTAAGTACTCCAGCGCTACCCGTTCAAAGGTATTCTTTTCGCATCAAGTTGTTCTTAAACAACTCGATTATTTGTTTCTTTTTTGCTTGTAGTAAGCAATTAAACCAGCTGTTGAGCTATCGTGCTCGTAAGCTACATTTTCTTCGGTAAGTTCAGCTTCAATATTGTTTGCCAAACCTTTGCCAAGTTCCACGCCCCATTGGTCAAATGAGCAAACGCTTAAAATGATGCCCTGACAAAAAATCTTATGCTCGTACATAGCGATCAGTCGACCAACTGCTTTGGCATCTACCTTGTCTAAAACAATAGACGTTGTTGGTCGATTGCCTTTATGTATTTTATGAGCTACCAATTCGTTTATTTCTTCTTCAGACTTACCTTTTGATTGTAAATCGTTACGAACTTGCTCTTCATTTACACCAGCCATCATAGCTTCAGTTTGCGCTAAAAAGTTAGAAAGTAGCACATCATGATGCTTACCTAATGCAACTTGTGGTTCCACCGAAGCAATAAAGTCAGCTGGTACTATAACGTTACCTTGATGTAAGCATTGGTAAAAAGCATGCTGACCATTGATGCCTGTCATACCCCAAATGATTGGAACAGTCGTGTAGGGTACAGTCTGTCCATCAAATGTTACGTGTTTACCATTACTTTCCATTTCACCTTGCTGTAAATATGCAGGTAACATATGTAGTGCTTGGTCATAGGGTAAAATTGCTTGAGAAGTATGACCCAGAAAACTTGTATTCCAAACACTCAGTAATGCCATAATCAACGGTACGTTTTGTTCAAACTCAGCCGTTTTGAAATGTTCATCTACTTCAAAGGCACCCTCTAGTACTTCAACAAATTTGTCATAGCCTAGATACAGTGCGATTGGTAATCCTATTGCACTCCAAAGAGAGAATCGACCGCCAACCCAATCCCACATGGTAAATACATTTTCGTCAGCAATACCAAATTCGCGGGTTTTCTCTAAATTTGTACTCACCGCGACGAAATGTTTCGCAATGGCACTTTTATCTTGTGCGCTTTCTAAAAACCAGTTTACTGAAGAGCGAGCATTATTCATTGTCTCAGAAGTGGTAAAAGTTTTAGAGGAGATAACAAACAAGGTTGTCTCTGCCTCAACTTTTTTAAGTACTTGCGCAAGCTGCACACCATCAACGTTTGAAACGTAATGCACGTTTAACGTGTTATCTGCATAAGCGCTCAATGCTTCTGTGACCATTTGCGGCCCTAAGTTAGAGCCACCTACACCAATCGCTACAACGTCTTTTACTGATTTTCCAGTGTAACCTTGCCACTCACCGCTTCTTACTCGCTCAGAAAAGCCTTTCATTTTTTCAAGTTCTGATTGAACTTGCTCTGTCACGTTTGTGCCATCTACTAAAATAGGCGTATTAGCTCTATTTCTCAGCGCAACGTGCAATACAGCTCGGTCTTCGGTGAAATTGATCTTTTCACCCGCAAACATTTTGTCTCGCCAAGCTGCTAGGTCTGATTCCTTCGCTAGAGAAACCAATTGTTCAAATGTAGAGTCATCAATTAATTGTTTGGAGAAGTCAAAAAGAACCCCAGGAATATGTCTAGAAAATTTATCGAAACGTCCTGAGTCGCTATCAAAAAGCGTTTTTAAATGTTGCTTTTTTAATCTTTCTGACGATGTTGTTAATGCTTGCCAACTTGATAACGATGTACGGCAATTCATAATTTTTCCCCTAGCGATGATCGTGTACAAAATACCTAGATTGCACACATAAACATAATCGAGCGTTAACCATAAGTTAAAATGACAACGCTGTCAAACTTCATGTTTCTCATTTTACTATCCCTATAATAACTGATTTTTTATTTTTTGACACCGGTATCATAAAATAATTTCAAGATATTCAGTTGAAGTTAAAATTGCGACTCAATACTAATCAGTCTAATTTGATCGTTTCCTGAAAAGCCGAAATATACTATATTGCGTTTTGATTATTAAACGTGTCATTCGTTTCGAGTGTTAAGCCCGCTATTTTAAAAGGCTGAACCAAAGTTACCCATATTTTGGCGATACAGAACGCCTTTTTGATTTCATAGAAGAAAAAAAATGAAAGTAACCATCAATGACGTCGCTAAACATGCAGGCGTTTCAATGAAGACAGTATCGAGGGTTATCAATAAAGAACCTTCCGTTAGAAAGAAAACATACGATATCGTGATGCAAGCCGTAAAAGAGCTTAACTACCAGCCTAACACTGCCGCTCGAAACCTTGCTGGTACGTCCTCATTTGCCATCGGCTTAGTTTATGACAATCCTAATGCCTACTACATTATCGATATGCAAAACGGTGTTCTTTCTCGGTGTAAGGAAGAAGGTTACGAGCTAGTAATACACCCCTGCTCGGCAAGTGATCCTGATATGCAACAAGAAATAGCCACTATGATACAGCGCTCAAGGCTTGCTGGACTGGTGCTAACACCACCGCTATCTGAACAAAAGCATATTATAAAAATGCTCGATGATTTGGGGATTGCATATGTTCGGTTGCTTTCAGGTCAAAATAGTGACTCTTCTTCTGAAACAGAATCAAAAGAAACTATTAAGCACAATAACTGTATTTATGTAGATGACTATGCTGCTGCATATGAAATTACAGAGCATTTGATTAACCTCGGCCATAAGACTATCGCCTTCGCGTGCGGGGATGCGGAGCACAAATCAACAACGGAACGTTTATCTGGGTATAAGCAAGCACTACTGGACAACAAACTTTCTTGCGACGAAAGCCTCATTTACGAAGGCACTTATTCATTCGAATCCGGAGTTGAAGGTGCAAAAGCGTTACTAAAAAATAACAACGAGTCAGGGATCACTGCCATATTGGGCGGTAATGATGAAATCGCAGCTGGTGCTTTGTTTGCCTCGCGACTAATGAATATTGCAATTCCAGAACAGCTATCTATTTCAGGGTTCGAGGACTCACCTTTCTCCAGACAAACATGGCCTAAACTCACCACAGCTCACCAGGCAAACAGTGTTATATCTGAGCACGCCGCGCGCTTATTGTTCTCAAAAACAAGAGGTAGTCGAACTCATGACAAAGATATTATTACGACATTCACCCCCTCAGTGGTAATTCGCGAAAGCACAGGCCCAGCGCCCAAATAACCTATTGCCTATTTGGCGCTATTCACATAGCGCCAGACCACCTTCAAAATTTGCTATATGCTCCACTCCAAGTTTGGACAAAACTTGTTGCGCTTTATTTGAGCGAGTACCTGTACGGCAAAATAATAAATATGACACTCCATTATCAAGTTCATTATTTAAATAAGCATGTGCCAGACGGCTCATCGGGATATTAAGCAGTTTTGTATTGGTATCAAGCTCAAAGAGTGCTTTTACGCTTTTCACTGAGGCCTCGTGTTCAAACGGCTCCCTGATATCAAGCACAACTCCCGAATTTTGTTTAAGCCACTCTCTGGCACCTTTAAGGGTTTGAATATTAACAACCTCATCAAATTTGCTTTTACTCAGCGATGTACCAGTCATCAGCTCAGCACCATTAGAGGTACACAAAAGGTCAAATGATTCGGCATCTAGGACATTACCCTCTGTAAATATCATTGTTTTCTCGTCGCCCAATCGCAATGTATAACGAGGGCCGAGTTCATAATGCTGTGTAATCAATTTACAGGTTGTGCTTGCTAATTTTAACTCAAAAGATGCAAGGTATTGCGATGTAAGCAGCCTACAAAGCTTCTCTTTTGCTGATAATTGTAAATCTGAATAGTCCTTCACCAGAACTGCGCTCAGTCGCAGCTTTTGATTAGTAACTATGTTTGCAATCTTAGTATGAACTGCTTCAATTGGGTTGTAGACAATCACTTCCATATCGGGCGTTACAAATATCCAACTACTTTCACCATGGTATTCAATTTGAGTCAATCCCTTTGCGCAGACGCTCTCATTTATGTTGGCGATATCACCACTTAAACAGTGGTTTAGAAGAGGTGCCCGTAATTGACGAATCGCTTCACATGCCCGCTCTATAAACTCCGTGCTGTCAGCTGGACCAAATGATAGACGGATGGAGTTTTCACATTGCCACTGAGTCAGTCCCATTGCCTCAAGCACAAAGCTGCTTTTGGCTCCTGAACTGCAAGCAGAGCCACCACTAACTCTAATGCCCGCCGCATCAAACAAATCCATAATCTCTTTACTGGTCAAGTATGCTACAGAGAAATTTATAGTCGTTGGAACGCTCAACTCCACTTGATTATGGTAAGATACATCTCGAAAAGTATCGTTTAAAGCCGATATTAATAGTTCTCTATGAGACACCAACTGCTCATTAGTCTTAAATAAGTCACATTCTCCCAGCAGCAACTCAAACAAACATTTTAATCCTGCAATGCCAGGTAAGTTTTCTGTACCGGAGCGCATTCCAGCTTCTTGACCACCACCCGCAATAAATGGGGTGTATGGTCGTTCTGAACGAATATATAAAAAGCCAATCCCTTTCGGCGCATAAAGCTTATGTCCTGAAAATGGAGCGTAATCTATCGAAATAGAATCCATATTCAGCTCAATTTTACCAAGTCCTTGAACGCAATCGACCAACCAAGCAACATTTGTGTTGTGAGACCTGATAGTTGCTTCAAGTGACAACAGGTCTTGTTTCACCCCTGTTTCATTGTTCACTGCCATTGTACATATCATAACGGCCTGCCCAACATGTTCAGAGATAAATTTGAGATCCAAAATCCCATATTTATCAACGGGAATTTCTAGTATTTGCGCATTTAGCCCCATCACTTTGTTCCAATGATGTAAAGTATTAGGCACTGCTTTATGTTCTGTTGCACCATATAAAAGTACAGGAGATTTGTAACTCACCCCCCCGTTACTGAGATAGTCACGCAAAACCGAAACTACGGCTGTTTGAATTCCTTCTGTAGCACCTGAGGTAAATAATAACTCTCCGTCTTTTGTACCTATAAGTTGCCTCGCCAACAATCTAGTTTGCTCCAACAAGCGCTTAGCTCTAACGCCAGAAATATGCGCGCTGGAAGGGTTACCAAACTCAACCATCATGGTATTCATAACCTCAGCGGCGATTGGCTCTAATACAGGTGTCGTTGCGTTGGCATCTAAGTAAATGATGTTTGAATGGGCAGATTGTTTCACGAGCACACTTATAACTAAAAATACTATGTTATTCAATTTTACAATTTTAATTAGGTTTAGTTAAGAGCATTTTGATTTAATAAAGACTGTACCTATTCCACTTAGGTACAAAAAAAGGAGCAGAAGCTCCTTTTTATCAAATAGTCTGAGTTTTATACTTCTTTGGCTTTCAGGTTTTTATGACTAGTAGACCAAGCATTTCCTAGTGCCTTAACGAGAGATGCCAGTGGGATGGCAAAAAACACCCCCCAAAAGCCCCAAAGTCCACCAAAGAAAAGTACCGCAACAATGATATAAACAGGGTTCAAGTCAACTGCTTCAGAAAACAGTAAAGGAACGAGCAGATTTCCATCAAGCGCCTGAATAATGCCGTAGACAATTAAAATCGTCCAAAACTCAGGTGCAATACCAAACTGAAACAAAGCCACTGCTGCCACTGGAATTGTCACCAAAGCGGCACCGATGAAAGGAATTAAAACCGATAAACCCACAAGAGTACCTAAAAGTGCTGCATATCTTAACTCCAATACCGCAAAAGCAATAAAACTGGCGCCGCCGACAATCACTATCTCAATCACTTTACCACGAATGTAGTTCATGATTTGGTGGTCCATTTCTTCCCAAACTTGGGTGATTAACTTACGATCCTTAGGGATTAACTGTTTAATTCCAGCCGTTAGCGGCACTTTGTCTTTTAACATAAAAAACACGAGTAAAGGGACCAAAATAAGGTAGATTAACCATGCAACTAGATCTTTGATAGACGTCAAGGATACAGAGACAATTAGCTCACCCAACGCCACCACCTTACTTTCTACGGCCGCTACGATATTCTGCACCTGCTGGACTGAAATTAAGTTTGGATAGGTATCAGGCAAGTGCAGTAGATAATCTTTGCCTTTTTCTATCATACTGGGCGCTTCTTGAACCAAATTACTCGTTTGAGACCACAGCACAGGTACAATTACCAACATTAAGGCCAAAACAAGGCCTACAAATCCCAGCATAACGATATTTGTCGCCATAATTCGACTTGGTAAAACCCGCTGCAATCGAGTAACAGGCCAGTCCAATAAGTATGCAATAACAAGCGCTACAAGCACTGGGATAACAAACGAGCCAAAAAAATACAGCATCGTCCCTGTAAACACTAATAACAGCAATAACGTTACTGAGTCAGGGTCAGAAAATTTGTCCTGATACCAAGATTTAATGAGTTCAAACATGTGTGCTGCGTACCTCTATAAACTTATTATTCTCTGCGGCTTCTACCGAAAACTGTATTTTGTGACTTGCTAAGTATTTTAAAATATCGTTGATATCTTGGTCCTCATCATAACTAAACCTGATTACACATGCGTGATCACATTTACTTTTTAATTGCCATTTAAACTGCACAAATAATTGAGGACAGTCGTAACCTCGCAAGTCTACTGCATACACATTTTGCTCAAACATATTATTAGTATGCAAACATACTCTCCTACGCTAACTTAAAAGCCAAAAAGGCGTTAAAACAAAAAAGCATTAACATAAAAACTACAACCGACAACTTATTGGTTAAAAAGCCTATACACACTTGGCAATTTATTAGTGCAACAACCGTAACACCAAGTTAATCACAACCCGCTTTATAGAGTATATAAGCAGTTGGTGGCAAGTAATAAATTGTGTATTTAGCCATTAATTAGACTTTGTTTCTATGGCTTGTATCTGGGCAATGGTTTATTCTTATAGATACAACAAGCATTACGGGAAACCACATGCCACGAGCAAATAACAAGGCACGTTTGCCGGCTAACCCAACATTAAAAGAGATCAATTGGTACAAAAAACAAATCAATTGGGGTGAGCTTCCTCCTTTTTACCACCTTGTTGCTTCTTCAGTTAGTGAGAGTGAAGGTATATTTCAGCATGGCTTTGATAATGCAATCAAACGCCTCATAGACAAACGAAATTGGAATCTGCACCTGCTAGATGGGTATGAAGATGACAATGGTATAATACATTGCGATAGCGCTCCAAAGATTCACCTACATCAGGTATTTACAGATAGAGGCTTTGAGCTTTGGGCATATCCAATTGCGCGCAACGTAAAAGTCGACACATATCTTAAAGATAATAAATTTTTAGAGTTCAATGTGTGGGATCCTCATTCAATGAAAACCCTGATTCGATTTAGCCAACTTCATAAATTTATTAGGTTTTATTTTGAACGCGGGGATATCGCAGACAAAGCTCTTATACTCCACGCGCACAAAGTGGTGCATCAAACTATCTCTCTTTTGAAAAGAGAATTGAACGTTGTGTGTGTTGATGGGGTCTCAATAAAAGATTTTTATATGTTATGTGAGAAAGACGCCAAAGCATGTGAGGATGAAATTAACCTCGCTAAGATCATGCTTGGTGACGAATTAAAGAAGGACTAGAATGCAATTTAAGAAAGCAATTGTAACCACGCTTTGTGCCCTCTCTTTGAGTTTTTCAGCTGCAAACCAGGCTAAGTCCGATTTTAAACTACCAGATTTAGGCACTTCGGCTGTTCAGGTTTTACCAATTGAAAAAGAGCAGCTCATCGGTGATGTCATGATGATGCAAATACGCTCTGGCTCGCCTTTAATACAAGACCCAGTACTAGATGAATACCTAACCACCTTGGGAAACAAGCTCGTAGCCAGTGCTAATGATGTAAGATTTCCATTTTCGTTTTTTTGGTTAGACAACAAAGCCATCAATGCCTTTGCATTTTACGGGGGTCATGTTGGTGTACATACAGGGTTGCTCGCGCAGTCAGACAATGAGAGTCAATTAGCATCAGTATTAGGTCACGAAATCGCACACGTGACTCAACGACATTTAGCTAGGCGGATCCAGCAAGCGAAAGACAACAGTGCACTTACAATTGCGGGACTGATTACGGGTATTTTAGCTACCGTGATCGCGCCAGATGCAGGCATGGCGATTCTTGCAGCCAATAGCACTCAGGCTTCGTTAAGTCAGTTAACACATAGCCGCAAAGCTGAACAAGAAGCAGACCGCTTTGGTATGCAAACGCTGCAAAGAGCTGGATATGATCCTTATGCAGCAAGCGAGTTTCTTACCAAGCTTGCAGCGCAAGTGAGGTTCCAAAATAAACCACCCGCTTTTTTGCTCACGCACCCATTACCTGAGTCTCGAGTCTCAGATGTTAGGCTTCGTGCGCAACAATACCCCAAAAAATATGTGCCGAGTAGTGCCGACTTTAATTACGCCAAAAGTCGAGTTATGGCACGCTACCACATGAAAGAAGCTGACGCACAGGCATTTTTTGAGAATGAGCTGAGAACCAGCTCTGCACTTGATAATAGTGCTCTTGAATACGGTTTATCGATAGCATTGCTCGATCAAGACAAGTTCGAGCAAGCTGAAAAAATTATTAAAAAGTTACTAGCATCAAATCCAAACAACTTGTTTTTCTTAGATGTTTACACAGATATTAAAATAGGTCAGGAAAAGTACAATGTTGCGATTGAATTGCTTGAAAGCAAACACGAACTAAGACCAAACAACCAAGTTATTACGTTGAACTTGGCAAATACGGCTATTAAAGCGAAACAATATGATAAAGCCGAACAGCTTTTGAGAGTATTTTTACTTGATAAACCAGAGCATGTATTGGCGAAACAACTGCTAACGGATACTTATAAACTAAGTGACAACAAAGCAGCCTATCATGAAGCGAATGCTAGCCTACTCTCTCACTATGGCGCATTTTTGAAAGCAGCCGATGAAGTACAAAAAGCCCTCAACTTTGTTGAAAAAGAGGATGAAATTAAGCGGCTAAGATTGAAGGCCCTATTGGCAAACTATCGTAATATGCAAAAAGAACTAGCTAAACTTTAACCATAGAAGCTGCCTGATCGTGCGATAAATCAATATAGGTTGTCGTAAACGTTAGGCAGTACGCTTTTGTTAAGATACAATTTCGACATAATCAAAATTAAATTCGCTTATTAAGGGCTTCTTATGTCTGTAGTTATTTACCATAACCCGCGTTGTTCTAAATCTAGACAAACTCTTGCTCTACTAGAAGAAAACTCAATTCAGCCAGAGGTTGTGGAGTACTTAAAAACACCTGTAGATGCGGCAACATTAGATACACTAATCTCAAAGTTAGGATTTGAATCAGCACACCAGTTAGTTCGCAACAAAGAGACTATTTATAAAGAGTTGGGACTATCCAAAGAAAGTGATGAACAAACACTGAGAAAAGCCATGATTGAAAACCCTAAGCTTATTGAGCGTCCAATCGTAGTGAATGGTGACAAAGCTGCTTTAGGTCGTCCACCAGAGTCTGTGCTAGAAATTATTTAACTGCTATGCCAACTATCTTAGTGCTCTACCATTCAAGCCATGGCTCTGTATCTGCCATGGCCGATGAAATTTATGAGACGCTCAATGCACATGGTGCCGACGTCAAATTGCGTACTTTTGTTAAAAAGCAGCCACATGACGTTGTCGTCACCAAACAGGATTTAATTGAGTGTGACGGTCTAGCTTTTGGTTCACCCACACGTTTTGGTATGATGGCCGCACAGGCAAAAACATTCTGGGAAACGACCAGTGATATCTGGCTGAAAGGTCAGTTGATCGATAAGCCAGCATGTGTATTCTCTTCATCAAGCAGCATGCACGGGGGCAATGAGGCAACACTGCTGAATTTGTCTTTGCCTTTGCTCCATCATGGCATGATGCTGATGGGAGTGCCTTATGATGTGCCAGAGTTACTATCAACACAAAGCGGTGGTACGCCTTACGGTGCCAGTCATGTCGCAGGTATGGAAAATAGCCCTGAACTAACAGAGGCTGAAATAAAAATCTGCCGTGCGTTAGCTACTCGCCTTTTCGACATTTCTAAAAAGTTATTATGAGTCAGATCCCAAAACAACCTAAAACAAAATTGTTTTATAAACTCGCCCTTTTTGGATATATAGGCTTGTTAGTATTGATGCCGCTTTGGTTGTTTGTTATATCACCAAGGGAAGGCCACAGCTTAGGGTTTATGTTTGTTGTATATATATTGCCGCTGCTGCTGCCACTCAGAGGCATTATCAAAGACAAACCATATACATTCGCTTGGGCTAACTTTATTGTTCTGATCTATTTTGTTCATGGCTTTACATTACTGTGGATTGCCACTGATGAGCTCATTTGGGTATTACTTGAGTTGCTTTTCTCCACATGTATGTTTATTGGCTGCACATATTATGCTCGCCACCGTGGACAGGAGTTGGGTCTCAAGATACGAAAGTTGAAAGAAGATCTCGCTGATGAAAAATCAGCACATGAGCACAATAATTAGTTCTCAATTTTAGCTCGTCAATAAATCAAAACACATCTTAAAAAAGCCACGCTGGTCCGTGGCTTTTATCTAAGTGGTACCATTTAAGCCCTACCACCTGTGATTTTGTTCGCGCGCCCCTCTTCTTTTGCTTTGTCAGCGCGTCGCCTTCTCGCTTCTTTAGGGTCTGCTATCAAAGGGCGATAAACTTCTATTCTGTCGCCCTCTTTGACTACTTGGTGTAACTTTACCGTTCTGTTCCAAATTCCCAAAGTGAGATTGGTTGGGTCTATTTCTGGGCAACGTTCAATAATTCCTGATTGCAGAACAACATGCTCTGCTGACGTGCCTTCAGCCACGTCGACAGTCAAGCTAGTTGCTTTCTCAGGGAGCGCAAATACGACTTCAACTTTTATCATTATCTGGCTCCATACACAGATTTAGCGCGTTGAGTAAACGCAGAGACCATATTTTTCGCTACTTCGTTAAATACTTTTCCAAAAGCAAGTTCTATAAGCTTGCTGGCAAATTCAAATTCGAGTTTAAGGTTTACTTTGCAAGCCTGCTCGTCTAGCTCAACAAACTCCCAATAACCTTGTAATGATTTAAATGGGCCATCAACCAACTGCATTTTGACTTTGTTCCCTTCAAATATATTTTTAGTGGTAAACCACTTTGTTAGACCTGCCTTTGTAATCTCTAGGCTCGCCGTCATTTCTTCATTTGAACTACTTAGCACTTTTGCACCGGAACAGTTTGGTAAGAAATCCGGATAGGCACTCACATCATTAACTAGATCAAACATTTCTTGTGTGCTGTACATCACCAATGCACTTTTTTCTACTTGTGGCATACGATCTCCAAACTTAATCAGCACGATTTTACCAAGGTTTTAAAGATTTATCTTGTTTGCAGGGTCTCTGTAGGTGAAAATATGCCACATAAAATAAAATAACTCTGTTTTCCAATTCGATTTGTAGGTAGACTAAGCCATTATGGCAAAGAAAAAATCAAATAAATCAACAAGCAATACTATCGCGTTAAATAAAAAAGCGCGTCACGAGTATTTTTTACACGATAAGTTCGAAGCAGGTATGGAACTACAAGGTTGGGAAGTCAAAAGCATCCGAGCCGGTAAGGTCAATATCTCAGAAACTTATATTCATCTTAAAGACGGCGAAGCGTTTTTATTAGGTAGTCAAATACAACCGTTAAACAGCGCCTCCACTCATGTAATATGCGACCCGCTACGTTATCGTAAATTACTCTTGAATAAACGTGAAATTGATCGCCTAATTGGCGCAACTGAACGTGATGGCTTCTCTCTAGTGGCCACAGCCATGTATTGGAAAAAGTGTTGGGTCAAGCTTGAATTTCACTTAGCCAAAGGTAAGAAAATGCATGACAAACGCGCTGATATCAAAGATAGAGACTGGTCTCGTGATAAAGAGCGCTTAATGAAGCACAAAGTATAGATCTGCATTAAGGTAGCCGTATCGCGCTTTGCGGCTATATTCTCAAGTCGACATTTCACACAGCGATTTTATAGACTCTGTTGCCAATAGAATCTGTCTCATAAAACTTTTAGCCAATTCAGTACTAATAATTTAAATGAGCGCCAATTACAACTTACTTTGTACTAGGCAAAAAAAAGCCCCTAAGGGCTTTTTCTATCGGCTAATGAAAGATTAACCTTTATATTTTTGAACAACTAATGTTGCATTGGTACCACCGAAGCCAAAGCTGTTAGACATTACGGTGTTAAGCTCTACATCACGGCGTTCGGTGACAATATCAAGGCCGTTAGCTTGCTCATCTAACTCATCGATATTGATCGATGGCGTGATAAAGTTGTTTTCAAGCATTAGTACAGAATATATTGCTTCATGCACGCCCGCCGCACCAAGAGCATGACCAGTCATAGCTTTAGTAGCACTGATTGCTGGTGATTTTTCACCAAATAACTCTTGAATAGCACCTAGCTCTTTAACATCACCTACCGGCGTTGATGTGCCATGTGTATTTAGGTAATCAATTTCACCTTCAACCGTTGCCATAGCTTGTTTCATACAACGAACAGCACCTTCACCTGATGGCGCAACCATGTCATAACCGTCAGAAGTTGCACCGTATCCAACGATTTCGCCGTAAATATGTGCGCCACGAGCCAATGCGTGCTCTAGCTCTTCAACTACCATGATACCGCCGCCACCAGAGATAACAAAGCCATCACGATTTGCATCGTAGGTACGTGACGCTTTTTCTGGTTCTTCGTTATATTTAGTTGAAAGTGCGCCCATCGCATCGAATTCCATTGCTAGGGTCCAATGAAGTTCTTCACCACCACCAGCAAAAATAACGTCTTGTTTACCAAGCTGAATTTGCTCTACTGCATGGCCAACACAGTGTGCAGATGTTGCACACGCTGAGCTGATTGAATAGTTTACGCCTTTGATTTTAAATGGTGTTGCAAGACATGCAGAAGTCGTACTCGCCATTGTACGAGGTACCATGTAAGGACCTACACGTTTTACACCGCGCTCACGTAAAATATCAGCAGCCTCTACTTGGTATTTCGAAGAGCCACCACCAGAACCAACAACAAGTCCAGTACGCTCATTTGAAACCTGCTCTTCGCTCAAGCCTGAATCTTCAATCGCTTGAGCCATTGCAATGTATGAATACGCAGCTGCATCCCCCATAAAACGGTGCGCTTTACGATCAACCAATGATTTAACGTCGATATCAATTTTACCAGACACGTTACTACGTAAGTTCATGTCTGCAAATTCTTGGTTAAAAGCAATACCACTTTTACCCGCTTTCAAAGATTCTAATACTTCTTGCTTGTTGTTACCGATGCTAGATACAACACCGATCCCCGTAATAACGGCTCTTCTCATGGGTAATTCCCTTAGAACTTAAAAAATTTAGATGTATTCTACGCGTAAAATGCTAACCAAGTGGTCAGCTTTCCAGCGTACACACGTACTCTGAACTGATATTTGCAAAAATGCAACGGACTAATGCAAATAAAAGCAGTAAAATAACAACTAATGACTGAAAGTATTTTAACGTATTTCTATGATAAGTAACGCACAAATCCACTTTAACGACTCAGGCACACCAGTTGCTGATAATTTTGATGACGTTTATTTTTCCAATGACGATGGGCTTGCAGAGTCCAACTATGTCTTTTTTGAGCAAAACAATTTACCAGAACGATTTGAAAGCCACCCAAGGCGTCACTTTGTAATAGCAGAAACTGGGTTTGGCACGGGTCTAAATTTTTTAAACAGCTGGCGTCGTTTCCAACAAAGGACACCAACGTCAAATCTAGAACGGCTGTATTTCATCTCTTTTGAAAAATACCCAATCAAATTAGAGGATTTGCGACAAGCTCTAAAAGCTTGGCCCAGCTTAAGCGATCTTTCAGAACAACTTTGCGAGAAATACCCATTGGCGCTTCAAGGGTGTCATCGTCTTGAGTTTGAAAATGGAAAAGTTATCTTAGACTTGTGGTTTGGAGATGTTCAAACTTCAATGCCGCAAATCGCATATAAAAAGTGTGGACTTGTCGACGCTTGGTACTTAGATGGCTTTGCACCAAGCAAAAACCCAGATATGTGGCAACAATCATTGTTTGATTCAATGGCGCATTTGAGTCAATCACATGCCACCTTCGCTACTTTTACTGCCGCCGGTTTCGTAAGGCGTGGCCTGCAACAAGCCGGCTTTGAATGCAAAAAAGTGAAAGGCTACGGAAGAAAAAGAGAAATGGTTGTTGGCCAATTGGCAAATGCAACAGCCCACCAGACTACACCTGCGTATTTCCAACAAAATAAAGGCTCTCTAAAAAATATCGCCATTATTGGCGGTGGTATAGCCACAAGTTGCTTGATGTACAACTTTGCTAAAAGAGGTGTTAAAACCACACTGTTTTGTGAAGATAGCATGTTGGCTCAAGGTGCATCTCACAATCGCCAAGGAGCAGTATATCCAAACTTACAAGGTGAATTTGGCATTCCATCGGAGTTTTATGCACATAGCTTTTTATATGCTCTACGCTTTTATCAAACGCTAGCAAATCAAAATTACCAATTTGCTCACCAATGGTGTGGTGTATTGTTGCAAAGTGTCACCGACGCCAAAAAGCAACAACATCACAAAATAGCTGCCAGCTCACTTTACCCGCATCAACTCATCAAACCAGTATCCGCTACACAAGCACAAGAAATCGCTAACATAGACACTCCGTACGGCGGGTTATTTATTGAACAGGGGGGCTGGGTCAGCCCACCTGAGCTTACGCAAGCCGTATATGATGCGGCAAATGACTTAGTAGCGCCAAACAGTACTCACTTTAATACTTGTATTGAAAAATTAGAGCGCAAGCAAGATGGTTGGTACTTAAAGTCAAAAGACGCAGAGTTTGGAGCATTTTCAGAAGTTTTCGTTTGTGCAGGTGAGCACAGCGACCGATTTGAGCAAACAAAAGACATTGGTATCCATGGAGTAAGAGGCCAAGTTTCACATATTGAAGCAGGCGACATTTCACAAAGGCTTTCAACAGTAATTTGTCACAAAGGGTATTTCACACCAAGCCAAAGTGGTGAGCACTGCATGGGCGCAACTTTTGACAAGCATTCAAAATCTCGAGACGTGACAGAACAAGATAACATCACGAACCGTGAACAGCTGTCACAGTTTTACAAAGACACCGAGTTTGACAAGAGTTTAGGCCAAGTGAAAAGTGCAAAAGCCGCAGTCAGGTGTTGTTTTAATGATCACACCCCTATGATAGGCCAAGTACAAGACAAAGCAGATATCATCCAAGCGTATCAAAATATCGGTAAAGGTAAGTTTTACGACTTCGCTGAACAAGAGTATCCTCACGAGGGGCTACATATTGTTACTGGATTTGGAGCAAGGGGCCTATGTACTGCGCCAATGGTTACCGAGCACCTTGTGGCAAGCCTTTTTGATGAACCGCTTCCTTACAGCGAACGCGTGCATGAAGCCCTCCACCCTTCAAGGCTTTATATTCGGAATCTGATCCGTAATAAAATTTAAATTCTAGTCTTTTTTCCAAGCCCACTTTAGGGCTTGGATATCTGGATTATAACCCGACGGTTAGCTTCTCTTCCTATTGGAGTGGTGTTAATCGCCACATGGCGCTTTTCGCCAAAACCATCTGCAACAATTTTATCCGCTGGTACTCCTTTGCTCGCCATATATTCTTTTATGGCCATTGCTCTTTTTTGAGACAAGTTAAGATTCACATTTTTAGCACCATAACTATCAGAATATGCTGAAATATAAATAGAGTCGATATTTGGGTCGTTGTTCAAATACTCCCCTATCATATCTAGCCTTTTACGTGATGATTGCGTTAACTCACTTGAGTTTTTTCGATAGTTCATAACAACAAATGCAATATCCTCAAAGCTATATGGAAGCAGGTTGTCTCGGCATTGCAAAAACTCCCAATATGACTTTTTAAAGTTAACGGAGGACAAAGACACTGATATTTGATCGTGCTTATTGTTCCAGTCCTGATAGTAAAATGTGGGTTGATAACCTTTTTCTAGCTCAGTTAACATTTCCCAGGCAATCGGGTTATTCAATTCACCATCAAACTTTTTCAATAGTGACATTTTTCCCATACTCCTAGCTGGCATACCTGCTCTCCAACTAGGCGGCACAGACTCAAGGCCGGCGAAGTCATAACTTTCAGGCCTGATAACCATATCAAGGTTAAAGGTTAGATCTTTATTTTTGCTAGCTGATGCACTAAAAATTGCCTCACCATAGTAAGGAACGTCGTGCGATAAAGTGCATGACAAACGAGTTGTTCGATCCACCATCCATTTGGAGCTATCAACAGAGGCACTATATTGCCGCATCGCACTGTGCACGGGCCAAACAACCGATATCATGATTGTTGCCACTAGTATGTTGAAATTACACTTCACTTTTTCTTACCTCAAGCCGATTGGTGAATTTTCAGGCAGAAAACACAGACCTGAATTTACCTACTGCATTTATTAAGCAATTAACGTACCGCCTTAGGGCGTCAAAAATACTATCTAAAATAAAAATAGTTAGTTATTAGCTTATACCAATTAGCATCTTGGCGCACGATCAGTATAATGGGCGCCTAGATTTAGAAAACCAAGTAGATCATGGCAGAACAAGAGCAAACCCTATTCGCAAAGCGCTTTCGCGGCTTTTTCCCCGTTGTAATCGATGTCGAAACAGCAGGATTCAATAAAGACACAGATGCCCTATTGGAGATCGCTGTCAGCATGTTAAAAATGAATATCGAGGGTGAACTCAGTATCGATAAAACACTGCACTTTCACGTAGCGCCATTTGAGGGAGCAAATATCGAACAATCCGCGATCGAGTTTAATGGCATCGATCCTTTCTCGCCTTTAAGAGGTGCAGTAGAAGAAGCTGAAGCAATAAAAGAAATCTGTAAAGCAGTTAGAAAAGCGCAAAAAGATGCAGGTTGCCAACGCTCTGTTATCGTCGCCCACAACGCAGCTTTTGATCATGGCTTTTTGAATGCGGCCATTGAGCGTAACAATATCAAACGCACTCCTTTTCACCCTTTTGTGAGTTTTGATACCACTTCCCTTGCGGGCCTTGCACTGGGGCAAACTGTACTAGCTAAAGCTTGTAGAGCTGCCGGGATTGAATTTGACAACTCACAAGCACACTCTGCGCTCTACGACACTGAGCGTACGGCAGAATTATTCTGTTTTATTGTAAACAAGTGGCAGGCATTGGGTGGCTGGCCGCTGGCTGAAACTGAAGCGCAAGCATCAGACGCCGAGTAGCAATAATTGAATTATCAAACTAAAAAAGCAGCCTAAGCTGCTTTTTTATTAAGTTTTCAATGCTAATTACTAAACTCTTGAGTAATTTTACCCTCGTCTAATTTGACTAAATGAGGGGGATAAATCCTTGAGAAAGAACGGCTATCTTTTGCAATTGTCAATTCGATGCCCGGGTGCATTAATTCATTTACCTTCACACGGCTTAATTTGACTAGACGACGTAGCTTTTGAGCTACTAGTTTGCTATTTCTAACATTACGCTGGTAATGCGTGTCTAAGCGCTTCTCTGTAACTTCCAATTTCTTCAAATAAGCATCACGCTTTTCAGAAGCTTTGGTTTTTCTGGCCTTGATTTGAGCACGTTTTATTGCCAATAGTTTGTCAGATAAAAGCTTATCAAGATTTTTAAACTCGCTTTCTTTTTTCTTTAAATCATACCAATCTTGAGCCAGTACAATCCTAGTGCGAGTTCCAGAAGGTGCACCGACTTCACCAGCTTCGATACGCATTGCGTTATAAACATTGCCACCGATCAATTTACCTCTCGGTGTGTCACCCTTGCCAACTCGAATTAATCGCTTAGACTTTAAATCACAATGCAGTGCTTGACGCTCAATAAACAGATCTTGTTCAGATTCAATATGGCAATATTGTCCATATCCTACAGAGATTGTTCGTTTAGCCTTGATAATACAAGAGAAGTCCTCTCCTTCAATACGCTTTCTGCCTATTGCCCCTAGCATCACTGTAACAGCGCTTTCACTTTCCAAGTGGGCCGATTCGACAAAACCAATAACCGTGATATCACCAGTGGCTTTTATCTTCATGCCATCTTTAACATCGCCACTTACAACAACACTGCCATCAAATTCAATGTGGCCAGTCGTTACGTCCACATTGTCATAGCACAATATGTCATCGACTCTCATACCGCGCGGAACGGCCACTGGTACGCCCTTGGCGCAAGCAATTAATAAATTTGGATCCTCGGGACTGATCTTAGTCCCCTCAGATACTTGCAAAGTCATGTCTCTGCCAGGCTTTGGCTCAAGAATGTCGCCAAATACGGAGAAACCTTGCTCCCCCGGAGTCGGTGGTACACGTTTCATCAACGGGCTACCTGGCTTAACTGTAATGATTGCGCCTAAATCGCGCATATCCACTTTGCCACCAGACTTTTCTTGTGGACTCAAAACCCTGTCTTGTGCTGTCATACACAAACGGACAAATCTCGCATCAGTGCCATCTTTAGCTCTTACACCATGCGCTACAATACCAGAATAAACACTCCCAGGGGGTTGTTCAAATTGTTGCCCTAAAAATGTATCTAATGCTCTTTCGTTTATCCCCTTAACCACGCCAGCACTTGTTAGGGCAGCTCTTGCATCATCAATCGATACAAGCTTGCCACCTCTCGCTGTTGTTAACCGAGCTTCGGCCAACATGTTATTTTCTTCAACGTGGATCATCACGGAAGCATCAACCGCTCTTGCAACAATCAGTAAATCTTTTTCTCTATCATCAGACGGTGAAAACAATTGACCAATGTTGGCGTGAATGACATCAAAGTCAGCATAAGGAGATTGCTCCAGCAGCTCAACAAGCTGTGCTGCACTCGCGGGAAACCCCGAATGCGCAGGATGTTCCTTTACAGAAACATACCCAGACTCCTCATCAAAATGAAACAAAGACATCACTTCCTTCCCAAATACTCTTGCATTTTTTACATGTTTTTATGCAACTGTCCTCATTTCAGCACAACGACCATATAATGTTAAGTCAAAAATGGCTGCTTTTAGCGCCAATTATGAATGATTGTAAACATGGTTCATGCAAAAACCGGACAAGTCACTATTATTACTAAATTTATCGTGAAAATGCGTGATTTCTTTAGCAAAATACGCAATATGAGACTTTTTACCTAGTCAATAAGTACCAAAACCTCTTGCTTTTTAATGTGTATTTGAACGTTTAAACCTTTCTATGTTTAAAACACTACAAAAACAACTAGCGGTGCTAACACTAAAAAGCGATTTAGATTTCTATGCATTATTTAGGCCACAATATAGGTAAATTCAGAGGTCAGATGACAAAAAGGGGCATATAAAAAAGGCCCTCAATTGAGGGCCGAGACAGATGTCCAAGGGTTGATCAATCTTTGCGTCTGATGCTTAAGTTATCATCACCATTACTACTTACTTGCTGGACTAAGCTCACTCCGCCTATGTCCATAACATGAACAGTTTCAAAAGTATGGTTAAGCTCTTTGTCTTTAGACGTTTCTTCAACAAGCAAATAATAGTGCTCTCCAATTTGTCCACCAGTGTGGTTAATATCGGCACTGAACAGCGCATATGAAGGACTGCCTGATTGTGTTTCAATTGTCCCTGTAGAGCCGTTGCCTGGTACAATCGCAATATAAGAAACGGTTTCGATTACGTGACCTTCATTGAGGGAATCTTGCTCATAAAACGCAGCTTTGAATCCTTGTGTGGTAATATCTTTTACACGCGTGGCAATAGTATGCCCCCCATTAAACGTTTGGACCTGAACAAAAACATAAGGAGCGCTGTCAAAGTTTTGGCTAAAGTTTGTTTGCTTAAACACTTTAGTGTCGTTCAGTTCAAAACTACCTACTTCGATAACTGTGCCATCAGCCATTGTATATCGGCCTTGCTCAAGTGCCATATAATCAAATGATTCTTTATGTGGGTGTACCTGATCTAAATAGTTCCATTCTTTGAAGGCAACTTCAAAGCCCGTTGGAGTTACATTCTTGACCCGATTCACACCACCGTGGCTGCCGTTAAAGCTCGGTGCCGAGGTAAATATAGCTGGTGCAAAAAAGTTAGCGTTACTGGTAGAGTGAAATTGCCATAGGTGATCAAGATTTTTCACGATAGAGTCTGATACCATCGTGATCTCGTTATCTAATGCACAAGGATCCGCCTGATAGCAAGCAACTGAAGCGCCTGTATTGGTTGCTAAATCGTTAATACGCAGCGGCAACGTCGATACTAAGCAAGTTCCCCCTGTTTGCATGTTCACTTTGTACAACTCAGATTGGTTTTTGTGGCCGTGATCATTGATCACCGTGCGACTCACTAATACATCACCGTTTTGTGCAACAGTAGCCCCAGTCACAGCCAATAGGTTGTGATCTGCTTGCTTGACCAACTTATAGTCGTTAGGCTCTGATCTATCAACCAAATATACAGATGTTGAAGAGACCAAGTACAAGTCACCTTGATAAAAAACTAAATCGCCTCTGTATTGTCCATCAACACCGCCAAAGTGCATAAGTTTGGTCGCTTCGCCCGTAGTTTTATTTATTTCATAAAGATCTGTATAACTATTTGCGATTAACACATCATGTTGTTCATCGTATACCATACCAATGACAGATTTAGTTCTATCTACTACATGATGTTCTTGGCTTGCAAAATCATAGTAGGCTAAACGCGTGTATTTAAATCGCTCGCCCTGTACGGGTATTTGTGCCAGTACTTCAGGTGCCGCGTTGAGAGCACTGAGGTCGACTTTATATTCAAATGGTATAGGAGAAGACGCATAGTACATGCGATTGAGGCTTGAATCGTATGCCATTGCTGCAGAACTAAACTCAGCCATAGAAACGGCTTTGGCAGACTTTTCTTGCTCTTGCAGACTAAACAAGACACCGGGAGCACCTCGACCAGAGTTGATGGAATACAACTCACCAGAACAATTGTTCGCAACAGCAAGAGATGAATAAGCAGTAGAAGCAATTAACAGCGGAAAAACCGCACGTGACATATTTAGCATGTTAGAACCTTTTACATCAATTCTAAATCGTTAAAATGACACAAAGAAATGACATACATTAGCTCTATATGCCTTATTTCCTTTAAGGGAAGCGCATCCTTTATAACTTTGTAACCTGAGTGCTGACTATGCTCAATCTAAATATTTTATTCAATCAATTCAGGTTACAAATAACATGAACGGCATGTTCAAAAGTATAAACGGTTAAAACCTCTATAACTGCTTGGCCATTGGCACAAAAGTAATGGTCATGTCATCGCTCAAACTATATTCCACGGTTTCTTGTCCACTAAACCCATGCTGCTCATAGAGCTTAACACCTGGTAATGTCGCCATGAGCTCTAATTTGCGATAACCCTTGTGTATGGCTTCTGCTTCGCATTTTTCCATTAGAAGTGTCCCCAACCCCTTACGAGCATAATTTGGTTTAACAAAAAAGGCCCTTACTTTTGCCGCTTGAGTATTTGGATCCAACTTAGTTGCATTACGACTTTGCTCTGAATCACTCCCAAAGAGTGTTGAGCGGTAGCTCCAACCTCCACAGGCAACTATTTCGCCTTTTACTTCAATGCAAAAGTAAGTTCTGTCTTCTATTAACTGAGAATCGACCCCTAGTGCACCTTGTAACGCAAGTTCAATTTGTTTAGATGAATAGAATTGAGTAGAAAGCCCTCGCGCAGACGCTTCAATAATTTCCCTCAAAGCTGGAATATCTTCGTCTTTGGCTGTCCTTAAAATGTAATCCATCTTTCCTCCTTGTATTGTCGGATAAAAATCACACTGTTTTCAAAAGTAACGCATAACGATAGAGATAGACAAGGCTCAACTGCGGATATAAAAAACCCCTGCTCCGGATTTAACTGGCGCAAGGGTTTTAAATTTGCTTATTGGCTAAACTACGGGTTTATTCGCCGACATGTATTAAGTTCATCCCCTTCGCATATCAGGGCAAACACTTTACCAGCATAGCTTTTCAACTGCTCCAATGCGGCGTCAGTGACCGTAGAGTCTCTAAGAAATAGCCTAACGTTTCGCACAGACTCACCTCCAGATATCTCTTCTAAAGTATTGCCTCTAAACTCGATTGACAAATTCCCATGACTCGGTTTCAAGTTTAATGATTTTATAAGCGTGTTACTTGCTTTTAAGGATGTAAGCGTACCTACCAGTTCAATGCTCGTTAACGCTGTTCCATCGACGGATAGGTTTTGCAGCCCATCATATGTAGACAGATCCAATTCTTTTAACATCGTATTGTCGAGTGCTAACGTAGTCATTAGGTGCGATTGAGGCTTAGTAATTTCGACTAATGGATTTCCAGATAGATTGAGGCTACGGAGTTTGTCAAAATTGCCAATATCAAACTGCTCCACTTGGTTGTTTGATAAGACCAAAGTCCTAATGTTGCTGTTATCGTTGTCAACCTGCAAAGACTTAAGGCGGTTACCGGACGCAACAACCACATTTACTTGTGTGCTATCTGGTATATAAAGCTGGTCCAAATTATTGTTTTTTAGTTGCAACACTCTTAGTTTAGGGTTGTTACCTAAATTGACACTCTCAAGTGTGCTGTCATTGGCGTAAACAATAATAAGTTCAGCCATATTTGTAAGATCTAGATTGGCCAATTTCGTATTAGACAATCTCAGCGTTCTTACGCTGCTTTTATCAATAGATAGATTCTCCAGTGGCATATTCATGGCAAGCAAATGTACAAGATGGCTTAACGAAGAAAGGTCTAGATTTCTAATTTTGCTACCCGAAACATCCAAAAATTCCAGCAACGAAAACACACCAAAATTCAGTGACTCAATTGCTGTATTTTTTAATCCTAAACGTCTAATGCGATTTTCATCTGATATACCTACGATGGATTCTAACGGTGCATTAGTCGCGATAAGTGTTTCAAGACTAGTACTCAAACCCAGGTCAATGGATTTTACAGTACTATAACCAATGTTCACCTCCACTAGGCTAGAGAGACCTGTTAGATCCAAATGTTCTGGACCACCTACTGCAAGGTTAAGTGATTTTAATTTACCACCTTTGGGCAAATTAATTTCAGTCAACTCTTTTAAGCTCAGTGTCAATGATTCTAGTTGAGTCAAATTAGACAAATCCAAATGCTGTATTGCAGCACCAGAAAGGTCTAGTTTGGTAAGCTGAGTCATGTCGTTTAATTGTTCTAGTGCTAGGTCGGTTATGCTATCAATACCGGACAATGACAACCGCTCAAGCCTTTGCAATTTGCTTAATTCAGAAAGGTCCGTCAGAGCGCCGATTTCCCCTTTTTGACAAACTAAACTAGAAGCATACTCCATGTAATAGCTCGATTGATGATTATCAACGCATGCTTTTAGGAACGGTTCTGAGATATCAAGCCGCTCTGATAACAGTGCTGGCGTTTTTACAAAATGTACTTTTAGTTTGCATGACTCAGTCATATGTTCATTGCCAAAACGCAGGTGCGTACTCCCCATTGTATTCAAATGAGATACGCCACACCCACCAATACTATCAAGCGACAAGTCACTGCTATGACTGATGTTAACGCTCAGTGGTTGGCCAAACAGTTGATAAGACCTAGGTAAATTGTGCTCAACACGACCACCACCCGTTGTCTCAACTTGCACAGTGTAGACAGGAATTTCATACTGCATTACACGCAGCTTACCGCTATCACAAGTGCTGCCTGATTGATACTCACAAAATGAGATTGCACTGCTGTCACTGCTCACAATCTCTAGTACGTAAGGCGCCCCACCCTCGTGGTATGTCAGCTTCCCATTCTCTATTTTTGCATCGAAATGTGGATATGAGCCAGCATCTATTTTCAAACCTTGATTGTCTGAATGATATAGACGCCATTGTTTTAGTCCTTCAGGAGTTTTCTCGTACAAGCGCAAGTAATCAGTCCCAAAGCCTCTCCAATGTTTGTAGTTTGGATCCCAAATTACGTGTGGCTCAACTTGCGACATGCTGGTGCGACTATCTAATGAAATTACCCGTAAGCCTTCAACAAATAACCCTGAGCTTTGTGGCGTATTGATATTAAACTTTTGCTGTCTCTCTAGAACATATAATTTATCTTGCTGTTTTGATAACACCAAAAATTCACGCCTAAATCCCACTGAACAATATTCAAAACCGGCTTTACAAGCAGGGTCATATAAGTCGTTTTCTTGGTTAATGAACGCAGTAACTAACAGGGTGTTTTCTGACCAGCTTGTTTGAGCAGCACCATTTAAATTACCTTTTCTAAATACTCCACCCGCATGTATCTCAAATCCTTCTGCACCAAAATCAGATTGATAACGCCATTTGCCAACTAGCTCATTGAGGTCGTACGCACTGTCTTCCATTTGCACAAGCGCCCCAGCGCTCACTCTGGGCCAAACAAATCTTAACTCTGATGTTTTCGATTCAATTACATCATCTACAACCAAGTTGAAGCCATCACCTCTACGCTGAATCATTTTTAGATCAAAAGAAAAGTTATACTGCTCATTGTAAATCTGCACGTGTCCTGATTGATTTATTCTCCAAGATATCGGCACTTCAGTAGTTGAGAGGAAATTAGCCAATGATGGGTTCAAGGAAATAACCGCCATCACACCTTGGTTGTCTGGTGAGAGTTTCAATTTAAAGTTTTGTCCATAAAACCTTCCTAGACTACTATCGAGCGCATTATGGGTAAGAAGCCAAGAACCGACGAGTTCTTCCGTGCTAACCGTCAAAGTTGACAAGTCATTTTTTCTAACCAATTCGATTGGCGCGAGGTCATATTCCTCCCTAGTGAACTTATTGACTGCTCGCCAAACGATTTTAGTTACGTGTTCTTCGGTATGTAAGTCAAACCCGACAGCGCTAATATGGCTGGTGCCGTTTGCAGATACTTGCACTGCTCCTTCAACAAACCTTGCTCTGAATAAGTCCTCAGATATCTGAGTCATTTTGGTACCAAAGGACGCGTCATGAGAGTAAAATTCGCCAAAGCTTTTATTCTCAAACCTAAGACGCCAGCTATGCGGGATATCTGTTTTAGGGTTTACATACACTACATCGCCCACATAAGGAGGCGATTTAACAAACACAGCGTTAATTTTGCAGTCACGCTTAGGCTCAAACACAGAAAACACTGGTTTCGAAAACGCATCTGTTTGTAGCACACCATTACAACCTTCTATGCGGTCGAGCTCATGGCCAACTGCAGGTTCTACTTCTAAGCTGAAACTTGCACCATAGGCGTAATTTGTGCTCGAAGATTTAACCTCACCTTGACCTTGTATGGTTATACTAATATCTAGATTTGGACGCGCTTTAGTAAAGTATCGTGTATTCTCATTCGAACAAACTTGACCTTCTCTGAAGTGACAAATATCAATACCTGACTCATCCGAATCTATAAACTGTAGATAAGAGCGTTCATTGGTATCAATATGCACAAGTAGAATGCGATCTTCCAATGCAGAAATTAAATAGTCCTGACCGTCGATCTTCACAGCTTCTTGGCACACTCGTTGAGGCTGCTCCCCAGTACACCGTGTAAATCTGGCTAAATGTATGACACCAGCATCTGATTGCGCGTAAAAATCAGCGTGGCTATCAAAAGCGTATTGGTACCTGTCTCTCTCACTAAAAGACTGATAAACATTTGACTGTTCAAGCACATCATCACTGAGCTCAAAAAGCATAATTTCGGTATTTAACATCGTATCGTCAACTGTAAAGCTATCGATTACGCCATATTCAACAGCGATTTTATCGCCATGAATGGCCAACAGCTTCAGTTGCTGGATAAGCGCCACCTCACAATTTGGCAGAGAAACATTACAATAGTCGACTTCTTTTTTATCTAAAGTGTAAGTATAACGAACTAACTTACCGTCAATGTTTTGGGCAAGCTCTGCATGCTTCCAGAGATAATTAAAATTGTTATTCTCATCAACTTTGAATGATGCTGCAGCTCTTTTTGTTTCAATTGGCGTCCAAGTTTTCTGATAGTCAATATCGTTAAAGCTTATCCCCTGATGCTTTACCATTAAAGCAGGAACAATACTCGACTCATTCTGATATGAATGTTCGAGAAATAGCAGTTTCCCAAAAGGTAAATTTCTGACAAGTTTGACTTTGAAATCACCTGAGTCTGGAGAAAATACCATCTCATGATTTTCAATCCCCCAAGGAATCGTCATAGGGTTTAAGTTTGATGTAATACTGGCCACACCATTGTCAAAGAATTCGATTGCATGGCTGTGCTCTATGGCAAACTTGCTTTGATAGCTAAAAGACCAGAGGCCCAAGTAGTCTGCTAAGTGTTGTGTAGGCTTAGAACTTTCTGAAATTAGACTTGAGTCAAATGTCTTGATTAACCTTTGTCCTGTTAAGCTGAACATGCGAACTTCCGCAGACTTACGCCCATTACTATTTTCAAATGCATCAATTGTAATTCTAGATATGTTCGAGGTTGGCTCATCGAACTTCCCTTTGCCATAGAGCGGCAAAGCATGAGCTAACCATATTTCGGTAGTCGTCCCGTTGTGACGCCAATTAAATGGAATAGAATGCGTGGATTTCAGTACTCCGGTTCTATCCTCTGAAAAAGATAGCGCAGCTGCAAAGCCATTCAGCAAAGTTCGTTCGCTAACATAGTAAGTACCCAGTAGCGGCTCAGTTGCCTTGTTCATCAGATCTTTGTCTGCTTTAATTTCTGCTCGTAATTTCGCAACCAATTCAGGATCTGACTTTTTAAGTGCTTTTAGCATTTTGCGTGCTTCACGCAGGTTTTCAACAAGCTCCAAAGTCGAGTTTACGCCATCAGGTAAAGCCTGATTGTGGTCAATAACCGCCTTCAATAATGCCGCTATTTCCAACTTTTCGTCCGCGTCAACGTGCGCTCGTGCTTCTTTCAATTGCGCTTCATTAGAATAATTGAGACCACTTTCTTTTAAGAGTGCAAAATCAGCAGTTGTTACATTCGTGATATTAATACCAAAGTACTCATTCGCATCAACCTCACCCTCTTCACCTGCTACTTCTACAATGCTTGAAAGCTCCCCAAGCTGTGAAACAAGTGCGACGTTAGTTTGTGCTCCCACTCCCTGAGCTGATAATCTGACTAAATTGTCTTTTTCAGATTCATCAACATTAACGTTGATCACATAAGCTCCCGACTCATCAGCAACTGCATTATAGACATGAGAACCAATATGTAATTGCACCCGTGCATGAGCAATTGGTGCATCTGTCACTTTACCTTTAATTGTTGCAGTCGCTCTTAAATGCGCGATGGTTGCTGTAAATGACTCAGAAGTCTTTCCACCTTGGTGGTCTGTAACCGTCACAGAAAATGTAATCTCTTGATCTTCTCTAATATCGGGTACTTCAACCTGCAATAATGCACCATTCTCTCCAGACAATTTAAGATCTAGCCCAGAGTTATGCTGCCATAGATAAGTTTCTATTTGGCCATCAGAGTCCACAGCATGGGCATTTAAAGTGAACGATGAACGCTCTTCCAACAACGCGTTACTAGCAACAATATTGACCTCTGGGGGCACATTCGGTAAGGCTAAAATCGTTATATTGTGTTGTTCAGTAACACTAGCGCCTTGGTTATCCGTCACCGTCACAAAGAACTTAATTTCAGTATCTTCGTCAATACTCACTCCTGAAACTTGTAGCTCAGTTTGCGAAGTGTCACTTACACTAATAGGTACAGGCGATTCATATGTCCATTGGTAACTTACAATTTGGCCATCTTCATCTGAAGCTGTTGCTGACAGAGTAAATAGCGTTTGTTCTGTTATACTCGCAGGCCCTTCAACGTTCACAGTCGGTGTTACATTCTCTTTTGCAGTAATAATTACCGAGTGATGAGCTGTTGAGGTTGCTCCTTCATTGTCCATAACCTCCAAAGTAAAAATAACGTCTAAGTCTTCTTGAATATCAGTAGTTTGGATGGTCAGATTCTTCGATTGCAAATCTAAAACAGGCGCATTTAGCCTGTCATCGATAGCCCATTGATAGCTCGCGATAAACCCATCGCTATCTGTAGCTTGACCCTCTAGCTTGATTTCCAGACCTTCCTCCACCGTTTTCGGGCCTTGAATCAACACCGATGGAATATCATTTGGCCTCGGTATGATTGACAATGAATGCGTATTACTCGCGCTTACACCAAATTCATCCGTAGCTGTTACGGTAAAAGTCACCTTGGATTGTATTTCTATTTCTGGAATAGATACGATTAACGTACCACCTTCATTGGCCTGCATGTTAAGTGCCAAGTTTGAGTCATGTGCCCAAGCAAAATCAACCTTTTGTCCCTCTGGATCAATAGCCGTTGCAACTAGTTTCAGCTCACTCTGATCCGCCGAAAAAGAAGGCCCTTCAATACTTACACTTGGTGGCAAGTTTATAGTTGGTTCAATGTGAACCGTATGTGATTGCTTAAATTGATTATCATAATCATCAGTTACAATTAGCGTAAAAGTTATTTTTTGTGCTTCACCAATATCTATACCCTCCACATTGATAGACGGTGTGCTTGCACCCGTGACCGTTAGCTCTAGCGATGAGTCATGCGTCCATTGATAACTACGAATATTTACCGCGGGCTCCTCAATTTTACCCACTAGGGTGAAGGCCTCAGACTCCTCGAGCTTAGTTTCACCTTGTATTGTGATTGTAGGAATTGGTAAAAACGTTACTAGATGCTCCGCTGATGCGGTAGCACCATTATCATCGGTAACCGTCAGAGTGAAGGTCACGTTGTGAGGTACACTGATATCTGCACCAAAAGCTTTTAATTCCGAGTTGTTATAATCCGTTATATCAATCTCTAGATCACTGTTGTGTTTCCACTGATACTTCGAAATGTCTCCATCATCTTGTGCATTACCAACTAGTTTAAACTGAGTTTGTTCGAGTATTTGAGTATCCCCAGTTACCACCACTGTCGGTATATTATTGGCTTTTTTCTCACTTCCTTTACTAGCATCGTTTGAGTCTCCAGAGCCTCCTCCACAGGCTGTTAACGCGAGACAGCCGAACAACAATGCACTTATTCGTTTAGTTTTAATCTGGCTAAACGACTCCTCTAAAAAAAACACAAGTATTAATCCCTATATTAGTTCTCTTGTCCCGATTATTTTATTCAAAAAACAACATAACAAACAACTTTTAATCACAAATAAATTAAAACTGGGGGATTTTAGTTACAAAAATAAGAAATTTAATAGTGAATCTTGAAAGGAGCGATGTAAATCTGTAACGAACTTCAGCTTTTTTACAGTCACATTTATAATGTTCGATAAATAGCCAATCAAACTCAAAGCTCATACTTAGAACTAAGAAATAATTACAAAAAAGGCAGGCAGTGACTAATTTTAGGAAGACTTTATTCAGAATTATTAGCGAGTAGAATCGAAGTTTTAAGAGCAATCGATACTACTCAATTTATTATCGTTTTTACAGGCAACGACCAGATATTCCGCCCTCTAAAGGAATGCCCTTGTTTGGATTTTCTACTTGGTAATATAGAGAAATGATTTGCCAACGACCATCAGATTTGATCAGCTGAATGCTGTTTACACCTGTGAACGCAGGTTGCTTGTGTATCATATCGAAGCGTGTTTCAACTACGCTATACACATGGGCAAAATGATCATACACCTTGGCATTTCGTACAATTTCGCATTCATAAAACCCCCTTTTGGAGGCTTTGTCCAGTAACTCTATAAACTCGCCGCCTGACTTGGCCATTAAGCTGTGTTTTTCATTTTTGAAGTGAATACCAAATACCTTTGCCTCGGGATGTAACAGCTGTTTTAGCTTATTGATATTTGGTTTACTGTTTTTATCATGTGACAACGCCTGCCAAAGATCTGCAACGGTTTGTTGAGGTGAAGAAGCAACACTATTAAATGAAATGGCCACCATAAATATACAAGGTAATAAGCGCATATGTGACTCCTTTTTTATTTCTTATTATCTTAGCCATTTAAGGCTCCATCATATATATCATTCAAACAAGCTTATTAATAGCATCGCTTTACTTTAAATTGAACTACATGTTACGCGAATAAACTGTCGCAGCTGCCCTGCTCTCTAATTTCTTTTAAAGTGCTTTCTAATTGCTGATTAACCAATATATGCGCGAAATTCCCCATACTGATACGTTTAACACCCAACAGTGAAAGGGAATTTGTATCGGGTAAATCAGGCATAGCCATCACATTAATAGGAAGAGTTGTTGATTTCACTAACTCAGCAATATCAGCCTTGGCTGTCACACAAGGGAAGAATAAACCTCCAGCCCCTGCTTTCTCATAAAGCTTGGCTCGCTCCACGGCTTCTTCTCTTGCATTCGTAAGATTAAGTAAAAATGCATCGCAGCGCACATTTATAAATACAGAAGTACTTCTTCGTTTTAGCTCATCTGTAATTTCTTTCAATACTTCAGAAAATGCACATTTATCAGCTAGACGTCTTGTTTTTTCCACCTTGCTATCTTCAATGTTAACACCCACTACTCCGAGCTCGGCTAGCTGCTGAATGTGCCTAACAATCTTTTTTGAGTCATTGCTATAACCTGACTCGATATCAACACTCAATGGTAATGGGCAGGACTCGACAATTCTTTTAACCATGAATAAAAGTTCTTCGAAAGGCATTTTTTCACCATCTTCATACCCTAGCACACTCGCAATTGCGGCGCTTGAGGTACCTATTGCCTGGTACCCTGCCAATTTTGCAAGCTTCGCGCTTTCTGCGTCCCAAACATTTGCAAGTAATAGTGGCTGTGTTTGCTGATGAAATGTTTCAAAGTTACTCATTATTTTTCCTTTATCGTTGGAATTTTAGTTTCAATGGAACTATTTTCTTCATAACTGTTTACAAACACCAACGATGAAAATCGACTTTTAATATAAGTTTTGCTTATAATTGGTGAATCAAAGGATAGAAACTCAATTACTGTGTTTAAAAATATTAATTTGCTTGTGACCTTCGAGTGCGCGGCAAGATACAACAGTTACAGCCTCGCAGCCCAAGAGTTATGTATTTCACAAGCAGCCGTTAGCCAGCAAATGCGCCAGTTAGAAAGCTTACTCAATACACGTTTGTTTGTACGAAAAGGCAAACAAATGCTGCTAAGCCAGCAAGGTGAGGTACTTTATCAACACGCGCAACATGGTCTTTCCATTTTAAATCAAGGCCTCAATCAGCTACAGCGAGAAGAGATAGACGGTGAACTTACAATTACGTCTACCCAAGCATTTATCGCATTGTGGCTTATGCCAAGGCTTCAATCGTTTACAGAGCAATATCCCAACATTCAAATCAACGTGTCATCATCAGCTGAGTTTGTCGACTTAAAGCAGAACCACCTAGACTTAGCAATTAGATTTGGCGCCAATGTGGAGCAAAATACGCCCAGCAATTTAGCTTGTGAAATGTTCGGTGAGTCACATGTTTACCCAATTTGTTCTAGCCAACTTGCAGCTGAGCTGTCCTCGCAAGACCCACATACCTTGCTGTCACAGCGACTGGTTACACTTGAAAATCCGGGCCCATATGACTGGCAAAGCTGGTTCGAGAACGTTGGAGTTTGCGGGATTGAAGAATATAACTTGTGGACCAAAGTGAACTCTACAGACATCGCTTTAAGCGCAGTTTGCAGCGGTCATGGTATCACGCTAGCTGTACCTTACTTATGTCAACGTCAACTTGATAATGGTGAGCTATCGATTCTGTATAATATGCCACATCCAAATACGGTAAAAAGATACTTTGTATACGACCCTAATAGTCCAAGGCTAGCGAGATTGAGAGTGTTTACTGATTGGCTAGCAACAGAAATGAGCTCAGTGCAGCTATAATATAAAAACTAGAGGAGAGCAAAACTCACACATTGCCAATCTTTGGTGTATTGTGTGGGCCCTGTCTCTCCGTTGGTTCTCGCTTAAATTAGCGCTTAATTGTTTCGCAAGAGCTGTAGTACGGCGTGCCAGTTAAGTTGTAACATACGTCAGAACCAGAACCTGCATAATATTTATCACTGCCAGTAAAACCTTCTAGGTAGTCATTGCCATTACCACCGTATAGTTTGTCAGAACCTGTAGAACCATATAGTTTGTCATTTCCATTACCACCATACAAAATGTCTGATCCTGAGCTTCCATACAACTTGTCATTACCGTCATAACCATAAATAATATCTTTGCCAGATGCGCCGTATAAAATATCGTCTCCAGCTGTACCATATGTAGTTCTCGCTGCATGTGCAGCGTTGGCAAATGACATTGCGATAACTAATGTGCTAGCAAAAACAGACAGTTTTAATGTTTTCATTTTTTTTCCTTAGTTGAATGATTTATTGGTTACTGCTTTTTTGTTTATTTGAAGATCACTTTTCAAATTCGTTTGCTAAGATGCAGGGGCCTTAACTGGCCATACCCACCTAGTTAGGCTTGGCTGCAATTTGACTTTTCAACACCTTTAGATTCGCCAACTCGTCACTTGATAAAGTATACGAGCTCAGTGACTTCAACGCATATGTTCTAAGCGCTGGAGGTTCGCCAGAATTGTTTGCAACTAGCCAAAGCACTTGGCGATTGTTTTTAGATTTCATTTTGCTATCTGCGATTGACATAATTGCTCGAGCTCGTGTGTTTATGTCAGGATCGTTTAAAGCGATTTCGCGCACAGGTACTAGATCACTATCTTTCGTAGCCCACTGAGCCATTTGATAGACGCTATGGCGACGTACATCCCCATCTTCTGTTAACATTGTTCTACTGAGTGTTGCGTGCACGCGTGTATAGTCTTCTTCGGAGCTAGGGGCTGGCTTCAATGCCATCAAAGAGAATTGCTGCATATCGGATGTCAGCTCACTCCGTGAGTCAATATGCTCTAATATCCGGTCTCGAGTACGACCATCGATTTGTTTCATATTTGAAACCATGATTAAACCCGCTGCTCTTTCTTCATCCAATAATGAGAAATCGAAGGCAAGATCCAGCGCGGCTTGTTGCACTTTAGGTTGCGCTGATTGTGATAATACTGAGCTTAGCTCACGGCCCAGTAAACTATTTGGCGCGTTCAAGAATTCTACTAGCAAATCGTCAACGAGGTCTGGCTCTTGTTCCATTGCTAACAATAGCTGTGTACGTAAACTTTCATTCGCCTTATTTGGGCCCATAATCGGGTGGCGCAATGGTTCGTTGCTCGATCTGAGCTTACTCTTCAGCTCTACAAGAACTTCCTCAAAGATATCATTTGCCGTTACAGGTTTATTTGGTAACTCATTTTTGGCGGTACTTTGGATAATCCTTTTTTGATCATCCACCCCATTGTTTAATTCAAACGTCTGATCTGTGACTGTTTTTGGCAACTCAATATCATTTGGTATTTTATTATTTATGTCAGTCAGGTCTTCGCCTGAAAAGAAGGAATTAAAACCAATATAGCAAGTAGTAAAAATTGTAGCTGCAATTAAGCTGCGAACCAACAAACGTTGTTTTAATGCCATTGCTAATCTCCTTTTATTATTGTTCGATAAAAGGAAACCTACCTGTATTAAGTAACAATTGGATGTCAGAAAAATTAAGAATTAACTACTAGAATTTAAAGCCTATTCGCTCCGAGAGTTACCAAATGAATTAAAATACCGCTAAATATATCTACAAACATTCTTTAGCTAACTATTGATTTTAGGTAGGAATAAATAACATAGAAGTTGTTGATTGAGAGATATCAAAAAAGGTGAGCCTAGCTCACCTTTTAGTATTTATGTGTAATTAATGTAGCTTTTCAACTGTGACTTTTCCACCAGCGAGACCACCACCGCCATTATAGGCTAGTTGCGCAAATATTTTGCCCGATTCAACCTTAAACTTTACGCGGCCATTACCTGATTTATGTGAAATTTTTCCATATCGGCTAACGCCATTCCAATTGAAAATTGTATACTCTTCTAGCACAGGCTCATAGCCATCTCTGAGGCCTGAAATAGTGACTCTATAGGTACTATTGCCTGCAATCGATACACTGTCAGGTAATGCAACCCAGCTACTATTTGCTGGTAACGCAATGGCTGCGGTTTGTTTACTTTGGCCATTCGAATATGTTGAATTAGCATCTAAGCTTGCTGTACCACCAATTGCAACTACATGCCCGTTCAGGTACGTGTTTTTGAGAATGGCACTATGTGTCCACCAGTCTTGCCCTGTCATACCTTTAATTGTAATCACACCACCATTTTCAGCATCAATCACTGCTGTTGCTCGGCTCGAGCTTTTTCCACCTTGTGCAAAAACACCATTAATGTCTAGAGAGCGAGAGTTTTTCACTTTAAAGACTGTTTGAACACCCTCAGCATAGAAGTTACTAATTTGGTTATTCCAAGTATAATGCTCTGCTGGGCCATATATCTCGACACCCACCCTAGAATTTTGGACCGTTGAGTTTGTAATATTACTGCCCATGGCAGCTAGCTTTAAACCTGTATCTGATTTTTCAACATAGACATTATCAAAAACGTTCACATTATTAAACCAACCACCAGGCTCTAAATTCCAATAGGCAGGTGCTTGACCGTTGCCATGTAGTTCAATACCCACATTGACATTGGCAATAAATAGATCTTCAAAACGGCTCCAGATAATCCACTTTCCATAAATCCCTTTATCAAAACCACTAATATTCAATTTAGAGAAATTTGATTGATAACTGGCAAAAGGAATATCTATTGCTTTACCTTGTGTATAACCTGCACTTTGACGTAGGCTTAAATCATGCAACTCTACTCCATGTGCAACTTTGATCAAACTAATATCAGAAGATGTCTCAAGTGTTGAAAGTTCTCTCTTTTCGCCAAATATTTTTATTCTCGAGTTATGGTTGCCTTTAAGCTGTGTGATATCCAGTGTTTTCGAGACATTGAAAGTACCGGCTGGTATATACACACTCTTATTGTTGCTAACTGCATAATTGATCGCAGCTTGGATTTGCGCGGAATCATCAATATTATCATTTGCAACAGCGCCAAACCTACTATCAGTGATCGACACAATATTTGCATCAAATGCGTACGCCAAAGGTGAACATAAAGCTACGACCAGAGCAAGACTACTATTTTTCATAATTATCCTTTTCTTACTAAATTAAAATGCGTTATAAATAAAAACAAACTATATTTATATTATTAATTATAAATAATTCACAACCAAACACACAAGCATTTATAAAACACACACAGAACAAATAACAAAAAAACAATTAGTTGTGTGAAATATATTAATATAATTTTTTAATATAAAATAAAATTGCAAATTTTAAGTGCCTATAGGTATTGGATGCGCTTATATCAGAACTTAGGATGATATTTGGCTACAGAGATTGACATGTGTATTTCCACTGCAATAATGCCGCTTTTGTCAACAATTAGCGCATGGGACTATTTCATTGATGTTTACCTTTGGAAAAGAAAAAAAGGCTTTACAGCTTTTGCTTGATACAGAGCGAGATAAAAAGCAATTGCTAGAACAAACTTTCAATTCTGTGAGTCGTTCAACCGCAATTATTGAGTTCACTCCCGATGGTAACATTATGACCGCAAACCAAAATTTTTTGGATGCAATGGAGTACTCTCTGGAAGAACTTGTTGGCAAACATCACCGTATTTTTTGTAATCGGGAATATGTAAACTCTGCCAACTACACAACACTATGGCGAACTTTAAATACAGGTAAGTTCTTTTCGGGAACGATTGAGCGTTTTACGAAATCAGGTAAGCAGCTTTGGCTTGAAGCCAGCTACAATCCAGTTTTAGATGATAATGGTAAACTGCTAAAAATCGTGAAATTTGCCTCTGATGTTACCGAGCGAGAGCTGAAGTCCGTTTCGCAGCAAAATGTAATTGATGCTCTATACCGTTCAATGGCCGTTATCGAATTTGACGTATCCGGTAATGTACTTACGGCAAATGACAATTTCCTAGCAGCAACGGGATATCAACTGACAGAAATTGTCGGCCTACATCACCGTACTTTTTGCCCTGATCATGTTGTCAATTCTCCTGATTACAAAGCGCTGTGGAACCAATTGGCAAGTGGGCAATACTTTAGCGGTCAGGTAGAGCGCAAAAGCAAGCATGGCCACGAGTTATGGCTAGAAGCCAGTTATAACCCTGTCATTGATAAAAATGGTAAAGTTATCAAAGTCACAAAATTTGCATCTGATATAACTGATCGAATAGTCTCTACAAGACAAACTCAAGAAAATGTGGGCCATGCATCTGAGCTCGCAGATAAAGCGGCTCACAGCGGCGCACACTCTGTAAGTTCAGTCATACAGTTGATGGAACGACTCAGCAGCGATATGAATGTCGCCGTAAGTAATATTGAGGCACTTAATAGACAATCAGATCAAATCAACAATATCGTATCGACAATCAGTGCAATTGCAGAACAAACAAATCTTTTAGCATTAAATGCAGCAATAGAAGCTGCTCGTGCGGGCGAACAAGGTCGAGGGTTTGCCGTTGTTGCGGATGAGGTACGTCAACTTGCTGCTAGAACGAGTTCTTCCACAACAGAAATAGCAGATGTTGTGAAAGAGAACGTAGCCTTATCTGGTGAAGCTACGGCATCTATGGATAAGAGCGCTAAACAAGTAGAAGCAGGTGTGCAATTAATTGAAGAGCTTAACAACACCATCAAAGATATCAATCAGCAAGTTGAAAGCATTGTTGACGCAGTCTCGCAACTAAACACACAATAATTACTGCTCAATTTGCAACTATGCGCCGGCTATAAGCATCGGCGCATCTGAAATGACTCGTCACTAAAACCTACAGAGAGGACTTTCTTGTTGCTTCATCGACTTCTTGATGTACATATCGTAGAAGATTTCGTATTTCGTTTTGCCCAAAGTTGCGCCTGAGTCTTTAACAAAGTCCGCTTTCCTGATCTCTTCATTTTCCATGTCAAAAGCAGTTTTCACAAACTTATTTAACTTGACTTCATCGTCATATAAGCGACTTTTTTGGGCAATGATCGTCCACTTAACACTCTCTTGACCTAATCTCTGCTTCCATGTTTTATTCGGATAAGTTATGAAACCAATTAAAGGTATTCTTGATAATAGATAGAGTACTTCTTTTCTGGGCATAAGTTTAGCTTTACCATTTGGTGAAAACACGACCAATTGTTCATCATTTTCCGGAAATGGATTGTTCATTTCAGTACCATGCTTTACAACATCTTGGCCATTTATTACCACTTTTTTGCATGCATCATTTATCTTCTTAATTAATCCCATTTGAAAAGTGGTTAAAATACCTTTTTCATTTTCATCATGTTGATCTGTTACTTCCTTAGCATTTTTGAAGCGGAATTCTTTTGTAGTGTCGAGATAACTTGGCGCCACACAAAACATATCATAGTCAGCTGTTACGGGTATCACTTCATCTTTACTTCCAACCAGCTTGTATCCCATCACCTCAACGTTTTCGAAAGCCCCTCTATTCATGGTATCTCTGATCAATAAACAGTTCTGCTTATCAAATTTAAATTCATATCGTGAACTGGTATTTAGTAGGTCTATGCCATGAGACTTATTTAAAAATACTTTGCCGATATGGGGTTGCAGCAGCGAGTGGCGATTTTGTGCATCATGCTTCTTAACTTTTTCGGGGTCACTTCTAATTTTGCTATATATGCCTTTAACTGGAATGAAACCTGATATTGGACCTAAATCAGAGCTTTTTCCGTGAATATCAAGCCCCTTGGTACCAACACCTTCTTTAATTAAATTCGCAGAGACCAAGTTGACTGGTCTGAACATTAAAAAGCACCTTTCCTGAGTAGCAACTCCCTTAATTTGCTCTATATGCAGGTCTAAAATACCACAATTGGACTGTGTAGCATCAACACCAAAACTCTCCATTTCTTCCTCCATAGCCAAGTGGATTTTGTGTCTGGTTATAAACTGAAAAATATGTTTCAGTGACATCAAAATACTCGATTATGGGCTGCCCGACTTGGCTCAAAATACGCAAAATACAGTGGTTTTGTATAGATAATTGCTATCGCTATAAAAAAACCACCTTTAAAGGTGGTTTTGGTGCTTTTAGTCATTATACTAAATAAAGAGAATTAAAAACGCGGCTTAGCTTTAATTTCAACTTCTTCTGGCACTAAGAATACACCAGAAATGGCCTTCAGGTTTGCCTCTTTACCCTCTGGAATTGAGAACTCAAACTTGTGTGCCAATTGCGCAAATAGCGTATGAATAATGTATTTACCAAAATGTTCACCTAGGCAGCGGCGCTGTCCTAAGCCAAACGGAAAAGCTTTCCCTTGCTGCTTCTTGCTCAACTCACCATTGTCATCCAAAAAGCGCTCTGGGATAAATTCATTGGGCTGCTCCCACAATGTTTCGTCTCGCGTCACGCTGTAATTATTGATCACCAGTGGAGTGCCGCCAGGAATAAAGTAACCGTCCAATAAAGTATCTTTGCTGGTCGCATAATTCGCAGCAGGCATAGATGTAATCGAGCAATGGCGTAATACTTCTGCGATGAAGGCTTGCGTATATGGCAAATCTGCTTTGTGTTTATTAAGTGGCACTTCGTCACGCCCCACTACTTCGTCTAATTCTTTTTGCACGCGCGATTGATATTCAGGGAAGGCTGCCAAATAAAGAAGTGCCCAACGCATTGCAAACGCGCCAACACCACCACCGGCACCTGCGACTTGAGTTAAAGATCCTACAACAATTTCTTTTTCCCCAATATTAAGCGCTGCTTTTGTTGCATCATCAACGCTGTCATTCGCTTCAAACAAGTAATCACATAAATCGCGATATTCACCCGGCACGTAATCTTCTTTGCGACGACCCACGTTAAATGACACGTATTGGTCTAATCCATTTAAATTTGAACTAAATTTCTCAATCGCATCGCCATACTGAGCGTAGTATTTCTCTTGTAAATCAGGTGGCATCAATTCATGACGAGTACTGTTGATGAACCCGTTAGGAAGCCAGCTTAGGCTTTTTTCATCAAAGATACTCACTTCGAACTCACCGAAGCGGTCGTCAAACATCACTTTATGTAAGAAGCTGGCTAACTTTAGAGAAACTTCTCTGTTTGGATCAAATGCAATATCTCCCTGCTCTTTCCAAACGGCTGCAATATCGTTAATCTCAGTCGTCATCCAATCTTCAATCTGATCCCAGCGAGTGGCAAAGTATTCGCGCATTGCATATGCAAACACCTTGCGGTGCACTTGCCATTGCTCACCGGCTTCTAATTCCAAGAAGTGTTTTTGTGGAGCAATCTGTAAAATTTCATAATCTGCACGTACATTGAATACATCATTTTGCGCTACAAGTGCTTCTCTTATGTACTGATAGCCATTAAGCGCAACAATTGGACCCTTAGCGGTTTCTACTGAGTAGATATCACCGTACTTTTTTGACAGCTCTTCAATTATGAGGTGGTAATCTTCACCCCAGAAAAAGCGTTGACCGTCCTCACTATTAAACGGAATATGAGGAATCGTAGGTGTTAATTTATCTATATCTAACTTGCTCTGTGGCAAAGCTTCTGCTGTATCGGTATTTTTCATTGGTCAAATCCCACTGACTAAGGTTGATAATTCTACTGATGCGAATTGAGAGTCGAACTGCTCTGATTGCATATACCAAGCAAATGGAAACTTCTCGGTAATGCGAAATATTTTTTTCCCTTGTGAATACACAAGATAAGTGCGGTATAACACAAGATCACTTGGCTCCACAGCGAAGTGATGTGACAAATCACCTGCATATTCGAAGCCCCATGAGAGCAAGGTCTTATAGGTTTCTATTTGAAATTTTTCCCACGCTTTTCCGATAGGAATACGCGTTTCGGTTAATGCTCGAGAAAAGTTCACGTTCATATTGCCGTGATAAACCAATGAGTCGGCGTATAAATAAGGTAACCCAGTTTTGGCCCCATTAAGGGTGATCACGCGCTGTTGGCAATGCATGTCTTCCTCATGAGGGAGTACACTGACATCTGCTTCAAGCAGCTTATCGACCACAATTTGCTCTCCCACAATACTTTCAAGTAACTGCGTCACGGTACCATCTGTGCCTAGAATGATTTTTTGTAGGTAACTGAGTCTGCTTAAGTTATAGGTTTGAGCATCAAGATTTTCATCTAAGTTGCTCAAACACTCATCTGACAATTGGATCATGTCCTTTCCTCGTACTAGTTATTTACTTGCTGATTTCACGTAACCCATCTAACCGCAGACGGGAGAGCAATTTTTGTGCTGCCAAGGCGACTTCAAAATGAATGATCCGTGGCCAAGAGCTAATGTTTGGAAAGCTCAGTAAAAACTCTCGTGCCGTATGTGTCATGTTGTTGGGCCCATCAAGACGGTATTGGGCAGCAAACTGCGGGTTGTGAAGTAATTTCACACGCAGTAAAGGGTCTTTAAATAAGCTGGGTATTTGTGGCATACAGCCTACTAGTTTCGCCATTGAGTCCATGTAGTGGCAATAGTTCACCAATGAAGCCACATGTGGTGTGATCTTGTATTCGGTCTGCCAGTGTTTAGTATCGTGTTTCACAACATCGTGCATTTCCGACAATGTAGGCAGTTGTGCCTCACCACTCGCCAGTTTTGATAGATAGCGGCACTGCATTTCAGCAATTACTGGAATTCCTCCTTGCTGAGGGCGCACAAAGCCGATGAAAGACAGTGAGTGCCCCATTTCAGGTATAAACATTTGCTTAAATAGATCACGCATATTTGAAATACTGACATCCAAAAAAGGAAAGCTAAGCTGATATCCAGTACAAAATACGACTGCATCTACTTCTTCTCTTGTGCCATCCTTAAATACCACTGAATTTTTTTCGAAGCGTTCAATACCACCGATATTTGGCATAACCTTACCATCTGCTATCGGACGGAAAAGGCGCTCATTTTTAGTTACTGCCTGATGGTGAGAGGGTCCTGATTTCTTAAGCCACTCGCCTCGGATCCGGACATGATCATTGCGGCTATTTACGTATTTGTTGAAAATGCCTTTGGTGATCCCGCCATGATATTTGTGCGGTAGTTTGTTCACGATACGCGAAGTCAACCATGATGTATCAATTGTAAAATATGGATCTTCTTGAAACGCCATATAACGCGGCGCAACAGCCGGATAACGGCGCAGTGACAAAATACATTTGCGAGCTACTTCAGAAATTTCGGATGTAATGTCGGCCGAGCTTTCTCCCAAGCCAACGCATAAGACGCGTTTGCCTGTGTACTTATGTTTGTCACGATAGTCGTTGGAGTGTTCAATTTCACCATCAAACATATCAAGACCTGGTAAGTCTGGCAGCTTGGGCTTTTGGAAGTGTCCAGAACATACAGCAACCATATCAAACTCTTTACTGTGTTCTTTTCCCCCGCTTTTACAAGTGACTATCCACTTATCGCCTTGCTTCTCTACACGACGGACTTCATGATCATAGTGAATATGTTTTGCGATATCGAAACGCTGTATGTATTCACCTAAATAGTTGATGTACTCTTTTTTTGACCAAAACTTCAGTTTTTGATGATTAGGGACATAGTCAGAATATGCCATAAAATAATTAGAGATTGTGAGGTGTAAATCATCGTAGATCTTTTTATCTGCGAACACCCCTCCGAAGCTCTCTGCCTTTTCAAAGCAAGTAACTTCATGGCCACCATCTGTTAATTGTTTAACGGCGGCAATACCAGATAAACCAGCACCTATGACTGCTATGGTCTTATTCATAATTCTCTCCGTGTATAGCAAGGAACTGCTTGTTGTTACTGCCTCAACAGCATCTAGATACAGCCCCTAGGTTAATGTTTACAAAGACGTAAACTGGTTACGCTCCACTTTGCTCAATGACAGTCGCTTGTTGTGGGCGTGATTCTGATAAGCTTTGACGCGATAGTTTGCCATTACGGTTACGTGGTAAAGCATCCCAGTAAACAATTTGCTCAGGAAGCATGTACTTTGGTAATCGCTTGGCGCAGTGCATTTTTAACGTCAGCAACGACGGAGGTTCAGATTCAGTTGCAATATGTGCTTCAAGTGTTTTGGCCTCACTCAATACAACTAAACACTCATTGATCTGAGGGTGTTGATACAAAGCACGTTCAACTTCCCCAAGGTGTACACGGTACCCTTTGACCTTCACCATATGATCTTGTCGCCCGACATACATCAATTCACCAAGTTCATTGATATAGCCAATGTCACCGGTGTTGTAGGCACTTTCTGCTCTGGGTTCTTTTCCCCAGTAGCCAGAGAAAACAGTCGGACCATTAACAGTGATGAACCCCTTCTCACCTATATCAACTTCATCACCTTGTTCATTGCAAATGGAGATACGAGCACCACTTGCAGCATAACCAATGGGTAATTCTTCAGGCACCATGTCCGGTACTTTGTAATAGCTGCATACATTGGTTTCAGTCGGGCCATAAAAATTGAAAAGCGCCGAATTTGGAAATTGCGCACGCAGTGCTTTCAACGACTTCACATCAAATGCTTCTCCAGCAAATATAATTGTATGAAGTTGTTTGCATGACTCACCAAACTGTGGGTCTGTGTTCATCATCATGGTCAAGGCAGTAGGCACGGAATACCAAATAGTGATGCCGCGCTGGGCAATGAAATTCACTAATTTTTGCGGAACATAACTATCCAGTTCAGAAACTAAATGCACACTTGCACCAATTGAAAGCGCCACATAAATGTCCAAAACAGACAAATCAAAATGCCATGGTGCATGATTAGATAATCGATCTTGGTGAGTGGGTTTCACCTTTTCAATTACCCACGTTACAAATGCAAGTGCGTTGGTGTGACTGATGCGAACACCCTTTGGTACTCCTGTTGAACCAGATGTATAAAGCATATAAGCAAGATCATCACCACCAATATCGGCGCTCAATCTTAAGCTTGATGGCTGACAGCATTTGATGTCCTGCCAACTGCTAGCCTGATTAACCTCAAGCGCTTTTGATGCAGCAGCATTGAACTCCCCCTCACTGTCTAACACTACAAAGTGACAACCTTCGGCATAATGCTCTCTATACTGTGAAAACTTTGCTTGCGTAGTAAACATCACTTTCATCGCGCAATCTTTGCGAATAATATCGACGCGAACCATAGGATTCATTGGGTCAATAGGAACGTAAACTGCACCGAGCTTTGTCACTGCAAGCATGGCAGCAAGCGCTCGACACGACTTGTCAGCCCAAATGCCTACGCGATCACCAACTTGAATTCCTTTACTTTGTAGCAGCACCGCAATTTGCGTTACCGATAACGACAACTCGCCGTAACTGTATGACTCGACGCTATCAGTTACTGCTAGTGCATTGTCACCAACTTGAGACAGCCCGCTTGTTAGAACGTCACTGAGTATCTTCATAACAAACCCAACCTATTACAGATCAATTCTCGTTGTATATCGGACGTGCCAGAAAAAAGAACCGAGCCTAGAGCGTCCCGAATACTCGCATCTACGCCACTTTCTTGCAGGTACCCAAGTGCACCATGGACACGAATCGAATCGATACCCGACTGCACGAAAGCCTCACTGATGGCCAACTTGCTAGATGCAACAGCTTTCGTATTATCTACATTCTGCGACTTTTGCCATGCTGCGAAATACAACAGCAATCTCGCACTTTGTAGTCGCACTTCCATATCTGCAATACGATGTGAAACCGCCTGAAACTTACTTATTGTTTTATCGCCCTGTTTACGCGTATTCGCGTATTCAATACAACGTTCTAAATCGCGCTGCATAACGCCGATAAACAAAGCGAATAGGCAACATCTTTCCCAGTCCATAGATGCAGCAAAGATCCTTGCACCTTGGCCTTCGCTACCTAGAACATAATCTTTATGCACTTTTACTTCGTCGAAGAATACTTGATTAAGTTGCGCTGAGTTCAATCCCAGTTTTTTGTAACTATTACCTACTTCAATTCCAGGCAAGTCCGCAGGTACTACAAAGGCTGTTTGGCCTAAATACCCAAACTTAGGATTTGTTGTAGCGTATAAAACAAAATAATCAGCTACACTTCCGTTTGTTACATAGGACTTTGCACCTTTAATGATGTAGTAATCACCCTCTCTCCATGCTTTAGTTGTTAACTTGCCAATATCTGAACCAGCTTCTGCTTCAGATATTGCATTGGCTGCAACTTTTTCACCGCTCGTTAATCCCGGTAGCAACTCCATTTTTAGCTTTTCGCTGCCGTGCTCATAGATGGGCATCGCACAGGCAAAAGTATGTGCAGCACCGGCAAACAAAATACCCGTATCGGCACAACCTTGGCCTAAGCCCTCTAGAATTTTCACCGTGGTTAAAATATCAAAGCCGCTGCCACATGAAGAATACTTACTATCTATAGGTAATCCGTAGTAGCCAAATTCGCCAAGCGCGTGCCAAGCTTCTTTGGGGAATTCCCCATCAGGCACTTTTGAAAAATCTAAGTCCCTTGCAAAGCTCAGTGCATGCTCAAACAACTCGAGCTGATCCTCATTCCACTCAAAGTTCATAATCAATCCTTCCCTTAGAAAGGAAAAGCGCAATGCTTTTCCCTAGCCAGCCATCTGCTTACGGTCGTACTCTTCAATTGCATTTCTGAAGATGGTAGGTGCTTTCCAGCCCTCACAATCAAAGCAGCAGCCCCCAAGTAAGCGAATTACTTCGTCACGTAAATCAGGGTTTTGCATTTGATATCCAAAGAAGATTGGATAAATCCAGAAGTAACGAATTAAGTCAGCCGCAATCTGTTGCCCGCCATTACTCCAATCACGATAGGCATAGAATGGCGTTTTCCAATCATTGCCATCGATGGCTTGCTTGATTGCATCAGCAGCGCGGATGCCCTCCTTCATCGCGAATGACACACCATAAGAGAAGATTGGATCTAAGAAGCGGTGCGCATCACCGATACAAAGCCAACCATCACCGACAAAAGGTTCAATACGATATGAAAAGTCAGCCATCGATTGCGAGTCACCAATGCGCTCGGCATTTTGGAATCGCCTTCTGATCTCTGGACTGATGTTTTCCATGCCCCATGCGATAGCATCATCAGGGTTCTTGCACTCTTTGTAGTAAAGGTCTTTCGGGATTACGATACCTAAGCTATCTGTATCTGGCGAAATTGGGATGATCCAAGACCAGTGATACTGCTTTGAATACAAAATAGTCGTGTTTGTTGAAAATGGAGGTAAGTCTCGCTCAACACCTTTGTAATGTGCAAAAGAAGCAATTTGCTGTGAAAAGAACTCAATTTCACGCTTACCTGCAATACCTTTTCTAGATAAGAACGTATTTTGTCCACTTGCATCGACAAGTACTTTTGAACGCACTTGGTGTTCCATATCATCCGCTTTGTATATAGCGCCAACAATTTTGCCTTCATGTTTAATCACATCTTTTACAAGGCCTTGCTGATATTCCACCCCATGCTCAAGTGCTTTGCGCTTAAGCATATTGTCAAAATCACTGCGTCTTACTTGCCAAGTAGGCGCCAAAATTGGAATAAAGAACTCATTTTTTGACAAAGAGCCTATTACATTCACACCAGGCTTGTCTGGAAAGCCTGCTGCGTCCATTTCTTCAGCCAGACCCAAATCACGAATAATCTGACCCGCGTTGCCTGTTAACGACTCTCCAATATGGAAACGAGGAAACTCGTCTTTTTCGATACATAAAACCGATAAACCTTTTTTGCGACATTCAATGCCACACAAACTGCCCGCAGGACCACTACCAATAATGACTACGTCGTAACTTTTGAATGAATTCATGCCATTTCCACCTTGTTTAAGAAGTCTTCAACAACCCAAACAAACTCTTCTGGGCGTTCGGAAGCTGAAAAGTGGCCACATCTCGATAGTCTTGTGACTGTCGCATTTTCAAGTTTTTCAGCCGCTTTTTCGCTCCACTCAGGTGGGATAATTTGGTCGTGGTTACCTGCAATAAACAAGGTGGGTACTTTTACACCATCAAATGTTGTCGCCATCGATTTGCGAGCATATTCATCTAAGAAGGTGTGATATGCGGGGCGAGATAAAACATCATTGAGTAAATCTTCAAGTGCAGGTGTCATCTTAGGTGGGTGGTAATATGCAGCCGCTAAGAATTGCTCTGGATTGGCAGACATTTTCTTTAAATCTCCCCACCAGCTTTCAACGTCATCGACCAGACCGAAACCAGTACATACTAGCGCTTTTACTTTATCTGGATGACGTCTCGCAATCTCTGTTGCAATCATACTTCCAGCTGAGTTAGCAACTAATACCCACTCTTTTTCTTCAAGTGTCTCAAGGTATTGAAGCGTGTATTCAACATGATCAACATATGAAGGTGAGTCGTTGTTGCTTTCACTCAAACCAAAGCCAGCCAAATCTAATGCAACCGCATTGTGACGACCTTGAACTGAGCGTAGTGTAGATGACCAAGAAGTTGATGGGTTACCCAGTGCAGGTAATAGAATCCACAGAGGCCCATCGCCTTCTACACGCAGTGTATGCTGCTTGAAACCTTCGCCTGCAGCAACCAATTCGCTTTTGATACCATAACTTTCTTGCAACTTAACTAAACGGTCAAGTTCCGAGCTAGCTTCTTCAGACTCTACCTGTTCTTCAGTACTAAGTGCTTTAATAAGCGCGCACAATGTCTCAATGTTTTCGAAATGTACCGGCGTGATATCGTGCTCTGGAATTTTAGCGCCATAACGCTGATCAACATGAGCAAGTAGTCTCACCATAGATAGAGAATTTAAAATCCCTAACTCTAGCAGTGGTGTGTGCTGGTCCAGATCTGGGGCAGCCCCTTCCAGTAAGTCTTGATTTATAAATTCAATAAGTTCTTCAATCATCCTAGTTTCCTATCTAGTCTGGCAATATTGTTGACCCTCAAACAACGTACAAAACCAAGTTGGCCTACACGTTTTTTCAGGTTGGTTTTCTGTCCGCATTCACCTTGTTGACATGTGTGAGAAATATCTAAGGAGATATGCAATCGCGTTTTGTTCGCCTAAAAAAACCTTACCGCTATCGAGGTTTTTTCAACATAGCCCCTGTGGACTATCCCTTTGGTCCAAACGGACTATAGGCATCAGAGAACAAAAAACTTACTTTGTTGAGAACTTTCACCAAGTCAGGAAACAAGGATATGAAACAGGGTAAAAACCATTTAGTCACACCAGTTGAGAGGGAGTCGACACCTCATTTGGAACCGATTTATCAGGCAATAGAGAACAATCTTGGTTTTATCCCTAACGGTATATTGACCATGGCTAAGAACCCAATGTTGGCCCAAGCTTTTGGGCAAATGTTTGGATGTCTAAGTAAGTTTGAACACATCAGTAATGAGTTGAAGTGGGCCATTGCCACAATCAGTAGTAACGCTGCAGGCTGTCAATACTGCCAAGGTCACTTCTCACACATTGCAAGCAGAGTAAACGTCAACAGAGCCAAGGTACTCGCGGCATTTGAGTTTGAAACGAACGTTTTATATGACGATGCAGAGCGTGCAGCACTGAGATTTGCATTTGCTTGTAGCACCTCTCCAGCGCATCTAGAAAAGGTGCATTATGAAGAGTTAGGTCGACACTATTCAGAAGCGGCTGTTATTGAAATTGCTGCCGTTGTTGCAATTTGCGGATTCTTAAATCGCTGGAATACCGCAATGGATAGCCAGCTAGAGGCAGACCCTGCCGCTATTTTGGACGAGATAAATCAAATCACTAAATTCACAGTATAAGGACACCATCATGCCCGAGATTACATTTGTTGATTTTGCTGGAAATGAAACCAAGGTAGATGTACCAAGTGGTACTTCTTTGATGCAAGCTGCCATGGAAAATATGGTCGAGGGCATCGAAGCTGAGTGTGGAGGTTCAGGTAGCTGTGCGACCTGCCATTGCTACTTAACTACTGATTGGCATGGCAAAATTTCGGACCCAGATAGTAACGAAAGTGACATGTTAGAAATGGTAACAGAACCAAAAGATTTGAGCCGATTAAGCTGTCAGGTACTGGTTTCTGACGAGCATCATGGATTACATGTTCATTTACCAGAGTCGCAATATTAAGGAAGACGTTATGCAAAGGTGTGTCATTATCGGGGGTGGCCATGCTGGCGCCCAAGCTTGTGCAAGTTTGCGCAAAGAAGGATGGACAGGACAGATCATGCTGATCACCGATGAAGACAGCCTGCCCTATCATCGTCCGCCTCTTTCAAAAACTTACCTGCAAAATCAGGTCTCGGCAGAACAACTTTTAATTCGCCCAGAAGCTGCCTATATCAAGGATGATATTGATGTTTGGTTAAACACGAGAGTAGATAAAATAGAACCTGCAATTCAAAGTATTCAATTGCAAAGCGGAGAACACATTAGTTTTGACAAATTACTTATCTGTACAGGCAGTAGAGCCCGAAAAGCTGATTGCCTAGGCGCCGATTTGGGTAACATCTTCTATATAAAAACGCTAAACGACATAGAGAGCTTATCTGCGGCCTTAACCCGTGACGACTCAAAGAAATCTCGCCGTATTGTTATGGTAGGTGGCGGTTACATAGGGCTCGAAACGGCCTCAGTACTCAAGAAAATGGGCCACGATATTACCATTATCGAGCGAGAGTCGAGATTACTGGCAAGAGTAACGGCACAAAGCATTTCTACTTTTTACCATAAATTGCACAAGCGCAATGGCATCAAAATATTTACCGATACCAATGTTGTGGCATTCCAAGGCAAAGATACCGTCAGTACTGTGCTTTGTGACGACAAAGTTATCCCTGCTGACATTGTCATCGTCGGCATTGGCGCTCAAACAAATACCGAGCTTGCACACAGTGCCGGGCTACTAGTTGAGAACGGTGGCATAGTGGTGAATGAGCTTTGCCAAACCACGGACGTCAACATATATGCTGCGGGAGATTGTACGATTGGTATTGAACATCACAGTGGTCTTGCAACTAGGATAGAGTCAGTGCCAAACGCGTTGGAGCAAGCTAAGACAGCAGCTGCCACCATCTGTGGAAAGCACAAGCCTGTTACTTCAGTCCCTTGGTTTTGGTCAGATCAATTCGACTGTAAAATACAAATTGCTGGTTTGAACACAGGTTATGATGAAACCCTATTGCGACAAGCTGACAACCAAACCTTATCACTTTGGTACTTAAAGCAAGGTAGAGTGATAGCCGCAGACTGCATTAACTCTGCCAAAGACTTTATGGCAGCCAAAAAAATCATTGCACAAAAGATCCACGTACCTCGAGAAATTTTATCCAATTTAGATGTTGATTTATTTAAAGAATTAGCCAGGCTAACTCAGCCGAGTTAACCAACTCACATACAAAGTACGCACCCCAAGCGTGAACCCAAAAGAGCCCAATATGGGCTCTTTTTTTTATTCTTTCTTTGGCTTTTTACGCCAATAAACCCGAAAGTTAAACGGGTGTAATAGCTCCCCAAAAAATGACTTGCTGTAGCCGTCACGAACGCCTAAATCAGTGTTGCACGGCCCTGGCACCCGATACGTGCCAAACGCTCTATCAAATACCGAAAATACAGTTGCAAAGTTAGTTTGGTAAGCTTCACGTTGTGTTGCATGATGCCAACGATGCATTGCTGGTGACACGAAAATCGCACTCCATTTACCATAAGTCCAAGGAATGTCAGCGTGGATAAAGTAGCCGTAGTAATTTCGGATCATATTGTTAGCCACAATCGCAAAGGGCGGTACACCCAGTAAAATTAAAAAGGAGGTATCGATAATGAAGGTCGTTAAGTAGTTCAACGGATGAAAGCGCTGTAAAGTAAGCCAATTCATATGCTCGTCGGTATGGTGTACACGATGCAGCGGCCATAAAAACCTAGAATGCTCAAATCGATGCCGCCAATAGCCAATAAAGTCACCTAAAAATACTGCAATAAAAATTGCGACCGGTTGAGGAAGGTCGTACCAAATACTCCGGTCAATGATGCTCCATTGATATCCATACAAATAGGTCAAAATAATCGACATTACAGGTGTTAAAAGCAATAAATTGACACTCATTAAGGAAAAGTTAAACGCACTGCCTGTAAGCGCAGGTTTTACTTGTTTATAAACTTCTTTTCCCTTTAATAGATAAGCTAACAAAACAAAAAAAACCGCTAGCATAATTAAATTGCTAAATGCGGTATAGAGCTGTCTTGCGGCCATCTCTAATACTTCTAACATCGTATGGGCTGATCTCACTATCTATTTATCAGCCAGTTTTAACAATAAAAAAAGGTGCCTACAAGCACCTTTTGTTTGAGCGTAAAAACCAACTGTGTCAACGGTAGTACTAAAAGCAGTTAGGCATGCACTGACTTATGGGAAGTGTGAGGTTTCGCTACACCAAAATCCTCCAGAATGCTGTACAAACAAGGTAAGACTAATAAAACCAAGCATGTAGATGTCATTATGCCAAATACAATACTAGTTGCTAAAGGAATCAATATTTGCGCTTGAAGACTGGTCTCAAACAACAAAGGTGTCATGCCTGCAATAGTTGTTACAGAGGTCAGCACAACCGCTCTAAACCGATCATGGCTAGCCTGAGCAGCGGCTTCATGTACACTCATTCCCTGCTTAACTCGACTCTTAACAAACTGCACAAGCAAAATCGAATCATTTACGACGATGCCTGCTAATGATATGAACCCCATCAAAGAAGGCATTGAAAAATTGATGCCCATAATAAAGTGCCCCCAAATTACACCTATCATGGCAAGAGGGATAGATACCATCACAATCAACGGCTCTATATAACTATGAAATTGCAAAGCCAGTAATAAGAAAATACCAATCATGCCCATTAACATAGCGCGACGCATGGACCCCTGTGTAATGCCTGCATTTTTCACTTCACCTTCAATGGTATAAGTCACATCAGGGAAGCGAGCTTGTAAGTCATTCAAAAAGCGTTTCTTCAAGTCACCAACTACGGCACTTGCCGTATTGAGCTCGCTATCAACATCAGCATAAACAGATACACTAGTTTGGTTGTCCACCCGGTTGATCACTGCAAAGCCTCTCGTTTGCTCGATATTTACGAGCGCTGACAAGGGAATTGCCACCCTAGAAGAGGGGTGAATAATAGGGAAATTGTCAAAATCACTGAATTCATTCAAACTGTTATCATCGAGTTTGACAGTCACTTCATAGTCTTCCAAACCAACGTGTGTCTCCAATAGTTTTGCGCCTTGGAAAGCCGGTCGAAGTTGATTTGCTATTGTTGCTGAATTAATCCCTAAATCTAACGTACTAGGCTTGAGTGTTAGAGTATATTCGGGCTTACCGGGTCGCAAATTGTCCGTAATATTTTGTACTCCCTCATACCCTTTCAACCATTTTTTTAGCTCATATGCGGCGTAGGTGAGCTGAGTAATATCGTCGCTTTTCAACCTTACGTCCACTGCTCTGCCCTGAGGGCCTAATTTCGGCTCTTTAAAGGACAAGGTCAATGCTTCTGGTAATGCTCCGAGTTCTTCTCGCCATGTATCGGAGAATGCTTGAATCGTTGTATTGCGCTGCTGCGCACCCAACAAATCTACTGAAATATAAGCTAAATTAGCCCCTTGATCTTGGTAATCAGGGTTTTCACCATAAGTGATGGTCATTGCTTTCACCAACTCTGAATCTTCATTTTGGCTCAATTTCCGATTGGTACGTTTGAGGGCATCTTCAATTTTGTACATAGTTTGCTGAGTCACTTGAAACGGTGTGCCATTTGGCATTAGCAACCTCCCTTGCAATACATCTCCATCGATATCTGGAAAAGCAGTAAACTTCAACGTGCCCGATATCAACATACTCAAAGAGAATAGAAAGCATGCCACTACACTTCCTATTACTAGATACCGATACCTAATAAGCCTATTGTTCAGACCTAGAATTTGATCATTCCAATGACGAAATTTCGTTTCAAAGCTCGCACGAACTTCCCCAACCCTAATCGCAAATTTTGTTTTCTTTGGCTTACTCTGTAGTGCATGTGCAAGATGGTTAGGTAAAATTAGAAATGCCTCTATCAATGAGACAGTGATCACAGATATCAGCACAATGGGGATGACTTTAAGAATTTGCCCTAAGTTACCTTCAATGAACACCAACCCGACAAAAATACATAAAGTTGTGACAAATGAAGATAATACACCTGGCAGTACCACTAAAGTACCTTGCAGCACGGCTTCTTTAATAGGTAACCCTTGTTCTACTTTAGTACCAATAGACTCTGCGATAACAATTGCATCATCCATTAGAATCCCCAGCGCCAATAGTAGTGCGACCATAGACAGCATATTGATTGAAATACCAAAATGTAACATTAAGAAAAAACTAGCTAGAAACGAAACAGGAAGTCCCATTACTACCCAAAATGCGTATTTAAACGAGAAAAACAACCACATGACGCCAAATACAAGTAACAGACCTTGCCACGCATTACTAATTAACAGTGAAATTCTGTCCTTTACCAAGCTCGTGTTATCACTGGTGAGTGTTAGTAATACGGTCTCTGGTAAGTTTTGCCTTATTTGTTCAACGACTGCTTCTGTGGCTTTAAGCACTCTTAAACTGTCATCTACTGAATTTTTCTGTATCGTTAATATGGCCGCTTGCTGGTCGTTATAGAAAATCCTTTTTTCATCTTTTTCAAAAGTATCATTTACATCACCTATATCCGCGATGGTTACATCGTTACCCTCTGAGCCAAAAGAAACAACTAGATTTTGCAGGCTCTCTACATCCCTGCGCTCATCCATCATACGTATTTGTGTATCTGAGTATGGCGTTTTTAATGTGCCAAGAGGCAGCTCAATATTCTGGCTTTGTACACGCTGTCCAAGTTCTTGAATACTCAATCCATGCTGCCTTAACATTTCTTGTGAAGCCGTTACACGAAGCTGATGCTTTGAAAAGTCATTGATCTCAACGATTGGGATCTCAGGATGTCTAAGTAGTTGTTGCTTAACTTTTTCTGCCAAAGCCTTTAGCTCAACTCTTGACAATGAACTGCCTTTTGCTGCGAGTGCCACACTCACTACATCCTGCGTTCTACCTCGCTCCTTGATGGTCCACTGTTCGACTTGAGCCGGAAAGTCATCAATTGTGTCAATGGCATTTTTGACATCTGTTGTAAATTGCTCAAAATTACCATGTTCAAACATTTTAACTGTCATTTGGCCGAGGTTCTGTCTTGCAACACAATGCTTTTCTTCCATAAAACTAATGCCATCAAGTGCCTTTTCTAAGCTTAAGCATATTTTTTGCTCAACGTTTTCAGGCGTAGCTCCTGGATAAGGTACAACGATGTCTATTTGATAAGTTTCGATTTCGGGAAGCGTTTCTCTTTTTATTTGCGGCAGACTAAAAATGCCAATCGCGAGAAACAACACCATTAGGATGTTCGCTGCTGTGGGGTGCGCAATAAAAAACCTGATCATCAGTGCAGCTCCTTCGCATTCACCTTACTTAACTGCGCTGGGGCTTGAGTAAAGTGGAGCTTGGTACCTTCAATTGCAGGGAACAGATCAGTGGTAACAAGTCTTACTCCTTCTAGCTCATCTCCTTCTAGTAAAAAGCTATCGCCCTGTTTAATCGCGCCTTGCATATCTACTTTTTTCAACAAGTCATTTTCGTCTGCTATTAAAGCAAATTTGCCCCTCACCGCATGCCTTGGTACCACGACAAAATCTCGCTCAGCAGCTGTCAGTGAAACTTTTGCGCGCATCCCTGCAAGTAAAGGTGGTTTCTCACCTAATTTTATCTGCTCATAGCTGTTTTTTATTGCAACAACAACACCAATTGTTTGACTTTGTGGATCTATTTCGTCACTCAGGCGCTCTATGCTCGCCTGCCATGCAGCTCCCTTTTGAGATAGGATTTCAACGGATGCAGCTAACTCTTGCGCTTTTAAATAAGTTGCCATACCGTTGTTGGAAATATTCTCGATGCTTGGCTTTTGTTTAAAGAAACCTGAAAATTGGTTAAATGTGCTATAGGTAAACTGAGCGTTAATTAGCACTTTTTCTACGTCGCTGGCACTAAACAGCGCAGCTCCTTTTGTTACAAGCTGGGAACGTTCAACATTTACTTTATGAATACGACCGGTAAATGGTAGGCGGATTTCGGTTCGCTTTATATCTAATTCAGCTTTATTAACGTCGGCCTGTGCTTTTTTAACTTGTGCCTGTAGTGCTTTTATTTCAAGAGGGATCAGACGTTTTTGGTTCATGTGTCGCTGCAGATCCTGCTGTTGAACAAGTACATTCTGCTTTGCTTTATCGAGCTCAGTTTGCGACACACTCGACCTGTCAAATAACTTCTGTAAACGCTGAAATTCTGACTCAGCGATCCCTAATTTATGCTCGCTAAGTTTAATATCAAGCTTATTATTCTCTTGTGCTGTTCTCTTCGCAGCCAAATCTACATCCGTTGTGGCTAGATTGGCTTTTGCCTTCGCTAACTGTAATTGGTAATCGCTGTCGTCAATTTTAATTAGCAGTGTCTCAGCCTTAAAAATTTCACCCTTTTTAAGTGCTGGATGCAAATATGTGACAGTGCCAGTAACTTCAGCAAGACTATTTAATTGAATATTTGGTTTAACTTTACCGTAGCCCGTTATTTTAGGGTGCACTGATTGCTGCTTTAAAATTTCATATTGAGCTAATTGCCCTGAGGGTTCTACGTTATCGTGTCTAATTGATGATTTCAATTTGACAACCAAAACCACCAATAGAATGCCAATCGCTATTGCAATTGGCAGGTTTTTTTTTGCACTAAAATTCCACCTCATCGATGTCACTCTCCTTAAGTCCATGTACAAAACGCTGGTATATATCCTTTGCCCATTGCTCACCTTGTATTTCAGAATCATCGATTCCCCAAGCTTGCTGCCTTAACGTCTTCAAAATATAGGGAGAAACTAACAGTGTAATGAGCTGAAAAGCGGCAAGTTTCGCTTTTCTTAAATCTTCAACTCCAGCCTCTTGCTGGATCAATTGCGGTAAAAACTTAGAGACACGCGCTGGGAAAGCCCCCATAAATGCTTTTGCAAGCGGTGTGGTTTTATCGAGTACTTCTTCATTTAGTAAATGCACGAACCCTGGATGAGTTTGTAATATTTCATCAAATCGACGAATGAACAAATACAGTGGTTTATTATGCTCATGTAGTTCTTCAAACTGCGAAAAGTGTTCATCTGCAATTGCCTGAATTAAATGTACAAATAAATTCTCTTTGCCACCAAAATAGTACTTTATCATCGCCGAATTAATGCTTGCTTGCGCTGCAATATCACGAATTGTAATTTGACTATAAGACTTTAAATTGAGAAGCTCTTTTGCTGCCAGTATTAGTTTTGCCCGCTGTTCTGCTTGCTTCACTTCACATACTGGCCTACCTCTTGTGACTTTTGTTGTCATATCCTGTTCCAACGCCTTTTTTATTTTTTTAATCACACAGTTAATTAAACAAAAAGTTTTGGCCACAGTCAAACAAATGTTTAATCTTTGATCAAATATTTACGTTTTGATACCACAGCTCGTAACTGGTAAATGACACTTCTAATACAATCAAAAATAGTAGAAAACTCACCAACTGGCCGACTTTCACTTTCGAACATACATAAGCTCCAAGTGGTGCCCCTACTACAACGATGGGAATAGCAGCCAATAGGTAACTTTCAATTTGAGGAGTAATTGCGTTTAAGTGCCAAGCGTTTATTGCACTCCCAACCAGTGAAGTAAAAGCCATGACAACAACCGATGTTGCTGTCGCTTTTTTGATATCAGCGTTGTAGGCAATAACCAGCAATGCAAAGAGCGCGATATCCGACCCTGAACCGACCAATCCACTTGCAATCCCCCCAATGAAAGCGACTAACATAAAACGTATTTTACTGGGGTTGATGTGTTGCGCACTTTCTTGATGATGCGCTTTTCGCCACCAACGCAACAGCATTGTCACTGCGAAACATAACAATAAAAAACTGAATATGGATTTAACCACCAACCTAGGCGACATAGGCGCAATGTAAACTAAACTCAAAGCGACACCCAAAGCGGACATGGGAAGCGCTAAAATCACTAAGTTTGTGTATATTGGAATTCGCCGACAAAGTATTGTGATTGTAGCCGCTGTCATACCAAAGCTTTGTATCGCCAATGAAAACACCTTCGCTGTACTTGGTTCAATATGTAGCACTTTTGTCATCACTGGGAATGCGACCGCGCCACCACCTAACGCTGTTCCTCCAGCTACAAAGGATCCCAAAGCCATGGTGGCAGCCACTTCAACCTCTTGCAATATTTGTAATAAAGCACTTGAAAATCCTTGCATCCAAATCAACGCAGCGTAAATAAAAAGCGTAAAGTAAAAAGGCCATGTCGCTGGCTGTCTCAGTTTATCAATCATGGTATTCCTCAATCCCTGCTACAATGGCTGGAAGTCTAACAAAAGGAAAATACCGCTGCGAATAGTCTTTTCGGACCATAGCTGAATAACCCTCTAAAAAAATTTCGCTTTATACGAATTATAAAAAAAGGGCGATCAAGTTAATTTCTCGAAAATGAGTAGTTTTTTACTCACGTTATTGATTTGGATCAACTTGACATTTTTTCACAACAAGTCATAGCCGTTAAAATAATCAATTATACCCATTTAAATCAAAAACTTAAAAGGAATAAAGTATTCAAACAAACACACCAAATAAGGGTATATAAATATTTTAATACTGTAAAAAAACCATAAAAGAACACTTTTTTAAACTTTTATACTTATTTACCACACAATTCTTTCACTTTTCGTTGATATCAATTCCCCGTTCATGTTTAATTAATCGTGCGATTAATTAAATGGAAGACCGTCAGAACAAGATCGGATTTATTCATAGAAGCGATTATCCGATGTGCCTTTTGAGATCGTATTTGTAAAGGAGAATGCATATGTTTTTGGGTTGCACAAAAGAACTATCTAGCGTATTGAAAGCAATCGAATTGTTGAAAACTTCAATTTTTGAACACTCATTAGATGGAACAATATTTCAAGAAGCGATGTCGTTCGCAGAGTCGGATGAACTTTATTTAGCATTGGTTGATAAAACAAGTTTAGAGGTTAAAACCGAGTATTTGCACTCATTTCCCGAACTCTTCAAGGAGGATGTATTAACGCTCGCTCGCCTCAAACAATTCAAGAATCTTAATTTGTTAAAAAGCCTTTGTAAGGATAGAAACCCACTGTCTGATATCACCATTTACGACTTGGACAATCCTAACTCTAAATACCTTACACTGGTGGCATTTAACAATAAACGGTCGAACCGCAGCGCTCCCGCTTCCTACTTAATTGAACTTATCCTACCTTATTTACACAAGGCATTGGTTGCCCGCTACCAATCAGACAAAACCAGTAGATCTCCAATAAAGACACTAACTAGCCGGGAAAAAGAAGTCCTTGATTGGATTTCGTCAGGTAAAACAAATGGCGAAATTGGCATGATTTTGGGCATTAGCCAATATACCGTCAAGAACCACGTAGCTAAGATTCTTGAAAAGCTCAATGCACCTAACCGTTCAGCCGCTATGGCTCTAAGCAAAGAGCTAGGCCACAGATAAACTTTTGCAGCCCTTAGCCATGAAAATACTCATGTATTACCTCAAACAGAGGGTTACATGAGTATCGAAGGACCATTTTATGATATTGATTATAATTTTACAGCTTAATTTCGTTTGACTCGGACCACTCTCGTAGCAATTCCAAGATTCCTAAAGCAGATCGGCCAAATTCGGTTAATTCGTATGTTACAGCAACTGGCCGTTCGCTAATTACCTTTCTTACAACCATACCTTCTTGCTCAAGCTCTTTAAGCCGTTGATCTACCATTTTCTTCGTTGCACCGCCTAGTAGTCGTGTTAAGTCGTTAAAACGAACTGGCTCATCTTTCAAATGATAAATAATTGACCCCTTCCACTTGCCCCCAATTAGTCGCATTCCTTTTTCTATTGCACAAGGTTCATTACAAGCGTTTAAAACTTTTTTCCTACCTTTACTATCTGTTTCTATTGAACTTTTCATATTTTAATCAAAAAAATAATTAGGTTACCAAAAGTATACTAATTGATATCACACACAAGGTTCCTAAAATATACCACAAATACCTTTTTGGATAAATCCACACATTGGGAAACACAAATATGAACAATGTACTCATCATAAACGGGCACCACTACTACCCTTTTTCCGAAGGAAAACTTAATGCAACGCTCGTAGATAGAGCGGCCACATTTTTTAAAGAGAAAGGCCATTCAGTTCGAGTGGTAACTATGAAAGACAAAGTTGATATCGAGCAAGAGCTTGAAAATCACAAGTGGGCCGACTTTGTGTTGTTTCAATCACCAATTAATTGGATGGGCGTAACTTGGTCGTTTAAAAAATATATGGACGAGGTTTATACAGCGGGTATGGCCGGTTCGTTGTGTCATGGCGATGGCAGAAATAAACAACACCCAAAAAAGAATTACGGCCGCGGAGGAGTGTTAACACATACCAAATATATGTTTTCTGTCACTCTAAATGCACCTGAGGAAGCATTTAATGATAAAAATGAGTTTTTCGATGGCAAATCTATAGATGATCTACTATTCCCTATGCATATGAATTTTAAATTCTTTGGAATGGCCTCCTTGCCATCATTCGCATGCTACGACGTTATGAAAAACGCAAATATTGAAAAAGATCTAAATCGATTTGAAGCACATTTAACACAGTTATTTTAAGGAAAGTATCATGTCTAAAATTTATACTAACAAACTTCACCCAGGCGTTACCTTTCCAAAAGTAGCATTATCACTTATGAGTGGTGAGCAACGAATATTGGGTAAACCACAAAATGGGCTAGATTGGCAGCTTGTATTGTTCTATCGAGGTCAACATTGTCCCCTTTGTACTAAGTACCTCAACCTATTGCAAACCTATAAAAACAAACTAGTAGAAATTGGCGTAGATATTATTGCTGTATCTGGTGATAGTAAGACACAACTTGAGAGTCATCTTGAAAAGGTTCAAGTAGACTACCCCATTGCTTATGGACTTACTGTTGAACAAATGAAAACTTTCGGACTATATATTTCCGATCCTCGTTCAGAGCAGGAAACTGACCACCCGTTTGCAGAACCAGGACTATTTGTCGTGAACTCGGACGGTGACATTCAAGTCGTCGACATTTCAAACAACCCTTTCGTAAGGCCTGAATTAGAAGCATTAATAAACGGTCTACGATGGATCCGTAACCCAGATAACAATTACCCAATCCGAGGCATGCACTCTTTTTAGCTAGCCAACATTTCTAGGCGCTAAATCGCCTAAGGTAAACAAATCAGCTATTACAATGGCAGTTACTTATACAATGGCAGTCACTTATGAAAAAAAATAAAATTCTACTCTTATTTGCACATCCATCAAAGCATCGATCGGAAGTTAATGCGCCGATGTTTGACTATGCACAAACACTTGAGTATGTGACCGCCGTTGATTTGTATGCACAGTACCCAACCTACCAAATTAATATTGATAAAGAACAACAAAGGCTCAATTCACACGATGTGGTTATTTTTCAATTTCCTTTTTACTGGTACTCAACCCCTTCTATTTTGAAAGAGTGGCAAGATTTGGTACTAGAATATGGATATGCATACGGGCATGAAGGTAATGCTTTGAATGGAAAGCTTTTTATATGTGCGATAAGTGCAGGTGGCAAAGAGGAGGCATATAGAACGAAAGGCTACAACCATTTTAGCGTCCGAGAGTTGCTTCAACCTCTTGAGCAAACAGCAGATATCACTGGCATGCTGTATTTGCCACCATTTGCACTTTTTAGTAGCCGCTCAGCTCTAAGCGATGGCTCACTCGCGCAACATATTCAAAGGTGGAAATTACTATTGGAGAATTTACACCACGATAAAATCGACGCAAATTCTGTGAGCTCACTTATTACAATCAATGAGTTACTAGACTTAAGTAGCAGCGGGGAGAGCCAAATATGACTATTTATTTTATTCAAGCATTTGTTTACCTCCTCGCGGCAGTGATAGCTGTCCCACTCGCGAAAAAATTTGGCCTTGGTTCTGTACTGGGGTATCTAATAGCCGGTGTTGTCATCGGCCCAGTGACTGGAATTGTTGGGCAAGAAGCCGTAACGATTCAACACTTCGCCGAATTCGGTGTTGTTATGATGCTATTTTTAGTGGGCCTTGAATTGCAACCTCAAATGCTTTGGCAAATGCGTAATCGCTTAATCGGGCTAGGTGGCCTGCAGGTAATCGTAACAGCTCTTTTAATCAGCACCATTGCCTATTTTTTTGAACAACCTTTGTCTGTGGCACTCGCAATTGGTTTGGTTCTATCACTCTCCTCCACAGCCATCGTATTGCAAACATTTAGCGAGAAAGGACTGACCAAAACAGAGGGAGGCAAAAATGCGTTTTCAGTTCTGCTTATGCAGGACATTGCGGTGATCCCTATGCTTGCATTTATACCCATATTAGCAATGCCAGAATTAATAGCCCTAGCTGAAAATGGCAAGCAGGCAGTTGAATCACATGAACAACTTAGTCTTGTTGCTGGTTTACCGACTTGGGCTGTCGCGCTCGCCATTCTTGCAAGCATCAGTGGATTGATTGTTCTAGGGCACTATTTAAGCCGCCCGCTTTTTCATTATGTGGCGCAGTCAGGTTTAAGGGAAATTTTCGTCGCAACAGCCTTGCTCATAGTTATTGGAATCGCTGCACTTATGAGTTTGGTCGGCCTTTCACCCGCTTTAGGAACCTTTCTTGCTGGTGTAGTCCTCGCCAACAGTGAATTTAGACATGAATTAGAATCTAACATAGAGCCATTCAAAGGGTTATTGTTAGGACTATTTTTTATTACCGTTGGTGCAGGAATAGACTTTGAAATTCTCTCGAGTCAGCTATCACTTGTAATAATACTTACTCTGACTGTAATTATCGTAAAAGCCAGTGTGCTTTGGGCTTTGGCTGTCACATTTAAAATCAATAATAGTGACCGTTGGCTTTTCGCACTAAGTCTTGCGCAAGCCGGTGAGTTCGGCTTTGTGTTGCTTAGCTTCACCGTTCAAAACCACGTGATCCCCAATAATGTCGCGCAAATACTGCAGTTAGTCGTAGCGCTTTCTATGTTCCTTACCCCAGCCTTATTTATATTTTTTGAAAAGGTAATAATGCCTCGTTATCAAACACCATTAAGCTCTAAGGCATTTGATATCATAGATGAGCAAGGTAAAGTCATTATCGCTGGTGGAGGCCGCTTCGGACAGGTTGTAAATCGTTTGTTGGTAGCAAACGGTATTAAAACTGTCGTAATGGATTTAGATGCGTCACAAGTTGAGAACCTTAGAACGATAAAAATTAAAACTTTTTTTGGTGACGCTACTCGACCTGAATTGCTGCACACAGCTGGTATTGAAGACGCCAAGTCCTTAGTTATTGCTATAGACGATCGGGAAAGTACCAAAGCCTTAGTTCATTACGTTAAACACACTTACCCTCATGTCAATGTGATCACTCGCGCTTTCGATAGAGGGCACAACTACGAATTAAAAAACGCAGGTGCAGATACTATCGTAAATGAGACCTATCATTCAGCGCTAGAAGTCGGTGCAAACGCCATGACATCTCTCGGCTATCACCCATTCTTGGTTGAGCAGAAAAAACACGCATTTATCAAAACAGAACAACAGGCTTCTCAGCGTTTATATGAACAGTGGAAGCTTAGAAGTGAAGGCGAACAATATGACCACGATTATCGAAAATTATTTATGCAAATTGAAGAAGCAATCAAAGATGCAATGCAATCAGACCGCATAGATAAACACAGTCTCGATGAACGCGGCTGGACGCCACCACCTAAAGGGTATGAAAACGACTTTGATTAGTTTAACTTGATAACAGCAAAATCAATAGATGTTAACATGAACATTTAAATACAACGTACCCAAGACCCAGCTGTCAAGCCTTGTTTTGACCAGTCCCCCCTGCGCATTCTGTAAGTGTTGTCGTCTATAAACACAAACCACCAAGTTACAGGCTTTCCATTCGTCATTAAAACTGGTTGGGTACCCGGTTGTTTTTTGTACTCAATTAAAAACTCCCCATGACCGATTGATAGAATTTGAGCTGATTGAGCTTTTCCAGTGTTGTAATGCAAATACTTAGTCTTTTTATCTTCAGAGAGTGAATATTCAACCCACTTAGTTGCACATTCTTCTTTGCTGCTGCTCCATTTACCGAGCATAGCTTCTAATGGTTGAGTTTGATAATCGACGGTGTTGGCACAAGAAACCAAAAACAGAGTAATGAAACAGGAGATTATTTTTTTAAACATTTAGAGAGCACGCTTAAAGCTAAAGCTGCTAGATTATTTTTGCTAGCCGCTTCTATTTTTTTGCTAAAATTATCTACTAATTTTACCTATTAATTGATATTTATTCAACAAGCAACAAGTTAGCTTTTTAATTGTCCTTTCAATCAACTTACTCGTATTAAATAAATATATTTTAAAATCGCGTAACCAATCCAACGATAAAATTGCTGCGAGACAACACCCAGACATACTTTATGGGTGCGCCGCTGCTCCCCCAAATGTACTTGCAAGATAATTGATAATTTCCACCGGTGCTGTAATGGTTTCTCCATTTTCCAGAATCAGTACAGGCAACCACTGGTTGTCCTCCCCAAGTAATTCAACAAGTACTTCTCTAGGGCGCTCAAAATCAATTCGCTGTATATCTACCACATCATCCCAGTGCTGATTTACAGACAAAGCCCCTTCTATCATTGCACAGTGTGAACAAATCCACATTTTACCGGGGCCATCCTCAAATGGCATTTTTAAAATAAAAAGCTTTGGCTTCATTAAAGTATGGTTCCTTGAAATACAAAATCACTTAAATCGAGTTTACAACAGCGAAAGTCACACAATCCATCAAATCCATAGTGACAGGAAAAACACATTGAAACGTACAATTGCGACATCTTAAACTACTACAAAACAGTGCTAATGATGAGTGCCAATTATTTAAAATTAGCATTGATACACTCACATCTGCTATCAATTAAAAAAGCGAGTGAACTAATTGCACGCTCTATTACATTAAACCACACACTCTTGAAAAATCTAAAAAATATTACCACTTAAATCATAAAATTAATTGCAGAAATTATACATCAATAAAGCGCAATAACGAGACTGATTCAATCTCATTCAAGTTACCAAAAAACAACTTTTAAATAACCAAAAAGAAAAACTCGCAATAATTTAAATTTAAAGTTGACTAAATCAAAAATTATTTATTAACTTATTGTTGCGCCTTGCAAGATGGCGTGAAAATAAAACTGTTAACTAACAAGGAAAATAATATGAAAACTACAGTAAAAGCACTTACATTAATTGCAGGTACTCTTTTTGTTGGTCAGGCTTTCTCTGCTGAATTAGTATGTGCCGTTTACGCAAAAAGCGGCGGCAACTCTTGGGGAAATGGGACAAAAAACTGTATGGCTTTTGACTATTCGTTTGGTAACTCCACAAATGGACGCTTTTATCTAAAAAACGTAACCAAAGACATTAAAGAAGTAAGGTGGAATGGCGATGCGAGGTGCGCCTCAAGTACAAGCACTAGCTGTAATGCCACTATTCGAGCTTATAGCTCAAACACAGCTACGGCAACGATCCTATATAAAGATGGCACATGGGAAACAACAAATACTGCTCGTGCCAACTATGAAACTGGTTACTAATTAATAAGTCACCGACGATACAGTACCAGATGTTTGCAGTAGGTGCTGCTTTAACCTTTCATATTTCAATACCCAATACCAAAGATCTCACGTTTGCAAAACCCGGCTTTTTTCATTCTTTTCTTAACAGCTTTGTTTTGATAAATAACGCTTAATATCAGATAAATAAATACCACGCACAATACGAACTGAGTATTCTGAAATTACAGCGAAACTCTCCATTTCTTTTAATTCTTCTGGGGTAAAGTCTTCTATCGCATATAGCACATGCTCGTAAGAACCGTCATATTCAATCATTTTGTTTAAATGAGAGATATTACATGGGATCCACTCTGGAATATCATCGATACTGAACATTGGCAATGTTGGCTGTTCATCAATATCTAAAGCTATTTCTTTCGGGCTATACCTAGGAATGATAATTTCTTTGCCATTGGTTTTTAACATGAAAAGGTAATATACGTCTTCGGGATATGTAGAGAGTCCATAGTGACTGGTTGTATACGCGGTGACACTTTTAGATTGCATGTCTCCGTAAATTACATCCTCTACAACGATATTAAGCTTCAGTGGTGGCGGGTCTAAAGAAATACATATGTGACCTTTAGCGCATTGACTCTCTATTTCTGGTAAATATTCAGTTTTATTTATATAGCCCAGCACAATACTGAATTCAGGCTTTAAATTTAAAAAATCTGGATCCTTTGTATCTGTCACACTGGAGCAAGCACTTAACGTCAAAAACAATAAAAAAAGTAAAATTTGCTTCATAATGGTTTTAAATAAATACATAACCAAGAATTTGACTTCCTCTTTCCTGCTAGGCTTGCTATTAACTGCCTTTCACTATTTGAATCATACAGTTATGAAATATTCTACAGTGCTCAGTGTTGATTTGGCAAAAGGTGTTTTACAAGGTTTGCACATATACGAATAATGAGGCGACTTTCAAAACAAAAATGTCTAAATCTCCATTTAAAGAGTCTTTTAGGTCAAAGCTAAGAAAATTGCAATCGCGCCATTATCCACTTTTAAGCGATCTTGGCTTACACTCCATCTGTGTTTTTCTCAAATAAATAAAAACCAAAACCTAGGTGCTCTCTCCCCCACTTTAAGTAGGCATCAAGCCAAGTATCAATTTTCACTAACTTACTGGATAACTGACTATTGGTTGGATCTGCTCTTAGGTCTTGTTTCGCTATTAGCTTACGAGTCCACTCAAAGCTATCCCAATCCGTTTGACTACTTGAGGTAGCAAAAATGATGCTGAACCCTTGTTCTTTGACAAGGTCGATATTCCCTTTGTAGTCGTTATAAATAGTAACTGGCTGCCCTAAGAAGTCTAGATATGCTTGAGGTGGCACCTTTTTCCAATAGCACTCTCCGAGCAAAAACAAGCCTCCCTTTTTTAGCAATGTCCCGGCTTGCTCAGCTACATTTATCAGTTGAGTCTCGCTCACTCCGAATGCGTGAGAAGCGCCATTACAAATCAGCAAGTCATATGAATGAGAAGCAAAGTCCGATGACTCAAAACTGCGACACAAAAACTGGTAACGCATTTTATCAAACTTATTATTTGCACCATCAATCGCCCTGTCTATCAAGGCTTGGTCGACATCTACACCTATTACACTCGCATCATAAGCGGCCATCAAACTATGCAAAAATTTCCCGTTGCCACAACCTACTTCTAAAACTTGGCTATTTGACTCAAGATTTAGCAATGAAATTAGTTTTTGCTCTGCTTCAGGGCCTAGTGGGCTATTATATTCCATTTAACCATTAATCCTTTAAATCAATATTGATTACAGAGATGTCTTACTTATTATTCATTGATACGATAAACTCTTTAACTCGCTAAGTATCTAATTCATAATTTATTATGATGATCTTACATCTGATATACTATGTCGCATTATGCTCCAGTACAGTTAAATACACCTTCGATTGCAATCACTTTCGCTTTGTCTCTCTGAACTCTAATCCAAACTCACTTAGCAATTTATCTAACTTTTCTTTGTTTGCTGGGTCTAAAACTGTCGCATAAACCCACTTATAATAGCCGTTAGATGATAAATTTTGTCGCGCTTTTTCTTCACCCACCAACTCTGCCAAAGCGATATATTCTAGGTAACACACAATGATGTGGCTTAATGTACTACCCTCATCTCGACTTCCATGCGGAAATCCCACTTTGACTGTCGGAAAGTCTTGTTTGATCCGCGCCTGAAACTCTTCTATGTTAGGTTTGCCATTCACAATGACATGCCAATGAAACTGCTCATGCAAATAAGTAGAGAGTAACTTTACTCTGTCTTCTAAATACTTTTTCTGCGTACTCATCGTAATAACAGGATGGCTAAACGGTACCTTTGCATTTTCATCAATCAAAACTTCTTTTGTGTAAAGCCAAGAGGTTAAATCATATTGCTTGTGTAAAGATAGCAAGTCAGATTTAATTTTTTGTTCTTTGACCGTTTGATTTGCAGTAGTAATTTCAACGCTGGACGCTGATGAGAAAGAGATAAATAACGAAAGTATAAATATAATTGACTTCATAACCATTTGATAAGTTTATTTTAAATTAGTTTTAAGTTTTAACCTGAGAGTTGAAAGCAGCTCAATTCCCAGATTAAGTAGAAGTAAACTAGAACCCAACAGCAAGTTGTAATTTACATTCTTTTGTGATCATTCCATCCCAATCTAGTGCTTCATTGGCATAAACAATTATCGGGGTTTTAGATTGGTAGGCGTCTTTTATAAAACCATATAGAGCGGCATTCTTATCACTTGAACCATCTAACCAGTATCCAGATGGACACAACGCTTGCGCCTCCTCATCTTGATTTTCCAATACAAATTTAAACACACCACCAGTGTAATCAGCCCAAGTCATTAAATAGGCTATTTTCTGAGGGGCCTTTGTTTGCATGGCATAAGAATTGACAGAAAGAAACGTGATAAATATAGCAAATAAAACCTTCATTTTATTATCCTTATAAGAAATGAAGGATGAATATAGCAGCAAAATAACGTACCTAAAACAACAAATTTCTATATTCAAAAAAAGTATTAAATAAATTATAGAGCCCACCACAATATACCCATTGCGCCATCTGGTTTTTGTGTAAACTCAATTGGGAAAAAGGGTTTGATAGGACAGGCTTTACAAATAAAATGGCTAATTAGCTACCGTAAACTTTTAGGCCATACAATAAAGGGGTATTTTCTAAACCTTTAGGGCAAGTGCCGTATGTAGAAGCATAAACCCTCTTTTTAGTAGCAAACGCCATCAACACTAGGCTTGCATTCAACTTACCTTGTTCGCTGGTAGCATCAAAGGTAAATGCATTTCTCAGAACCGTAGATGATGTACACCCGTTTGAGCCTGGGGCTATGGGTGAAGTTGAGTCACATTCCATATGTACAATCAAATATTTAGGCGCACTCATTGTGGTTGATAGATCTTTGATATTACACGAAAATGAGTTGGAAGCTAACGCCATTGGTGTCATAAATAGAAGTACTAAAGCACTCAGTAGTCTTGCAGTCATAATATCCACTTAAATAAAAAATTGCGGCGAAAACTACCACCTCTTGTGTTCAATTTAAATACAATTCACGACTCAAAGGCAAAACACAACACCTACTTTCATTGGCCACTATCAAATGGCTGCACGAGGGCCAGTGCAACCATTTGATTAATAGAGTGTAGTCAGTTACTGTCGACTTTCGCGAACCAACTGATCCAAAAAGCGTACTCCCCAACCTTGTGAACCTTTAGGTGCAACTGCTATCGGTTGATTCAACCAATCCACACCTGCAATATCCAAGTGGACCCAAGAGAGGCCCTCATCAACAAACGTTGCAACAACCGCAGCACCAATACTTGCGCCAGGGTTACCTGCACCTGAATTTTTGATGTCTGCTATATCCGACTTAATTTGTTTGAAGAAATTTGGGTGTAAAGGCAAAGGCCATACAGACTCTCCGCTGGTGTTGCCAACAGACATCATCTTCTGCGCAAGTGTCCAATCACGTGTAACCATAGCAGCATATTCATCACTGAGTGCTCGCGCAGCTGAACCTGTTAAGGTAGCAATATTGACTAACATTCTTGGCTTAAACTTATCTTGAGTGTAGCGTACAGCGTCTGCTAAAAGTAAACGCCCTTCAGCATCTGTCGATATAATTTCGATGGTAGTACCTTGCATAGTTGTTAGTACATCTCCCGGTCTGATCGCATCTTCAGCTGGCATGTTTTCCGCTAACGGCATTACACCCACAAGGTTAATATTTTCCCCACGACTTGCGACAGCTAAAAGTGTGCCTGCAACGGCTGCCGCACCTGACAAATCAGACTTCATTTGCCACATACCACTATTTTTCTTGAGGCTTATACCACCAGTATCAAAAGTAATCCCCTTACCCACAAGTGCAACTGGGGCCTCATTCCTTGCTCCTCCACGGTAGTTAATTACTAACATTCGAGGTTCGTGAATTGACCCTAGGCCAACACCTAAAATTGCGCCCATATTGCGCTTTTTCATGTCCCTAACATTAAGTACATCTATCTCAACGTTATCTATGTCATCAAATGCATCTATAACTTTGTCTACAAAACTTTGCGGGTAGATATCCTTACCTGGTTCTGATGCCATATCACGGGTTAGATGCACACCCTCAACAATAAACTTTAAGTCATCGTTGTACTTTTTGGATGCTGCTATGTGGTTGCCACTTTGTAATATCAGGTTTCGTGGCTCAGATTGACTAGACTGTGCCTTATATTTATCAAAATGATAGTCGCGAAGGCCCGCGCCCATTGCAACCCAAGCTTCAGGTGTTGCTACTTGAGTGTTTAGGCTATCTGTGATCAGCGCGAACTGTTTTTTTCCATTCGCTGGTGTGGTTGCCACAGCATAACCACCCAAATCCTGCAATTGAGATTGTTCCAATGCTTTATTGCCTGTTCCCACAACCGTGATTTGAGCAAAAGGAGCTAGTCCATAGAAAGTTTTGGTTTTACCAAATGCACTGTTAAACCCAGCGCTTTTAATTGCAAACTGGAGCTGGCCATTGGTTTTTTGATTTACTTCAGCAGACAAGCCTGAGAGTTTATTGCCATTCAAAAAGATAATCAGGTGCTTACTTTGTTCTAAGTCGAGCTTGGCGAATTGGACGTTAGGAAGTGCTTGGACTGTATTCACCAATAACAGTGTTAGCAAAGCAAAAATGAATCTAATCATGCTATTAATCCACTTAAATAAAATTGAAACCAGCAACATATATGTTGTTTTAACCGAAACAAACCTTACGATGTAAAAACGTGCACATCGGGTTTGTGCAAGGAGAGACTCTACACGCTTAGTAACAATGTAACTATTTGTTATCGATGAACGCTAGCAAATATGCTTTGTACCGACTACAAAAACTAAATAGGATTACATTAACTATGCTGTGCTTTGCACTAAACAACATAGTCTACCTGCTGGATTAAGTTTGGATTACCTTGTTCATCCAGATAAAAACCTGATTTTCTAACTGCGCCTTTAAGCTCACCTTGCTCTCTAATATTAAGTGGAGTGTCTACATTTTGCAGTGCAACTGCGCCAATGTTTGCTTCATTTAGCGTAAGTAATTTATCTTCACCTTTATTTTTAACCCATACTTTCAAACTACTAAATACTTCGTCATTTTCATCAATAAAACCATTTTTATCTTGGTCATACTTGGACAAGTCAGCAAAGCCATTACCACTTAATGCGCCGAAAAGCTCTCTGCCATCATCTATTTTATCGTTTCCATTGAGGTCTAGAGCCAAATAACCGTAACCCTCTTTAAGATAAGCAAAGCTATCGACTTGCCCATCAGCATCAATATCAAATTGCATATTCTCTCTATCTAGCTCAACAGATTTATTAGTAAAGCTGATTATTAAGGGGTCTTTCATGTTTACATTTTCAATAGTTTTTTGGTAACTGGTATGGGATTGCTCAAACATTGCTTTGAAGGCAAAGTCAATTCGTTGCCCACCTTCTAGAGTGATTTGGCCATCCAATTTTAACGCATTAGACTGGCTCTCATTTGTAAGCCGCTCAACAATGATCTGAGTTGGCGTGCTTTGCTCTGTTTCTCCCCCTTCAACGCGCTCCATAAGCCTAGACATTTCTAGATGAGAGACTTCTTTACCCACAACGTCGTCATACCATTCAACGTCTTTACCAGTTAACTTTTGTATCAGAAGTTTGAGAATGTACATTTTAGCGCTGGTTTGCATGGATAGCTCGTCCTCGCTTGGAGCGATGCTTTCCTGTACCAGTTCAGGAGCGACTGTTTCATTGGCCTCATGAATTTCAGTTCGTTTTTCATAAACATGGGTGTGTCCCTCATGCTTGTTCACTATATTGACTTGTGCACTTTCAATTTTCATACGCCCTCCTAACACATCCATGCGCTTTGTTATCGGCCAAAGCGGACAATTATTGAGCTTTAATTGAGGCAAGTAGTAGGTGTTGTCTCCTCTACAGATTCTGTTGATATCAATAGATCAAGCTTACTGCTGAACTATCTGAAGTAGGGTATTTGACACTTGGCATCTCATCACCCAAGCATCATTTATTGCAGTTGCTCCCTACTTCATTGGACGTCTTAATAGTAAAATCACAAACAAACTTCTTTGGTCAAACTTGATAGACTTTGGCTGACCAGCCTTCGTCCGTTATTTGCGCAACCACAAGTACATCGTCATCCTCATTGGCTTGAGCCAATAATTGGTCACCATACCACACTGCACTTTTACCGGCTGCTGCCAATCCTCCACTTGGCTGGTTGTAATTAGCGATTGCGACTAGCATATTGTGTTTCTTCGCATAGCTTGACCATAGGCTCGCATCTTTCGCATACCCTTGAGGGGTTACCAGTACGCCAGCGATATAGACCGTCGCTCCAAGTTCTGCACACCCTTTAGCATGAGAGGGGTTGGTGGTATCTGCACAAATAGCATTAGCAACTCTCTGACCACCCACTTCAATTAGGTGATAGGTATTGCCATTATTAAAATAGACTTCCTCTCCTTCATGAAGATGCATCTTTTCGTATACCTCGGCAGTACCATCTTTATGAATCACAAATAGGCCAATTTTAAGTGAGCCTTGTGATGTCATAGGTGCGCCAACACCCAGCGATATCTGATAGTCTTTCGCAGCCTCAAACAGAGGCTGTAAACGAACATCATCCAATTCAAAAGCAACTTCTTTTGCGACATCAAGTTCATAGCCTGTTAGAGACAATTCAGGGAAGATTAAATAACTCACGCCAAGCTTGCTGGCTTCTCGAGCATATTTTATATGGTTTTCAATATTGAGTGTAACATCACCGCGTGTGGAACAGCTTTGAGCAACTGCTAACTTCATCCTTACTCCTTATACAAATTATTAAGCCCGCCTCTATAGGAGGGCTAATCCATTCGGTTGTTCTGGTTTAACGTCTCGACTTTATCCAACTTTTCTTCTTGCATGTTCATAGCAGAGCCCCATCACTCGTGTGAAGAGGCTCAACTCAAAGAGCTATTTGGTGTGGTTAGTGATTGTATATCGCTAAAACAGTGTTATTACAATTAATCAGTCTACTGCAGAGACACCACAAGTAACTGGGTAACATGCAAATGCAGCTCTCAACCCTTTATAAAGCCCTTGATGTAACATTGACATATGGTTTTCACTTTGAAATACGTCATAAGTGCCGGTTGTTTTATCCGCCGCAAGTAACAAATGCCCTGTCCTAGCAATAGCTTGAATATGGGCTAAATAATCAGCAAAAAATTCCTTTGGTACATTATCATGATCATGTGCGGCAGCCACATAAATATTATAAGCTTTAGAGTTAAATAGAGCTGCTGACAACTCAACTTGATTAACTATTAACGCATTATCCCACCACATTGAGGGGTCTAGCGCGATGTATGATTTAAAAGTATCTTGTACGTGAGTATTTAACGCTGCGGTAATAGTAAATAACCCGCCTAACGAATGTCCTGCCAACACTCTAAAATCGTTAGTTCGGTAATTTTCATCAATAAAAGCCACCACTTCATCGTTTATAAAGCTCTGAAGTCTAGCACTTTGCCCCGTTGTATCAACGGAACTGTGGCCGTCATCGGGCACTGTTGGCGTGAGGTCTCTCGCCCTATTTTCATTGGTGTCAATTGCTACGAGAATCGCCTGAGGTATATGACCCACGATACTAGCGAACCACATGCTCTCAGCGGTAATGAATTGGTACATTTCACCGTCAGTAATGTAGACTACAGGGTACTTTTTTTGCGCATTTTCGGGTGAGTGGTACCCCTTTGGAAGTGCAACCCAAACTTTTTTGCTTTCTGGTAAAACGTTAGGGCTAAATGTGTGTTCAATTGGGTCATGGCGATATGTAAAGTTCTCATAACTCGCAAATGCCGAAAAACAGAATAGTGTTATTAAAATACCAAGTATTGCTTTCATAAAAATCTCCTTTTAATCAATCAGCAATATAGACCTTATCAATTCGATTTTGTTCAGACCGAATTGGTTGTTTTTTATTCTTCCACATGCTTTTACGAAGCTATTTATTACCAAAGTATTTTTGCCACATTTTAAACAACTCGCTATTCAAATTTTTACTAAACACTTCTAAAACGGTGATCTTTTTAGAAATCGCATAGTGTGTGGAAAAAACCAGCAGAATGGCCATAAACATATAGTTTTGCCACGCATTCAGTTCCCATTGACCAGACCAAGTTATGCTTAGGCTAGAATCAAGTGGATATAAATAGTATATGGGCCATTGGTAACCATCAGGTCCTTTTGAACTGCTTTAATTAAAC
>NZ_AUYB01000135.1 GCF_001625655.1 Pseudoalteromonas luteoviolacea DSM 6061 | reverse complement strand
CACCATTAGCAGTATGAAGCCGCTCTAAGTTGTAATAGCGCATATACGCCATTACATCATTTCTCATATGCTCACGAGTTGGCTGTGGTATTTTTAAAAGCCAATCATGTTTTAAGCTCCCGAAGAATCGCTCAACAACAGCATTATCCCAACACGCACCTACATCGCCCATACTTGCTCGAATACCGTAATTTGCTAGCAGTTTACGATAATGCTTACTCGTATATTGTGAGCCTCTATCACTGTGAAATACCAAGCCTTTTAACGGCTGACGTACGTTATAAGCTTTCATCATCGCCTTGCTAACTAAATCCGTCGTCATCCGTTTATCAATATGCCAGCCAACGATACGACGAGAGTATAAGTCCATAACAATCGCTAGATACATCCAGCCTTCGCCAGTCCTCAAATACGTCACATCACCAGCCCATATCTGATTTGGCGCAACGGGGTTAAAGTTCTGGTTCAGCAAGTTATCAGCAACGGCATCGCTGTGTTTACGCTTGGTCGTTACCTTGTATGCAACGCGCTGAGTAACGACTAAACCAAGTGTTGCCATTAACTTCTGAACGCCATAATCACTTACCTTAAAGCCCTCTCTGCATAGCTTCTTTCTAAGTTCCCGATAACCTAAACTGTTCCGACTTTGTTTGAATAGAAACTTGGCTCGGCGGAACAAGTTAAGCTGCTCAGCGGTAATCACCTTTGCTGGTCGTTTAAGCCAAGCGTAGTAAGCACTGCGGCTGACTTGCATTACCTTACAGAGCTTAACCACGGGAAACACAGAAGATAACTGCTTAATCGTTTTAAACGTTATTTGGTTTCCTTTAGCAGGAGAGCACTGGCCTTTTTTAATATCTCTTTTTCCATCCTTAGCTCTTTATTTTCCTTGCGTAACTTTAACAACTCAGCTCGCTCATCAGCATTTAAACTGGCACCAGATTGTTCTGCTTCAACCTTTGCTTTCCAGTTATAAAGTAATTTATCTGTGATACCCAAAGACGCGGCCGCCTTTGATACGCTGTAACCTTGCTCGGTTACCAATGCCACAGCTTCTTGTTTAAATTCAGCCGTGTAACTTCTGTTTGTTCTTTTAGTCATTTAACACCTCAACAATTGGATTATATTCCATTATTAAAGTGTCCGGTTTAATTAAAGCAGTTCA
>NZ_AUYB01000134.1 GCF_001625655.1 Pseudoalteromonas luteoviolacea DSM 6061 | reverse complement strand
AAAATTGTGTCCCCTTCGTCTAGAGGCCTAGGACACCGCCCTTTCACGGCGGTAACAGGGGTTCGAATCCCCTAGGGGACGCCACTTTCTTTCCTAAGTAGTTCTATTATTTCCTTCATACTTGCTAATTAACAAGCCTTTGCTAACTTTTACTTTGATGCTGCGCTGAGATCTTTGGCAAACCTACGGGCGACTTTAAAAGTTAGGTTGTCTGTTTATCTGTTCTATTTGTAATAAATTGAATTAATACTAACGTTATGGTTTAGCAGAAATGCCTGTAAAAACGAGTTTAGTTCATTCAATAGTTTGATATAGAACAATTTTTCATCACTATTGTCATGCTCGCGTAGAAGTAATAATTTATTATTGCTTTTTTATTTAGAGTGAGTTGCCATGGCTAAAGGAAGATCTAATTTTACAAACCGGGAATATGACTATCCCGCCTCCTATAATTTATTGTCTACAACAAATACAAAAGGGCAAATAAAGTATGCAAATCCACAGTTCTGTGAGGTCGCTGGATTTGAGTTACACGAGTTAGAAGGTAAACCACACAACATTGTGCGGCATCCTACAATGCCAAAAGCAGCTTTTCAAAATCTATGGAATTACATTGAGTCAGGTAAGCCATGGATGGGTATGGTAAAAAATCGCTGTAAAAACGGAGATCATTATTGGGTGAATGCATATGTAACACCCATCACAAATGGTTCTGGCCAAACTGTTGAATATCAGTCAGTGAGAACCAAGCCAGAACGTAAAGTCATCAATCGTGCAGAAAAAATTTATCAAAAGCTCAATGAGGGCGCCTCTGTAGAGAGCTTTACCCGTGCCTCTATGTCTTTGTCAGCGCAAATGATGCTTATTATTGGCGTATTTTATATTCTCAGTATGGTGTTTGCTTCGCTACCTTCACCGTGGTCATATATACTAGAGAGCGTATTGGTTGTTGTTGCCTTATTTTTAACCTATCAGCGCCTTTCACCTGTAAGAGATTTAAGCGAAAAAGCTCGCAAAGTTTATGATAACCCATTGATGCAAAAGATATATATTGACAAGGTCAACGATATTGCAGCAATCGAACTCGCGTTACTTGCACGTGAATCAGAATTAAGAGCTGTATTGGGAAGAGTGAAAGATGCGAGTGACACAGTCAGAGGGCATGCAAAAGAAACAGTTGATGAGTGTGATAAGAGTGCCCAATTGCTGAACAATCAGCAAGCGCAAACTGGTTCACTAGCTACCGCGATTAACCAAATGACCGCAACCATACAAGAAATTGCTTCCAACACTAACAACGCTGCTCAACAATCAGAAGCAGCATTAAAATCTGTGAAAGAAGGCAGTACTGCAGTAAATGACAATATGGAGACCAACTATACGCTGTCTGAAGAGCTGACCAAAACGCAGTCTGATATAGAAGACCTAAATGCGCAAACAGTGAATATTGGCGGGGTAGTTGATGTTATTCGAGGTATTTCGGAGCAAACTAACCTACTAGCATTAAATGCAGCAATTGAAGCCGCAAGAGCGGGAGAGCAAGGGCGAGGGTTTGCAGTAGTTGCTGATGAGGTCAGAGCGTTAGCACAGCGCACACAGGAATCTACAAAAGAAATTGATGACATTGTGGCCAACTTGAGGCAACGGGCTGAGCGTGCCGTACAGGCCATTCAAAATGGGGTTGAAAAGTCGAGTCAATGTGTTGAGAAAGCTGAAGGGACCAAAGCATCTTTAGATAGCATCAATGCGATAGTCAATGACATCTCAAGTCTAAACTATCAAATTGCTACATCAACTGAGGAAATGTCTGGTGTAAGTAATGAACTAAATAATAATGCAGTCACCATCTCACAATTGGCAACAGACTCGCTAGAAAGCTCCGACAACTCACTGGCCACTATGGCGAATACTCAAAAAGCGCTTGCAGACCAAAAGTCTTTGGTCGATCAATTTATTGCTAAATTTCAGCGGTAAAAGAATACAGTGGCTTTGGTATGGTACTAAAGTCACTGCCTCTATCTTCATTTTTTCAGCCTTTTCAATATGTTGCCCCTGTACTTTGCACCTTTAGCTGCAGTGGGCTTGAATTCATGTTAAAGGCTTGAACACCATAAATATCATACGATCATAATTTTTTGTAACACTTCACAAGTATCCATTAGATTACCACTGTGCCATTTTATAAAAGTGTTGATGGTTTGAGGTCGAGTCAATGTTAAAGAATGTCATTATGGCTAGTTTGAATAATAATTTAGGTCGAATAAAGATTTGATTTAACTAGTACATTAAACAATTTTACAAGGAGATATGATGCTAACTGTGCATATTATAGCCGGTGCATTTTTGTTGTTGTTTGGTATTGGCGCGTTAAGTTTTGCGAAAGGAAAGACTAAACATCGGTGGTCTGGGAATTTATTTTTCCTATCAATGTTAATCATGGCGGGGACTGCGGCGTCTTTTAACGGTGGGGCCACTATGGCTTTGCTCACTTTTTATTATGGTACGACCGCGTGGGCAGTCGTTTTAAGAAAAGAAAATACAGTCGGTATATTTGAAGCACTCTCGATGTGTTTAATTATTTACGTAAGCTTCAGTCTATTTCATTTTGTATATACCGCTACTGATATTCCTCAAACCTTTAAAACGATTTTTACAATTCATGCTTCAGTTGCGGCGTTGTCTGCATGCTTAGATCTAAAAATGCTGTTGAGTGGTGGCCTTTCTGGGAAGCACCGCATAGTCAGGCATACCTGGAGAGCATGTTTTGCAATGCTGGGAGCAGTCATGTCGTTTTCTTCTAATACATCGGATAGCTGGCCAGATTTTATTGATAGCAATGCGCTTATTTACCTTATGATAGGCGTTCTGTTTTATTGGTTGATTAGAGTACTATTTACAAATTGGTACAAACAACTAACGCTTAGTATTGGTAACAGTATACTTATCAAAAGGCTGACTGAGGCAAGGCGACTATTATATGTAAAATAAATCGTTTGATGAGATTTGCAGTGGGGCAACGGACACCACTGCAAAACTTTTCTTTTAATCAGTTTTTTCTTTAAATTCACATAGGTCTTCAATAATACAGCTGCCACACTTGGGCTTTCTTGCTGTGCAAATGTAGCGGCCATGTAGGATCAACCAATGATGCACATCCACTTTAAACGCTTTTGGAACGACTTTTTCGAGCTTCTCTTCTACTGCGACTACGTCTTTGCCCATGGCAAATTTAGTGCGATTCGATACCCTAAAAATATGCGTATCTACTGCAATTGTTGGCCAACCAAACGCACAATTTAACACTACATTGGCCGTTTTCCTGCCTACTCCGGGCAAGGCTTCTAGTGCTTCGCGGTCTTGTGGCACTTCCGAGCCATGTTTATCAATAAGAATTTGACTTAGTTTATGGACGTTATTTGCTTTGGAGTTAAAAAGACCAATGGTTTTTATGTATTCTTTCAGTCCTTCAACGCCGAGTGCAACAATGGCTTCAGGCGTATTTGCAACGGGAAATAACTTTCTAGTCGCTTTGTTGACGCCTACATCGGTAGCTTGTGCTGATAGAGTTACAGCGACTAAAAGTTCAAAAGGGGTTGTGTATTCAAGCTCTGATTTAGGGTTTGGGTTGTCGTCACGCAGCCGCGTGAGGATCTCAAGGCGTTTGGTTTTGTTCATGACGGTTTACTTGCAAGTTGTTAGATATAGTAATTATATCTAGTTAAAACCACCCGCATAATTGACGGTTGCGCGGGTGGTATAGTCTGGTTTAGGTAAGGTTTGTTACGCGCGCACGAGGTGCTTTTTCTGTTTCTACAGGTTGTGTTTTAGCTTTTTTTCTTTCATCAAAATAATTTTTACCCGCAATAATAAGGCCTAAGCCCAAAAACGCACCGGGTGGTAAAATGGCAACCAAAAATTGATTATCGAAATCTATAATGGCCATACGTAAAGCTGTCGCCCACTCACCCAATAATAACTCAGCACCATCAAAGAGAGTACCTTGACCGATTAATTCACGCATTGCGCCTAAAATGACCAGTACGGCGGCAAAGCCAAGACCCATCATGACACCATCCCATGCTGATAACAGTGGGGAGTTTTTTGAGGCGTATGCCTCTGCTCGCCCGATAATGGCACAGTTTGTAACGATTAGGGGGATGAAAATCCCCAAAGCTTGATAGAGCCCAAATGTATAAGCGTTCATCAGCAATTCAATAATAGTCACAAAAGCAGCGATGATCATGACAAAAACAGGGATCCGAATGTCTTTTGGCACCCAATTTCTAACAATGGAAACCGTGACATTAGAGCCAACTAAAACAAGTAAGGTGGCGATACCAAGGCCGAGAGCATTGGTCACTGTGCTGGTAACTGCAAGCAATGGACAAAGACCCAACAGTTGGACCAAGGCTGCATTGTTTTTCCAGAGCCCTTCATGTGCTAAGGTTTTAAGCTCACTCATAGCGTCTCCTGCTGGCATAGGTTGTCTTGCGCAAAGAGCGCATCAAAGTTTTGGTGTGCATACCACGTTGCGGCATTCACTGACTTTACAACCGCTCTCGGGGTAATCGTTGCACCTGTAAACTGGTCGAACACACCGCCATCTTTTTTAACATTAAAGCGTGCGTCGTTACCGCTAGTTGCTTTTTGACCGATAAATGAATTAACCCAGTCAGATTTTTTAATTTCTACTTTGTCACCTAGCCCCGGAGTTTCTTTGTGTTGTGTAATACGAACGCCGGAAATCGTGGCATTGGCATACACAGCAGTGAGCATATTAATATTGCCACTGTAACCCTCAGGTGTAATGTGCTGCACTAACAAAGCAATTGGTTGGTCATCAAGCTTAGCACGGTAAATACGATGCGGCCCATTTGGTCCTAGCTCTGTTGCATCGCTCTCTATGCAGTCTAAATAAAGCTGATTGTTATACTTATCCGCAGGAATAACCTGTGTCAGCGTACGCATTAGGTGCTTTTTTTCTTGCGCTTCAATACGAGGCGCGGTGAGTTGCTGCACCAATGCTACGCTGCCAGTTGTGGCCAGTGCAAATGCTGTGAGTATTGCACCGTTTTTCTTCATGGATGCTAGTATCATTTGCGTGCTCCATGTCCATAAGTACGAGGCTGAGTGTAGTGATCAATAAGTGGTACAGCCATATTCATCAGTAATACAGAAAAAGCCACTGCATCAGGGTAGCCACCAAATTGTCTAATTAAATAAACCAACAAGCCAATCAGAGCACCATAGATCAATCTACCGCGATTGGTTGTTGAGGCAGAAACTGGATCGGTAGCAATAAAGAATGCACCAATCATAGTTGCGCCGCTCAGCAGGTGAAATGCGACGCCAGTATGCCCCCCAAAAATGAATCCCAGTGTGCTGCATAGCCCCAATGATACAAGCATAGCTACAGGAATGTGCCAGTTAATGACTTTAGCTTTTAACAGGTATAGTCCGCCAATCAGAAAGGCGACATTCACCCACTGCCAGCCCTCGCCGGCGAAACGAGTAAATGCGATGTTGTCCATCGCCTCTGAACTGGTCATGTTTTGAGAAAGCGCAGTTTTTACATGGTCCAAAGGAGTTGCGCCTGTTGCACCATCGATAACCTGTCGTGCAATATCGAGAGTTATACCTGCCTGTGTGGATTCCGTGAAGATGATACTTAATTGGTCAATCATGGACAGAGGTGTCGCCAATAAAGTATTGACGGGCTGCCATGCAGTCATTTGTACTGGAAAAGAAATTAGTAGCAATACATAAGCAGCCATTGCTGGGTTAAACAAATTAAAGCCCAGTCCACCGTACAGCTGCTTTACAATGATAATTGCAAATACACTACCAATAACAACTATCCACCAAGGAGCCAACGGTGGAATACTGACAGCAATGAGTACTCCAGTTAGCCAAGCACTGCCATCACTTAATGTTGGCCATATAGGACGGTTTCTAATTTTTAAAATAGCAGCTTCAGCCACGCTAACACTGACCAGTGCTAAAAAGAGATGCGCAAGTACACCAATCCCAAAGAAGTAACTTTGTACTAAAATGCCCGGTACGCAAGCAAGCATGACGCAAGTCATTAACTTATTGACAGATTTGAGGCTGTGGTTATGAGGCGAGGAAGCCATGGTTAATTTCATGACAGGTCATTTCCTTCTTGTTCTTGGGCTTGTTTTTTTGCTTTTGCGCGCTCGATAGCTGCTTTAATTGCTGCTTTTCTTTTTTCTTCTGAACTGAGCTGTGCTGGTGCCGGAGCAGTTTCCTCACTTGTACCCTCAATATCATCATGAACTTGAGTCACTTGCTTGGCTTCTTTAGCTTCTTCAGCGGCTTTAGCTGCTTTTTTCGCTTTAGCACGGGCAATGGCGGCGGCTACGGCAGCTTTGCGTGGATCTTCAGGTTCGGCAACATTGTCCTCTGCCGATTCATCAGCGGATGGTTGCGCTTCTTCAGCGGCTTTAGCAGCTTTTTTCGCTTTAGCA
>NZ_AUYB01000133.1 GCF_001625655.1 Pseudoalteromonas luteoviolacea DSM 6061 | reverse complement strand
CACTTATTATCTGAAATCAGGGGTAAAAATTACATAAGCAATATTGAGGTAGGTAGGGAATATAGCAGAGTAGGAAAAATAATTACTATTGATGTGACAGGAAACTCTGCGATGGCGAAAGCTACGATCACTAATAAAAACAAGGTATATACAGACTATTTATTATTGTTAAAGCTCGATCAGGGCTGGCGGATTAGCAATAAAATATTTACTGTGCAACAAACCGTTAGCCAGCAATATCAAAAACAATAAAATCCGTCCTACTTATCGATTAACCCCTGGATATAACCTTATCACTATTACATATACTCAGGGGACCTAGCTTGCCACACTCCCATGCGAGGTGTAACGACAAGGTAGTAGGATTAACCACTTTCTCTCGTTGCTCTTAAAAACTCGCGGACTCACCCACTACCATGAATACTTTTCACCGAGACTTGTCTCAAAAACTACTCGAGTTTCATTAGAAGCAACCTCGGTAATTTTAGCATCGCCATACACATGATAGAGTGAATTACCAAGAAAGAATGCACAAACACAATCCTAGATTGCTTTTCAGCAATTACATTTACTTTCACTTATAAATAATTCAAATCAATTGAAACTCAGACCAACAAGAACGTAGCAACACACTCCCATCAACAGTACCCCAGTCGCACGATTTAAATGGACAATGTAACGAGAAAGTGAAAAGGTATCGGACATTTTTTTACCTAATACTGCCCACAAACTCAGGCTTATAAAACAGATAACACTGTATATGCTAACGAACAGTATAAGTTGAGATAACTGACCCTTTTCTACAAATAAACTGGTACCCGCTACCGCTGCAAGCCAAGCTTTTGGGTTCAACAACATTAAGGCAGAGCCTGACCAAAACCCTAATTGTGACTTCGAAGAGAATTCTAAATTTGAATCCGATTTTAAAAACTGTATCGCCAAGTAAAAGATAAACCCACAGCAGAGCATTGCGATTAAATTAGTTAGCCAAATATATTGCTTTACCAATAAACCGAGTCCGAGGCCAGCACTAAACAAAACGGAGCAAAAGCCTATTGTCGCGCCCAAGACAAACGGCAATGTTCGCCCTACACCAATGTTTATCGCTTTCGAAAATATAATTAAGTTAACCGGTCCTGGCGTGATAGACATAGAAAAAGCATACAAACCCATAGCAAGTAAAACAGACATAATTATCTCCTTTTCAACTGCTAACGATAGTAACGCCATGTCATATGCATTATTAGATGGTATAAATAGATATCACTGTTCTAAAAACTTACTCAATATGATTGATGATTTAAAAAGTATTGCCATATTTGCGACCGTAGTTGAACAAGGGTCCTTTCGCGGCGCGGCACGAAAGTTGAGGCTTTCTCCCTCAGTTGTCAGTTATCACATTACAGCGCTCGAAAAGAAACTGGACGCAGCACTTCTGTACCGCTCAACTCGAAAATTATCACTCACTTCTCAAGGAAGAAAGCTGCAAAAAGTCAGTGAAACGATGCTTTGTACTGTGGAGCAAGGGCTGCTATCAATCTCAGAGCAAAACGAAACGCTAAGCGGTAAGTTAACTATTAGCCTTCCCACAGCATTAACGCGTTCTTATTATTCACGCTCATTGGCTAATTTCTGCAAGCAACACCCAAGCCTAGAGGTTGATATCATTTATAGTGACATTTTTGAAAATTTGATTGAAAAAGGGATAGACATCGCAATACGTGCTGGTGAACTACCAAGTAGCGATTTAAAGAGCAAACGGCTAGGCCAAATTGAAAGAAAGCTTGTATGCCACCCAAAGCTATTAGAACAACAAACGCCTCCAAAACAACCACAAGATCTTATACAAATACCTTGGGTTAAACTCTCGAGTTTACCAGCAAAACGGCGTCTAACTCACCCAATACATGAGAGCGTTGAAATCGAGTTTATTCACAACGTTTCAGTGAATAGCGTTGAAGGAATGACACAGCTGTGTATCGATGGTTTGGGCGCAGCTACTCCACCAGCCTATTTAGTAAGTGACTATTTAAACACTGGGGCACTCATAGAGCTTATACCTGATTGGCGTGTATCGCCTATCCCAGTTTTCGCAATTTGGCCTAACAACGCGATGAAAAAGAGCGCGACCATGCGGTTGGTTGCGCATCTTGCAAAGGCTATAACTTAAAAGAACCCAAGCGGACTTTCACTATAGCTGACTAGAAGGTTTTTTGTTTGTTGATAATGGTCGAGCGCTTTTTTGTGCGTCTCACGTCCAATTCCAGAGCGCTTATAACCACCAAATGCTGCGTGAGCAGGATACATGTGATAGCAATTAGTCCACACCCTACCCGCTTCAATTTTGCGCCCAAATTGATATGCTCGATTCATATTGCGCGTCCACACACCGGCACCTAGTCCAAATTCACTGCTATTGGCCATTGCCAACGCTTCAGACTCATCTTTAAAGGTACACAAAGAGATCACTGGTCCGAATATTTCCTCCTGAAACACTCGCATATTGTTATTGCCTTTGAGCAAGGTAGGCTGGATGTAATAGCCATGGTCAAATTCGTTATCCAGTTTTTCAACGTCGCCGCCTAGCAATACTTCTGCACCTTCTTGCTTACCTATATCTATATAACTCAGTATTTTATCAAACTGTGCCTGAGACGCTTGAGCACCTACCATGGTGTCAGTATCCAATGGATTTCCTCGCTTAATAAGCTGAGTCCGCTCAATGACTTTGGCGATAAACTCATCATAAATATCTTCTTGTACAAAAAGACGAGAAGGACATGTGCACACCTCCCCCTGATTAAAGTAAGCCAGTACAGCGCCCTCAATGCATTTGCTTAAATACGCATCATCTTTTTCCATCACATCATTAAAGTAGATGTTGGGTGACTTGCCTCCAAGTTCTACCGTTGATGGAATAATATTATCAGCGGCACATTTTAGTATATGCGCGCCTACAGGCGTAGAACCAGTAAAAGCAATTTTTGCAATTCTACTGCTTGTCGCCAGCGCTTCTCCGGCTTCTTTGCCAAACCCATTGACAATATTTAGTACACCCGCTGGAAGTAAATCCTCTATCAGCTCCAAGAGCAACAAAATTGATACTGGAGTCTGCTCTGCAGGCTTCAAAACAACACAATTTCCAGCTGCTAGCGCAGGTGCAAGTTTCCATGCAGCCATTAACAAAGGAAAGTTCCACGGAATAATCTGACCGACAACCCCCAAAGGCTCATGAAAATGATAAGCAACTGTATGTTCGTCAATTTCACCTATGCTGCCTTCTTGAGCGCGTATACAACCTGCAAAGTAACGAAAGTGATCTGCCGCAAGTGGCACATCAGCGGCTAATGTCTCACGAATCGCCTTTCCGTTGTCCCATGTCTCTGCGACCGCGAGGTATTCAAGATTGTCTTCAATTCGGTCAGCAATTTTGAGCAAAATATTACTGCGCTCAGTCACCGATGTTGTTCCCCACTTTTCTTTAGCTTGATGGGCAGCATCAAGGGCTAGTTCAATGTCTTTTTCATTAGAGCGTGCGACTAGACAGAAGCTTTTGCCATTTACAGGGCTGATATTTTCAAAGTAGGCACCATCCGCAGGCGGTGTCCACTTACCACCAATATAATTCTCATATTGGGATTTAAAATTCACAAGAGCATCGGGTGAGTTGGGATTTGCGTAAATCATAAGTGCCTCTTCAACTTGATGTTGTCATTATTTTTTATGGCCACATCTGCGTGGTCCTTTATTCATTTAATTGACATTAATAAAAAGGCAGATTAAAAACTTAACAATCCGTACAAAAAGTTTGCACATGAGTCCAAACAAGGAACAAACTTCAATGCTAGAACAATTAAATAAACAAAGGCAAAAAGTGTCGTCTCTGGTTGAAAACCGTGTGCACTTTGGTGCTAAAGGCGTTGAATTAAGTATTTATGATACCTATGAAAATGCAGAACATATTCGTCTATGTTCTAGCGAAGTGTTATTTTGCGGGATGTTGACCGGTAAAAAAGTGATGCACGTAAACAGCTGTGACTACCATCAGCCATTTTTGCCCAATGAGAGCTTTGTCTTGGCACCAAAGCAGGCGGTATATATCGACTTTCCTACAGCTTGTTTAGATAGACCGACCACTTGTCTAGCAATCGAGATCAGTAGAGACAAAATTTCCTCCGTTGCCGATATGCTCAATTGCGCACAATCGACCCAAGCGCCACATTATGAGTATCATAGCGAACTTGTGCACAACGAGCACAATGCACAAACCCAGCAATTACTGAATCGCCTCATCCATTTATTCAGCGAAAATGACCCTCAACGTGCTTTTTACATTGATCTTGCCTTAAATGAACTCGTCGCAAGACTTCTACAGCAACAAAGCCGAGATTTTTTATTCCAACAAATTAATCAGGGGTACATCAACACAGGGATCCATGCGGCAATAAGCCAAATGCAACAAGATCTAACCCAGCAATTGGATATTGAACAGCTCTCAAAAATCGCTTGTATGAGTCGCAGTAAATTCTTCGAGCAATTTAGGGTGACAATGGGCACCACACCACAGCAATGGCTACATGGCCAAAGGTTGATGTCTGCTCGAAAACAACTGCAACAGGGAGAAAACGTAACTAGTGTCGCATTTTCACTGGGGTTCAATCACCCCAGCCAATTAAGTAGAAGCTTCAAAAAAGCGTTCAACCAAACGCCTAAGCAGTACCAAACACAGTACCTAAAAAAGCAAAGTAATTAGGGTTGAAGTTGGAATTGTCTATGATGGGTACCTTTGAGTGTCATGCCCAAATACTCAAAAGTTTTTTGCAACATTTCAATAAATGCACTTGGCGCATCTTGGTGAATCGAAGTAGATAAAATGGAAAAGTGTTTCTCACGTAAGACCCTAAGCTCGGGTTGGAGAACTTCATCATCCATAAACTCGGTGATACGATCAATAAATGCTTTCATCCTTGGGGTTACCGCATACCAATAAACAGGCGATGCAAATACCACGTGGTCATACTGTAAAACCTCTCTAAACAGGCCCCTAAAGTCGTCATCTTTATTCTTGTGCTCGTAGCTATAGTCATGGATCACGAAATCATCTAAAAACAGCGTTTTTGCATTTAGATCACGGGCCAATTCTTCAACTGCGATTGACGTGTTACCTGCTTTACTTGCACTTGAATATACAATAATTGTGTTCAAAATAATTCTCCTATCGTTGATTTGCTGCTAGGCTAAAACCTCAACCTAAGTTTAGGTAAAGATTTTTTTATCATTTTTTTCAAGGGGCTATTAAAATGGCAGCGGCAAGTGAGCGTGACGAACCCAGATTGAGTGTGGGGCAAGTCGCAAAGCGAGCAGATGTAGCGGTATCGACACTGCACTTTTACGAAACCAAAGGGCTTATTCGCAGTTGGCGAAATGCGGGCAACCAAAGGCGATATAAAAAAGATGTACTAAGACGTATCGCCGTTATTAAGGCCGGTCAAAAAATGGGAAACTCACTCGTTGAGATTAAAGAAACATTGGCCAAACTTCCTGAAAGCCGTACACCTACAAAAGAAGACTGGGCGAGGATGTCTCGCTTTTGGCAAGCTCAATTAGACGAGAAAATTGCCTACATGATGCGTGTCAGAGAAATGGTCGACGGTTGCATTGGCTGTGGGTGCTTATCAATGAAATCTTGTCCCATGTACAACCCTGAAGATATTGTCGCAACAGAAGCAAATGGCGCGGTATGGCTAGACCACCCAGAGCAAGCCAAGGCTGCAAAAAATTGCTATGATAGCAAAAATTAAAAAATAGGAACAAGCGAATGAATAAAACTGCGCTCACTCTGGCAGTCGCAGCCGCGCTCACGTTAGCGGGTTGTAGTTCTACAAATACATCTACAGAAACGGCTGCAAAACCCGTTGCTCACGCAGCTCAAAATCAAGCTTTCAGTACATTTTCTGAAAAATTTATCGAAGATTTATGGCGTCAATACCCTGAGTTTTCTCAGTATGCTGGTTACGGAAAATACGACGACATTATCACTATTCCAAATGCGGCAACACGCGCTAGTAACATTCAATTCTCAAAAGACAAACTGGCAAAACTCTACAGCTTTAACGTTGATTCTTTAAGTGGAAATCAAAAAACGGATTACTATTTGATAGAGAACAGCTTAAAGAAAACAATTTGGAACACCGAGAAATTCAAAGGCTGGCAGTGGAACCCTTCGACTTATAACGTTTCTTATGGTTTCGCTAATATTCTAAATAGCCGCTTTAAATCAGAGTCTGAAAAGTTCAAAACAGTATTAGAGCGCTTAAAATATGTACCAGAATACTATGCTGCTGCTCAGCAAAATATTGACACCCCAACAATTGAATACACGCAACTAGCTATTGCACAAAACGAAGGTGCCTTTGCGGTTTTAAAAGACGACTTACTCGACGAGGTTGATGCTTCTGAAGTACTCACGGCACAGGAAAAAGCCTTATTTAAGACTCGCTTTGCAAATGCGAAAACAGCTATCAATGGTTATATCGCATTCCTGACGCAACTTGAAAAAGACCTGACTGAAAATGGTAATGCGCGCAGCTTTAGAATTGGTGAGGAGCTATACGAAGAAAAGTTTGCATTTGACATTCAATCTGGCTACACAGCTAAAAAGATGTACGAAAAAGCACTTGCAGATAAAGCGCGTGTTACAAATGAAATGGTCAAACTGACAGACCAACTTTGGCCAAAGTACTTTCCGGATACCCAAAGACCTGCAAATGATACGCAAGCTATATCTGAACTTATTAAGCATTTATCACAAAAACATGTAGCCAAAGAAGACTTTGTTACTGAGATCAAACGTCAAATTCCACTTCTTGAACAGTTTGTTATAGAAAAAGACTTGATAACGCTTGATCCAGAAAAGCCTTTAGTCGTGCGAGAGACACCTGAATACATGCGTGGCTTCGCAATGGCGTCAATCTCATCACCTGGGCCTTACGACAGCAAAGAGAACACCTACTACAACGTAGAACCATTAGAATTACGCACTGAAGAGCAAGCAAACTCTATTCTTCGTGAATATAACCACTGGATCTTACAGATTCTTAATATCCATGAAGCTGTGCCAGGTCATTACACTCAGCTTGTGTACGCAAACAAGTCACCTTCTTTGGTGAAAAGCATCTTACGTAATGGTGCAATGATTGAGGGTTGGGCCGTATATACTGAACGCATGATGCTTGAGGAAGGGTACGGCGACCACGAACCTGAAATGTGGTTGATGTACTACAAATGGAACCTGCGTGTAATTTGTAATACGATTTTGGACTATGGAATCCAAGTTAAAGGTATTAGCCGTGACGAGGGCCTAGATCTACTCATGAATGGCGCATTCCAAGAGCGTGCAGAGGCAGAAGGAAAATGGCGCCGTGCAACATTGAGTCAAGTGCAATTGACCAGCTATTACAGTGGGTATCGTGAAATATACGACTTACGTGAAAAACAAAAAGAGAAGCTTGGCAAAGATTTTGATCTAAAAGCTTTTCATGAAGAGTTTTTAAGCTTTGGCAGCGCACCGGTTAAGTACATCAACCAACTGATGAACGACTAACCCTTTGTATAAAGCCCCTCTCTGGGGCTTTTTCAGTTAAACTTCCCTATTAGCCAACTTACAGTCCAACTTCTACGACTCACTTATTCACGCTTACTTTAACTGCTTTGTATAACGCATAATCAAACTATTTGCGCAAAAGAATCACCATGACAACTTAGTTGTTCATACTAATTAAAGCTTTCAAAGTTGACATAAATTAAATTATAAATTCCCTAAATAATTGAAAAATCCCGCCGTCTTTATTCTCAGTAAGTCAACAAGGAACCATTATGAAATACGTATCACACTTACTTGGCGGTGTCGCACTCGCGATATCTACTGTTACAAATGCATCTGTTTTTCCAGATCCACAAAACTTACTGGCCCATTACTTAAGTGGTCAACCTACTGACGGTAATGCGCCTTTAACCGCAAGCATTGGCTACTTTAAAGAACATGACCAAGCGCTTAGAGAAATGCTCAACAACCAATCTCCTGAAATTGAGAGAATCTTACGAGGTGCTAGTTACTGCTATGCAGCCGTCGCGACTAAACCTGGAGCCGAACAACTACCTACACTGTATAGTCAAGATGGCCAATGTCAGCAAGTGCAAGCGCATAATGCAACACGTGGCTGGTATTATACAGATGCACAGTGCACGACGGCGATTGAATACAAAAACGAATCAGACACCGAGTTTTGTGTTCGTGAGTTTGATTACAAAGCTGAAAAATATGGTAACAGCGAAGATCTCAATTATGTGCAAGATGCATGGATGCCTGGATACTCCGCCACTTTGCCAGTTACTACTCGCCCTCAAAGTTTCTCTGAAGTCCCGCTTGTTCAACGTGCAACGTACAAAACGACATACAGTGAGCGAGGGGCTTGTCATCTAGAGATGCGAGTGTATAAAAATGCCAATGTTCACAATGCAACGCCTCTTATGATGATCCATGGTGGGGGCTGGTTAGAAAGACTGGGCACTGCCCGCACGGCAGAAGCACAAATAGCACAATTCACTGACGCTGGCTTTGTGGTTTATATGCCCTATTACCGCCTTGTAGAAGACCGCGAAGCTGGCCCCACATGTAATCAAGTGAATATTGAAGATAGTAAACAAGATATTCGCGATGCATACCTTTGGGCACTATTCAATAACTATAAATACACGCATAGCAACAAATCTATTCGCCTCACTGGACAATCTGCCGGTGGTCATATGTCAGTTTGGCTATCTCAACAATTTCCTTTCATGATTGAGAAAATCGCCCCTATGTTCCCAGTGCCAGACTTTGCACACCAGTTGAAAGAAGTTCAAGACGGCACGTATGTACACGGTTACATTGAAAGAATGATCGCAATCTTATCAGGTAAGTCAGACTGGCGTGATCTCACGGGTAATGAACCTGTTATCGTTAACAACAGCTTGCTTGAGTATGTTGAGCGTTACCCGTTCCTTGCACCTGACATGTTCATTAGTCATGGTATGGCGGATACTATCGTTTCTCCTAGTCAATCTCTCAGGCTTTGTAATGCGCTTTCTGGTGATATTGAAAATGGTCCAGCACAGGCCAATAGTTTAATATTTACAAAACAATATGCCCAAATTCAATGCCGCACAGGTAGCGAATTACATCTACTTGAGAAAGCGAATCACCATTTTGATGGATGTGGATTGGGACTATGTGATGTAGGCGGAGCCGACGGCTTAGCGTCAACCCAAGCATTGATAGGCAATATGATTGAGTGGCTAAAATAAGCACTTGATAGTTAAAATATATGCCGAGTTGGCACAACTGGGCATGCTCACTGGGCCACACAGTTAATTTGTGGCAAAACAATGATAACTATCAAAGCAAGGCTAATGCCTTGCTTTTTTATTTTAACTGCTTAGGTAGGAACTTTACTTCATAATCATCATCACAAACCAAACACTCCAACCAATAAACAAACTCATACTAGATAAGCCAAATGCATATGTACGACGTTTGATATTGACCCCGCGTGTGTGTTCATAACAATGCCAGTACCTTGCAGCGACAAATACCATAGATACCAAATACCAACCAATATTGGATATCCCATCCATGTGTAAAAATGCCAATAAACAGATAAATAGTACAGGTTGCTGATACTGATTATCATAGCTGTTACCTAGCAAACGAGTTCGTTTGTTCATTTCATCCTTGAGTACAAAGTTAACGGCATCAAGTGATAACTCTCCACGTCTGACTGCCTTGATCCGCATGCTCGCAGTCGCTAACCAAAGCCATAAAAAAAGTAAAATGAGCGCAAAAATCGGGTATTGGATCCACATAGGTTATTTCCTTTTAATGAATGAGAGGTTACTTTACAAGCGCATTCACCCACCCTACAGTGTCACTACTGACAAATATCAAGGTGAAAACGACATGAAAGTGGCACTTCTCTGTCAAGAAGGCGTAATGGCCAGCGCATTAACTGGCATCATTGATGTGCTGAATGTGACTAATCAGGTAATTCAAAAAGACTATTACCGTTGGCAAATTGTGTCTCTCGAAGAAAAAGAAGTCCGCAGCAGTCAAGGGCTTGTATTTAAAACTGACTGTCAATTGGAAGCTTTAAGTAGTTTTGATGTACTCGTTATCATCGGCAGCCAATACCAAGGCGACAAACAACTGTGGAAAGAATGCCAACGATTTGCAAAATACAAAAAGCCGCTTCACGAAAAATTACAAGCAAAATCGCAAACCACACTTGTAGCTGGCTGCTGCGGAGTTGCATATGCCGCTGCACTTGGTTTATTGGAAAAACAACAATTTACCGCAAGTTGGTGGCTCGAAGCATTTTTTAACCGTTATTATCCCCATTTAAAGCTAGACACCAAACCTATCTATTTGTGCGATCAACAGTTATATACTGCAGGTGCTGCCCATAGCTATATGTATGTGGTACTTGCTCTGGTTACTGAGCAAATAGGTCGCAATGTAGCAAACCAAGTCGCCAACTGGTTGGCCATACCTGAACCGCAGCTTCGACAAACCGTTTTCTTAATGAGTAGCGCATTAGAACAACACAAAGACGATGCCTTACACTCGGTGCAACAACATATAAAGGCACATCTTAAAACACCTTTTACGCTCAAGCAGCTTGCAGCTTTGGCTTGCCTAACCGAACGTACCTTGATCCGCCGTTTCAAATCAGCGATCGGTATGACCCCATTTGAATATGTTCGCCTGCTAAGGCTCGAGAAGACCAAGGAAAAGCTGATTTATTCAAACCTGCGTTTCGACGACATAGCCGTCTCAGTGGGCTATCAAGATCCCCAGTCATTAGCAAAGCAATTTAAGCGGCACTTCGGTAAGTCTGTACATGAAGTTCGAGTAAATTCTAGTATTTGAGCACGGTTTTAGACCGTGTTTTAAAATTAATATGTTTATACTTTGTTTTTTATTTGTTAAAACAAGGTATAAATCAATATTAAGGTTTGAGATGTGAGCGACAAACACAGATTGATCTCACTCGATATTTTACGCGGATTCATCATTATATTAATGGCACTAGACCACACGCGTCACTACTGGGCAATCACTCCCTTTATGCCTACAGACATAGAAAATACAACACCAGCGTGGTTTTTTACTCGCTGGGTTACGCACTTTTGCGCTCCACTATTTGTATTTTTAACTGGGATCAGTGCATATTTGTATGGTGAAAAGGTTCAATCAAAATTGCAATTGCGCAATTATTTACTGAGTCGTGGCTTATGGCTTGTTTTTCTCGAATTAACAGGGATTAGTTTCAGTTGGCAATTTGCATTTGATATTGTGTTTTTACAAGTTATTTGGGTTATTGGCCTGTCAATGATCATTCTTGCTGGGCTTATTTATCTGCCGCTCAGTTGGATTAGTGTGCTGGCTATAACTGTTATTGATTGTCACAATCTCATTGATGACGACCATTTCTTAGCTGTACTTGGGCCACAATTTTCTTGGCTATGGCATTTACTTCATGTTCCTACAGCGGCCAACCTAACAGCTGAGTGGCAGCTCTTTATAGTTTACCCATTAATGCCTTGGTTTGCAGTTATGGCGCTAGGGTATTGTATTGCGCCCATCTTCAAACGCGATAGTACATTTAGGTGTAAGACCTTCTTAAGCATAGGCCTAATCTCTATAGCGTTATTCGTATTATTGAAGATAACCAATTTTTATGGCGATCCTAAACCATTTGTTGAATACACCAGCAACATTAAAACGTTTATGTCTCTACTCAATAACACCAAGTACCCGCCTTCACTACTTTATCTGTTAATGACCATAGGGCCAGGTTTAATACTTCTTGCACTGCTAGAGCGATTGACTCAGGTTGCACCGACAAGGCCATGGTTAGCTTGGTTACAAGTGTTTGGTGGTGTGCCGTTGTTTTATTATCTGATCCACATTCCAGTTATAAATCTAAGTGCACAGATTTACGCAATTCTTCAATATGGCAGAACTGTACAATTTTTAGATAGTGCAGATAATTGGCCTGCACTTTATCAACCTAATTTGTGGCTCGCGTATTCAATGTGGATAGTTCTCACCATCCTACTCTACTTGCCATGTAAGCATTACATGGTCACTAAACGCACGAGCCAACATTTATTGCTCAAATACCTTTAGTTATGTCTCGCTGAAGTGGTTTAATACCTAACCACTTCAGTGCTAAAAAGGTCCATACACCACATACGAACCAAATCAGGCTCGCAACAGCACTAAAGATCGTAACCATCTCAGGAAGTGCCAAGCTTAATACAACACCACCTAGGCCACGTAGCGTACAAAGCATTGCGATAGTAACTAGCGCTAAATTCGTCAAAGGCAAGCGTTTAATATACCCAATTCCTGCAAGAGCATATGCTGCACACAAGGCAAATAAAGCCGACACCAATACGGTGGCTAAGGGGGCAAGCATCGTACCTTGCCTTGCAGACTGAATTAAAATTTCTGGAGCCAACTGTGCACGGTAGCACGCCTCTCCCAGCGGTATGCACGCCATGTGAGCAACCACTGTCACACTCGCCATTAGAGCAACAAACAGTAGGCCTAGTATCGCCAGCTTTTCCTTATTCATCATCATGCCTTTCTTTTCTCATCCCACTAAACAAATATCTGACCTTTCAAATATAAAACGCCTTCACCCAATATTGTGACTCGATTCGACGCAAAATCCACATCACAATTTAACTGACCGCCGCGTTCAGAAGCCTGAAATGCTTTAAGCTGAGACTTATTCAGCTGTTGTGCCCAATATGGTGCAAGTCCCGTATGAATGGAGCCTGTAACAGGGTCTTCATCTCCACCATTCGCAGGCCAAAAGTAGCGAGAGACAAAATCAACCTCGTCTCCTTGAGCCGTAACAACCACATCAAGCGGCGCTAATTGTTTTAGTATATCTGATTGGTAATTGACCTGTTCAACCTCTGACTGAGATTCATAAACTGCAAAGTATGCCTGACGATTCTTGAGTACTTTATTAGGTGTAATAGACAGACCTTCTAAGATCTGTGTTGGCACTTCAAGAACAGGTTCGGGTTGCTGCAATGGAAAGTTCATTTCAATTTTGCCATTGCCTTGTAATTTTACAATCAAGCTTCCCACTTCGTTGGTCGTAAACTCAACTTCACTCTCAACGTTTAGGTGATGAAAAAGAACAAAAGCAGTAGCAAGTGTTGCATGGCCACAAAAATCAATTTCGGTTAGGGGAGAAAACCAGCGAATATGGTAACTATTATTCGAATTTTTAACGATAAAGGCTGTTTCAGAAAGGTTGTTTTCTGCTGCAATTTTTTGCATCAAAGTATCGCTAATCCAATCCTCGAGCGGTACCACAGCAGCGGAGTTTCCCTTAAATTGTTCATCGGTAAACGCATCAACAACGAAAATATCTAGATCCATATCACTCTTCCTAGTTTGGCAATAAAACTAGTATGAATGTACATAAATAAGCTGCTGAAATATAGTACAAAATAACATATCTATTGGCTCAGCAAATCGGCAAATAGAATATAATTATGGTAATTGAATAAACGAAATAAGAAGTAACAACACTACTTTACTTAAATATAAGGAGAATAAATGAGTAACGTTTGATTATGAAGAAAAATAAATATGAACGGATTTGAAAGGAAGCTTGGTTAGATTGAGAGAATCAAGGTGTGGCCTGATTGTCAGCCACACCCAAACATAACAATTAAGCTACTGTTACGTTTTCAGCTTGAGGACCTTTAGCGCCCTGTGTAACTGTGAAGTTTACTTTTTGACCTTCAGTCAAAGAGCGGAAACCGTCTGATTGGATTGCTCTGTAGTGAACGAAAACGTCTGGTTGACCATTTTCTTGAGCGATAAAGCCAAAACCTTTTGACTCGTTGAACCATTTTACAGTGCCTGTTACTTGAGACATAATTAAACCTATTTAGTTAAAAGTTAAAAAAGTGTACAGTATTGGAAGTAAAGTGAGTGACTAAAATTAGGTTTTATGAACAAAAACAGAAACTAAAGCAAACAACATATAAATCAATATCTTCATACGCTGCGTAGGATACACTGAATAAAACAATTGTCGAGTACTTTTTAAAGAGTTTCTTCTTAATTTCGATTATTTTTCGAACACCCACTACTGTTCAATAATCAAACACCTCGTTTGACAGTTCCCGTTATGAGTCACTGTCCACCACTTTACTTCACTCGTCTTCTTGCTCTAAATGGTCCATATTTACTGCGCTCTCACGGCATATCTATTTTTAGAAATATGTTTGGCTTACAGGCCGGATACGGTGCAAAACAAACAAATTGAATTACTGATACAGAGGTAAAAGACACTAAAATAGAGCACAGTAAAATTACCAACAAGGGATGTAGCTTGAGCAACACGCTTAGAATCAAAAGTAATATCAAAACTCCTACAAAGACCAACGCTATTAGCAAAACAGAAGCCTGTAAACAGTATGGTATTATTGCTTTATCTTTCACGTTAGGTCTTTTTGAGTTTCTTTCGCAATATATTTATTACCATTGACGCTTTCCATTTATGGTAACATTAGCACCAGCCTAACTCTCTTTGATGCCACCCTAACATAATTCAACTTTACACAAATCAGGAGTCAGCGAAGTTGATAAATAATAATGAAGCTTTGCAAGCATTTATTGCGCAAGGCAATACAGCTAAATATGTCTATTTTTGGGGTCACCAAAAGCCTAAAAGTGGCGTTTCTAAATCGTGTTTTAGTCAGTGGTTTGATGCACCTTTTTTTGAAGCAGATAAACACTTTAAAACCGCTGAGCATTATATGATGTATGCCAAAGCAATGTTATTTAACAACCCAGATATTGCAGAGCAAATACGCTCAGTTCAGCACCCTAATGAGGCTAAAAAGCTTGGTCGCCAAGTAGCCAACTTTGATGAAGATCTTTGGAATGCCAAACGTTTTGAAATTGTCGTCAGAGCAAATCTTTTAAAGTTCGAGCAAAATCCAGAATTGAAGCGTTTTTTACTCGGTACATCAACAAGAGTCATTGTCGAAGCAAGTCCCGTTGACAAAATCTGGGGCGTAGGACTTGCTGAAGATAACCCACTTATTCTAGACCCTCACAATTGGCAAGGGCTCAACTTACTCGGCTATGCATTGATGGAAGTAAGACACCAGCTAGCTGACATAAGCTCGTAAAATTAAACGCCAATAGTATTTTGCCAACGCATAATCAATTGTTGCTGGCCTGTGAGTTCTTCAAGCTCCTCGCCAGCTATTTCAAAACCTTGTTTTTTATAGAACTCTACACTTGCCAAATTACGTTTATAAACTGCAAGCTGCAAGCTGTGGCAGCGAGATTTAGCATCTGCAATTAATTGTTTTCCGATACCTTGGCCTTGTTTTTCAGGCAAGACGAAAATAGCCGCTAAGGTGTCGTCAAGCAAAGCATAAAACCCGATGATTTTACTATCTTTAATGTAGACATAGTTTCTGGAACTTGGTAGATACACATGTTTCATGGAGTCCAGCTGTTCACGCCAAAAAGCCGCCGGTACAAAGTGATGTGCCTGCTCAGACGCAGCAAGCCAAACCAGTAAAACAGCTTCAATGTCAGCTTCACAACTTTTTCTTATCACATTGTTCTCCAAGCAGGGATCAAATTGGTTAGTCTTTAGTTAAACAAATTACAACTTAATGTCTATTTTTTTTCGTTCGGTGTTAAAAGCGACCGCATAATACCTTAACCTCGGATGCTCAACATTCCACAAATTCAAAAACTCTTCATAAGTCTGAACCATACGTCTGGCACCTTTTGCATCATTTAAATAAACAAGACGCTTGGCTTCATCATAACCTACCACTACCCGATAATGGCTTTGAGACTTTGGCAACTCCCAATATTGAAATACAATCACAGGTATACCACTCGCGATATATGCCTTTACATGATTAAATAGCTGGCTACGTTCAGCATCAAAGTTTTTTGCAACGCGCACATTGGTCCCTAAATTGAGGCTTGATGTCTTACCAAACTGCTCAAGAAACCCTTGTAAATAAGTGACTTTGGTCCCTGGGTATTGTGTCCACTTTCGCGGGTAATTGTTTAGAACGCCAGAGGCTTTAAACACGGGTGCATCTGCGTACTGGTCAAGTATAGACTCTGCAATATCATATTGAGAGTATTGCTTAACGCCCCAGTATTTAAAAACCATTTCAATTGTTGCTGGTCCGCTTAACTTTTCTCCTTGCTCTACCAAAGGTACATTCAAAATTATTTTTTGTGTCGTTTGTGCGGCTGATATACACGAAAATATCAGCATAAAGAAAGCAAAACACTTTATCACGCCATATCCTTGCTGTTTTTTAGGGTTATTTTTCTATTCGCGTACTTTACGCCGCAATAAACTAACCAAAGAGGCTAGATTGTACAGAATAAAAACTACAAATATAGCGTCCCCATTACGAATAACCTCATGGTCAAAAATATCATTAGTAACACTCATTGTTATTAGAACAAAAAAAAGCGAACCCAATCTCGGGTTCGCTTTTTTTATAATAAATTGAATTCCAAAGTTAATTTATCTCACGATAATAATGAAAATATATAAAAGTCATGAGGTTTATAAACGTTAAGACAACTTAAATTGCTCAACACTTGATTTAAGCCCGTGAGCTAGCTCACTTATCTCATGACATGCCTGTGATGTTTGGTTTGCACCTTCTGTCATTTCCACAGCTGCTAAATTAATATTTTCAATATTTCTATTCAGTTCCTCAGAGACGACTGATTGCTCATTGCATGCCGCAGCAATCTGCGTACTCATAGCTGCAATGCTATCAATTTCTTGCTCTATTTTGTTGATAGTGTCGCTAACACTTTCGGTTTGTTGAACACAGATATCAATGCCCTTTTGACATGTCCTCGTGGCCTCACCTGTTTCTTTAGATTTGAGCTGCAAATCACTGACTATTTCAACTATTTGTGTTGTTGAATCCTGTGTACGCTGCGCCAACGACCTTACTTCATCAGCCACTACCGCAAAGCCACGCCCCTGCGTACCTGCCCTTGCGGCTTCAATCGCCGCATTGAGCGCGAGTAAGTTTGTTTGCTCTGCAATCTCACGAATAACATCAACCACCACATTTATATTCTGTGAGTTTTTCTCTAGGTTGCCAGCTAAATCCCCTGCATGCGACACCGTCTCTGCCACGCTGGAAATTTGCGCAATATTGCTTTTCAATGCAACACTGCCTTCTCTAGATTTCATATTTGCTTGATTAGCTGACTCAGCGCCCATTTCCGTACTCTTGGCAACCTCAGATACCGCAGCTTGCATTTCTGTCATTGCAGATGCAACAGATTGCAATTCATTTTGCTGATTTTGCATACCAGAAGCATTTTGTGCTGAAATCATGTTTACCTCTTCAACAGCAGTGGTTAATTGGATAGCGCTGTCATTAATCTGCACAACAAGCCCATTCAATTGCTGGCGCATTTGCTCAAGGGAAACCAGTAAAGAACCAAGTTCATTCGTGCCAATTTGGCGTGTATCTATGCACTCGCTTAAGTCACCATTGGCAATACTCTTAGCAAGGTGCATCGCTTTATTCAAAGGTTTTTTTATCGCACCGCTTAGTACTAGACAAATCAAACCAATCATCAAAGCAGAGACCAGTGTACAAACCACGATTACCGTGATCACAGTTTGAACCGCTTTAATTGCCGAAGATTCTGCATTACCGACATTGTCACTATTAATTTTTACCAATGCGGTTAACTCATCCATCGCCGCTGAAAAATGGTTATAACTGTCTAGTACTATTTGGTTTGCTCTACTGACTTCATTATTTCTGACTAGCATATTAAATTGTGCTGTAGCTAAGGCATATTTACGCCATGCTCGTTCAAATGCTTCAAACTGATATTTTTCTTGATTTGATACATTAAGTTGGCTATATCGCGTAATTTTGTCGTTTACACCCGCTTTTAAATCATCAAGGGTAACAAGCCAGGAATCTAATTCAGGGTGGTTTGGGTTAGTGGCAACACCAAATTCGTCTTTTCTTATTGTGGTCAGATCAACCTGAATACCTTTTACTATTTCCACCGAAGGGATACTAGTTTGAACAATAAATCCGAGATCTTCACTGATCCCTTTTAAGCCTTGATGGGTCATCAAGCTCACACCAAAGAAAACTAAAAACACCGACGTAAAACTCAAGCCGATCTGCTTAGATATAGACAAATTTTTTAATGCCATACTTTCCTATAAATCCCTAAATTACAATAATTAAGCACCGATATCGAATACTCACAATGACCTAGTAATTAAAGCCAGTAAGTTTGTTTGATACCTTGGAGCTAAAAATAAAAATGCTCGACACAGCGTGGATCGCGACCACATGAACATATCCAAATAGCAGGTATAAATTTGATTAGACTCATATTTCGCCGCCATCTGGACAGGTGAAAGGTTCAGATATTGAAAACTTGCTCGTGATAAAGATAGTGAGTAAGTTGTATGTATTATATTAGAAACAACTTACAGTTGGAATAATTTAATTATTAACAGATTGATTTCTATGTTATTAAATTAACTTAAAGGCAAAAAAACCTGTTCACAAAAAGATCAGCGATATTAATATTGAATGAAAATTGTCGATTTTTAGCATTTTAATTTTTTCAACTAAAAACAAATGAAATAAATAGAATTACAATTAACCACGATATTAATCTCAGGTTTTAAAATGACATGATAAACTCAATATAGCTTTAGAGGCTGAGGAGCTTTTGTCTAAAACGATTTAGCTCTATCATCAGCCAATCCTTACTGCGCACTACATTTTGCCCTTCACAGTGTATCTTGTAGTACTTTCCAGATAACGCGCTCTTGCTTGCAGCGTACATTATAAAATCCTCAGTAGACTCTATATCATCTTGATAGTACTTGTACTTTTTTGTGATATGCGCACGAGCATCTATTGCAGAATGAAAACTGCCATTTCTCTCATATTGACATCCAGACTGTTCGACATAGTCTAGCAAATGATTTATTTCTGAAGACATCTGAGCAACGGTGCTTAGAGGAAACAGTATCATGCAAAGCATAAAAGCCTTGGTGATTTTCATGGCACTCCTTGAATTTGGTTAAAAGGCTACGGCTTACTTATTTATACTCAGACGCACAAAACAGTAAAAAGGTTTCATAGAATTCAATGTTTGCGACCTAAAAACGAATAATCTCTCCTGAGCACCCAATCCATATATAAAAGGCGGCTACCTTCTCCCAGAGCCGCCTTTACCTGAGATTCTCTTAGTTTACTCTACAGTCACCAAACCAGTTTTAGAGTTATACAGAATCTTGCCTGGTTCGCCTGTTGCATAACCATATTCACATACTCCTTTGCGGGCCCTAATTACTTTGTAAGCACCATCTTCTGTAGAAAAATACCATTTAGTACTGCCATCGTTTTTCTTACGCCCTTTACCATTTCGGTTAAGTACATATTGATGATCTAAAAAGTTATTCCACATCCTTGCACAGCGATTAGCATTCGGATTCTTGGTGAATTTGTTATGTTTATTTAGCTTGTCTTTTGATTCTACCGGAAACCCTTGGTCATTAAAGTTCACGCTATTGTCTTTAAACCCAACTAAGTTAGCGACTTTACCCGTTTGGCCATCATCCATCCAATACTGCTTCGCCTTGTTCACTTCAATTTGAAAAGCATGAGCAATAATAGGTAACGAATTCCCGCACCCGCTTGAGTAACTCAAATCTGCAATATGTGCAGGGCCATTCATATAAAAAGTCGCCTGCGCAGTTTGTGGATCAAGCGTGTAGATTTTGGCATTTTCACCGCGCTCTCTTGCTGAGGCGTAAATCACGCCGGAGTCATCAACTGCAAGCCCTGAAGCCCAGTGCAGGTTATGATCCCCGATCTTACTTAAAGTCATGTCTGCTTCGTTCAAAACATAAAGCGCTTTAGCGTTAAGTACATACACCAAGTTACCATCGGCTGAGTACGCAATATCTCCATGATTAAAGTCGTCGTACACCGCGTCATCAGATTTCATTTTACCCATAATGGTTTTATCACCGGAACTCAAATCAAACTGGTACATGTATGTTTGGCTAGTGGCCAGTAGATAGCTGCCGTCAGGTGATACAGCTGAGCGCTTTATCGGGTAACTTGTGGTTGTTGCAAGTTCGCTTTGTTCCATAGTCGCAGTATCAAAGGCGAAAATCTTCGATGCATTGCTATCTCTATCAACACGTTGAACTGTATAAAGTTTTGAACCATTACTTGCTAAGTTGCTTGCCGGTATACTAGCACCTGGAACTTCTCTGAACATTTTCGATTGGGTGTCTAAGTGATACAAAACACTCTCGTCGCCGGTTGCGTATCTGTCTATTGCATACAGCCCACTCAAGCACGATGATTGGCTTGCCACTGCTGACAAGCTAGTGAGGGCCATCAATGTTGCAGCTGCTACTGGGTATAAACTTTTGAAACAAGGCTTCATAGGCGTACTCTATAAATAGTGATGTATATTCTTATTGCATGCAACTAATAGGCCTTAATATTTTATTTATATGTAACAACAACTTATAAATAAATTTTATGGATCGCATAAGTTTCTCTCCATGCATTACACTATCTAGTCAATTATTCGTTGCAAAATGCAAATCACTCCACGATTCCAGCCAGTCTAATATTACGGTGATTCTTGTATCTTGCTGTAAATACACGGCTACCTCCGCTTGAATTCCTTTTGCATTTTGATTTTGCATTTTGCAAACTCAAATTTCTTCAGAGTAAAAAAGCATGTATTACAACACCTATCATTAACTCACATCTGCTATAAAGAACCTGTAACTAAGCCCAATAGATTATTGAGCCGTTACATTTTTATAAATCAGCAAGTTATAGCCAGCTTTTAACCTCTTTGCTCAAGTAAATTTGTCACGCTTTGTTTTAGCTGCTTTAAACTTAAACAAACACCGCCAATTGCTACGGCCAAGACAATTGCGACGGACTCTACAAGCAACATGAATTCATTTGGTCGATATACAAAGCCAAACCCCTGTTGATATATTTGTCCAATAAACAAATAAACCGATGTCATAGCACATGCAACTGGAACGATAGTCAAAATAGCCCACTCAGCAATCAACATGTTACGGCCTTGCTTTTCGGTCAAACCAAAGCTTAGCAAGAGACCATTTTTCAGTTTGTCCCTTTGCAAGTGAATTTGAATCGATGCGATTACCAACAAGTTGCTCATTAAAGCGATGAATACTCCATAGGCAAAGGTAAGATACATAAAGGTTTCGATTGTGCTACGCACGCGAGATAACAACTCTTCAACTCGTAACATGCGAATACTTGGATACGCTTGCCAAATATCTCCCAAATTATCCAATCCTTGTTTCGGTAAATCCACGCTACCCATGTAATAAACTTGTTCAGAGGTGACTAGTACTTCAGCTTGATGTACGACAAACCAAAAGGTGATGCTGTCTTCTCCCGAACGATAGTGATGCACAGACGCGATTTGAAAATCGCGGCTTTGACTGCCAACTTGCATTGTAAGCACGTCACCGAGCGATAAATTTAACTCTTCAAAAACTTCTTGCTCCATGGATATAGCTGGTATTGCTCGTTGCTCATATTGCCATTGCCCTTCAACGACCTTAATATTCTTCGGTTGATCCAGCTTCCAATGCAAATTTATGTTTCGCTCTAGCCTTGTGCGAGAGTCACTTGGCGGTGCGTCTAATTGCGAAATAGTGATATCATTTACATGCGTTACACGGGCACTTTGAAATGCTTTGAATTGCTTTGCCTCTCCACCATGTTTCACTGCAAATGCTTCAATTGCTTGTTTTTGCGTATTATTTGCCTGTGTGACAAAAATATTTCCCTGATCTTCAAACAAGGCCCTTTCTAAGGCACTATTCACATCTTGGCCTACCCGTAAACAGAGCAGTAGCAAGGTTGCACTCAAACCCAGCGCCACTATTTGGACGATTTTTACGTTCATTCGCTGTTTCATTAATAACAAAACAAACGCTAATACTCCGCCTTTACCATCTAAAAAACGATGGGCAATGCTCAGCATGCCCCATGTAAGAGCAAGCAAAAGAATTAAACACACCGCTAATCCAGCGAGTAAGATCCCTGTCAATGTCCAATTGTCAGTATTGATAAACACAACGACCAACAAAGAAAGCACAGGGCAAACCCCACTAACAATAAAAGTGACAGTGTTATTTTCTCTTTTTTCGAGCAGATCTCGTACCGTGCTTTTTAATAGTTTGACCCAGCTTGGAATAGTCAATAACGCATACAAAATGACGCTCATTAGTAAGGCTTGGCCAATTCCAGTCATGTCCCACATTAGTTCGAAAGTTTCAAACATATTTTGTTGAACAAACTGCTCTACAAAAGTCGCAAGAACTAAAGCAATTGCTATCGCCGGAATAAAGCTCACCGCCAAGATACTCAATATCAAACTCATCACCAGCAGTGGGATCTGTGTTTGCTTAACCCCATTCGCCAGCATAACAGCGATAACAGATTGAATTGGCTCGATATGGCTACGCTGGCTCAGCCATAGGCAAAGACACGTAAGCAAGACGATGACAAAGCTAATCAACCCCATGAAGTTTTGGACTCGCTGCCAAGCATGTGCCATCGGATAATTGTTAAGTAACTTACTCACAACACCAATATCTGCACTGTTTTTTTGTAGCTGCTTTAGATGCTCTACTGTAGTTTGACCGTTGTGATTGATAAGAACTTGTCTTTTTTCCGGCGTTATTTCAAGTGAGCTTAGGCTTTGTTTAGACACCATTGCACGTCTGTCACTACTGTAACCTTGGATGATTCTATCTGGCTCATTGAGTAGCAAAGCACTGACTAATAGCTGACTAGCTCCTAGCGTGACGCTATCACCTACGTCAACTTTCAGCGCCCGAGCCAAATGAGGCTCTAACCATATTTCACCCACTTGTGGACCATGAGATACAAGTTTAGGTGCGAGTTGTTGATTGGTTGCAATGGTAATTTCTCCATTGAGAGGATAAGTACTGTCAACAGCCTTTAGTTTGGTATGGCTATATGCGTCACCACCTAAAGTAACCTCATAGCTTTCAAAGTAACTGAGCGCATCCGCGTATGTAGAAATCCATTCTACCTCAGTACTGTGCCAATCTCTGTTAATGCTAATTTGTGTGTCCGCGCCAAGCATAGTTTGTAAGTTATGATTGAGGTACTTATCAACACCCTGCCCCAATAGGCTAGTTAAACTTAGGTATAGAAATAACAATGCAAGACTTAGAAGAGGGATAAGGTGCTTTCCCTTCTTCACTTGGAGGAAAAAGATTTTTACCAGCATTAAACTAGCACTTACGCTGCCTAAATCAGAATTCATTTTACTGCTTTGACTCGAGGTATGGGTGTCAATCATAGTCTCAACTCCCCATTCTCTAAGTGGTATATTTTGTCCAACTTAGCAGCCAAGTTAAGATCATGGGTCACCACAATCATGGTTGTGCCAGCTGCCTTTGCACCTTTTTGCATATGCTCAAAGACTTGCTCAGCCGTTTTCTGGTCCAAGTTACCCGTAGGTTCATCAGCAAATATTACTTTGGGTTCACTACAAAGTGCTCTAGCAATTGCCACTCTCTGCTGCTCTCCACCGCTCAATTTCGTAACCGGCTGCATTGCCTGAGCTTCCATTTGGACTAGGCGTAACTTTTCCAGTGCACAATGCTCAGCGTCCTTTTGACCTTTTAGTAACAACGGTAAAGCCACATTTTGAAGTGCGTTTAACTCTGGCAGTAGGTGAAAGTGCTGAAAAACAAAGCCTGACACATCGTTTATCTTATTAAGTTGTTCACTTCCACACTGATAGCTAATGCTTCCTTGTTGCCGGCTTTCTAGTCCCGCAAGCAAAGATAACAACGTCGATTTGCCTGAACCTGACGCCCCAACAATAGCCACTTGCTCAGCTGGCTCCACAATCATTGAAATGGCTTTTAGCAAATGAAGCTGGTTACCGTTCACTAATTTAATCGTATGATCTAGACGGTTTACATCCAACTTAACACCCATGCTCACTCCTTAAATAACCTGTTTTCGAATTTATACAGCCAGATTGAACGAAGAACCGTGAAATGAGCGTGAAGAGCACAATTACAAGTGGACACTTACTGCTTGTAAGTTCTACCCACTTGAAAATATGAATAATTTTTTTGGAGACGGCCTACGGACGAAATAACACTTGCATCAGACCAATTTACAAGCAGACTTTGTTCTTGTAGGCTCAAAGAATGCGGGAATTTGCATTATCAGTTAAAGGGATATTTATGAAACAAGCCTTAGTTGAAATTAAAAGTGAAATAAAAAACAAGTTTTTAGCTTGGAATAATATAGAAAGTAAATCGCTCAAAGTTTTATTACTGTTGATTGGTTTGGGGCTTATCGGGTTAAAAGTCTTCACGACTGTACTTACTTTTAACTGGTTACCAAGCTTACTTGGTTAAATAAGTTACGCACAGGGAGCTTAATCATGATTTCACACTTAACACTTGGTACAAACAACCTTCATGCGGCAATTGAATACTATGACCAAGTTCTTAAGTTATTAGAGGCAAAACAAATAGCAAAAACAGAGTTGGTGGCCTTTTATGCTTTTGCGAACTCCAATACAAAACTCGCTATTACTAAACCCCATAACGGAGAACCTGCAACCTCAGGTAACGGAACCATGCTCGCACTTAGAGCCCCCAATGACCAATTGGTTATAAAAGTTTATGACCTTGCTTTGAGTTTAGGCTCACAATGTGAAGGGGCACCTGGACCAAGAGACAATAACGCTTACTTTGCTGCTTATTTCAGAGATTTGGATGGCAACAAGCTAGTGGTATTTCACAGACCTGAAAACACTACCCCTTGAGCAATAAAGGGGGCTAAACAGCCCCAAAATCTAAAAGCTATTGTGTACAATCAAGCTTAGGTAACTTGATATCAACCCATACTAACCGATGATCTGAAGAAGCACTTCTATCAGCAACAAGTGCTGCTCCTTCACTACCCGCATGTGGCCAAAATACGCCACTATTAGCGACGTTTAAATCTGCAGATGGTAATACATAATCAGCACGCATTCCCCAATGAGCAGTGTGCGTTGGTCCATTTTTATTCTCTGGTTTATTCAAAGCCCCACCTTTTGATGTGGGCGCCAAATAATTGTTCACTCTTACATGTTGAAGCAACTGATTAATAGCATCTGGATGAGCATCCCCATCTACTGCGCTCGCGTTCAGATCTCCTAGAATCACAAATGATTGGTTGCTAATACCTCCGTGATTGCCTTTGTCATCATAGAGGTAGCTGTTGCCTGATTCACTGATGTAGTCTTTCCACATGCGGATTTCATCATGGTTTCTTCTACCGTTTCTATCCTCAGGCCCATCAAATACTGGCGGAGTTGGGTGGCTCGCTAGCACATTAATTTGTTTACCGCAGATATTTACTGGAATGTCCCAATGCGATTTAGAAGACAATCTCATGATTGCTCGTTCTTCTTTGGCAAACCAGCTTTTTCCATTTAACTCTTTTGGCATTAAGTTATCTGGCATGTCTTTCCATAAGAAATACTGAAATGTTCTTACTTTGTCTGTACTAATAGGGTATTTAGACAACAGCACCATGCCATATTGACCCGCGTACTTGCCAAACCCGAAATGTGTTAAACGTGAGTTTTTTGCTGACAAAGGTGTTTTGACCCCTGTATTAACAGGAGCAAGGTAAACGTACGGGTATTCAATAGGTTTGAACCCATTTTGTGGTACTTCAAGATATGCTTTTTTAAATAGCTCAATACCCTGACCTGCATCTTCAATGTAGTCAAATTCATTGAGTAAAATCACATCTGGACGGGTTCTTTGAATAATTTCTGCAATATTATTAATTTGATTGATTTTGCCACTTTTCAATGCATTTGTTAGCGCATTCCCCGACACATCAATACTTGTCTCGTTGTTATAATTAGTGGCTTCCATACTTACGTTAAAGGTCGCCACTCTCACTGTTTGTTCGCTTAGTGCCATTTTGTCTGCTCCGTCTGTAGAGGTTAGCTGGCAACCAGCGCCTAAAAGAGATACAGCTAAAGCAATTGATAAAGATAAGGGTTTCATAGATAACCTAGTGCAAACTAATCAGGGCTGTATTCTAGCGCCCTAAGGTTAAAACGGTTGTTAATAATATATTATTTCTTTGAGTGAAATAACAACTTATCGATAATCCTTAGCTTTTCCAAAACGCATGCCGATTTATAAAATGCGCTGCGGATCTGCACATGATGTATTACATGGTACTCCAATGTACATAAAGTATGTTATGTTGGCTTAAGTTAAAAAATTAGTGGTATTAACCACCTAACTCACCAGACTACAACAACATTTACAGGAAAACCAAACTTAAAATATGGAACTGCTTACTATCGCTATTGTTATGACTGTATTCGTTTGTGTTTTTACTTTGGAGGTCATAGCGCCAGCCTCCAAAAATACATGTGACCGCCGGTGGTTAATTCTTGCGTCATGCATAAGTCTAATTCAATCTGTTGCAGCCATTGGTGCTGGTTTTGTTTTTGTAGAGACGCTGAGCACTATTTCACTCTTAAGTCTCAATTCATACAATACCTTTGCACAAGGCACATTAGGCTTTTTGCTCACCAGCTTTATCGCATACTGGTGGCACCGAGCAATGCATAAATCTGACTTCTTATGGCGTATATTCCATCAACTGCACCATAGCCCGAGGAGAATTGAAGCGCTTACAGCTTTTTATTTGCACCCTTTCGACGGCGTCGCTGCAACATTCTTAAATGCGCTCTGCTGTTACTTGATACTAGGTTTAAATGCCTACGGTACTGCAATTAGTTTAATTATTGCTGCCGTATACAACATTTTTATACATTCGGATCTTAAAACACGGTATTGGCTAGGATTTATCGTACAGAGGCCAGAAATGCACAGAGTACATCACAAACATATGCACCACGCAGATAATTATGGGCTGGCTATTTGGGATATGTTGTTTGGAACCTTTGCTAACCCAAAGGAATATGTCGAAAAGGTAGGCTTCGACAAAGCCCGAGAAGCCAGAGTTTACGACATGCTTAAAAATAAAGATGTCTATAAACCATAAGTTTAGGTTGCAACAGTACAAAGAGTTTTAGGCTGAACAAGAAAACTAGCAATGCCCTGATAAACAGAACACCCCAGAAGCTTGAAGTCCGCAGTCATCTGCATTTTCTGTTACAACATTAACTCTGTGGTTCATCGCTCTAGCACTCATCAAGATTGAAGCACTTCTTTTCTTTCACCTGGTGACCAACCGTGAACGTAACGCCAATAAGAACCCGAACTATTCTTTGGTTGTTAAGGTATACAACCGTTTGAAGACCGGTTTACCCTTTCAAAAAGGCAATAAAATAAGTGCTCTATCTGTTTATTAAAGAAGTAACGGTGGCAACTTCAAGAAACTATCGCCATTCCAACTCTTGGCCAATCAGTGTAAGCAGAGAATTTAACATCGCATGCCACATTTACTGATGAAACTCTTGCCAACTGTTATTTACCCTGACAAACCCTACCTCAGAAATACCATGTGACCAATTACTACCTTGATTAAAAAAGATTTCTTGAACTTTAGCCAAGTTTTCCTTATCTTCAGACCCAGTAACGAATACTAAATCTCTTGTGGGAATATAAACCACAATGTTTCCCATTACAGGAAACTGTTCTTTAGTCCAAATATCGTCAAATAAGATAAAAGAAGCTTCATATGTTCCATCTGCAACCAGCATCGATAGGGAAGCTGGGTCACCTTCCAACCTCACATTTGTATGTGCGCTTTTTAGATTTGTTTTAGATAGCGATCTTAATTCACTCTTTTCCAAAGCTAAATCCGTTAGGTCAGATCCAGTCATAAAACGTATTGCTTTAGGTGTATCAAAAGCATATAAAACATACAAAATATCGTTGAGTTTTTCATAAACGAGGCCTTTGTTTCCTGAATTTTCTAACATTTTTTCTGCTTGAACGACATAATGTTTGTCTTTGATCACAGGAAATATTTGCGATTTATTGGGTTTTATTTTGCCAAGAGTATCTGGAAATATGATCGATTCTGCATAAGTAGTTAGTACGCCATCAATATCTTCAGGACTATTTTTGTATTCGGCATATGCGTTGTCTAAAAAAGAAGTCAATTCGTCGTTATTTGGTAATTTAATCTTAACTTCTAGATCACCAACGACCTTAGCTGTCGCTGTAGGGTGAATTTTTGCGATGGTTTCCACATATCTTTTCGCAAACTCCTGTCTATTCAAATACTGCTCTGTCGAGGCCACTGAGCTATAGCTTAAAGCCAAAATGATAACAACGATTAAGCTTTTCATTATAGATTTCCAATTATTTGATAAGGGGCACAATATCCGTTAACTATCACACCTGTGATAAAACTAAATTTTAAATCAACTTACTGGTAGCAAAACCAATAAAGCCCATTACCAGTCCGCCATAAAATAAACTCTGCTGTAGTTTAGGGCTAACAATGGGCTCCATCACAAAAGAAGCAGACAGCAATTGGCGAATGGGCGTGAAGAAAATCTTAGGGGACAACCCTAGACCTGTAAGAAAGCAAAAAACAGCACATGTGTTTAATAGTTCAATGAAGTTATATGAATTAAAGAAAAAATCGTACAGCCCTGTACTCAATAACAAAAAGGCAAAAGTAATACATAAAGTCGTAGCTAATGTTTCTTTGCGTAAAGCCATTTTCATCAATTAAATCCTTTTAATACTTACTATTGCTCTAAATGTATCATCGCATTACTAACGACATAACCTCTCATTAGTGCACAACCAAGCTAAATAAGAGGGCTTTAGTAAAGACATACTAAACAGCAAACAACAATGTTGATCCCTAAAACTTATATTGCCAAAAGACATCTACTCATGTCTATTAACGTCAACGTTTTAACTAATACTTACTTTGGTCATTAGCAACTCCTCATGCTAACTGAGGTAAGCTTGCCTAAACGTATTGGTTATGCAATTTCATGAGTTCAACTGAAGAGTAGCTATCGCACTGCCACTCACGCAACGGTAAAATGATTGGCTTATTGAGATCCAAGCAAAAAGATGAGAAAAAATATTTCGTGACCTCATAAAAAACCATTAGATTTAAGGAGCCTACTCATATAGTTAAAGATTAGTGCTTTATTTACTTTTTCCCTGAGTTGTCGCAATCCCCGCACCTATTGCAATACCCACACCAATACCAAGCGCTATATTACCAATAGCAACGCCTACTCCAACGCCAATCGCAAACCCTATCCCTAAGCCAAGTACGACTGGGTTAGTCTTAGTACTCTTCTGTTCTTTATTACTCATCAACACTCCTACACCGTTTAAAAAGGAAAGTACACTTAACGGTTAAAATGTACATTTCCCTCTAAACAACTGGTACGTTATTCATATTGAAACTAGGTATATCTAAATTCTCACTCAACTTCTAAATCAAAGACTACATTTATTGTCGCGCTAAAGCTAATTTTGGCTTGTAAGTACCTGCCCGGAGCTAAGTCATCGGGATCAACTCGAGAACCAACTATTGTAATTCGCTCAATGTCGCCCCCTGTCTTATATTCATAGTAGGAATCATTCGAGCTAGAATTAATACTGTAAACCTTGCCCAATTCAGCATCGAACGCTTGCACTAAGGACTGCCCTTTTTCTTTGGCGTTTTTAACAGCCAATAATTTTACTTTTTCTCTAAGTTGCCTCGCCTTTGATGAAAGCAGATCGATGTCTTCAACTTCATTTACCTCAACACTTAACGCAAAGTCTATAAAGTCATTTATTTGATCAATTTTAGAAAGCGTCACAGTCAACGATCGAGTTGCAACATAGCCAGAGATGATTTCATTGTCATCATCCGTGTAATTAATGTGCGGCTCAGTAAGCAGGCTCGAAGCTGCAACATCGCCCTCTCTAACGTTGAATTTATCAAGGCCATCAAGCAAGAGATTAACTCTTTTATCAACGTCCTTTTTGCCTCTAAAGCACTATTTTTTATACTTTTTACTTCAAAGTTAATTCTGGCAATGTCGGGGATTTCCGTTATTTTCGCGTACCCTTTAACTGCAATATGTCTGTTGTCAGGCAAACTCGAGTTTGTATATGACGTCACCGAAAATAATAAAAAAACAATACTAAAAAACTTCATCCCACCACCTTTATCAAATATCACGTCAATGAGTTTAAAAATGCATTAAGTCAATACATCTTCTATTAATCCAACAGTTCTCTTTGTAGAAGTACTACCATGTTACCGGCCTTTCCAGTCCAAGTTCCTTGAGCCATTTCTGGAGACAATACCTGAACTGCCATCCACCCATTTTCTCCTTCTTTGTTTAAAATAGCCGCAATATCAGGGAGCTTTGGTTTAGTAAGGCCAGCGAGAAAGCCATCATTGTTATGAATTTCTATCGTTTTAAATTCATACTTTGTCTTTTTGATAGGTTCCTCAAAGTCGAGGTCTCTAATATTTATATCTAGCGCCGAGGCAAGGGCTTTTTTAGACTGAAGCGAAGCGGTCGCTTCATTTTCAATTCGCTGAATTGTCCTAAGATTCAAGCCTGATGCAATCGCTAGTTCTTCTTGCGACCAACTTTTTTGGGTTCTCATACCTAGAACCAAAGCTGCATTTATTTTCATATTAACCCTTTGATGTATATGTCATAAACAACGTAACGATTTGACTTTTATAAAGTGATTTTTGCGATTGCACCACGAAACATACCCGAAAACATTACGTCAGTTTTACGACAGCAGGTTTAATTTGTGCTTACTCTGCTTTATTTTTCGGCTCACAGCTACCCACAACTCCGTGCTTTATAGCACTTGTAGGACTAAGCGCTAACAAACAATGTGTAAGTGTGATTACGCCAATTAAAACTCTTCACCAAGTCAATTGACTCTCTTGAGGACTAAAATCGATGGGTGAAAATTTAAGTGGTTTAGTGCTCTAAACAACATCCTCTAATAATCCACATAAAGAGGTGAAAACCCTGAGCCAAGCCTATTCTTACTCCATACATTACGAAAGAAGTAGCGCAAAGCCTTTTTATTTTTTGTCGCGCTACTTCTCTCGTTTTTAATTTAAAACCTGACTAGGGTTATCAGAGTTTTCTTTGTGAAGCCATTCCACCTGTGCAATTTTGGCCTCAGCTTCTGCTGTAGTCATTACGTTTTGGTCGGCTAGCCATTTGAACTTATTTATTTCATTTTCTAATTCATTTTCTGGATTAATTTCACCATACCAGTTGAACTGCTTTAATTAAACC
>NZ_AUYB01000132.1 GCF_001625655.1 Pseudoalteromonas luteoviolacea DSM 6061 | reverse complement strand
TGGCGGAGAGATAGGGATTTGAACCCTAGATACGCTATTAACGTATGCCGGTTTTCAAGACCGGTGCTTTCAACCACTCAGCCATCTCTCCGCAGCGGTGCGAATAATAGGGAAAGCGATCATGAATGTGAAGCTTTTTTTTTGCTTTTTTTACTGTTTGGCTAATTTTCAGCATTTTTGATGTTATTTCCTTCAAAATTGCCAATTTTTTTGCCAATCACTTGTAATGTAGAACTATTTATCGTGTTTTATGGTCTACTATTCGAGAAAGGTTTGCTCAACTAATTAACTCTTGGTAATCTTTGGTAAGATTAATTTTCGGAACATCGTGTTTCTATTAAGGAGCTATCATATGGCGTTCAATCATTCGTACACTACTGAAAAAGCAGTAATGTCAACGACTGAAACTAACAAGGTATTGAAAAGTACTTACTTTCTTTTGGCGATGACTTTGGCATTTAGTGCCATCACTGCTGCAATCTCAATGACAATGGCTCTGCCTCGTTTTACGGGCATGATTTGTTCACTCGTTGCGATGGGTTTAATTTTTGTTATCCACAAAAAAGCTAATTCATCTTCTGCAATTGGTTTAGTTTTCTTATTTACTGGTATTTTAGGTTTTGGCTTAGGTCCACTGCTCAACGCATACTTGAACTTACCTAACGGCGGCCTGTTAATTGCACAAGCACTAGGTTCAACTGCATTAATCTTCTTTGGTTTATCTGCATATGCTTTAACAACTAAAAAAGATTTCTCTTTCATGGGTGGTTTTTTAACTATCGGTATTTTGGTCACTTTTGGTGTTTCTATCGTGAATATTTTCATCGGTAGCCCAATGGTATTCATCGCAATTAACGCAGTGTTTGTATTACTTATGTCTGCAATGATTTTGTTTGAAACAAGCAAAATCGTAAATGGCGGCGAGACTAACTATATACTTGCAACCGTTGGTCTTTACGTGGCAATTTATAACTTGTTCACGTCATTACTAATGTTGCTTGGCATGTCAAATGATGACTAATAAAATCATTCTGATAAAATAAGCCCCATCTGGGGCTTTTTTTATGGGTTTCTTTTGAGCCAGTTTATTATTTCTCTTCATTGTGGTCCTGACTCACATGACTCGCTACAATGCATGAACCGATTTGTGCAAGCAGCGCTTAAACAAAATCATACAATTAAGTGTATTTTTCTCTATCAAAATGCAGTCCAACATGCCAGCCAACACATACAGTTAGCAAGCGATGAATTACCACTAAACAGTATTTGGCATAATTTAGCCGAGCAAGGCATATCTCTAAAACTCTGCGTCACTGCAGCAGAAAAACGCGGTATAAACACCACAGATACTGGAATCTTCACTGTTGCCGGACTAGCTGAATTCGCAATGGAGACATGTAAAGCGGATAAGTGGGTGCAGTTTAAATGACTAAGAAAATACTCGTGATCACTGATGCGTCTCCATTTGATGGACAGCGCATTAGAGAAAGTTTAGACATGGCGCTTATTTTTGCAGCCATCGATCAAGAAGTTAGCTGGTTATTTACAGGCGCATCTGTCCTCGCTTTAACAGACGGCAACCACCCTACTTCGCTTGGAATAAAAGATTTTTTTAAGCAGTTAAAAACATTAGAAATCTATGATGTTGACAGTTTATTTGTATGCCAAGGCGCACTACAAAAATACCAACTCACAACAGAAAAATTGAATGTTGACGTCTCAGCGCTATGCAACTCAGCACAGCAAGAATTAATTAGTAAACATGATCATGTGGTCAAACTATGAGTACAACCGTCCATATATTTTCTAAACCGATGAGTTACTATGAAGGCGTTTTAAATCCGGCCCTTGTTGGTAAAAATGATAAAGTGCTATTACAACAAGATGCTTGCTATGATCATACTCGCTATTCAGAAATCTTCAGCGAGAACCTTTATATGTTAGAGAATTGCTCAATCGCGAGAGGTATTAATTCAACTACTTCAATTAAGCTCATCGACGATTTAACTTGGGTAGACTTGCTTGCAAAAAGCGATAAATCAATTACTTGGTAAATTATGTTAGTGATAGACAATAAAACAATCGAAACAGATAAAGAAGGTTATTTGTTAAACCACCTAGATTGGTGCGAGGAGCTCGCGCCAATTATCGCATCACATGAAAATATCACGCTTACAGATGCCCATTGGGAAGTTGTAAGATTTGTTCGAAGCTTTTATGAAGAATATGGCACCAGTCCCGCCATTCGTATGCTAGTGAAAGCCATCGCTAAAAAGTTGGGCGAAGACAAAGGAAAAAGCATTTATTTATACAAGCTCTTTCCAAAAGGGCCAGCCAAACAAGCAACTAAAATTGCTGGGCTGCCTAAACCTGCAAAATGCATTTAACTATGCAATAAAAAAGAAGGCTTACGCCTTCTTTTTTATTCATCAACTGGCCAAGTGAATGGTATATCCGGAACTTCTAATCCTCTGGCAAGAATAGATTCAGCGACTGTAAGTGTTGGGTCAGTTGGTGCCCATAAATCGTTACTGAAAGGTATTGTTGCATCTTCTTGCGAAATATCTCCGAGTACACCGCTTACATCTATATCAAACACGAAACTACCTGTGCCGTCATAATTACAGCTGTTTGTAGGCGCATATTCAATATTGGCACGATGTTCAGTCCCCAAATATGTGCTGGTACTTGTGTCATACTCAAAAAACTGTCTTTGTGTATACGCTTGCAATGTATGGTCGTTACCAGGCCCAGCCCAATTGCAAATAAAGCCCTGTATTAAGCCATTTGTTTCGTCAATATCTGTGCCATAGCCAAAATGCGCCTCTCCATTTTCAAGCGAAGCATCATTAAACCCGATGTTTAATATGCGACTATGTGAATCATTAACGCCCGCTTGCCAAACATAAGCGTAATCTCCAGCTAGACTAGTCAAATCAAAATTGGCACCAAAGATTGCAAAATTCTCACTCCATCCGTCAGGGTTATCAATGGAATGGTATTTGTTCTTTACATCAACCTGCTGATCACTGTTAAATGCGCCACTAACAGTATGCCCGCACAAAGTTGCAGTCCTAGCTTGGAGTGACATTTGTTGCTCTGTCCGCTCATAGGCTAGCGAACCAACTAAAGTGCGTTGATTTTGAGAACAGTTTCCACCAGGAAGTTCTATTCCCGAAACCCCAACTTCACCTTCTACAGAGTAATTTAGTAAGCCAGTATAATTGGTTCTATCACCACCGGGCGTATGTGTCATGGAAAGGTCGATATCGTAGGTACTGCTGCCGACTGTATATTCTAACGTGACACTATATTGCCATATACCAGCGCTAAGACTGATGGATGCTGCACTGAAGTTTACGCTAGCTAAGCCTTTGCTATTCATTTGAGTCGTAAGGTCTATAGAAGCCCCATCCTCAGGCAAACCACTACCATCATCTATCGCTGCTGATACCATACTCGCTAAAGTCATTAATGCCATTCTAGAGCGTTCTTTTGTACCATCTAGAAGTGCATTGGTTTGCGCAACAGCACATGCATTACCATCGCTATCACTAGCCAGCCAAAGCCCTAAATCACCAGACGGCAATGTGCCAGAGTCAGTCGCTGGATCCGCAGAGCCCGGGTGCCCTTGATAACTCACTTGCGGCCCAAAACAATCCGCATTGGTACTATTTCTATAGAAAGACCTGACCCGAAAAACATCTAACAAAGGAGTTTCTCCATCTAGCAATGCATCAATCCTGCGCGTAGCCCAAAAATACGTTGGCGATGCAGGGCCTCGAGACATGTAAATTCGCTCTTGCTCATCACTACTATCACCAAAAGGCGAAGCTACCACCATTGATTTTGGAAAGAATAGACCTCTATCAACAGTTACAGGTCCTTGCGAATCGCCCTGTTCTCCAGATGAATCGTTATTCGAGCCATTATCTTGGCTGTTATCTCCAGAGCTAGAATTATCATTTGGAGATTGCTGGGGGGATTCTTGCTCTGTAGATGTGGTCTGTTGTACATTTTCGTCACTGTCTGAAGACGAGCAGCCTACCATTAGAGAGGCCATAATTACTGGGATATATGATTTCATGTCTGCATACCTCGTTTGTCTAACCTGTAAATAAGTTAATTCAAATGTGACTGCCAGACAAAATTACGCCATTTACAAATGTGATTAAATGTTCAAAAAACACCCACTTTAGGATTGTTTTTTTATCTGTTATTGAAACAACACGAAATGAATATTAATTCGCGTATTAAGATTATAAATTCACCACAAATTGTAACTCACGGAATTTTTTTGAATTATCTCTACATTTCAAATTTTAGTACAATCAAACACGTTCACTACAATTAATTACAAATTACATTGAACTAAATTAAAGTGTGCAATAGCGCCCATGGACAGGACGCTGGTATATATTAAGACTTTGAGTTTGCATAGCCAATCTTGAGTATAAATGTCATTATTAAATATAATACAACAACTTAAAACATCTCCTAATCGACACATAAAGCCCAAAAAAACTCAATATGCTACTTGTAATACTCAAAACATACAATGTGCCGATTTCAATTACAACAGAGACCCAAAACACAGTTTATTGTTATCTAAATCTCTCGCATAGGCTGAAAACCTTGGACCTCTTATCTTTGGTTCCCCTTCACAGCGTCCTCCTAGTTGAATAGCCAATTTATATAATCTAGATACCTCTTTGGCATTTTCTACAGTAAATCCAATCATAGTGCCATTGCCAAAGGTTGCAGCTTTCCCATTGAATGGAAGTGCAATGGCAAATGCTGACTCAACATCCTCGCCCTGCCAAAAACTCATTCTATCCGTCGAGAATGTTTGGTGAAATTCAGTTGCATCAAACAATCTGTTGTAAAATCTAGTTGAAGCTTCCAAGTTGTTTGTGCCTAATACAAAGTAGTTCATTTTCAAGTTTTCTCTCCTTTTCACATGTGAGTCCATCATATAGGTGTGTCCTAAAGCGCTTTGTTAAATTGGTTGCAATGTACTCGATTACCATCAGTACGTTTAGTTCACCTATAAATTGTTTGAGCTTTATAGCGTAAGACTTCGTCAAGTACTGTCAGGAGGAAAAGAAGGTAGATATAAGGACGAATAAGAGTTAGAAACTTAACCCTTACTCGAAGTGATATTAATGTGAGTATTGATGATAAAGTATTAAACTGATTGAGTGTAAGCCAAAGTATTAATCAACTTTTTTCCATACCTCGTATTCAACAAATTTACCATCTTCAACAAGTTTGTGATGCCAAAGATTGTCTTTGACTTCGTAGGTGAAGGCCATACGTCTGCCTATTAACTTTTCAACGTTGCCTAGTGTGACAGTCTCGATAAAGTAATTATCTTTAACTTGATAAGTACCACCACCTGCATAATGAAACTTGTTATTACTACTTGTGATGTAGCTAAAGTGCGTATTGTTGATTATTTTCATTGATGTTACATCTGGCGCTTTCGCGCTCACAATTCCTTCTGGTGTGGCGTATTCTCCCTTTACAAATTCCCATGTGCCTATCAAGGGGTTTGCCATTAGTAATGGAGAAATAAAAGCGGCAATAAAAATAGCTAGTCGCATGTTATTATCCTTGCTGTTGTTATTTTAGAGTCTCAGGCCAGTATATGCCCGAGTACCTACATACAACAATGCAAAACATAACAACTTGCAGATTTTTCAGTTATACAGCTTGATCGCAATCAGATTCTTTAATGACTTGCGCTATGAGTTCAAACAGTCTGCTCAATGCCTTCTCTACATCAAGGAAGTTTTCCTGTTTTAGCAGCTGGTCAATTTGCGTGACGGTTTGATAAATTTCATGACAGTCAAACATAGCTGACGTTCCTTTCAAAGCATGGATTGAACGAGCAAGCCCATCATAGTCTTTATATTTCAGTTGATTCTGTAGCTGTACAAGCTGCTCATGAAGGCCGTCGATATACTGCATTTTGAGCTGTTTAAATTCAGCATCTGGCAAGCTTAACTCTTCATCGACTGTGATGTTCAAATAATGGGATATTTTTTGTGCAAATTTTGTTCTATCAATAGGTTTAGCCAAATGGTCTGTGAAACCCAATTTAATATAACGCTCAACTTCATGACTCATAGTATTTGCAGTCAACGCAATCACCGGTGCAGTGCACCCTGTCGCCTGTATAAAATTAAATGCCTGCTCACCATCCATAACGGGCATCTGAATATCCATCAATATAAGATCAAACTCATTATCCAAAACGGCCTGAACGGCCAGCTGACCATTTTCGACCGCAGTAACATTAAGTCCCATCCTCTCAAGTATCCTAGTGATTAGTCGACAGTTATCACTGTGATCCTCTGCTAATAGCACTTCTCCTTTGAGATCTTTAGATTCAACATCCTGAGTCAATTGCTGGCCAATATCATTTGAGTGGTGAATTTCGTCAAACGAATTTACCCAAGTCGTTCGTTCTGTGGTGAATAAACTCAAAGACAGAGTAAAAGAAGTACCAGAGCCAACTTCACTTTCCACTTCAATGTCGCCATCAAGCTTCTGCGCTAAACTTTTCGAGATGTTTAATCCGAGCCCTGTGCCACCGTACTTTCTAGTGGTGGAAGAGTCGGCCTGATAAAACGCACTAAATAGCTCTTTTTGCTCTTCAGACGTCATACCTATACCGGTGTCTTTAACACAGATAAATAGTCGGTCATCCTTACAACTAACTTCAATGGAAATTTTACCCACCGAAGTAAACTTAAGTGCATTTGAGGTTAAATTGAGCAGTATTTGTCTCAAGCGCGTTGGGTCAATAACAACATAATCTGGTAATGGGAACTGATAGTTCAATTCAAATTCTAACCCTTTATCACGGATCTGTTTGCCCAATAGAGATTCAACATGGGCTATCGACTGGAAAAGGTTTGCTTCTATTAACTCAACTTCTAAACGATTCGCTTCAATTTTTGACATGTCTAAAATATCGTTAATCAACCCCAATACATGTCGAGAGTTTTGCAATATTACAGTGATCGCATGATTGCGCTCATGGGGCTTAATATCACCTAAAATTATCCCGTCCGCGTACCCAATAATTGATGTCATGGGCGTTCGTATTTCGTGACTCATATTGGCAAGGAAACGACTTTTAGCTTCACTTGCATCTCGTAGCTCAGATGCAAGTTGTTCCAACTCATAAGTACGTTTAAGCACTTTTGCTTCTAGGTTTTTGTTCAGCTCTATGTTTTCTTCGCTGGTTAAGCGGACTTTATCAGCGACAGCGAAAGCTAAAAACATCGCATCCAGTGCCACGCCAACTAAGCCGAGCAAGTACAGATTAACCGCAATAGGTGGCAATAACCCTAAATTGGTAAAATTACCAATCATGTTAGGTACAGCCATACACACGTAAGCAAGAATAAAATAACGTGCAGGCTTAAACCCTTCTAGGATTCTCAGAATGCCAATATACAACCCTAAGCAAAGCGCAACACCCGTTGATAGCGTTGCCCACAAAAAACCAAAACCAGGGAAAAGAATACTAAATGGAGTACCTATTGCAGCAACAACCCCCACCCATATCGACGCTGAAGACAAGTTGGGATGTGTTTCTTTGAGTTTTAACAAACAATTGTAAAACAGTGCATTACTTATCGGAGACAGTGTAAACCCAAGCCAATGTAAATGTGGCGAATAAAAGCCAAATAATTGGTCTGAGATATGGAAAAAATGACTCCATGCAAACACCATAGTCGCCGCGAATATCGCATAATAAAGGTGAGTTAGATCTTTTGAGCCTATGTAGATCAGAAGGTTATAAAGCCCCAGTACAATACCCACGCTAAAACACAAGATCATTATTAAGTTATCTATTATGACTTGCTCTTTAAAGTCTGGTACTGGCATCAACTCCAGTTTTATCGGCGTGTAAAAAAAGTCACTTTCGAATAAAGTTACAATGTAGTATTTTTCGTTTGGCTTGAGCTTGACTGTATTTCCATAGTGGAAAGCAAATTCATTTCGAACCATGCCCCCCGTGTAATACCTCTCAACTGAAGACTTTGAGTAGATTCGAGTTTCAATGTTTGACAATACAGTATTGTATGGATAAAGAACCAGCTGCTCGTATTTTGATGAGTTGACAATCTCTGTAACCAGCCAATACCGTCCAGAGAAAAGGGCTCTTTCAGTTTGAGGCTCTAAATTTTTAGCCCATGCTTGTACGGTATCAAAAGAGTCAGGGAAGCGCATGTCATCTTTAGCGGCCAACACCAGACCTTTATCATGTAAATTAATGCCTTTCTCAATACCATCAAATACATACTCCACGCTCTTAACATGAGTAGAAAATAAGACAACAATTGACAGCAGGATATATTTAATCAAGTGCATTAAAACGCCTAAAAATGAGCTACAAGAGCTCGTTTAAAAGTTATAAGTAACATCCAACCCAATTCTCTGTCCTTCTCCTTTAAAGTCTTCTAACATGCCAAGGAATGAACTTAAATCAAACTTTAGATGACTATACTCTTTATCAAATAGGTTTTTTGCCCATACTCCAACTTGCCAGTCTGCATATTGATAAGAAACGTTTGCTCGCCATAAAGCATAGCTAGCTTGATATGCATAAGGATTTTGGTTTTGATCGAAATAATAATCTGATTGAAAGTCTACACCTAAAACCGCGTCAAAATCCCCACCATTTATACTCATAGAATATGATAGCTCAGCAGCTATATTCCATTCTGAAGTAAATGGTAAACGATTGTCAGTCAATTTGTTACCCAAAGGGTCTGTAAACTCTTCAAAATTCGCTTCGGGAATGTAACCCAGCGCTAAACGACTAGAAAGCGAATTAGTAATGGTGTAGTCAAGTTCAAGCTCTGCGCCATAAATCATAGACTCCCCCACATTTTCAAGCAGCTGCAATGGTGGTGCACCTGGGGTTGAGGCAGCTTGATTCATAAAAACTTGTTGGTCTTGATAGTCATAATAAAACAATGCTGCTGATAAGAAGTAATCTGTCCCATTCAATTTAAGGCCCAGCTCATGAGACATTGTCTCCTCTGGTCCATAATCTGCAAGCTGAGCTTGCTCAGGAGAAGACAATAAACCACCATTGTACCCTCCACTTTTACTCCCATTGGCCAACGAGTAATAAATTAACACCTTATCATTAGGGGTATAATTCCACGCAACTTTACCAGAAATACCGTCGTCTTCAACCTTGCCTATAACAGTATAAAAGGGGATTACATTGCCATTCAGATCTGTAGGAGTCGTTACAACGTTTAATCGAGATATAGAGTCATATTCAACTGACTCATCCGAATAACGAAGCCCAAATGTCAGCATATGTTTCTCTGCTAATTGCCATTCATACTGAGAAAACAGCGCAATCGATTTGGTAATAATTTCATTGTCGTAGAAGAAGGTCGTCGTCAATTGGGGCGCAAGTATCCCTCGAAAATCACGTAAAATATCGTTAAAGTTATTCTGGTAAATGCGCTCTTCAAGTTGAAATACACCCACCGTTAAATGATCTCCTCCAAGTTCGGCTTGATATCTCAACTCATTTGTAATTAACTCACTTTTAAGCCCAAGCTCACCTTCACATAACCGTGCAGGGCTGCCATCGCAATTAAATGCATGATCTCTGTCGAGGCGGTTGAAGCCATTCAAATAAGTTATGTTGGCACTATCGTTAGGTTGCCATTGCAGTTCAATACCCCAGCCCTTGTAGATACTTAAGTGTGGAGACTCATTGTTCACACTCACAGCCCAAAAGTCATCATTGCCATCATTGAACCCAAAACTGTCGACACACCCAACCTTGCCCGCTTCTGCGGGACTACAACGGACTTGATTAATAGGGTCTTTAAAAATACCTATATTACCAACTGGTTGAACGATCCCATCCCAATGTCCATAATAGCCTTTTACAAATGCACTCCACTCATCCCATTCACCTAAGTAGCTTAAACGTAAATCACTTTGTTTAAGTCCTGCTTCAGGGGAAGTTTCAAATAAGTTGTAACTGGTATACTCATAATCAGTGTGACTAAATGCGAATCGAATTGCACTTTCTTCGTTCAAACGTTTGTTATACGCGCCCTGTGCCCGCTTCCAATCGTCCGTACCTACACCTAACTTTACATATCCATAATTGCCATCGTCAGGCCGTTTTGTTCTGACAAGTAAGGCACCTCCAGTACTATTTCTTCCAAACAATGTTCCTTGTGGCCCCTTTAATACTTCAACTTGCTCAATATCAAATAGGTTGGCAATTTGATTGTTAGCAGAACCAACACTGTGTCCATCTACATACATTGCTATTGGAGATGTGTTAGCCGTATTGTAATCCAGTAGCCCAATCCCACGAATATTGATTGCAGGTGGTGTGCCTTCGGCCGCATTTTGACTGATCTTAAGATTTGCTACAAATACTCCTAGTTCAGTAACGTCTTTTATACCCTGAGTTTCTATTTTTTGGGCACCAATTGTGGATATAGAGACACTTACATCCTCAATATTTTGTTTACGTTTTTGAGCGTACACTTCAATGGTTTCCATTGCATCATCGTCAGCAGACAACCCAATAGAAGGGTTAACGAATAATAGGGATATAGATATTGATAAGGCAGAGAGTTTAAACATGTCCGTTCTCGTTAATATTAGCGGTGTTCACTTTGCTCACTTGAGTATAGTCCAAAAGAAAAGACCTCCAATAAAATTGCAGGCCTTTTCTGTTACTTAACGTCTATTTTCGCTTAAGTTCCATCTGGCTCAAAGCCATTTTCACCACTTATTTCTGCTGGTAGTCCACAAATTGCGCGAGAAGTTTGCATCCCAGCCATAACAGCGGCCTCAACACAGCCCGCATTGACCCCAGTTTTTATCCAATCACCTGTAATATATAAGTTTTTAAATAAGGTACCATCTGTGGCAAGCCTGAAATCACTACTTCCTGTTACAGATAGCACATATCGCTCACTTGGGTCGACATTTACACGCCAATACTGAGTATCGAAGCGTGCTTCCGTCGCAGGTTTATTTGGATCATAAACCACATCCCATATAAACCGCCCAGCTGCATCATATGCAAGCGGCCACAGTGGCTTCATTTCAGATTGAAGTTTTTCTACAGCGTTTAGCTTAACTTTGGCAGTTTGCTCTGCAGGGAACGAGTGCTCAGAGCTAGGTGGATAGTTGTCACAAGTAAAAGCACTACAAAAATAGGCGATATTACACGGCTTATCATTCTGCCAATCTTCGACTTCTAATAAATTGGACATCGCAGCCCAAGTGTCAAAGGGCTGTGAAAACGCACTTAAAATAGGTCGCTCTTCGCTTGGCGGCGTATAGTTAAATCCTAGCTGCTCATCAGTTTTATTAAGCCATACTTGAAATGCTTGAGTTGCGACAGTTTTAACCTGACTACTTTGTTGTTCAAATGCATAATCTAATGCTAACAACTCTGGACATAAATGTTCCAATGAGCCGACAGAAATACCAAATACCACTTTGTCAAAGTCACGCATTCTTTTTAAAGTTTTTCGAGGCAGGGGTCGTTGATAATGCTGTTCGTAAACCTCAGGCCAATTACTCCAAAAAGACTCCAGATTAATGTTGTGTTGCTGCAATAAAGCAGCTTGTTCTGAGTCAATGTACTCAAAGTTAGGCTTAGCAGGCCAGCAAGGTAAACCCTTCACATCAACAAAAGGGTTGTACTTTCCGTTTTTTAAAGCAACTTGTTCTATGACCGATATCTCTTCGACCACATAGTTACCGTCTTCATCTTGCCCAGGTTTTAGTGATTCAATCTGGTTGAAGAATTCAAATTTAACACCGCGCTGTGCCAGTAGTTCATAGATCGGTGAGAAAATAATATCACCCATTCCAGCTTGCATTTTCCACATCACACCACCTTTATAACACAGCATGATCCGCAACATAGCTAAAGAAGCGACGCCAGCTTCCACATCACCGTTTTCAAAATCTCCGTCGACATAGCCAAAGACCAAATCGTAGAACCCTCTGACAGGGGCTGATTCAACGGCATATTCCTTATCAGCGCCGTTACGAGCAAGCCAATACTTAAAGTCGTATTGATTTAAAACGCCAAATCCATTAGCGTGCACCCTATCGCGTATCATTCCAACGGTCATCGCTATAGCTAGATCCGCGCAAATATATGCTCGTCTAACGGCTGGGTTTTCATCTATAAGCTCCAACGCCTCACTGCGTAACCAACGCTTTAGCTTTCTAACAATGTACCAAGTTACAAGTCGGTCTTTGGTATTTGACAGTTTTTTATCTTTCGCCCTTAAACTCATAAGTTCATGCAACTGAGAAATAAGCAGCTTTGGCGTAGATAGAATATCTTGTGCTTCGTCTACCGCACTGTCGAAAAAAGAGCGTACTTTGTCTTCTACACTGTCTACTGCATCTGAAATTTCGCTTGCAAGATGCTGTAATAAACTGCGATCTCGACTCTTACGCGTTTGCAATTCGACCTGCTTGTTGGAAGCTTCTATGGCCTCTTCTAACTCATCTATCCATTTGTGCAACCACGCCACAACAAGCTCAATTAGCTGCCAAAAGTGTAGGTCTAGCGTGCCATCTGCTGGATTACCCTCAATTAATGGAAAGTCAACTGGCCACGTTTCCCATTCGTTTTCAATATATTCTTGCAAAACAACAAAACTATGTGGCTTCAATGCTTGTTGCCATGTATGAATAGGCACACTGGTAGGGCGATTTAACTCATTGTATACCGTTTCAATGGCACGAAACGAGTTCACGTAGGCGCCAAACCAAACGTGTAAACCATGCTCTTCAATCCGTTCACCATACTCTGCGTTTCGGCCGCTTGCGCCTTTACCGCCTAACCGCCAACCCAATTGGTATACGGTAATATCGTATAAATCTTGCCAATTTTCTTTTTCAGTTAGGTAAACTGCCGCAGTCATTGCAGACACCCCACCACCCAAAATTGCGATATTTTGTTTAGTCATGTCAAATCCTTAACGCATTACAAATCTGCGGTTACAATTTCTTTGGCACCATCTTGATCGAAATCCATACATAAGAAATAAGGAAGTTTCGCAAACTGCTCACCCACTTTTATTCCAAACATTTCTTCTAATGGAAAAGCATCTACTTGGTTAAAAGTGACTTTATACTCATCTTTTAAAAACCCTAGCTTGTGGATCTTTTTAACCGTAGATGGTGAATGCACTACTGCGCTATATACACTGTTTTGTGCATAGCCGTCTGGAAATTGCTTAAATAGAATTTGCGCAAGTTGAGGGTTTGAAAAACCCGTGAATAGTTGTTTAAAAAAGTCTATACCGACTCCAAGGTCATGAACGCTACTATGGATAAGATCTGCAACTTCTTTACCTATTTCTATTGCCTCTTCAATCCACGTATCATCATCTGCTACACGCTCAATTGAAATTAGCTCGTACCAAGCCATTTTCTTGTCAGCCTGAAATGGTTGAAACGTTTCTAAACTCAATGAGAAATAATCTGCGCGGTGCTGACTTGTGGGCATTTCATATTTACAAAGGTATTTGTTGTACCCCCAAGTTTCGCGACCATTAACAAGCGCATTAATGTTATTCACCGTAATAAACGCTGGAAACCAGTATAGGTGAGTCATTTTATTTTCTTGTTTGCACATTTGCGCAATTGGCAACCAAACAATGATATCTGTTTCTTGCATATATCCATAATCGCTAAATGGCGGCACTTTCGATGCGATGTTTTCGATATCAGTGAATGTTAAGAGGCAGTACGATGATAAGGCTCTAAACGCAATATTTTCGCTCGGTACTGAATTAAGCGTCAAATCTACATAATTTTGAATAGTGTCTAGTTCACCTTTAACAAAAAAGCCATACATCATAGCATTAAGCATTCTGCATGGCGGTTTTGCAATCGGGTTACCTGGGTAGTGTCGATAAGGAATACGAGGCTGATCTGACATACATAACTCCTTCTACTTTATGATTTACATAGTCAATTCTAGTCCACTTTTTATCCTCCGGTTGGCTAATTTCAACTTAATTGCTTGTGTGATATTTTGCTGGCACATTCGCGTAAAATGTTGATACGCATGTGCAGAGAAGTTTTCCGACAGTGCATTCATAAATCCGTGGTTATACCTGGTCCTATAACACTTGACCCCATTGACGTTAGATAAGTGTGCAATTACAGGTTTGACATCAAAATGGCTCTCCTCATAAGGGAAGTAGATTTCAACATCACATTTGGGATGCAGCTGCAGGTGGTTACGTATTTGACCAGGATAAAAAGCTAACAACTTAGTCGTACTTTTTATTGGTATAGCTGACAGTGCACGCCAACTGGCAACTGCACCAGCCGAAAAACCAATAATCAAATCAGGCTGTTTACTCGAAATAGCCTCAGCCACTTTTTCAACATACTTATCATGTCCCGTGGTTTCCATAAATTGCCGATAAGCAGACGACTCGTCTCTGTCGAGGTGTCCTTGACGGAAGGGGTAAGGAGAACAAATAGCAGTGCTGCCATCTAGTTCATTTGCAAAGCTTTCTAGGCTTTTTGTTTGACCGAATATATCACTCACTACAAGCGTAATCATAGCGTTTCTCTTATTATTGAAATTAACTTGATACGCCAACCCTGTATTCTACCCTAAGCATTTTGTTAAAAACACTTTTAACGCACATAAAGCAAGACCAATCCTTGAACAAACTCTATTGGCCACCGCACTTAATTTCCCAAAAAGGTTGGTGTACAAACTCAAATGTAGCAAAAACAATAAAATTGTAAAATTAAATACAAATCCAAACTTATAAATTTAACGTAAGTAATTTACCATAAGTTGGAAATTCCTCTGTTTTTGCTAAGCTTTATTGATAATAAAATAAGAGAGTCGAGCGTGCGCAAAACATTATTTTTGTTATTAATGCTAATTGGGCCTGCTGAAGCCAAGTCGATCGATTGGATCATCACTGATTTTCCTCCATATTATATGGTTAGTGATGATTTAGTGGGAACTGGGCGTGATGAACTTGTCATAAATTTACTCCATGATCATTTACCTGACTACAGCGAAAACAAAATATTTTTCCCAGCCAGCAGAGCAATAAGAGCCTTGAGTGACAAAAGGAAAACTTATTGTATGCTGTCCTTGTACAAAACACCTGAGCGACAAAAGTTCATGCATTTTAGCGACAGCTACGCAACCGTCGGGCTATCCCCCACACTTGCTATCTCAAACTTAACACTCGCGGCATTAGATAAACAGCAACTTGAAAAGGTCAGCTTAAAGCAGTTTATTGAACAAAATAAGTTAGTGTTAGGTGTGGCAATGCAGCGCTCTTATGGGCACCGATTAGATGAGATCATTAAGTCATTACCAAAAGAACAAGTCATTATCAGACCTGGACAGGATGCTCTGGAGAGTTTAACTAACATGCTGATTAAAAAGCGTGTTGATGCCGTAATAGGATATCCTAGCGAGCATTACTATATTCACAAATTGACAAATACCAGAGCACAATTGTCACAATTATTACTTGATGACATTGCCCCACTCGCATATGGCTATGTTGGCTGCACAAAAAATGATAACGGTAGGCAAATAATCAGCATGATAAATCAAACTATGCCTGATTTAACGAATTCACAACCATTTAAAAATATAATGGTAAAGTGGTTGCCCAGTTATTTAGAAATGAAACTAGACCAGCTGTTAAAAGGCAAAGTAAGCTCTTAAACCAGATAAGCACAACTCCATATCTGGTTTAAGTAAAAAGTTAGATATTTGTCACATCAATAAACAATGATTCATCAATGTTGGTCGACGATACCGTTGCTTCACTAAACTGATACTCATCTCTTTGCGCTTCCCTGTCTATCGGCAGGTTTTCAAAATCAAACAGGTTAGTATCGGCAAGTTGACTTGGACTTACATTTTGCAGAGACTTAAAAATGCTATCTACACGGCCTGGAGTTTTGTTATCCCAGTCGATCAGCATTGCTTTGATATTCTGCCTTTGCAAGTTTTCTTGAGAGCCACATAAATTACACGGAATAATTGGAAATTGCTTGTGCTCTGCATACTTGATTAGATCTTTTTCACGACAATATGTTAAAGGTCTTATTACCACGTTTCTGCCATCATCTGAGCGGAGCTTAGGTGGCATTGCCTTCAAGCGTGAGCCATGGAACATATTCAAAAACATAGTTTCAACAATGTCATCCATGTGATGGCCTAGCGCTAGTTTAGTTGCGCCAATTTTCTCAGCGAAAGAATATAAAGTACCTCGGCGTAATCTAGAACATAAGCCGCAGGTTGTTTTCCCCTCTGGCACTTTCTCTCTTACTACTGAGTATGTATCTTTATCAACAATGTAATAAGGAATATCTAAGCTTTCAAAGTACTCAGGTAAAATGTGCTCAGGAAAACCTGGTTGTTTTTGGTCTAGGTTCACAGCGACAACTTCAAATTTAATTGGTGCGGCTTTTTGCAAGTTAAGCAATATATCTAGCATTGCAAAAGAGTCTTTACCACCACTGATACAAGCCATCACAACATCACCTTCTTCGATCATGTTGTAGTCTTTAATTGCATTACCAACGTTTCTACGCAGTTTCTTTTGCAACTTATTAAATTCAAGTACTTCTTTTCTATCGTCTTTCTGATTCATTACGACTTCTCAAGCCAACACAAAACGGCTTTTTAATTGCTACGGGTAAAAAATTTTTAGGGTGTGGATTATACGGACTTTTACAACCAGTTGGAATATATCCGTGTAGATAAACAATAGCGACCCTGACTGTTTTTAAACAAAAACTAAAACGCCCCCAAAACAAAGGCTTTGGAGGCGTGTAAAGGACCTTTACAAGATGAGTTTAGCGCATTGCCATCATCATTTTTGCAGGTTCCTCTAAGTAAGCTTTCCAAAGGTTATTGAATCGCGCTATTGTGCCACCATCAATTACTCGATGATCTCCAGACCAGCTGACTTGCATAATTGAACGCGACACTACGTTACCCTCAGCGTCAAAACGTGGTAGATGCTGTAGCTTACCAAGTGCAACTATCGCGACTTCAGGCTTATTGATGATTGGTGTCGCAGTTGTACCACCAATTGCTCCGATATTAGAAATCGAAATTGTACCACCTTTAAGATCATCTGGAGATACTCGCCCTTCTCTCGCTGCATCAGTTAATTTAGTAACCGCTTCGGCTACATCTACAATCGACTTGTTTTGACACCCTTTGATGTTAGGAACTAATAAACCAAGTTTACTGTCTACAGCCATCCCAATGTTATGGTCGTCAAAGTATGTTATTTGTGAGCAATCATCATTCACTTGTGAGTTTAAGATCGGGAACTCGTTTATCGCCAAAGAAAGGGCTTTGATAAAGAATGGCATCATGGTCAGCTTAATACCTTGCTTTGCATACTGCTCTTTCAAAGACAACCTCAATGCAATTAGCTCTGTTAAATCAATTTCATCACTGTAAGTAAAGTGAGGAATTGTCGAAACAGAAGCAACCATTTGCTTCGCCATTGCGGCTTTCATTCCGCGAATTGGCTCCACACGCGTTCCACCGGAACTTGTAGCTGCGGTTTCAGGTGTAGAAGTTACTTTTTCAGGGGCAGAAACAACTGGAGCTTGTGACTGGCCACCCTTAAGGTACTGTTCTAGGTCTTCTTTGTAAACGCGGCCATTTTTACCACTACCCTGTACCAATCGAATGTCAATATCCATTTCACGAGCACGTCTTCTGACCGCTGGTGATGCAACGGCTTTACCAGACACTGGTTTACCATTTATCGCAGTGCCATTTGACGGTGCAGGTTGTGGCTTGTGGATTTCCAGCTGCTCTTCAACAGATTGTGCAGTTGTGCTTGCTGCACTTCCCGCGCCCGCAATTCGCACCTGGAACAATGGACTGTGAACCTGTGCAATATCACCTTTTTGATAATAAAGTTTTTCAACAACACCATCGTATTTAGCAGGGATCTGAACCAACGCTTTGTCAGTCATAACATCACAAACAGCTTGGTCTTCTTTGATCTCTTGGCCTTCACTTACAAGCCACTCGACGATTTCACACTCCACAATACCTTCACCAATATCAGGTAAGATAAAGTCTTCTAGGTGCGAGCTTGATGCTGTGCTTTGCACAGACGGAGCCGAATTATCTTCATTGCTTGGCGCTTCGACTACCGCAGCTTCACCTTCAACATCCATTGCAAACAGCGGTTCGTGCACTTTTGCAATGTCACCTTTTTCGTAATGTAGCTGTGTAATCACACCATCATGTACTGCCGGAATTTGTACTAAAGCTTTGTCAGTCATAACGTCACAAATAGGCTGATCTTCTTTTACTGTATCGCCTACTGCAACTAACCACTCTACAACTTCACACTCTACGATGCCTTCGCCGATATCTGGTAAAATAAATTCTTTAGACATGACTTATCCTTAAAATTCCACTGACTTTTTAATTGCTTCAAATACTTTCAGAGCATCAGGTACGTATTCTTTTTCAAGCGCCAACGGATAAGGTGTATCAAGTCCACACACTCGTTCAATTGGTGATTCAAGATGTAAGAAACACTCTTTTTGAATCGTTGCCGCAATTTCAGCACCAAAACCATTCGTAATAGGCGCTTCATGACTAATAACTAGACGGCCAGTTTTAGTAACAGAGTTAATTAGCGTCTCTGCGTCCCACGGTAAAATAGAGCGCAAATCAATAATTTCACAGCTAATACCAGCTTCTTCTGCTTTTTGAGCGGCTTGTTCAATAATTTCCATCTGTGCACCCCAAGCAAGCACAGTAATATCGTTGCCTTCTTTGACAACTTCAGCCTTACCAATTTCAATGCTGTAATCTTCTTCTGGCACTTCCCCAACGGATGCACGATAAAGGCGCTTAGGCTCAAAGAAAATAACTGGGTTATCGTCTTTAATACAAGCTCTCAGCAAACCTTTCGCTTGATACGGGTTACGAGGGACAACTAACTTTAAACCCGGTGTATGTGCAAAATAAGCTTCAGGTGATTGTGAGTGATATAGGCCACCTGCAATACCACCACCATAAGGTGTACGAATTGTCAGGTTACCAACATTAAACTCATTACCTGAACGGTAGCGGAACTTAGCTGACTCGTTAACGATTTGATCAAACGCAGGGAAGATATAGTCCGCAAACTGAATCTCAGCGAGTGCTGGCGCACCAAAGGCAGCCAAACCATTCGCAAAACCCAAAATACCTTGCTCTGTCAACGGTGTATTAAAGACTCTATGTTTTCCGTACTTTTCTTGAAGACCAGAGGTTGCACGAAAAACGCCACCAAAGTAACCGACATCCTCACCAAAAATACAAGCTTGTGGATGTTCCGCCATACTGATATCTAGCGCCGAATTAATGGCGTGTAACATATTCATTTTAGCCATTATTTGATTCTCCCTGCTGTTACTGGATAGGCGTCTGGATATTGTTTGATATGCTCTTTAAGATCTTCATATTGTTTTTGCAGAGCCGGAATTGGTGTGTCGTAGACATCCGACACTAACTCTTCAAGCGCTGGTTTTTGAACTTTTTCAGCCACTTTAAGTGCAGCTAAGATCTCTTCTCTGATCTTGTCCTTGATTGCTTCATCTTCATTTTCGTCTAACCAGCCTTGTTTGAGTAACCAAGCTTTGAACCTTGCAACTGGACAGCTATTTTTAAATTCCGCCTCTTCGTCTTTTGTACGATAACCAGACGGATCATCCGACGTTGAGTGAGCGCCTAAACGGTAGGCAATTGATTCAATAAGTACTGGCTCGCCTGTTTTTACTGCAATTTCACGCGCTTTTTTAGTTGCCTCGTATACTGCTAATGTATCAGCACCATCTACACGAATTGTCTTGATACCATATCCAACACCACGCGCTGCAATACCATCACCTTTAAACTGCTCATCGGCAGGTGTTGATATCGCATAACCGTTATTACGAGCAAAGAAAATCACTGGCGCTTTGTGTACAGCGGCCATATTTAAGCCTGCATGAAAATCGCCTTCAGAAGCCGCACCTTCCCCGAAATAACAAATCGTGACATTTTCTATTTCGGAGTCTAGCTCGCCGGACTCTTTATCAATGTGCTTTAGCTTTTGTCCATATGCATAACCCGTTGCCTGAGGGATCTGAGTACCTAATGGAGAGGAAATAGTTAAATAGTGAAGTTCGTTAGAGCCGTAGTGAACTGGCATCTGGCGACCTTTACCTAGGTCTTTTTCATTTGAAAAAAGCTGGTTCATAAACTGTTCTAGCGTGAAGCCACGATAATGCAATGCTGCTTGCTCACGATACTGAGCCATGATCATGTCTTCTTGCTTTAATGCTGCTGCACTTGCAGTTATAGCAGCTTCTTCACCCAAACATTGCATGTAAAAGCTGATGCGGCCTTGACGCTGTGCAGCTTGCATACGTTCATCCAACAAGCGGATAAATCTCATGGTGCTGTAGATCTTAAGCGCGGTTTCTTTATCTAATTCAGGGGCAGTTGCACCATCTAAGATGTCACCTTGTTCACTTAAGATTTTTAATGTTGGAATGTTAAGCGCATGGCCATCGATGAATTCGAGTGCATGGCTTATATTTAACGATATGTTATTGGGGTTAGTCATAACCTACCTTCTCTTGTTGTCATCGCCAATTTGCACTACTTGCAGTCAATAGCATCAACTTGAAGCCCGCGAATAGAGTTTTGAATAATTAGTGCGGTAAATGCAAATTACTTAAATTAAAGCTTTTGCCACTTTACGTTAACGTAAACGGTTATTCAACTAATCCTAGATGAATAACCGATAATTTGCATTTTTATTCTGGAAAGATTTCGATACGGTTATGAAAGTACTTTTATTTCAGAAGGTTAAACAAAGTTCTCGTTTACTTCCATTGGAATTACGGTTAACAATGCACGTTGACCGAGCGCTACTTTTGCATTTGGGAATATAATTGCTTCCCCATCCACTTCAGCAAAAACCTGTGTTTCACCATCAGTGGCTAATAATTCGCCTTTCCCAAAACCGGTGAAATTTACAGCACTGTCGGGGAATGGGAATGAAAAGTCTTCACAGGTACGATTTATCGTTCTGTACACTGTAAACAACTCGAAGTCACTTGCATTAAATTCCTTATATTCAACCTCATCTTGGCTAATTAATGCAACTAAAGTTTGCTTAGTAGCTTCAAAACTAGCCATATTGTTTTGACCAAACGGCTTAACCTGACCCAACTCTACAGTAAATGCATCTGCACCGAATTGTCTGGAAGAAAAATAACTAAATGTAGTCGCCGATGAGCTCATCATCAGCACAGTGTTTACACCACATGACAATAAAAACTGAAGTTGTGATTTTTTCCAAGGATTACCATGCAAGAATGGATAAACGGCAAACTTTTCATTCTTGGAGCCTCGAATAGCCGTATGTAAGTCATAATGAGCTCTATATCGCCCCTCCTCAACACTGGTAAAGAAAGTACGTACATATGACTCTAATTTAGCCGCTCTAACTTGCTCAGGGTTTTCAGAACGGTTTTCATGTGCCCCGTTAAACAAACGATTCAAATTTTCATCTACAAAGCGTTGGCCAATATTAATCGACTTTGGATTACCATAAATGAACAACACGCGCTGCTTCAATTCGAGCTGTCCCTTTATAATTTGCTGAATAAGCTGGTCACAAATTTCAATCGGCGCAGTTTCATTTCCATGAACGGCACTCGACAACACAATGTCTTTCGTGGTTTTGCAGTTCGGTGAAAATTCGATAACACCGGTATCTATAACTTTAACCTCTGTCCCATTTGCCAAAATAAACTGACTTGGCTCCAGTGAAAATTCATTTTCACGGGTTATGGTTAAAAAGTCCCCTGTTGTTTTTAATGTATCAAGGTACATACTGTCACCTTATGAGAGATGTAAAAAAAGAAAAGGCCATTATTTTTAATGGCCTTTAAGAAATGTTCTAAATTAGCTAATTACACTATCTACAAGTGCTTTCGCTGCACTTTCAAGCTCAGCCAAATGTGCTTCGCCTTTGAAAGATTCTAGGTAAATTTTGTAAATATCTTCGGTACCCGACGGTCTAGCTGCAAACCACCCTGACTCAGTAACAACTTTTAAACCACCAATAGCGGCGCCATTACCTGGTGCATGAGTCAATATGTCCGTAATCTTGTCACCAGCCAGTGTCGTTACTTTAACATCATCAACGCTCAAAGCTTTTAAGCGTGACTTTTGAGGCCCAGTTGCTGGTGCATCTATACGTTTATAGCATGGCGCACCGAACTCTACCTCTAGCTCTCGGTAGCGCTGAGAAGGAGTTTTACCAGTAACCGCTAATATTTCGGCAGCTAGCAATCCAAGAATAAAACCGTCTTTGTCCGTATTCCAAACATCGCCGTTCTTTCTTAAGAATGAAGCCCCTGCACTCTCTTCACCACCAAACGCCAGCCATGTGTCACTAAGCCCTTCAACAAACCATTTGAAACCAACTGGTACTTCGTACACTTCGTGTCCAAGGTTTTTCACTACTTTATCTATCATGCCACTGGATACGAGCGTTTTACCGACCTTTATATCCTTTGCCCATTCACGATGTTGCAGAAGGTAATCAATAGCAACTGCTAGAAAATGATTTGGATTCATCAAGCCATCTTTAGTGACAATACCATGACGATCATAATCCGGGTCATTACCAATCCCAATATCAAAGTCATCTTTTAACGCGATAAGATTGGCCATAGCGAAAGGTGAAGAGCAATCCATGCGGATTTTGCCATCTTTATCTAGTGGCATAAATGCAAAACGAGGGTCTACTTCATCATTTACTACTGTCATTTTCAGATCAAAACGCTTGGCAATTACTGGCCAAAAGTTGATGCCCGAACCACCTAAAGGATCTATACCAATATTAATATCAGCTTTGGCTATCGCTTCTAGGTCAATTACATTTGCTAAATCTTCAACGTAAGGCGTAATCAGGTCTTCATACTTGATAAACCCAGAACGTTTGGCTTTTGCAAATGGAAATAGTTCTACTTCAACCAAGTCCTCACGCAATAACTGGTTTGCGCGTTGTTCAATCCAGTTTGTTACATCTGTATCAGCTGGTCCACCATTTGGCGGGTTGTATTTAAAGCCACCATCTTCTGGTGGGTTGTGTGATGGCGTTACCACTATCCCATCGGCTAGCTCTTGAGGGTGTGTCCTGTTATGACACACAATCGCATGGCTAATAACCGGTGTCGGAGTATAGTCATCACCCTCTTGAGTGATCACTTGTACTTCATTTGCAACAAGCACTTCAACGGCAGAGTTAAACGCCGCTTCTGACAATGCGTGTGTATCTTTGCCCAAATAAAGCGGACCAAAGATATTGTTCGCTTTACGGTAGTCACAAATTGCCTGTGTGATAGCCAATATATGTGATTCATTAAACTTCACATTGTATGAACATCCACGATGGCCTGAGGTGCCAAAAGCAACACATTGTTCTGGATTAACTTCTAAATCAGGCTCATTTAAATAATAAGCCGAAACCAGCTTTGGAATATTTGCTAGCTGGGATTTGGGAGCTGGTTTGCCTGCGCTTGGATGGTTTGCCATCACATTTCCTTATAGGTAGTCTCTAATGGTTTCTGCTTGCTGCTGAGTGTAGCCTAAATTAAGCGCTACCTCGTGCAACATCATCTTCTTACGCGTGGTATTTGAATTGGTCATGACCCAATATTCACTGTCAGTGATATTTTTGGGGTTCATACTGCTCCCGCTTTCAAGCAACGCTTCTTTACTTTTCGCAAAGTAAATTCTGTCTCGCCCTTTAATTTCAAGCACTTTGCTAAACTGGGCTTTATGTGTTCGATGGAATGCCGCCAAAATGAACAAAAACCTGCCAACTACGCCTTTTTGCATAGCAAGTTCTTCTTTATTCAAAATGTTAAATACATTCGCTGCTTCTTTAACTGGTTCAGGTTTCTCTTCAGCCACTTTTGCTGCTTGAGGTTGCTCTATTACCTTTTCAACTTCACTTGAAGTCTTTACTGAATCGCCTTGAGAAGGCTCTAATTCTAATAAACGACGCAGGATCTGTGAGGCGCTTTCACCAATACTCTGCGTATTGCTTGCAATGTATTGATATAGCTCGTCATCTATTTCTATTTTTTTCATGCTTGTCCTGTCATTTTGTACATATACCGCATCTGCGGAGGATTATATCTAAATTTATCATATTCCTCTACGGCTTTGATTTTTGAATTAACACTGGCAAAATAGCCGCGCAAACTTGGAGGCTGTATGTTACTCAATTTTAAACAAAGTGGATTAGACCCAAATAGTGCCAAAACTGTGATCTTGATTCACGGTTTGTTTGGCTCACTAGAAAACCTGAATGTCATTGCAAGAGCGCTAGAACCGAGCTTTAGTGTCATCAATGTTGACTTGCGTAACCATGGCCGTTCATTCAAAAGTGACGAAATGAACTATCAAGTTATGGCGCAAGATATATGTGAACTTATCAATCATCACGATCTGCAGAGTGTCATTCTTGTTGGCCACTCAATGGGTGGAAAGGTCGCTATGCAGGTGGCTATGCATGAAGAGCAAAAAGTTGAAAAGCTCGTTGTTTTAGACATAGCACCCGTTGACTATCACCCGAGGCATGACACCATTATTGCGGCACTCAATCAGGTAAGTCAGCAAAAGCCATCTAGTCGAAGTGAAGCTGATAAAATAATGTCCGGATACATTGAAGAGCTCGGTGTTAGGCAGTTCCTTTTGAAAAGCCTAGCTAAAAACCCACAGGGCAACTTTGAGTGGCGCTTTAATCTGTCTGTAATTGAAGAGAATTATTCCAAGATTATCTCTAACATCGATACACCTCGTACCTGTTTGTGTGATACGCTCTTTGTAAAAGGCAATAACTCCGATTACATACTACCGGAACATAGAGAAGCGATTGTGGGTGCTTTTTCAAAAGCAAAAGCAAAAATCATCCAAGGTGCTGGTCATTGGCTACATGCTGAGAAGCCAGAAGCTGTCAATCGTTCAATTATTGATTTTATTCAATAATTGTCAGAGATTTTTATGCGGCGCTGCTTAATTTATTGTGGATAGATATGCTATAGTAGCCGCCGTTTAAGGTTTTAGTAGTGCAAAGATGATCAGTCAATACATAAATGAGTTTGAAACTCTTGGTTTTTACTTTGCGCTCGCATGTATATTCTTTCTTATTGGAATGGCAATACAGGATGTTCTGAAGAAGGGTGACGTGCCTAAATTTGGTCGATACATCGTCTGGCTGGTGTTGTTTTTAGGTTGTTCAGGTTTCATAGCCAAAGGTGTCATCCAAGTATTTTGGCAAGGTGCGGGTGTTGGTTAATGGCCAAGTCTGAATTAGATAGAACAACTATCGACTTATTTGAAAATGAAAAGCGCCCTGGTCGGCCCAAGACAAATCCCTTACCTAGGGAGATGCAGCTTAAGATCAACAAGCGTAATCAAATTAAAAGAGATAGAGCAAGAGGGTTAAAACGCGTAGAGTTCAAAGTCTCTTCTGAACTTTACCAAGCGTTGAGTGATATGGCTGAAGAACAAAATATCAGCCGTAGCGCACTCATTGAAACCATCTTGCAAGAGAAATTAGCGATTAATAGATGAAGGTAATTATTTAATGGCAAGCGTAGGTATTTTTTTCGGCAGTGATACGGGTAACACCGAACACGTTGCTAAACAGATCCAAAAAGAGCTAGGTAAAAAATTAATCGATGTAAAAGACATTGCTAAAAGTAGCAAAGCAGACATCGAAGAATTTGACTTAATTTTGTTTGGTATCCCTACTTGGTACTATGGCGAAGCACAATGTGACTGGGATGACTTCTTTCCAGAATTAGAAGAAATCAACTTTGAAGGCAAACTAGTAGCAATTTTCGGTTGTGGCGATCAGGAAGACTATGCTGAATACTTCCTAGACGCAATGGGAATGGTAAACGACATTGTTACTGAACGTGGTGCTATTGTTATTGGTAACTGGTCAACTGATGGTTATGAATTCGAAGCATCGAAAGCACTTGTTGATGATAGTCACTTTGTTGGTCTTGGCATCGATGAAGATCGCCAGCCAGAGCTTACTGAGCAACGTATTAAAGCTTGGTGTGCACAGGTTTATGACGAGATGTGTTTAAGCGAGTTAGAAGATTAATTCTTTTAATTGATAAAACAAGCTTTGACTTGTTGCCCGTGCACGTTATTCTTAAGAAAATGGTCGTGCTTATTCTTAAGAATTGAAGTAAAAGAAATTAGATTGAGACAGATTAAATGACTGATCACAACTTAGAGCTTAAAAAGGCGGGCTTAAAAGTCACCTTACCGCGTATTAAAATTCTAGAGATTTTACAATCTCCAGAAAACCAGCATATCAGCGCTGAAGACGTTTACAAAATATTGCTAGATAAAGGCGAAGAAATTGGTTTAGCAACCGTTTACCGTGTATTAAACCAGTTCGATGATGCAGGTATTGTGACGCGTCACCACTTCGAAGGTGGAAAGTCTGTTTTTGAACTGTCGGGCAGCACACACCACGATCACTTGGTGTGTTTGAAATGTGGCAAAGTAATAGAGTTTGAAGATGACGTCATCGAAACTCGTCAGGTTGAAATTGCAACAAGCAACGGCATCAAGTTAACAAATCACTCTTTATACCTATACGGTGAGTGTGTTGATGAAGAAGCCTGTAAAAAGTTTACTGAGTCAGAAAACTAATAAATAGTATTAAATCTATTTTTTCTAAAGCCAGCATCATGCTGGCTTTTTATTTTTAATCTCTCCTGCTCTAGCTTTTGTCTAAGCCATACAAAGCATCGGCAACGCGTTTTAGATCGACTTCAGACACGAAATCGTCTGACAAAGTCAAAATTGCATTCAGATTATTTTTGAGTTTTTCTTTGCACATCGGCTCTGGTTTAAGTGCTGTCTGCAACAAATGAAGCGACATATCGGCTATCAACAGGCGTTGCTTTTCTGGCCAAGAGTCATCTCCTTGAACTGCTTTATTTCGCGTTATTGCTTGCTCAACTTCATCATGGATCCCCCAACTTAACGTTAAGATTTCCTGCCTTGTCTCTTTATCCATAACTCCTCCTTTGAATCAAGGGTGCAACAAGCTGCCAACAATTACAATTGACAATTCGTCATATGCTATGAATAAATTTACTTGCCTTACGAGTTCAAAAAGGATTGGCGAAAGCACCAACAACTCCCCCGAAGCAAAGTTAATTACTTTTAGGGTTTTTTGGATAAAAATAATCAGGCTGACGTGGGCACAGAGCAAATTCACGGGTATTTTTATAGGGCAACTTCATAAACCCAGCAACACCATAGTCCTGAATGCTCACTGCATACTGAATTATCTCTCTTAGTAAAGCTGAGAATTTCTCTTCTTGACTAGAGTCTAACAAGCGATAGTAATAGTGAATTTTCAATCTATCGTTCAATGACTCAAAGATAATACAGCCCGTGTGATGTATTTTGTTTAGTTCAAATACACACTGGATGATCTGTTTTGGCAAATTAAGTTGTTCATCTGGATCTTTGCCGTCCTCAAAATATGAGTGTGGTCTTGTCACCTCAGAAGCGGCTACATGACTAACGCTATATTGCAGTTCAGGTAAGTTTTCGAAAATGTAAGCCCCCGTCTCATCTCGCTGCAATTGAATTGTTTGGCGAGCATCAAACAAACAGCATTTGAACAAACCTTTTTGTTCTATTCCCTGCGCTAGCATTACAGTTGCATTCACAGCGTCAGTAAAAGCTGCATCCAAAGATTCATCGTGGAGCATCAGACTTGATTCAACAAAAACCGACTCCTCTTGCCAATGAAAGCTCAATCCACCAACTACGGGGTATTTCGCCAAACGGCTGATAGATGCCAAAAACGCTTTTTCTGTATCTCCAGTATCAAACAAGAACTCTTTGTAATATCTATCTAACTGAGCGTCATTGACGTCAAGCAATTGCTGATTGTGGTCAGCCCTGCGTAAAAATTGCTTGCGAGAACTATAGACCACTGTATCAGGTTGTTCTTGCAAATGGGTGATCCAAAATGGAATTGGCACTTTGTCTTGGGGAATTTTAAGGTCGGGTAAATACACTTTTGCTATGGCAGGCATGTTCCGCATGAAATAGTCTCCTGCTTGGTCACGCGTTACCTTGTCCTTACTCAACATACCATCTATTACCCGCGCAAATTCCATTGGCAGGCCTAAACTTGTAGCTGGTATAACATTCGCCCCAAAGCGGCATGATTGCGCGCTTGCCAAGGCATAAATAGTCGAGGCTACCCCCTGCTCATCGAACCGAGGTGAAGAACGAGCACCAGACATTTGTTCATCGCCAATGAAGTAAACGTCCCCCATTCGCGCATTGGTACTGGCTATATCAGAAGACATCAAGTCCATGATATTGCTAGCGATTGGTTCACCATGAATATCTACTTGCGCATAAACAGAGCTTCCCCAATCGACCAATGAAAACGCATCTGAAGCTTGGTCCCATACTATATTTGAAGGTTTAATATCTCCGTGAACAACTGGCTGAGGAGACATGCCGTTTTTTCTCTCTCTAAGTTCCACCAAAACATTTCGTAGTTTTAAAGCAAGTTGAACAAGATCTCTTGCCGAAAATCGCCCTTGCTTGATAGAGATTTGCTCAAGGTCTTCTCCTTTTGCGCGTGCCATCATCAAAATCCCCTGCTTTTTGACACGTTCAAATGCAAAGAACTCTGGGACCATTGGGTTATCTATTTGAGACAACATATAAGCTTCATCTTCAAGCCTATCTCGAACACTCTGTGCCAAGGTGATGCGCGAAAACTTAAATACCCATTCAGCGCCACTATCTTCTACCCCAGCAAATACAAAGCCAAATGCGCCCGAGCCAATCAACTCTACATCTTGGTAACCAAGTAAACTAAGCTGCTTTTTACATATGTTTAGCCATTGGCGATGCTTTTTAGCATCATGGTGGGACAACAAATAAATGGATTGCTGCTCATTGATATAAAAATTATGAATTGACTGTTTACTCACGGCGAGCACTTCTCAAACTAATCTTATGAATATATTGAAAAAAAGGCCGACATTTGTCGACCTTTTTTATTCATTACTGCAAAATGATTGCTAAGCTTTAAGCTTTTTCAATCTTTGCCCAAGAGTCTCTTAACCCAACAGTTTGGTTAAACGTCAACTTATCTGCTTTGTTATCACGACTATAGTAACCTAGTCGCTCAAACTGGAAGCCTTGCTCTGGATCAGCTTTTGCAAGTGATGGCTCTAACTTAGCATTGTTGATTATAACTAGTGAGTCTGGGTTTAATGTCGCCGTAAAATCTTCTGCGGCGGCAGGGTTTGGCACACTGAATAAACGGTCATATTGACGAACTTCTGCTTCAATACAGTGAGTCGCAGACACCCAGTGAATTACACCTTTAACTTTACGACCGTCAGCCGGGTTCTTACCCAACGTTTCGTCATCGTAAGTACAATAAATTGTCGTTATGTTGCCAGCATCGTCTTCTTCGATTCGTTCTGCTTTAATTACGTAAGCATTACGTAGACGTACTTCTTTACCCAACACTAAGCGCTTAAACTTTTTGTTCGCTTCAACACGGAAGTCTTCACGCTCAATGAAAATCTCTCTTGTAAATGGCAATTCACGCTCACCCATATCTAGTGTCGGGTGATTTGGCGCAGCCAGCATCTCGACTTTGTCTGCTTCATAGTTTTCGATGACGATTTTAACTGGGTCAAGCACAGCCATGGCACGTGGTGCATTTTCATTCAAGTCATCACGGATACACGCTTCAAGCATACCCATTTCGACCATATTGTCTTGCTTAGTGATACCAATGCGCTTACAAAACTCACGAATTGAAGCTGGTGTATAACCACGACGGCGCAGACCGGCAATTGTTGGCATACGAGGGTCGTCCCAGCCATCAACTAGACCATTTTCAACCAAGTCGTTTAGTTTACGCTTTGACATTACTGTGTATTCAAGATTTAAGCGTGAAAACTCGATTTGCTGAGGTTTACATTCAATGCTGATATTCTCAAGTACCCAGTCGTATAAACGGCGGTTATCTTGGAACTCCAACGTACACAGTGAATGTGTAATGCCTTCTAATGCATCAGAAATACAATGCGTGAAGTCATACATCGGGTAAATACACCACTTATCACCTGTTTGGTGGTGATGAACAAAACGAATTCTATAAATGATGGGATCGCGCAAAACCATGAATGAACTAGCCATGTCAATTTTTGCACGCAGCACACACTCGCCTTCTTTAAACTCGCCATTTTTCATTTTTTCAAATAGTGCTAAGTTTTCTTCTACAGACGTATCTCGATGCGGACTGTTTTTACCTGGTTCGGTCAGCGTACCACGGTACTCACGTGCTTGTTCTGGTGACAAGAAACAAACATATGCTAAACCCTTTTCGATGAGTTCTACTGCATAGCGATACAGCTCATCGAAGTAGTTTGATGAGTAACAAATCTCACCATCCCAATCAAAGCCTAACCACTTCACATCGTCCTGAATAGAGTGCACATAATCGATGTCTTCTTTTTCTGGGTTAGTATCATCGAAGCGAAGATTACAAAGCCCTTTATAATCCTGTGCTATCCCGAAGTTCAGGCAGATAGACTTTGCGTGACCAATGTGTAAAAAACCATTCGGTTCTGGCGGGAAACGCGTGTGGGTTGACGCGTGTTTACCGCTTGCCAGATCCCCGTCAATAATATTTCTAATGAAATTAGTTGGGCGATTCTCTGTATCCGCCATAGGAGGTCTTTCCTCTGAATTTGTAGCTTGTTAACTGACGCATTATTACAAAATAATCTGGTAACTTACAGCGCTTATCTACTCATAAGTTAGATTTATTTTGCGTTTTTCTTAAGTCGCTTAAATTATACGCAAAAATGCCATTTTGGGACCTGTGAAAAGTAGCAGAGTTAAGATAAATCTGACTTTAAATTGAGTTAAACTCGAGTCCTTTATTGGATATGTGGCCGCCTATCAAATAACTCAACTTAAACGATATTAGAAAATGCTTGTTCACTTATAGTTCATTTTCTGTATTATTTGTGCATAAAGGGGTCATACTCAAATGATAGATAGATTTCACAGCTAAACTGTAATAGCTAGAACAAGGAAAGCAGATGATAAGTAAGTATTATCTTTTTGCAATAGGATGTGCGGCAATGAGCCTAAGCGCTAAAGGGCTGGCTGGTGGCTCCTCCAATTCTCATGCAACCTATCAAAAATGTTTTTACAGACTCTCCCATGCTCCAAAAGACTCAACTGCACCTATTTGGCAGTCAAAAACTGTGCTTGCATCGCAAAGCTGCCCGCCCAGTTGGACAATAGTCAGCGACAAAGGTAGAAACCCGGCTGGAGTATATATTTACCTCTACAGTATGTTTTATTAATTTATACCTGTCATTTCAAGCTCCTTGCCCAAGTATGTGGCACTAATTGATTATCTTAGTGGGCGCTAGTGACTTATTTTTCGTCGTATTTTTAAATATATACCCTAGGAAATCGCAAGGACAATGCTCTGGGTTGTCTGAGTTTGTGGAAGCTTGCAGGATAAGTGGTATATGAGTGGTACAGTGGCAGGTGGTCGCTGAAAAAAGTAAAGCTGCTTTTCGCAGCTTTACTTATAAATTACTTCGATTCTATCAAATATGCTAAACGCTGTTTAAACCTTTCTCGCGGCACTTTGTGCCAAAGCTCTTTATCTGACATTTCTTTACTGAACGATTCAAGGTCATTTTTTGCTACATACCTTTGTATTCGGCGTCGAGTAGCTGGTGTGTAGTCTCCTCGGTACCTTAAATCAATGATGATATCTTTAATTTTTGGATGCAGGTTTTCCCAGTCCACAGCACCATAAGCATCAACGCAATCTTGTTTCTCACAAATGCGCTTAACATCATTGGCCATCGCTTGGTAGGTTTGTTCGAATAAGTTAACTTGCTCTTGATGGCTTACTTCAAATCCTTCAAGGCCATGATCTTTGATAAACTCCTCAGCTGCTTTGCCAGATAGTCCAGCAGCCTTAGATAAAACTTGTGCAGGCTTTGAAGAAACTCCGGCCTGAGTAAGTGAATGCTCAATATCTAAAGCACTGCGGTGCTTTAGATCAAATCCGCGCCCAATAGTAAGTCCAGAGTATTGTGACGGAACATGCAAAGTTCGGCTGTGATAACGTCCACCCTCTTGCCCTTCTTGTTCAAATGTAAACTGTCCGATATGTGGTAATTTTTTAGCCATCTCTCTTCCCTAATTAACCGTCAATGTCATACAGTGACGAGATGTTTAAACTGTCAATATACCTATATTGGGAATTATTTCACCCTTTAAGGTACCTAGAACAGAAGTTTTTCCATCTACAATTTCGCGCCGATGTTGCACTAGCTCATAGTATGCCAAGCTCGCACTCAACCACTGGTGCACTTTATTAGCAGGCATGTTGTTGAGATGTTTAATGGTTTTTCCACACATCTCACTATTCTGATCAATTCCCATAAAGTGCTGTAGCTCATGAATTAGATCTGGCAAAAACCCTTTGGAAGCAACTAACAACAGCAACCCTGCCGTCTTTTGGTTACAAATTTTGGCTCCACGAAGCAGTCGCCAAAGTTCTGCGCCATACAGACCTTTGAAAAGTGCATAAAGTTCACCTTGAGAGAAACCGTTTCGTTGCAGTGTTTTCCATAGTGGTAAGCCGTTTAGTTTAATTTGAGACTTACTAAGATCTGTCGATTCCAGAGAAAATGCATATTCAAATGCTTTTTGATAATCCGCCACAGAGTCACCTCCTGTTTCAACTTACAGAGCTGACGCACATCAGTGACAACTGTGAAAAATTCCTAACATTGTTTAAGGAAATTAACTTAATTTTCCTCTAATTTGCAGAAAAACTAAGCTTAAGAAATCTGATAGCATCGACTTGAATTCACTGTGCTCCTCAAAGTTGGGTGGACAAGGCCAATGAGGAAAGTGTACTTCTGATGCAGGTACATGCTTGTAGTAGTAGTCATCTGCAAAAAACAACGGTTGTACCTGGCTTGTTACAAGCTCAGTAATATACTTAGAATAGATAAAACAGTGATTAGGTCGTGTAAATATCAGCAATCGATTTAAACCGATATCAGGTTCCTGCTGATTGCCTGAAAACAATAAAGATACCTGCGTTATTACCTCTATTGCTGAATCGCCTTCGTGAAGTGTCTGCTTATCAATCTCAATTGATGCCGTATACCCTTGCTCTATCAGTAAAGCTTTTGCCGTTTCCAAATGTGGCAGAACCCTATTTTCAAATAAACTATTTAAGTGTTGCAACAGACTATGTCTGTTGTGATCCAAATAGGACTGAACCTTAGACTCAGCGACTTGATATTGTTGTTGTCGCACCTGATGTTCTTCGATCAGGGCGCGTAAGTTTGAATAATTGTTTACAGGCATACACTTCTCCATTTTTAATTGAGGTCGGATAAACATAAGGGTTACCAACCCGTTAGATACCTTGCCAATGTTGGGCTGATAAAACTAAGTCTTATTTTGATCCGCTATTATTGTTTTTTTTAAAACGCGTGCGGTCGTATTTAGTGAATTTTTATATGGGAAAAAATGCCCAAGACTCGTCATTATCGGCCTCAGGCATGCTTCAGGTTGACTTGATGAATTTACTATTTACTAAACACCGTATTGCCATTCGATATTGATGAGATCATTTCCTAGCCACGGAAGTTGCGCTATCCCCAAGCCCCAAGGTAACTTCATCATCAAGATATCTTGCGGCTTATTCTCAACGGCAATACTGATACCATTTGCGGTTAAATTAACTTCGCCACTTCGGCACAAAAACATTTCCATGAACACCTTATTTGGCATGCCTTTTAACGCCTCCCAACGAGTCACTACTATTTCGACTAAGCGCTCGAGCTCTGCTATTTCAACATCGTTTAGAGATTGCTCATATTCAATAGATTGCTCTAATGGTAAGCCCAGCAACGCATTGATCGTAAACGTTTCATGTTCAATTGGGTCGGTATCAACTAGGTAACAAAGTAATTGATGTGCTTTTATCTGAGACAGCTCATCACAAAATACAATTTGTTCTGACTTGTCTTCTGACTTGTCTTCGCACAGTAGGTTAAATTTTCTAAACAGCGTTTCCAAAAACGGCCACAACAAAACAATACCCGCATCTTCGCTAATGAGCCTTTGCGCACTGTATTGGTATGCACTTTTAGCGCTGGTTAATGCTTGTGCGGTTTGAGATTTAAGCTGCTTAAACCCAGCAGACTGCATACGAGTATTTTGCTTTTTAGTTTGAATTGACAACCGATTCAATAATGCCTTGCTTCGAGTCAAGAGCCGCTGCGCACTCAAATAATACTGTTTGTTAAACCCTTGCTTGAGATCATCCGTATCGCCCATAAGCTTATTCTGATCTGCATTGATGGTCTGTATTAACTGAAGTTCAGCCGCTTTTTTAACACCAGAGGTAGCTCCGCTGTGCTCTTTAACATCTCGCTCGCCGGAAATACTGGGCTCAGATATAGCATTTAGCACATTTGCATTGCTATTGTGCTCTTTATCCGATACACCTTTAGTAATGATTGCTTGCTCTGAGGCAGAAGACGAACCAACGCCTTCTTGTTCTTGTAATACTCCTTCAAGGTGTGTGATAAACTCACTCAGCTCATGCTGCGCGCGCTCAAAGGAATCTGAAGATTGCATACGCACAAGATCCACCAATAATTCATTAGGGTTACGTAATTCGTTTAGTTCAATACCTTTAGCTGGCGATTGCCCAGTCTTCACACCTGTTTGCACTCTTACTCGGTATTCGCTCTCTGCTTCTCGGCGCATATCGTTCAAACGAGCCAGCTCTTGCGCGTTTGCAACTAAAAGCCCTCCCCACCATGTCGACGCCTGTTGAGCTATGCTCTCAAGATAAGGATTAAGTGCATTAATCTTGTTTTGAATTCTTTGGAGCTTTGCCAAACTTGCGTCTAACGTTCGAATTGTTTCACTCAGTACTGGTAATCTACCACTTTCAGCTAAGAGCGTGCGCCAGTGTAGGCAACACACTAATAACTCTTGCACTAATTGGTGAAGACCTTCTAGATTTAATTGCGAGTCAAAACCTCGTATCTGACTGAGGGTGGTGGAAATAAAGTTTCGTAATCTAGAGAGCACTTCTTGTAATTGAGCTTGTTTTAAGCGCACAATACTGGTCGCTTCGCTTTTTTCAGGGCCTTCTTTGTACTGTGACAAAAAGCTTCTTGAAGCCTCATCTTTTAAATCAGACTCAATACTCAATGTAATATTTTGCTGCTCAATGCTCACAAAGGCTTTATCCACTGCAATAAGTATGGAATCGACAAGCTTATTTAGTGAGAACTGGATTTCGTCTTCGAACTTACTATGAGGTAAGGCTTCTACTTTTTTAGCGGCCAATCCGTTGTCTTCGTGATCTTTTTCACCTCGAAGAACACTATATTTCTTCACCAACATTGCAAGCATTTGCGCATTGGCCCCAAGCACTTGCATCTCGAGATTGGCTTTTTCTGCTTCGCTCAAATCCTGTTTAAATATACAAAGTGCCAAACGGCATTGTGCAACTTGGGCTTGTTCAAAGTGCGTGGTCAGTTGGTGTGCTACAAGTTTAGACACTGGCCCTTGAAGTTCGAGCATGCTAACTAAAGGGTGCAGTCTCAATGAAGAGCTGGTATTTTCCATTGCGCTTTGTTCATTAACACAAGCAGTCAAAGCCGGCTCGGTCAATATCGCATTTTGCTCTACTGTCTCAGTTTTAAATGTGTCAATAAATTCAAAGTCACTTGGGTTTTTCGTTATGCTGTGCTTCTTATCGACTAACCAGTAGCTGATCTCGTTTAACAGATCAATATATGCAGTTAAATTAACATTTTTTTGTAGCGGCGTGCCCATTATACGTACGGCAGCACAGTGACTTTGTAGTTTCTTTAACATGTCGCTGGGCGCATTTTCAATAGAACACACCAAAGCTCTTATTCTGTTTGCATATACATAGTTCAATAAGCGTTCGGGAGAATCACTAACAGCACGAATTTCTCGCTCCACCAGCTTTATCAGGTACTCTATTTTTTTAAGCTGCTTGTTTGTGTGTACTGACGAAGAAATCACACGCTTCATCAGCTGCTGAAGTAAACAATATACTGGTTGAGGTAGATCTTGTAGCGCATGAACTTGTGTAAAAAAACGGAGCCATTGTTTGCGGTCAAACATCGCAAGTTCTGAAACTTCACTCCGATCGTTCAACAACTTATGGAGCTTTTTAAGCGTCCTAAAAGACGATTTTAATCCTTCTTTTAAATGACGATAAACAGGCATTGAAACGTTTTCTACCTCTGCCCCCCAAGGTAGATCCACTTGCAACTGGCCTTGCCTGATATCACTGAGTTCCTCAATCAAATCCTTTATGGAGGCATTACTTATAACAATAGGCTGCATTTGCTTTAAAGTGGAGGGTGCTACTAAAACTCTGTCTGCGATACGCGCTAAAGTTTGTCTGTCGTTGTCCACCAATTGACTAGTAGATTTCAATGCAAACCACGTTTTCAATAACTTAAGTTCACATTTAGGCTGCTTTAATACCTCGACTACTTTACTCAACAAAGAACGATCATTCTGGTTATTTCCTGAAAACATAAAGGAAGCATTTAAAAGCACCATAAAGCGTGCTTGCAGCTGAGGCAAACTGCTCTGGTTTGCTAAAAATATAGACTCAAAGTCCAACCAAAATGAGAAGCGGTTTTGTACTGACAACTTATTGATCAGCTTTGATACAAGTGTATGGTGTTGTTGCTCAGTAAATGCCTGGATGTAAGTGACAATGCGCTTATCATCAGCGCAGAGTGCCCGCACGAACAAATTCCGTAATGCTGGCCATTCAGCAGAGGTCATTAGCTTAAAAAACTTAGCTTTGTCGTTCACTAAACACTTTATAAATGCCTCTTTCACATATTGTATTACTCGTGCATCTAAGTTTTGCAAAGCAATATCGTTTGGACTCAAATTCGAATCAAACACCTTATTCACATCAGAATCGAGCTTGTTTCTCAATTGCGTTTCAATGGTGTGCTTTAAGATCCTCCGAATAACTGGACTGAAGACACTCTCAAAATATCCTTGAGGGTCAGCGTTCAAAGCATTCAAATCTATATCTGGCAATTCGATACTAATATCGTCTAGAAGCATCTCTGTACCAGCCAATACGTTAGATTCAGAAACATCGACTTTAAGTTGATTAATGGCATGATGAAGCCACTCTTTTAATAGAGATTCAAGGGCAGTAACGCTGTACTGCCCTGACTCTATCAGCGATGAAGGGGCATCAATATCTGCCCCAATTTGCGCGATTGCTAGTTTCATAGTTACACGTGATCGTTGCGCCAGAAATAACGAGAGTCATTCATTGGCCTATCTAAGAACAATGCATGCCACAAGAAATCACCTTTGTGTTCCTCCTGCTCTTCTAGGTGATAGCAACCAGCACTGTAAATATGGTCACCTTCGCCTTTTTGAGCAGTGTTACGGCGCCAGAAGCCTTTACAAACTAGGTTCTGACACTTGTACGCTCCGCCACCATGCAACTGAGCTGTGTTGTTAATCGCGATTACTTCACTTTCATCACAATGCGCTACAGCACCACCGCGCTCAGCCTGACAATGCTGTGCTTCAATAACCGCATAACGCAGACCATATGCAGCTCCACCTTGTCTCCCTGCTCGACAATTGCGAATGTGCTTAGCTTCAAGGTTGGTAACATCCTCGCCGTAAATCGCTCCACCATCGCCACTTACACAGTGATTTTCGATAACACAATTAAGCTCAATTTGGTCAGCATAACGTAAGTTAAACGCACCACCATTTCCTTCATACATGCTCATTTCTCTGGATACTTCATGAATCGCTCCATCAAAAGTAAAGCCATGCATTGAAACGTGTTTCACTGGCGCGTCGCGATCACCACGAATAATAAATCTGCAGCCGACATGTGCTTTTACAATACGCGTTTCACGCTCATTGAAACCAACAATGCTTAAGTTTGACCCAACTTGAACAGAGTTTTTCAGCTTGTAAGCTCGACAAACTTGTCTGTGACCATTATGTGGGAATAACAAGATCGTCATGTTATTTAAGTTCTCTCGGCTAAACACCGCGTCAAACTCATCTTGGTTATGAATAGCAACTACCTTTTTGCCACGACCAAATCGCCAAGCATGTTCATCAACATATGCTTTAACCGCAGCTTGTGTAGCAACAACGTGATCTGAAGGCGTTTCACCACCTAACTCAATATCTGCCGAGGTTGCGTCAATGCAAGGGCCTGAAGGCATTTTCAGGGTTGTCGGTGAAAGCTCACCCTGGATTGAGCAATCACCGACAATTTGTGCACCCTGGTCTAAATGAAGCTGATTTTCAAGGATCAACTCTCCTTCAACCTTCAGTTGTTCTGAGATACGAACATCTCCATGCACATCTAGTTTGTGTGTTGGCTGCGCACAGCCAAGGCCGAGATTTGCGTTGCCATCCAGTACCAGTTCAGAGTTGCCACGAATACCAATATCCAGTGCATTTTCGCCTTCAGTGGTGTTTACAGACAACATCGCAATATCAGTATGAGCTTCACCAATATTCACCTTATGCTGAACATCTACTTTTGGCGCTCTGAGCATATCACCAAATTTCGCCGTGCCTTGAACTGACAGCGTATTTAGCATATTCACAGCAGGTTTGAGTTCAACCTTAGCCTGTGGCTCTAACCCTTCGACTGTCAAGCTGCCACGGATTGTTGCATCCTTATCTAAATGCACTGCATCTTTAAAGTAAGCATTGCCATGAATCGTCAGCTCTTCACCTAGGCTCAAGCTTTTTGCAAAAACAGCGTCACTCTCAAGCGTTAGCTTGCGCTCAATGGTGGTTTGGCCTTCAATTGTCACGGTGTCTTTAAAGAGCGCATCATCGTATACCGTCAAGTCAGAGCGAAGCTCCACATCACCTAAGATCTTTGCTCCATCTAGACATTCAAGTTGTCCTGTGCCGCGAAGCACACCATTTAATTCAATGTCTCCCTCTACCTTTACGTCACCTACAATGTCGAGCTCAGCTTCAGGTCGGTCGTTACGAATACCTACTCGGCCATCTTGGAATACAATCGGATTTGCACCTTTGTGGTAGATGGCAAATGCGTGCTCAAAATGATTTTGTTCGAGAATCAATTGCGCGCTGCGAAGCAGTTGAGTCTCTTCTTCATCAGACGCATGCATCGCAACGCCTATACGTGTCTCGCCAAGTAGCTCCGATGTACCGTATACGTTGACGTTGCTTCTAAAGCTTGCATATTCGTTAACGTGCAAACTGTCATCTATTTCTAAACGTCCCTGAATCGCGAGGTCTTTTCTAAAGCGTGCATCCTCAGCGACATCTAGCATGAACTCAGGTCGTTCCATACCTAGACCTAAGTACCCTCTACTTACAACCATTTGTACATTACCAGCAGGGTCATCTATACGTATCGCATGCTGGTCTTTCTCACAGATATGTAAGCGTGCGCTTGCTTGGTATGGTGCAAGCGATAAGTTCCCGGCAACATCTAAGTCTGCTCTAAAGCTTACATTGTTATCTACGGTGAGTGCATCTCGACCTTCTGTGCCATTGATAACCACACTACCCATTGCATAGTGTTCACCATGAACATTTAAATCTTCACCAATGATAGTCGAGCGAGCGACTTCCAAGTTAGAACTTATCGCTGTGTTACCGCGCACTAATAAATCATGATCAAGCGTTGTTTGCTTGGTTACATGCAGTTGACCATCTAATTGAGATTCGCCCGAAACCTGCAATGCGACTCTTTGTGCATCACCCGTATTATTGGTTACACTCACAGCCAAACCATCTTTAAGTGTCGCATGACCCTTCAGCATTGTTTTACCATCAACGGTCAATGCATCATCACCATTGTGATTTACATTTAGCTGCCCCGTTATCTGTGCAAGCCCAGTTACTGCAAGGTTTGTCTCATCGTTAGGCAACGTCTGGTTAATGGCGAGTCGACCTGGTGCCGCAATGACTTCTGTGTCTCCAGCTGAGTTAGTCACTTTAAACACGGGTATGTTAGATTCCTGTGTTAGCTTAAACTGGCTGGCAGAGAAATTAACTGTTGTGTGCTCATTTTCAATAATTGAAAACTCACCATTTAGGTGTGTATTGCCAAATACACTCAGATCAGCAGACTTTTGCGATGACCCCACTTGAGTTTGCTCAAGCGTAGCGCTAAACCCACCATGTTCGCTGCGTTCATCTACAACATACACACCGGTTAGTGATGTTACGTCCTTGTCGAACAGTGCTGCTTCACCAACATGCAATTGAGCCTGTGGATTTGGTTGAAATAAACCAATATTTTTAGCTTTAGCATGGATAAGCGACGTTGTATTCAAACCATCAAAGAAGCTCACATCTACGCTCTGAGACTGTTCATTATGTGCTAGAACAGATAGTTTGGCATCAGTTGTCCAATCGCTCTGTAAGCTATCCTTGGCGATAACAATATGCTCGCTGAAGTTTGCTTTTTTGACTTTAGCATGCTCGGTTATCTCAAGCTCTGGCGTTTTAACATCACCTTTTACTTCTAGAGATATCGCCTTGTCAGCGCTGCCCATAATTGCACTACTTTGCTTCACGCGAACAAGATGGTTACCATCTTTGTCTTTTACGAGCAATGCAGGCTCGTCTGCTATGGTGCCTTTGACGGTTAGGGTCGCTTCGTCAGAAATGCTATTTTCACCAACAGTCAGTGCTTGTTTGGCGGTCACATTAGGTGAAATTACGAGTGAATCAGACTCAATATCGTTTTTGCCGTGGATTGACGTAAAGTCTGCGTGATCTTTAACATCTAAAGTCGTGTTGATCACCGCACCTGCTTCGCTTTGTACTGGCACATTTGGTTGCTCACCGACTTGTAACTGGCGAGTACGAGTTTGCCCTTGTACCGTGGTATCTTGTGCAACATCAAGTTTGTCTACATCAGTCGCTCCAGCATTGAGTGTCATATCAATTTGGGCATGTTTAGCGGTTACTTTTTCACCCACATACAAGTTTTCAGATACTTGTGTATTAACCAATATATTGACTGGCTGTTCACCAACTAACGGCGCATTAGTCACTTTAACTAGCGTGTCATTGGAGTTACCAAGGTTTAATATGTCACCTTGATTACTTTGCACGTCTAGCTTGGCGCTAGGTGACTGGGTGCCTACAGACAACGCAGCATCAACATGTGCATTGGCACCAAATGCAGCATCTCCGTCAACGTCTAGTGACTCCTTAACTTTCACTTGCCCTGTGAATTCACCGTTTCCTTCTCCACTCAACAAGATATGTGCATCATCTTTGTTCTTACCTACCAGCACATTTTTAGTCACATGAAAGCTTTCATCGGGCGAAGCTGTACCAACACCTACTCGGCCTTCTGGATTAATGATAAACGGTGTTGCATCTTGGTTTAGATCATCCACACGCAGTAAATCGCTGGTATCTGTTGAGCGTTTACCAATATGCAATTTAGCACCAGTGCTTTGTTCATCAAGACCAACTCCGAGCTTTGCTACCTCAATATGAGACTCAAAAATTGCTGGCTTAGCAGCGAACAACTCCCCCTGTAGCATCGTTTTTTCCGCTACAGTCAGCATGTGCGCTGTTGTATCGCCACCTAACTCTGCTTCACCAGATACACTTAACGACGCAGATTGAATGTCTTTTTCAGCAATTACTGATTCTTGCGCTGTCAGCTTACCCTGAGCCGTTACATAAGGTTGGTTGTTGCCGTCAAGGCCTGCTTCTAATGCTTTAACTGTACCTTTTTTGACACTAAACTCACCAGCCGTAACACGCTCACTGATATTGGCCGTTTGTGATTTCAATTCACCTGTAGATTTCACGTTCCCGCTGACCTGTAATAGGTCATTGCCGTCACTGTCAATCTTAACTTTGTCATACATTGTCAAAGTATCTGCTTCGACTTTTAGTGCGACAGCTTCTCCACCGTTTGGTGATACAAGCAACTCGGTGTCAACTGTTACAGCATCACTGTCCACTCTAAACTGCTCAGTTTCTCCATCTGGACTCACTGACAATGCAGATGTTACAGCGATCTCTTGCTCGTCACCGTTTTGTACAACCGCAATCGGATCATCAATTTGATTAAACCCAGAGCGGATCAGAGATTCAAAATCATCGCCCGTTGGGGTTTTAAGGTCATCAAATTTATCAATTAATTCAGCCCGACTATTTTTGGCAATCACAGATGTCGTGTCGCACTCGGCTACAATTTCTTGGTCACTGACTTTGTTCATTCTTCGTTTCCTTCAGGATCTATTCGATTTGGCACGCTAGTAGCAACGATAAATTTCGAAACTACCGCTGTATTTGAGTTAATTTGAGAAAAAGACACCGGTAAAATCGGCTTAAGATAAGCCAGCGGCGAATAGCCTACGGTGAATCGAGTATTGCTGTTGGGTTCTATAAACGCATTGGGCGTACATATGTGATCAATGCATAATTGAGTCGCTAGATATATCACTTGCTGAGCATTAAACCCTTGTGGATATAAATCAGCATGAGTGGTTATAACACCAACAACCTTTTCCATAATGGACTGATAGGAGTCACCTATCACGTCTAGGTCTTCTGGTAGTGGACCTGATGCATAGCCTTGTAGTATTTGGGTCAAGTACGTCTCAAGTACCTCACTACCTTTTGGTTTATTAAGCACGTACTCAATAATGCGTTCTATCATGCTGCCTGAATCGAGTAGCAAAGACTCCAATAGCGCTCCAATATCTTTAGCAACATTAGCTATATGTGCCTGGCAATCTGAAAAACGATCTCTTTGTGCCTGACCATAAAAATTTAACCACCCATAATATAGGCGTTCAAACAGACTCATCTGCTCGCGTTGCAACCACACGCAATGCACTGACATATGTAATGGCACATGTTGAGCAATTTGGCTCTCAACTAAACTCCGAAAGTTTTCGTTGTTAAGTCGCGTCGTCCAATTTGGCAACACAAAAAATAGGGTTTCACTTTGCTGCTCACTAATTAAATCCCCCTCTAGCAAATAAAAGCTTTCGCGGTTATGCGTTGCCAATGGCATTTGGCCATGATGTGAGAACCCCAAGTTACGCATTACTAGTTGGGACAAACTGGATAATTGCGCGGTTTTAGGACACTTGGATAAGTAGTTAAAGCCACGGCAACGATTATGGCCTAGTCCGCCTATCTCATTCAAAAGCCTACATTTGTCTACATACTGGCGCAGCAACACCAATCGCGTTAATAAGTTTTCATGTGGGTTTGGATCAAATTCACATTGAGATAATGCACTGGTATAAAAGCCGAATGCTTCGCGGTATTTTAGTAAGTTGGCATTAGGTAATTTTATTGCAAACCTCGCCAAAAGGTGTGCCGCGCTATCATTCAAGCGGATTAATTGTGCAATAGAAAAATCAGCTTCAAGCTGCTGCTGCAAGCCCTGCTCTTGGTAATCTGGCATAGCCAGCTTTACCAAATGATTAATACCACTGATGCCCGTGACTGCCTGGCTTAGCTGCGTATGGGGTAACCCTACAGCACGCTGCCAGAATGTGTGCAACATTTGCTCAGAAATGGCTTCACTGGCCAACATGGAATCTAAAACCTTGCCCAAAAATTCAAAGCTTTGCTGTTGGGGTAATGCCAATACGTGGGGCAATATGTCAATCTGCTTATGCTGATCAGCAAGTATCTGATCGAACAGATGCAAGTAGCCTTTAAATTGAATTAACTGTGCTTTTTGTGCAGAGTCTATTTCGCGATTCAGCATCTGCTCTGTTACAGCATAAGTTTTAGGTAAGTCGTGCTGCAACGAAGCGTAGTGACTCAAGTGAACATATTCGCCAGAACTTTGCGAAAAGTTTTGTTCAACTGACGTAAACTGAGCACTCAATTTCTCACTAAGATTGCTTTTAATTTGCGAGATCTCTTGTTCACTAAGAGGGTAAGCTTGCCCCTCAATGACTAATGATAAACCATCGAAAAATGAGTTATTTAAAAAGCCTAGTTGGGGTGCTAAGTTAGACTGCTCAGGGTCCAAGTCAGCGACCTCGACTTGCCAATATTCATATCCAGGCTGTGCACCACCTTCAGTGATAAATCTGAACTCTTCAATTTGTTTAATATTTTGATGTTGACGTAATACGTCTAAAATATCTGAGCTGTATATGTACTTTTTAATTGGCGTATTTTCGAGGTCGCTGTCTAGGATGTAACCATTGTTTAATCTGGGTCCTTGATACACATCTTGAACATAGAGCCCCTTCTCAAACAGTTCGTGCGCGCTGTACCGAGTGACATTTGGAGAGATCTCTAAAGCAACCTTAGTTAAGATATCAGTCAGTGCATCAACGACATTATCTGTTTTTTCCAGCACCATTTTCATTCCAAGGCGGACTTCAGCTGGATTGTAAAATGCTATTTCTCCGAGTTGGTGCGTAACGCACCTTGCCCGTGCAAACACTTGGTGGATTAGGTTTTTAACCTCTTCCATTAGCTCAGGTTCATAACGATATAGCTGTACAGTTAAATCGAAACAGGTCTCGCCACTGCTTACTTTGTCATTGGTTTGTATGTCTAAGTTTTTAATAATTGGAATATCTAAAAACAAACGACGATAGTCTGCCAGTGTCACACAGTGACTGAACATTACCTCTTCGGAAGTAAGAAACTGATTAGGTACACAATCGGTTTGTGGGTCCACTTCAAGTAGATCAGCAACTGGTTGACTTAATTTATAACTTAAATCTGACAATACATACGCGAGCACTTCTAGCAATGTAATACCGGGATCAAAAACGTTGTGATCACTCCAAGTTTCAGGAGCCAACTTTTGCAGTTGCTCTATCCCTTGCTGGCGCAACCCGCTTAGGTCTTGCCCAGGATGCAGTGAAGCATCTGATGCAATTTTCAGTGCATTGGGTTCCATGTTTTTCCTCTGGGAGTTAGGTCAATATTTGAGTAGACGGTGTGCGTTCAATTCTGTGAACGCAGATGTAGATGATTAGAAACTGAGAAAAAGTGGTGCGCTTACTGCACCACAAAGTTGTGTTGAATCTTCCATTTGCCGATTCCTTCAAAAACATCTCCGGCTACGTTAGTCAGAGATATCTTGTGATTTCGACTAGGAACTAGGATTTCATCCATCGTTTTAGGAGATACCTGTGCATATTGACGAATGTTGTCATCTAGGCGCTTACCACGAATAACTTGCACCATTTTTACTGCTTGGTGCATCTCTAAAGCTTGTGCAACATCGGCCAAATAAATGGTATGAGATAACTGTTCATCACTCTTATTCCAAGGTGTTAAAGTATCCACAATTAGCTCATTGAGCTCTATCACCGTTGTTTGTATATCGAACCTTGGGTCTATCTGGATAATAATTTCTAACTGAACTTCCACATAGATTGGATCCACCACCGTAATATCTAGGTTGGGTACTGAGCGCAACTCCACTTCGTCTTGAATTTGTCGCATTAAATACCTAGGAACTTTAGGCTGAAGCAGTTCAGAATCATGGTTAAGCGGGATCACCATCATGTTAACGCCGTCACTCGTTTTATAGGCGCGAGCTGTATGTAACTCAGGAAACGTTTGTAGCGTATGATGTTCAAAGTCCCAACCTGTGAGCAACCTGTCCCGGTGTCTTAGACGTTCACTAACACGTCTGTATAGGCGGCTTTGGTCTTCGGTAACTCTGGCACCAAAACTGTCAAACGGTTGCTCTACAGAAGCAATAAGGGGATCGGTTATAACTAAAGAAGCAATACTCTCTGCTGGCAATGGCTTTATATAGTGTGATTCTGGGTGTCCTTTCGACCCTAAGGTAACTTTAACCGCTTGCGAAAAAACACCTTTGAGTCTTGAGTAAATTGGATGCGTATAGTCACTTGAAAGTACACTAGAATCAATCGCAGCCCGGATCCATACTTTTCCATCTTGATTAAACTGATCTGACTCATCAAACTCCGGTAAAGAAAAAATAATAATTCCAGAGTCTAATAAATCGTAAGTATTGTCTTGGAGTATGCGCCCCTCGCCTCCAGTGCCTTGCGAGTCTTCACGGCTAAAATGGTGCCACTTTCCCTGATTATAGTATTCCCATTTAAAGTCAGGCCTCTGAGCAAAGTTGTAGCCATCAACCGCCTCTAACTGAAATAACACACTACATTGGCCAGGCGTGACGAGGGAGCCTAAAGCGATATACAAATATCCTAAATCATCTATTTGCGGCAACAAATGTAGATTGTTTTGGCCTTCGAGTAATTGCAATTGCCTACCGATTGGAGAGATATGCTCAATCCAAATCGAGTTACCAATCGCAGCTCGTTGTGCGCGAGAAATACTCTCACTGTAGTAATTCAATTTCACTGAGTCTAGCAGTGGTGTATAAGGCTCAGGCACTTGAGTCGGAATAAAATCTCCGTTGTCCGGATCCCACTTAGTAAGGTTAATACTATTCTGATACGCATAGTATTCAGCAACTTTTAAATAGTACGGATGCCCAAAGTCTTGGTTTGAGAGCTCAAAGGTATACCATTTAGGCCATTCCTTCGCCTGAGTCAGGTTAAAGGGTAAGGTCAAGTAATCTCGTTCACCATTGTCATCATCAAAAGTAAAGGAAAGCCTGTTAGTCGAAATATTATTTTCATTTGCTGGCAAACTTTTGCTTTGCGAAACTGCCAACTCAACTTCTGGGTCAATATCCATCTCCCAAAGGTCGTCGTTGTAAAATAAATCAGCCTGTATCTTGTGATTTAACTCGTTATAGTTTTGGTCCGATTGTGAGATCAAAACTTGGTTTTTTGGCCATGTAAGTGTATCTGAGTTCTCTTTTTTCTCGGCAGCAGGCGTAATCGCATTTTGATAGTTTAGATAAGTTTTGTAGTACGCATCAAAATCATCAGGTCTGCCGACCCAGTTAAGTTCTATACTTGCTCTGGCGACACGTTTACAAAGTAACTCAGGATGAGTAAATTCAAATTTCTCAGCTAATTGGGGAGAGAAACCAAATGGTTCAAATGGTTTGGCCATATCTAAAAAGCCCGTCCCATTGTTACCAATTAGCCCATTAGCCCCGATTACTAAAGTACTTATTCGTACTTCTTGTATTTCATTTAAAGTCAGGGTTTCAAGTAGCTTTTCGCGTTTCTCCAAGTCAATACCATAAAGCGCCTGATATTTGGATTTTTTAAGTACAAATGACAAGTAAGGTAACGCTTTGTCATTGCCAATAAAGATATCTGGAACGGGCGTAATTGGCGAAAACAACTCGTCTACTGTGATGATTATTTCACTTTTTTCTTTATTTAGAGAAACCTGCTCAGCAGTTAAAAGTACAGGGCCATCTTCTGTACTGGCCCATACATCAAAGCTCTCTGGCCATGCTGTTAAGTCAAGCGGGCTTTCACCAAACTCATCACTCGAGAAGCGTAAAGAAATAATACGCTTACCACTTGATAGAAATAAGTCTTGCGACGCCACCTTAAAACCAATTTCAACTTCGGCGTCTAGCGATGATTGCTGACCGTCACCAAAAGTCATCGCGCTCACGTCTAGTTCAACACCTTGCTCGGTGTCACTGAGTATGTGGCGGCATATATCTAACCCTGAGGATGTTTTTAACTTATTTACTGTAGTTACATTGTCCACTACCGCACGATTTATTGCGCAAGGCTCTGTAGAGAGGTACGTAAGATCATTTCCTAATTCATCTTTACCTCCATCAAATTCAGTGCCTGGTTGCAAAGTCATCGACTCAACATCATTTAAGGTAATAAGAACATGGGCAGCATCAGGCTCTGCGGCCAAGGGTTCAAACCCCAACACATCCTGATAGTAATAATTTAAATGGCGCTCTATGAAATCGTTAAATTGGTTTTGTGAATGAGCGAGTAAATCTATAAAGGTGAGTAAAAGCGCCAGATCTGGCCTCGCTGCAATTTTGCGTATTACTTCATCCGCTTTGCCTGACAACACCAATTCACTCAGTGCCACAAACTTGTCAGCCTCTGGCAAAACTTTGTACCAGCTTTGTACCGGGCGCCATGAGTCAGTACCTATAAAGTGTGTATTTTTGGCTACTTCGCCTAGATAGCTAAGCCAATGTTCTATTGAGCGAGGCTCAATTTTGTAAAACCCACTGGAGAGCTCTGGTATTGTACGTCCAGTTTGGCTCAACCCCGTTTGACGATGGGTAATTTGTGAAAGACTACGAGACTTAGAAGTCATGTGATTACCTTATTAATTCGATAACGAACGGAAAACGAGTTTACTTGCGTGAAACATGCTGAATTAGCCATCAAGTAAGGCGTTCGTTCAATTGCTGCGGTGCAAAGATAAAAGTGAAAGGTGTCGCTTAGTGCTCTGAAAGTAATAGTGTTTAAACTGACTGTTCAGACAAATAAAATGGATAGACCATATTGCTTCGGCTATTTGTTTTTCTGATCAGATAGGTTAGCTCGATAAGTAGCACACCGTCATAAAGCTCTTGCGGATCAAAGGAAATATCTTCTAATATGATCCTAGGTTCATGATTCAAAAGCACAGCCGAGATTTCTTGCTTGAGCGTCACAAGTGCGGACTCACTTGCATCTTCAAAAACAAAATTTGATAGTCCTGATCCCAACTCTGACCAAAATGGTCGCTCACCTTTTAACGTGTTTAAGGCAATAGAAATCGCTTGTTTTACAAGTTCTTCCCCTTGTGCCATATGGGGCCCTGAATCAGGGCTCGCAAACTGGGGTGGAAACCCCCAGCCTTGACCAAGAAATGATTGATCCATTTTTTAATTCCTCGTTATCCAATTTCCATTTTATCTGTTACGACAGCGACTTTTTTACTTTCGATGGTGATGGATTTATCCATCTTAATTTGGCTGTCATCCGGTGTCTTTATCACAACATCAGTTTTGGCAGTCATGCCTGCTTTGTCTTTTTGCGACAAGCTATAACCTGAACTTTCACCTAATGAAATTGAGTGTTCCTTACTTCCTTCCATAATGATATGTGGCTTTTTAAAGGTGAACTTCAAACCCATTGCCTGTTCTTTAAACACCAATCCTCTTACATCGTACTCTTTCTTGTAGCCCCCTAGAGGCGGCTTTGCGACTGGGTTGTGTACTGCGCCTACAATCACTGGAAACCGTGCATCTCCGCCAATGAAGTCGACAATCACTTCGGTATCTTGATTTGGAGGCAAGAATAATCCTTCCTCTGGTCCAACATAAGGGGTCAGTAGTCTCGCCCAAATAGGCTCTGTTGTTAGGGTGTGCAGTGTAAGCGGTATACGGTGTAGCTTTTGTTTATCTTCTTTAAACGGCGCAACTTTACCAATAACAACTGGCGTTGGCGCTAGTGTTTCCCATTGTGACCAGCCACTGTTCATCAATGACAACCCCAATGTAAACTCGCAAAACCACCCTTGATTGGAGAGGTGGTGATGAATTTCACTCACCATGTAATCAGCTTTGTTACCCTCCCCTGCACCAGATACCGTAATGGCCTCTAATAGCTTGAGCTTATGTAGCGATTCGGCCACAGACATATCTACTTGAATCCGACCCTGCTGCGTATCCCATAACCGATATGTTTGTTCTGCCTTGGCTTTGGCTGCTAATTCAACTTTGTCGATAGGTGCTTGCGACTTGATAACAATGTCGGCTGTTGATCCATCTTTTTTATCACCAGAGTCGTGATTCTCACTCAGCAAAGCCTGTGTTTTAATGTCCCATGCGCTGTGGTCAACTTTCTTTGCATAAGAGCTATTGTCTAGACAAAGCTCAAACTCTGTACACCCATCCATAGCGACGTTAAACTCGGTTGCCGCTGGCTTATGCTTAGTTAGGTCAACAATATTGATCCCACCTTCTTCTTCGTAAAAAACAAAACCATTGGTTAAAATGCGATTCATCATCACTTCCCAAGGTTTTTTTTCGACCATAAGATATTGGTAATGCTTAATTTTACTTTCCGCTACGGCTTTTTTGCCTGAACAAGGTGTTAGCAAATCGTTTATTATGTCAGTGTCTGTAGAGTCTGGTTTGTATAACTTGCTGATCTGCGATTGACAGAGTTTGTTCGCTTCTCCTTTGGCGGTGATTTCAACAAATGGCGCACAGCAATAACCTATCTTGCCTCCAGTGATCACACCTGAAAAAACAGTTATTTGTGGCGCATCGCCAAAGCCGGCTTTTACTTCAATCGTTTTGCCAGGAGGAAAATCACTCGACAAAGACAAAGTGTATTTCTCTTCAGCCATATCGCCATCTTCAAACACGATTGATAGCTCAGGAATTTGATTCACGCCCCTATGTGCGATGATTTCCTTTACCCCGACTTCTAACTTCTTCTCACTGCCATCAACTAAAATGGTGTAACGTATGTCCATATTAACGCTCCAATGGGGGGTAAATAATGTCAGCCCCCACATCAGCACCACGAATTGAGGCCAGTTTATTCACGCTCGCAACTTGGTGCACGTATCCAGGTTCGCCATAAATTGACGTGACTTGACCAATGATGCTATCACCTGCTTTGTGCTGAAATACGTGAGTTAAATCCGGGGAGCTTTTACCAGTCCTCAATTTTATTTCTTTATTTGAGAGGCACTCAGACACATGGCACACAACCTGTGCCTTGACTCGATTGCCCTTACCGTTTACTAGCTCACTAATTACATGGATGTCGTTTAACATCCCATGGAAACCACCATCTGCACCGTGATTTAAAACCATATTCAACGGCATTATGGTGACAAACGCAGGTAAATGTGTTTCTCCTTGTACAGCTAATCCATATTTTAGTAATTGCTGAATGCTGTCTTCAGTTTCTGTTTCTCCAGTTTCTGCCATGCCAAGTTGACCTGGCGTTTCTATGATGGTGTCGTCGAGCAAAAACTTGATTGTCAGCATTGAAGTGGGCGATTTTTGATAACGCGCCGAACCACTCTCAGAGCCAATAATTTTAGATTCAACCAGATGATTTTGGTGAGTCACATTTAACGATTTTGGATCGTAAGGGAGAGTCAGCTCTCCCAGCTTGTTTCCATCACCACGTTCGATTTTTTTATAAAATGTTACTTTGCAAAGTGGTAGCCCACTTGCATTAATACCACTTGATTTAGTCATTATCAGGGCCTTTTATCTTTACCAAATTTTGCAAACCTAAACTCAATATGACGCTTTAAATCAGCTTCCAATTGACAAAGCAGCTCCTGAATTTCGTAGCGCCCAATCGCGTTGCTATGCTGCTCCGGTGCTGGCGCTTGCTGGGAAGGCTCGGAAGAATTATCGCCAGTACCCTCACTCGCTTGGTCTGCTCGAATGCGCGCTTTGACATGAACTTGATTACACTTTATTTCCATGTTTGCTTACTCCTTGTTACGAAGGTAAGCCTGGAACTGGCACTGAAACTAGGTCACGATAACTAAAACTCAATGATTCGATTAACACGTCATTTCGACCAGCATCAATTCCTTCCCATTCCCAACTTTCTAAAAATGCGTTTTGTACTAGCCAAGCTTGGGCTGGCAAAAAGTTATCATCTAGTATCGTGACTAAAATATCGTTCTTAACTAAATAGGTACTCCATGCATCTCCCACTACCAAGTTTTGTAGCATTAACAAACTACCTCCTTGAAAGACCCCCCTTTTCAAAGTCAGGGCCCTCGCTTGTTTTGAGTTTGCAACACTCACTCGGTTATTCGTATAGTCGATGCTCCTAGCCATTTTCAGTCCACTGACTTCCTTAAATAGAATATCAACGGGGTTAGGTATGCCAGCAGTTACAATGCTAACAAGAAAGCGATACCCAACCATCGGCGTTCTAGGATCTTGAAACATATTTCACACCTAAATGGGCACTCTCGTGCCCTAAACAAGAGAATAAAATTAGTGGAACTCGATCTTAATGTCGTCTGCCATCATTTCTAATGACTCAACACTTGCCTCATTTGAGCCACCGTTAATGCTTGGTGCAGTTAGCTTCTTAGGAAATGCATTGATCACTTTCCATGTAACTAGAGGCTGTGAACGGTCTTCATTCGTCAATGAAATTGTGATGTCCTTTTTGTCAACAAGGTTCAAGCTGATTGAAGAGATCCAATCGTAGAACTGGCTCTTCTGTTTAACTAAACCACGCTTCAATGTGATGTTCACATCTGTTGGTTGCCCAGGCATGTGTTTCTTGCCGTAGCCATCTTTATAAGTAATTGTTTCAACACCGATGTCTAGACCAGAAACTTCTGAAAACGGAATGCTTTCTTCGCCAAAACTGACAACAAATCGATAGACCGGAATTGGATATTCTGCTGCGATATCTGCTTTAGTAGTAGCCATTTAATAACTCCAAAAAAATACTTTAGTTACAGCTATGCTGTAGTGAAAAAATAGGTGTCTATTTGGCAATTTATTCTGGCCAAATAGACCTTGTGTTTCGCTGAAAACCAAAAGCTATGGCTTAGCCTTCTAAGCTTTTGTGAGAGAAAGTCAGTACGATGAATTCTGCAGGACGAACCGCAGCAAGACCGATTTCAATGTTCATCAAGCCGTTGTTAATGTCATCCTCTGTCATTGTTTGACCTAAGCCTACATTGACGAAAAATGCTTGCTCTGGAGTTTCACCAAAGAACGCACCTGAACGCCATAAGTTCTCTAGGTAGCTTTCAATCATGGTTTTAAGTTTTAACCAAGTGAATGGTGTGTTTGGCTCAAAGACTGCGAAATGCGTCGCTTTTTGAACGGACTCTTCAACCATGTTGAACAGTCGACGTACAGAGACGTAACGCCATTCATTGTCATTACCAGCAAGCGTTCGAGCACCCCAAACCAGCGTACCTTTACCAACAAAAGTACGGATTGCGTTGATTGATTTACCTGATGTCGCATCAACGTTTAGGCCTTCTTGGTCTGCATTGTCGATGGTTAGTTTAGGCATAAGTACTTGTGCAAGGGCTGCGTTCGCAGGCGCTTTCCATACACCACGATCTTTATCTGTTTTAGCCATTACACCGGCAATCGCTGGTGAAGGAGGAAGATCAAGGTAGTTTTTACCAAGCTCTGCTTTTACTTGGTTATAAACGTCTGCCGATGAGAATGGGTAAGCTGGGTTACCTATCGCCGCAAGTTGAAGAGAAGGAAGAGTCACTGGTGTCAATGCAAACTCGTTTTCGATAACAAGCGCAGTACCACCCGTTTCAACGATTTCACCATTTTCAAGTTTCACTTCTGAACCATCTGTCAAGCGGTAATAGTTCGTATCATCTGTCGCAAAAACAGTTTCAGGCACCAAGTAACGCTTACCAGCTGGGCTATATGCCGGGTCGGTAATATCGTCAGAGCTATCGCCTTTTGGCAGCAGGTAGTCTTGGCCAATCTCAACCCAAGCACCTTGGTCTAAACATACTAATTTATGAGACGGGTCTTTAGGCCACCAAACTTGTGCAGTAAGTGGCGTATTAACAACAACTTTGGTTGCATCATATGCACGTGCAATCGTCGTTGTTAGATATGGGTAATATGCTGCACCGTATTTCAGGCCAAGCGTTGCGCCAGCGCGAAGTGCAGCGGCATCTTCAGAGATTGGGTCAATGCTGGCTGCATCTGCTTGCATTTGTACATCTACAAGTGCAAAGCGGTCCATTCTTTTTTCAGCGTGTACAAGCGCTTTGTTTTGTACTTCGTAGTGTTTTGTCGTACTTAAGCCAATTGACTCTGGACTTGAGATAAGCGTTACTTCGTCAACTTTATTCAGTAAATCGATTGCCTTAGTAAAGCCTTCAGCTGATAGCATGTCACCTGCTTTACCGATACTAACGATGTAACACGCACCGCCACCATTTGCAAAATAGTGGCTTACTGATTGATGCAAGAAGTATTGTGCATCTTCTAGTTCGCCTGTACTAGACATCACAGCAAAGCCACCTGCTGACTTAGGCTTAAGTGTAAAGCTTTCTTGGTAAGCGCCACCAAATACAGCTTCGAACTCAACCATGCTGGTGATACGAACTGGTGTGTTCAAGTATGCTGGTGCATTGCCTTCTTCATTTAATTTGGTAGTGTAACCAATGAAAGCAGGGATAGCTGTTGCAACTTCTGCTACAGACGGTGGCAGCGTTGATTTCTCTTGGACATAGACGTCTGGGGTTTTATATTGAGGCATAATATTTCCTTACGTTGATAATTACATTCTAATGAGCCAGTACGGCAAGAATTTGGGTAAACGAGGCGCAAGACCCGGCTAACTGAAAAACCTATCGAATGGCAAATCAATGGGAACAAATCCACTCGAGCAAGCCTGCGCCTCTTAAGACAAAGAGCCTATACCACGGCTCCGCCACATCAGTCCCAACCGATGTGTCTTGTAAATTAATTTGTATGGCTAAGACGCCCCTTAGTCAGCACTGTGAAAAATAACTAATACTTTTTTAAATAAATCTATAAACACCTGATAAAAAACATAAAACAGAAACAAACGCTCTGTTTTTAATATTTTAAAAAGATAGAGAAGTCGCAAAACAAGTGAGTACAAAGATGTGCTATAGGTGACAGCACGGTAGCTGAAAAAAAAGCGCTCCTTTAATAATTTGGAAGCGCTTTAGGTGCACGATGATTATTCGATTCTAGCTTTATAGAAAGTATAGACTGGGTATTATGGCGTTAACCTCAAACATCTATTTTGATACCGTGATGGGCTGTGTCGGTACAAATTTAACAGTAAGTTCTGTTGGTGGCGATGGGTCAGGGATCCCTTTGTCGTTTAAGGCTGGAATAACACTCAACGAGCATTTTATGTCTCCCTTTAAAACGATGGGAGCGCCGCCTTTAAAGGTAACATCTGATAACACAATATCATTTATCGCACTAAAAGTGACAGAACCACCTGCTACATGAGCACCTTGAATATATGGAGACATATTCACTTTCTTTTTTAAGAACTTTTCAATGTCATCCTGAACTGCAATTTCACCGTGACATATTAGCCCTTTGGATACAACATCCAATGGCCCAGCTGTTGGCACTATCAAAACGCCTTTATCAAGCAGCAGGTTAAAAATAGTACTTGCGTTTAGTATTTTTATCATCGGCTTTTTCCTTCCCCGGTATAGCATATACAACGTGAAAAATAGCGAAAAAGGGCAAACTGCGCCCCATCCTTGCGCGCAAAACAGTTTGCCAACTCACACTACTCTCATTCGCTTTGTAATCGCCCCAATCTGCGTATGTATTGAATAAAGCGATTATCTCCATTTGTTATATTTGAAACCCATCTATCTATTAGGATTTTTCTTGTCTTATTTGACAGTCCATGATGATCAGCTCGATACTTTTGCAATGCAATATGACCATGCGAAGACGCCCTTACCCGCGCAACCAAATCGTAAACTGCTTTGTCGGCACAGCCTTTTTTACACAAAATATCCACTAGACCTAATTCGTATAGGGCTTCAGCGCTAAACTTTTTTCCAGAACAAACTACGTCCATAACAATGTCGCAACTGGCTTTATTGCTTAACTTTTTCGCAAGCACCGAACTTGGATAGTCATTGAACAAAATGTCTGGATTCATAAACTCGGCCTGAGGTTCAGCAATCACAATATCTGACGCCAACGCCAACGCCATCACCATGCCAGCACCCAGCGCTCGCCCTTGCACAACCGAAATACTCGTCACGCTGTCTTTTCTGCCTGTAAGTATTCGGTTAACGAGCATAAGATAATCGGCAGCATAGTTTTGCAACCCGGCGATATCTCCGTGCTGGGCGAGCTGTGCCAGCAATGTTAAATCAGCTCCCAAACAAAAAGCGCCAGTGTGATTACCGCTCAACACCTTGAATGTTGGAGATTGTGTCGCCTGCTCTGGGGCAAAAAATCGGTTTAACTGAGCTATGATAGAACCGCTCAAGCACGCTTTTTGATCAAGCTGCATTCGAGCCCAATGGAGAGAACCAGCTTTCATGATTGCTAAGGGTTCACTCTGTTGTGTTGATGTCTTTCTCACATGCACAAAAATCACTGCCATTTTCGTTTTTCTATGCTCATTGACGCAGGCTTAAAACATTTGTGACTATTTATTTGCGATTAATTAATTGAACAGCTAAAACCTATCTAAGGAAGTTGAGTAGGCAAAACAAAACAGGCTCATTATGAAAATTTCTCTGCTGGTCTATTGTTGCTTCATGTGTTTTTCAATTAGCGCTGAACAAGTGGCTAAAACGATGTTGGCGAAACATAACGTGGTCGCAACTAAAGGTGAGAAGCTCAGGACTTTAAAACGCAAGTCCTCGATTTTTAATAATGACTCTATCGCCACAGGGAAATTAGCTCGCGCTCAATTTAGATTTAGTGAAGGGACTATTCTCACACTTGGAGCTGATACCCAGTTTTTAGTGTCTGAATTTAACCATGGGCATTCACAAAAAGATCCAAGTGCTAGCTTTGAGTTTGTTGCAGGTGCATTTCGAGTCGTAACCGGTGAAATCACCAAAGTTGCTAGACCAAACTTTAAAATAAAAACACCGCTGGGATCTATTGGTATTAGAGGCACCGATTTTTGGGGTGGTAACCTCTACGATAACGAGAGCATAGAGGTCATTTTACTAGACAGTGAACATCCCATCACCATAGAAAATCAATTTGGCAAGGTGATTATCACTGAGCCAGGCACGGGTTCAACATTACGAATAGGTAAAGCGCCTTCCAAACCTGAAAAGTGGTCAAATCAAAAATTACAGGACGCTGTAAAAACAATTCAATAAAAAACGAAAGAAAACTCAAAAAAATACAGGAACTCCGACTATCTAGCATATAAAACCTTATATTCATAAAATGAGTTGCGTAGAAACCCTGATGCTTCCTTATGAAAATTTTCATTGATAAATATGTCACACTTAAAGAAATCATAACCAACTGATAAATATAGAAATAAATATTTTCAAATCAGAAAAATCAATCTGCCCAGTCAATTTGCCTGTCCCTTTTTTGTTTGCTACTTTGCACCTCGTTAACACTTTGGGCCCAAGTGATAACCAACTAAAACTGATAAAACTGACAAGTGAAACCCAGTGGTGACACTGGTATAAAACTATCCAAAGGATTAAAAATGAAAATGTTTAAATTAGGTACATTTGCTGCTGCAATGATAACTTCTGTAAGTGCAGTTGCTGCACCTATCAATATCGCAGATACAAATGGTTATGACCGCCACACTGTATACGCTGACGGCCCTGTTAGCCGTGTAGTAATCACTAGTGAATTTGCACATAACTTCTCAGCTGATATTGAGCTTCGTGACGGCGCTCGTTGTGAGTACGGTAACCTATATTCAAACGTTGATGGCAGCCACATTGTTAATGCAGCTGTTCAACCAGATCAAAACATCGTTGGCCAAGCAACTATTGGTGTTAACAATGGCATCCCTGAAGAGCGCCTAACAGATTCGAAGCTACTTAAGCTTGGTTGCTACGATGCTGACAATACTTGGTACCACGTATTAGTAAATGTACCTGGTGCACCAATTGTAAATTGGGATATTACTGTAGAGCCTGCTGGTGAGTTTGTTAATCAGCCATACTCTTTCGGCTACCACTCTGCATACCGTGTTAAGAGCACTCTAAATGTAGATAACCAGAATCGCTCTCAGTCATACTGCCACACGGTAGCAAACCGCGGTGTTTCACTTGGTCTTTTCCACGGTAAAGACACTTCAAACGTATTCCACGCTGATGTATTCACACAAGACAAAGTATATACAAATGACACAGCTCAGCCTGTGCTTTATCAAATCATCGAGTGTGAAAATGCTGCTGGTAAAACAATGGCAGTAAAAGTATTCAATCTAACTGACCCTAATGGTATCTACACTTACGAAGATCAACTTATCATCAAGTAACTGTCTCGTAAGAATCCAAAAACGGCAGCTATTTCGCTGCCGTTTTTTATTTAATGAGTGTTTCTCCGTTAATACGAGACACAAGTAGGATGAAAACATTATCTCCTGCTGTCGCTTTATCTGCGTGCGTGTACAAATATTGCCTGTAATCAGAGAAATCTCTTGGTGCCCCTTCAAAACCGGATAAATGCAAATGCGTTCGAGTTACTTCATGGTTTGTCGCTTTAAACGCATCGCCATAGGTCAAAGTAGGGATTGTTGCATTTAGAGGGCCAGACACATGCCAGCGTGTGTATTCAACATTATGTTCCGAAGAGTCAAAGTAGAATTGCCATTTTGCGGATTGAATACGACTATCAATCGTCTTGAAACTATAATCAAACTCCATTTGCTGTGTGAGAGCTAATTTAGCAGCACTTAAATGGCCGCTTAATTCGTCAGGAACAGTTGGCAGTACAACTTCACCTATCTTGCCATCTTTTTTGATTCGCCTCTTGATCCCTGCGTATACCATTTCATAACGCCCTGTCTGTGTGCTCCTTGAAACAGCATAATTGCGTAGTTCATTCGTTTCTGAAACAGAAGGATAAATATTCAATTTTGTTGAGTCACTCACAAAATCCATCTCGGAAAAGATTTCGTTATCGTTATTATCTTTACCGTTTACATATACTTGCGTTCCATGCTCCAAACTGGAAGTAGCGACAAGCACCCCCTCATGGACAAACTGATTTCCATCAACGACCACTTTGGACATCGTCTTTGGCACGTCTATGGCAGCCACCGTGGTGAAATCATAACCGGGGCTAGTGAGCGTGTAATAGAGTTTTGTATTGTCACCACAGAGTGAGGGGAAATCTTTAAAATAACTTACGCTACCTCCTCCTTCTTTAGACAAATAATATTGACTGTGAGAGATGGCCAGCGGGCTGAAGTCTACTTCAACTTGACGGCAATCACAGTAAGCCATTTCATCTTTAAACTCTATTGTGTTTAGTTCTGCGCCATTGGCAATATCTAACTCAGTGAAAATTGTCCGTACTTTAGTATATTCATCAAGACCTTCAAGACCAACAAATGACACTGATTGAGCGCCTTCAGGTAGTTCTTTGCTATAGAAGCCGCTATTATTTGGAGAGTCGATTAACAAAGGGCTGCCGTCCTCACCATGAAACACGATATTAGCCAGAGGGTAGCCAACTAGCTCTCCACATTTATTGCGTTTTTTAACGTTAACAGTGAGCTTAGGCTTAGATAACGCTGCTGGAATAGAAGCATCTTTATCAGCTGTATTATGAGACGAGCCACCACATCCTCCAAGCATCAAAGTAGCAAGCATGATTGAAGACACTGTATATTTGTTCATGTTCATTCCATTCTATGTAGATATTCGGCGTCATTGTACACAAAGCGGAACCATGTTTCTTTAAATATACGCGGTATAAGTCGTTAAAAGTAAAATTAATTATCAAAAGTCATACAGCTATATGTTTGCTCATTATGTGCAGATAAAAGAACGCACTGTCATTTATCACTTTGCCCCCCAATCACTATTGGCCGTCCTTTATCAAAAAGCGGTTAATGAAAGTGAATATCCCAAACTTGTACAGTAGCCCCTTTATTATTGCGCTAGATTGAATAGAAAAAGCAGCCATGTGGCTGCTTTTAGTTTGACTCATATATCAGAAGTATAGAGTGTGTTTCGAGTCATAAAGTAAGTAGCCTATAATGATTAAGCATACTATGTGTTCCTTTTACATGTTGTACCAAATTGGCCTAAAAAGTGATGTGGTCTTCACCGCTCAATTGGCCTGAGTTGACCTTAACGATAAATCTTTAAGTTAGGTATTACACGTTCATTACACACATTGCTTTAATCGCAATACACTGAATTTGACAGGTAATTAGAACTACATGAGGAAAAGTCTTTCTTTGTCGATACTATCTAAGAAGTCTTGTGCAGCAGCTTTGTTTTCCTCGTTTTTAGAGCGATTGGTACGATAGTCCGTGGCTATTTCCTCGAGCTTTTGTAAGATAATCCGGCGTTCTAAAATAGTAGATGCCTTGTGATACTCATCTAACTTATCTGCCACCTTCGCTTTACTCCAGCTAAGTTCAATAAACCAGAAGTTCTTTCTTTGAACCGCTTCACTCCAAACTTTGGAGGTCCAAATATATGTGCCACTATTTGGTAAATTATCCCTTTCGGCCTTAAGTTTTTGATAGATTTTCCCGAATTTAAGGCGGTGTGGCATCAGCTTAAGCAAATTAGTATACCTTTCTCTGATGTCGTCTTTTTGTGGCGGGCTTAATGGACTGTATACAGTCTTCCTTGCAACCTCCGGCAACTTTCGTTTCGCTTCTTCATCTGTGTACTCGATGTGACTATCATCTTTTTCAAGCTGCGCTACCCACTTATCAACACCTAGGTTTTCTTTCGTTACTTTTACTGGCTCTGGCTTTTTGTTGGCGAATTCGCCTTTAGATCGCTCAACATGATAACCCTTGCCATTTGGATTCTTCTTAATCGTGCCATCAAGGGTATACTCACCTAGTGTCCAATCGCCTATAGAAATAGAGGCAATTTCTTTTTCAAAAGTAAGTACTTTTGCTTTAATTGAAGCTCCCACTTCTGCTTCTAACGACCCAGTTAGGCTGAAGTCACCTTGCATTGGCCAATCTTTATCAATGCCAAAGTGACCAAAACTGTCTCCACCTTGACCGCGAGTATATTTCAAACGCCCAGAGGTGAGTATTTTCCCTTCAACACCTCCTCGAATCTCTCCAAACAGCCCACCTTGCACCTTGGCAAGATAAGGAACCCCCACAAACGCGCCAGCTTCAATACGTGCTTTTGCTTTCGCACTGGCGGATGCTTCACCAATGACATTAAAGACCATTTCAGTATCGGTATTTTCTTCTTCTTTGTTGCGAAGTGAAGCACCAATACCGGCACCAAATTCAAATCCGCCACTCACATCGATAGCCACACCCGCAAAGCCTGCACCTACCGGAAAATCTAGAGAAAATGCGGGGAAATCTATCCCTTTTTTCCACTCCCCTTTGATCCCACCTTCTCGCTGCTCATGGTCGTAATACGCTTCAAGTCCTAAAATACGTGCTCTAAGTAACTGCAGTCCATTATTTTGATCCTTTTCATAAGTAAACTTGCCTCCTTCAAATTTTATCGAAGAAAGACCTTGGTGGACTTTCAGCTGTTTCAGCTCGAAGACTTTTCCAAAATCAAAGTTGCCTGAGAAAAAGCTCGACTCTACAATCGCTTTGTCGTTCGCTATTTTAGAGTTGTCATGGTCCAAATCCATATAGGCATTTTCTGCCTCAATTTTATCTTTGGTAAATTTGGCCTTACTCATTGCTAGCGTCATTGTGGTGTGTTTACTCACAGGGATTTCGATGTCGGCTTGTTCAATTTCACCACCGAGTTGCTCGTCATGGTACATCACTTTAGCTTGCGTCACTGATGCTTTTACTCCTGCGGGCAGTCCATACAGAGAAACATCTGTGCCAACCTCAAATTCAGGTGCCGTATCCTTCGCAACTTCAACTTCACCCGAAAGGTTGCTTACAGACAAGTAGTTTGGGATCACCTCAAAGGTATCAGATGAGGCAATTTTCGCTCGTGATGATTTAAATTTACCAGCTGTATCGAGTTTAAGATCAAAATCACCATCTAGCTTCTTTTTATCCCAAAGGGGAACATGTGCATCCCCCGAAAAATGAACCTCTTTTTGCTGCTTGTTGTAGTGCAATGACATTAAATCTGAGTAAACTCGCTTATCGGCAATGTCCAACCCAACAATGCTGGCTTTAAAACTTGAAAGACCTTCATCATTAATGACAAGCTCATCACCTAGTACTTGGTGGGCGCTAATAATGCCACTGAATCCAACGCCCTGTTGACTAACAAAGACGGGTTCAATAGATACCTCCCAGCCAGAGCCGAAAGGTAGCTTGATGTCGATATCACCGCCAAACTGCTGGCCAAGCAAGTTAACTTTTGCCACACCAGTGCCATGCAACCCTGCCCGCTTTGGCTTATTGCCCCCTCCTTCCCACTCCATTAGTTCAGGTTGATTAATACCGAGAGAAATAAACTTGTTATCAACGATATTGGGAGACGATTCAGATTCTGATTTATCATTTGGTGCCGGTTCCTCCGGGGAACCATTGTCAGCACTGATCCCCATCAGTCCGGCGACTCGACTGGAAAGCTTATCTTGAATATATTTAACCCAAGACTCTAAATTTTCTACTAGCGCACTTAGAGCTGAATGAGCATCCTTGCCTTGTTTTAGCCATTTATAAATATAAGCTTCATCAATATCTCCCCAGGCCATGGCTATCCAACCACCATTATAAAACTTATTGGCAACCCACAGCCACATTTTACCAATGGCCCAAAGTACAGCAGACACTACACCAGCTGGCACTTTTGCTAAATAGACCAGTGCCTGTGCAATAGCTGTTACCCAAGGGTTTAAGGACTTTAAAGACGTCATGGCGTAGTTAAATACACTTGCTATAATCCATTTCGCAGTTTGATCCCCTTGGAAGTGATCCCACACAATCTGCGAAGCATAGCTTTTAGCAACATCCACACCCGATGATAAGAGATCAACACTTACTGAATCTTCATCGAGCGCTTTGCTAACTGACAACGCCGCTTTAGTGGGGTACATTTTTGAAGCAGGATTAAGCTCCTGTTCTTGCTGTTGTTTTTGCATATTCAAAAGTTTCCTTTTGTTGAGACGAGAATTTTGGAAGGTAAAATGGGCACTACTGAGCAGTAGGAAGATACTTACATACGAATGAGCGCGAAAAGGGTAAAACTGTACAAATTTACTTATTTTAGTGCCGCTTTGAGTGCGTCTATACGGGCTTGGTCCCATGTCCAAAACTTGCTACTTTTTTGATTACTTGTCCAATCTGTATAGTCTTTGAGTATATGTTTATCGTCCTTGTGTGATTTTCCAAGTGGCTTTGTCAATCCTTTTTTATTTTTCCATGGCCGCATATAGTCTATGCTGTCAACTTGGTTGTTTTTGCTCTTAACTGCTTTGTTTGCAAAAGTCTTTAATTTAGCAACATCACCTGTAGCTGTGTGTTTTTGCTTGTACTCTGAAGTAATTGTGATATCAAATGTGCCCTGCGAATGGTATTGACTGACAGCATCTGTACTTGTGTCATTAAGCACTTTAACCGAGCACTGAAAATCTGCTTTAGGCGCGGCGCCACTTTTATACCCGGGTGCACTTTCAAGCTGATATGGCGCGGGAGATATGGGGTTCACAGTCACTTTGTATTCAACGATATAACCCGCTGCTACTAAGTTCTTTACGTGTAATTCGACACGAGAATGATGCTCTTTATTCGCAAAACCGGTGATCGGGTATAAGTTAAATTTAAGGGCTGAACCGCCTAAATTATCATTTAGTAGATGCCCTCTTATCCATCCTTTTTCATTAGCATTGTTACCATGATTGTTACGTACCAAGGTCTTTTTCATTAAATCGGCTTGATCTGCATTAACCTCTGCTGACTCACCTCTTGGAGCAAAGCGAGACAACCTTGCCTCAAACTTGTCTCCAACGATATTGCTCATGGTTTGTGTAACACCACTTGAGTCCAAATATTTAAAATCTTTGGCAGCGAAAAACCTTATTTTTGTGTCATTGATTGAATCTGCGCCGGCCGCCTCACGTACCCTTTCTTCACTACCACCAGCTGGAATCGCAATATTCCATGCTGGGTTAATTGAAAAAGCTGCTTCAACTGACTCTTCACCATACTGGAATGCAAAATTTCTAATTAAATTTGCTCCAGGCATTTCTTGCATCGCGGCTTTGTTTATCTCTTTAAAACCGACATCTACAAATCGACTTTCAGGTATTATAAGTTTATAAATATGACTCAATCTAGCACCAACAATCTGATAATAGTGCTGCGCTACGTCTTTAATTTGCTCGCTATTGAGTAACATATCAAAATTACTACTACCAATCTTTTCAATGGCTTCCTCCACTTCGTCTGTTGAAGTAATGTAGGCAGCATGCTCGTCTAAAATTGGCACAAAATCGTCATAACTATCAGAGCTAAGACTTTCTGAATACTCCAAATCCTCAAGAAATATTGTTTCAATATCCTCTTCTTGCATACTGGTATCAGACCCAAAGCGCATATCTGCGTCGCCAATACCATGCACAGGGCTGCGCTTTCGTTTTCGGTACTCAGGTTGCTCGTCAAGTAAATGCCTATTTCGGCGGAACTCTCTGTCTCTCTGTTGCTGTAATTGTCGAGCGGACATATCGGCTTCTGACATCATAATGCTCTACCTTCTTTGAATTATTAGATATAATCGGACTTGTAACTCGGATATGGGGTGGGATACGACTCAACACAGATGAACTTGCTGTGCGCACTATGTACAAAGCAAATAACTTTTCTACAGCATAAAATTATGCTTGCCAGTGTGTACACTCAATAATGAAAAATTAAATTATAAATGACTTATTAATTTAAAAATAAACTGTGGAAATAAAACCACAGTTTATCGTCTTAAAATTTAAAATATATCTAGAGTGTTACGTTAATTTTTTATTCACCATCATATCCATGTTTCTTGTATTCACTTTTCATTTCTGGACCGCCCTTTTTGAATGAAGACTGTGCATCATGCTCCCTAATATTTTCTATAACCTTATTTTTTACATTTTCCTTACTTCGATCTCTTTTGGTATTTTTACTGGTTTCGGTATAGGCCTTAAATAAATTTTCTTCCCTTTTACCCAAATCTGTACTCGTCATTAAATTTTCGTCATAAATGAGCTTCTCTTTTTGCTCATTCTTGTCTTCCATTGTATTGGCGAGCTTCGCTATCATTTTCATCCCTTCAGATTGACCTTCGTCAGTCCACTTCATTAATTCACGCGCATAGCCTGTATACATTGTAGTCGGCTCAGGGTAGTAGATAAAAAGAGGGTCATTACTGTGCAAGGCTTTACGCTCTTCATTCTCAAAAACAGAGACTTGCTCTAAAAACGTATTAAAGTCTCCAAAACACTTATCATTATTATCCTTTTTGCTTCCTTTACTTTGGGATTTAAAACGGTAAGCGCTCGTTCTAACTTCAGTGTCATATTCACCATCAGCCAATGGGTCCAGTGCTAATAACCAATTATCGACTTCTCCTTCGTCCCAAAAACCATCGCTGTCACCGCTTTTGTATCCAACAAAAGCCTCTCCAAACCATGCTTTTCCTCTATCCACTGCCAAATCATGTGCTTCATCTCGATATCTACCAAAAGGAAATTTCTGAGTATTAAATACCGCAGGCGCTCTTACTTTTGAATGCTGAACAGCAAATTTATGACCTTTGACATCATGTGATTTGATCTTACCATCTCCACCCTTAGCACTATTGGTTACCATGACATAACCAACTCTTGGGTTTGGCTTTTTTTTCTCTAGCTCACCGATTAACGCCTTCGACGATTCATCATGAATCCCTATGGTTTCCACGACTAAATTTTTTTCTGCTTGCATTGGGAGTCTCTCCGTTATTTAAAAGTAGCCCTCCAAATAATAAATAGGTTTGAAGCTGACTTTTAATAAATTTTATATGTGTAAATTGGCACTGATTTTCAAAATCATAGATGCTAAAAATTGTGATTTAAATTATAATAAGTTTAAAATAAAACCCCATTTAAATTATAATTAATCATTTAGAATGCAATGTTTTATGCCATTTTAAAATTCGCTCTCCATATCCCTGATCAAGTACAGATTGGTCTATTCTCTTAGCATAATCCTTTATGTCTTTTAGCTGTCTTTTTTGCTTATCACTCTGCCAATCACTATAAACCTCATCTATTTCTGATACCCTTGCACCCAATGCTGTTTTAATCGGGCTGCTAAATTTAAAACTGAATACTTTTTTTGCTACATCCTGACTATTTTTGTTCTCTGTCATCAAATCCCTCGCAGCAGAATCCTCACCAGCCTTCGTATAATTAGATACCTCTCTTAGCCATATAGTGGAAATTTTCCTCGCTTGCTCTCTCGTACCAACTTTATTACTTGGTACTATATCGGCTGCTGTTCTGTTAAATATTGTTGAAGGCTCAGGGTAATAGACTCTCAAAGGGTGCTTGTTAAACAGCTCCTCCCGACCTTCTAGTTCTGCATCATTAATTTTTGAAATGAAATCTGATTTTTCTATGTCAGTCTCGTCAGGTGACTGCCAAATATAAGGCATGCCAATAACTCTTGCTTGCAGGGTTGTACCCGTATTGAGAAATTCGCTTTCGGTCTTGCCTATCGCATTTGTTAATTTATCCAGAGGGAAATCATCATCTCCTGTAATATACAAAGCGTTGTCGCTACGAAGATCTAACGTATTACCATAAGTATTAATTTCTTTTCCAACTTCATGTGCTAGCTCTCGCCATTTTGCAAAGGGAAAGTTCTTCCGTGTTTTTATTGCTTCAGTTTCAGGGATAGTTTGATTGCGTGGATTTTTAAGGTTTTCCGCTCTCAGCTCTTCAAGTTCCTGTTCCGTTACACTGGGCCATTCTAGCTTCCACAAATGGCCAGCTACATTACCCTCTACATTTTTCGATAAAACTGTCTTCTCTATAGACATTGTTCGATTTTGGCTTGTAGTATATCGCCCATTTTTAATATTCCAGCCAATTCTATTTTCTTTGGTTTTGTCACCTTGCTGATTAAACGCATAAGCTACATATATTTGCTTCTTTTGGGCATTTATATTATTTAGCTTTATGCGGGCTTTATCCATGATACTATTTGCCGCATTCTCATCTGACACATACTGAGGTATTTCTAAAATTAATCTTCTTTTATTATTTTCCCGATCAAGTGTTCGCATTTATTTGTCCTTTTAATAATTCCGATTTATGTTTCAAAATACTCATAAACACTTTTAAAAAGTTATTGCTCCCTCCTATGAAAAAATACCAAACAGAAGTCTTTAATGATTACCTAAGACTTAATTCGTAAAAAACTTCCTCCATCACCCCTTCCCCTTTAACTTTTTCTATTTCGTGAAAACCTGACACCTCGAGTATGTGACGGGATACCATGTTATGTGACCATGCAGAAGTATTCAGAAGAGAGATATTGAGCTTGTTAGATAAGTCACGGAGGTGATTGATGATTAACGAAACAGAGCTTTTTCCAAAGCCTCGGTTCTGGAAGTCCTTCCCTACCCAAAAAGACAAATGTGCACTTTGGTATTCAAACTTCCCATCTCCGTGAGTACCTTTTGGCTCAACCGCGTTGAATTCAATTACAACGCCACCAATAAAGCCAAACTCGGCATGAACTAGTGCAAAATGCGCTTTTTGTTTGAGTTTTTCCTCCTCTAACCAGGTATGCCAGAGTGATTGTAACTGCTCGAATTGACGTAATCGGACCCCGCGTAGACGCTCAGCAATATCTGGCCGGCGATACTGTATGTAGTATTCTCGCAAATGTTGCTCACTTACAGGTAGAAGCTTGAGGACGCTATCTTGGCTTTGATTTGCCTGTACATCAAACCAAGGTAATTGGTCGCATCGACTCAAGTATTCCAACATGTTTGAGCGTAAGTTGAGTACTTGCTCATCTTGAGGGTTCAGTTCTAACGCAAGATCAACACTTTGAACTGCAATTTCCATATCGCCCGTTGCCCATGCTGCTAACCCTAGGTTGTGCAAGCAAGCAGTGCTTGGCCCATTTATTTCCATGCGCATTAACATACAAGTTTTTGCCAATGCCCAGTGGCTTAGGTCAATAGCCAATAGCCCGAGTTCAAATGCAAATGTTTCATTTTCATAATCAACTACATGGTTTTCCCAAACTTTGTTCAGTAGTTCACGCCAAGCCGGGCGTTCATTTATAGGACCCCCTTCTTTTAGAAGCCGAGGCAAAAAAATCGCCATAACGAGTGGGTCGTAGTTACTCTGTGAGACATATGCTTGAATTTGAGACTCGGTTAAAGCCTTGGTCGCGCGTTGTAAACTCTGGTGAATATGTTCGTGCGCAGCCGGGGAACCTGTCTTACATGCATTTTCTAATGCATGGGATGTATAACTGAATGTAATACTGTCTTTGTGGCTCATTGATATTGCAAGCGACTTATTATCAAAAGGTAATTTAATGTGCTTTACAAACCCTTTGTTTTCTTCAATCTTGTGAAGTAAACCGATGTCTATTGGCAACCCTATTCCTTCTGGAGAAATAGTTTGCGGCAGCTTTAGACCAAACTCAGGATGAACTTCATCGCTAACAAGTTGAACGACACCTCGAGGAAAAGCCACTTCTATGTTATTGAGTAACTGAGCCGCTTTTATTGGTACCGCTATCGTTTTATTCACTCCCTGTGCCATATAAAATAAGAGTGTATTCTCTAGCCACGGTCTAAGCATATCGTCTAGGCCACTGCTTTCGGATTTTGGGTTGGCTAATTGCCAGTTAACGGCAAGTTGTTTTGTATCAGCCTTAGCAGCACTATGCACTTTACTTTGTTTTTGCAGCGACCAAAGTAATGGCATTGCTGGTTTATCACGCGCTTCTGTGTCGTAATTTTGCGGCACCTCATCCAAAGAAATGGATGCAAACTCAGCACGATAGACCTGTTGATAATGTACTTGATAAACCGCCTGAGGTAATAAAGACAAAACGCCATGGGCGATGAAGACCAGTGGATTTTGTTCTGTGTATATTCTATCGCCATCTATTGCTTGCAATGGCAGTGCTCGAGAAGAATAAATATCCCACTCGATAATCTTTGCTTGTTGTTGTTCGCAGAAATAGCCAAAATCTGGGTGATTCATTAATAGGGTTTGTTTGTTTTCATCCTCAGCGGTAAATATCATACAAAGATTAATATCACTGAGCCCTTGCGATTCAATACTCTGTAGCAACTTGTGAAGAATAGTCAGTCCAAGCCGGTATGTTTGACTACCAGCTTGCAAAATATAGACAGGCTTTGTTGTATCTAACAGTTTGCTGTGTGTTGCTTCATGCAACCAAGCCAATATAGATGTGACATATACCTCGACCCAGGCTTGATTATACTTGGGCTCTGGTACCTCTTTAGGCCAAAAATCAGCATTTATCGACGTCTTAAAGTGACAATTTTGCATTAGATTGGTTGCTAAAACACTCGACTTTGGTGCTTGCGAGGGAACCGCATATTCAACGCCATTGATTACTAGTTCGCCAGCGCTTAGTTTAGAGTTATTTTGTACTGTCATAGTTATAATCTATGTTGATTAAATAAATGATGTTCGACTAACCAATTACTTTAATGATGTAGTTAAGCCCATTTGACGTGCATTCAGGAGGGGCCAAATATGGTCTGCCATTTTTTCCATCGCAAAATTCATATCCATAAGGTAATGTCTCTCCAAACCATAAGAAAACCGCCCCTTTGGGTGTCTGTCCTAGGTTAGGGTTCATCACATCATTTGATTCTGGGAGTGCGCCATCAGACAACCAAAAAGTGCCATCAACAATTAAGTTGCCTTTCACAACTAGGTTTTTGGAAATTTCGAGACCTGAACCATCCTTGCTTATTCCATCTTCCCCTAGCAATAAACAAGCATCTATCCACTTTGCGAATTGAGACTCTGTCGGTTTTGCTCCGCGCCTGAAAAATGACTTAAGTGTTTTTCTCAACTGGTTAGGCATGATAGGTTCTCTGTGTAGATTGTTTTTGTTCGTGTAGTTACCTAGCACCAAGTAAAATAAATGTATTAAGCCAAATTAAAAACATGCCAAACCTGTTGATTACTCTTGAACTCTATAAGTTTGTAATACTTATTCTCTGGCTCTTGTGTCGCTATAAAGTTTCCAACTTCAAGGCCACCCGGCACGACCTGCCATTCTCCATTTGTAGTAATGTCATAGAGCCCATTTTGCGTTTTGTCCGATTGTGCGGCCAACAAAACACGCGATTGCCAATATCTAGGTGGTAAAGGTTCAGCCAAGGATCTGTTGTTCTCAAATACCGTATCAACTGTGCCAAGAAACCCAATGTATCGCTCAAGGTGTAATTGATGTTGGTTGAGACGCCGAAGTAATGCATTAACATTAAAATATTGAAAAGCCATACTTAAGGCTCCAAAAAATTAAGATGGCCAAGCTTGTCACTTGACCAACAATAGTTATACAGCAATTACGCCGTCGTTAAATGTAACCGAAGCCCACAGGTTGCCTTCCATCAGCTTATAAAACTCAGTAGAAGAAGTTGGGGGTGTGCCTAACAACTCAACCAAGTTACCAAGCTCAATATTTGGATAGGCGATCAGATTTAATGTATTTCCAACTCTCTGATATACGCCATTTTGTGAAGTCGTTGATTGCTTAGTGAGTAAAATTTTATTGCCGTCAGCAAGCCCCAATGTATTCGTTAAATAGTTGTCATCATTCGCAGTAGATAAGTTTACGTTCGAGTCTGTTTTTACTGCATTAACTCGGTCTACGATACCGGTATATCTGTATAGTGATTTAGTTGCAGTCATATTAACTGCGATTTGCTCTGCATCGATTGCTGCGAGGATGCCAGATAGAGTTTTCTGTGCCATGACGGCCTCCTTGAAAAATGTAACTTTCACTAAGTCCTAAGTTACGAGTTGATAAATTAGTGGTGTGGAAAAGCGATTTACTTACTGTTGGGTAGGTACCAAAAATCGCTTTAGACGTTGTATGTATGTTGAAATGGTTGCTTCTTAAGCGTTTTTATCGAATAGCCGATAGCTTGTGACCTGATAGTGAATAAACGCACTGGTGCCATTGTCGTTGCCTATATTTGTTATACGACCAACAATGCCGCCTTCTAAAGCTACAGTTCCACCGGTAAAGTCGGTGGTATTAATATCAATACCATTATCGGCAAACCAATTTTTGCTATTGAGATTATTGAAACCAGGGTTTGAAGCATTATGGGTATGGCCAGAACTAGTGACCAATGATGGCTTGCCCTTAAGGTAATTCTTCTCTTCTTTACCCGCAGTATAAAGCGCTATAACTCTTCGACCTGATGGTGCACCGTGCTGCGACTGGTCTTGTTCATAAAGCACATTCTGACTTTCATCAAGTAATTTAGTGTTGTTCCACTGATTGTTGTTAACCAGTTTGCCCAAATAAGTCACTGAACTTTGTGCTATCAAGAATCGTTCGTTACTTGATGGGTTAAACACTTTGCGGATATAACCCAGATGGCTTTGAAGGCTGCCTGATATTAACTGCCAACTGCCGTTTATATACTCCCAAACAGTGTTATTTTGCGCGTCGTAAATTTTCGATACATCGAGTCCACCGCGTAAATCTGTATCTAAATAAGTTGAGTTAGGCTGTGAGTACGTAATATACCCATATGATTGCTTGCCTTTAAATCGGTGCAATGAAGAGTCAGAGTTCAGGTCAACCACTATCTCACTGGCGGACTGAAAGTTATCTACTTGATTCCAAGGAGTCACGTAAAACTTGAAGATATCCCCTTGGCGTTGCACTTTGACACGCGCCTTACGATTACTCCAACCTCCTCCGGTACCAATATTATATTGCCCCAGTAATTTATCGGAGCCACTACCGACACCAGCGTAGCCAAAATACACCCCGCACCCCGTTGAACTAGGTGCTGTGCCACCAGTGTTTAATACAATGGTCAACACGTAATTGATATTGCCCTCTCGCACAAATGCGGCAACCACCCCGATGGTATCGTTGTCACCATTGTCTGACGAGAGCGTTGCTTCAAGTGTATAGTTGTCTACTTTTTCAGATGAAACGAACCCATTCGGCGGCGCTACGTTAAGTGGCATAACAACACTATCTGACGATGCGTTGTAATACCAAGCTGTTGCATTCGAACTACCCCGAGTTTCAGCATCTTGTTTATTGATAAAGTATTCATTACCGTTAAACCTAGCCCAGTTATTAAATATATCTTGCATCGTGGGTGGACTATAGCTTTGCCTCGCTTGCTCTGCCTGTTGCTGAGTTCGATAAACAAAAGATTCGAGTTCTGGCAGCGGTGTGACATTAATATAAACGATACCCGTCTGTTCGATACTGTGCCCATTTCGCACCCTATAATTAAACTGAGCAGGTTGCTCTGCAAGACCGGTTGACGTGAATGTTATTGTATTGCCGCTAAGTGATACAGTACCACCTTGCGCGTTACTGACTGAAATGAGTGTTAAACCTGTTCCTGAGCCATCTTCATCATTTTGAATCAGCTGTTGCTTGCTAATGAGTAGCGCTTCACCTTGCTGCAAGCTAAACGTATCGGGGTTACACACAATGGGCGGCACAGCAACAACTGACATTGTTACAAAATGCGTCTTTCTGATCCCAGAACTATTCTCAACGGTATAATCAAAACGCGCAGCACTGCCCACTACATTAGTCGATGTAAACTCAACATTGGCGCCATCAATTCTTACTGTACCAAATTGAGCATTTTGCACCGTGATCAAATTCACAGGATCATTGCCATCACTATATTCGTCAAAACTTCCTGCAAGTATATTGGCTATGGGTATAATTGCTTTGCGCTGAGTATATACCTCGAAGGTTTTATCTAAGAGCCGAATAGTCATGGCTGATTTGCCATAAAACTCACTAATGGCGAGCGTATCGCCGGGTACCTTTTCAACATGCTCACTGTAAAAGCTCAATTCGTAAGGTAGTGTGTCCCGATACTCATCACCGATATCTTTAAGTGATATGGGCCCGTTACTTTGTAAAGTCATCGTCCATCACCTCTTGGCTATTCAGATTCAAGCTTGACTAATTTACTTTGCAAACTTGCCACTTTTCCGTTGAGCTCTTTGATACTTTCTACCAGTAAGCCCACTAAATTACCGTAAGCAACCGACAAATATTCCCCTTCTTGGTGCACTGCTTCTGGAAATACTCCCTGAACCTGCTGAGCAACAAGCCCTGTATAACGTCGAGCGTCATTAAAGTCTGAACGCTCAAAAGTAACACCATCTAGCTTGTTCACAATTGTCAGTGCATTTTCAATAGACTTTACGTTGGATTTGAGTCGTTCATCTGAAAATGCAGTAACATCCCCAGTGGCGGTAATAGCGCCAGTTACTTTTAAGTCACCGCTGAAAGTTGCTTCAGAGATATCAACTTGACCGACTAGCTTGGTGTTGACAGATCTTAGGAATCGCTGATCTGACTCAGCTTTAGTGTAGCGGTTTGCAGACTCAGCAGAACGAGTAGAAACTTCCAACTGCAAACTAGACTGCAGCCCAGCTACTTGCTGCTGTCTTGTGGTAATCTCGCCGTCTAAATCGTCTTCTATTTTTTGGCTTCTCGCATCGTTTTCAAGCACATAAGTCGCAAACGCGGCATCAGACTCTGTATCAATCGAGTTAATTAAGTCGACAATTTCTTTGAATGAATCTGCATCTGCATCACTGGCATGCAAAATACTGTCAATTCGATCTTTTTGCTCGTTGATTTTTGCAGTGTAATCAGCTGTTAGTCCTTGTTCTGAAGCCGTGAGTTTTTGTTTAAAAAGAGCGGCATCCAATAGTTTATTGGCTCTTTGTGCTTCAACATCCGCCGAAGACGCAATGTCAGCTGCGTGCTGGTTATTTGTCACTTGAATACCCGCACCAGCTAGTGTGATCTGTTCACTTTCTTGCCATTCGTTGTCCATAGTGCCGTCGCTGTTTTCGAACTGAGAAAACAACACAAATACTTTGAACTGATGCATGGTCCCTTGTAACACCTTAATTGCTAATCCATGGCGGTGGTGGATCCCATGTGACGGGTCAGGCGCCGCAAGTGTGCCATCAGCTTGATGTTGCCAAATACCATTTTCTGAAGCGTTTGCCTGAGCGGTGAGTAGCACTAAGTTCCCAGGTTGCAACGTTACGCCATCTATTTGGCTAGGAACAGAAGACAGATTGACATTGCTATCTGTTTCTACGCACACAATATTGGCTTCACTTAAAGTGGGACTGGCGACTCTATCCAGCTTTTGATTCAGCCACTGGCCATGATCAGCGTTTAAAACCTTGACAGAGCTACCTTGACGAATATCTGATATTTCTGCGAAATCCAACATATTTGGTGGCACCTGCCCACCTTTTAGTTCATTTGCATTCAAGGAGGTGAGCCCAAAACCATTACCTTCAAAGTACTTAGCTTTGACTTTTGAGTCTTGCTCAATTTGAGTGAGATCTATTTGCGCAGGCAAACTAGCGTTGTTCAGGTCAGTGATATCATTGCCATTACCTTTTAAGCGGTCTGCCGTTAAAGCCGAGTTTGATATTTGCCCACCCTGAGTTAAATCAATGTGCTGCGGGAAACGTGCGTTTCTGAAACTAGCGGCGTAATAATCTGGAACGTCGAAGTTCTCTACCTTTTCCCATTGTAAGTTTTGTCCACTATCACTGGTATTAACATAATGATAGTAGCTGGTACTCACATCTTGAGAGCGATTAGCTTTGACCAGCATTCCTTCATATTCGCTGATTGATTGCTTCGTCAACGTTGCTACCGTACCTTCATCTAGATTACGATAGCCATAGGTATACACGCCATTTTCAGACACATCACTCTGTAAGTACAATAAGACGGTCTCTCCAGATCCCAACTCATATTTTGCAAGCTCTTCAGAGAGATCTTCGTTGAGATCGGCAAGTGGTTCTGTCACTGCACAATCAACAATCATACCGAAAAGATGCGCAACCAAGCTGTACGTGGTTCGGTTATCAGTTGCCGCATCTATGAGTTTTCTGAACTCGACTTGAGTAGGAATATCTCCATTTTCAAAGTAACCTCTTAGCTCTGTATTAAGCTCTGAATGTTTCATATTTTACCTTTGGTGATTAATCGTTTATGTGAAGAAGTGCAGCTACTCGAAGAGTGGCTGAGTAGCTGTAAGTAATTGGCTTAAGACTGATTGAAAAACTTAAACAGATTTGTTTTCCATATCTGTTTCAATTTCTTGGATAACTGGCAATAGATCTGGCGTGAACACAGGCACCGGTACAGATAAAGAGAGCAACAATGTAGGTTTTGGAGTAGACCCTAACGCTTGCCAAACTTGACCGCTCACTTTTTCACTGTGTTCATTACCAAACAATTGAGTTCGAATACCATACGGTTTGTCTTCCACTCCATAACTATTCAATATATCTTCTGGTAGAAAATCGTAAGCACCTAAGCCAGATAGCAAGTAGCTCAGCACTAAGTGTTCGAGCTCTGCACTCCCCGCTTCTGCTTTACTCCATACGGTTAACATATATGTTAGCGACACAAACCTAGGTTCCTTTTGATACACCCTATGAGTTTGAGCGGTATTCAGATACGTTCTAGGGGGCTCACTTTGTCTTCGTGTAACATCTTCCGCAATGCCAATCAGATAGCAATTTACAGTGGGCTCGTCGCTAACTGATTTATCGAAGAAACTCTTATCTGGTGCCACAAAACTAAGCGAAATTTCAGAGTCTTGCGATGTTCCAATATCGAGATCAACCGAAAGAATTCTTTCGTTGATAAAGGTTTTAAGGGCTTGCTGTACTTTGTAGATAATTTTGGGATCCATTTTAATTTCCTTCTAGCCAATCTCTGATTTCGTGTTGTGCCATAAAGCCTTCGTGTTGCTTCGAGAGCTCTCTGCGCAAGGCCTTAGCAATATTGCCCTTATCGATGGTTTGCTGCTCGAGCATGAGGCTTTGTAACAAGGCCGTTTCTGTAATATTGATAATTTGGGCTGCACTCAGTTCAAAGCGCTTTGCTAACTTGTCTAAATCAGCAAGTAATGCGTCATTGCCGTTGTCACCGACAACACGTTCCCATATTGCTTTGCGCTGGTCATGGTTGGGTAATGCAAACTCTACAACACTGTGAAATCGACGAATGAAGGCCTCATCTAGGTTTGCTTTTAGATTTGTACTCAGTAACAGGAGCCCTGAGTAGTGTTCCATTCTTTGTAGTAGGTAGCTAACTCCCATATTGGCATTTTTGTCATGACTTGACTCTACCTTGCTACGTTTCGCAAATACTGCATCGGCTTCATCAAACATCAGTACTGCATTACACCGCTGTGCTTCATCAAACAAATTTGCTAAATGCTTTTCTGTTTCTCCTATCCACTTACTCGCAATATTAGCCAAGTTGACAACATATACCGGTAACTGTAACTCCCCTGCAATTGCTTCTGCAGCCATAGATTTACCAGTCCCGGGCCGCCCCCAAAATAGAGCCTTACAGCCTTTTGTATACCTAGGTAAGCGACGCTTTAATTCTGACTGATAGTTATTACGGGCCACGAGTTCTTGCAATTGCTCCAAAGCACCGTCTGAAAGCACCATATCGCTTAGTCGATATCTGGGCTCAATGAGCGTAGCAAGGTCGCTGGGTCCTTTTTTCTGCTCCAAAAGGCATAATTTTGCCAAAGCTTGCCAAAAATCAGCTCGTTCATTTAAAGCTGCTTGCGATACCAAGGTTTGTATGTGTGGAATGGGAACCGGATACCGGGTTGCTACATTGCGAGCATGCAGTCTATCTTGCTCGGTTGGCGTGTTTACTGGGGATAATTCCAACCAAATATCTGTTAGGGTTAGCTCACTTGGGTACTTCACCTCTCGTACATTGAACATTGCATCGTCAATATAAGAAGTTGAATCACAGATGAAACAACACGCTAAATTAGGCTGCCTTTTAAGCCCTTGAATAGTTTCTGCTTTAGAATCAAAAAAGCTTTTAGCCCATTGCGGCAATAACACGATAACTTTCTTTTTATGTGCGAACAATAGTAACCAAGCCAAATCATATCGTATCTGAGTTTGAGTGAGTCCTTCCGGTTCCTCATTGGTCAACATGCTGACCATTGCACCTTGGTTACTCGCTACCTGGATTGCATACCAACGAGCAAACTCAATATCTTTGTTGAAAACGCTATTTAATTGCTGATTTGTAAAGTCATCGGAAAAATCTTTTGCAGCCTCATTAAGTATTAAAAATGCCCCGTCGATTTCACCTAAGATAGGCTGTGAAAACATACAAGTTTCTCCCATCACGACCTCGCCCGTTTGCAAAAATCGCAACAACTCAGGAGCAAGGTAAATACTCTCGGTGAGAGAAGGTATGGTATTTGAGCGTAATAATCCCCATTGAAACACGTTAGAAGTTCTCAGTTCGCTGCTTACCTTTGCTTTTCTTTGAGGCTGCTTTAGAGCCAACGTTAAGAGCTTGTCTAAACTTAAATAAGGCCCTTGCTCATACCAAGTCAGGCCAAGGTACGGCGTTAAACTGTCTGGCTCTATTGCTTGAATAAATACCAAACCTATGAGTTTTAGTTCATAATCACTAAGCTCAAAGCATCGGCTTACAAACTTAAATCGTTGTTGGCTAAGGATCCGCTCAAGTGCTTGATGCAATTTGCTCACACTATCTCCTAAGCTTTCATCGTTGCTCTGCAGCGCACTTCCCACCAAAAAGAAGCTTTTAGCCAAAGCCCTCTCTAGTTCATGCTGGGGTTCAAAGTGCTCCGATAAGCTCTCAGTCATTTTCACCCTGCCTTCATCATCATAGAGAGTTCTTCCTTTCTATCTGGACAATCTGGTATCCAGTTAGAACGTAATATTTCATTGGCCGCGACAGTGAAGTCTTGTACGCACAAAGCGGCTATAAGTTTCTTCTGCGATTTAAGCCCTTCAACACCTAAGCTGAAAGCAATGTTTAACAATACAAGCTTTCTCAGTTCACCTAACTGATTAAAAATTGGTAGATTGTCACTGACTTCTTTGTGCAACTCGTCTAGATCGCGAGCAAGCATCCTCTCTGCTTCGTCTTCGCTTATTCCTTTGTGATACAAGTTTCTACCCACACCAATTGTCAATTCGCCTAAACCGTTCTTAGTTGGTATTGTTGTAAGCCCCTCATGGCAAATTAACTGCACTTTGAGTGCTTCTAGGTTTTCCACTGATATTGTAGAGTGACTCATGCTTCCTCCGTCTTGTTCAACATAGAAACGGGTACAGACATCAAAAGACTTTGGTCTAGGCCTTGCACTTCTATTGCAAATAACGTGTTGTTTTTTATCTCGACGAGTTTTCCTCGGTAGCCTCTTAGACTACCGGTGTGGATCTCTACTGTTTGGCCTACAGTAAATTGATTAAAAGCGGGCTCACATGGGAAGCCAGAGGCAATGATATTTTTAATTTTATCAATTTCTGTAGTACGAATAATACTTGGTTTACCGTTGAATCTAATGTATTCAACAAATCCATTAATTCGCTTGATATGGTGATATTCGCTTTCATCTGCATATACAAAAACATAGGATTTAAATAGTGGTCTAGATACGGATTTAACACGGTCACTCCACTGCTTTTGCTCAGTTAATAGCGGCAAGTAAACTTCACAGCCAAAAGTTAGCCTCGTAATTTGATCTGCAAACTTTTTCTCCATATTGGGCTTTGTATAAACTACATACCAGTTTCTATTTATTGTCATTATAAAATCCACATACGCTCCGCCACATCACCCACATAGCAGGCGAAGTAAAATTGGCGCTAATATCTATTGCATAGTCAGGCCAAAAGAAAAGCTTTGACCACTGTTGTAAACAACTGACGCAGAGAAATAAATTTCGTGAATTTGATTTAAAAAAATTTAGATATTAATAGGTGGTCATAGATAAAAAAGGGTGACTTTTGCAAGTCACCACTTTAAAGGTTGGGCTATAGTTCAAAAACCTAGCAATGATAAGACGAAGTAATGTGTATTATGTGATTTTTATTCCTTTTTATTTTCATCAATGAAAAAAAACAGCCATCAACCTATTTAAAAACATCTATTTAATTAGCTTAAAACTCTATATTCTTCTTTTAAAACAGACAGACGCTTTCGAGCTAACTGTACTCTCTTTCTTACATTTTCTGGCGATAGCTGTAATCGGCTAGCAATTTCTGTATATTCCATTTCATACATAAATTTATATTGCATTACCAATCTCAACTCTTTGGGTAAAATATCTATTTCTTGAATAAGCTTTTTATAAAGGCTTAGGTTTAAATGTTCACTCTCTAACGACACTGATTGATTATCAGCAAAATAGAATTGGTCTGGAAGTTCTGATACGTGATTTACAATATCTTGGTGTTTTGCGTTAGCTCTATGCACATCCATACATAAATTGTGCGCAATTCGACACAACCAAGCAAACTCATTCTCAATAATAGCACTTGAGCGGGTGTATGCTTTGAAAGCTTTTTCACAGGTGTGCGCGATTACGTCTTCTATTTTATCACTGTCATTTCTCAGCCAGCGATAGCAACAACTTAATAGTTTTTCTTTATTTTCTAACCTGAGTCTCCAAAACTCACTATGTCCTTCTAGCTGCCTTTGTTCTGCTGCAACTAACTCCCCTGTATGTAACATCATTTCTCCAATAAAAAAATTTATATCGGAGGAAAGACGGGGTCTCAATGACTCTGTGAAAACAAAATTAACACATTTTGTAAACCATTGTATCTATAGGATTCAATGTTTATATAAGTAAATACAACAAATTAAACAAAAACTAAATCCTACCATCAAAACAAGGAAGTAATTACTCTAGTTAAGACTAATTTTTACGTTATCTTAGCTGTTATTCGCTAGCCGCTCGTAAACGACAACCAGCTCTAAAGATTTAAAGCCAAATTCATTTTACGTAGTAATCAAATATAAGCTTTTATTTAATTGATAGAATATTTGACCTAATTTCACTCAATATAGGATCAACATCATCACCTCTGTGAGCTAATGAAACTCTCAATTTTTGCCTATAAGTACTCACTACAAACGCCAAGCCAGCTGGAGGCAGCGGTACACTAAAGTTATAGATATCCACAATCTCATGCTCACCTAAATGGCTCAAGTCAAACTCCAGTGCACCTAAATTAGACAGGATCATATTTCCTTTTAGAAAAAGCTTTTTGTATATACTTACAAGCCCTTTTAATGCTGATCTAGGTAGAAGATTTATTGTCAACGCTTGGATTTCTTGCTGAGCTTGAAAGGTTTTGTAGCCCCCTCCCTTAACCTTATCCAAATGCTGTCGATAATCTTCCAACCAATTATTGTCACCACCGATATTAGATTCAAAAACAATAATGAGATTGTTATAAGCCCATTTAAGATTCTTGTTCGAAAGATCTCGAACCGACATTGTTTCAAGTACATTTAACTCCTTGTCTGCGCAAATAGACTGACTCAATATGTAGTTAAGTGCCACGTTTACTGAAACTTTGTGATTCTTTGACCAACTTACTAGCTTTTTAGTTGCTAGCTCACCAAGATCCATGTAATCAACCTGCCATTGGTCACTCCTTTTGTGCATCAAATCAACTTGCTTTTTCGGTCGAGTGAAGTTTTTGAGTAATAGCTGTGATGCGCTAAAGTATGCTCTCACTTTGCAGGACTCAAAGAGCTTGTCTTCACGCTCAAAAGAACGGTCTTCTATATCTAAAGAACGAGAATTCAAATACGCATTAATTTGCTCAAAAAGCAGATAACCACTTCTAGCGTCAGACGCTGTATGTGAGGATATAAACAACAATGCGCAATATTGATGATAATGAATACAGATAAATTTAACAGGTGAAGAAGAGAATGGGTCAATTACATCATCAAATAAGTAGTTTCTCAGAGCATCATGCCAATCTTCATAACTAGAGTACTTTTCAGACCAGTTTAAAAAACGCTTTTCTGGAAACAGCTGTTGATCGAATTGCCAAAAATACCGACAGCGTTTACGGACAATACGACTTTGCATGATCGGATGGCTTTTAGCAATGTGGTCGACAGCTTCATTTAATTGCTTTTGGCTTGGACTGCTTTTCAGAATTACCAGATCACACGAGTTACCATTGTCGTTTGCGTCAGATAAGGCTAAAAAGTTTAAGGCTCTCGCACTTAATGGAATTAAAGGGTATGATTTCTTCATTGAAGTTCCTTTTTTAACAACAGACATTAAACAAGAATCATTCCCATGTCTACACACTATTGTAAAATCAAATATAAACACAAATATATTTGTAACTTTTTGTCTAGACTTCAAAAAAAGTAGTGTGACAATTTTTGTTCTAGCGCAATAAAATCGTCATGTAAATTCAATAATATGAGGCCAACTAAGATGTATTGTTAAGGACTAAAAATGGCATCAATGAATTTACACCGCGTCTACATTCCCACAAATGCCCGAAATAATCACTATATTTTGGCCGAGTTTAAACCTGATGACTCCTTTTACAGTCATTTTGATGATATAGACAGTGCATATCAACGACTTGGGCGAAAGTTATTTGCGTTATGCGACGAATTTGAACTGTACAACGTGCAGTTGATAGTTAACGATAAGTTGCCGGTTGTTCGCTATCATGAAGAAACTTACAACTTGCAAACCGACAAACAAATTTTGTTTTTCTACAACCCGAGATACCATGAAGCTCACAAAATCTACAGCGATAAAGATCACAAAGCTAGAAAAATACGCTTACTATTTTTAGCAACTGGTGATGAATTACGTGCCAATGCTGCCGCTTTTCACAGTAAAGTGAAACGTACTTTAGATGCACTACAATCACAGTATGCTGATCAAAGTATTCATTTTAGAGTACGGGATCACCAACACTTAACATACGATATCTTCTCCAAAATTAAGGGGCATAGAGAAACATATGGCTATAAGCTACGAAGCCTTTACCCAAGATATCAAGCAAGAAATTGTACACTGCCAGAATCCCACAGCGAGATTACTTACGTCACTTTTTCAGTGCCAATTACCCGTGCACTTAAAACTGAATATCAACATCTGCTAAGACCCGGCAGCTACACCTCGTTTTACCAAACCATCGAAGACAAGTTCCTGACGATTTGTAGCCAGTTGCAATTGAGCCACGTTGGATTCGTTGCCGACGGCAGAATGCCTATCGTTAGAAACAGCCAAATAGACAAATCAGATCACAATAGAGAGTTGCAAAAGCTTAGCTTTGATACTTCTTTAGAAGACGGACAAACCCATGCTATCTGGGATCCTGAGTATCTATGTGAAGTGATGCACTTTGTCGTTGTTGCGAACGATAAAGACAACAAGGACGTGGGCTATGGTAAATTTATGAACAACGTCGAAACTATGGTAAGACGTTTTACAACACAAATGCCGATAAACCCTGAAAAACAAGACATCACAATGCGATTCTTCCAGCACATCAGCTATACGTATTAATTTACCTAGTCAAGAATAAGCTCTTTGGGTCGGTTAAAAAGCAACAACCTGCCCTGGAGCATTTCTTTTGACATGAACCAAACGGCTTTCAAGCTCAGCAAAAATATTGCCAAAGTCCCCTTCTTCTGAGCAAATCAAAGCACCAGAAAAACTAACATTGTTCAGCTTCTCTTGCTCTCTAAGTGCTTCTTTAAATGCTGATAACCTTTTTTGCAGAACCGCTTTTTTCATCCCCTCGCACAAAATCACAAATTCTTCTTCACTCACCCTACATACCAAGTCTCCGTCGTCCCTAAACTGTTTTAAAATGAGATCAGCCGCCAATTTCAGCATCTCTTCGCGTCCTCGACTTTGAAACTCTGGGTCCCTAATACCATCAAGTTCAATTAAAGCCATCGCATAATCAATAGTACGATTAGAGACAACCTCAAATTGTTCAACAAAATAGCGCCTATTGTACAGCCCAGTACCAAAGTCTTTATAATTAAGGACCTCAGTCAGATTACTTTTAGAGCGCCGATAGTAAGCCACGACGACCATAAGCGTCACGACTAGCAGTGCAATTACTATGTATGCTTTTAGTAAATCATGGCTACCAGTTCCGTCTTCCGATTGTCCGGCTTGAGCACTGTTCGTGTTAGCCGATGATACCAATTGAACTCTTTGCCGTTGTGTTTCAATCAACCCGTTTGTCTTAAACTGGTTTCTATTTTTGGACACCTCGTCGTTTTCCTCAAGAAACTTTACGTAGGTGCGAAGTGTCGCTATTGTTTGAGGCAAATCCTGTTTAGCTTGGTATACGTCAGCTTCAATTTTTAATGTTTGACGGGTGTAACGGTTGTTAAGTGTGTTGTCGTAGGATTTTAATAGTTCTTTCGAGAAGCTGAGCTGAGCCAACGCCTTATCAAAATCCTTTATATCAGAATAAGCTAAAGCCATATTGTTGTTCAAAACAATTAAATGAGCTGGGTTGATTATCGCATTTACTTGGGCCAATTTTGCTTGCTTAAAGTATTCAATCGCTTCTTTAAATTCCTTTTTATTAAGTGCTATCTTACCTAATCCTGATAACCCCCAAAATTCATATCGTGGTAAGTTCTTAGTGTGTGCCAAATCATGCATTTCGTGGTAGCACTGTTCAGCTTTATCGATTAAGTTTGCTCGCAGTAAAACCAAACACAAATTGTACTTAACTGGTAAACCATCAAGCAAATTACCATTCTCACGCGCTAAGTCTTGAGCTTGATACGCATATCCAAGAGCTTTGACATAAAACTGGAGTGTTAAATAGTACGCCGTTAAACTGTCATAAACCATAAGCTTGGTAGTATCGTCCACGCTTTCTGGGTTTCGTGAAATATACCCTTGAGCTGTCTGAAGCGACTTTAATGCCAAGCTATACTCTTCTCGCCACACCGCAATCACAGCTTCCATTGCATCTGTTCTAATCAATAAATCTGAAGCTTTTTGTTGTGTAAAGCTGAGACGGGCTTGCTTTATATATTGTTTAGCCTTTGGCAACTCTCCCTGTTCTATTGAAAAAAATGCGCGATACAGATACCAATACCCTGAGCTTAAACTCAGCGGGTGTTCTTTCACGTAAAACTTGGCATTATCATAATATTTTTGCGCAGCCTGAATGTCTCCCTTGAAAAATGCAGCTCTCGCTTTCATAGTTAGCCAAAAAGCGCGGTTCATCGCGTCAGGTTTATGATCTGCTGTCAGTATTTTGATAGGGTCTTCAATCGCTTGAGCCTCAAATTCAAGCATCTGTTGCTTAGTCATTGCAACAGAGAGGCCTGAAAAGAAGCACAAATAAAGGATAACAAAATGTAAACGCAACTAGAAAAATCCCAGAATTTTATACTAGTTTAAATGTAATCCCTAATTTTGAAATGTTCAATAAATTTAACCTTTATAGGATATTTGGTCAGTATCTGGTATTACAACTTGCCACTCACTTTACACCGTCGTTTTTTCTTTGCTTGTATCCGAATGTATTGTGTTGTTTGTACTTCCTAGCTGTTGCAATAGTAGCTGCTTTCTTTCGACAGATATAGTCAGCTCATCTGCTATTAAAGACAACAACTGCCTGTTTGTATCTTGGGTCGTTACAATGCTTTCTTTTAGGTCTTTGTTGTGCTGATGTAATTGCTCAGCCAAATCGGCCTGCGTAATGGTATTTTTGACCTTATCTTTTGTCTTCTGATCTGTGCTACCCAATAATTGATTAAATACATCAACCAATCGATTTAATACACTATAAATAACATCTGCGGCAAATCCTCCCAATAACGCTGCGAGAGGTTTATGAAAGTCACTGATAGTTGGGTTACCATGAGCTAAGTCAGCTGTAGGTATAAGTTCAGCAATTATCAAACCGGCCATGAAACCCATAATCACCATAGACCAATAAGTTGAATCAAACTTAGGATCATAATTACACTGTCGAATGTAATTTCGAGATTTGTGTAAACAAGCAAACGTAGCGCCAAGGCCTGCACAACACAACAAAAACAACTGATTCAGCAGTAGCGTTTTACCTTCCGAATTAAACAGCCCTTCATTAATTGTTTTCTGATTAACTTCAGGCGATATTGAGAGACCGATAATAGACAACAGAAAAAATACCGCCAATACAGACATATGCCTTACAAGCTTGACGGGCCCCAAAAACCTAATCCACCCCACAGAAGTTGATTCTTTATCCATAATGGCCAATGTTAATGGCTTTGCTGGACAAACAAGAACTGAAAGTTCTTTGTGACATTTCGTTAGCTCAGATAATTCATGTTCGTAAAACCCAATACCGCCCTCAATACTAGAGCCCTCAGACTCAATCACTTCTTGCTTACGCTGTAACTGATAAACTGTATTTGGCATATAACTGGGTATTGTTTTTCCCTGCCCAGACGCATAACGAATCATAACATCACACTCTGTTAACAAGTGGCTTATGAAATCCTTTTGAGACATAGTCTTACCTATCTGTAATATGGGAGATTGCGTTTATATCAGTTAACAATACTTAACTTCAAGTACATTTAGTTACGAATTACAAAGATTTAAGTGATTGAATAATGGTATGAGGTAATTTTAAGAATAAATCAGTATCGGGTACAAATGATCTAGTATGTTAATTCTAGGATAAAATGAGTATCCCCTCTACAAACCGAGTGCCTGTCGATTGTGTTTTTTACTATTGAAGCACTGCACAGCTCGTGGTAGAGCAGAAGAACGAGGATAAAGACATGGAAGCAAAACTAAAAAAGGCTCCCAAAGGAGCCTTTTATCTGATTGGAAATCGTAGATTACCAGCCAGCTTTTTCTTTAAGTGCAGCACCGATCTCAGCTAGAGAACGAACAGTCTTAACGCCTGCTTCTTCTAGAGCTGCGAACTTCTCATCAGCAGTACCTTTACCACCTGAGATGATTGCACCTGCGTGACCCATACGCTTGCCTGGAGGAGCAGTAACACCAGCGATGTAAGAAACAACTGGCTTAGTCACGTTGTGTTTGATGTACTCTGCTGCTTCTTCTTCAGCTGTACCACCGATCTCACCAATCATTACGATTGCTTCAGTCTTAGGATCGTTCTGGAACATTTCTAGTACGTCGATGAAGTTAGTACCTGGGATTGGGTCACCACCGATACCAACACATGTTGATTGACCGAAGCCAGCGTCAGTAGTTTGCTTAACCGCTTCGTAAGTAAGAGTACCTGAACGAGATACGATACCTACTTTACCAGGAAGATGGATGTGACCAGGCATGATACCGATCTTACACTCACCAGGAGTGATAACACCTGGACAGTTAGGACCAATCATGCGAACGCCAGTTTCTTCTAGCTTCACTTTAACATCAACCATATCTAGTGTAGGGATGCCTTCAGTGATACAAACGATAAGCTCGATGCCACCGTCAATCGCTTCTAAGATAGCGTCTTTACAGAATGCAGCTGGTACGTAGATTACAGTTGCAGTTGCGCCTGTCGCTTCTACAGCTTCACGTACAGTGTTGAATACAGGAAGACCTAGGTGAGTTTGACCACCTTTGCCTGGTGATACACCACCAACCATCTGCGTACCATATTGGATAGCTTGCTCTGAGTGGAAAGTACCTTGACCACCAGTGAAACCCTGACAGATTACTTTAGTATCTTTATTAATTAGTACAGACATTATTTTCCCTCCGCAGCAGCAACTACTTTCTCTGCAGCATCAGTTAGTGATTCAGCAGCGATGATGTCAAGACCAGAGTTAGCTAGTACTTCACGGCCAGCTTCAGCGTTAGTACCTTCAAGACGTACAACTACAGGTACGCTTACGCCAACTTCTTTAACCGCACCGATAATACCTTCAGCGATCATGTCACAACGAACGATACCACCGAAGATGTTTACTAGTACTGCTTTAACATTGTCATCAGAAAGGATGATCTTGAATGCTTCAGATACACGCTCTTTAGTCGCGCCGCCACCAACGTCTAGGAAGTTAGCTGGCTTACCACCGTGTAGGTTTACGATGTCCATTGTACCCATCGCTAGGCCTGCACCGTTAACCATACAACCAACGTTACCGTCTAGAGCAACGTAGTTTAGTTCAAAGCTTGCAGCGTGTGCTTCACGTGCATCTTCTTGTGAAGGATCGTGGAATTCACGGATCTTAGGCTGACGGAATAGCGCGTTGCCATCAACACCAATCTTACCGTCTAGGCAGTGTAGGTTGTTTTCGTCAGTGATTACTAGAGGGTTGATCTCTAGTAGTGCGAAATCGTGATCGATGAACATGTTCGCAAGACCTAGGAAGATCTTAGTGAACTGTTTGATTTGAGCTGGGTTAAGACCAAGCTTGAAGCCTAGCTCACGACCTTGGTATGCCTGAGGACCTACTAGTGGATCGATTTCAGCTTTGTGAATTAGTTCTGGTGTTTCTTCAGCAACTTGCTCGATTTCTACACCACCTTCAGTTGAAGCCATGAACACGATTTTACGTGAAGCACGGTCAACAACAGCACCAAGGTATAGCTCATTTGCAATATCAGTGCAGCTTTCTACTAAGATCTTAGCAACAGGCTGACCTTTTTCGTCAGTCTGATAAGTAACTAGGTTTTTACCTAACCAGTTTTCAGCAAATGCGCGGATCTCGTCTTTGCTATCAGCTAGCTTAACACCGCCAGCTTTACCACGGCCACCCGCGTGTACTTGACATTTAACGACCCACTTGTCGCCACCAATCTTACCAGCAGCTTCAACCGCTTCCTGAGGAGTGTCACAAGCGTAACCCTCAGATACAGGTAAACCATATTCGGCAAAAAGTTGTTTTGCCTGATACTCATGCAAATTCATGATGCTTTATCCAATTTTTTATACTAAAAAGGCTGAATATTTATGCAAATAATCAGCTATCCCAAATTGCGCCCATAGTATAGATCCCACGGACTTGTAAGAAAACCCCAGTAAGACCAAAGGCGCAAAAAAAAAGCTGTATGTTGCTTTATTGCACTCATACAGCTTAAGTTTTAATCTTTTGATTAAACGTCTAGAAGTAGACGTGTTGGATCTTCTAGTAATTCTTTAATTGTTACTAGGAAACCAACAGACTCTTTACCATCAATTTGACGGTGGTCATAAGACAACGCTAAGTACATCATCGGTAGAATTTCTACTTTACCGTTTACAGCCATAGGACGCTCTTGGATTTTGTGCATACCAAGAATAGAAGACTGAGGTAGGTTGATGATTGGCGTAGATAGAAGTGAACCAAATACACCACCGTTTGTGATAGTGAAGTTACCACCAGTCATGTCATCAACTGTTAGCTTACCGTCACGACCTTTAAGCGCTAGCTCACGGATGCCTTTTTCAATTTCAGCAACTGATAACTTGTCGCAGTCACGTAGAACTGGTGTTACTAGGCCACGTGGAGTTGAAACAGCGATGCTGATATCAAAATAGTTGTGATAAACGATATCATCGCCGTCGATAGACGCGTTTACTTCAGGGAAACGTTTAAGTGCTTCAGTTACAGCTTTCACGTAGAAAGACATGAAGCCTAGGCGAATACCGTGACGCTCTTCGAATACGTCTTTATATTGCTTACGAAGGTCCATGATTGGCTTCATGTTAACTTCGTTGAAAGTAGTAAGCATTGCTGTCGAGTTTTTCGCTTCAAGAAGACGGTTAGCAATTGTCTTACGTAGACGAGTCATTGGTACACGTTTTTGTGTACGGTCACCAACTGGTGCTGCAGGTGCAGCAGCTGCTTTAGCAGGAGCCGCAGCTGGCTTAGCTGCTGGTGCTTTCAAGAATGCGTCAACATCTTCTTTTGTGATACGACCGCCTTTACCAGTGCCTTTGATTTGAGATGCATCAAGGCCTTTCTCAGCAATTAAACGACGAACTGAAGGAGTAAGAACATCAGCGTTCTCGTCAGATGCAGCAGGTGCTGCGTCAGATGCTGCCGGAGCTGCAGGTGCGCCACCCGCTGAAAGCTTACCGATTACCTGTTCGCCAAGTACTGTATCGCCTTCGGCATGTAGCTGCTCACCCATTACACCGTCTTCAGGTGCAACAACTTCAAGAACTACTTTATCAGTTTCGATGTCAACTAGGTTTTGATCACGGCTTACTGCCTCACCTGGTTGAACGTGCCAAGTTGCGATTGTAGCGTCTGCTACTGACTCTGGAAGTACTGGTACTTTAATGTCCACTTCTTTACCTTCTGATGCTGGCGCCGCTGCTGGCGCTGCTGGTTGTTCATTTGATTGAGCTGGTGCTGCACCGGCAGCACCTATTTGTGCGATTACTTGCTCGCCTAGTACAGTTGCGCCTTCTTCTTCAGAGATTGCAACAATTACACCGTCTTCAGGTGCAACAACTTCCAAAACTACTTTATCAGTTTCGATGTCAACTAGGTTTTGGTCACGGCTTACAGTGTCACCAACGCTTACGTGCCAAGTTGCAACTGTCGCGTCTGCAACTGACTCAGGAAGAACAGGAACCTTAATTTCGGTTGTCATCTCTTATTCCTTATTTCTTAATTGTTAATGCGTCAGCAATCAACGCGTTTTGTTCTTTAGTGTGGGTAGACATGTAACCACAAGCTGGAGCAGCAGAAGCCTGACGGCCTGCATAAGTAAGTTTTGCTCCACTTGGGATAGCTTCCCAGAAATGGTGTTGAGAACAGTACCAAGCGCCTTGGTTCTGTGGTTCTTCCTGACACCATACGAAATCTTTCACGTGCTGGTAACGCGCCATAATTTCATCCATTTCTTTGTGAGGGAATGGATATAGCTGCTCAACACGGACGATTGCAACGTTATTTAGTTCAAGCTTACGACGCTCTTGCAGTAGTTCGTAGTAAACTTTACCACTACAGAACACAACTCGTTCAACATTTTCAGGATTGATTTCGTCAATCTCGTCGATCATGTTGTGGAATACACCATCAGAAAGCTCTTCCAAACTAGAAACCGCCAGTGGGTGACGTAGTAATGACTTAGGTGTCATTACGATCAGTGGACGACGCAGTGGACGCACTGATTGGCGACGAAGCATTGCATAAACCTGCGCAGGTGTTGTAGGAACACACACTTGCATATTATGGTCAGCACACAACTGAAGGTAACGCTCCATACGTGCAGAACTGTGCTCTGGGCCTTGACCTTCGTATCCATGAGGAAGTAATAAAGTCAAACCACATAGACGACCCCACTTCTGCTCACCAGAGCTTAAAAACTGGTCAAACACAACTTGAGCACCATTTGCGAAGTCACCAAACTGAGCTTCCCAAAGTACTAATGAGGTTGGCTCTGCTGTTGCGTAACCATACTCAAATGCAAGTACCGCTTCTTCAGAAAGTACAGAGTCGTAAACTTCAAAGGTGCCTTGTTCTGGACTAATATTTTGTAGTGGCAAGTATGTTGAAGCATCATTTTGGTTATGGACTACAGCGTGGCGGTGGAAGAAAGTACCACGACCAGAATCCTGACCAGTTAGACGAATGTCTGTGCCTTGGTCAACCATAGTAGCGTATGCCAATGTCTCAGCCATACCCCAGTCTAGTAATTTGTCACCCTTTGCCATTGCTTTACGGTCATCGTAGATTTTCTTAACACGAGACTGTGCTTTATGATCTTCTGGGTAAGTCGCAACCTTTTCACCAAGCTCTTTCAGCTTTTCTACAGAAACACCCGTTTCATACGGCGTATCCCAGTCATGGCCAACATATTTAGACCACTCAGAAGAGTGCTTAGTTTCTGGTTGGATTTCGTCAACAACACAAACGCCATTGTCTAGACCATTACGGTATTCATCTGCAAGCTGTTTTGCTTCTTGTGCAGATAACACACCTTCAGCAACTAGCTTATCAGAATATAGCTGACGTGGTACTGGGTGTTTTTTGATCTTCTGGTACATTAGAGGCTGAGTCGCATTTGGCTCATCAGCTTCGTTGTGACCGTGGCGACGGTAACAAACTAAGTCGATTACAACATCGCGCTTAAACTTATTACGGAAATCTAATGCAACCTGAGTTACCAAAGCAACGGCTTCAGGATCATCCGAATTTACATGGAAGATTGGTGCCTGTACCATCTTAGCGATGTCAGTACAGTACTCTGTAGAACGTGTATCTTCAGGTTTAGATGTTGTAAAACCTACTTGGTTATTAACAACAATACGTACCGTACCGCCTACGCCATATGCGCGAGTCTTAGAGAGGTTAAATGTTTCTTGAACAACACCCTGACCTGCGATAGCTGAGTCACCGTGGATTGTAATTGGCAATGCTTTTGAGCCACTTGCACAATTTAAACGATCCAGACGAGCTCTTACAGAGCCCATTACTACTGGGTTTACGATTTCTAAATGAGACGGGTTAAAGGCCAATGCCATGTGAACATCGCCACCTTTAGTACCGAAATCAGAAGAGAAACCCATGTGATATTTAACGTCACCAGAACCCGCAGATTCACCATACTTGCCAGCAAATTCGTCGAATAGCTCTTGTGGGTTTTTACCTAACACGTTTACCAGTACGTTAAGGCGACCACGGTGTGCCATACCAATAACGACTTCTTCTTGACCGCTCTCACCAGCTCTGTGAACAAGTTCTTTAAGCATCGGTACTAGTGCGTCACCGCCCTCAAGAGAGAAGCGTTTTGCACCTGGGAATTTCGCACCAAGGTATTTTTCTAGGCCATCAGCAGCAATCAAGCCTTGTAGTAGGCGAAGTTTGTTTTCTTTGCTGAATTGAGTCTGTGAGAAACCAGCTTCTAAACGTTGTTGTAACCAGCGTTTTTCTTCTGTTGATGTGATGTGCATATACTCAGCGCCAACAGAGCCACAATATGTAGACTTAAGCGCCGCGTATAAATCTTTTAATTTCATTGTCTCTTTGCCACAGGCAAAAGAGCCAACATTGAATTCTTTATCGAGATCCACATCATCTAGATTATGGTAAGCCAGATCGAGTTCTCTAACTCGTTCACGTTGCCATAAACCCAACGGGTCTAGGTTGGCATTCTGGTGGCCCCTAAATCTAAATGCATTAATAAGCTGCAACACACGCACTTGTTTTGCATCTGCCGCACCTTCTGCAGAAACTACTACTTCTCTGTGTTTGTTCTTAGCAAGCTCAGCAAATTGTGCTCTTACATCCGAATGTTTAATATCAACATCAACACCTTCAACTTTAGGTAGTTGATCAAACACTTCTCGCCATTCTTCTGGCACTGAAGCCGCATCGTCAAGATACGCCTCATATAAATCTTCTACATACGCAACGTTGCCGCCGTATAAGTGAGAAGATTCCAGCCATGCCTTCATCACACCTTCGTGCATTTATTAGCCCTTTTCTCTAGCGCAGAAACTTTAACTTAAACGAAAACAAGATGGCATGCATTGCATGCCATCTTAAGATAATTATGCTTTAAACCGAGCGGTTTAATAGCATAGATTTAATGTGTCCAATCGCTTTGGTTGGATTCAAACCTTTTGGACAAACGCTAACACAGTTCATAATACTGTGACAACGGAATACGCTGAACGCGTCATCAAGACCAGCTAAACGTTCTTCTGTTGCTGTATCGCGGCTATCAGCCAAGAAACGATAAGCATGAAGTAGTCCAGCAGGACCGATAAATTTATCTGGATTCCACCAGAATGATGGGCATGAAGTTGAACAACATGCACATAAAATACACTCATAAAGGCCATCAAGCTTTTCACGATCTTCAACTGACTGAAGACGCTCTTCGCCACCTGTTGGCTTATCATTGATCAAGTAAGGTTTTACTTTCTCGTATTGAGTGTAGAACTGGCTCATGTCAATTACCAAATCACGGATTACAGGAAGACCTGGTAATGGGCGAATGATAATTTTACCTTTGCCATTCTTTTGTAGAGCTGACAACGGAGTAATACATGCAAGACCGTTTTTGCCATTCATGTTTACGCCGTCAGAACCACATACACCTTCACGACATGAACGACGGAATGAAAGAGTTGAGTCTTGCTCTTTCAACATTAATAGTGCATCTAGCACCATCATGTCACGCCCTTCTTCAACCTCAAGTTTGTATTCCTGCATACGAGGTGCAGTATCTACATCTGGGTTGTAACGATAAACAGAGAATTCTAAAGTTGCTGTTGCCATCGTTTAACTCCTAGTACGTACGAGCTTTAGGTGGGAATGCTTCACGGGTCGTTGGCGCAAAGTTTACATCACGCTTAGTCATTGACTCGCTCTCAGGGTGGTACATTGAGTGACATAGCCAGTTTTCGTCATCACGATCTGGGAAGTCAAATCTTGAGTGTGCACCACGGCTCTCAGTACGGAAGTTTGCAGCAACTGCTGTTGAGTATGCTGTTTCCATTAAGTTGTCTAATTCTAGACATTCGATACGTTGTGTATTGAATTCAGTCGACTTGTCGTCTAGACGTGCATACTGAAGACGCTCACGGATTTCTTTAAGCTCTTTCAAGCCATCCGCCATTGAATCACCTTCACGGAATACCGAGAAGTTAAGTTGCATACACTCTTGTAAGTCTTTCTTAATTTGTACCGGATCTTCACCTTTACCAATCTCTGAAGTTTCCCAGCGATTGTAACGTGCAAATGCAGCATCGACGTCGTCCTTAGAAGCTTCACCTGTTGACTCAAAGTCTTTCAGGTAAGAACCTAAGAAGTTACCTGCAGCACGACCGAATACAACTAAGTCTAGCAGTGAGTTACCACCTAGACGGTTTGCACCGTGTACAGATACACAAGCGATTTCACCAACTGCGAATAAACCTTCGACAATACGTTCTTTGCCATTTACATCAACGTCAAGTACCTGACCGTTAACGTTAGTTGGCACACCACCCATCATATAGTGACAAGTTGGGATTACCGGAATTGGCTCTTTAGCTGGATCAACGTGCGCGAACGTCTTAGACAGGTCACAAACGCCTGGAAGACGAAGGTTAAGCATTTCTTCACCAAGGTGATCGAGCTTAAGCTTAATGTGGATACCCCAAGGGCCTTCACAACCACGACCTTCACGGATTTCAGTCATCATTGCACGGGCAACAACGTCACGACCCGCAAGGTCTTTCGCGTTAGGCGCATAACGTTCCATGAAACGCTCGCCGTCTTTATTTAGAAGGTAACCACCTTCACCACGACAACCTTCGGTTACTAGTGTACCAGCACCTGCAATACCCGTTGGGTGGAATTGCCACATTTCCATGTCTTGCATGCCGATACCAGCACGCACAGCCATACCTACACCGTCACCAGTGTTAATGTGAGCATTTGTAGTAGATGCATAGATACGACCAGCACCACCTGTTGCAAGTACTACAGCCTTAGATTTGAAGTATACAACTTCGCCTGTTTCGATCTCAATCGCTGTAACACCAACAACATCGCCTTTGTCATTCTTGACTAGATCAAGTGCATACCACTCAGAGAAAACGTTAGTTTTGTTTTTAACGTTCTGTTGGTATAGACAGTGAAGAAGTGCGTGACCAGTACGGTCAGCTGCTGCCGCAGTACGTGCAGCCTGCTCGCCACCAAAGTGCTTAGACTGACCACCGAAAGGACGCTGATAAACACGGCCATTCTCAAAACGAGAAAATGGTAGACCCATGTTTTCTAATTCAGTAATAGCTTCTGGACCTGTTTTAGTCATGTACTCGATAGCGTCTTGGTCACCGATGTAATCAGAACCTTTGACTGTATCGTACATGTGCCATTCCCAGTTATCTTCGTGAGAATTACCTAGCGCTACAGTGATACCACCCTGCGCAGATACAGTATGAGAACGCGTTGGGAATACTTTTGAAATAAGCGCACATGTCTTACCAGACTCAGAAATCGCTAGTGCTGCACGCATGCCTGCACCACCGGCGCCAACAACTACAGCATCAAATTCACGGACATTATATTTCACTTAAACACCCCACAGAACAAACAAACCAACAGCAACGTATGCTAGTGCCATTAGATTCAATACAAAGCCCAAAACTGAACGCATTGTTGAACACTTAACGTAATCAGTTAGTACTTGCCAAAGGCCAATACGAGTATGAACCATTATACAAATTAAGGTAATAATAGTAGCTGCTTTCATCGCTAGGTTGTCAAACAACCCAGACCAAGCTTCATACGTTAATTCAGGAGTTAATGCTAAATAGCCAACAATAAATACAGCATATGCTGCAATGATTAATGCTGTAGCGCGAAGTGATACGTAGTCTTGTACACCATCACGTTTAAGAGTTGCTTGATTTAAGACCATATCCACACTCCACCAAGGATAGCCACGATTACCCATAGAGCGATTGCAATTTTAGCACTTGCATTGCCAGACTCTAATTCTTCCCAATGCCCCATGTCTTGGATCATGTGACGGATACCGCCAATGATATGGTAAGACAATACAGCGAAGGTGCCCCACGCAATAAATTTTGCAACAAAGCCAGTCATAAGCTCTTTTACAAAATTAAAACCTTCAGGAGAAGAGAGAGATTCAGACCACGCCCAAATGACAAATGTCAGCGCGAAGAACAACGCGACACCAGTGACACGATGTAATATCGACGCCTTTGCCGTTGGCGGCATAGATATAGTCGTAAGATCTAGATTTACAGGTCTTTGCTTTTTCACAGTTACTTGCCCATCTTTGCTCGATTAGAGCTTCATCTACTTGTTTTTATCAACCCACTTGCACGACATGCACAAATGGCACACTCTAGATAAACCTGTTTAAACACTTAAAAGATCACTTGCCTGTAAAACTTCGATGTAAAAATAGGTTTACCCACAGACGACACGGTATAAAACCGTTGACAGTATATAAGGCTATCCGTGTTTTTACAATTCTTGTTTAGTTTGAGACGCTTGCGAATTAGCCAATGGTATAATATTTAATCTGCTTAGAATACTTATTATACATTTTTGCATAATTCTTAGAAAAATTGACTTTTCACCCCATTTATAAGTTACAATGATCTGAATTTGCTTAACATTAGTATCACAACATAACAATCAGAATGTTGTTATTTCATAGGAGATAAGATAGATGGCAGATAAGAAAGCCACAGTCCATATTGATGGGCACGACCCAATCGAACTACCGATTCACTCTGGCACAGCCGGCCAAGACGTTATCGACGTTCGTACGTTAGGTGCTCACGGCTTCTTCACATACGATCCTGGTTTTATGTCAACTGGCTCTTGTGAATCATCTATTACTTACATTGATGGTGCGAAAGGTGTATTACTTCACCGTGGTTACCCAATTGAACAACTAGCAGAAAACTCAAATTACATTGAGCTTTGCTACCTTCTTTTAAACGGTGAACTACCAAATAAAGAGCAGCTTGAAAGCTTCTCTGACGAGATCACGCGTAACACGATGATGCACGAAAAAATCGCTGCATTTTTCCAAGGCTTCCGTGTTGATTCACACCCAATGGCGATGCTTTGTGGTGTGGTTGGTGCCCTATCTTCGTTCTACCACGATGACTTGGATATTTCGGACGCAGAGCAGCGTATGCGCTGTGCAACAAAGCTAGTTGCTAAGCTTCCTACAATCGCTGCAATGGCTTACAAATACAATGTAGGTCAACCATTTGTATATCCTCGCAATGACCTAAGCTATGCAGAAAACTTCTTACACATGATGTTCTCTGTTCCAGCTGAAGAATATAAAGTAAGCCCTGTTCTTGCCAAAGCAATGGACCGTATTTTCATGCTTCACGCTGACCATGAGCAGAACGCATCTACATCTACAGTTCGTCTAGCTGGTTCTTCAGGTGCAAACCCTTATGCATGTATTGCTGCCGGTATTGCTTCTCTTTGGGGACCTGCGCACGGCGGTGCAAATGAAGCTTGCTTGAACATGCTTGAAGAGATTGGTTCAGTAGATCGCATCGACGAGTACGTTGCTAAAGCAAAAGACAAGAGCGACCCATTCCGTTTGATGGGCTTTGGTCACCGTGTATACAAAAACTTCGACCCTCGTGCGACAGTAATGCGTCAAACATGCCACGAAGTTTTAGAAGAACTAAACATCCAAGACCCGCTTCTAGACGTAGCAATGAAGCTAGAGCAAATTGCACTGGAAGACCCGTACTTTGTTGAAAAGAAACTATACCCTAACGTAGACTTCTACTCAGGTATCATCTTGAAAGCAATTGGTATTCCAACAAGCATGTTCACTGTAATCTTCGCTATGTCTCGTACAGTTGGCTGGATCTCACACTGGAATGAAATGCTTTCTCAAGCAGGCCACAAAATTGGCCGTCCACGTCAGCTATACACAGGCTATACTGCACGTGATTATGAGGATCAAGGCGAACGTTAATCATCGCTTTAATCAGAAAGAGGGCCTTAAGGCCCTTTTTTTCGCCTCATTTTTAACCACAAAACGATTTCGTACAGTATATTTTACGGTAGTAACAACTCTAATATTTTTAAAATAATTAGAATATCTCAAACCCAGTGTAGCTTTTTTGGTCAATAACCTTTTCAACTACGTTTTCCACTTTGGCCATTGCAGGGCCGCGCTTGAGCCAGCTTGCCATTTCCAACACGCTGCCATCAAACCCGTGCACTACCACCTCAACACTTCTGTCTGGTAGATTTTTAGCATAACCACATAAGCCTAGTTTTGTAGCTATTTGTTTAGTGTGGTAGCGAAAACCAACACCTTGTACAACCCCAGTAATTATGAATTTAGAACATTTCATGTTATTTGAACTCATAAGCAAATATATTTATTAGCTTAGGCCCCAATACAACAGAATTGAAGGTCCCGACACAAATGACCCGAATGCACCTATAAATAGAAACAACGCATCTATTATCAATATAATCCATAAAAAAAGGCCCTAATAGGGCCTTCAGACTGGAAAGTCGTGTCTTTTTATTTAGAACTTATAGGCAAACTTCAAGTACGCTTGACGACCAAGTATACTGTGTGTCTTATTATCTACACCCATAGATTCTGAAGGCGCAAATGGCGCTTCTTCATTGGTTAGGTTAGAGGCACCTACTGTCACAGTAAGCTTTTCATAACCGACGTACGTCACACTTGTATCGATTGTAGTCCAAGAATCGATTTCAAACTTATTGCCCGAGCTATCAGCCAAATCATTGTATGAATTAATATAATTCACGCTTACATTTGCAATCCAATCGTCAAGTGCCCAATCAACACGTGCGTTCCAGCGTAAATCTGGGTGCTGGTACTCTCCATTCTCGTCTTTAACAACGGAGACTGAGTTACCATTTGCATCTGTTTCTACAAGCTCCTCATCGAAACTCATTACATAAGTTACGTTGTAGCCAAACTTAAATTCACCCATCCCTTGTGTTTCAAGCTTATATTCCAGATCGATATCGATACCATCAGTTTTTCTGCCACCAATATTGACGAAAGTATCATTAATCAAAAGTATACGACCTGGTGTACTACCAGTGCTTGGGTTACGAATAACCAAATTTGGATTATCACCACAACAATCTACAAGTTCTTGTGCGCCAATTTTCTTGATTAGATTATCCTGATCGTAATTCCAGTAATCGATACCAATACTAAAGTTATCAGACGCCTGCCAAATAACACCTAAGTTATAGTTAGTTGACTCTTCTGGTTGAAGATTTTTGTTACCAGCAACTTCTGCGGTATACTCAAATGGTTCACAGTCTAGTGGGTCAGCCGTAATTTTACAGCGCTCACGGTCTATAACACTTGGTGATTCATCTGTTTTACCCAAGTGTAACTGCACTAAAGAAGGGGCTCTAAACGCAGTACCCCAAGAACCTCGAACTACCACTTCATCGATAGGAGTCCAACGGAATGCAACTTTTGGATCAGTAGTATTACCAAAATCACTATAATCTTCATATCTCAGTGCAAACTGTAGTTCTAGGTTTTCAGTCGCAGGCACGTTAAATTCAGCAAACAAAGCTGTATTATCTCTATCACCATTTGCTTGTGTCGCTTCAGTACCAAAGATTTCGTTATTCAAATATTGATTATCGGGATTGTCTTCTATTTTTTCATAACGATGCTCCAAACCAAATGCAGCTGCAACATACCCATCTCCAAACTCAAACAACTCGCCAGAAATAGTCGCATCGAATGATTGCATTGTGGAAGCGCCGTAACGTGTCGTTGTCGTCTCGATTTTATCCAATACAGCTTGACTATTCTGACTTGGTTCAAATGGATTCCATTCACCACTATCAATCGCCGCTTGTGCTCTTAGCTTATTCGGGAAACCATCAAAGCCTTTTTCTACTGCACTCGAACGAATTGCAGAGTAGGCAAACTCCCAATCCCACTCTTTAAACTCGCCGCGCATACCCATGACTGCTCGATAGTACTCAGAGTCAACGTCTTTTTTACGATTGCCAATATCCACTGTACGGCGACGCATAGAAATGTCTACGCCATGTAAGAAGTGGTCCGGTAATGCTGCAAGAGGATGATTTGGGTTGTCACCAGCCATGGTCAACTCAGTGAAACTTGGGCTAGCTGCACCTTGAATGAATGTAGAAGTATGCTGTGCAGAGAACTCAGCAAATCCCTCTACTCCATCCATAATTTCTTGTACGCCATTATAGTTAAAGCTGATACGTTCAGTAGATGGAATAAGTGTCATGTGTGGCGCATAATCATATCGACAAATATCACCAATAATCATATTTTCAGGACACTTATCGTTGCCCCAAACGTCTGCAAAGATGGTTTGTCTTACTTTAGTACCATCGTCTTCAACGCGCGTAACTGGAAGCGCATCCCATTGCTCATCTGTAAGTTGGCTTCTTACAACTTCGATACTACCAGGGAAACCAGAGGAGCTTAATGCGTTATTACCACCTCTGAACCTTTGATCTGCGGTAGATGCATAATCTCTGTCTGCATAAAATACGTCGCCACGTTTAAAGTAGTCCAAAGAGAAGTTGTGATGTCCCTTGTCCGTTGAACTACCCCAAAGTAAAGTGAAGTTTTCTTCTTCAGCACCACCGTCTGCCGTGTCGGAAATTTTGCCTGCAACTTCAAATCCATCAATATCATCGCGAAGGATAATATTGATAACCCCCGCAACAGCATCGGAACCATAAGTCGCTGACGCTCCATCTTTTAAAACGTCGATTCTTTTTACTGAAGAAACCGGAATGGTATTTAGGTCAACAAATGACGTTTCGATATCTTTAGCGAATGGACTAACAGCAACACGGCGACCATTAATCAGCACGAGTGTTGATGATGCACCTAAACCTCGAAGCGCAACACTCGAGCCGCCATTTGCAGTATCGTCACTAGAGTTACCTTGTGTACTAAATGTTCCTGCACCAGCAACTGGTAGTTTTTGTAACGCGCCAATCAGATCTGTAGACCCTGTCGCTGCTAAGTCACCTGCAGAAATGGTTTGTACAGGTGATGGCCCCTCTAAATCTGAACGCTTGATATGTGATCCAGTAACTTCAATACGTTCAACCTCAGATTCATTCGCATTTGCTAAATTTGCTCCCCCAAGCAATGCAAAACTAACTGAAGATGCTATTAGCGTAATCCCCTTTTTCATTATCTTTATTCTCCGTAGTGTATAAAACATCTTTTTAACTTTTATAACACACTAAAAAAACAATAAAAACAATAAAAACACCTAAAAGAATTTACATAATTCTAATTTTCCTGTTCATACTTTTCTTCTTTTTGAGCTCATAGGCATAAGAATGACGACTTTACTAAGTTTTACGCAAAAAAAAGCCCAGCATGTTTGCTGGGCTTATGATACTTAACAACGTGTTTAGATAGCAGTATTTCTAACTTCTTTAACAAATTGTTTTACAGGTAAATTGTTACATTTTAAGTTTCTAGCTTGACTACGGTACTTGTGTAAACTCGCTACACCTTCTTTTGCCGCCTTCATGCACAACTCAGTCGCTCTAGATGTGTTTTCTGCTACTAATTTAGCTTTAACTGATTGTTCAGTATTTTGCATTCTCTGCTGAGCTTTCGCGAATGTACGAATATCTTCACCATTGCACTCTACAGAAGGAGAAAAACGAGAAACGAATACGCCCTGTTGAGCACCAAACTTACGTGCTTCGCTAAGGCCTTGGTTTGCCGCGATTTCACATACTTTTGAAATCGTAGATGCATCACTCGCTACAAAACTCTGGCTGCCAGCAGCAAATGCAGAAGTTGAAGCAATAGAAATAAGAGTAGCAATTGAGAGAGACTTAAACATAATTTACCTCGAAAGAACGAATTGGTGCGCATTATATAGTCACTTTCAGTCTTGTAAATGGTAATTTTTAACTTTTCTGATTATTTAATGTACTATTTACATATCAATAAACTCATCGTTCAAACCTGCTAAATTTTGTTCTTTAGTTAACAACTCTCCCCCATCTTCTGACCACATTTTTCCCCTTTCAGACAGACAAAATGATACACTTCCTACATCATTTACTCTCAAAAATAAAAATATGAAAGTTATCTCATTCAACATTAATGGCCTTCGTGCCCGTCTACATCAATTACAAGCTCTCATCGACAAACATCAGCCCGATGTCATCGGCCTTCAAGAGATAAAAGTGCATGATGAAGCATTCCCAGTAGAGGATGTTGAAGCCATGGGCTACCACGTCTATTTTCATGGTCAAAAGGCCCATTATGGTGTGGCTTTACTATCAAAGACGCCTGCTAAATCGATTCAAAAAGGGTTTTCTACGGATACTGACGAAGCTCAAAAGCGTATGATCACAGGTGTGTTTGAAAGCACAAATGGTAATGAAGTAACCGTCATGAATGGCTATTTCCCTCAAGGTGACAATATTGGCCATGAAACAAAATTCCCATACAAGAGACAGTTTTACAAAGATTTGATGACCCATCTCAATACTTACGAAAAGCCTGATAGTAACCTAATCGTTATGGGTGATATTAATATCTCCCCGACCGACAGCGATATTGGCATCGGCGAAGCAAATCGCAAACGCTGGCTAAAAACAGGTAAATGTTCTTTCCAGCCTGAAGAACGAGAATGGTTGAAAACACTGATGGATTGGGGATTCAAAGATACTTTCAGAGAACTAACTCCTGATGTAGATGATAAGTTTTCGTGGTTTGATTACCGCTCTAAAGGGTTCAATGACAACCGAGGTCTGCGCATTGACGTAGTGTTAGCAACAGAAAGCTTAATGTCAGTATGTAAAGAAAGTGACATAGATTATGAACTCAGAGGTATTGAGAAGCCATCTGATCATGCTCCTATTTGGGCAACGTTTGAGATCTAGCTGTTAAACGACAACTGATTATATGGATGGTAGAGCATGATGACATTTATGTTTGCCATATTTGCATTTGCCATGAGCCTAGACAAGGTTCAATACGGTGCGCTTTTTCGCAACTCGCAAAGGCAAATTGGTATTTTAAGCTGTGCGTTAGTAATGGCATTACTATGGCAGGTTCAAGCAGGAATACTGCCCAGCTTAAACATCCATATTTTAGCAGTTACTGCTGTCACATTAGTGCTGGGCTGGCGGTTGTCTTTATTAAGTAGCTTGCTGGCCTCATTACTTTGCTACTTCTTTGCATCATCTGAGATAAACTTTTCGTCATTTTGGCTACTAAATGGAATTCTGCCAGTTTATATCAGTTATGCATTGTTTGTAGTTTGTTATCACTATTTGCCTCGACACTTTTTTATTTATATTTTTGTGTGCGCATTTATATCTGGCGGACTAGTAGCTGCTCTGAAAATTATACTTTCAGCGGTATACTTCTGGTCCATAGGCCTCTATGACTGGCAAGTACTCAAAGACAATTATATGTTTTATTCTGTGATCATGTGGTTTCCTGAAGCAATGCTCAATGGCATGGCTATCACGCTCTTGATCACGTATCGCCCTCACTGGGTGAGAACTTTTTATGATAAGGAATACTTAGATAGATGACCGTAGAATATCGTTGTCCAATATGTTCCGAACCCCTTACCCGTAATGGTAACAGCTTGGGGTGCGCCAACCGTCATCAATTCGACTTTGCAAAAGAGGGTTATGTCAACCTTCTACCCGTACAGTTTAAACGCTCTAAGCAGCCAGGCGATAACCTTGATATGGTGCAGGCTAGACGCGCATTTTTCGCCACTTCACACTATCAATTCCTACAGCAATCGTTGGCAAATTTAATTGCATATAAATCCCCAAATACGGTAATTGACTTGGGATGTGGTGAAGGCTTTTATACACACGCAGTTGCCGACGCATTAGGCACTAACAGTCATGTGTATGGCTTAGATATTAGTAAACCAGCTATTAAGTACGCTGCTAAACGCTATGCTCAGCCAAAATTCAGTGTTGCCTCAAGCAAAGATGCGCCGTTCAATAATGGCTTTGCAGATATCGTACTGAGTATTTTTGCCCCAGTATTCGCAACTGAGTCTGCCAGGTTACTAGATGAGCAAGGCACTCTAATCGTTGTAAGCCCTGGGCCCAATCACTTGTATGAGTTAAAGCAACAGATATATGAAAATGTACACTTACATGATGCGCCAGAATGTCCAGAAGGGTTCAATCAAGTAGAGCAAAACCTTATTCAAGAAGTTCATTCAATCGAAACAGATGTAATATTCCACTTAATTAAAATGACGCCTTTTGCTTGGAAATTTAAACCTTCACATTTTGAGGACCTATCTAAGCAAACACACCATGATGTCACTTTGTCTTTTTTAATTACGCAATTTAAAAAGAACTGATAGTTACTTTACAGAGCCCGATGAAGGTAAGCTTCTATCGGGCTCTGTTTAACTATTTACCTCACGGGTTTGCTTGAGACGCAGAAAACTCAAAGCTTAGCGAGTTTTGTTTTTGCTGCTTCCACTCAAAGTCCAAACCAATATCTGGGTAACCTATCACTTCCTGCTCGACCTCTTCAGTGATAACCCCATTTTCACTCACTTGGAGTCGAATACTATACTCACCACCCAAGTCTCCAATTGGAAAACTAACTATTTCCCCAACAAGGCGCTCAGAGTCAATAAACCAGGTAAACGTTGTATTGCTTGAAACATCTCCTTTGGCTTGCAACTGAAGAATCTGGTTATGCTGTTTTGAGCTAATTTCGTACGTTGGCGTCAAAATACCCACCTGCAACTCTTTTTCAGTTGTAAATACTGTATTTTCATTCAACATTAATGTTAATTGCGCTGTAAAGTTACCTGATTCAAGATAAGTATGTGAAACTGTTGGCTCTTCAGTAGTCACCGAATTACCATCTCCAAATACCCACATATACTTAGCTACAACACCTAGGTCTCTGTGCTCTGCACTAAATGTACAGGTTTGTCCTTGAATATTGCAATTGAGTTTTAACTCAGGGTCTTCTACGTAATCAATTTGTATCTCTTGTTGTTTAACAACAACCCCATCTTTTCTCAAAATAAACTGGATATCTGATGGCTGGCTTGGCAAATTGATTTGTGTTCCCAACTCGTCATACTGATACTCCATACCGTCAATAACCCACACTAACTCGTACCCTTGTGGAAGTGGTTCAGTCAGTGAAAAGGTAAAGTTCATATCCTGTTGAGTAACCTTTACATCTACCGTAGGTATTTCTTGTAGTGATATCGTTTCAAAGTGCGTAAATTGTGTTGCTCCATTACCAATAGACACACTTACAGATATTGGATACTGGCCATATTCTTTAAAATCATACTCAAATGGGGCCAAGTCATCCTTTTCAATCACCTCCCCATTGATCTCCCATTGATATGTAGTGCCTGCAATTGGATTTTCATAATTTAAACTTAGCCGACACAGTGTGCCATTTTGAACACACTGAATATCAAATAAAGGCTCAGCCATCACATTGACTTGCTGCACAATGCGATTTACCTCAACACCATCACGTAATAAAAGCAAAGTGACTTCTGAGCTCTGCTGCATTTGTTTTGTAAATTCATATTCACGGCTGTCTATTGCCTCACCTTCAACAAGCCACCTAAATGAATAAGCATTACTATATTGATTGACTACTGAAAAATTTATGTCCTGATCAACCTGCTTAAACTCAAAGCCTATCGCTGGAGCAATATATTGCCCATGCTGATATACAAACTTAAAATCAACGGTCTGCGCTTGCGTTTCACTTGTACAGCTAGATGTACCTGACTGCTCTCCCAAAACCAACCTCACGACTACTGGGCCTTGACTAAGTTCACCAAATGGCTGGGCTGGCAATGAAATTGTATCGCTAATGTCAGAAGGCAGCGTAATTTCTTCGCCATCAAAATATCCATTTCGATTCAAATCAACGTATGCTTTAATCGAAGCTTCTCCCAAGCTCTGTGAAAGTACTATGCTTAATGGCTCTTGTGAATATACTGAGTCTGTTAATGTCACATGTCCAAATCCGGCTTCTACAGGTACACTTTCTCCATTGACAACAACCGAGTCAGTATAAGCACCAGTACTAGGTTCAGGTTGACAAATTGCCTGATCAATCAAATTGGCAATACGATAAGCTTCTAAATATGTACCGCTTGTTAACTCAGCTAACCAATAAAGTTCATGATCTCCTTCCTCTAGAGTCAAAGTTCCTTGAGCAACATTTTGCCACTCAACCTCACTACTTTGATCCCAATTAAGCAGTACCTCTTCACCTTTTCGTAAAACTAAGCGAGCAACATTGTCTGAAGACAATCGATTGTCTTCCAGCTTGTAAAAAACTTGCCCATAAAGACGTTCAATATTTACGTTTAAAGTACTTTCTTGTTGTGCTTCTGGAATTAGCCCAACCTTTTGAGCAAGCGTCGCAATATGATGCTTATCAGAATCATCGGCAACTTCAACAAGACAATTCGATGCTTCCAACATACCTGTAGTTTCGGTGAAACATGCAGTCATCGCTTTAATTACCAACCCATAAGCTGCTTTCACATTCCAGCCTTCGCTCGTCGCAATTAAATAAAACAGTTTACTAAACGCCCCCGCTCTTTGGTGCGACCCACTAACACGCTCAAAATCCCTATAATCATCAATACTAACCCCGTCACGTCGTGGGTGTTTTACATATCTTGAGTAGGCATTTCTTATTCTCGCATCCCAGCCAATTGCCCAGAAGTACTCATCTTCGCTAGACAGCTTGGAAAATACATCTGTATTTTTCCAATTTAATTCGGACGGCTCTGAAAGCAGATTGCTAAAATAATGATCTTTAACCGCAATCGCAGTGATGTCTGCAAAACTCTCGTGGAAGGCACTTCTTTGCTGTCGATTGCCATCAGAATCGCCGATATCATCAACATCAGAAATTATATTGCCTGTATTCCACTCTAATATCGCGTGCCCAATTTCGTGAGAAACTATATCAATAGAGCTTCCATGAGGGAATGGACTTCCTCTGAAGCCACTTGCATAATTGGTATACTCACCATCCCAACTACTTTGCGCAATATTGCCTGCGTCAGCCCGTTGCTTAATTACATTGAGACAGTAACTACCTCCTTGAGGGCATCGTTCGATTTGCTCAGGGTATAAACTTGTAAAGTGGTGATAGAACAGTTGAGCAGTAACTCCCGCATAAAAATGGGCATCATTAACAGATTTAAAAGCGCCTTTTGATAGATAGTAAATGTATGGGTCACCACTAATTCCATGACTCTCTTCAATACCTTGAGCACACTCATATGCATAGGGAGCTTGTGCACTCCCATAGTAAGTTTCGACTAAATTATTAGCGTATACACATTGACCGTTTTCCAATTTGACCACCATCGGATAACCATCAAATTCGGCAAAAGCGCCTCCCTCTGTATTTCTAAAATAAAGATTGCTCACAATCGGTGCGATTGGATAATACTGTTGAGCTATAGGGTGTGCTTGGGGGAGTTCCGTATTTTGACACTTCTCAGTTGCCATATTTGGTGATTGATGGCAATTGAGGCCTAATTTATAGTTGCCTGTCGTCGTCGCTACTGCATGATAATCAGCTGAGTGTGGAGATAAAAAAGAAGCAGTTGCATTGTACTTCGAGACAACTTTAAGAGAGTGAGCATCAAAGTTAATAAATTTACGCTGATAGCGATTATCTAAAAGCTCAATATTATATATAGGTGACAAGGTTTTATTATCACCCATTGCAATATATTTATTTACATTTCGAATTTCTGACGCATTAATCCCATAATCTTTAGAGACTTTCTCAATTAGCGTTTTGTCATCGTACGGAAATTGCGCTGTGATTGCTGCTTTGGCAAAGTAGCTCGAGCTAAGTATTTCTGGCAAAAGTAATTCACCAGAAACAATTCGTTGTGTGTGATTGTCATCAATACGAATCACAAGGTTGGTATTGAGTACTTTGACATCTCGCCAATAGAGCGCATAGTGTTCTAGCTTTGACTCTTCTGCGATAATAACTGACTTTGTTTTTATATATTTGAATGGCGAAGGATTATTAAGCTCACCCTTATTCAATACGTCGGAGGCTGGGAGTAAATGAGTATTTTTATCTAGATGTTGATACGATAGTTGACTACTCGCCGCTGAGAAGCAAGCAAATAGTGCAACGACACTTCCTAGTATGCGCACTGCCTAATCCTTATTTCGTTAAGTTAACTTCTATTTTACACAACTCACCATTATGTTCTACAGCTATTACTTTAAAAAGTACTTTTTATCTAGTAAAAATTATTAACTTACTTTTTCTATATTAAAATATACTAATTAGCTCAACAGTTAAATTCAAACCATAAATATCGCCTTGGTTTTTATCAAAAAAAAAGCTGGCGTAAAGCCAGCTTTTTCCAATACTTACCTATTATTTAGTTTCTAAACTATTTAGGTAATCTGCGTGCCACTCTTGAGGAATACGCTGTAGTACTTCTTCAACAGTTTCCTTGTGAGTGTCTAGCTCGTTCTCTGTTTGCATTGCTAAGTCACCAACTGACACACCATTTGCAAACATTACGAAAGTTTCACCTGCGTCTTGCTTACCATTAACGCGCGCTAGTTTAAGGTTGTATACGTTGTCTTTATAGTCAACTTTTTCAAACTTAGTGATTTTAGCCGGACCTTTAGCTGTTTGGATTACATCGCCTTCAGCTACATTTAGCGCCCATACCGCTTTACCACCTTCACGTACAAGTGGGTGAGACTCAGTCAACGTTAACGTTTGTCCAAGTTCAGTTGTTAATTTAACCATCGGTAAGTGCTCAACACCTACAGACACATCTACAACTTTAAGAACTTCTGTATTGTCTGGCTCAAACTCACTAGCACCAAGAACTAAATCACCAACGTTGAACGTTTCAACTGCTTTAGATTGCTTGTTCGGCATTAAGATTTGAGTACCCTTAGCTAAACAGCTGAAAGAAAACTGAAGTGGCGCTTGGTCATATCGAGCCATATCTTTTGGTAGTTCTGGCGCTTCTTCAGATGCAATGATGTAAGAAGTGAAACCAGTAATGTAGTTATACTCTTCTTCAGTTGCACCAAAGTATGTCATTGCATCTTGCAAGTTACCCATCCAGTTAACTTCTAGCGCGATGTTCATGATCCAATATGCATCAGCACGACGTTGGAAAATACCTGGACGAGCAAAAAGCGCAGCTTCACGAGGAATATCCCAAGTTAGAGTTGTTACCGGAGACCAAGTAGCTTGGTCAAAACGATAGTCAATTGTGAAATACTGCTCAAACTTCGCTTTCATGTTTGGATTATGTAGCGACAATTTGTCATGGAAAGCTTCTTTTGATTGAATCATCACATCTGTCGGCGGTACGTTTTGCGCGCCTAGCACATCATCTTCTTTAAATAGTACACGAGAGATGTACGTCGGTAATGTAATGCTACCCTTAAATGGAATCGTTACATGCGGGATATTGTTATAGTCACCACCAGCTTGAACCATAGGGTAATCACAATCACCATAGTCACGGTTCAAACAAACCATGATCACACCGTCTTGACCCGCAACGTTTTGCTTGTTTGCATCCGCTTTACGGAAATCTCTTGGGTGATCAACAACGTGTTGGAAAGCGTCAAACTGAGCAATACCCACACCACCTGCTGCTTCAGCGAAGCCCGCTTTAGCCATTACCAAAGGTGCATTTGCAGGACGGTTATTAATAGGTAAACCCAGTTCTTTAGCTAACATACCCAAGATTGCGTGTTTGTCGTACTTAACATCAATCTTTTTCAAGACCTTAGTGCCGTCAGCAAACATTACGTAAGCAGTACCTTTACCATATACTTCTTTCGCGCGGCTAACATGCTCGTAAGCACTTTCAACTGTCGCTTCACCACCTAGCACTTTACGGTTTAAGTTTGAGCCACCGTCACCAAAGAAACGAGCCGTTTGCTGAGTAGTAATTTGCTCGCCTTTTTCATTCACTAACTTGATAGAAAGAATTGTTAAATTCGTAGCCTTAGGCTCAGCATTTAATAAACGGATTTTGAATAGTTTAGAAGCACCTTCACCAACAATGTTAAAACCTAGGTGGCTAAAATATGACTCTAGTTCTGCTTCCGTTGTATCGCTACTGTTGTAACTTCTTACAAAGCGTGCATCTTGTACATCAATTTTTGCCTGAGGAGTATTTAGCTCTTTGAAAAGCTGTGGACTGTTTTTCTCATTCCAACCTGCTTCTTTAAAAATTTTCTCCATCTCAGCAATTGCCTCTTTGCTATCAGGGTCAACGTACTGAACACCTTGTTGTACGTTTAGACCTTGAACGATAGGCGTGCTCACTTTTTTAGTTATTGGTTGTTCGAATGCAGCGACAGATCCAAATGCCAATGCCGAACTAACAGTAAGCGCTAAAAAGCTAAGTTTCATTATATTCTCCTTAATTTATATATTTACTTCACTATTTTAAATTGCATGCTGTCCGCGCCTTCTTGCGGAACGCATGGTACTGCTGAACTACCTTGTTCGTCCGTATATGCAACAACACATACATTCACAGACTTATTAGATAACCTTAATCTTGTGTGGTACTTATTTCTTTCGTTTGTTTCATAGACGCCATCTTTATCAACATCTACCCAAACTTCTGTTTTAATTGGCGAGCCTGCACTACTTGTGGCATTGACTTTGACTCGATTCAAACACCCATAACTGTAGTTACCCCAGTAATTAACCGTGTCGTTATCTTTAATACCGTCAAAGGTTTCATTAACCCAGCACCAATAGCTGTAATCCATTGTCACATCAACATCAGTTATCGTAACGACTTCTGGTGGCGTGACATCCTCAAGTACAATTGTTTGCTTGATGGTATGGATCGCACCATTGTTAAGCGTCAAGGCCATGTAAATATCGTGGGTACCAGCCTGTGCAAATGTATAACTCCAATCCCCTTTTAGATCCTGAGGTTGGTGCCAAACTCGCTCTACATTCCAACGTAAATCAATGATGTCCAATGCACCTATCTGTGGTGTCAAAGTTACTTTCAGTGGGTCTTGTTGCGATACGTTCACATCAAAAGTTACACCATCAGGTAAAGACTCTACGTGGACGCGCTTTGTAGCAGTGAATTGCGCATTTAAGCTATCTAAATACAAGTCCACAGAGACATCAAACTGACCATATTCACGATAGTCAAATGTGAACACTTCATTTGTATAGCGTGTGGTTTTAGTATCGAAACTGTCACCGAAACTCCACAAGTAACGAGGAGATGCCGTTAGCTCATCATGTTGTACAGAGAATTGACATTGAGTCTGTTGTACAGTACAGCTGAAGTTTAATCTTGGTGATGCGATAGGCGTTATATTTTGCTCAGAGCTTTGAACAACTTGACCATTAGATAGCAAATCAACACGCACTTTGGTTGTATCGGTCATTTGACGCGTAATTACAGCTGTATTTTGAGCTACTTGCTGATCATTGAAATACCAGTTATATGTTGGATTTTCTACACCAGTGCTTGATGCTGTAAGCGTAATAGAGTCATTCACTTGTTGATGTGTAAACTCAACTGTCTTAACATCACTGCCCTGAACAAAATCAACCAATAAATCGACAACCTGACCCGTCGTTGTTTTCGCACAACCGCTTTGCTTTGCATCATCAACTCGGATACGAAGTAGCATAGGGCCTGCTTCAACATGCTGGAAACTACTGAAGTCAAAATTGATATCCGTTGTCACACTACTCTGAGAAAGTAACAGTTCGTTACTAAGTAGGTCTGTTTTTTCTTCGAACACGCGATTTCGATTAAAATCAGCGTACACATTTACGTGGCGATTACTTAACTGTGTATTAAACTCTGCTCTGAACTGGTTTAATGAATAGACAGGCTGTTGTAACGAAGCAAATGTATAGCCCGAATTTGCATTAACTTGTTGACCATTTATGGTTAAGCTCGATAAAGCAACTGCCGCTGTTTCAGGCACACACCTTGGTGTATCTGCACCATAGACGATTCTATACGCATTCTTTTCTTGCCCATTAGTGAGACGTAACCTTAACTCAATGATGCTTTCACCTTGGTCTAAAACAACGTTACTACTTTTAACTGATGAGTAGCTTCCTTGACCGTTATTTTTTGCCCAATCTATTTTTGTGACGCCGTTAACTAATACTTTTAACGTGTCAACTTGACTGTAGCTAAAACTACGATCAGTAATGTCGTACTTTGCTTCATCTAGCAACCTTGCAATATCAAACTGCAAGTTATCAACACCTGAGTTGCTTGGCGTTACACCAACTTGCTGAAGTAACGTACTAACCAATACAGGATCGTTAGCGTGTTTTACTAAACAGAATCCAGCATGGTCAATGTCACTATTGGTGTTGAAACACTGCTTCGCTGCACTAAGAACTAGTTTGTATGCCTTGGCAATGTCCCAACCTTGCTGCTTGCTCAATAGATAAAAAAACTTGCTTAGCACGCCAGACTTTTGGTGTGGCCCAGAAGCCTCTTCAATATCTCTGTAATCATCAACACTGATCAAATCGAATCTTGGGAAATTGACATATCTAGACGGCATGCCGTTAAAGTTACGATCCGCTGCAAACCACCATTTTTTTTCGTTGTCATTTTGCCATGACAAGCCAAACGGAGTGTCTTGGAACGCATTTGTCGTCGCTTGTAAATTTTTGAAAAAATAATCTCGCGCGGCGAGCGTAGTCATATCTGAAAAAGCTTCATGTACCGCTGACTGTTCACCACCACTGTATTGTAAATCGCTGTTCCATGTTAACAATGCATGACCAATTTCATGAGATACAATGTCAAATGAGCTACCGTGTGCAAATTGGCCAAAAGCATTACCACCAGCTGCCAAATTTACGTAAGTCCCATCCCAACTACTGCTATATGTTTGACCATCGACTGAGTAGTTGACTCGAAGTTGCATTTGGTTGATACAATATTGCGCATTCCATGTAGGGCACAGAGACGTTTGCTCTGGGTATAACTCAGAAAAATAGTCAACAGCCATTTGCATGGTAACACCAGCAAATAGGTGCGCATCATTTTGCGGTTGGAATGCCCCGCTCACGATGTATTTATAAAGCATGTTACTGTCGTCATAGCTCTCTTCATTGCCATTTGGGCAGTCATACGAATACGTTGTGAAGTCTTCAGGTGCAACATTACGCTCTGCAATAATCGTATTTACTAATTCATTGCGTAAGTAGCATTTCCCCTGTTCTACTTCAACCACCATTGGGTATCCATCAAACGCCGTAAACGATTTCGATTGCGGGTTTCTATATACCAGATTGTTCGTTGTCGGTGGAGTTGGAAATTGTGCATCAATTCTTGGATTTGTTGGCGGCACAAATTGGCTGCACTTGTCAGCCTTATTAGTTACCAAGTCAGTACCAGGCGCATGGACACAATTGATACCCATTGTCGCGTTTCCTGTAAATGCAGGTACAGCTTGATATTGAGTGGCCAGTGCAGGCAGAGCAGCAATCGCAAAGCTCGCAGCACAAGTTAGGTGTTTCACACTATTCTCCTTGTAGCATATTTTAAAGCGGTTGTTCTGATATAACCGTGAGTTGTTTTGTTGTTAAGTTCAGTAAGAACTGGGCAAAATATCCCTGCCTAATTCGCTCATATAAAATAAATTCGACATTTTTTAAATGGTAAGTAGCGTTGCTCGTTGTCAATGTGACACCGTTGTCAAAAGTAGCCCCATAACGAACTTGGAAAGTATCACCTGAACGGTCGTCCGCTATGACACCAGCAACAAATCGATCGATTCCCTGAGCAAGATCTACATTTATTGTGCTCCCAGGAGTAACATATTGAATTTCTAAGACGTTAGGCTTTGAATTTCCGAGTATTGATTGCACATTTTTAAGCTCTGAAATACGCATTAACGTAGAAGCGTCACTTTCAAAGTGAACTACATCATTGCCTGAGCCACCATCAATCAATCCAACAGGCAGCTTAAGTTTGAACGTGTCATTCCCATTCCCCCCGTAATACTCTCCAGTGCTTGAATGAGCGATCAAAGTATCATCGCCCTCTTCACCAAAGAGTTTGTCTTGCCCTTCTGTACTCTTGAGCGTATCGTTCCCTTCTCCCCCCATTAGGGTCTCGTCTCCATGAGAGTCGAAAAGGAAATCATCCCCTTTTCTTCCTTCGATACGAGAGATGCCAAAAGCGGGAATAAGTTGATTATTTTGATCGTTGCCAGCTAAAACTTCTACGCCTTCAACTTGCGTAGTTAACGCGATAAGGTCTTGCCCGCCACTTACTTGAATAGTGTCTGTACCCGGCCCGCCGTATATTTGATGACGATTGAATCCGGCATCATCCAAAAGAAATAGGTCATCGCCATATCTACCATCCATCAAATCAATACCTGAAGAATTGTAAAAAGTGTCGTTGCCCCAATCTCCATCGAGTAAATCATCACCATTTTGACCATACAAGTGGTCATCCCCATCACCACCGGAGATCACATCATTGCCATCACCACCATACAACTTGTCATTGCCAAAATTACCGTATACATAATCAACGCCACTGCCGCCATCTAGTGAGTCATTACCATCATCACCAAAGAGGTGATCATCATTGGCTCCACCGTATAAATAATCTGCGCCATCCCCACCTTCAAGCGTGTCATTTCCTGACTCACCAAATAGATGGTCAGCGCCATCATCGCCAAATAGTTCATCGTTATGATTACCGCCATGAAGGGTATCCGTGCCATCTCCCCCCCATAGCTTGTCGTTTCCATCACTCCCGAGCAACTCGTCATTACCAGCGCCACCGTAGATGAGGTCCGCGCCTATGCCACCATCCAAATAATCATTACCCAAATAGGCCGGACTTTCATCTCCTCTCAAGATGTCGTCACCACTTTCACCAAAGAGTGAATCGTCTCCATCGCCCCCTTTTAGCTCATCGTTTCCAGAGCCTCCTTTGAGAGTGTCGATGCCTTCACCACCTGAAAGTAAATCCTTTCCTTGCCCACCAAAAAGTTGATCATTTGCGCTGTCTCCATACAGCTTGTCATCACCTTCTTCGCCATGAACAAGATCGTCCCCTTGACCACCGCGCATATTATCGTTGTCTTGACCGCCATAAAGTGTGTCTGCACCGCTTTCGCCAACCATGGTATCTTCACCACTGCCGCCTATAAGCTCGTCATCTCCTTCACCTGCGATTAATATGTCGTTTCCTTGACCACCATCTAGTTTATCGTTGCCAGCATAACCAATGATTTCATCAATACCATTGGTGCCCACAAGTACATCATCACCTTCTGTACCCTCAATGATCCCTTGAACTGTTATCGCACTGACATAATTGTTAACCAGTCGAACTTCACGGGTATAAACATATGGCGTTTGATTAATCTCAAACGGCAGTTGCTCTAGGCTTCTTGGTAAACCCGGATCCATTGCCACTGTGGCGAGTGTTAGCATAACTAAAGACATAATGACTACTCCACAGTTTGGTTAATATCACGAACCAATAACACCGCAGGGCCAGTACGGCTGAGTCCCCAAGGTGTTATTTGAGTGCTGACTGTACTTAGCACCAACAGACCAGCCGAATTACCATTTGATGCGGTGGTCGAGGTCCACACATAATTGAGTCGTTCAGGAACTTGCATGACCAGCTTGGCATTTTCCGCTTCACATTCGTGAGCAAATAAGCTGACTAACTCTTTAATATTGGGTAATCGCCAATTGCTGTGCCCTTCAAGGGTTGCACTTGTCGCAATTTCTAAAGCTTGCTTTGCGGTTGCAGAAAACGAGCTTTGATTGTCAGTGAGACATGCTTTTGTTGCTGGGTCTATTACGCAGTCCATCCACATCAACCGATGCTTGTTGTCGAGTAATATATGATTGGCTTCTTTATCAAATCGAATCGGTGATTCCGCATTGCAGCTGGCAAAAACTTGACCACTTGCTAGTACACCTAAAACAAAAATCAACTTATCCATGTTATTGCTCCGCTACCAGTAAAAATTGAGCGCTGTCTTCTACGCTTTTCCATGTGCCATTGAGCTCTTCGCCGTATAAAAGAAAAACATAGTTTTTCTGTTCGTTGACTTTCGAGGTTCTTAAGTTCAATAGACCCTGTACGCTTGCTAGCTCATTGTTACTTAACCAGGCTAGAGTCGAGTTTTGTTGGTTAATACTCAAAATAGATAATGTTTGATTAATACTTGGTATCTTCCAATCTTGTTTGCCGCAAAGGCTACGTGCGTTCAAATCTCGGATAATGGCATTGACTGAGCATTTCGACCCCGTGCACAGGCTGTCTTCTAGCGGCAGTTGTTGCTCCAGCGGATATGAATCTGAAGATTTTAAAAGCCATGTGAGGCCAGAGACATTATCTTTTAGGCACTGCGCTCCTGCAGCAAAGTTCTCGACAATTTGGCCTTGTTCATCCAAAAACATGAAATCGAAACCATCAGGACCACTTCCCAGTTTAATGAGATTTGACTCTGAATCTCTGCCATGTTGTGCATCAAGCCCCTGCAATACGGTAGTGGAAGAGGCGCCATACCACTTGTCAGCTTCATCAATTAACCTTCTATCACCAGTGTCATTGAGGACAGTTACAGGGAATGTATTCACTTTCGTATCGTTAGTAACTTTTACACCATTCCCTAAATCAACCTCCAGTTCAAACCGATATTCTTGAGGAAGCCCATTAGCCATAAAGCTGGGTGTAAACGTTGTAATATCATCTAAATTTGCGTTGCTACCAAAAGTCTGGCGCCACGTTACATTTTGAATGAAAGACGCAGGTACATTTATATTCGCTATCAATGGTACTTTGCTATTGGTATAGCGCTTAGAGGCGTGCTCAAATGCAATCACTGGCAGCTTTTTGATATTGATATCTATTACTTGGTGGTTTGTATTTCCGTGTATATCTGACGCCGACAATTTTAGGCTCGCAATATCATTTGTATCCGCGCTTGCAGTTACTTCATACTCCCCGGCCGCAATTTGCTGAACTTGTATGAGTGCTGGAGTTAAATTATCTAAGCTATAGTCATATACTTCTTGCTCTGGCTCTGACACATTGACCGTCAACTTGGTCTTTTCTGTATTCCACAGCGCAGCGCTTACTAGCTGATGTGACAGTTGTGGTGCTAGGTTAGGATTTATTGTTATATCGAACTCTTTTTCTAATACTGCTTGTTGTTCATTAGTTGTGATTTCAACTCTTAGCGCTAACGTTGCTTTAGAAGCGACGTCTAGGTTTTGTGCCAACAACGCCACATTACTTGTAGCTTCATTGAATAAAGTAATCGAACTAGCTAATGGTGGCGTTACGACTCGCCAAGCATAGTCAACCTGAGCACCCGCTGGCAGATTGTTCACTGTCGCTTTGACGCCACCGTTTATTAGCGCAGTATAACGCGCGTCAAATTCTAAAGATAATTCTGGCTGTGGAACCGCTGTTCCGATGGTGACACTTTTAGTTTGAATGTATTGCCACCCGTTTTGCACATAGACAGCGTTAACAGTTAACGCATCAGATCCTGAATAACGCTTGTTTACCTTCAAGGTTACTGAATCACCATTTGGTGTCACTTTCAAGCCTCTGTCATTGCCAAACTCATCCGCAATAACCCAATCTATACGCGTACCCGCAGGCAACCCCATCAAGGTATAATCTGCCGACTGGCCCTTACTTAATTTTTCTGGCCCTTGTATCGAAACGTCTACTGGCTGAGGCTTATTCTGCTTGATCTCTAATTCTAAATCAGCAATATCGTAGTTCCATCCGTCGATACCATAAGCACGTATAAAAATATACGAATCTGTACTCGTAGGGCTTAAAGCTAGTTGTAACGTTTGTTGCTTATCCCCTGTCGTATATATTTCGCCGTTAAAAAACGACTGCTGCCATTCAATCTGCTGGTATTTTTCACTGTCAACCACGTTAAACATAACTGCTTCACCAGGCTGGATATATTTAGGCCCATGGACTTCTAATGCTTCTACTTCAAAACCCAACGCAAGCACAAGCGGAAGCCATAAATGCTTCATACACATAGAACTTTCCTTATTAAAACCTGAAATATAAGTAGAAGCTGCGGTAGCAGCTTCTACTATTTTGGTGGGACTGACTTAGTTAGCCTTGAAAGTTAGATACTTATCTTTCGGGATATAAGTTATTTCATTAGAGCGCTCAGTGTAGAAGCGGCTCTTATCGCTATAGAATCTGCTGTAGTTACGACGGTTGTCTAAAGTACCGACTACCCAACCAATCGCACAACCCCAAGGACCGAAACTACAACCAACTTGTTTAGCAGCATCAGACCAGGCTTGGTGCTCAGCATCATTTAAAGGTGCAGCAGTGATACGTGGATAAACACTGTCCATAACTCCAAATGCAATTCTACGCATGATTGCTTCTTTAACAGTCGCTTTCATGTCCTCATCCCAGTATTGGCTGAAAGGAGGGTTAATGAAGTTAACTTCGAAGTCTTGCGTATTCTTAGTCCACTCATGGAAGCTGCTCTTACGCTTTTTCCAGAATAGGAAACCACTTGACTTGTTAGAAGTCATACGGCTGATGATACTATGCGCTTTGTACTTAGCTTCATAGCCAAACGGCACTTCGATCAACCACTGAAGACGCAGTGAAGGCTGAATATATGTATCCATTTTAGCAGCAAGTTCACTTTCAGTTACGCCATCATTTTTAAGCTTACAAGCACCGTGAAGGTTTGTTGCAATACTCGCACTTGAAGAGCCGAAACTACCGTATACCAGTGCATCTACATCGTTTGGATTAATGTTGTTCATGTACGCGCCTTCTTCGGTAGATTTCTCTTCACCGTTGAAGTTTTCGTACAAGTTATCAAACCCTTTTGGCTTATAGCTGATAATTTGCTTAGGAAGTGTCACGCTGTGCACTGGAGTGATGTTATTCAGAGCAGAGTCACCTGTTCCTGCATATGTTGGGCTCATGTTAAGAACAAATTCTGCAGCAACCAGTGGCATTGGTCTCCACGAAGTAAGCTGTGGAATATTGGTATTCAAACGACGAATGCTTTCAACGTGCGCATCGTAATCAAGTTGATAGATGATTTTTGTATTAGCACCATACATTGTCGCTAATTCGATGTAGTTTTCTTTAGCGCGTTGCTCAATGTTATCTGCATATGTTTCATAGCGCATTACACGGTCATCGATCTCAAGGATCTGGTCTTCAAGGCCTTCAATTTCAGCCGTTAAACGATCAATCTGATACAATGCAATATTGTTTGTAGAGCGGTAATCGTCATAAATGCGCTTCGCTTCATAATATGCATCTTCAGTAGCGTAACGTGCTTCAAGACACTCTTGAGACGTCATAACACCACTTCTTAAACAACCGCTGTAAGCACTAAAACGGTTTGTATATTCAAGTAAAGCCATTTCGTATGACTGCTTTAATACACCGTATTGCCAGTAATCAATCTGACCTTTTAATGCTGTAAGCTCAACGTTTGATTCAATCTTTGCATCAACTAGAGGCTCACCATCTAGCTGAAGTTGAAATGCTTTATCACGCCAAACTTTTGAACGAGTTTGTGAAGAGTCAAACTCTGATTTAGCGTAATCAAGGTTACTACAAAACGAAATACCCTGTGTTTCCACATATCCGCCGAGAGATGCCGTCCCCAAATCAGGTGGAGCAACATAAGCCGTTTTACAATTTTGGCTAAACATTACATCTGCACCACCTGTATTCACTGTGCTACCAAACGAGCAATCTTCACGAAGGCTAGGTAGCGCCATTGAAGTTGCAGGAATTGATAGAACTGCCAGTGCTAAAATAGATTTTTTCACTGTTTTCATCCTTATATTAGTATTAAGCGAGTCCTTGGACCCATGTAGTGATTTACTGAACTTCTTGTTCATTTTTTACTGCATTTGTCATTGCATCGATTTCTCGTTGCCATTCCTTCCTTGATTCTCTTCTCTTTTCCAATGCTTCAGCGACGGTACTGCGAACATAGTTTAAGTCTTCTTCGTAGGCGTTTTCGCCATACTTTTCATCAAACTCGGCCTCAATCCTTTCGAGATCTAGTTCACCAATACGCTTAATTACTTTGTTAAGGTGGGTATAAGTACGCTTGAGAGAGGCAATATCTTTTTCACTCAAGTTACTTTGGTTAATCATTTCAACTGCTTGGGTTGCTTCGAGTTGCTCTCGAATAAAGTCATACTCTCTTTCCAACTCTCTTAAATCGTGTAGGTCCTCCAATGGACGAAGTGGGAAGTCAAAAACAGAAGCTTCACTGTGCGAAGATGTCAAATTTGAACTTTCAGCCAAGTCTGTTTGTACCGACAACACCGGCATTTCAGACTTACCTTTCATTTCAATATTTGCATTTGAAGGTTGTGATGAAGGCTTATTATCTAGCTTAGAAATCTCATTTTTTGATTTGTTATCACTAGCCAAATAATAATTTTCATAGCCAATCCATGCTGTAATTACAGACGATACTACTACAACAGATACCACATATGATTTAACTTTCACTGCTCACTCCTTGAATCTTCCTGGACATCATTTATGAGAATTAGAAATTTAATATGTTATTTTTTGAGTAAATTGCCTAACAAATTATAAACATTAGTTCGGATATGAAATCAACCTTTTTATCCACTTTTTTTCACTTTTGATTTACACAATTAAAATAATATAAACTTAACTTTTGTTTCCCAGAAGTGAAACGGCACTGTAAAGATTGTGTGTAAAAGTTGTCGACTAGCGCACCCATTACGGATAATATGCAACTCGAAGAAGGAATTAAGGACTAAAAAATGATTCTAAAATGGAACTTTTGTACAAAAGTGATTTTACTGAGCACGCTAACGTTAGCAGCTAACGTTCATGCTCAGCAGTTGACCTACCAATGGGAATTTGGTGATGGTAATGTCAGTACAGAAGAAAACCCAAATCATGAGTACACCACTCCAAATTTTTACACTGTGACTCTTAAAGCCTTTGCAAATCAAGACTTAAGCTACAGTAAGCAATACGAAGTTGATGCGGTGACCCCCGCGATTAAATCACTTACATTGAACTTACCTGACCGAGTAGAACAGGGAAAAAACGCCTTAATATCGGTTAATTTAGAATCTGATTATGACCTAAATTTGAGCTACAAATGGAAAATGCCTAATGGTGAAGTCATTTCTGGTAAAAGCTCTGACGTTATATTTCAAAATAGTGGTCAAAACCGAGTTGAACTTAGTGCCTACTTTAATGAACGCCTGGTATCTGAACAAACTATCAATATCAACGTGTTAGCCAAAGAAGAACCCACGTCTCCACCCTCTCAGGGAGAAAGTGACTCCGGCGGTGGTTCGATGTTTTGGTTACCTATATGGATGTTAATGCTCGTTAAACTAAGACGCAAAAGACATTGAGCTAAGTCACTAAGCGCGTCTGTAATTATTTGACGCGCCTTTATTTTGCATCTCAAAGATTTTCTTTGGTGAACGCTTTGTCCATTTTTTCAAACATATCTGTTAATAGCTTTGCAAGTTCCCTATATGTGGGCTTTCTTGTACAGATTGACCCTTCATAACCTTGAGCAACCATTTTCTGATATAGATCACGATACCAGCTCGAGAGCGCCGGGTTTAAAGATGTGTCACATCGCTTGCCTAACCAAAGTAACCCCTGCACTGGTAAAGTAAGAAAAAACAACGCGATCGCGATTGATTGAGGTAGGTAGTCCATTCCTAGCTGACTGGTTTGAAAAAAAACAGTGAACAATGCGAGAATAGGCATTGTCTGGAGTGCCAGTTCCGTGGCCTTAATTACTCGAAATTCCGGAAATAACGGCGCTAATTCTTTGCGCATTGGCCACTCTTTGGCGTATTGACGACCCAGTTGCACTTGTGAAATAAGACTTTTCTGCATCATAACTCCTAGGTGCTAACTATTATCTAAAAAATGAGGTAAAATTGAAGTCATACATGTCAATTATACCTTAGTATTAAGCATAATGCCGATTGAACTTCTTCATTTAGCTTAATACGCAAATACTCTTATTGTCAAAACGGAAAGTCATTATGTCATCGTCGCATGTTTTGGTCCTCAATTGTGGCAGTTCTAGCCTCAAATTCGCAATCATTGACTCTAACTCTGCAATAGAGCACTTATCAGGGTTAGCTGAGCGCCTTGGTGAAGCCTCACCTCAAATTAAATATAAATTCAATGGTAAAAAGCACACTGTAGCTTTAGCCAATGGAGACGCTCATGAAGTCGCCATTAACCAATTGGTCGAGTTAGTAAAATCTCTAAAACTTGATCAACAATTGGTCGCTGTTGGACACCGTGTTGTTCACGGTGGAGAGCATTTTACCCATTCAGCACTCATAACAGACACTGTTTTGGAAGCGATTAAACAAACCGCAACATTGGCGCCCTTACATAATCCAGCCAACTTACTTGGCATAACAGCCGCAAGTGATGCTTTTTCAACACTACCTCAAGTAGCTGTTTTTGATACTGCTTTTCATCAAACTATGGAGCCACAAGCATTTTTATACGCGCTGCCGTATGAACTATACAAAAAACACAGTATCAGACGCTATGGGTTTCATGGTACCAGCCACTATTACGTATCGGCACAGGCAATCGATCTTTTAGGTTTAAAAGGCAAGCCCTCAAAAATAGTCACAGCCCACCTTGGAAATGGCTGTTCTATTTGTGCCGTTAAAGACGGTAAATCGGTTGATACCAGCATGGGACTTACGCCGCTTGAAGGCCTAGTAATGGGCACTCGCAGTGGTGATATTGATCCGGGTTTGTTTGCTTACTTGGTAAATCAACTTAACTATACGGCATCTCAAATCGATACCTTGTTAAATAAGGAAAGTGGTCTTTTAGGTATCAGCGAGCTATCTAACGATTGCCGTACAATAGAAGAAAGTGCTGCCGAAGGCCATACTCAAGCGCAACTCGCTCTCGATATTTTCTGTTTCAGACTGGCAAAGCAAATTGCGAGCTTCGCTGTACCTCTTGGTGGTATTGACGCGCTTGTATTTACTGGAGGTATTGGCGAAAATTCAGATGTCATTCGTGCAAAAGTTGTTAATCAACTGAGTTTCCTTGGATTTAAATTAAACAATGAAAGCAACCTAGCGGCAAGGTTTGGCAACGAAGGGGTGATAACTGATCAAGATTCAACTCCACTAGCATTGGTAGTTCCAACAAACGAAGAATTAGTCATCGCTCAAGATGCGGCAAAACTAGCCGAGGAGCTATAAATATGAGTCGTAGAATCATGCTTATCCCTATTTCTACTGGGGTTGGTTTAACGTCTGTCTCTGTTGGCTTAGTACGTGCGTTAGAACAAAAAGGCGTTAAGGTTAATTTCTTCAAACCAATCGCACAACCAAGAAACGCCGATATCGGCCCAGAGAAATCAACACTCATTATTAAGCAAGGCTCCTCTATCGCGCCACCAACTCCTTTTGAACTGCATTATGCAGAGCAAATGATCGGAGACGGAAAGGGTGATGATCTTTTGGAAGAAATCGTAGAGCGTTTTGAAAGTTCTGTAAATGACGATGAAGTCGCTATCATCGAAGGGATGGTGCCAACCAGAAAACAACCCTACGCAGGAAGAGTTAATAGGGAGATAGCACAAACACTCGGCGCTGATATCGTATTTGTCCTGACACCTGGCAATGACAGCAATGACCAGCTTGAAGACCGTTTAGAAATTGCCTCTGGAAATTACGGTGGCATTGATCATGGCCGCGTACTTGGTTGTATATTCAATAAAGTCAACGCACCGCTTGATGAGGATGGCCGAGCTCGCGCAGATTTAGTCGACCAACATGAGCCTGAGCAATTAGAAAACGAGATGAATCGTTTGGCCTCATTGCCTATTTTTAGAAAGCACCCATTTATGCTACTCGGTGCCATTCCATGGGATTTTGACCTCGTTGCCCCCCGTGTCAGAGACTTAAGCGAATATTTACAAGCTGAGGTTATAAATGAAGGTGATATGGCGCATCGACGCCTACGCCGCGTCACATTTTGTGCGCGCACAGTGTCAAACATATTAAACCACTTCACACCGGGCGCACTGCTCGTTACTCCGGGAGATAGGTCGGATATTTTAGTTGCAGCCTGCTTATCTGCGATGAATGGTACAAAACTTGGTGCTATTTTACTCACTGGCGGCTTTAAGCCAGAGCCCCGAATTATGGAGCTTTGTGAGCAAGCGATGAATACAGGGCTCCCAATCCTCGCCACAGAGGCCGATACGTGGAGAACATCGTTGTTGCTGCATAATTTCAATATGGAAGTACCCGCAGACGATGAACAACGCATAGATAAAGTCAAACAACACAATGCCGATCATATTGATCCTGATTGGTTAGACAGCTTATCTCAAGGTATTGCACGTACAAGAAAGCTATCTCCGCCCGCTTTTAGATACATGCTAACTGATTTGGCACGACGTGCCGATAAGACGATTGTTTTGCCTGAAGGCAATGAACCAAGAACAATCAAAGCTGCAGCGATTTGTGGTGAGCGAGGTATAGCAAAAACTGTATTGTTAGGTGAGCATGATGAAATTCAGCGTATTGCCGCTCAGCAAGGTGTTGTATTGAATGAAAATGTCACAATTTTAGATCCGAGCCAAGCCATTGAAAAATATATTGCGCCCATGGTGGAACTGAGGAAAAACAAAGGACTAACTGAAGTCGTTGCGGCTGAGCAACTTCAAGACAATGTAGTGCTTGGCACTATGATGCTTGCAGAGAGCGAAGTCGACGGCCTTGTATCGGGTGCAGTCAATACAACTGCAAACACTATTCGTCCACCTCTTCAGCTAATTAAAACTGCGCCGGACTCATCACTAGTCAGCTCTGTTTTCTTCATGCTGCTGCCTGATCAAGTACTCGTTTACGGTGATTGTGCTATTAATCCTGACCCTTCTGCGCAGCAGCTCGCCGACATCGCAATCCAATCTGCTGATTCTGCAGCCGCATTTGGCATCGAGCCAAAAGTCGCCATGATTAGTTATAGTACAGGTACGTCTGGACAAGGCGCTGACGTTGACAAGGTCAGAGAGGCAACTGCGCTTGCTCAGGCTAAACGTCCAGATTTAGATATTGATGGACCTTTACAATACGACGCAGCCATTATGGAAAATGTGGCGAGGAAAAAAGCACCAAACAGCAAAGTTGCTGGTAAAGCAACCGTATTTGTTTTCCCTGATTTAAATACGGGTAACACAACTTATAAAGCAGTCCAACGAAGTGCCGACCTTATCAGTATCGGCCCTATGCTCCAAGGTATGCGTAAACCGGTCAACGACTTGAGCCGCGGTGCTTTGGTAGATGACATTGTTTATACGATTGCCCTTACAGCTATCCAAGCTGCTCAGCGCCATTAAGGGCCAGTGATAACTTGCTGAAGAGAGAAGATTTATCTTCTCTCTTCACAAAAGGGTTTCTTTTCATCATGCTTGCCTATACTATGAATAAGTCGATGCTGTTAGAGCGCAAGTATGTCAAAACAAACGCTACAAATACTACAACAAGACTTTACTATCCATAGCCTAGATAGCGATGATGGTATTCCCGCAAGCGTTTTAAAGTCAGACATCTTTTTTATAGCCAAAACAGCTGAAGAGTTATCAATTGTGTGCCCTTCCCATGTTTCTGTTCAGAGCTTCGCTGCTGAGCCCTACTGGCGAGCAATAGAAATTATTGGACCACTTGGGTTCTCTTTAACTGGGATAATGTCAAACATTTCGGGAGTTTTAGCCTCTGCTAATGTATCGATATTTTCTATTTCCACATATGACACAGACTATATTTTAGTCAAAGAACAGCAATTGAATAATGCCATTCAAGCACTTAAAAAAGACGGTTACCTTTTCGTTTAATGATATTTTCTACCCCAATAAAATATGCACCTATCACGCAAATAGCGAACCCCTTGCTGCACATAGCCAGTCCGTTTTCAGGCAAAGTACTTCCACTACAAAATCATCCTATACAGCTTTTTGCCACTGGCGTTTTGGGAGTTGGAGTGTGTGTAAAAAGCAATCAAGCGCTGATGTTGGCACCATGTAAAGGCAAAGTCATTAAAACTACCCAACAAGGATGTGAGTTTGTTATTCGCGCTGAGTCAGGGTTACAACTTTTACTTCACTTACATATCCCTTCCGAATACAAAAAAATGGAAAAGTTGATACAACATAGTGTCGGAAAAAACACGGTGTCCGCTGGAGATGTTCTTTGCTATTTTGATGTGCCCCAAGAGCAGCCAATTCTGGGGTCAATGGTAATTCTCAATGCGGACAAATTAGGGCCATGTTATTATCCTCTCAATCAAGTCAATGCGGGCAAAGATCCGCTTATAACATTAGCAAGAGCATGTAAATTATGAGTATAGTTTTATACGGTATCCCAAACTGTGACACGATAAAAAAAGCAAAAAAGTTTCTAGAGCAAAACGAGATTGAATTTACATTCCATGATTACCGTAAAGATGGATTAACTGCTGAGCTGTTAGACACTTTCGTAACCCAGCTTGGTTGGGAGACGGTTTTAAACAAACGAGGCACCACCTATCGCGCATTAAGCGATGAACAAAAACAAAACCTCAATGAAGAATCTGCCAAGCAATATATGTTAGAGTCTCCTGCGATGATCAAGCGTCCAATATTAGATGTAAACTCTAGCTATCACATCGGATTCAAAGCAGATCAATATCAAGAGATATTTAAATGAGCGTATCAACACCTTTGAGTGATGTTGTTGAACTCGCATCAGCGCTCATACAGCGCCCTTCGGTAACGCCAGAAGATGCGGGGTGCCAGCAACTCATAAATAGCCGACTGGCACCACTTGGTTTCAATATTGAAGAGCATTTCTTCATTGATACGCTAAACACCTGGGCGAGAAAGGGCTCAGATGGGCCGCACTTTTGCTTTGCGGGTCATACTGATGTTGTGCCTGTTGGTAATGAAAAAGACTGGCGGCACCCTCCTTTTGCTGGGTTGATAGAGAACGGCGTTTTACACGGCCGTGGTGCAGCAGATATGAAAGGCTCACTCGCGGCTATGGTAGTGGCGACTGAGCGGTTCGTAAAAAAACACCCTGACCATAAAGGTTCAATCAGCTTTTTAATTACATCGGATGAAGAAGGTCCTTTTATCAATGGTACAACCAAGGTCGTTGACTTACTCGAAGCCAGAAATGAAAAAATCGATATGTGCCTCGTTGGTGAGCCCTCTTCTCGAGACACGCTAGGAGATGTTGTCAAAAATGGACGCAGAGGATCATTAACTGGGCATTTAACAGTTAAAGGCATACAAGGTCATGTGGCCTATCCTCACCTAGCAAAGAATCCAATTCATGAAGTTGCACCTGCACTTGCGGATCTGAGTTCAAAGGAGTGGGACAACGGGAATGCTTATTTTCCAGCAACAAGCTTTCAGGTTTCCAATATCCATGGCGGTACAGGTGTTGGCAATGTGATTCCAGGAACTGTAGATGTACAATTTAACTTCAGATTCAGCACAGAGTCGACCGTCGAAGGGTTGCAGCAAGGCGTTTGTGATATTCTAGACGCGTATAATTTAGACTATGAAATTAACTGGACAGTAAATGGTTTGCCATTTTTAACTGAGCCAGGCGACCTGCTAAATGTTACGCTTGAGTCTATTAAAGAAATCACCGGGGTTGCCTCCACACCAGAGACATCAGGAGGCACATCAGATGGGCGCTTTATCGCTCAAACAGGGTGTAAAGTCATAGAGCTGGGCCCATTAAATAAAACTATCCATCAAGTGGATGAGCAAGTTTGTGCAAAGTCACTCGACGATTTGGCTCTTATTTATGAGCTTATTCTGGAAAAACTTTTGGCAAATAAATAATGACCGAAATTCAGCTTCAAGCACTTGGGCTTTCAAATTCTCACTTGGTCGCCTACCATGGCAGCCAAGTTCATGCAGGTATTCTGACAGAACTCAAAAGCCTGAATATGGCAGCAAAGTCTGCTGGATTTGAATTTACAATTGCATCTGCCCACCGTGATTTTCATCGCCAAAAAGCGATCTGGAATGCAAAATACAGTGGACAACGGCCAATTTTGAATAGCCACAATCAAGCTGTGGACATTACGCAACTCTCAAGTGAAGAAATAGTTGAGTCTATAATGTTGTTTTCTGCTCTGCCAGGCGCGAGTAGACACCACTTTGGTACCGACTTAGATATCTATGCAAAAAACTGTCTAGCAAGCGGAGCTTCGTTGCAGCTAGAACCATGGGAATATCAAGCTGGCGGGCCTTTTTATGAGTTTTCGTGTTGGCTTGAAGATAATTTGGCTCGGTACGGGTTCTACAAACCCTATGATCAATTTAGAGGAGGCGTAGCTATCGAGCCGTGGCACATTAGCCATGTTGAATTTGCAAATAACATGTCCAGAAATCTCGATATTGCGGTAATTGCTGATGTAATCTCAAAATATGATGTCTTGGGTAAAGACACCATCATCGGCAACCTTAATGAGCTTTATCAACGGTTTGTTATTAACGTCGCATCGACCAATCTACCAAAGTAAAACCAAACGCCCCACTTCTGTGGGGCATTTTTCACGTCATCTATTGTCGATAGTTATCAAAGAATCGTTTCATGGATTGTAATGCTGGTTCGAGATCATCTTTGTGAGGCAAAAACACCAATCTAAAATGATCTGGTGATGGCCAATTAAATGCTCGACCGTGAACAAGAAGTATCTTCTCTTCTCGCAATAGGTCTAGCATCATTAGTTCGTCATTCTTTACATTAAAATGTTTGGTATCAACCTTAGCAAATGCATACAAGGCCCCTTTTGGTTTAACGCATGAGATCCCCTGGATATCATTTAATCCTTGCCACGCAATATTTCTCTGCTCATACAATCGCCCCCCAGGCAGCAATAAGTCGTCTATCGACTGTACACCTCCTAATGCTTGCTGAATTGCAAACTGAGCAGGCACATTTGCACACAAACGCATTGAGGCGAGCATGTTTAACCCTTCCATTAAATCACGCATTGCCGACACCCTGCCACTGGCGACCATCCATCCCATTCTAAGACCTGCGGCCCGATATGTTTTCGCCAGCCCGTTAAAGGTAATTATCGGCAAATCGTCACAAAGCGAACCAACTGAAAAATGTTCCGCATCATCAAATAGAATTTTCTCGTAAATTTCATCACTTAACACTAATAAATTGTGTTCTCTTGCAATATCAAGTAACCCTTCAAGAAGCTCTTTACTGTAAACCGAGCCTGTCGGGTTGTTTGGGTTTATCAGTACTAGCGCTTTAGTTTTACTGGTCACTTTTTCACGAATATCCGCCAAATCAGGAAACCAATCCGCGCATTCATCACACATATAGTGCACAGGAGAGCCACCCGCGAGTCTAACTGAAGCCGTCCACAGAGGATAATCTGGTGCCGGTATCAGCACTTCGTCACCGTCATTTAGCAACGCTTGAGTCACCATCTGAATCAGCTCACTCACGCCGTTGCCAATGAAAATATTATCGACACTCAAGTTAGGGAAGTCTTTTTGCTGATAGTATTGATAAACTGCGACTCTTGCTGAGTAAAGCCCTTTTGAATCACAATAGCCCTGCCCTTGACGAAGATTTCGAATGATATCTCGGTGCATATCTTCTGGCATATCAAAGCCAAATGCAGCTGGGTTACCTATATTCAGTTTAAGTACTTTGACACCCTCATCTTCCATTTTTTGTGCTTGGCTCAGCACAGGTCCTCGTATGTCGTAACAAACACCCGTTAACTTATTACTTTTATTTATTTTATTCATATTTCATCTCCCCACTCCTTGGCTAGCATACCCATTACACAGATAATTTTAAAGCGCCTATCTGAGCTAAATGTCTACAAATTAGATGATTTTTATGAAAGAGAGGACTTTGGCCATAGTCTTTCTAGACTCTGGCCTTTACAAGGTGAATAATTACAAGGTTTGGGAAGCAAATTTGAGAGGCTTACACGCTAGAAGTGAGCCACTGCTGTAGTTTTGCTTTGGAAGCAACTACTTGTTCAGTTAATTTATCAACCTGCGCTTTTGCCTTATCAACTTCGTTGGCGAGTAATGCCATTTCTATTTCTCTTGCAACGTCAGATAAGCTCATTGCGCCAAATTGTGCTGCATTTGACTTCAAGCTGTGCGCATTTCTCGTTGCAGCCTCTAAATCAGAGTCAATCGTCATTCTGACTTCACTTTCAAGTCGTTCAAACTCTGATAAGCAAAATTCCAAAGTATCAATAAACTGATCACCCAAAAGAGACTGCATGTTGTCCAAGCAGGTTTCGTCAATTATAGTGCTCATAAAAATCCTTTACAGTAGTAGACCCGTACACACCCTTTCATAACTATATGCTAGCTAAGAGTCGCTGCAAGGGCAAAGATAACCACAAAAATATGTTAATATAACGAGCACTTTAACTCGCACTTACCCTTTATGAAAAGAAGTACCTGTAAAATTTGCCACTTTTCTGTAAAAACATGTGTCTGCTCACATATTTCTGAGCCGATCTGTAATAAAACACACGTTGTGGTCTTACAACATCCGAGTGAACTCACCACAGCTAAAAATACAGTGAGGCTACTTAGTTTACAGTTAAAAAACATACAAGTCTTTGTAGGTGAAGCACCTAGTGACTTTGAACAAGCACAAGAAATTGCTAGACAGAATAAGTGTGCACTTTTATACCCAGGAGAAGATGCCCTCGCTGTCGAAGATATTAAACCGGACCAAACTCAAATAGACTATTTATTTGTGTTGGATGGTACTTGGAAAAAAGCACACAAACTGGCCATGTTAAATCCTTGGCTCAAAGAGTTACCTCAGGTTTCCTTCAACAGCCCACCTGCAAACCAATACAAAATACGCAAAGCGGAACAACAATATAGCCTCTCTACATTAGAGGCCTGCGCTTACTTTTTGAGTGCTTACGATGCCCTCGATACTACGCCTTTGTATACTTTGCTCGAAGGTATGATATTCGAACAAACCAAATTCATGCCAGAACATGTGAAAGCTCGGTACTTAGATAATGACGACTCGACTGAATAGACAATTTAGTCGCACAGGCCCAGACTATAGATTTGGGGATCAAGTGTGTTTCGATGAAATTAAAACCACATTTGGTTTTAAAACTATCATTTTAGGTCATTGGGTTACTAAAAATGAGCAACATGTCGCAGCAAATCTTATTTATGATGCATTGGCCGATCTCGCTCAAATATTAGCTATTCCACCAAAAGCTATTGGATTAAGAAACACGTTAAATTTAGCTTTTGGTAGCCGAGGTCAAAAAGGTGTTCAAGCTCATTATGAACCAGATAGAAGGACGCTTGCTCTAGCAAAAAATGCAGGTGCAGGTGCTCTGGCACACGAGTGGTGGCATGCTTTTGATCATTACATTTGCAAACACTTGTTTGAACATTGTAGCCCAACCGATTTCGCGTCTTCCATGTGGCTAAAAACATCTCCTAACATCAGTCACCCACTTAATCAAAAGCTCAATCATGTATATAAGTCCGTCCTGCTGAGTGAAAATGGCGAGCAGCCTAGCAACTTTTTTACTCGCTCAATGAGTTTGGACAAACAACTAGGACGCCTATACTACAGCCTGCCCGAAGAATTAACAGCACGGGCATTTGAGTGCACAATTGCGTATCAAAAAGAAATTGAAAACGAGTTTTTAGTCTCTGATGTGATACATTCCAAACTTGAACGCTCTGGTGGCTTTCCTTTAACAGGTGAACGTAGCGACATAGCTCAAAAGCTAATTTGCTACTTTCAATCTCTGGGCAATGTATTACATTCACAGCAAATTTAGACTATATATTTACGCGTAAAACCCTAACAACACTATAGCGATAATAAATTACCTGATTGCAACGTTATTCTATTAATATACTATATGATTAATACAAACCGTGCTGAACGCAAATGCCATCAATAATATAGGCACTAGTAGAGGGACCACAAATTGAGTTTTTTAAGGCAATTTCACACCATCGTTTCGGATCAAGCACTTTCAACCGATGAAAAAATTCAGTGTCTACTTAAGTTTGGTTTAGAAGTTTTTTCTCTTGATATTGCTATTGTCAGTGAAGTTGTAGGAAGCAATTACGTTATTCTATATGTCGAGTCTGAAAACCCTGACCTCACCCCCAAATGTACCTTTGACTTGGGAGGCACATACTGTACACATACTTTAAAGGCTAACAAAGCTCTCTCATTTCACCATGCTGGTGAAAGCGTAATTTCAACTCACCCTTGCTACACCAATTTTCAATTGGAATCTTATATAGGTGCGCCGATACGTGTAGGCAATAAGACCTTAGGCACTGTGAATTTTTCTTCCGCGAAAGTCAGTGAACCATTCACATGCGAACACGTAGATTACGTTGAGCTTTTTGCGCAGTGGCTAGGTTCAGAATTTGCACGGCGCCAAGCCGAATCCGTTCTTTATAACAACTATAAAACTCTGCAAAAAATGGAAGAAGTTGCTTCAATAGGCAGTTGGAGAATTGACCTAGAATCAAATGAAGTATTTTGGAGTGACCAAACTAAGTTTATCCATGATGTTTATACGCATGAAAAGCCAACTTTAGATAAGTGGCTTTCTTTTTTTGAAAAAGCAAATTGTCGGCAAAAATTCTCTAATGCCCTTGCAGACGCCATTAATAGTGGCACGCCTTGGGAGATTGAACTCGAAGTTGTCACTAAAAATCGCAGACATATTTGGGTATCTTGTCATGGCGAAGCACAATTTAATGAGGATAAATGCGTTAGCTTATTCGGCTCAGTTCAAGACATCACCCAATCCGTAGAGTTAAGAGAAACTTTAAAAGCTCAGCGCAAAGAAGCCGAGATGCTCCTTGACGAAAGAAGTCACTTCTTATCAAAAATAAGTCATGAGATGCGTACACCACTAAATGGGATATCTGGACTACTGATAAACTCACTTGATGAACAAAACGCAGACAAAAGAACAGAGAATGTGCAACTTGCCCTGCGTAGCGCAGACATATTACTTGGCTTAGTGAATGAAGTACTCGATTTTTCTAAAATCTCTCAAGAGGGGCTGAGCCTATCTCCTCACCCAACGGATTTATCAATTGTTATTTCCGATATTGTCGAGCTGTACAAGCAGCTTATTGAAGAACCAAATGTTCAATTCGAAGCTGATATAAACCTCACCCGTGGATGCACCATACTTTGCGACTCTGTAAGGCTCAACCAGATAATTACGAATTTGTTGAGCAACTCACTTAAATTTACATCTCAGGGTAAAATAAAGCTGTCAGTTCACACTCACAATACGAATACGGGCATTGTACTTCATGTCATTGTCTCTGACTCAGGGATTGGCATGTCACAAACTAGCCTTGCAACTTTATTTCAACCTTTTAAACAGGGTGAAGAAGATATTGGGAGTCGTTACGGTGGTACCGGTCTTGGCATGTCCATCGTAAAAGAGTTAATTGAAGTTATGAATGGACAAATTGAAGTGCAGAGTACGCTCGGTGAAGGTAGTCGATTCAAAGTATCAATCCCCTTTACAAACGCTTCAATAAACACGCACGATGATACAATTCAGTGCGAAGCATTTGATGCATCTAAGTTGACTGTGCTTGTGGTCGAAGATAATGAGATAAACCAAAAAGTGATGGAAGCATTTTTGCAAAAATTCAATGTCACCTCTGACTTCGCAAGTAATGGCGAAATCGCATTGCAAAAGTGCGCTACTAAATCATATGACTTAGTATTTATGGACAGTATTATGCCAGTCATGGATGGCTTAACAACAGCCAGAAATTTAATTAAAAAGAAGCTACTGCCAAATCACGCACATATTGTAGCACTCACGGGAAACACTTCTGCAGACGACAAAGCTGCTTATGAGCTGGCAGGTATGCAGGATGTATTATCAAAACCGATAGAACTCATGCCACTTGCCGAAGCCTTGTCTAATTGTTTAGAAAACTTACAAGCACACAACACTCTTCAAGATGTTAAGTAATGAATAACATCTTCAACTTGTGTCATTCTTTGTAGCCACAATTTATAGTCGTCAAATGGTAGAGGTCGTGAGATAAAGTAACCTTGGCCGATGTCACACTCAAAGCTTTGCAACTGTCGGTAACTGCCTTCACTTTCGACGCCCTCAGCTACCACTACAGATCCCAAACTATGTGCCATATCGCAAGTAGCTTTGCATATTGTTTGATTTGTTTTAGAGCTTTCAAGGTCCATGACAAAACGCTTATCCACTTTTAATTTGTCAAACCCGAGTTGACTGAGGTAAGCGAGTGAGGAATAGCCCGTACCAAAGTCGTCAATCGCTACTTTAATACCGATACTGCGGTAGTCGGCGAGACTATCACATAGCGTTGTTTCGTTTTCTACGGTTGCAGACTCTGTCACTTCTAACACAAGTTGCCCAGGCAGCAATTTATATTGGTTTATCAATTCAATTAACTGCACTGTTAATTCCTTGCGCCCAACATCACGGCCAGATATATTCAAGGAGAGGTGATGAGAGGGTAACAATTTGACCAAATCAGCTTGTTGCTTTAATCCGCGCTCGATAACCCATTCGGTCAATTCATAAATAATCCCCGAAGACTCAGCTATCGGAATAAACTCGCTTGGCGGAATGATACCGAGCTCAGGATGATGCCACCTTAATAAAGCCTCAGCACCATATACACGACCCGACTTTAAGTGCAGCTGTGGCTGTAAATATAAGCTCAGTTGTTCGCGTTCAATTGCGACTTTCAAGGCAGAAGCTATTTTTATGCGTCTCTGAGACACAATGGAATTCCCAAAATCAAATAACTGCCATTTGTTTGTCCCTACAGGCTTTGCCGCCATAGCTTGCATTGCACATTGGATAATAGAGTCAGCACTGGATGCGTGGATCGGATTACTTGCTACACCTATCTCAAGTTGGTCTACTAATAGATCGCCACCAAAATCTATGCCTTCTTCAAAACTCGCTGACAACACGCAAACAAACTGCTCTATCTGACTCAACTCAAACTTACCAATTAAAACAACCGCAAAGAGGGAGTCGTCAAGTCGATAAATCGAAGTATGGCTTTTTATGTCTTCCACTATCACAACATTTCCATACGTATCGAGTTGTTTCCCCACTTTGCTAAGTAGCTTTCGAAGATGTGAGTTTGCGTAATTCCAGCCCATATTCAAACGAATCGTCTGTAAAACCAGCGGTCTAAAGAGCAGTAATGTATGTGGCTTATTTGCTTTGTCTAACGCTTCTAAGCTTTGCTGCAACATATAGCTATTTGGTGCACCCGTATCTTTGTCATGCGTTGCATAAAACATTAATCGCCTTTTTTTATTTTTATCATGCCAGTACAAATAGCACGCAAGCATAACAACATGAAGGGTAATCAAGAGATGACTTAAGAGTGACTCATCGACTGGCCAAAAAAATCCAAATTGATTAACAAAGATAGAGGCTTTCAACACAAAAATTGGCAACCAAGTAAGGGCTAACACTAAAACTTCATCTTTATGCTCTGTATATTGGCTCTTGAGTACGACGGCATACAAAGCGCAACAAATTAAACTTGCAATAGCATGGAAAACAAGGGAATTTTGAGCGTTAAGAGGCGCGATTAAGACAGCTAGTGCGGCAATAAACCAAATAGAAGCCGTGGCAAGTTTGGTATACCGATTGTCTGCCCGCTTTTCGATCATGAAGAAGTAGAGGAATATAATCGCAAAAATCAGCGACAATAAAAATATCTGGCTATGAAACGTCGCAAAATAGCTTATCAATTCACTGGGAAACAACAACATGTTAGCGCCATTGTATACGCCGCTTTGTAGGCTAATACACACAAAATAGGCGCCAAGCGCACCAAGCCCCTTGCGCGATTGCCCAATTGCCATTAAAAAAACAAAAAAGGCAATGAAGTAATGTACTCCGCTGCTCGCACCTAAAATAAATAGCCGTTTATTTAAAACATTCCGATATTCTTCAGGGGACATTATTGATAAAGAGAGTATGCCATTATACTTTGCATATACTTGAATATACACTTCTGAGTATTTTCCATTTTCAATAATAGACTGGTGAGGAAGTATACTTTGCTCGGCAGATGTATAACCGAAAACCGGTGAAACAAGCTCATAGTTGACGACAGCACCTTGGACAACCCGGTACAGCTTAACATGCCCCTCTATTGGACTTGTTATCGCGACTAGTTGATCAGAACTTGCTTGGCTACTTACCTTAACCCAAACCGTTTCGCCTTTGTGAAACTTGGCTTTCGTATTTATCTTACTGAACTGGTCTTTTCGATCAATAACAGCATCAATTGACAGCTGGTTAGACGTGTCAGTTAAACGTTCAATATGATAGTTTTGCAGCTCTGCATTTGCATTAAAGCAGCTTACCAACAAGAGAATCGCAGACAGCTTTACTGTTAAAAACCACATACCCACCTCCTTGAGTAAGTGATTAACCCTAGCTTACATTACAGTCAGTTTACTCAGTATAAGTACCTATAATAAAAAATACATATTGCATTTTTTATACAGTAACACAGGTACATGGCCCACAACTGACAGTTTCATGATTCAAGTATGGAAGCTCAATGAATATTTACCAGTTTATTAGAAAAATAATACCGTATTTGAAAGTTGAGCAGCTATTAATCGTCAGTAACGACGATTTTTACGCCTTGGTTCTCATGTGATTGTAGGAATAGCATGCTGCTTACTAGCTGTGCACAATATGTATAATGCTCAGTTATTGGAGAAGCGTTTTCAATGAAGTTAGCACCACGTTCAGACTCTTCACGTATGTTCACATCCAAAGGAATTTCTGCTAATAGTGGCACACCATGGCGGGCGGCGAGCTGGTTCCCGCCATCTTGACCAAACAAATGATTTTTTTCCCCACAATGAGTACAGTTAAAAAAGCTCATATTTTCAACAAGCCCAATTATGGGCAGGTTGACCTGTGAAAACATCGCGATGCCTTTTTGCGCGTCAGCCAAGGCTAAATCCTGAGGAGTGGTTACAATAACCGCACCGCTTGCCGGCAGCTTTTGAGTCATTGTTAACTGAATGTCTCCCGTACCTGGTGGCATATCGACTATCAAATAATCTAAATCGCCCCAGTCCGTTTCGTTCAGTAACTGATTAAGTGCTTGAGAAGCCATAGGACCGCGCCACACAGTAGCGTTTTCTGCAGGCACCAAGTAACCAATGGACATGCTCTTCAGCCCATACTTTTCCATTGGATTAAGCATTTTATCATCTTTTGCTGTAGGCTGTTCACCCACTAGACCGAGTAATGAAGGGATCGAAGGCCCGTAAATATCAGCATCCAACAAACCAACATTTGCCCCTTGGGATTGAAGAGCCAATGCAAAATTTACAGCTGTTGTAGACTTTCCTACCCCACCTTTCCCTGAAGCAACTAAGATTATATGCTTAATTTTTTTGAACTTATAGGCCTCGGGAAGTTGCGTATCTAACACAATATTTGTGGTAACTTTAAGATGTTCCGCCAAGTAACTCTGAATAAGCGCGGTTTGTGATCGTGCAGCAAACGGCAACTCAATACGTACTTGCCAGCAATCACTTTCTTTATTCGTTTGCTTAATCCACTCAGACTGAATACCCATCGGAAAAATCGCACTTCTGTAGCCGCTTAAAAGCTCAATAATCTGCTTTTCGACCGGATCTTCTTTGCTGAACAAACTCTTGATACCAAACATACAAATAAAACGCCATCAGGTGGTGAAAATAACGCTGGAATTATGTAACATTCAGTTCATTAAGACCAGTCAAATTCGCGTTAAGAGGGCATATTCCAGTTAAGGGGCAAAACAGTACTAAATTCAACCATGAAAATTGGTACACAGCTTTAATTGGTATTAGTCAATGCGGCAAGAAATCCATGGGAAAACTATGACAAAGAGAAAAATTCTCATTACCAGTGCATTACCGTATGCAAATGGCCCAACACATTTAGGGCATTTATTAGAATATATTCAAACCGATGTATGGTCTCGCTTCCAAAAAATGCGCGGCCACGAAGCATACTATGTATGTGCGGATGACGCTCATGGTACTCCTATCATGTTGAATGCTCAGAAACAGGGCATTACACCTGAAGAAATGGTTAAAAACGTAAGTATTGAAAGACAGCGTGACTTTGCTGATTTCAATATCGTTTTTGACAATTACCACAGCACACACAGCGAAGAAAATAAAGCATTGAGTGAGCTTATCTATACTCGCTTAAACGACAAAGGGCATATTAAAAAGCGCACTATCTCACAGCTTTTTGACCCTGAGAAAAACATCTTCCTACCGGATCGTTTTGTTACCGGTACTTGCCCTACTTGCGATGCAGAAGACCAAAATGGCGACAGTTGTGACGCGTGTGGTGCGACTTATAGCCCTACAGAGCTAAAAAACCCTAAATCTGCAATGTCAGGTGCAACACCTGTACTAAAAGATTCTGAGCACTTTTTCTTCGATTTACCTGCATTTGAGGGCATGCTTAAAGAGTGGCTTCATTCAGGTAGTTTACAAGCGGAAATGGCTAACAAACTTGAAGAGTGGTTTGCTGAAGGTTTACAGCAGTGGGATATCAGCCGTGATGCTCCCTACTTTGGCTTTGAGATCCCGGGTGCCCCTGGCAAATACTTTTATGTATGGCTAGATGCGCCAATTGGCTACATGGCGAGCTTTAAAAACTTATGCGATAAAAGTGGTATCGACTTTGATAGCTTCTGGGGCAAAGACTCCGATGCTGAGCTTTATCACTTTATCGGTAAAGACATCATTTATTTTCACAGCCTATTTTGGCCTGCAATGCTTGAAGGTGCTGAATTCAGAAAACCAACAAACGTATTTGCACATGGCTTCGTAACGGTCAATGGCGCGAAAATGTCAAAGTCAAAGGGCACGTTTATTAAGGCTAGGACGTATCTTGAACACCTTGACCCAGAATACTTGCGCTATTACTACGCGGCTAAGCTAAATAGCGGCATTACGGATCTAGACCTAAACTTGGAAGACTTTGCACAACGTGTAAATTCTGATCTCGTTGGTAAAGTAGTTAATATTGCCAGTCGTTGTGCAGGTTTTATTACTAAAAAGTTTGCAGGCAAGTTAAGCGACAGTGTGATGGACGAAGCTTTGTTAGCTGAGTTTACGGCAGTCTCTGAAACAATTGCGACACATTATGAAAACCGCGAGTACAGTCGTGCAATTCGTGAAATCATGACCCTTGCAGACAAAGCGAATCAGTTTATTGACGCTGAAGCGCCATGGGTTTTAATCAAAGATGAAGCAACGCAAGAACGTGCACATCAAGTTTGCTCTCTTGGTCTAAACATGTTCAAAGTAATACTCACCTACTTGAAGCCTGTTCTTCCGGGTATGAGTGCCAATGTTGAGCAGTTCCTTGCAACAGAACTTAAATGGGATTCTGTGAGTGAGCCACTTAAAGGTCACCAAATTAATAAGTTCAAGGCGCTAATGCAACGTGTTGACTTAGACAAAGTAAATGCAATGGTAGAAGCTTCAAAAGAGAGCTTAGAAGCAGCAAAGCCAGCAATTGACCCGAACAGCCCGCTTGCCAAGGAGCCAATCGCCGATGAAATCGAGTTTAACGATTTCGCAAAAGTCGATTTGCGTGTCGCTAAAATTGCAAAAGCAGAACATGTGGAAGGCGCGGAAAAACTCTTAAAGCTCACATTAGATTTAGGTGGAGAAACACGTCAAGTGTTTGCAGGTATTAAGTCTGCTTATGCACCTGAGGATATTGAAGGCAAACTGACTGTAATGGTTGCTAACCTAAAACCACGTAAGATGCGCTTTGGTTTATCCGAAGGCATGGTGCTAGCAGCAGGGCCTGGTGGTAAGGAGATTTACATCCTTAACCCTGACGAAGGTTCTGAGCCAGGCATGCGAGTGATGTAACAGCACTTTGAATATAAAAAACCGCCTTAGATTAGGCGGTTTTTTATATGTGACTCGCTATATTTTTTGTCATTCAAACCCTATGTCATGCTTCTTTAGCTTTAACTGAGCTTGCTGCTTTTATATATGGTACTTTTATTTTAACTTCTAATCCTTTTTCTGGTTTTGACCAAGCTGAAATTTCCCCTTTAAGCAACTGCGTAACTAAATTATAAACAATATGCATGCCTAGCCCGCACCCACCCTGACTGCGTTTAGTCGTAACAAAAGGATCAAACAAAGTGGTGAGGCTGCTATCGGACATCCCGATACCGTCATCCTTGTAAATTAACGTCCAAGCACCTTCTAATAGCTGTAAGCTAACTTGAACTGTTCCTTTTTCTTTATGCTCGAAACCATGAATCATTGAGTTGTTATACAAATTTGTGAGTATTTGGTAAATTGCACCCGGATACGTATTTACATCAATGCTCTCATCACCATTTATTCTTAAGGTGATATTTTTACCTTTTGCCAGCGGTGCTAGCGAGCTAAACACGTCCTCTACATATTCCTTTACATTGATATCTCGCTGTACCTCACTAGAGTGGTCTACCGCCACTTGCTTAAAATTACTAATAAGCTCTCTCGCCCTATCAAGGTTGCGATTCATCAGTTGATAACCTTCTCTCTGTTCGTTGATGGACTGCTCAAGCTCAGATTGTTTTAAGGTTTGATTTTCGAGTTTTGTAGAAATCTGCTTCAAGCTTTCTTCGTTATACGAAATGGCAGTTATGGAAATACCTAAAGGTGTATTAATCTCATGCGCAATACCAGCAACGACATTTCCAAGAGATGCCATTTTTTCGCTTTCTATCAACTCTTGTTGTGTGCGCTTTAACTCCATCATTGCTTGTTCTAGCTTTTGGTTTTTGCGATACAATTCGTCCGTACGTACTGCAACCTTAATTTCCAACTCTTCATTAAGTGATTGCAACGCGTTTTGATGTGCTTTTAATTCAGCAATGTCTTTGAGAGCTCCTGCGACCCGCATTACCTTTCCGTGACTGTCGCGACTGACCACCTTGCCTCTTTCAAGCACCCATGTCCAATCACCATCCACTGTTTTAACGCGTATCGCTATTTCATAGGTATCTTCATCACCTTCTAAACACGCATCTAACTTTTCTTCCCAAGCAACGCAATCTTTAGGGTGTATAAATTGCATGGCATCAATCACTGCCATCCTCGATCTGCATTCACCGTAATCGATTCGGGGCTTAACACTATGACGATAGATTTTGCCTGTTTCGATGTGCCAATCCCAAAGCTCATCTTGGCTTGCCCATAAAGAGAGCTCTAACCGCTCTTGTAATTCATTCATAATTTGGTTGTCGCTAACAACCTGTTGGAAGCGCTTTTGTCTTTGTCTTATCCAAATATAAAATGCTAAGGCAAAGGTCAGTATATAAGCTGCTTTTGTGAAATCATTCCACCACCACGGCGCATGGATCAAAATATCGAATAGATGCGTAGGAGATACTTGGTTAAACCGATTTATTGTGTAAGTTTGTACTTGATACTTCCCAGGGTTGAGCTTAAGCAAGTTTATTTGCCTAACGCCATCTGCAAGCTTCAACCATTTCTCACTTAGCCCGACTATACGATAATAAAAACGCAGCCCTTCAGAACCATAATCTAAGCTCGAATAATGCAAAGATAAAATATCTTGATTATGGTTTAACTCAATTCGCGTTGTTAATTCTGGCGCTAACTTCAGCTCTTCATCGGTAGAAGGATGAAGTTCATTACCCAGTAACTCAATACTAGATACTAAAAGAGGCCGGCTTGTTGGTGCGATTTTAATTTGCTTAGGATAGAACTGATTAAATCCTTTAGAGCCACCAATAAACACTCTGCCATCAGGCGACAACCAACTTGCGTTATAGTTGAATTCGTTCCCTTGTACACCATCAACTGGCAGGAAATTATCTATTTTAAAATCGTGAATATTAACTCGTGATAAACCTCCACTTGAGCCCAGCCACACGTGATCTTGTCCATCATATATCAATGCCCAAACAGCACCATTCGTCAGTCCATCAGATTTTTTAATAATTTTAGTTACTGAAAAGCTAGAGTTGACGACTGAAACACCGGACTCACTCCCTACCCAAACGCGGCCATAACTATCTTCTTGTAACATAAATACAATATCGGACACTAATCCGTCTGCAATCGTTAGCTGTTCTAATTGCCCTTCTTCATATTTGAACAACCCGTCCCCAATACTGCCAAACAAAAGCCCATCGCCATATGGAATAATTGATGATACATGGTTTGGTGCATTTGGTACTTTTAAATAAGACTCAAGCTCTTGAGTTGCCTCATTAAAGAACAATAACCCCATCGTCCTCGAGCTAACCAATACTCTGTCCCGATATGAAACCACATCATTGAAACTAAGTTCTGGGCCTTTGCCAACATCAGGCGCGAGATTCAGTAGCTCTCCATTATCTAAGTCCAGTCGAAACACGCCCAAACCACGGGTTGTTAGCCACATATATTTGTTCTGAATGTGCAACTTGGTAATAAAGGCATTTGCCAGTATCGACAACTGCGCATATTCTTCTTGTGCAGCTTTAAACCCTGAACCGTCAAAAAAGTACAGTCCAGAAGACGTTGCGAGCCAAAGTCTATCCTGTATATCTAATGAAAAGTTTCGAATATCTGGCTCTTGCAAAGGGCTATCAGGATAATTGTAAGCACTCACATGACCAAAATTTTCGCTCAAGCGGCTAATAAAGTGTAACCCTCCTGTTTCGGTACCAAACCATAAATCACTGTTGCTGTCCTTCAGCACCGACATAATACTGTTGTCTTGTAGCCCTAAACCTTGCCCCTCATGTTTGAACCAGTGTTTTTTGAGATTGCCTTTCAAGTCAAACAAGTAAACACCAAAGTTAGTACCCAAAAATAAGCTATCTGATGAGATATGTATTTTGTTTAATTCGAGCCCAACGCGATCATCAACTTTGCTGCGCCACAAAACACGCTCGTATAATGTGTCATAACTAATTAGTTCATTGTCTTTTGATAGGAGGAATATGCGCTCACCGTTCAAACGCATGTGCTTAAAGTCATCTTGTAAAAGCTGGCTACCAATACCTGATTGCGTATTGAAAGCCATCACCCCCTCTTCAGAGAGGTAATAAATTAAGTTTTTGTAGGTAACAACATGGCTGATAAAGCGACCACTCAACTCTAGTGAGCTAGGGTTAAGAGAGCCTTTGTCAATTAAATAAAAGTCATTATTTTCCGTTGAGACAGCTATATGACTGCCTGTACAGCTGAGAGTTTTAACACGGTCAGAGGTAATCGCGTCATGATGCTCTTTTAAAAAACTCTGAAAACGACCTGTAACCGTATGGTAGGCACTCAACCCAGTACTTGTGCCTATCCAAACCGTTTCACCACTGTGACAAAGGCCAGTAATAAAAGCGCCGGCCAGTTCATTTGGATCTTGCTGCCTGCTTGTAAACTGTTTAAATTCATGGCCATCAAAACGGTTTAGTCCCGCTTGAGTTCCAATCCAAATGTAGCCAAGCTGATCTTCGGCCAGAGCCATTATCGTAACTTGACTAAGACCAGACTCATAGTCAAAACGGCGCATAACTTGGGAGGTGTCAGTAAATAGAGGACCGGCTATCGAAACACAGGACAACCCACAAATAACCAATATACACATTGCTCGCACAAACAAAGCGCTTGAAGCCAGCAAATTGTCTATTACTCGTAAGTGCAACTTAAACAGCATATAATGCCACTTAGTATCTAAACTTATCAATAACTATAGCAAAAGCTGCGTTAGGCGCTTCATCGTAAAGCGCTTTAATTCAAATCGAAATTGCTTACTTCCCCAGTTCCATGCAATAACGAATAACTTTTTAGCTTTCCTTCTTCCAGTTCAATTAAACTTATCGCTGAATCGGATACTAAATACCGACCTTTACCATAATCTGATCTGTGTTTTGACACTGCCAACTGCCAACGCTTGGTAAATAAGTTAAAAGGGCTCCAAGTGGCAAATAACCAGGTATCAAGCTTTTCCAAAATATTAAGTAAACCTTTTGGAAATTCATTCTTAATGCCTGATGCTGTCAGCTGCCATATTCGATTGTGGTGGCGGCCAAAACGCGCTTGTACAGAAAAACAAAATGAATAGTGCACATCACCAGACAATATTATGGTTTCCTTGGGAGTATCTTCTCTTTTGAAGATATCGATCAGCTTTTTCGCAGCCCCTTCATGTGCCATCCAGTTTTCCACATCCACAGCCAGTGGCTCCCCGCAGGTATTGAATATTGCTTGGATAGTCTCTATGGCTTTCACGCCAAACACTGGCGCGGGGCTCACAAGCAAGACACTATCATGATTAATAAGTACTTCTTGCAACTCCATCAAACTTTCCCAATCCATCAGGCCGCTGGGTTCGTTGAAGTCTTGCTCACTGCGCCAGCGGTGGGTTCGCGTATCCAGTACAACTACTTTTGGATAAGTATCAAGGCAGTAATGCCATTGACCAAATCGGTTGATTGCTTTATCAAACTTAGAAAACTGCCAAACATCATCGACTAATGCACCTTTAAAATCGGTCATTAATGATCCTGTCTCTTTTAATGCATCGTTTCCTAACCCTTGAAAAAGCCAATAAGAGATCAAACCATTATTGACAATGCGCTTGCTTTCTAGCGAGTTTGCTATGTTTTGCTCCCATTTAGGCGTAAGATTCCAGTCATCGGTAACATCATGGTCATCAAACATCATGAGAGTAGAGACGTTAGCCATCAACCTTTCTACCCTAGGTAAAGTCGATATGAAATCTTCTAGCGCGCGTGTTTCTGCTTCAAATTGCAGTGCATGAGATTTAGATAGCTGTTCAATGTCAAACTCAAATGGATTAACCTGTCGCCAAGCGGCGGAGCTGAAATTAAGGACATAAAAAGCAACAAACTCTTCGAAACTAATTAAGTGATTCCCAGCTTTCACACTGGAAAAATGAGGTTCATCTTTTCGAGTCCAATACCCAAGCGAAAACTTGCTGCGACTCTGCCAAGGCTCCACTGGAAGATATTTATCTCTTGCATATAGCTGGGGTTTTAATGCTTCAGGTAAAGGCAATGCTAAGGGCTGCTCACTATAGATCCCAAGCAAAGATATCAGCTGTTTGATAGCAACGAGCATGGGCCCCGCTACATCATCCGCATACACCTGATCACCAGACATTAATAATAAACTTGGCCGCTGTTCATATGCTTGATGACGTTGTTGTAAAAAGTTATCTGCGGCAACCAAACTGTCTTTACTAGGGTGATGTGGGTTTCTGCAAGAGCCATGCAGAACATTTGACAATACTTTAGGCACTATCAAACTGAAGCTATCACCGTAAAACAAAGCTTCATTTTGATAAGCATTTCCATCAATAGCCACTTTATAACGTAGCTCTTGATCCGTTGGAAACCCCTTCCCCGAGCTCGAAAGTGACAGAAACGCCAAATACAACCGTTCCCCGAGGCGGATTGTTGTCTGCTCTAAGTCAATTTGCAACCCTTCAATTGACGCGCTCAATTCTAACGGCTTTGTAATAACAAATTGTAGGCAAATGCTTAGAGGGTCTGCCCTGCGAACCATCGGCCCGCAGAGTATCGTTGGTATTTTAGCCTGTGGTAATGCCATTGTTCCGTTTTGCTAAGCTAAATAGCTGATAAAAATTGTTGGTGGTAGCGGTTGCAAGCTCTTTATAAGATATACCTTTAAGATCAGATATGAAGTACGCAACGTCTTGTACATACGCTGGCTGATTTGTCTTACCGCGATGTGGAACTGGCGCTAGATATGGCGAGTCAGTTTCAATTAGCAATCTATCTAGCGGGATCTGTTTAACGACCTCTTGTAGCTCAACCGCATTTTTAAAAGTCACAATACCCGAGATAGAGATATAAAAGCCCATATCAATCGCTTTTTTCGCCATATCCCAGTCTTCCGTAAAACAATGTAACACTCCACCGCACTTATCTGCGTTGTGTGCTCTCATAATATCCAGCGTATCTTTTTTCGCATCTCGTGTATGAATTATTAGGGGCTTATTGAGTTCATTCGCCACATCAATATGACCTGCAAAGCTATCTTGCTGAACTTTATGTGTATCTTTGGAATAATAGTAATCTAGGCCTGTTTCGCCAATTGCCACTACCTTTTCGTGTTTTCCCAATTCCAATAACAGTGATTTATCAAGCGCATCATCTTGGTTAAGCGGATGCACTCCGCAAGAAGCCGAAACATCGCTAAACCCTTCAATCACTTTTAGCATGCCGGGGAACTGTTCAAGAGTAACGCTGACACACAAAAAGTGTTCCACTTGTTTGTCACGGGCATTTTGCAATATTTCAGGCAGTTCGCTTTTAAGTTTAGCGAATTCCAAACGGTCTAAATGGCAGTGTGAATCTACAATCATTACTACTTCTTACATTGTATAGGTTGGTTTGTCATGGTTGAGAGCGGTGCCCAACAACTTAACAATTTTATCATTTAATAATTCAAACTCGGTGTCAAAGCTAACACCAATCCCAGGTGGGTTAGAATTTTGCGCGCCTTGCGGAGTAATCCACACGACTTTACCTGTTGCTTCTTCTTCCTCCAGCGCATCAGGCAACATAATCCGCAAAGAGACTGCCGCCCCCATATCAAAGCGAGTATTCGTTTTGATAAAAATACCGCCACTTTTCAAAAATGGCATGTAACTTCGATATAACTCGTCTTGATCTTCAATATCTACTAATAGCTCTTGCACTGTATTAATCCTGTTTTATTGCACGCTGGAGCCCAAAAACTAATTTCGATAGGCTCAAAGTCCTGTTAATCCCCAACACCTGATGATGGTCAGACAAGAACGTTTCAATGCTTGCCACACAATGTTGGTACTGAACAAAGTTCAATTGACCATTCATTACCTGCTGTTTAAAAGCGCTCATTAAAAAGCGACTAAAAACATTGAGTAGGCTTGGATCTTTATTTATTTCATTTTCAAGGGCTGCAATATCTGAAATCCTATCAATATCATGGGCTACTTTCCATAGATTATCTACTTCATCCATAGAGTCCTGCTTTAGCCACTTGTCCAGCAACAAAGGCTGATTATGAAAAATTTCCGCCCATGGATGTGTAGACGCGTTAATTCCTTGTTGTTCAAGCCAAAAAGATACCTGTTGATTATCACCGATATTTACTTGAGTTTTATTGCAGCGGCTTAAGATGGTCGCTTTTAATTTTGAGACATCGTTGCATGTCATCAGTATATATCGCTTTAGTGCCGGCTCCTCAAGCGTTTTTAACAAAGCATTTGCAGCTGACTCCGTCATTTTCTCAATTCTTTCGATTACAACTACTTTGTTGCCTCCCTGCTGAGCAGAATGGAAAATAAAATCATTCAACGCTCTAACTTCATCAACACCGATACTGCTTTGTTCGCCAGAAAGGGTAAATAAATCAGGGTGACTTTGTGCCTTGAGTAAATTGCAGCTTTTACAACTACCGCAACGATTAAGCTCATTTTGAGTAGTATTACACAGTAAAGCCTCAGCCAAATTTGACGCTAAATAGCGCTTACCTGTGCCTTCTAAACCGAAAAAAAGCTGTGCATGATGAAATCGTCTTTGAGAAAAACTAGCTTGCAGATGCTGTTGAAAGGCCTGTAACCATGGATACATCATGTTAAAGGGCCTCAGCTAATGAAAAGTACATCATACTTTCTCAAACAAGTTGTCTACCGCATTAAGACAGCGCTGTAAGACTTCATCTTTTGAAAAACTCGCATCGATGACGGTAAATATTTCGGGCTCTGCGGCAGCTTGGGCTAAATAACCTTCTCTCGCTCTGTTGAGAAAATCTAGTTTTTCAACTTCAAGTCGATCCATTCCTTCACCACGCTGTTGAACTCTCTGCAAGCCAACTTTAGGATCTAAATCAAGAATAATATTCAAGTCAGGCTTAAACCCGCTTAATGCCAAATCATTGATCGTTTTTATCGTCTCTAAATCAATGCCACGTGCATAGTGTTGAAAGCTGAATGTTGCGGCATCAAACCGGTCAGATATCACTATTTTACCCGCATCTAATGCAGGCTTAATTTTCTCTACAATATGTTGTGCTCTTGCTGCACCAAATAACATCAGTTCTGTCATATCAGACATCTGTGGCGTAGATGGATCTAAAATCACCTCACGTATTTTTTCACCAATCTCAGTTCCACCAGGCTCACGTGTCAAAACGACTTCGTACCCTTTTGATTGCAAATGCGCTTCGATACCCTTAATTACGGTGGTTTTTCCTGCGCCATTGCTGCCATCACAAACCAACATAAACCCTTTGCTCATTTTCTACTCAAGCCTTCTATTAAATGGGTGCTATGCCAACATCTTAACTGCTTTTAAGTAATTTATCAGTACTCTGGTGTGTTTTTGGATACTTATCAATCAATTCATTCATAACAAAAGGGTTGATGTAATATTTCGCCTGAAACAACGGCGATATTTAACTGCCCTTAACATTCAGCAATTATGTCTGAAAAGCTTAAACTTCGGTCTAAACAATGCATTTTACTATGTTCGCGATACCTTATGACAGCGTAATCACTTTGATTTAGGTCCTTATTTTAACTATTTGTCATTGAATTGTGTACGCGTAGACCTTAGTATTGTTCAAAATAATAATACGAAATATTTAGTTTTGAGTACTTTTAGTCGATTTTTCTTGCTTGAAGAAGAACAAAGACCCACTGTTAAGGTCCCAGCATGGAGGCTTAGTGCGCTTAGAATTATTCTAACCACGGGCTTGATACTTTGCCTTGGAATTTTCCTCAACAGCTTGCCTGCAGCCATCGACTATAATTTGGATTATGTTATTGCTTTAACAGCAGGTTATACAGTCAGCTTAGCTGGTTTACTTTATTTAAGTAGACGAGCATTTTTCATCACTGCGCAATTATTGCTATTCAGCATTGTGATGGCAGGTGTGTTTATCAACTTATTTATCCCAAACGTAACGCTTGCACACCTTGGCTCTATATTTATGTATATTACGCCAATCATTGCACTGATTTTAATTGGTAAGAAAACGGCAACATTTTACGCGCTTATCAATATCCTTCCCTTTCTAATGATTGTGAACAATATCGACCTGTCACTTCTGCCGAAAGGTCAACGTATGCTGGTGGACGCGCCTTTGCACATTCAGCTCTTACTGTTTTTCTTCTTAAATTGCTGTATTCCGTTAGCTGTATGGAGGACGAGTTTAGCTGCAAATCGGTTAAACCAGCACATGCTGGAAAATAATTCACTTTTGAGATCTCAAAAACAAATATATCAGCGCTTCTTTCAAAAATCATATAATGCCATTCTTCTCGTCGATCCATCACTAAATATTGTTGAGGCTAATGATAAAGCAAAAAGGTTGCTTGGGATCCAAACGACTCCCCTGCCACTTAATCTAAGTCGCATTACTAAAGATGACATAACTTTTCTGACTTCTGACAACGAATTACTGATGGATGTTGCCAAAACATTTACCATTGACAATAAATGTATTGAAGTAGCTGCACAAGAACAGCACTCAGACAGAATTAAAGCTTGGTATTTAGAAGATGTCTCTGATCAACAACAAATGCAGCACGATTTACTCGCTTTGGACGTCGCGCACCAGCAAGCCAAATACTTTGATAAAACAACCAACTTACCGAACAAAACATGGCTGCTAGAGCAATTACAAGTACATATTGATAGAGGTACTCCTTTTGCTTTGTTAATAGCAGACAATCTGAATAAGCATGTTTTAGACTATATGATTGATGGTGAACAACATCGTACGCTCTACTCTCGTATAAACCAATTAGTTGAGCAGGAAGCTGATTTGCTTGACCAAATCGCATATATTGGCGCTGGGCGTATCGCTATTCTTGTTGAAACCCAAAGCTCTCTGAGTGAGACCGCAAATCGATGGCATAAGAACCTCGACTTTTGGTTAAAACTAGGGCAACACCAATTTCATTCAAAGTACGCAATCGGTATCGCAACCTATCCCGAACATGGTTATGTTGCTGAGAGATTACTGAAGAATGCACTACAGGCATGCGAACTTCGCGCCCCCGAACAAATGGTCACCATATTTGATCAACTAACGCGAAGACAAACGCTTGCTCGTCATGAAATGGCACTGCTTTTAGAAAAGTCCATTGAACTGGGCGAACTTAAGTTATATCTGCAAAGTAAGCATGATATTGACAAAAACATTATCGGTTATGAAGCCTTGGCGAGATGGCATAGTAATCTATTAGGCTGGGTTCCGCCTTCTCAATTTATTCCAATTGCGGAAGAATTTGGACTTGTCAGCTATGTTACACGAACGATGCTCGAAATGGTTTGCCAGTTTTTAACTAAGAACTCGTATATTGATGTACCAATAGCCATCAATATCAGCTCTCGTGATATTGCGGACCCTGAGTTTGTAAATGATGTTCAGAGAATTACACAGGCTTATGGTATCTCCCCTAGCTCTATAGAACTTGAACTAACTGAGTATAGCTTTGCAGATGATCACAACCACACAATGAACAGGCTAGAAGAACTCGGGTTTATTCTCAGCATCGATGATTTTGGTACTGGATACTCAAACATTGCTCGCGTACTAGAATGCCCCATTAAGCGCCTTAAGCTAGATAGGAGCTTACTAACTGATATCAATGATGTTAAAAAGCAGCATGCATTATTACTTGGGTTAATTACTATCTGCGACAATATGCACATATCTCTGCTTGCAGAGGGTGTAGAAACACACAGCGATTATGCTATGTTGTGTGAGCTCGGCATTAAAGAATTCCAGGGGTACTGGTTTAGCAAGCCTTGTGCTGCTGATAAGCTAGTGATGCAACACAAAGCCCATCAGTCTGGCAGCGCCACCTTGTCATAATTTAGTCATAAATATAGTGTTTAATATCCCTGCCCAAATTATATGGTTTGGCATTTGGATTCCCCCAAATATATTCGCGCCTTGCTCGAAATAAGGCGCACTTTTTCTTACTTTTCGCGCATAAAAAAACCCAGCTATCGCTGGGCTTTACTGTCTAAATACTTGGTCAGTAAATTAACCTAGTAATTCACCTAGCTTTTGGCTCACGCTTTCTACTGCTTGTGTACCGTCAAGTTTGTGATACTGCGTATTGCCAGCTTCCGCCTCTGCTTGGTAGTAGTCAACTAGAGGTCTTGTTTGGTCATGGTAGATACCTAGGCGCTTACGTACCGTTTCTTCGGTATCATCAGCACGGATAATTAAGTCTTCACCTGTCTCATCATCTTTACCTTCAACCTTAGGTGGATTGTAAACAACGTGGTAAACACGACCAGAGCCTGGGTGTACGCGACGGCCGCCCATGCGCTCAACAATAATTTCATCAGCAACATCGAATTCAATTACGTGATCAATATTGATCGCGTTTTCTTTCATTGCATCAGCTTGAGGAATAGTGCGCGGGAAACCATCTAGTAGGAAACCTTTTTCACAATCAGGCTTTGCAATACGCTCTTTAACTAAACCAATGATAATTTCATCAGAAACCAACTGGCCTGCATCCATTACTTTCTTTGCTTCTAAACCTAGCGGTGTACCTTCACTGATCGCGGCACGTAACATGTCGCCTGTAGAGATTTGTGGGATACCAAATTTTTCCATCAGAAATTGAGCTTGAGTGCCTTTACCAGCACCAGGCGCGCCTAAAAGGATAATGCGCATATTATGTTCCTCGAATCGGAGTTTACTGTATTTTGTTTGGTTGGAATTTTTTCACATTGCGCGATGATTCACAAGTGACTTATACCAATTGATAATAGGTTTAATCGTTGTTTATACCGAAATGACCTCGACCAATATGCTTCTGTTTAAGAAATAGGCCGAGTTGAGATATATTTAGCACACAAAGCCAAGTTCTTTATGCGTATAAACAAAAAAGGCCCCGCATTTGCGGGGCCTTTTAAATAAACATTTTTACAGGAATGCGCCTAACGCTTTAACCTGATCAATCATTCTGTTAGAGAAGCCCCATTCGTTGTCATACCAAGCCATGACCTTAACCAGTTTACCTTCAACTTTTGTTTGCGTAGCATCAAACACAGATGACGCAGGGTTGTGGTTAAAATCAATAGAAACGAGCGGTAACGTGTTGTACTCAAGTACGCCAGCCATAGCGCCTTCAGCAGCTGCCTTAACGATTTCATTCACTTCTTCTGCAGTAGTCTCGCGCTTAGCAACAAAAGTTAAATCTACAAGTGACACATTCACCGTAGGAACTCGAACGGCCATTCCATCAAGCTTACCTGCAAGCTCTGGAAGTACTAAGCCAACCGCTTTTGCAGCTCCCGTTTTAGTTGGGATCATCGATTGCGTTGCACTACGAGCACGATATAAATCTTTATGATAAACGTCACATAGATTCTGATCGTTAGTGAACGCATGAATTGTTGTCATGCTTCCCTGCTCAATGCCTACCACATCGTTTAATGCTTTAGCCACAGGCGCTAAACAGTTCGTAGTACAAGAAGCGTTAGAGACAATATTGCTCTCGGCGTTTAGCACTTCACTGTTCACACCATGAACAACTGTCGCGTCTAAGTCAGTACCTGGTGCAGATACAATCACTTTCTTTGCACCTGCTTCAATATGCTTTGCAGCCGCATCACGTGAAGTAAAAATACCTGTACATTCAAGTACGATATCCACATTAAGAGCTTTCCAAGGCAGGTTAGCAGGGTCACGTTCTTGGGTTAATGTAATTTCATCGTTGCCAATAATAAGAGTGTTGCCAGCTAAAGTTAGCTTTTCTTGAAAACGACCATGAACTGAGTCAAATTGCGTTAAGTGTGCATTTGTTTCAGCTGGTGCTAAGTCGTTAATAGCAACAATCTTAATTTGTTCGTTCTGGCCAGACTCATAAAGTGCACGTAGTACGTTGCGACCGATACGGCCATAGCCATTAATTGCGATGTTAATCATGATTACATTCCCCTAATTATTTAACTTCACTTGCTTGTTTCGCAAGCGCTTCGATGGCTTGCCAATCTTTATTTGCAATTAGCGATTTATCCAGCATCCAAGTACCGCCAACGCAAACTACATTTTTTAGCGCCAAATATTTAGGCGCACTTTCCAGTGAAATCCCACCAGTTGGACAAAATGTCACTTGTGGAAGAGGCCCACCAATAGATTTCAACATTGGTGCACCACCCGCAGCTTCCGCTGGGAAAAACTTTAAAAACTTAAAGCCATGTGCAGCTAGCTCCATTGCTTCACTAGGTGTTGCAGCACCTGGCAAAAATGGAATATCAGTACTTTTTGCTAACTCTAATAACTCAGAGCTCACACCTGGACTGACCATAAAATCTGCACCAGCATTTACAGATGCTTCAAACGACGCTTTGTCGACAACCGTGCCTGTGCCAACATATGCCTCTGGCAACGCTTCTTTAATTTGTTTTACTGCTTCTGCTGCTACCGGAGTTCTTAAAGTTACTTCCAACGCGCGCAGACCACCGTTATAAAGCGCTCTAGCAAGAGGGATAGCATCTTCTAGCTCTTCAATAACAATGACAGGTACCACTGGTGCTGCCGATAAAATTTCTTGTATTTTCATAATTACCCCATTCCCAATGATGTTATTCGTCGATACCAAAGGCGCTTGCGCCCATATCTGCGCTGCTTACCATGTTTCTAAAGCCAGTGAATAGCTCTCGCCCTGTACCAAAAGTTAACTCTGGCTGAGTTAGCTCAAGCTCTCGTTTGGCAAGCTCTTCATCTGAAACATGAAGTACTAGATCACCATTTGGTGCGTCTAAAGTGATTAAATCGCCCTCACGAATTTTCGCTATCGTGCCACCTTCTACCGCTTCAGGTGCCAAGTGGATTGCCGCCGGTACCTTTCCAGATGCGCCAGACATACGACCATCAGTGACGATTGCCACCTTGTAGCCTTGGTCCTGAAGTGTCGCCATAACAGGTGTTAGCTTGTGTAACTCAGGCATCCCTTTGGCTTTCGGCCCCTGCTCTTTAATAACTGCGATGAAGTCTCTATTTAGCTCACCGTTTGCAAAAGCATCTTGTAGAGCCGCCTGAGAGCTAAATACTTTTGCAGGAGCAGAAACAACCTGATGCTTTTCATCTACCGCTGAAACTTTGATAACCGCTTTGCCCAAATTGCCCGTTAACAACTGTAAGCCACCTTGCTTATTAAACGGATTTGACACCGGTCTCAATACATCTTCATCAAGTGAGTTTTCTGGACACGGCACCCACTTAACTTTGCTCGGGCCTTCGCTATTAGTCATGATCACATTTGTGTCCACATCCAATACAGGCTCTTTGGTATAATCATCTAACCCTTCACCAACAATTGTCTTAACATCGTTATGTAAAAAGCCAGCGTCACGCAATTCACGCATTAGGAAGCCCATGCCACCTGCTGCTTGGAAGTGGTTAACGTCTGCAGAACCATTTGGATAGATACGTGTTAGTAGTGGAACAACTTCTGACAATTCTGCCATGTCCTTCCAAGTAATCTGAACGCCTGCGGCTTTAGCCATAGCCACCAAATGAATTGCATGGTTTGTTGAGCCACCTGTTGCAAGCAAGCCAACTAAACCATTGATAACGGTTTTCTCACTGACAACTTCGCCAATTGGATTTGCTGATTTGGTCTTAATTAGCTGTTCAAGCATCAATTGAACGGCACTGGCTGTAAGGCCATTACGCAATTCGGTGTATGGGTTGATGAATGAGCTACCTGGCAAGTGCAAACCCATAATTTCCATCAACATTTGGTTTGAGTTTGCTGTTCCATAAAAGGTACATGTACCAGCACTGTGATAAGATGCACTCTCAGCTTCCAGCAACTCTTCTCGACTTACTAAGCCCTGAGCGAAACTCTGACGAACACGTGCTTTTTCTTTATTTGGGATACCAGATTCCATTGGACCAGCTGGTAAGAAGAAAATAGGTAAATGACCAAAAGACAATGAGCCAATTAATAGCCCTGGTACTATCTTGTCGCACACACCTAAGCAAAATACACCATCGAAAACGTCATGAGATAGCGCAACAGCAGTCGACATTGCGATTACATCACGCGAGAACAAAGATAGCTCCATTCCGTCACGGCCTTGCGTTACACCGTCACACATTGCAGGTACACCACCAGCAACTTGTGCTGTAGCGTCGTATTTGGTTGCTATCTTTTTGATTAAATCTGGATATTCGATATAGGGGACATGAGCAGAAAGCATATCATTGTAAGAATTAATGATCGCAAGGTTTGGCTGATCGTCAGCCTTTAATCTCGCTTTGTCACTGCTTGAACACGCAGCCATAACGTGTGCTAAGTTACCACAACCTAACCCAGCTCTAACGCGCGTTTGTTTTTTTGCTTCTTGAATACGCTTTAGGTAGGCACTTCGAGTCTGTTGGCTGCGTTTTACAACTCTTTCAGTAACTTCTTGAATTCGAGGATGCAACATAATCTGCCTCTCTGCATGTTTAGAGGAAAAAGGCTCAGCACATTCATATGTACTGAGCTGCTTTGATTTACCCGTTCAAAGGTACGCTATCAGGTTGTCTCTCACCTCAACCTGACACCGGTGTCACTGTATTAACTCACATTCCTGACACCGGTGTCAACAGTTGAATATGAAAATTAGATTAAATAAAACCCATATCTAAATTATGGACAAAAAAAGCCCAATCGCTAGGATTGGGCTTTTGGCAAGTAAATGTAAAAAGATAGTAACTATCTCGCAGCAGTAGACTCTCGCGTGATAAGTTTTGCCTCTAATACTTTTTGATAAACTTCTGTTGAAGGATCAGATATTTGCATAATTAACTGCTCAACAGCTTGACGTGTCATTTCTTCTACAGGTTGCGCAATTGTAGTCAATCCAGGCCAGATATGTCTCGCAATAGGTGCATTGTCAAACCCCGCTATAGAAATATCCCCGGGTACTTTCAACTGCCTTTGCGTCGCCAACTTTAAAACAGCAGCTGCCATGTAATCATTTGAGGCAAACACGGCCGTAGGCATAGGATCAAGATCAAGAATTTCTTTTGCGCTATCTGCACCTGAGTGATAACTAAAGTTACCCTCAGCAACCAAGTGAGATTTGAAGTCAATACCGTGTTTCACAAGTGCATTGCGGTAACCGCTGAAACGCTTTTCAGTTGCACTATGATCTGGATGACCTTTAATGAAAGCGATATCTCTATGACCCAGAGATATAAGATGCTCTGTTAATTCAAATGCTCCCTGCTCATCATTGCTACGCACAGAAATTGATGAGTCATCTTGAATAGCCGAAGCAACCCGCGCATATGGAATATCTTGCTGTTTCAAGTAGTCAATTAGTTCTTGTGAGTCGGAAAATGGTGGCGTCAACACCAAGCCATCTAGCCTCGATGTTGTTAGTAATTGCCCCACATTTTCAATCAGCTCTGTGCCTCTCAATTCACAAGGGTGAATAAGCAAGTTGTAATTGAACTTATGGCAGGCTTCTAGTGCGCCACTTTGCACACGTGTAATATAACTTTTACTTGGATTGTCATACAAACAACCAATGATGAAGCTTTTATTCCGAGCGAGCCCTCGTGCTATTGGGTTAGGTTTGTAATCGAGCTCTTTGAATACTTTGAGCACCTTTTCACGTGTTGCGGGGCTAACATTTGGCTCATTATTTAATACACGAGATACCGTTTTTTTGGATACCCCGGCATATTCTGCAACACTGTTTATGGTAACTTTTTTCATATTTATTCCAATTTACGAAAACTGGTCTCGGTCATGTAAGCATGCCGCAGCACCAATTAGAGGAATATTGTCCTGCACAACCAAAGTCACTGGAATCTGCCCAGCGTACTGAGACATTATCCCCTTTTCCGTAAACCTTTCAACAAATCGGCTAGAAATAAGCCGCTCGGTCATGCGGGGCAATATTCCACCGCCTATAAATACGCCGCCTAACGCCCCAAAGGTCAACGCGATATCACCGGCAACACTACCTATCCAATCACAAAATTGATTGAGTGTAGCGTCACATACATCACATTCATTCGCTCTCGCGCTGATCTGCGCTGCATTCAAATCTTCAGCTGGTACACCTTTTACTTGCGCCATTGCTTTATACAATCGAGCCAAACCAGGTCCTGAAAAAACCGTTTCTACAGATACATGTTGTGTGCTTTCTTTAAGTACTTGCAAAAGTTGTCTATCTAATTCGGTTACCGCTGCCAAACTAATGTGCCCTGCTTCACAGCTCATTACCGCACTGCCATGGATATCTTTCACATGGCAAGCCGCGCCAAACCCAGTACCTGGACCTAACACTGCAATGTTGGCGTTTGGATCTGCTTGACCTGTTTTCACTTGAATATTGTCTTCTTTGCTTAAGTGAGGCGCCGCAAAAGCAAAAGCAGCAAAATCATTAATTACAGCGAGCTCGCTAAAACCAAAATCACTTTTTACATCTTGGGTATTAAAATTCCAGCCCAAGTTAGTCAGATAAACTTGCTGACCTTTGATTGGTCCTGCGACAGCAAAGCAGGCTCTGGAAGGTTTTTTAATTGTTAATTTAGCAAGAAATGCTGAAAGGGCAGATTCAAAGGATTGAAATTCCGCACTGGGAAAAGTGAATTGATGGTCTATAACGAACTGGTTTGTTTCCAAATTAAATTCTGTCACGACAGCAAATCGCGCATTTGTTCCACCAATATCTGCAACGATGATCGGTTCGAACGCACGGTCATGACCATTTAGACTTTTAAGTGTTGTCTGGCTCATGTTGTTTTTTCTCTGTTGTAGTGGTGTTCCAACCACCATTCAGGGTTGCCCCTGCTTGTTATCCCAATAAATACTCAGCCGAAACTTTGCACGCAGGCTGAAAAAATGCTGCCCTATAAAGGGCAGCCAAATATGTTTTGACAACAAAATGATAAAACAGTGACATTATGACACCGGTGTCAAACTTCATCAATAAAAATTTGCACCTTTTGTGAAATTGGTTGCAAAAAAAATTTAATCACAGACAATGTCCAAGACATCATTAAAATAACGCAGAACATGAAAACGAAAGGAAAAGCAACCTCTTTTGACATCGCGCACTATGCGGGAGTTTCCCAATCGACTGTTTCAAGAGCGCTCAGAAACAGCCCACTTGTAAATGAGGAAACCCGCAAAAAAGTCTGGGAAATTGCTAAGCAGCTCAATTATAAGGTAGATAAAAATGCCAGTAATTTGCGCACGCAACAAAGTGCAACGCTAGCTATTTTACTTTTCGAGGACCCTACCGGTGATGAGTCTCAGATCAATCCTTTCTTTTTAAACATGCTTGGTAGCATCACTCGAGCCTGCGCAAAAGAAGGTTATGACCTACTCGTGTCCTTTCAGTCAGCTAGCCAAGATTGGCGTGCTGAATATGAAGATAGCCATCGCGCAGACGGCATAATTCTACTTGGTTATGGCGATTACATGGATTATCAATCACGGTTACAAAACTTATTGTCGCAAAACACTAAGTTTGTTTGTTGGGGTGCAAAGGTCGAGGGGCGGCCAGATCTTACGGTCAGTTGTGACAATTATGGTGGCGGACAACTTGCCGCACAGCATTTTATCTCGCTTAACAAAACCAGCTGCGTATTTATTGGAGATGCTTCAGAGCACAGCCCCGAGTTTTTAACTCGTTTTAAAGGTTTTAAAGATACCTTAGATCAGCACCAGATATCATTGGGAGAGCGTTGTGTTGCGAATGCAATTTCTACAGAAGACTCTGGCTACCATGCAACTCGCTCTTTGTTAGCGAACAATGTTTCTTTTAATGCGCTGTTTGCAGCTAGCGATCTAATTGCAATCGGTGCTATCAAAGCATTGAAAGAGGCTGGCTTGAGGGTGCCTGAAGATGTCAATGTTATAGGCTTTGATAATATTGCCGCCGCTAATTATATTAGCCCTTCACTGACGACAGTTCAGCAAAATACAACATTAGCCGGTCAAATGCTCGTACAAAACCTACTGGCGTTAATTCGTGAAGAGCAAATAACAGATACTTTACTGCCACCAAAACTGATTCTACGCCAGTCAACATCCTAGTTATTAGTTTTTAATTTGGGGGCCTTACACTCAGAAAATAACTGCTCCCAACGCTTTCTATGACTTTTTACCCAGCGCTGTGCCACTTGTTTTGGGCTTAACAACTCTCTGTTAACTTGAGCAGATAGCTGCTCTATCTCTTCATTGGTTAGATCAAAACGTTCAATACTTTGAGCCAAACAAGGAAAAAGTTTTACAAAGCGTCTGCTGGAAACTTTTTTTAACCAACCCGATTTGGGGTTGCCACAATCATGGACTAATGTAGAGTTGATCCCCCATTCAGGCTCGGTTTCGCACTCAACACTGTGCTCTGGAAACTCTACAAACTCTCCTGGATACACCGCACCTACCCAATTGGGTGTCCAGTTAAATATAAGCACAGGTTTGCGTTTCGAAACAGCCTGCTTTAATTGTTTCCAAAGCTCTGTGTCGTCATTTACCTGCTCAACGATAAAGTTCAATCCCAGCGCTTTTATCCGTGCTCGATCTGGCTTTTCCCAAGGGCCTGCAATATAAACCCCCTTGCCTCGTGAACTTGGACTAGCGAAAATACCAAAACACTGTTTAAGCGCTTTCCAATCCGGTAAACCTGGACACATGCTTTTGACATACAATGGATACCACCAATCCTCTCGAGTTGTAACCGAGTAGTCCCCTAAATCAATTAGGTCACCTGCTTGGTGCAGCTGTTCATACTTGTCCTCCATCGTACCTTCCCAAATCTCAAGCTGCAGGTCAACACGATTGGTTTTAAGCAAATACCATTGCACATCTACTGATATGTTAATCAGCTCAACTTCATAACCTAAACGAAGAAAAATCTCGCCTGCAATATTCGCCAATATTCGCTGGCTTGACCAGTCATTGACAACAACTCTTATGGGCTGTGAAGAAGCTGGAAAGTGGCTACTTGCGAGTAAAGCAAGTGCAATCAAGCACCTGTTCATAGTCGTCCAACATTTGTATAAGCGTTTCTAAATTATAGATACTTAAATCAATAACGACATGTCTCATGAGCGCATTAGCAATTAAGGTTGCAAATAAGCTCTATTCCACTTTTCATTACACAAAGTATAAAGCTCGCGAATGTGTAATCTATCTTCTTTGAATGTCAAAAATTCAATGCGGATTGGCTTGATACGGTACCCACCCCAATTAACTGGCCTTTCGATCGGTTCAGCCTCATTACTTTGAGTATATTCGGCAACTTTCCCCCCAAGCATAGATGGATTGGCTATGAGCTGACTTTGCTCGCAAACGTGTGTCGTTATTTGAGCTGATCGAGTGCGCGTTTTCCAATACTTCTCTGCATCTATGTCAGACAACCTTGTAGCGCAGCCCGTTACTCTAACTTGATAGCCAATATGATCCCACCATGCAGTAAGTGCAACTTTGTTACATTTACTAATTTCTATGCCTTTTTGAGAGCTGAGGTAAGTACAAAACACCATGCCCTCATTTGAAACGGATTTCAAATCAACAAAACGCGCTGCTGGGAAACCTTCTTGGTCAATCGTCGATACACACACAGCGCTCTTTTGCTTCAGTGGCGAATCAATAAGCGCTTGTTCCCACCATTGCGAAAATTGCTCAATAGGATTATTCATTGTTTTGCTCCATGCTATTACTCTCTGTTTTACTTCTTATTCATTGCTTCGAGTTAATCGTTATTTTGCCAATGCATAGACACTTGCCTTGATGTATTCACCACTTTCTGTACATGCATCGCACTCAACCCGTTCATACTCAGGCCCTTCAAAATCATCTAACGCTCGCCAATGATTTGGCAATTGCTCAGATATAAAAATATACCCTTCTATTCTAGGCCCTTCCTTATTGAGCTTAATACCTGGGTACCCTTGTGCAGCTCCCCACCCTTCTTCGAACAAATCTCCCCTCACAAAAGCCTTCTCAAAACTACCACCAATATCTTCAAGCAAGTGTGAATTCGCTCTATTTGGCGCCAATGTTCCATATACAAACAAAACTTTATTGCTAGTGACCATAAAACTTTCCCAGAACCTAATACATACCACTACATCCCACCTTTATTGCATGATAATCATGAGGCGTAAAGTAAAATAGAGTCACCGTACTACGCTGCAAAATAACTGGGCTTTGCTAAGCTTTACGTTATGCGCGCAGACAAGGAACCAATTGATTGCTCAATAAAAATCAACATTCCTGTCCTTTTTGTAGTTAAATAAGCAGGTTAAGCGACAAGTGCAAGTCCATGATTTAACGTTAATGCTCTCTTTGTTTATTGCTTCATTGACAGGCTCAATAGTCCTGATGTCAATGGCAAGAATGAGCCAGAAAGTAGAAGGAGCACGCTACTGGGCTGCAGCTTTAGCTGTGCTATCCGTAGCTTATCTTTCTCAGCTATCAATGCAAAATGTGCCTCGCGCACTCTTAGTAACCACCTTTAATACCTGTTTGATTTTAGGGCACTCTCTGTGGCTCATCGGTGCATGGCATTTCGTGTATATCAAACCTTCTACGAGACGTATTGCATTCTTAATCGTTCCAGTTTTGGCTTTGTCAATTCTATTTACCTTAGTTATGCCTGATAGAGAATGGCGACTAGCCGTAATAGGTATTTGGCTAATATGTGTTAGATCTCATTATGGTTGGGTACTGTGGCAGCACGCAAAGCATGATAAAAACGAATACCTCGCTACCCAAATAACCATTGCGGTAGTTATTCTTGAAATCACACTTAGCGCTCTATACACACTCTACGGTGCATTTGGTTCACTGCCAAACATTGGGTCTAACTTTAGTTGGGTAGGTGGTTATACTTGGCTAGTAGCCTTGATAGGCATTGTTGCCGGTACGCCATTACTAATGCTACTCAGTGCTGGGCGGTTTGTTCGCAAATTAGAATACTCTGCACACCATGATGAACTAACGGATTTACTTAATCGCCATGGATTGAGTAAGAGCCTTGAGAGTATTTTGCCCTTATCAAAAAGGAAATGTGACTCTTTTGCCGTGATTATGCTTGATGTGGACCACTTCAAGCATGTAAATGATACGTATGGACATACAATGGGGGATGCAATTTTGGCAGAGCTGGGCTCGACACTAAAATCCCAAGTAAGGAGCTCGGATTTGGTGGTTCGTTGGGGAGGTGAGGAATTTTGTATATTGCTGTTTGACATCACACCAACTCACACGCTTCAATTATCAGAAAAAATTAGAGAAGCCTTTTCCCACAAAGCGCAACAATTGTCGCCAGAGTTTATCACTAATCCAATAACAGTAAGTGCAGGGCTTGCTTTTAGTAGTACGGTGTCAAGAAAACATATTGAATCAACTCAGGCATTAGCTGACCGCGCGCTGTACATTGCAAAAAAGAATGGTCGCAACCGTAGTGAAATGTATAGTGATGAAGATATTTAGCCATTAAATCGTAAATAGACCCTCGCACAATTAACGCTTGGGTACGATGGCCTATTTACGATTAATATTGGTTTATTACATACTAGGATTATGTATCATAAAGTAAGTGGGCTTTGGTGCATTACCATATGTTTCCAATGAAGCACAACTGCTACCTGCGGGCAGGTTATAGCTAACCGTAACTTTTAAATTATTTTGTACTGCACTAGCAGCATATGAAGCCCACAATGAGCATGTAATTGGATCGCTGCCTTTAGTGTTACAAATTGATGTCCAACTATTTCGCCAAGTTCCATTTATATTTACGTTCCCATCTGACTGAATGTAAACACTGGAAATTTTCCCACTACAATAAATCGGCTGTGCAACAACGTTCCCCGTTGCTAGTAGAGCCAGAGTTAGTATCGCTCTTTTCACTTTTTACTGATCTCATATCATAAAAGAGGAACGGTACCATATAAACCACTGCTATTATATATAAAAACGACTGGGTTGAATTACACTAAAATTATTATTCTAAGTTTAAACTTTAATAAAACTTAAGCTCTCTAAGCTCTATAACCTCTGGTTGTATATTATCTTTTGCTATTTTTTCCCAAAACCCATCGTTCAACATCGGCGGAAAAACTTCATTCGACTTAATAAAAGTTTTATCCTTAAAATCGGCGTCAACAATAAACTCTCGAATGGCTTCTTCTGCGCTACTGTCGAGCTCACCATCAATTAACTCGCAGAGATACCAAAATTTCACTGAACGCTCTTCGGGCGTGAACATTTGCTCTATATACATGAGTTTATTAACCTTTACGTTAAGCCCAGTTTCTTCTTTTACTTCGCGGGTTGCTGCTTCTTCTAAAGACTCAGTTCCTTTTACACCGCCACCGGGTGTCACCCAAAAGTCATATCTCCCCTCTCTTTTATGGTTCACCATAAGTAGCTTTTCGTTTTGTATAACAAATGCACCGACGCAAATTCTCTGCTCCATAACTACCTCACCTTTATATATTATTGGTTAACTTTATAATTTTAGACGTGTACCTTCAGCACACCAATACAGCTTAAAATATAATGATGCCATATTGATATTAAGTAGCAATCTTGATTGCATTTAGCTTTCATTATGAAAAAGCCGCCAAAAATACAGAATGTACCCCCCTGAGATTTAGACCTGTATTCACTTTTTAAAGGTCATCGCATGTAATTTGGGAGAGTTGAAAACTAGGAATGTATAATCTTCATTATAGTTGGGTTTATCTAAATAGATTACGCAAAAATTCATCGATGAGCAGCGATTAAATTTAGAGCATAAACCCGAAAGCTTTTTATCTTAAAACTTAATTGATGTAATGGGTCATAAACGCGACCGTTAAATTAAGCCTTCGATTGTAACTAATAAACCGTTTTTGCCTCTATATTTAAAACAGCTCAATCTCGGTGTGCTTTAAGCACTCTAGCCCGATTGCTCTGGCATCGCAAAAGGGCTATTACCGAGTTGGTTTGATGGCCAAATACTCGCCATCATTCACAACTTAACTTATTGCTTGTCTAAGGTTACATATTGAACAACACAGCCGGGCTTGTTGTCGTCCACTTGTAACGTGGTTATCACCTTATTCGACATTTGCGCAGCAAGCAAAGTTGAATAAAGCAGATCTGCTCCAGGTGTACCTGCTGGTATAGTGGCATAAACCCCCGCAACGGCCTGACAATTTAGAACTTTCTCATCTCCACTTGTGCCGATATATATGGTCCCAGACGCTTCTACATACAGCCTTTCAATATACACACTGCCACAATGATCAGGTATACATTTGCCTACAGCATACGAGGCAAAAGGACTCAAAAGAGCAAGTGAAAGGGCCTTGTTGATCAAATA